>CAMCRF010000004.1 GCA_945877235.1 Bordetella parapertussis
TTGATGGCGATTGCGGTGATCAGTGCGGTGAGGGCTGCATTCACCACATTGTTGCCCAGAAGGATGGTGGCCAGCAGCCGGTCTGTTTTGTCGAGCAGGTTCATCACCAGCTTTGCGCCGCGATGCCCTTGTGCAGCCAGGTGCCGCATACGGTAGCGGTTCACGGCCATCAGGCCAGTTTCAGAACTCGAGAAAAAAGCGGACAGCCCAAGGAGCACCAACAGTGCCAGGCCCTGCGCCCAGAGGGGAAGATCGCTCAATGAGAAGCCAGACGGGTTGCCATGATGCCCTTAGTGTAGGCCATTCATGGTCGGGGTGAGAGGATTCGAACCTCCGACTCCTGCGTCCCGAACGCAGTACTCTACCAGGCTGAGCTACACCCCGACGGACCGACAGAGGCGACCTACTGCCGCCTGCTGGTGATGAATGACAGCAAGTCTAGCAGGGAAGACTTGTACTCGGAGTGGCTGAGGACCTCCAGGGCGGCCCGAGCCAGATCGCATTCCGCGCGCGCAGCCTCCCACGTGGTGTTGAGCACACCCGATTGACGCACCATGTGAATGATGCCGGCCACATCGGCTGATTCGGGGTCGAGAATGGCTGCACGAAGCTGCTCGCGCTGAGCCGGGCTCGACTGGGCCATGAGCAGAATCAGCGGCAGGGTGGGTTTGCCCTCGCGCAGATCATCGCCCAGTTGCTTGCCCATGATGGACTCATCGCCGTCGTAATCGAGCACGTCGTCTGTGAGCTGAAAAGCGGTGCCCAGATGGCGGCCTACCGCGCACATGCGATCAATCATGTCTGCGGGGCAACCCGCCAAAACAGCGGGCAGGCAGGCCGATGCCTCAAATAGCTTAGCGGTCTTGAAGCGAATGACCTGCAGGTAACGGGCCTCGTCAACGTCGGGGTCTTGGCAGTTGAGCAGCTGCAGCACCTCGCCTTCCGCAATGACATTGGTGGCATCGGCCAGCACGGACATGACGGCAAGCGAATGGCAAGACAGCATCATTTGAAAGGCTCGGGAATACAGAAAGTCGCCCACGAGCACACTGGCCGCATTGCCGAAAATGGCATTGGCTGTTTGGCGGTTCCTGCGCATGCCTGATTCGTCGACGACATCGTCATGCAGCAGGGTTGCGGTATGAATGAACTCCACGATGGCTGCGAGTTCGTAGACCTGGGCGGGGTCTGCCCATGGGGCCGAGCCGGCGGCATCGGCTCGAAGGTGTGCTTCAAGCGCACCCGCCGTCAGCAGCAGCAGCGCGGGCCGCACGCGCTTGCCCCCTCCACTAATGATGTAATCGCCCACTTGCTCCACAAGCGGCACGGAGCTTTGAAGCCGAATGCGAATCACGCGGTCGACGGCCGACATTCCGTCCGCAATGGGTGCGAAAAATGCTGTGGACGATCGATCGTTCATGGTGAGCGAACTTTACCTGCTTTACTGCAAAGCGCACGGGGCTTGCAACTTGGCTGAGTGGCCAATACAATGGTGGGCTTTTCCAGCTTCACACACGTTGTTCACACACGTAAAAGAGAGACGAATTATGTACGCAGTCATCAAAACCGGTGGCAAGCAGTATCGGGTTGCACCGGGAGACACCCTGCGCGTGGAAACCCTCACAGCTGAGGCCGGCCAAGAGGTGATCCTAGCCGACGTGCTCGCCATGGGCGAGGGCGAAGCCCTTCAAATGGGTGCCCCCCTGCTGTCCGGCGCGAGCGTGAAGGCAGTGGTGACTGCCCACGGTCGTGGCGATAAGGTTCGCATCTTCAAGCACCGCCGCCGTAAGCACTACGCCAAGACCCAAGGTCACCGCCAGAATTACACCGAAATCAAGATTGCAGCGTTGGTCAAGCCCGACGGCTCCGTCGTGACCGCCTGAGTTTGCTGAGTTCATAAGGACGAGTTTGAAATGGCACAGAAAAAAGGCGGCGGCTCTACGCGAAATGGTCGTGACTCAGAGTCGAAACGACTCGGGGTCAAGCGGTTCGGCGGAGAGGCCGTACTTGCAGGCAATATCATCGTGCGTCAGCGCGGCACCACCTTCCACCCCGGCTTGAACGTGGGCATGGGCAAGGACCACACTTTGTTTGCCTTGGTTAATGGCAAAGTGTCCTTTTCGGTTCAGGGCCCGCTCAAGCGTTCGACCGTTCACATCATCGCTGAGTAAGCACAAGGCCGCTCGCGTAGCAGGGCTGCGCTGAGGTTGCCATCAGACAAAGCCCCGCGATCCGGGGCTTTTTCTTTTCATGAAATTCATCGACGAAGCCACCATTGAGGTCCACGCCGGCAAGGGCGGTAACGGTGCGGCCGCTTTTCGTCGCGAGAAGTTCATCCCGAAGGGTGGACCCAGCGGTGGAGACGGTGGCCGCGGGGGGAGCATTTACGCTCGTGCTGACCGCAATATCAACACGCTCATCGACTATCGGTACGCGCGAATCCACCGCGCGCGAAGTGGCGAACAGGGTCAGGGCCGGGACCGATATGGCGCGGGAGCCGATGACATCGAGTTGCGCGTCCCTGTGGGCACCATGGTCTTCGATGCAGACACCGACGAGCTGCTCTTTGACCTGAGTCTCGACGGAGAGCGGGTCGTGCTCGCAAAGGGCGGCGAGGGTGGGCTGGGCAATCTGCACTTCAAGTCCAGTGTGAATCGCGCTCCACGACAGTTCACACCGGGTCAGCCTGGGGAGTCCCGCCGGCTGCGGCTCGAACTCAAGCTGCTCGCAGATGTAGGGCTCTTGGGCATGCCCAATGCAGGCAAGTCCACGCTGGTTGCTGCCATCTCGAACGCCCGGCCCAAGGTGGCGGACTATCCATTTACCACCTTGAGCCCGCAGCTCGGTGTGGTCAGAACCGGCCCCGCAAGGAGCTTTGTCATTGCGGACATTCCCGGTCTCATCGAGGGGGCTGCTCAGGGCGCTGGACTTGGCCACCAGTTTCTGCGCCATATTCAGCGCACCCGGGTACTTTTGCATCTGATCGATATGGCGCCCACCACCGACGAGACAGACGAGTCCGTGATCGGCAAACAACTCGCCTCTGACATCCGTACCCTGGTCAAAGAGCTCGCCGCATTCGACCCCACCCTCAAGGACAAGCCGCGCTGGCTGATCCTCAACAAGATGGATCTGTTGCAGCCCGAGCAGCGCGAGCGACGCTGGAAGGCCATGAACCGCTCACTGCGATGGAAGGGCCCGGTCTACATGACGTCTGGGCTCACTCGGGCCGGTCTGGAAGACCTGGTTCAGGCCGTTCAGCACGCGCTTGATGCGCAGCGCCAAGAAGAGTTTGGGTCTGTTGAGACCGACGTGCGATTTGTCCCGGAGCCACCCGAGCATGAGCCGCAATGAACTGACGGCCCCTGGGCTCTGGGTCGTAAAGCTGGGCTCGAGCCTGGTGACCAACGCCGGTCGTGGTGTGGACCAAGAGGCCATTGCTGGGTTTGCAGCCCAAATGGCAACTTTGCATGCACAAGGACATCGGGTGGTCTTGGTCTCGAGTGGTGCGATTGCCGAGGGCATGAAGCGGCTGGGCTGGAGTGAACGCCCCCATGAAATCCATGATCTTCAGGCGGCTGCCGCGGTCGGCCAGATGGGCCTGGCACAGGCCTATGAGACGGGCTTCCTTCGGCACGAGCTGCGCACAGCCCAGATTCTGCTCACACACGAAGACGTCGCCGATCGCCGTCGCTACCTGAATGCGCGGGCCACGCTGCGCACACTGCTGAACCTTGGTGTTGTCCCCGTCATCAATGAAAATGACACCGTGGTCACCGACGAAATCAAACTCGGTGACAACGACACGCTTGCCGCCTTGGTCACCAACCTGCTTGAGGCCGATCGGCTGGTGATTCTGACGGATCAGGCGGGTCTTTACTCTGCCGACCCTCGCAAGGATCCAACGGCTGCGCTGCTGAGCGAGGTCAGTGCGAATGACCCCCAACTGCTCGAGATGGCCGGTGGCGCAGGCAGCCACATTGGCACCGGTGGCATGGCGACGAAGGTGCGCGCGGCCCAGCGCGCTGCCCGAAGTGGGGCAGACACCCTTGTAGCCAGCGGCAGTGAGCCGCAGGTCTTGGTGCGCCTCTCTCAAGGCGAACTCCTGGGCACCCGTTTTCGTGCCGACCTGCCCATGCTGACCGCGCGTCAACAGTGGCTTGCAGACCACCTCCAGCTGCGCGGCCGCCTAGTGCTCGACGCGGGGGCTGCGCGTGTGTTGGTCTCTGGAGGAAAGTCTCTCCTGCCTGTCGGCGTGACCGCGGCCGAGGGTGACTTCGACCGAGGCGATGTCGTGGCCTGTGTATCGGCCGAGGGGAAGGAACTCGCGCGTGGCCTTGTGAATTACGCAGCCAAAGATGCCCGCCGTATTCTTGGCAAACCCTCGGGTCAGATTGAGGCAGTCTTGGGTTTTGTGGAGGAGCCCGAGCTCATCCACCGCGACAACCTGGTGCTCACCTCCTCGGGTGAGAAGAGGTAGCCCGCAAGCTCGTGCATGGCCTGCCAGTAAACCTGGCGTTTAAACTCGATTACAGAGTCGAGAGGAATACAGAAGTCATGCCAGCACCAGTCGTCGAACTCGGGTTTTTCTGCGCCCGACCTCAGGTGGACATCACTGTCTTCTCCCAGCATGCGCAAGAGATACCAGATCTGCTTCTGCCCCCTGTAAAGGCCGCGCCATTCTCGGCGGACCCAACGGGTGGGTACATCGTAATGCAGCCAATTCTGCGTTCTGGCCAGCAGGCGCACATGTTCTGGGCGCAGCCCTGTCTCTTCAAATAGCTCACGGTACATGGCAGCCTCGGGCTCCTCGCCATCCTGGATGCCCCCCTGCGGGAACTGCCAGGCCTGTTCGCGAATGCGCTTGCCCCAGAAGACCTGGTTGATCTCGTTGACGAGAATGATGCCGACGTTGGGCCGGTAGCCATGTTCATCCAGCATAATTCGCACATTATACGAAGTGACTTCCGGAACCCTCGCATGCGCGCCTCAGAATTTCATATTCAGACCCTCAAAGAAGATCCCTCAGACGCCGAAGTCGCAAGCCAGCGCCTGATGATGCGCACGGGCATGATTCGCCGACTGGGTGCGGGTATCTACACCTGGATGCCGATGGGACTTCGAGTCTTGCGCAAGGTCGAGGCCATTATTCGAGAGGAAATGGATGCTGCGGGTGCGCTCGAGGTGGTGATGCCGGTCGTTCAGCCCGCAGAGCTCTGGCAAGAGACGGGCCGATGGGACAAGATGGGCCCAGAGCTCCTGCGCATTCGAGATCGTCACGGGCGTGACTTTGCCTTTCAGCCCACCTCCGAGGAGGTGGTCACCGATCTGGCCCGCCAAGAGATCAAGAGCTGGAAGCAGCTGCCCAAGAACTTCTATCAGATCCAGACAAAATTCCGCGACGAGCGTCGCCCGCGCTTTGGGGTGATGCGAGGCCGCGAATTTGTGATGAAGGATGCGTACTCCTTCGACAAGGACGTGGCTGCAGCCGAGGCCAGTTATGACCGCATGTTCGCGTGTTATTGCAGGATCTTCGATCGGCTTGGCCTGCGCTATCGGGCAGTTGCCGCAGACACGGGTGCCATCGGGGGATCACGGTCACATGAGTTTCAGGTAATAGCCGAGACGGGCGAGGACGCAATCGCCTACTGCCCTGATTCAGACTACGCAGCCAATATCGAATTGGCCGAGGCCGTCGCGTTGCTCGAGGCCCGTATCCCGGGCTCTGAGCCGATGCGGGTGGTACCCACCCCCGGTGTGAGCACGTGCGCAGGGGTAGCAGAACTCATGAACCTACCCATCTCGCGGACGGTCAAGTCACTGGTCCTTGCGACAGATCCCGACCCGCAAGCCAAACCGCCCACGGGCGTGCGGCTGTGGCTTTTGCTGCTGCGGGGCGATCATGAGATGAATGAAGTCAAGGTCGGCAAGCTCGAGGGTTTCAAGCAGGGCTGGCGATTCGCAACGCCCGACGAGATTCGAGTCGCTTTCGGTGCAGAGCCTGGCTACCTCGGTCCGATATTTTCGCAGGGCAAGCCGGCGCACCTCACTGTCATTGCGGATCGCACCGTGGCGAAAATGTCGGACTTCGTCACTGGAGCCAATGCAGTGGATGCCCATATTCTGGGCGTGAACTGGGGCCGCGACCTGCCCGAGCCCGATGCAGTCGCTGACCTTCGCAATGTGGTCGAGGGTGATCCATCCCCCGATGGCAAGGGTGTACTTGCCATTCAGCGCGGCATTGAAGTGGGTCATGTCTTCTACCTTGGCACCAAGTATTCCGAGGCCATGAAGGCCACCATGCTCGATGAGACTGGTCGGCCCCGCGTCATGGAAATGGGCTGCTATGGCATTGGTGTGACCCGCATTGTGGGCGCGGCCATTGAGCAGAATCACGATGAGCGCGGGATCATCTGGCCGCTGGCGCTCGCGCCTTTCGAATTGGTGATTTGCCCTGTGGGGGCAGCCAAGTCCGAGCAGGTGAAGGCTGTGAGTGAGCAGCTCTATGCAGACTACAGGGCTGCTGGCCTGTCCGTCATCCTCGATGACCGAGATGAGCGACCCGGTGCCATGTTTGCAGACTGGGAACTCATCGGCGTGCCGCTTCGACTCACGGTTGGTGATCGCGGGTTGGCACAAGGCCGCCTGGAACTTGTTGAGCGCAGGGGGCTCGTCCAGCATGACCTGCCACTGGAGGGTGCGGTGGCTGCGCTGCTCAGTCGAGCCAGAGCGGCTTAGCGGCCGAAACCGCCCATGCCCGGTAGGCCTCTCATGCCGCCCAGGGCCTTCATCATTTTGGCAAGGCCGCCTTTTTGCATTTTTTTCATCATGTCTTGCATCTGCTCGAACTGGGCCAGCAGGCGGTTGACTTCTTGCACCTGAACCCCTGCGCCTGCAGCAATACGACGTTTGCGGCTGGCTTTGATCAGCAGCGGGTTGCGGCGCTCCGAGGGGGTCATGCTGTTGATGATGCCCTCCATACGCCCCACCGATTTGTCTGCCTGGGAGAGGTCTTGACCCTTAGCGGCCTGCTGCATTTGGGTTGGCAGTTTGTCGATGAGGTTTGAGAGTCCGCCCATGGACTTCATCTGACCGATCTGCAGCTTGAAGTCTTCCAAGTCAAACTTCGCGCCAGACTTGAGCTTGGCTGCGACCTTCTCGGCAGCCTTGATATCGATGGATTTCTGGGCTTGCTCGACGAGCGCCAGTACATCGCCCATGCCGAGAATCCTTTGCGCAAATCGTTCGGCATCGAAGGCCTCAAGGCCGTCGATCTTCTCGGATGTGCCGACAAATCGAATCGGGCAGCCGGTTATGGAACGCACCGAGAGCACGGCTCCGCCTCGGGCATCGCCATCGACCTTGGTGAGCATGACGCCAGTGAGCGGAATGGTCTGGCGAAACGCCTCTGCTGTGCGCACCGCATCCTGACCCTGCATTGCATCGACTGTGAAGAGGGTCTCGATTGGGCGCAGGGCTGCATGGAGTGCTGCAATCTCGGCCATCATGGTCTCGTCAATGGCAAGGCGTCCGGCCGTGTCAACGAGAAGCACGTCGTGGAAATGACGTTTGGCCCATTGCACAGCCTCTTGGGCAATCCGAATGGGTTGGTCGCTGGATTGGCTGGGAAACCAATCTGCCCCGGCCTGCTCCGTAACCAGACGAAGCTGCTCAATGGCAGCGGGCCGATAGACGTCACAGGAGACGGTGAGCACTTTCTTCTTGTGTGTCTGCGTGAGCCAACGGGCGAGCTTTCCGACGGTGGTGGTCTTTCCCGCGCCTTGCAGGCCGGCCATGAGCACGATTGCGGGGGGTTGGGTGGCGAGATTGAGCCCAGTGGGTGGGGCATCGGTCCCTGCCATGAGCGAGACCAGCTCTTGGTGCACAACCCCCACCAGGGCTTGGCCCGGCGTGAGGCTTGATTGCACTGCTTGGCCCATGGCCCTTTCGCGCACCTGCTGAATGAAGGTCTTGACGACTGGGAGCGCCACATCCGCGTCAAGCAAGGCAAGGCGTACCTCGCGCAGCATCTCCGCCGTATTGGATTCGGTGAGCCTGGCTTCGCCGCGGATGGTGCGCAGGGCTTTGTCGAACCGTTCGGTAAGAGACTCGAGCATGGGGTTTAGGGCTTCCGCTACACTGATTAAATGACTGCTCTATTGTACGGCGCTACCCCTTGGCTGGCCTCGCTGGGCTATGTGCTGTTGTGTTTTCGTCTTAAATCAAAGGCGCTGGCGCAGGGCCTGGGTATGGCCGTGATTGTGTTGCATGGCGCAGCGTTGATCCCGGCGTGGTTCCAAGCCGAGAGCCTCCGATTTGGCTTTGCCTATGCCATGTCATGGATGCTCTGGCTTGCGGTGGTCACGCTCTGGATCGAGGCGTGGACTCAGCGGGCGGGCAGGCTTATGGTCTTTGTCTATCCCGTGGCAGCAGTCGCCTCCGTGCTGCCCTTCTGGTTCCCAGGTGTACCGATGGCCTTAGAGGCGTCCCCCCTCTTTAGAGTGCACATCCTCATGGCCATGCTGGCCTACAGCGCATTCTTTGTCGCGGCGGTCTACGCCGTGCTTATGCTTGGACAGGAGCGTGCCCTTCACCAGCATGAGACGCCCTCTGCCCTCTGGGATGAGCTGCCCCCACTGCTGGCGCTGGACCGTCTGCTCGTGCGTTCTGTGGGTCTTGGCTTTGGCCTCTTGACGGGGACGCTCCTGTCGGGGGCTTTGGTGCTCTCCGCCGAGGGCGAGGGCTGGCTTCGGCTGGATCACAAGACCGTGTTCACCATCGCCACCTGGGCCATGGTGGCATTGTTTCTGCTCGGTCGTGTCCGATGGGGCTGGCGTGGGCGATTGGCCTCTCGCTTCACACTCGGAGGTTTCGGCCTTCTGTTGCTCGCCTATATTGGGACCCGGTTTGTCTTGGAGGTCCTTATTGGTCAGCCGATTTCTCCCCAGAGCTAATTCAAGACAGGACCTTCATGCTCGGCAAGATCCTTATCGTATTGCTGGCCGTCGGGCTGGCCTTGCTCGCCTTGCGGTCGGCTTTGGGAAAGAGCAAAAAACCCTCTGATGCATCCCCTCAGGATGATGGGACCCCTCAGCAGCCCAAGGGACCGAGTCGGCTTTATCCCTGCGCGCGTTGCGGGGCCATGACCCCGCAGGAGGATGTGTCCTGGCGTGAAGGCAAGCCCTATTGCAGCAGGGCACATGCGCAGCCGTGAACCTGCCGAACCCACCGGCCCAGGCGGCCCTAAGCGAGCACCCACTGCGGATCGCGGCATCGGGTTGGCTTGAGATTCAAACCGATGTGCATCACTGGCATTCACCCCATGCCGATGCACGCCCGGTCGATACAACGGTCTCGCTGCTCGTGATCCATTGCATCAGCCTGCCGCGCGGCCAGTATGGCGGCCCCTTCATTCAAGACCTCTTCATGGGGCGACTGGACTGCTCTGCTCACCCGAGTTTTAAATCACTCTTGGGTCTGGAGGTCTCCTCACACTTTCTCATCGATCGCTCTGGCGCAATTCATCAGTTTGTTTCGATTGACCAGCGGGCGTGGCATGCGGGCCGCTCGAGCTTTCAGGGCCGCAATGCCTGTAATGATTTCTCAATCGGGATCGAGCTCGAGGGGGTCGATGACGGACCCTACCTTGCGGTCCAGGAGCAGCAGTGTCTGAGGCTTACACTGGCGCTCGCGCAGGCGTGCCCGAATCTGCAATGGATGGCTGGGCACAGCGATATTGCCCCCGGCCGAAAGTCGGACCCGGGCCCGGGGTGGAATTGGCAGCGGTTTCAGTCTGACCTTGATCGGACGCTTGGAGAGCATCCAGAAGTCCATGCGTTGAAATATTTTTTTCACACCTGAACCCAAAGGAAAACGGGGCTTCTCAACCAGTTTGGTGTGAGGAGCCGCACCTGCGCTGCCAGTCTCTACCCGTCCTTTGGCGTGTGGGTGCTTTCCGGGGAATGTGCGCCCGCATCACAGGGAAAACCCCTCAGGTTTGGCTTGCGCCGTTTTTCTCTAGGCTACTAGAATTAGTACCCAATCAGTCAAACGGCTACTAGCGCTAGTAAAAAAGCGAGCGTAGCCCGCTTCCACCAAGGAGACCGCGCCAATGCAGTGGGCCAGCACCGTAACCCCCCAAAATCCGACCCTGTCTGAGTCCTCAGGCGCCCCAATGTCCTCCGAATCGACAGAGATTGGTGAACGCATGAGCGCTCAGCCCAGTGACCTGAAGGTCATCCGCCGACATGGTGCGGTGGTGGTCTTTGAGGCCCAGAAGATCACGGTTGCGCTGACCAAGGCATTCCTCGCCGTTCAGGGGGGGCAAGGCGCCGCCAGCGCTCGGGTTCGTGAGGTGACTGAGTCGTTGACCCAGCAGGTGGTCGGCGCGCTGCTGCGTCGCATGCCTGCAGGTGGCACGGTTCACATCGAGGACATCCAGGATCAGGTTGAACTCGCCTTGATGCGATCTGGAGAGCATGAAGTGGCCAGGGCCTATGTGCTCTACCGCGAGCGTCGGTCTCAAGAGCGAGCTGCCCAGACGCGGGTGGAGGTGGCCGAGCATCGACTTGCGATGGTCGTCAATGGCCAGCGTGTGCCACTGGACGAGGCCTGGTTGCAACAGATCATTCGTGCTGCCTGTGCGGGCCTTGAGGACTACGCCCACGCCGACGAGGTGATGAGTGACACCGTGAAGAACCTCTATGACGGGGTTCCGGTTGAAGAAGTCGAAAAATCCGCAATCCTCGCAGCCCGCGCCCTCATCGAAAAGGACCCCGCCTATGCAAAAGTCAGTGCCCGCCTGCTGCTGCACACCATTCGCAAGGAGATCTTCCAGGCCGAGGTTCCGCAGACCGAAATGGATGCGCGCTACCGCGAATATTTCCCACGATTCATCAAGAAGGGCGTCGAGATTGGCCTTCTGAACGAGGAGCTGACGCGCTTTGACCTGAAGAAAATGGCTGCAGCCCTCCAGCCCGAGCGAGACCTGCAGTTCGACTATTTGGGTCTACAAACCCTGTACGACCGTTATTTCCTGATTGACCGCAACGATCGATTCAGTGGAGAGGGCAGGCGCATCGAGATGCCGCAGGCCTTCTTCATGCGGGTGGCAATGGGGTTGGCCATCAACGAACTGAATCGAGAGGCCAGGGCCATCGAGTTCTATCAGCTGCTCTCAAGCTTTGACTTCATGAGCTCCACCCCTACGCTCTTTAACAGCGGAACCACGCACTCTCAGCTCTCGTCGTGCTACCTGACGACGGTGTCTGATGATCTCGATGGCATTTATGAGGCCATCAAAGAAAACGCACTGCTAGCAAAGTACGCTGGTGGGCTGGGCAACGACTGGACGCCTGTGCGCGCCTTGGGCAGTCACATCAAGGGCACGAATGGCAAGAGCCAGGGTGTGGTGCCCTTCCTCAAGGTGGTCAACGACACAGCAGTTGCAGTGAACCAGGGCGGCAAGCGCAAGGGGGCAGTCTGTACCTACCTTGAGAGCTGGCACCTCGACATTGAAGAGTTTCTTGAGCTGCGCAAGAACACGGGAGACGATCGCCGCCGTACCCACGACATGAACACCGCGAACTGGATTCCCGACCTCTTCATGAAGCGGGTCATGGAGAACGGCGAATGGATGCTCTTCTCGCCGTCTGATGTTCCAGACCTGCACGACAAAGTGGGCCAGGAGTTCGAGACGGCCTATGTGGGTTATGAGGCCAAGGCTGCCAGGGGCGAGTTGCGACTCTTTAAGAAAATTCAGGCCGCCTCACTCTGGCGCAAGATGCTCACCATGTTGTTTGAGACGGGTCATCCTTGGATTACTTTCAAAGATCCCTGCAACATTCGCAGCCCACAACAGCACGTGGGTGTGGTCCACTCCTCGAACCTCTGCACCGAAATCACGCTCAACACCAACGACAGTGAAATCGCGGTGTGTAACCTCGGTTCGGTCAATCTGGTGCAGCACCTCAAGCCCAAATCGGGTGGGGGTCTTGAACTGGACCACGAGAAGGTGCGCAAGACGGTGCGAACCGCGATGCGCATGCTCGACAACGTCATCGACATCAATTACTACGCAGTGGCCAAGGCACGGAACTCGAATGTTCGTCACCGGCCTGTGGGCTTGGGCATCATGGGGTTTCAAGAGTCCTTGCACGCCATGCGCATTCCGTACGCCTCACATGATGCGGTAGCGTTTTCAGATGCCTCCATGGAAATGGTCTGCTACGAGGCGTATTGGGCGTCCACCGATCTTGCCGAGGAGCGTGGCGCGTACTCCAGTTTCAAGGGCTCGCTCTGGGATCGTGGCATCCTTCCGCTCGATACCCTCGATCTGCTGGCTCAAGCCCGTGGTGGATACGTGGAGATCGATCGCAGCCAGCGGCTCGATTGGAATGCGTTGCGTGAGCGCATTCAGAGCGTGGGCATGCGCAATTCCAACTGTGTGGCCATCGCGCCAACCGCCACAATCTCGAATATCGTCGGTGTCTCGGCTTCTATTGAGCCGACCTATCAGAACCTCTACGTCAAATCGAATCTCTCCGGTGAGTTCACGGTGGTGAACGAGACCCTGGTGCGTGACCTCAAGCAGCTTGGGTTATGGGACGAGGTTATGGTGGCCGATCTGAAGTACTTCGATGGCAGCCTCGCCAAGATCGATCGAATCCCACAGGAACTCCGAGAGCTTTATGCGACCGCATTTGAGGTCGATACCCAGTGGATGGTTGAGTGCGCCGCCCGTCGTCAGAAATGGATCGACCAAGCGCAGTCGCTCAACATTTACATGGCCGGAGCATCGGGCAAAAAGCTCGATGAGACCTACAAACTGGCTTGGCTGAGAGGTCTGAAAACCACGTACTACCTGCGCACCATGGGTGCGACGCATGCAGAGAAGAGCACGCTCAATACCGGGCAGCTCAATGCAGTCTCCGCTTCAGGAGCCGCAAGCTCAGGTGCCTCTCCCGGGGCGTCCGCGCGCGAACTGAGTGATCGCGCTGCAGAGCCGATCATTGCAACCGCTGGAGTGGCTGCAGGCTCAGACGTGAAGTTTTGCAGCATCGACAATCCTGAGTGTGAGGCGTGTCAGTAACGCAACGAATTTTTTCAAAAACCATTGCATGCAGCGCGCGCTTCGCGCATGATTCGGTGTGTGTTTAATCACCGAATCTCACTGCATTTTTTAAAAGTGAGATCGATATGCTGAACTGGGAAGAAACAACACCCTCTCGTCACGAAGCACCCATCCAGCCCGCATTTACCGGGGCAGGCGAAGTTCCCCCTCTCGCAGTACAAAGCCGCACTTCGGGCCTGCTCGCAGATACAGCGTCGCATGCGTCAACGGAGCGTCGGGTTCGGGTCGAGGACAAACGCGTCATCAACGCGGGCACCGATGTGAATCAGTTGGTGCCCTTCAAATACAAATGGGCTTGGGAGAAGTACCTCTCTGGTTGCGCTAACCATTGGATGCCGCAAGAGATCAATATGTCTCGCGACATCGCGCTCTGGAAAGATCCCAACGGGCTCACGGATGACGAGCGTCGTCTGGTCAAACGCAACCTGGGCTTCTTTGTGACGGCCGACAGTCTTGCTGCGAACAATATTGTTCTGGGCACGTATCGCCACATTACGGCGCCTGAGTGTCGTCAGTTTCTGCTCCGCCAGGCCTTCGAGGAGGCCATTCACACCCACGCCTATCAGTACATTGTCGAGTCGCTCGGGCTTGATGAGGGCGAGATCTTCAACGCCTACCATGAGGTAGCCTCTATCCGGGACAAGGATGAGTTCCTCATCCCCTTCATTGATGTCCTCACAGACCCCGAGTTCAAAACGGGCACGCCTGAGGCCGACCAGAAACTGCTTCGCTCATTGATTGTGTTTGCTTGCATCATGGAGGGCTTGTTCTTCTACGTTGGCTTCGTCCAGATTCTTGCGCTGGGCCGTCAGAACAAAATGACCGGCGCTGCCGAGCAGTACCAGTACATCCTGCGTGATGAGTCCATGCACTGTAACTTCGGCATCGACCTCATCAATACCATCAAGCTGGAGAACCCGCACCTCTGGACGCCCGAGTTCAGGACAGAGATTCGCGAGATCTTCCTCAAGGCCGTCGATCTCGAGTACCGCTACGCAGAAGACACTATGCCGCGCGGCGTGCTTGGTCTAAATGCGGGCATGTTCAAGAGCTACCTCCGTTACATCGCCAACCGACGGGCTCAGCAGATCGGCTTGGATCCACTTTATGCAAATGAAGAGAACCCCTTCCCCTGGATGGCCGAAATGGTCGACCTCAAGAAGGAACGCAACTTTTTCGAGACCCGTGTGATCGAGTATCAGACGGGGGGCGCGCTCAGCTGGGACTGACATGCAACTGCCGCGGCCTTCTCACCCCAATTCATTGGCGTTAGCGGAACAAGCGCTAGCGCAAATGAATGGTTCGAGCCATTTCGGCTCGAATCTCCCTGTAACCGCGCCAACTCTGTTGGCCTGAAGGAGAAGACCATGGCAGAAAAGAAGAAGGACAAGAAGGCGAAAGCCGATAAACCTGAGGTAAAGAAGGCCGCTGCAAAGCCTGCTGCAAAGAAAGCCGCAGCTAAGAAGCCTGCTGCTAAGAAGCCTGCAGCAAAGAAGCCCGCAGCCAAGAAGCCCGCAGCCAAGAAGCCCGCAGCTAAGAAGCCCGCTGCTAAGAAGCCCGCTGCTAAGAAGCCTGCAGCTAAGAAGCCCGCTGCTAAGAAGCCCGCTGCTAAGAAGCCCGCTGCTAAGAAGCCCGCTGCTAAGAAGCCTGCTGCTAAGAAGCCTGCAGCCAAGAAGGCCGCCGCGAAGCCTGCTGCAAAGAAGGCTGCTGCTAAGCCTGCTGCAAAGAAGCCCGTGGCAAAGAAGGCCGCTGCTCCTAAGAAGGCAGCTGTTGCACCTGCAGCACCTATTTCCACCACATGGCCGTTCCCCACGGGCAGCCGTCCGTAAGGGTTGTGGTTTAAACGGGTTGTTCACCCCGCCTTCGGGCGGGGTTTTTATTTGTACCGGAGCGCCTTGATATGTTTATTGATTTGGTCTGGGTCCTCATCAAGACTGCACTCAGCCTGTTCGCTCTGGCCTGCTGGCTCAGGGCCTATCTGCAGTGGATCAAGCTCAATCCGCTCAATCCCTTGAGTCAGACGCTCTTCTCTGTCACCAATTGGCTGGTGCTGCCCATGCGTCGCCTAATGGCTGGGCAACGATTCGATCTTGCGAGTGTCGCCGCCGGGCTGCTGACGGCATGGGTGAGTGTGGGCCTGTGGCTTGCGCTTCAACTGATGTTGCGGCCCGAGGCAAGTATTCATGCCATGGCGGTTTTGCTGACGGTCGTGCTCGCATGCGTCTGGATGCTGGGCTGGACCCTACAGGCTCTGATGGTGATGGTCATTGCCCATGCCTTGTTCAGCTGGTTTGGGGCTGGCCCGAATGCCGCTATGTTCAGGGCCGTTCTGGAGGCCATCATGGCCCCACTCCTCAAGCCTGCACGGCAGCTCCTCGCGCGCCGCATGGGCCGCACCACGCTAGACCTCTCACCGCTTGCAGTCCTGATTCTGATTCAGGTCCTTTTGGCGTTTCATGCCCCGCTCAACGACCAGCTCATGCGCTGGGTGCTGACCTAAATAGGGCAGGGCCGATCGGGCTGATAGCGTGCCCAGGCTGCCCGCACGGCCTCTGGTCGTGCATCGTGGTTTTGTCCACCGCGACGCTCTACCTTGATGCCGCCGAGTAAGGTTCCGATCTCTGCTGCTGACTCTAGGGATAGACCCCGTTCAAGTCCGTGCAACAGTCCTGCGCGAAAGGCATCGCCACATCCGGTCGGGTCCACGGCCTGTGAGACGCGCATCGCCGGCTGCTCAACCCGCCCTTCAGTGGTGTAAAGATGCACGCCTTGGCTTCCCTGGGTGACCAGCACGCCCCCATGGGTGTGTGGCTTGAGTCGTTGCACCAGCGCCTCAATACTCAGCCCAGTGACCTTGGTCATGAGTTCTGCCTCGTAGCTGTTGAGCGTGAGCCAGGTGGCTTGTTCGGTAAGTGAGAGCAAGGTGGGGCCATCGAAGATCGGCATGGCTTGACCGGGGTCAAAAATAAAGGGAATGCCGTGGGCAGAAAACGCCTGTGCATGCGCGATCATGGCCTCACGACCGTTGGGCGAGACAATTCCAAGGCCAGCAGAGGCGAGCGCAAGACTCTCATGTGCGTGTGCCATGGCGCCTGGGTGAAAGGCCGTGATCTGATTGTCTTCGAGGTCCGTCGTAATGAAGGCTTGCGGGGTGAAGCAGTCTTCGCGCATCACCACGCCCGAGACATCGATGGACTGTTGCCGCAGGCGGTCGAGATAGCCGCGGCCGTCATGGCCGATGGCACCAAGCAATCTAACCTGGCTGCCCAATTGCGCAAGGCTGTAACCAATATTGGCTGCACACCCACCAAATTCTTGACGCATGTTGGGCACAAGGAAGGCCACATTGAGCATGTGCACCTGATCTGGAAGGATGTGCTGCTTGAACGCGCCCTCAAACACCATGATGGTGTCAAAGGCAATACTGCCGCTGATCTGGATGGTCATGAGGGGGTTCCAATCATTGAGAGGGAAGGCGTAAGCGTGGGCCACACACCAAGGCAGAGCCAGCCCTCTTGGCTGGCCAAGGCAGTGAGGCGGGGCCGATCTGGAGCGGCCAGGGCATAGGCCTCAGTCAACTCATCTTGTTGACGCACCAGCAGCCCGGAGAGAATAAGGCCGCCCCCCGGCTTGACCAGCCCCCAGAGCAAGGGCGCCAAGAGCTTGAGGGGTTGGGCGAGGATATTCGCGACCACCAGGTCATAGGTTTCACCCGAGAGCCGATCGGGTAAGCCACACCGCATGGCGACACTGATTTGATTGTGCTCGGCGTTGGCTTGGGCGACTTCAACTGCGATGGGGTCGATGTCAATGGCTGTGACCGACGTGGCAGAGAGTCGAGCCGCTGCGATTCCCAGGACGCCAGAGCCGCAGCCGTAGTCGAGCACGGACCCAAGGGGCCCCACGGTATCGATGGCTTGAATGGCTTGCAGGCAGAGCTGGGTTGTGGCGTGTCCGCCCGTACCAAAGGCCATGCCCGGGTCAATGCGCAGGACGACGGCATGGGGCTGTGTAAGACGCGCTGGAGGCTCGTGCCAGTGGGGCCCGACCCAGATGGGTCGACAGCCGGAGCGCTCGAGCAAAATGGGTTCGAACTGGCGTTGGGTCTGGCTCACCCAGTCGCAGTCCTCCACCCGCTGGGCTTCCATGACACTGCTGCGGCACTCCGAGTAGGTCTCGGGGATTTGATCGAGCCACTGGCGCCACCACTCCTCGGCGTTGAGCGCCGCGTCCAGCAGGAGCGTCACGCGGCAGAGTGGCCAGGCCTGCATGTCTTGGGGCATGCCCGGCTCCCCGAACAGGGGGCGCTCCTCATCTGGACGGTCGGCAAACGGGTCCTCAACGGAGACCGTCAGTGCGCCGAACTCTAATAGGGCATCGGTGAGGCCATCGATCCAGTCGGCCTGCGCCTGGGCATCGCCCTGAGGTGCGCACTCAAAGCGCAGAGACTGAACAGAACTCACGCGCTGTGCCTTAGCGGGCTCGCGCGGCCAGCATGTGCTCGAGGTAATGGATGGAGGTGCCACCGTCCATAAAATGCGAGTCGCGCACGATGATGCGGTGGAGTGGGATGTTGGTGGTGATGCCCTCTACTGCCATTTCCGAGAGGGCGATGCCCATGCGTGCGATGGCCTGCTCACGGGTATCGCCGTAACAGATGAGCTTGCCGATCATGGAGTCGTAGTGGGGCGGCACCACATACCCACTGAATGCATGTGAGTCGACCCGAACACCGGGCCCACCCGGCGTGTGCCAGGTGGTGATGCGACCTGGCGATGGGGTGAATTTGAAGGGATCTTCTGCATTGATGCGGCACTCGAGGGCGTGGCCCTTAAACGTGACATCCTTTTGGCGCCAGCGAAGGCGCTCTCCAGAGGCGACGCGAATCTGCTCTTGGACAATATCAATGCCGGTGATCAGCTCGGTGACGGGGTGCTCCACCTGAACACGGGTATTCATTTCAATGAAGTAAAACTCGTCGTTCTCGTACAAAAACTCAATGGTGCCGGCCCCACGGTAACCAATTTTCTTGCAGGCTTCTGCGCAGCGGGCCCCGATTTTGTCTCGCAGCCGAGGCGTGATGTGCGGCGCTGGTGCCTCCTCGAGCACCTTCTGATGGCGACGTTGCATGGAGCAGTCCCGCTCTCCGAGGTGAATCACGTTCCCGTGCTGGTCGGCGAGGATCTGGACCTCGATGTGCCGAGGATTTTCCAGGAACTTCTCCATGTAGACCTCGGGGTTGTTAAAGGCTGCAGCGGCCTCTGCCCGGGTCGTATTGACTGCGTTGATGAGTGCCGCCTCGGTATGGACCACCCGCATGCCACGGCCCCCACCCCCGCCTGCGGCCTTGATGATGACCGGGTAGCCAATGGCGCGTGCGGTTCGCACAATTTCTTTGGGGTCGTCGCTGAGGGCCCCCTCAGAGCCGGGCACACAGGGCACACCCGCAGCAATCATGGCCTTCTTTGCCGCCACTTTGTCGCCCATCATGCGGATGACCTCGGGCGATGGACCAATGAACTGAAAACCGCTGTGTTCGACCCGCTCTGCAAAGTCGGCGTTCTCAGAGAGGAAGCCATAGCCGGGATGAATGGCTTCGGCGTCGGTCACCTCGGCAGCGGCAATGATGGCCGGCACATTGAGGTAGCTCTCTCGAGAGGGCGGCGGACCTATGCAGACAGACTCATCGGCGAGCTTGACATATTTGGCTTCTGTGTCGGCTGTGGAGTGCACGACCACGGTCTTGATGCCCAGCTCTCTGCAGGCCCGCTGAATGCGCAGGGCGATTTCGCCGCGGTTGGCGATGAGGACTTTCTCAAACAGGGCCATGGGACTAGCCGATCACAAAGAGGGGCTGTCCGAATTCAACGGCTTGACCGTTCTCGACCAGAATTTCTTTGATGACGCCCGCGCGGTCTGCGGGAATCTCATTCATGAGCTTCATGGCCTCAATGACGCAGAGGGTCTGACCCTCGGACACCACATCGCCAAGGGAGACAAAGGGCGCCCCCCCGGGAGAGGCCGCCCGATAGAAAGTGCCCACCATGGGCGAGGTGAGTCGGTGCCCAGTGGGTACGGCGGGGGTCTCAAGGGACTCAGAGGCCGCAGGCGCGGGGCCGGGCTGCACGGGCGCGGGTGCTGCTGGCGTGGGTGAGGCAGCCTGGACGGGCAGGGCCGCGGCCGCTGCTGGGGCAGCGACCTGAGGGGCTGCTTTAACAATGCGGACTTTGCCCTCGCCTTCGGTGATCTCGAGTTCAGAGATACTGGATTCGGCGACGAGGTCGATGAGGGTCTTGAGTTTGCGAAGGTCCATTGGGCCTTAGTCCTTGTCGTTTGCGGAAGGGGTGAGGGTGTGCACCAGGCTCTGCAGGGCCGCCTCGTATCCAAACGGCCCCAGTCCGCAGACGACCCCGATGGCGAGATCCGAGAAGTAGGAGTGGTGCCGAAAGGGCTCTCGACGGAATACGTTGCTGATGTGCACCTCAATGAACGGGATCGAGACCGAAGCCAGTGCGTCGCGCAGTGCCACGCTGGTGTGGGTGAACCCGCCAGGGTTGATCACAATGCCATCGACCCGTTGGCTTGCTGCTGCATGGATGCGGTCAATGAGGGCGCCCTCGTGGTTCGACTGAAAGGGGTCCACGGAGGCATTGAGGCGTCGCCCGAGCGTCACAAGCTGGTCGTTGATCTGGTCGAGCGTGGTGTGACCGTAGATGGCGGGCTCGCGCAGGCCCAGACGGTTGAGATTAGGGCCGTGCAGCACCCAGAGACGAAGCGGATTGGTCATTTGTGTTTATTTGAGCTCTTTTACCCATGTTCTTAGCTCTTCGCCGGTTATTTTACCCATTTTTTGTTTGACCACATCCCCTTTCTGATTGATGAGGACGGTATAGGGAAGCGCATCTGCAGGCGCACCCAAGCGCCGGGCGAGCTCGCTGCCCGAAGCCCCCATGGTGAAGCTCGGATAACTCACCGGACGTTCCTCCAAGAATGCCCGTACGCTGCTGGGGGAGTCTACCGCAATGCCGATCACTTTGACGCCACTTGACGAAAGATCAGTGTGAAATTGGGACAGTTCTGGCATTTCCTCAATGCATGGTGGGCACCAGGTTGCCCAGAAGTTCACCAGGGTCAGCGGGCCTCGGTGGGCAGCTAGACGTTCTTGCTGACCGGCAGCATTGGGCGCTTCGAGCTGGAAAAACCAGTCTGCTCGGGCTGCAGGCTCTGGCGTGAGGCGCCAGACACCCACGCCAACGCCCGCGGCCAGCGCAGCGACCAAAATGAGGGCCCAGATGAGTGATCGACGGGTGTTCATGGCGTGTCCTTTTCAAGCAGCTGATGGAGATCTGACAGAGACAGGCCCCCCCGGCCCCGCAGGCCTTGGGCGCGCTGCACAATCCCGATGCGCGTTGGTTCACCCTCCCAGAGGAGCTCGAGGCACTCTCGCATGCCTTGCGGGCTATCGAGCTCCCGGGCTTCGGTGGTGAATCCTGCATTAAAGAGCGCAATGCCGATTTCTTTGGCGCTGTCGGAGATGCATTCAATCTGGATGCCCGTGTGCTCGGTTGCCGTTCCGTTGGCAACCGCGCCCATGAGCCATGGCGAGAAGGGCTCGAGCCGCTGCATGAGGCGGGCGGCAGAACTGCGAAGCTGATGCAGGCGCGCCGGCTGGGTGTCTGCGTAAAAGAGGGTGAGATGCTCCCGGACGGCATCTTCCACCTGTTCGTTGGATGGGAGGTCCTCACGGCCGCGCCCTGCGCGTGCGCCGGTCAAACGCGTGAGCGCTTTCTGTTTGGCTGTTTGATAGTCCAGGCCGTCATCGACGATGAACTGCGCTGCAAGGGCGGCCGCTTCGGCTCGGAGCGTGGTCATGGACGGCATTATGCCCGTGGCTACAATGCACCATGCACCTACACATCATTGGAATTTGCGGGACCTACATGGGCAGTCTGGCGCGGCTTGCCGTTGCGCGAGGCCATCGGGTAACGGGCTGCGATGCCAACGTCTACCCGCCCATGAGCGACCAGCTCTCGGCCGCTGGCATTGAGGTCATCGAGGGCTT
Organism: Bordetella parapertussis; assembly: GCA_945877235.1. Classification (GTDB taxonomy): domain Bacteria; phylum Pseudomonadota; class Gammaproteobacteria; order Burkholderiales; family Burkholderiaceae_A; genus Hahnella. The sequence continues at coordinate 21,195 of CAMCRF010000004.1, forward strand.
TGGGGTAGATCAGCTCGCCCTAAATCCGGATCAGTGGGTGGTGGGTAATGTGGCTCGGCGCGGCATTGCGCTGGTAGAGGCGCTGCTCGATCGGGGCGATCGCCTGGTCTCTGGTCCGCAGTGGATGGCCGAGGCGTTGCTGCCAGATTACCGTGTGCTGGCGGTTTCGGGCACGCATGGCAAGACCACCACCAGCTCGCTCATTGCCTGGATCCTGGAGGACGCTGGCCTCTCGCCCGGCTTTCTCATTGGCGGTGTTCCAGAGAACTTTGGTGTCTCCGCAAGACTCGGACCTTCCGGAGCTCCTTTTGTCGTGGAGGCCGACGAGTACGACACCGCCTTTTTCGACAAGCGCTCCAAGTTCATTCACCTTCGCGCACAGGTGGCGGTGCTCAACAATCTCGAGTTTGATCACGCCGATATTTTTCCCAACCTAGAGGCCATTGAGACCCAGTTTCATCACTGGATTCGTACGCTGTCTTCCAAGGCTCGACTGGTGGTGAACGCCCGACAGCCAGCCCTCGAGCGGGTCCTGCGACGAGGCAGCTGGAGTGAGGTCCAGGCCTTTGCGGGCCCGCCTTGGGCGCAAGGTGTGCAGGGTGGGTGGATGCTGGGCGAGCTGGGTCCGTGCCCGGGTTCTGGCGAGCGGTTCGAGATCTTGCACCCAGATGGCCGAAGGCTCGCAGTTGAGAGCCCGCTCTTGGGTCAACACAATCGCGAGAATGCCCTGGCCGCGATCTGCGCTGTGGAGGCGTTTGGCGTTCAAGCGCATCAGGCGGTCGCAGCACTGGCGCGTTTTCGGGGGGTGAAGCGGCGCATGCAGCTCAGGGGTGAGGTGCGTGGCGTCAAGGTCTATGACGATTTTGCCCACCATCCCACGGCCATTCGCACCACCATGGATGGGCTGCGCCGCACCCTCGGCCCAGGACAACGCCTCATTGCGGTCTTCGAGCCCCGCTCCAACACCATGAAACTGGGAACCATGCGGGCCCAGTTGCCCGAGGCCTTGGCAGAGGCCGATCTGGTCATGGGCTTTGCAGGGGGTCTGGATTGGCCTCTGGAGGAGGCTCTCAAACCGCTGGGTGCGCGGGCAGTTGTCTTTCAGAGTCTGGATGCGCTCAAGGCTGCAGCAGTCTCCTGCGCCCGCCCGGGAGACCACTTCCTTCTGATGAGCAACGGCAGCTTTGGCGGCTTACATACTCAGCTCCTCGAGGAGCTTGCCCGTGGCTGAGGCCGTGCTGTTTGAAGAGTCAGGCAGCATCAAGCCGGGATGGGTGCGCGAGCGCAGCCCCGCGAGCCTTCAGGTCGAGCTCTCAACGGGTCGCCGACTGAAAGTGAAGTCGGCCCAGGTGGTGCTCGATTTTCGCGCCGACTCGCTTGAGCATTTCATGCAGGAAGCTGAATCGATCGCTGAGGGGCTCGAGCTCGAGTTCCTCTGGTCCTGTGCACCGCCCGATGAGTTTCGATGTCAAGACTTTGGTGGCGAGGTCTTCGGCCAATCGGTACGCGCAGAGGACACCGCAGGCCTTCTGCTGGCCATACAGTCGGCCCCAATCTATTTCCAACGCAAGGGCAAGGGCCTTTTTCGTGCAGCGCCAGAAGAGCAGGTGCGCACGGCTCTTGCTGCTGTCGAGAAGCGCCAGCGCCTGGCCCAGGCCCAGGCGGACCTGGCACAGGACTTGGTTGATGGGGGTTGCCCGGACTGCTATAGAGAGCACCCGCTGCGTTTTCTCGTGTCACCTGATCGTCAGTCGATTGAGGTCAAGGCATTGGAATCGGCTGCACACCAACTCGGGCAGTCGCCGGAGCAACTCTTGCTCGCGAGAGGGGCGCTGCCTTCGGCCTATGCGTTGCACCGCTCCGTATTCCTGAAGACCCAGTTTGGTCAGCCAGAATCTCTTGCGTGGTCTGAGGAACAGGATCGTGCAGCTCGGGCGCTGCGAGAGGCATGGATGGCCAAGCTGCCCAAGGCCAAGGCGTCGGTCTACACGATCGACGATGCTGCAACCACGGAAATCGATGATGGCTTCTCGCTTGAGGCGATCGATGCGGGCTGGCGTATTGGTGTTCATATCGCGGCGCCAGGGCTGCTCATCCCTCCCGATTCCCCGCTCGCACAGCAGGCCCGGGATCGGGCCTCGACCGTCTACTTTCCAGGTGAGAAGTTCACCATGCTGCCCGGGGGATTGGTCGCGCTCGCCTCGCTCGATGAGGGCCAGTGGCTCCCGGTGGTCTCGCTTTACGTCGACGTAGACGCACAGGGCCAGCGCAGTGCACCGGTTACCCGACTGGAGCAGGCCTTTATTCAGTCGAATCTGCGTCTTGGCGGCTGGGACGATGCGCTGCTTCCAGATGCACTCGAGCCACTGCCCTGGGAGGGCCTGAGGGTGCTCTATGACGTTGCGCAATCCATGCGTGCAGAGCGCGAAGCGGTGCGCGGTCGCCCCGAGCCCATAGGGCGGGTTGATTTCAATGTCTCAGTGCAATGGCATGACGATACGGAGCAGGCTCGTATGACGGGTCAAGGTACGCCTGTGGTGACGCAGCGACGCAGGGGCTCAGCCATCGACCTCTTGGTGTCGGAATGGATGATCCTGACCAACGTCAGCTGGGGACAGACCCTCGCCCTTGGGCAGCTCCCGGGCTTTTATCGTGTGCAGGCCATGGGTCGGGTTCGCATGCAGTCTGGTCCCGGACCCCACCAGGGTCTGGGGGTCAGCCACTATGCCTGGTCGACCTCCCCCCTTCGACGCTATGCAGACCTCGTAAACCAGTGGCAACTTTTGTCTGTGCTCGGTCATGCGCGACCGGTCTTTCGCGAGGGCGACACCGCACTCTTTGCCGATCTCGCACACTTCGATGCGACCTACGATCAGTACGCGAGTTTTCAATCCACGATGGAGCGTTATTGGTCCCTGCGTTGGCTGGGTCTGCAGCACGGGCTTGAAGGTGAGTTCTGGTCCGCAGAGGCCGCTGGTGTGCGTATTGAAGAGCGGCTCGTTGCCACGCGATCCGATTTTGTCTACCGGTTTCGGCGTATTCCGGCCATGGGCCGTGTGGTTCAGCTCGGGCCTCAGGCGCCAGGCACCGAGGTTCTCGCCGAGGTGCGCAGCATGGACGGGCTGCGCGTTGAGTGCGACCTGCGTGGCTTGGCTGTCGTCGATGCCAAGCCCGCGGACCGTTATGCGGTGTTGGGCGATCCAATCACACACAGCCGATCGCCGCAGATTCACACTGCGTTTGCGCAACAGACTGAACAAGCGTTGAGATATGAGGCCATTGAGGTGCCGCTCGCTCTGCTCGAGGCAAGGCTGGCTGAGCTCCACCGAGAGGGCTTACGTGGGCTGAATCTTACGGTTCCGCTGAAGGAGGCCGCATACCAATTGGCGATTGAGCACGGCTGGCCGATGTCCGAGGCCGCGCAGGCCGCTCAGGCGATCAATACCCTCACCGCGACCGACTCGGGGTGGCACGCTGACAACACCGATGGCCGTGGCCTCGTGGCCGATCTGCGTCGCCACCTCGGGGTTGATGGCCTCATTGGTCAGACAGTTTTGTTGCTCGGTGCCGGTGGGGCCGGTCAGGGCGTCATTGCACCACTCTTACATGCCGGTGTCGCAGGCGTGGTCTTGGCCAATCGGACATTTGAGAAGGCGCGCGCTGTAGCCCACCGATTCGGTCCATCTGTTTCTGCTGTACCCCTTGAGGCGCTTGCCACCCATTGGCCCAATGAATGCGGCGCGCGCCCAAGCTGCGTGATCAATGCGACGGCCGCGAGTCTAAATGGGCAATCGCTGGCGCTCTCGGACGACTGCTGGTCCGAGGTGAAGCTCGCACTCGACATGATGTACGGACCGCGTCGCTCAAGTTTCTTGGTCGATGCGGCTGAGCATGGCGTACCGTCAACACAGGACGGCTTGGGCATGCTTGTCGAGCAGGCCGCAGAGGCCTTCTTGGTCTGGCGTGGTCAACGACCAGAGACGGGCCCCGTGCTTGAGGCCATTCGTGCAGAAATGGACAGACATGACTGAGCTGACCACCATGCGAAGAGATCCGGAGGCTGCCCAGCGTGCCCTCACCGACATTCAGGCCATGCTGCATCGATTTGGCGTGGAGAGCGAGCTGGTGCATCGGGAGCAGATTGCCGGTGAGCCCTCTCGCCGAAGCCTCTTGGAGGCGCTCACGGCCAAGCAGCATGCAGCATTGCTCGAACCTCGAGTGCGTGATCTTCACGTGGCCGATGTCGCCTATGTCTTAGAGGCCCTGCCACCCGAACAGCGTGCAACGGTATGGCCCTTGGTCTCGGAGTCAGTCGCAGGGGAGGTCTTGCTTGAGCTTTCAGACCCTGTGCGAGAGGCGCTCATCCATGCCATGTCGTTCGATGCGCAGGTGCGCGTGGCGCAGACACTCGAGACCGATGAGCTGGCTGAGCTTGCGCCCCTCTTAGCACCCGGTGTCGTCGATCGAGTGCGGCAGGGGCTGAGCACTGAGGAGCGAGAGCAGTTGCGTGCGGCGATGTCCTACGACGCTGAGAGTGTGGGCGCGCGCATGGATTTCGACATGGTCACCATTCGAGATGATGTGACCCTCGAGGTGGTGCTGCGCTATCTGCGGCGATTTGACGAACTACCCGATCATACCGACCAGATCTTCGTCGTTGATCGCAAGGATGTGCTCAAGGGGTCGCTCTCCATTGCGGCGCTTTTGTTGCATGAGCCAGACGCAGAGGTCTCCGAGGTGATGCGCCACGATCCAGTCACGCTGTTGGCAACCGAATCGGCGCTTGAGGCTGCGCAAGCCTTCCAACGGTACGACCTCGTCTCTGCACCGGTGCTTGATGATGCGGGCCGCCTTATTGGCCGCTTGACGGTCTCCGAGGCCGTGGACGTGATTCAGGAAGACATTGATTCCGACGTGCTGGCACAGGCAGGCTTGCGAGAGGAGGAGGATCTCTTTTCCTCGATCTGGGCTTCGGCCAAGAACCGTTGGCTCTGGCTGGCATTGAACCTCTGTACGGCGTTCTTTGCATCACGGGTGATTGGTGCGTTTGAGGGGGTCATCGAACGGGTGGTGGCACTGGCGGCACTCATGCCAATCGTCGCTGGCATTGCGGGCAACTCGGGCAACCAGACCATGACGCTTTTTATTCGCTCGCTCGCATTGGGTCAGGTGACTGCAGAAACGGTGCGACGCTTGTTTGCGAAAGAGCTGTCGATTGCACTGCTCAATGGGGTGGTCTGGGGCTCTGCGGCGGGTGCCTTCGCCTGGCTGCTCTACATCGACAGCCCACAGGCGGGGCTCTTGGGTCTGACCATGATGATGGCGATTGTGCTCAACCTTCTGGTTGCTGCTGTGATTGCGATCCTTGTTCCGCTCAGCCTTGATCGCATGGGGCGTGACCCCGCTATGGGGGCTTCTGTCCTCTTGACCTTCAGTACCGATTCAATGGGCTTCTTTATTTTCTTGGGTCTGGCAGCGCTACTTTTCTAGCGAGTTGTGGCGGTCCAAGGTCCTGACTTTCCACCATGCTTTTCGAGCAGTTGCACCTCTCGAATTACCATGCCACGATCCACAGCCTTCACCATGTCGTAGACCGTGAGCAGACCAATCTGAACGGCGGTGAGAGCCTCCATTTCCACGCCCGTCTTGCCCGTTACGCCGACCGTGGCGGTACACCGAACCGACGGCGGGTGCGCGATGCACTCCAGTTCCACGGACACGCGGGTGAGTGCCAATGGGTGACACAGGGGAATGAGATCACTGGTTTTCTTGGCGGCTTGAATGGCAGCAATACGAGCGACGCCGAGCACGTCGCCCTTGCTGGCCGTGCCCGATTGAATCTTTAGAAGGGTCTCTGGTCTCATTTCAATCACGCCGGTGGCGGTGGCCTCGCGCACCGTGTCAGACTTAGAGGAGACATCGACCATATGGGCGTGCCCTGCCGCATCAAAATGATTCAGTTCTTGTGTCATGTGCTCATCATAGCGGTGCTTGCCGCCCCGTTAAGGCCTGCCTGGGCACTCGAGACCGCAAGCGCCCCAACCGTGCGGCCACTCAGTGACATCACTGCTGGACTTCCTGCGCTTGGCGAGGCGGCTGTAGATGAGTTGAGCCCGGCCGCGGAGCGCAGACTTGGCGGGCAGGTCTTCGCACAATTGCAGGCTGCGGGCTTGGTGCACGACGATCCCGAGGCCACGGATTACCTCACGGCGCAGGCGTCCCAGTTGGTCATGGCTGCCCAAGCCAGGGGCGATCTGGTCGCCAGTGGGCTCAAGCCAGAAGACTTTCGGTTTTTCTGGGTCAGAGAGGACAGCATCAATGCCTTCGCCCTGCCTGGTGGCTGGATTGGCGTGCACACCGGCCTAATGACCCGGGCAGCCAGTGAGGCAGAACTCATGTCCGTGATCGCACACGAGATTGCCCACGTCACGCAGCGTCACATTGCACGACAGATGGGACAGTCGCGCCAGTCCATGACGGTGCTGCTCGCGACGGCTATTCTGGCCGCTGCTGCGGCCAGCCAGAGTGCCGATGCAGCCATGGGGTTGATGTCACTGGGAGAGACTCTGGCGCTGCGCAATCAATTGGCCTTCTCTCGCGATGCAGAGCGAGAGGCAGATCGGCTCGGGTACAGCTTCATGCAGGCCTCGGGGTTCGACCCAGCGGCTATGTCCACCCTCTTTGAGAAGCTCTCGCAGGCTGGACGCTATTACGACGATGCAGCGCCCGTTTGGCTTCGCACGCACCCCTTGTCGTCCGAGCGGCTCTCTGATGCTCAGCTTCGGCTCAGCCAGATGCAGGCTCCGGGGTCAGGACCGAGGCTTACGCTGCGACGTGACTCCTTAGAGTTCTTGTTTATACGCGCGCGGCTCCTCGCCCAGTCGGGTCGAGACCTTGAACGCAGCCGCAGTCTCAAGACCCAGTTTGAGGTTCGTCTGAGTGAAGCCGTAACGGCCCGGGAGCAGGCCCTCGCCTGGTATGCGCTCGCCTGGGTTGAACTCGCGCTCAAGGCCCCCGATCGGGCTGATCAGGCTTTGCAGCGCACTCGGCTGGCCTTGGTGAGCGGATCCGATGCCACGCTTGCTGCACCGCTGCTGGCGCGATTGGAGCAGGCCATTGCCTTTGAGCAGGGGCGGTTTGAGCAGGCCATACGGGTCGCAGAGCCTGTCTTAGGGCCATGGGTTCGAACCATCAGTGCAAGGGCTTTGGCGCGGACGCGGGCAGAGTCATTGCTCATGAGGGGTGATCCGAAGTCAGCCATCGAGGCCCTCTCGCAAGGGGCTCGTCAATGGCCCGCCGACCATGAGGCGTGGAAGTTATTGGCGCGGGCTTACGCCGCTGACCGCCGCCCTGCCATGGCCCATTGGGCCACCGCAGAGTCGTATGCCTTGTTGGGGGCTTATGGTGCAGCAATTGATCAGATCGCCCTTGCGCGTCGTGCCGAAGGGGCAGATTTTCAGGCGCTCTCTGAGATGGATGCCCGATTGGTGACCTGGAGGGCGGCGCTAAGAGCCCTAGACCCTAACGAAAAACGACCGTCTTCGGACCGTTAACCAGCACTCGCCGCTCGGCGTGCCACAGGACTGCGCGCGCCAGCACGCGGGACTCAATGTCTGCACCGATCGATGAGAGTGCGGAGGCACTCAAGGTATGGTCCACGCGCTCAATGTCCTGCTCAATGATGGGTCCCTCATCGAGGTCTGTTGTGACGTAATGGGCGGTAGCCCCAATGATCTTGACGCCGCGCTGATAGGCCTGGTGATAGGGGCGGGCACCCTTGAAACTCGGCAGGAACGAGTGGTGAATATTGATTGCACGGCCACTCCATGCCGCGCAGAGCGTGGGCGAGAGGATTTGCATATAGCGCGCCAGCACGATCAGATCTGCTCGTGTCGCTTGACTCAAGTCCATGAGGGCCTGCTCTTGTGCAGCCTTGTTGCCGTCAACAATCGGAAGGTGGTGAAACGGCACCCCATGGTGGCGGCAGAGGGGTTCTAGATCGGTGTGATTCGATGCGACACCCACCAGATCGATAGGCAACAGGTCATTGCTCACACGAAAGAGCAGGTCGTTGAGGCAATGGCCGGCCTTGGAGACCAGTACCAATGCGCGCGTGCGCTGGGCCCGCGGCTGGAGGGCAAACCTCATCGAGAGCGTGCTAGCCAGCGCGGAAAAGCCGTCGGTGAGCGTTGATTCGGTCTCTTGACTGGGCGCATCGAAGTGCACCCGCATAAAAAACAGTTCCGTGTCCTCATCACCAAATTGAGCGGAGTCGAGGATGTTGCAGCCACGTGTAAAGAGAAATTCAGAGACCCGAAACACAACGCCCTTGGCGTCTGGGCACGCCAGGGTGAGGATAAAGTCGTGATGCTGCAACGGATCAGTGTCCGTGGGCGTCAACGCCCTCGGCCAGGGTGTACTGAGTGCCGCAGTACGGGCACCGCGCAGAGCCGTGGCTTAGGTCGAGGTAAACCTTGGGGTGGCTGCTCCAGAGGGGCATGCGGGGGTTGGGGCAGGCTGCGGGCAGTTCATGAGCCTGCAAAACGACTGTCTCGGATGCATGCTGAATGTCGGACATAAGGGCTTCCTAGAGTGCAGCCAGCCAGTGTGCATAACGGGTGGACTTCCCGCTGACTGCATCGAAGAACTGCTGCTGAATCTGCTCGGTGATGGGCCCACGCGACCCCTGTCCGATGAGGCGATCGTCGAGCTCACGAATGGGGGTAACCTCGGCGGCCGTCCCCGTGAAGAAGGCCTCATCTGCGCAGTAAATTTCATCACGGGTGATGCGCTTCTCGACAATAGTGAGGCCCAGGTCTTGGGCGATCTGCATTACCGAATCGCGGGTAATGCCGTCAAGGCACGAGGCGAGGTCGGGCGTGTAGACCTTGCCCTTTTTGATGATGAAGAGGTTCTCGCCGGCGCCTTCTGAGGCATAGCCATCGGTATCGAGTAGCAGCGCTTCGTCGTAGCCCATGGCGGCCACCTCTTGGTGGGCCAGAATGGAGTTGATGTAGTAGCCACAGGCCTTTGCCCGCACCAGCGACACATTCACATGGTGGCGGCTGAAACTTGAAGTCTTGACACGAATACCCTTGGTCAGCCCATCTTCGCCGAGGTATGCGCCCCAGGGCCAGGCGGCAATGGCCACGTGAATCTTGTTGGATGTGGCCGCAATGCCCAGGCGCTCAGATCCAATGAAGGCAATGGGCCGGATATAACAAGATTTAAGCCCATTGCGCCGAACCACTTCTTTCTGTGCGTCTTCGAGCGTGGCCTGGTCAAAGCCGATCTTCATCTGGAAGATCTTGGCGGAGTTGAGAAACCGCTCGGTATGGTCTTTGAGACGGAAAATCGCGGAGCCCGTTGGGGTCTCGTAGGCACGCACCCCTTCAAACACGCCCATGCCGTAGTGCAGCGTGTGCGTGAGCACGTGGGTCTGGGCGTCGCGCCAGGGCACGAACTGGCCATCCATCCAAATCCAGCCATCGCGATCGGCCATCGACATGAAATCTTCTCCTGAGCGGTTAGAGTGAGTGTCTTGCATTCTAGCGAAGCCCCACCGAAGATGCCCACAGTTGGTTTTCCGCTTTACAGAGATCCGCAGGTGCGTCGCGCCATTCGAGACCTCTCGCCGGGGCTACTTGCCATGGCGGCATGGGGTCTTGTCACGGGCTTAGCCATGATTGAGAGCGGTCTGAGCACCGCCCACGCTGTTGGCATGAGCCTGCTGGTCTACGCGGGAGCGGCCCAGCTTGCCTCCTTGCCCCTGATTGCGGCAGGTGCGCCCCTCCTGCTGATCTGGGCGAGCGCCCTGGTGATCAACCTGCGCTTTCTGATTTACGCGGTCGGCCAGCAGCCCTGGATGAGTCGACTCCCAAGAGCCAAGCGGCTGCTGCACGGCTACTTCACCACCGACATTCTGGCGGTCTTTGGCGCCCAGCGCGCCCAAGATGGATGGGATTCCCAGTCCATGGTTCGATACTTTCGGACAGGGGCTGTGCTCTGTTGGGTGGTCTGGCAGACGGCCTCTCTGCTGGGCATTTTTCTCGCTGCCAGTCTGCCGCGAGAGGAGGGGCTTCGGGTGCTACCTGCCCTTGCCATTCTTGCTTTGTTGCTGCCCATGATTCGGAGTCGACCTGCTCTGGCTTGTGTGCTGGTCTCGGCATTCGCCTCACTCGTCTTTAAGGGGTTGCCGCTGAATCTGGGCCTATTTCTCGCGACCCTGGCTGGCGTTTTGACCGCGGTTCTGCTCAACCGAAAGGCAGCACAGCATGGGTGATCTCTGGACATGGGGCGCACTCGTGGGTTTGGGGCTTGCCACCCTGGTGACGCGGTCAGGACCGCTCTGGAGCGAGCGTCCGTTTGCCCTCACAGAGGCGCAGAAGTTTGCCCTTCAAATGGCTCCGATGGCGGCCCTGGCTGCGATTGTGGCCCCCGCGCTCCTGCTCACGGACGGGGCGTGGGCCGCGACGATCGAGGACCCCAGACTCTGGGCATTGATTGCAGCGGTCTCTGCTCGACTCATGGGCAGGGGCCTGCTCACCATCCTGCTCTCCGGTTTGGTGGTCTATGGGGCTGCACGATTCATTCTGGCCTCGTGAAGCGCCTGTAAGGCCCTCGGCGGCTCGGGCACGCCACGAAAGACGTGAGCCCAGAGGGCTCGAACCGCCTGAATCGGTTCAGAGAACTCGGCTGCCGGGGTGCGTGCCTTGTTGGATCCTGCAAGCCGCAGCCGATGCTGTCGGAGCCGAAATACCCGATAGGCATTGGCCACGGCCTCTGCAAGTGCGGCCGGTATGAGGCCGAGTCCCCCTGCCGCCTTGAGCAGCGCAATATTTCCGAGGTTGCCCGTCAGTTCAGGGTGAGTGTGTGCATGCTCCAAAACCAGGGCCTGCACGATGAACTCAATGTCCACCATACCGCCCGCATCGTGCTTCAGGTCGAACTGGTCGCTGCCATTGGGGTGACCTTCATGCATTTTTTGCCGCATGGAGCAGACCTCCTCCAGGAGCAGTTCACGCGCTCGGGGGAGCCGAAGCAAACGGATCCGCTCGGCCTCGAATGCCTTACCGATCTCGCGGTCTCCTGCGCAGAAACGTGCGCGCGTGAGGGCCTGATGCTCCCAGGTCCAAGCCTGTGATTCTTGGTATCGAATGAAACCCGAGAGGCTAGTCACCAAGAGTCCGGCATTGCCGTTCGGTCGCAGGCGCAGGTCGATCTCGAACAGACTTCCCGCGGCAGTCTGTGTGGTGAGCCAGACATTGATGCGTTGGGCCAGTCGTGCATAGCGCTCTGGTGCATCGGGGTCGGGATCATCGTGTACGAAAATCAGGTCCAGGTCGGAGGCGTATCCGAGCTCTTTGCCTCCCAGCTTCCCATAGGCAATGATGGCAAAGGCTGGGGCGGGGCGGTGCCGCTTTTTGGTGGCATGCCAAGCGGCCTCGAGCGTGACCTCCAGCATCCGGTCTGCGAGCTCGGAGAGCTGGTCGGCCAGAGCCTCCACCGTCCAGCGGCCGTCAAGATCCTGAACCAGGATCCGAAAAAGTTGCGCATGGTGGGCTTCGCGCAGCAAGTCCATCTGTCGCTCAACGTCTGGCTCCTCCCCAATCAGTGTTACAGCCAGCTCCCTGCGCAGGTCGGACTCAAATTGAGCCAGGTCTATGGGCTCGTTGCGGCTGCGACGATCCAGCAGCTCGTCAAGCACAATCGGGTGACGCCGAAGGTAGTGCATGGCCCACTCCGAGGCCTCTGCAATCCGCGCGAGCTGGCCCATAGAGTCTGGGTATTCGTCGAACAGGGCGAGGTAGGCCGAGCGCCCGCTTATCTCGTCGATAAGCGCACCGAGCAAGCGCTCGACCTGCTCGGGCTGGCTGGTCGTCTGAGCGTGCCGTAGCGCCATCGCTTTGACCCGCGACAGACGGCTCTCACGATCTGTGGAGCGCGCTCCGCTTGCTTCGGGGTCAGCAGCGGGGGCCTCGTTTTCTCGATGAAAAAGGCGCTCGAATGCGCTGGCCACAATCGATTGATGGTGCTCAATACATCCCGCGAGCGCGTCGGCTGATTGCAGGCCCATGGATGTCGCCATCTGCTCGAAGCATCGCTCATCTCCGGGCAGCACATGTGTCTGTTGGTCCTCGTCGTACTGGAGTCGATGCTCGAGTCGACGCCAGAACGCATACGCCTCCTGAAGGTCCTGCGCCTCTTGGGCCTCGAGTCGACCCTGTCGGGTGAGTGTTGTGAGTACCTCGCGCGTGCCTCTGGCGCGCAGGCTCTCCTCGCGCCCCCCGCGAATGAGCTGAAACACTTGCGCGATGAACTCAATCTCTCGAATGCCGCCCGGGCCAAGTTTGATGTCGATCGGATCTCGGGACCCCGCAAGCCGGGCCTCGCGCTTGAGGCTGCGCCGCTGCGCCTCCTCGCGAATCTGGCGGTGAAGGTCACGCAGCGCAGAGATGGCGCTAAAGTCGAGGTAACGCCGATATACAAAGGGGCGCCGCAGTCCCTCCAGACCCTCGAGGTCGCGCTGGAAGCTCAGCCGATCTTGAGCAATGGGTTGGTTCACGACGCGCGCTTTGACCCATGCATAGCGCTCCCACTCTCGCCCCTGCACCACGAAATAATCCTCGAGCATGGCTAGGCTGCAGACCATGGGACCAGAGTCTCCATTGGGCCGCAGTCGCAGGTCGACCCGAAACGCAAAGCCGTCGGCTGTCGGCTCTTCGAGCAACACGGCCATCCGCCGACCTACGCGCGCAAAGAAGCTAAAGAGGTCCGTCTTTCCCCGTCCTGAGTCCTGGCCGGTGGTCTCTCCATCCTCGCGGATCAGGTAGATCAGATCCACATCGGAGGAGGCGTTGAGCTCATAGCCTCCGAGTTTTCCCATCCCGACCACCAGCAGGTCGACGGGTTGGCCGTTGCGACCGAGTGGTTGGCCGTGCCGCTCTATGGCCTCTTGGAGGGCTGTTCGGTAGGCCCATTGGATGCAGTGTTCAGCAAGCGCTGAGAGGCCTGAGAGGTTTTCTTCAAGGTCTGCCAGCCCCGAGAGGTCTCGACCCATGATGGCCAGGAGTGTTCGGTTGCGAAAGCGGCGCAGGGCTTGATCGGCAGGCTGCGCGTGGGCGTGAGCGTACTCGAGGGCCTCGGATGCCCAGCTTGCAATACGCGCTGGCGTGATGGGGGCGTCTGTGGGGTAGACAGGGCCGTGGGCCTGAAGCAGTGGCAAGAGCCGTCTCGCGAATGCGGAGTGCGTCAGGGCCGCTTGATAGGCAGGGTTGAGTTCCTCGTTCATCGGTACCCAGAGAGGGGCTATGCAAGAATCTCCATCATGCCACCCCTTCTCTTGCGCGCGCTCCTCGTCACGCTGATCACGATCGCTGTGGTCACCGTCACGGCGGGGTTGACGGCTCGATATTGGGTCTGGCCGCAGATTGCGCGCTTTCTCAATAGCCCGGAGGCGCTCGCAGAGTTGGTCGCGCCTGCACTCAAGGCCGATGCACTCTCACTTCAGACCGAGGGAGCTCAGGCGGTCTGGGATGACTGGTTGGCGCCACAGATTTCCATTTCACGTGTTCAGCTCACGGATCCGGAGGGCAGGCCCACCTTGGTCGCTGAGGGACTTCGCGCCTATTTAGGGCCGCGCAGCCTACTCTCTATCTTCAAAGGTTTTCCCGTTTTCTCAAGGCTGGAGTTAGACCGCCTTACCTTATTGGGTGCGCGAAGCGCAGAGGGCCAGCTTCACCTCGGAGGGTTTCTCTTGAGCGGCCGAGACCGGGGTGCGAGTGGCTGGTACGCCATGGTGGCGCAGCAGGGCCCGCTCTGGCTGGGGCACATCAGTCTGAGCTGGAAGGATGCCGACGCGTTTGGCACGGTCGAGCTCTCGGAGCTTCGCCTTCGTCTCAGAGAGGATCGGGTCGCGATCCGAGCCGCTGACCTCGATTTGGCGGCCTGGCTGCCGTTGGCCCAGCGAATGGAGTGGGTCCCGCCCGAGGCGCAGCTCGCAGGTCACCTTCGCAATGCGGTGGTCGAATGGAGTGGAGACCTCCGAGAGGCCGGGACCTATACCGTAGTGGAGCACCTAAAGAGACTCAACCTGGAGGCAGACCTTGAGGGTGTGCAGGCCAACCAAGTCGGTCGATTGGGCAGGCTGGCCTCGGTCTCTGGCAGGCTCAGTCTGTCGGGCGGCGATGGCCGCCTCTCCATGCTTCCGAGCCCACTCGAGATCCACCTTCCACGCGACTTTTCAGCAGGCCCTCTGCGATTCACGCAGGCGCAGGGCGATCTGGAGTGGCGGGTCACCGACTGGACACCACAGCCCAATGGACTGCCGACTGGACTGACGGTCGGTGTGCAGAGGCTCGCCGTGGAGAACGCCGATCTGTCTGCAGCGCTCTCGGGCACGCAGGACATACTGGGGACGGACTTGGGCCGAGCAGACTTCAACGGCCAGGTCCTTCGTGCTCGCCCGGATCGTGTCCACTACTACCTGCCCAGTACCGTGGGCAAAGATGCGCGTGAATGGATGCGCCGCGCATTTGTCTCGTCCAAGCCTGTTGCGGGGCAGTTTCAGCTGACGGGGGCCGTGGCCGAGTTTCCGTTCGATCAACGCCCGGGGGCAGGCCGCTTTGATGCACAGCTCACATTGCAAGATGCTGCGCTCAATGTCGCGCCCGGCTGGCCGCGCATTCAGGCGGACCAGATTGATGTTGGCTTTGAGGGGCCCGCGCTCTCGGTCCGAGCAGCCAAGGCCCGCATGGGAGACGCTGCGCTCTTTGATGTGGTTGGGCGCATCCCGCACCTCGACGACCCTCAGCCTAAGCTTGAGATTGCCGGGCGCTTCGATGCCCCACTCTCGGCAATCCTCTCCACCGTGAATGCTTCGCCTGTGCTCGGCATGCTCGGCGGCCTCACCGATGGGGCGCTGGGGAGCGGTCGCAGCGAGCTGGGCCTCGCCCTAGTGATCGACCTGAATAACCCCGATCTCACCACCGTTAAAGGTGAACTGCGTTTTGACAAGGCGGGTCTTGGCCTGCAGGGTGTTCCAGCGCTCTCAGCGCTCACGGGCCGCATTGGATTTGATGAACGCGGGCTGCTTGCCCTCGATGTCAAGGGGCGAGCGCTCGGAGGACCGGTCACCGTCTCGCTTGGTGGGTCGCGGCAGCAACTCGCTGTTCAGGGCGAGCTGCGGGGCGTCGATCTCGAGCGCTGGATGCGGGAGTCGCTCGAAGTCCCGCTTCGGGGGGTGATTGGGGGTCAGAGCCCCTATGCGCTGTCTATTCAGATGGCAAAAAGCAGACTTCAGCTACAGGCCCAGTCGTCACTCAAGGGACTCACCCTCAGTCTGCCCGCTCCACTTCAGAAGGCGGCCGAGGAGGCCTGGGGGCTCACGGTCTCTATGGATCGCCAGCGCGTGGGCACCGATCGTACAGAGCAGATCTTGTTATCCACCCAGGGGCAGCGCCTTGGGCTGCACTTTGAGCGTCGCGAGCGCGCAGGCCAAACGAGCCGGCGCGGCATGCTCTCGGTTCAGACTGCGGCGAGTCTGCCCACGGGCCCAGGGCTTGTGCTTCGCGTGAGGGCTAAATCATTTCCGCTGCTCGACTGGCTCTCGGCGCTCGATGATCACCTGTCTGCTGAGACGGGCACACCGGGTGTGGCCGTGCCCATCCGAGCGGAGCCGCTCTTGCGGGGGGTCGAGATCCAGGCCGATCAGTTCTGGCTTGGAAGTGAGCCTCTGGCCCAGACGAGTCTGCGGGCCAATCGGCAGTCGGCCCACTGGGCTTTGACGCTTGAAGCACGCGAGGCGGCTGGCCAGCTTATTTGGCGCCCAGCGCCTGAGGACCAGGCTCAGGGGTCACAGGGGGCGCAGGGGTCACGGGGCGTGCTGGTGGCAAGGCTCAGCCGGTTATGGCTCGCTGGCAGTGATCCCTCAAGCCCCGCCGCGCAGCGAGAGGCCGCAGGTCAGAGCCCAACCCTCACGGCTCTGCAAGAGGCCCAGCGCTGGCCGAGCCTCGACCTGGTTGCGGAGGACTTTCGTCGGGGCAAGACTGCCCTGGGGCGTCTCGTGATTGACGCAGCCCCTCGGCCGCAGGAGAACAGCTGGTTCATTTCGCGGCTCAGCCTTGAGAACCCGGATGCAGAGCTGCTCGGCTCTGGCCGTTGGGCTGCGAAAACACAAGCAGGCGGGGGGTCGGAGACGCGACTGGACCTAGAGCTCAAGGTCAAGAAGGGCGAGGGCTTGCTTACTCGGATGGGCTATCCGGGGCTGATCCGCGAGACGCCCGGGACCATCAAAGGCGAGCTTGCATGGGACGGTGCACCGACCGACTTTCGCGTGCGCGCATTGCGGGGCCAGCTCGCGCTCGATCTTGAGTCTGGCCGATTTCTGAAGGCAGAGCCGGGTCTTGCGAAGCTCATCAGTGTGCTCAACCTTCAGTCGCTGCCTAAGCGCATGACCCTGGACTTCAGAGATATTTTTTCAGAGGGGTTTAGTTTCGAGCGTGTGCGTGGAGATGTCTTGCTCAATCAGGGACAGGCCGAGACCAAGAACCTTCGCATTGTGGGGGTGCAGGCCTCGGTGTTCATTGAGGGCACTGCCAATCTCACCACCGAGACCCAGAATATTCGCGTGTTGGTGCTTCCAGAATTGAACGCGGGACTTGCCTCTCTGGGGTATGCCTTGATCAATCCTGCGATTGGTCTGGGCAGTTTTCTTGCGCAGTTCGTTTTAAGGGACCCGCTGCGGCAGATCCTTGCCTATGAATACGCACTGACAGGCCCCTGGGATGACCCTACGGTGCGAGAACTTCCCCGATCGGAGCAGAAGACGCCATGACCCGAGTTGCCGCGATCCAGATGGTGTCCACCGCCCATCCGCTCGACAACCTCGCACGCATGCGCCATTGGGTGGCGCGGGCTGCCCAAGAGGGCGCGCAGATGGTCGTCCTCCCCGAGTACTTCTGCCTGATGGGGCATCGAGACACCGACAAGCTGGCGATTGCGGAGCCCGCGTGGCAGGGCCCCCAAGACCCCGATATCAACCTGCAGCCCATGCAGGCTGAGCTCGTGCACGCAGCGCGAGCCTCTGGGGTTTGGCTGGTTGCTGGCACTCTGCCCGTTCAGAGTGCCGACCCAGCCCGCGTTCTCAATACGATGATGGTTATTTCTCCTGCGGGACAATGGGTCTCACGCTACGACAAGCTGCATCTCTTTGCCTTTGATAATGGAGAGGAACGCTATGACGAGGCGCGCACCATCTCTCCGGGTGTTGCGCCCGTGGCCTGCGCGACCCCGGTGGGTCGAACAGCGCTCTCAGTCTGCTATGACATTCGATTCCCCGAGTTCTATCGCGCCTTGGGCCGGCCGTCCCCGCTTGACCTGATTGTGGTCTCCGCTGCATTCACATTCCCGACCGGTAAGGCCCACTGGGAGGTCTTGCTGCGAGCGCGGGCGATTGAAAACCAGTGTTGGCTGGTGGCCAGTGCACAGGGAGGCTTGCACGAGAACGGACGAAGAACGTGGGGACATTCGATGGTGATTAACCCCTGGGGAGATGTGGTTGCATCCCTTCCCGAGGGCGAGGGCATGGTGATCGCGGATATTGACCCTGCCCAGACACGCAAGGTTCGCCTAAACTTGCCTGCTCTCCAACACCAGATCGTCTCCCTGCCATGACGCCTTCTGACGCCGCTATCGTCTCGCTCTCTACAGCCCATCGCCTCTTGCTTGAGCCCCATGGGCTCACCGAGCAGCACCTGCACCAGGCTGTTGCTGAGATCTTCGCCCATCGGGTGGACTATGCCGACCTCTACTTTCAGCTCACGCGCTCAGAGGCCTGGAGCCTTGATGAGGGCATGGTGAAGTCGGGCAGCTACGCACTCGACCAGGGCGTGGGTGTGCGAGCCATTGCAGGAGAAAAAACCGCCTTTGCGTACAGCGATACCCTGAGTCCCGAGGCGCTCATGGAGGCCGCGCACACCACGCGCAGCATCGCCCGATCGGGTGCGAGCAAGGCGAGGGTGCGGGTGGGCGAGCAGAGAGAGCGCATGGTCCGCGGACGCGAAGTGTTTGCACCCCCTGGGGCGCGCCCGCTCTACGGCAGCGAGGATCCGCTCACGGTGCTCACGGCTCAGGAGAAGGTGGGCCTCCTCATGGAAGTCGAGCGCATCGCCCGGCGGCAGGATCCCCGGGTCTCACAGGTCATGGCCTCGCTCGCAGGCGAGCACGACGTGGTGCTGGTGTTTCGGTCCGATGGCCGCCTGGCTGCGGATGTGCGTCCCCTGGTGCGGCTCTCCGTGACAGTGATTGTGGAGTCCAATGGCCGAAGAGAGCAGGGCTCGAGCGGCGGGGGTGGTCGCACGAGTCTCTTAAGTTTCACGCCGGATCTTATCGAGTGGCATGCCAAGGAGGCTGTGCGTCAGGCCCTCATTAACCTGGATGCGCGCCCCGCGCCAGCCGGTGTGATGCCGGTGGTGTTGGGCTCGGGCTGGCCAGGTGTGCTGCTGCATGAGGCGGTGGGCCATGGCCTTGAGGGTGACTTCAATCGAAAAGGGTCTTCAGCCTTTTCAGGGCGACTGGGTCAGCGCGTTGCGGCACCCGGCGTGACCGTCATCGACGATGGCACGCTGGCTGATCGGCGGGGGTCTCTGCATGTCGACGACGAGGGCAATGCCACCCAGCGCAACGTCCTGATTGAAGACGGCATCCTCTGCGGTTACCTGCAAGACAGCCACAACGCCCGACTCATGGGGGTGCCGGTGACCGGCAACGGACGCCGAGAGTCCTATGCCCACCTCACCATGCCCCGCATGACCAACACCTTCATGCTCGCGGGAGACCGCAGTCCAGAGGAGATCGTGGCCTCTCTCGATCGTGGACTCTATGCGGTGAATTTTGGGGGCGGACAGGTCGACATCACCAGCGGCAAGTTTGTCTTTTCTGCCTCAGAGGCTTATTGGGTGGAGAACGGAAAGATTCAGTACCCGGTCAAGGGCGCAACCCTCATTGGAAATGGCCCCGACGCCTTGACCCGGGTGGCGCTCATTGGAAACGACATGGCGCTCGATCCGGGCATTGGGACGTGTGGAAAAGAAGGCCAGAGTGTGCCGGTCGGGGTGGGCCAGCCTACGCTCCGAATCGAGGGCCTGACAGTGGGTGGGACCGGCTAAACTAGAAGGCTCCTCAATTCCACACGCTGATCTCGCTGAACCATGCCTCAGACCTCCGACCTTCGCATCCGCGACCTCAAACCGCTGATCACGCCGCTGGCGTTGACAGCTGAATCTCCCATCACTGAGCCCATCGCTGAGCTGGTATCCGGCACGCGTACAGCCATTCATCGCATCCTGCACGACATGGATGACCGCATGCTGGTCATCATCGGGCCCTGCTCCATACATGACCCCAAGGCTGCCTATGAGTACGCAGAGCGGCTCAAGGCAGAACGGACGCGTTTCGCGAAAGACCTTGAGGTCGTGATGCGGGTCTACTTTGAGAAGCCGCGCACCACCGTGGGCTGGAAGGGACTTATCAACGACCCTCACCTCGACAACTCCTTCGACATCAATTCGGGCTTGCGTCTGGGTCGAGAGGTGCTGCTCACCATCAACGGCATGGGGGTACCCGCAGGGGTGGAGTATCTCGATGTCATCAGCCCGCAGTACGTGGCGGACCTGGTGTCTTGGGGTGCGATTGGCGCCCGAACCACCGAGTCACAGGTGCATCGAGAGCTCGCCTCCGGCCTGTCTTGCCCCGTCGGCTTCAAAAATGGAACCGACGGTAATCTCAAAATTGCCTTCGATGCCATCAAAGCCGCTTCGCACCCCCATCACTTTTTGTCCGTGACCCACGAGGGCAAGAGCGCTATTTTCTCAACCTCGGGCAACGAGGACTGCCATGTCATTCTGAGGGGCGGAAAGCAGCCCAACTACGATGCATCCAGTGTTCAGGCCGCCTGCCAGGACGCCTCGGCCGCTGGTCTGGCCTGTCGCCTGATGATTGACATGAGTCATGGCAATTCCAGTAAAAAGCCCGAGAACCAAGTGCCGGTATCACGCGAGGTGGCCGAGCAGGTCGCTGCCGGCGACCGCCGCATTTTTGGGGTGATGGTCGAGAGCCATCTCGTGCAAGGCCGTCAAGACCTCAAACCGGGCATGCGCCGCGAAGATCTGGTCTACGGCCAGAGCATTACCGATGGCTGTGTGGGCTGGGACGACAGCATTGGCATTCTGGAGACCTTGGCAGAAGCCGTGCGTGCCCGTCGCGTGCGGGCTGCACAGTCGAACTGAATTTAGTCTGTTTGCCGGACCTGGCTGCCCCGCCAGAGCGCCTCTTCGGTTGCTGTGGCGCTGGCCAGAGACCGCCCAGCAACAAACAGAAAGTCTGAGAGCCGGTTCAGGTACTGCATGCCCGCCTCGAGTCCGGGCTCGCCTTCGGCGAGGGCCACCCAATGTCGCTCGGCTCGTCGTGCGACCGTGCGGGCAAGGTGTGCAATGGAAATGAGATGGCTTCCTCCAGGCAATACAAACTCTCGCAAGGGAGGTAGTTGGGCATTCAGCCGCTCAATGGCCGCATCGAGTGCGGCAAGCCGCTCACTCCGAAGCAGCGACTGCCCGGGCAGGCTCAGGGACCCGCCCAGGTCAAAGAGATCTTGCTGAATGGCCTGGAGTAGCGACTCGATTTCATGGGCGGGTTCGCGCAATGGCCCGTAGGCGCGAAGGTCGGCCAGTAAGAGCCCAATCCAGCTGTTGAGTTCGTCGACATCTCCCATGACCTCGATGCGAGGGTGATGTTTCGGAAGTCGGCTGCCGTCGGCAAGTCCGGTCTGGCCTTGGTCCCCTGTGCGGGTCACGATGCGAGTGAGTCTGTCGGTCATGTGGGGATACTACCTGCCCTGGCCAGACTTCAAGTCCACTACACTCTGTGGATATGAATGCGCCCGTGTCACTCCCGCTTGGAGAGCTTCGGTTCTCAGACATCACTTCAGAAATGCCGCAGGACAAGCGAGCCGCTTTCCTGGCTGATCTGAGCAGGCTGCTGCCAGCCGACGCGCTACTCACCAGCCTTGAGGCGCGCAAACCCTACGAGTGCGACGGCCTCTCCGGCTACAGACATGTGCCGGCTGCCGTTGCACTGCCCCATACCGAGGCCCAAGCGGCCTCTGTTCTCAAGTGCTGCCGCGACCATGATGTCCCGGTGGTCGCCCGAGGGGCGGGAACGGGGCTCTCGGGCGGCGCAACACCGCATCGAGGCGGGCTGGTCCTGAGCCTTGCCAGGCTCTCCCGTATCCTCGCCATTGACCCGCTTGCCCGCACGGCCAGGGTTCAGCCCGGTGTGCGCAACCTCGCAATCAGTGAGGCGGCTGCGCCCTTTGGGCTCTACTACGCGCCAGACCCCTCCTCCCAAATTGCTTGCACGATCGGTGGCAATGTTGCCGAGAACTCGGGCGGCGTGCACTGCCTGAAATATGGACTCACGATTCACAACGTCCTTCGTGTGCGGGGTCTCACCATCGATGGCGAGGTCATCGAATTCGGCAGTGAGGCGTTTGACACCCCTGGATATGACTTGCTGGCATTGGCCATTGGGTCTGAAGGCATGCTCGCAGTCACGACCGAAGTTACTGTGCGACTGGTGCCAAAGCCCCAGCTTGCTCGCGTCATCATGGCCTCCTTCGACGACGTGGAGAAGGCGGGGCGAGCGGTTGCCGATCTGATCGCAGCCGGCATCATTCCGGCGGGCCTCGAAATGATGGACCGAGGCATGACTCAGGCCGTCGAGGAGTTCGTGCATGCCGGCTACGACACCCAGGCGGCCGCCATTCTACTTTGTGAATCCGATGGCACCCCCGAAGAGGTGGCTGAAGAGATTGACCACATGCAGACGGTGCTGCGCCAGAGTGGAGCAATTGACTTGCGGGTCTCCGAGAGTGAGGCCGAGCGGCTTCGATTCTGGTCGGGACGCAAGAACGCATTCCCGGCATCGGGGCGCATTTCGCCGGACTACTACTGCATCGACGGCACCATTCCCAGGCGCAAGCTCGGCGACATGCTCAACCGCATCGCAGCGCTTGAGCAGAAGTACGGGCTTCGCTGCCTGAATGTGTTTCATGCAGGTGATGGAAACCTGCACCCACTCATTCTTTTCGATGCCAGCCAGCCCGGACAGTTCGAGACCACCGAGCAGTTTGGCGCTGAGATTCTCGAGATCTGTGTCTCGTTTGGCGGCACCGTCACGGGAGAACATGGCGTAGGCATCGAGAAGATCGGCAGCATGTGCAGCCAGTTCTCGCCGGCCGAGCTCAGCAGCTTCTTTGCAGTCAAGCGCGCGTTCGACCCGAAGGGGCTCTTGAATCCGGGCAAGGCCATTCCGACGCTCACCCGGTGTGCAGAAATGGGGCGCATGCATGTGCACGCAGGTGTGTTGCGCTTTCCTGATCTGCCGAGGTTCTAGTGTCCACGCCGCAGCAATGGCTCTCGCAGGCGCAGCTCCTCCTTCAGGAGGCCCGCAGCCAATCGAAGCCGGTTTTCATTGAGGGCCATGGTTCAAAGGCGTTTTACGGAAACGCAAGGCCTGCTCAGGGACTGCGACTCTCAACCTTGGACTACGCCGGCATCGTGAATTACGACCCCACCGAACTCGTGGTTGTAGCCCGTGCGGGCACGCCAATCGTCGCGCTTGAGGCAGCCCTGGCCGAGGAAGGGCAGGGTTTGGCATTTGAGCCTCCCCGGTTCGGACCAGACCGCCGAGGCACCGTGGGGGGCATGGTGGCTACTGGCCTCTCGGGTCCGGCCCGTCTCTCTGCAGGGAGCTGTCGTGATGCACTCTTGGGCATGACCCTGCTCAACAGCAGCGGAGAGTGTCTGCGCTTTGGCGGTACGGTCATGAAGAATGTCGCTGGCTATGACATGACGCGACTCCATGCAGGGGCGCTTGGGACGTTGGGCATCCTGCTCGATGTAGCGATCAAAGTCCTTCCAAGGCCCACCAGCAGCCTCACATTGAGCATGTCGATGGACCAAGCCTCGGCGCTATCGCAGACATCTGCCTGGCTGGCTCAACCACTGCCCATTGCGGCGACTGCCTGGCTGCCGGATGCAGGGCTGGTCTTGCGGCTGTCCGGTGCACGGGCGGCGGTCGAGTCCGCTGCAGATCGGTTCGAGCGAGAACTGGGCCGTTCGCGCGTTCGGCGCTGGAGTGACCCCGAGGCACTCTCGTTCTGGGATGGTCTGAGAGATCAGACCCATCCGTTCTTTACCCGTATGCCTGCAGGCCAGAGCCTCTGGCGGGTCTCCCTTGCCCCAACCAGCCCGGCGCTCTCCATTGGGGATGGGTCGCAGGGCACTGACACGCTCATTGAGTGGGGTGGTGGTCAGCGGTGGTTCTGGTCAGACGCCGAGGCCGATGTGATCCGGCAGGCTGCGCTGGCGCAGGGTGGACATGCCACTCGGTTTCGAGGCGCAGGGCCGCAGAAAGACGCGTTTACGCCCTTGTCTAACATCCTGCACGACATCCATGGGCGGCTCAAGGCTGAGCTTGACCCACATGGACTCTTAGAGCCTGGTCGGCTTTATCAGGGGATCTAGGATGGACACGCAGCTCGCACCGTTTATGCAGAACACACCTGAAGGCGAGGCCGCGGCAGAGATTCTTGGCCGCTGTGTGCATTGTGGCTTTTGTACTGCAACCTGCCCGACCTACCAGCTGCTTGGCGATGAGCTCGATGGCCCGCGCGGCCGTATCTACCTCATGAAACAAATGTTTGAAGGCGCAGAGGTAGGCCAGGAAACACTGACCCACCTCGACCGTTGCCTCACCTGCCGCAGCTGTGAAACGACCTGCCCGTCGGGTGTCGAGTATGGGCGTTTGGTTGATATCGGCCGATCCGTGGCGCAACAGCGTATTGAGAGACCTCTCGGGCAGAAGCTGCTGCGAGGCCTTCTGCGCGAGGGCCTGAACTCGCCGCTCTTTGCGCCAGCCATGACCGTGGGCCGCTCTGTGCGAGGGCTGTTGCCTGCGGCGCTGAAGGAAAAAATCCCCCAGGGAAGGCCGGCAGGGCCAGGCGTTCGAGCGCGTCACGACCGACGGCTCATTCTCCCATCGGGGTGTGTCCAGCCGTCGATGCTCCCGGGCATCGATGGCGCAACCCAACGGGTCATGGATCAGGTGGGTTTCTCCGCAGCAGAGCTGCCGGGCCAGCCAGCTTCTCGCTGCTGTGGGGCCATTCGTCAGCACCTCTCCGACCCGCAGGGTGCGCTGAGCCAGGTCAAGCAGAATGTTGATGCCTGGTACCCCTTGCTCGCCAGTGGAGCGGCTGAAGGCATTCTGTTGAATGCCTCGGGCTGTGCTGTCATGGTGAAGGATTACGGGCATTTATTGGCCTCGGACCCCGAGTATGCCGAGCGGGCAGCCCGTGTGAGTGCAAGTGCCATGGATCCGATCGAGTGGCTAGAGCCGCTGTTGCCCCAGATTCAACAGCTCTTGGCGCAGCTCAATCGTGACCAGCTCACCGAGGATCAAGCGCGGTTGGTTTACCACGCACCCTGCACCCAACAGCATGGCCTCAAGCTGCGTGGCACCGTCGAGCGATTCCTCACTGCACTTGGTGCGCGGTTGCAGCCGGTTGCCGACGCCCACCTCTGCTGCGGCTCCGCGGGTACCTATTCCGTGCTGCAGCCCGAGCTTTCACACGCCCTGCGCACACGCAAACTCCAAGCGCTCGAGGCACAGGCCCCCATCTGCATTCTCTCGGCCAATGTGGGCTGTATCACCCACCTCGCAGCTGCAGCGGGCCGCCCCGTGTTGCACTGGATCGAGTGGCTCGACGACCGTCTCTCCGGTCGACTCAACAGCCCGCAGGGGTGATGCTCCCGAGCACGCGTGGGCCGCGTGCACCCGTCACGGCGGGGTGATTGCCAGCCCGACCGAGCAGGCACTGCCCCGCAAGCCATGCAAACGCGCCAGCCTCCACATCGTCGGCAGGCCAGCCTAAAGCCTCTGTGGTCATGACCGCACATCCGCGCGGTTTGAGTGTTGACTCGAGTGCTCGGATCAAGGCTGTGTTTCGCACCCCGCCGCCGCAGAGGTAGAGGGCGTGGAGGTCTTCGGGCAGTTGGGCGATTACGCTCTGCACCGTGAGCGCAAGCAACGTGGCTTGCACAACGGCTGGTGTGGGGGCAGGACGATACGTCTGGCTGTGTGCATGCAGGTGTCGCTCAAGCCACTCCAGTGAGAAGTCATCGCGCCCCGTGCTCTTTGGCCCAGCGGTAGTGAAAAAGGGATCAGAGAGCAGCCGACGAAGCAGCCCCTCATCGGGGGCCGCAGAGCATGCCCAAGCCCCCTCGGCATCAAACGGCTGGTTTAGGTGCCTCTGGCACCAGAGGTCCATAAGTGTATTGGCGGGGCCGGTGTCAAAACCACGCACCGAATCCCCGTGAATCAGGCTTACATTCGCAATACCACCCAGGTTAAGGACCGCTACCGGGCCGCAGTGCCGACCGGCCAACAACGCCGCATGAAAAGGCGGAACCAGGGGTGCGCCCTGTCCGCCTGCGGCGAGGTCACGGCTTCTAAAATCGTGGACAACATCGAGCATGAGCAGCTCAGCCAGCACGGCAGGCGCAGCAAGCTGAAGACTCAGACCCTCACTGGGCCAATGACGTACGGTCTGTCCATGAATACCAACGGCGCGAATGGCGCTCGGGCTGGCCGCTCGCAGACGCTCGACGACGGGGGCAATGGCCCTCATCAGGGACTGACTGGCGGTGGCGACTTGCAGCAGCGGGTCTGATTCCCATTGACTGGTCTGAATGCGGCTGAGCTGATCGCGCAGTGGCTGGGGCATGTCTGCATGCGCACTCTCGATACGCCGCGGTGTGAGTTGGGAGAGGTCAACCAGGCAGGCGTCGATGCCGTCCATCGAGGTCCCGGTCATGACCCCAATGATGAGCATTAGGAGCCAGCCGGCTTGAGACTGGCCGTGTTGACGTTGTCGAGCAGCGACAAGCGCTTGCGAAGATCGTCGGCGACGGCTTGGAAGGCGGTGAGGTTCACGCCCTCGAGGCTGGGCACCTGAGGATTCTCGCGGGCGATCTTTGAGGGGTCAATGGAGCGACCCTGAATCCGGAATTCGTAGTGCAGGTGTGGCCCAGTGGCCCAGCCCGTAGCCCCAACATAGCCAATCACCTCGCCCATGCGAACCTCACGCCCGACCTGAACACCAGGCGCATAGCGCGAAAGGTGGGCATAGTAGGTGCTGTAGCGCAAGTTGTGCTGAATCTCAACCGAGTTGCCGTAGCCTCCGTTGTAACCCCGCTCGACAATTTTTCCGTCAGCGACCGCGCGCACCGGTGTTCCGACCGGGGCAGCGTAGTCAACGCCTCTGTGGGCTCGAGGGTCTCCAAAGAGGGGGTGGAGCCTATAACTGGTGAAGCTTGAGCTGATTCGGGTGTACCGCAGGGGCGCAGCCAAAAAGCCTCTTCGGACCGATTTGCCTTCGGCATCGTAGTATCCGCCACGTCCCTCGGGGTTCACGAAATAGAGGGCCTCATGGGTGAGGCCGGAGGCCTCAAACCGCACCGCAATCAGCTTGTGTTCACCGGTGTCTCGCCCCGCGACCCGCTGCGCCTCGTAAATGACACGGACCTTGTCTCCGGGCTTCACCTGCCGACGAAAGTCGAGGTCCGATTCAAAGAGGCTGACAACCTCTTCAGTGATCTTGGCGGGTACACCAGCCTGGTCCATGGCGCCGAAAAACGATTGTCCAACCTCGACTGAGCGATGCTCGACCTGGGTTTCCGCAGTCAGTGTGCCTGTTCGAACCTCGAACTTACCTTCGCCTACCCGCTCTACAATCCAGGCATCGTCACCACTGTAGAGCTGCAGTCGAAGGAGCTTGCCGGCCAGATCGGTCTGCACTACGGCGAGGCGGCCGGTGCTCGATCTCAAGACAGCGGCATTGCGTCGGTCTTGGTTTAGAAAGGCCAGAGCCGCATCGTCCTGAATGCCCATGCGCTCGAACAGCCTCCCCATGGTGTCGCCGCGTCGGACTTCGTCTTCACGCGAGAGGTCCAGGCCGTGGGCCTGTAGGGCCTTGAGCTGCTCATCAAGCGACGGGTTTGCGAGGGCGACCCGAACCGGCTGATTGAGCAGGGCTGATTCGGCCTCAGACAACGGCGCCAAGCCAAGGGCGGTCAAAATTGCCAGGCTGACGCCGAGGCCAGCCGAGCCATAGATCCAGGTATTGAGCGCGCGAGGGGTCATCACAAGTAAAATTCTACTGATGCTTTCGCCGACCCCCCCACTTTCCCCTTCTGTTGAGCATGCGCTCTCGGTCGTACTCCGAGGCGCAGATGAGCTCCTTGTGCTCGAAGAACTCCAAGCCAAGCTTGAGCGCAGCGAGGCCACGGGCCATCCCCTGCGGGTCAAGCTCGGGCTTGATCCAACTGCGCCGGACCTTCATCTGGGCCACACCGTGGTGCTCAACAAGCTGCGTCAGCTCCAAGACCTGGGGCATCACGTGATCTTCCTGATCGGCGACTTCACCGCCCTCATTGGAGACCCAACGGGCCGCAACAGCACCCGCCCCCCCCTCACGCCGGACGAAATTGCTCAAAACGCCGAGACCTACTTTCGGCAGGCTTCCCTTGTCCTCGACCCCGAGCGCACCGAAATTCGACGCAACTCAGAGTGGTGCGAAGCGCTGGGTGCCCAGGGCATGATTCGGCTTGCAGCCCAGTCCACAGTTGCGCGCATGCTCGAGCGCGACGACTTCACCAAACGCTACAAGTCGGGCACACCCATTTCGGTCCATGAGTTTCTCTACCCCCTCATGCAGGGCTATGACTCTGTGGTGCTCAAGGCCGATCTGGAACTTGGCGGAACGGATCAGAAGTTCAACCTCCTCATGGGGCGCGAACTCCAGCGCAATGCAGGCCAGGCCCCTCAGTGTGTGCTCACCATGCCCTTGCTTGAAGGTCTCGATGGAGTCGAGAAGATGAGCAAGAGCAAGGGCAACTACATCGGCATCGCCGAATCGGCCGACGACATGTTTGGCAAGCTCATGTCGATCTCTGACACCCTCATGTGGCGGTATTTTCTGTTGCTTTCATTTCGAAGCGAGGCCGAGATCCAGTCCCTGAAGGTCGCAGCGCAAGTTGGCAGGAATCCGCGCGACATCAAGGTCGAGCTGGCGCAAGAGATCGTGACTCGGTTTCACTCTTCGGCGTTGGCCGAGCAGGCCCTTGCCACCTTTGAAGCCCGCTTTAAGCAAGGGGAGATTCCACAAGACCTGGAACCCATCCATCTGCCTGCGGGTCCCTATAGCATTGGCCAATTGCTCAAGGAGTGCGGCTTGGTGTCCTCTGGCTCAGAGGCCAATCGCAACATCGAGCAGGGTGGCGTCAGAATCAATGGTGAGCGGGTCTCCGATCGTGGCCAGCAGGTTGCATCGGGAGACTTCGTGCTTCAGGTGGGAAAACGTCGATTTGCGCGAGTGCTTATTGGGGGAGCGGACTGATGTCTGAATGGGTTGCACCGCGCGCTGCGCGTCGATTTCTGGTGGTCGGCCTTGCCACCATTGCAGCGGTCTATTTTTTGATCCTGGTGGGCGGAACGGTCCGCGCAACCGGGGCCGGTATGGGCTGCCCCGACTGGCCGCTGTGTTTTGGCCAGCTCATTCCGCCCACCTCTGAGGCGCAGCTCCCAGCCAACTGGCGAGAAATTTATAGCCATCGAGGCTATGCGGATGCCCCGTTCGACCCCATCAAGACCTGGACCGAATATCTGAATCGACTCGTTGGCGCCGTCATTGGGCTTTTGGTGCTTGCCACAGCGTGGCTCTCGCGACCCTATTGGCAGACCGATCGGTCGGTGGTCTGGGCAGCGGTCGGTGGGGTCTTTTTCGTGGGGTTCAATGGCTGGCTGGGCTCTATGGTGGTGGCCACCAACCTTCGTCCGGTCATGATCTCCCTGCACATGACAGGCGCGTTCTTGGTGCAGATGTGCCTGATCTATGCTGTGGTGCGCTCCCAGCGCGAGGCCTTGCGCGAGACCCTTCATGCACTGCCGCAGTGGTTCTCCGGCTTGGTGCTTGCGACCATGGCCGCCCTGATCCTGCAGATTGTCATGGGCATCCAGATTCGTGAGAGTGTGGATCTAATTTCACGCGCGGCCACCCCGCTTGAGCGCGACCAATGGATCGAAATGATCCCCGTCATTTTCTACTTCCACCGATCCTTCAGCTGGGTCATCCTGGCACTGGTCGCTTACCTCGTCTGGCGGCTCTGGAAGAGCCCGTTGCGTGCGACCGCGGTCGGACGCATTAGCCTGTGGCTTTTTGGGCTGGTGGTCTTTGAGATGCTGCTTGGCGGAGCTCTCAATCACCTCGGTTTCCCGCTTCTGGCTCAGCCGGTGCACCTGCTGGCGGCCCATCTCATTTTTGGTGCCCTCTGGTTTCTCTGGGTTGCCATCTCGGTTGCCCGCCTGAGCCCCGTGGCGAAGGCTTCTCCCACCCCCCTTCACAGGACTTCACATGTTTGATCGCGCACTTGATCCGGCCCAGCTCGACCCCGATGTATTCGCTGCCATTTCAGCCGAGAACCATCGGCAAGAGGCGCACATCGAGCTCATCGCCTCCGAGAACTATGCGAGCCCAGCGGTCATGGCTGCACAAGGGTCTCAGCTCACCAACAAGTACGCCGAGGGTTACCCGGGAAAGCGCTATTACGGTGGCTGTGAGCATGTCGATGTGGTCGAACAGCTCGCCATCGATCGACTCAAGCAGCTTTACGGCTGTGATGCAGCCAATGTCCAGCCACACTCGGGTGCACAAGCCAATACGGCGGTGTTCCTGGCTTTTCTCAAGCCCGGCGACACCATCATGGGACTCTCGCTTGCAGAGGGCGGTCACCTCACGCATGGCATGCCTCTGAATCTCTCGGGCAAGTGGTTCAATGTCGTGCCCTACGGTCTCAATGCGGCTGAGGAAATTGATTACGACCGCATGGAAGCCCTCGCCCGCGAGTACAAGCCCAAGCTGTTGATTGCTGGTGCCTCAGCCTATTCCTTGAAGACCGACTGGGCACGCTTTGCCCGCGTGGCCAAAGAGATTGGCGCTATTTTTATGGTGGACATGGCCCACTATTCGGGGCTCATCGCCGCGGGTGTCTACCCCAGCCCGGTACCCCATGCAGACGTTGTCACCTCCACCACCCACAAGAGTTTGCGTGGCCCACGCGGCGGCATCATTCTCATGAAAGCCGAGCACGAGAAGGCCATCAACAGTGCCATCTTCCCGGGCATCCAAGGGGGTCCGCTCATGCATGTGATTGCAGCCAAAGCCGTTGCCTTCGGAGAGGCGCTCAAGCCCGAGTACAAGGTCTACGCTCAGCACGTCATCGACAATGCCAAGGTGCTCGCTGAGTCCCTGGTGCAGCGGGGGCTGCGCATTGTCTCGGGCCGAACCGAGAGCCATGTCATGCTGGTGGACCTGCGGGCCAAGCACATCACCGGCAAGCTCGCAGAGGCTGCGTTGGGCCAGGCCCACATCACCGTCAACAAGAACGCGATTCCCAACGACCCCGAAAAGCCTTTCGTCACCAGCGGCATTCGCTTGGGTACCCCGGCGTGCACGACGCGAGGCTTCGGTACGGAGGAGATGAAGCTCGTGGCCAATCTCATTGCCGATGTTCTAGAGGCTCCAGAGGACCCATCTAACCTAGGCCGAGTGCGTGCCCAGGTGGAGGCACTGACCGCACGTTTCCCGGTTTACCGCTAAGCGCAGCGGGGCCACACGCGCATGCGATGCCCCGCTTGTGGGTCACCCGATACGCAGGTGACCGACACCCGACTCTCTGAGGACGGCAATCAGATTCGACGCCGTCGCCGATGCGCAGCCTGTGATCGCCGCTTCAAGACCATTGAGCAGATGGAGCTCAGCTTCCCGATGGTCGTCAAGAAAGATGGCTCACGGCGCGAGTACGACGTGGCCAAGCTGCGCTCGAGCATGACCTTGGCGCTGCGCAAGCGCCCCGTCTCTGCAGATGTCCTCGAGCAGGCCGTGCGTCAGATCGAAGAGCGGCTCTCGGCCTCTGGCGAGCGAGAGGTCAGCAGTCAATTCATTGGCGAGCTGGTGATGGCTGAGCTCAAACGCCTGGACAAAGTGGCTTATGTGCGATTTGCCTCGGTCTATCGCAGCTTTGAGGACCTCTCCGCCTTCCAAGAAATTCTGGCTGAGGTCGGGCCGAAGCGGGCGCGCAAGTCGGTCGGGCGCACCACGGGTCGTACCTGATGTGGTCTTCAGCCGATCAGCAATGGATGCAACAGGCGCTCGAGCTGGCCGCTCAGGGCCTCTACACCACCACCCCGAATCCCAGGGTTGGTTGTGTGTTGGTGCAGGGTGAGGCACGCGTAGGAGGGGGGTTTCATCACCGAGCGGGTGAACCGCATGCCGAGGTGCATGCCCTCGCCGAGGCAGGCTCGCAGGCGCGAGGGTCCAAGGCCTACGTCACGCTGGAGCCCTGCTGCCACCATGGCAGAACCGGGCCGTGTACCGAGGCCCTCATCAAGGCCGGGGTGCAGTCCGTGATTGTGGCCACAGAGGATCCGAACCCCAAAGTGGCCGGTCAGGGCCTGCAGCGTCTGCGTGACGCGGGCCTGGAGGTGCGTTGTGGGCTCTTTGCGGCCGAAGCTCAGGAGCTTAATCGCGGCTTTTTCAAACGCATGCGTATGGGGCGCCCTTGGGTCACAGCCAAAATGGCGCTGTCAGCCGATGGACGGGTTGCCCTACTCAATGGACAGAGCCAATGGATCAGCGACGAGGCCTCTCGCGCCGATGGGCATCATTTTCGCGCTCAGTCCTGTGCAGTGATCACCGGCCTTGGCACCTTTGAGCGTGATCACCCCCTACTGACCGTGCGCGCAGTCCAGACCAGCCGGCCGCCTGTTCGGCTGCTGCTCGACCCCTGGCTGCGTGCCGATCCCGATGCGGCTTTTTTCCAGCATGCCCATGCCTGGGTCGCTCACTGGGAGGGATTACCGCAGGCTGCGCAGGCCTCCGTGCAGCGGCTGCTGGCCAGGGGCGTGAGACTGTTGCCAATACCTGCTGAGCCTGGCGCAACCGATGGGCGCAGACTGAGCCTGACTGTCCTGCTCGAGTGCTTGGCTCAAGAGGGTATGAATGAACTGCTGTTGGAGGCGGGCCCCGGCCTTGCCTCCGAATTCGAGCGGCAAGGCCTCATCGACGAGTGGCTGCTCTATTGGGCGCCCGTCTTTCTGGGGGCTGGGCTTGGCCCTCTGAATCATCTCGATGGGGCCTTCAGTCGGCCTGCAGAGGCTCCAAGGTGGGTGATTTCAGAATCCGGCGGCGCCGGCCAGGGGCTGCGAATCCGTTTAAGGCGTCCTCGGACCGATACACTCTAGGCATGTTCACCGGAATCATTCAGGGCGTGGGTCAGATCGAGGCCGTCATGCCGCAATCCTCTGTGAAGGGCGCGACAGGGTCTGCCTGGGGCGATGAGCAAGGACTCAGGCTCATGGTGTCCTGGGGCTCGCTCGACGCAAGTGATGTGACCGAGGGTGATTCGGTAGCCCTCAATGGCGCCTGCATGACCGTGCTGCGTCCCGATGATCACGGCTTTGCAGTCGATGTCTCCCGAGAGAGCCTTGAGAAGA
This sequence comes from Bordetella parapertussis, assembly GCA_945877235.1. Classification (GTDB taxonomy): domain Bacteria; phylum Pseudomonadota; class Gammaproteobacteria; order Burkholderiales; family Burkholderiaceae_A; genus Hahnella. Next base: position 53,862 of record CAMCRF010000004.1, read on the forward strand.
CGGTCTCGCTAGACCAGCCCGGTCCGGTCAATTTGGAGAAGGCCCTAAGGCTACAAGATCGCCTGGGTGGGCACCTGGTCAGCGGCCATATCGATGGCACGGCGCAGGTGCTCGACATCCAATCACGCGGGGAGTCCACGGTATTGAAGGTGTTGGTGCCGGTTGCATTCGCGCCCTATCTCACTCCCAAGGGGTCCGTGGCGCTGCATGGGGTAAGCCTCACTGTGAATCAGCTCGAAGATCTCCCGGGCGATGCAGGCGCTGTAGTGACCTTGAACCTCATTCCTCACACATGGGCTGTCACCACGCTAAGAGACTTACGGGTGGGCAGTCATGTGAATTTTGAAGCCGATCAACTCGCTAAACAGGTGGCTCGCATGGTGTCTGCTCTTTCACATCGACCTTCCGCACGCTCAGGAGATGCGGCATGAATCCGTCCGAGCGCACGCTCAGCCCAACAGAGGACCTCATCGAAGCCATTCGCCGTGGTGAGATGGTGGTGCTGGTGGACGATGAAGACCGCGAGAATGAGGGTGATCTGGTCATGGCGGCCGATGCGGTTACGCCGGAGGCCATTAACTTCATGGCACGCTTCGGGCGCGGCCTGATCTGTCTGACGCTCACCCCAACACGCTGCGCGCAGCTGCAGCTTCCGCTCATGGTGAACCAGAACCGCACCCCTCATGGCACGGCCTTTACCGTTTCGATTGAGGCCGCCCAGGGCGTGACGACCGGCATTTCCGCTGCCGATCGCGCCACCACCATTGCCGCCGCTGTGGCACCGCATGCCAAGCCAACAGACTTGGTTCAGCCCGGGCATGTTTTTCCCCTCATGGCGCAGCCCGGCGGCGTTTTGGCACGAGCTGGCCACACGGAGGCCGGCTGCGACCTTGCAGACTTGGCTGGCCGGGCCCCTGCATCGGTCATCTGCGAGATTCTCAAAGACGATGGCAGCATGGCTCGCTTGCCGGACCTCCTTGTTTTTGCCCGCGAGCATGGGCTTTTGGTCGGCAGCATTGCAGACCTTATTCACTACCGAACGGCACATGAAAGTCTGGTGGAGCAGATCTCGGCATCGCTGCCTGCGCCGGAAGGCTGGCGGCTCATGGCCTATCGAGACAAAGCTGTGGGTCAGCCACACCTCGCATTGGTCATGGGAACCATTGAGCCTGATCAGGAGACTTTGGTGCGTGTGCATGAGCCGCTCACCCCGCTGGACCTCCTCGGGAGTAACAGCCCCCTGCACAGCTGGTCAGTCTCACGCGCCATGGCCACCATTGCCGAGCGCGGCAGGGGTGTGATTGTGCTGCTCAATGTGGCGCCCTCAGCCCAGACCATCTTTGATCAGATTGGCGGCGTGGTGGTGCCCTCGGCTGGTGCATCCAGCCTCGCATTGCGCAACTATGGCCTGGGCGCAGCCATCTTGAAGGACTTGGGTGTAGGGAAAATGCGCCTGCTTGCAAGGCCTCGCAAGATGCCCAGCATGGCAGGGTTTGGCCTCGAGGTCTGTGGCTACGGAACGGAATAAGGAGAGTCCAATGGATGTCAATCGCGTGGAGCCAGACTGGTCAGGAGATGGCCTTCGTATCGGTGTGGTGGTGGCTCGCTTCAATGAAGAGGTGACATCTATGCTTGAGTCGTCCTGTCTTCAGGCGCTTGCTGAGCATGGTGTGCTGCCGCAAGACATCACGGTTTTCTCCGTGCCAGGTGCGCTCGAAATTCCCTTGGTACTGGCCCAGGCAGCAGATGCGGGGCGTTTCGACGCGCTCATCGCGCTGGGTGCTGTGATTCGGGGAGAGACCTATCATTTTGAGGTGGTCTCTAATGAATCCTGCGCTGGCGTCTCACGCGTGAGCCTGGACCATCGCGTGCCGGTGGCCAATGGCATTCTCACCACCGAGGATGACGACCAAGCGTTTGCACGCGCCGACGAGAAAGGGCGTGACTGCGCCATGGCCGCCATCGAGATGGCCAATCTGATTTTCGCCATCGATGAACAGACCGTTGAGGACGATGCGCGTGACGAATAATGCGCCCGATGCGCGCGCACGCAGTGCTCGCCGCCTGTCCCGTCTCATCACGGTGCAGAGCCTCTATCAGTGGCTCATTGCTCACGAAGAGTTGGGCGCCATCGAGGCCTTCGCACGGGAGTCTGACGACTTCGTGCAGGCTGATGAGGCCTACTTCAAGGACTGTTTCTATGGGGCCGTTCGTCAGGTAGAGGCCTTGCAAGCCGATATTTTCCCGGTGCTCGATCGCCCATTGGCGCAGGTCTCGCCGGTCGAGCAGGCCATTCTCCTCCTCGGGGCCTATGAGCTGAAAGCCCATCCCGAGGTCCCCTTTCGGGTCGTCATCAATGAAGGGGTTGAGCTCGCGAAATCGCTGGGTGGCAACGAGGGGCATCGCTATATCAACGGTGTACTCGATCGGTTGGCTGGACAGCTGCGACCCCATGAGGCCAACAGCCGCTAGTCTCGCCCCGACGACCGGCGCGGGCATTGCACTGGGTCCGGGTCGCGAGTTCTCGCTCATCGATTCGCACATTCGCGCAGCAGCCGCACAGGCCACTGGGCCCTTGGTGGAGCTCGGTATTGGAGACGACGCGGCCCTGATTGCGCCCGATCCCACCCAATGGATTGCGGTGGCCGTCGACACCATGGTGGAGGGGCGTCACTATTGGCCGCACGCGGATCCGCACCTGCTGGGGCGCAAACTACTTGGCGTGAACCTGTCCGACCTCGCAGCGATGGGCGCTCGTCCGTTGGTGTGCACCTTGAGCCTATGCCTGCGGGAGGATTCCACCACCGATTGGCTCCGTGCGCTCACACAAGGCCTGGGCGAAGCGACCGCAGCCTTTGGCTGTGCTCTGGTCGGCGGAGACACGGTGCGACTGCCGGCAGGGGCACCCAATGTGCTGACCCTCCAGGTGCTGGGGCAGGTGCCACCCGGACTGGCCCTGCGGCGAGATGGCATGAAGCCAGGCGATGAAATCTGGGTCTCGGGTCGCTTGGGCGACCCTGCCGATGCGGTCTCCACGCAGACCGACAGCGTCAAGCTTCATGAGCCGACGCCTCGACTGGATCTGGGGTACTTCCTTCGGGGAAGGGCCCACGCCGCCATCGACCTCTCCGATGGTCTGGTCTCCGAATTGGGGCACCTGTTGGCGGCCAGTGAGTCGCGGCTCGGCGTATCACTGAGCTTGAGGCTCAACCTTGATGCACTCTGCGCATGTCTGGGCGATCGCCTCACGGCGCACCTGCGCGAGGGCCGCCTCAGTCGCATGCAGGCCTGCACGCGTGCTGCGCAGGGTGGTGATGAGTATGAGTTGGTCTTCTCTGCCCCATGTGAGCAGCACGATGCGCTGGTGCGCTGGGGGCTTGAGCACGGCCTCGTAATGACGCCGATTGGTTCCGTTCACGGGGTCAGTGACGATCACCCGCAAGGTCTGGACTGGTGGTTTCAGGCGCAACGCTGCCAACCCGAGGACTGTCCGCGGGCGGGGTTTGATCACTTCGCTGCAGACACGGAGGCTTCGTAGTGGCCCAACACCCCGCGGCCCTCATGGCCAAGCCGACACTTGCCCACTGGATTGCGTTTGGCGGGGGTTCTGGCCTGTCCCCGTGGGCGCCGGGCACCGTAGGTACCCTCTGGGGGTGGCTGAGCTTTATTGCACTCGATGGACTCTTCGGATCTGGCGTCTGGTGGGTGCTCCTGCCTGTGGGCTTGGCGGTGGGCATTTGGGCCTGTCGGGTGACGGCTGAGGCCCTGGGGGTGCACGATCACGGCGCGATTGTCTGGGACGAGGTACTGGCGATATGGCTTGTGCTCTTTCTGCTTCCAAGGCCCGATGAGCCCTGGGGTACGTTAGCCGGCCAGGGCCTGGTTGGCTGGCCACTCGAGTGTGTGGCTGTGCTGGTGTTTCGGTTCTTCGACATCCTCAAGCCGCCCCCCATTGGCTGGATGGATCGCCGGCTCACCGGCGGCTGGGGCATTATGGCTGACGACCTCATGGCGGCGGCCTTCACACTGTTGGTCGTCTCCATACTGCTGCGGCTGCTCGGGGTGATTGTATGACCCGCTCGGAATGCCTCATCGGCCTGGCTGTAGCGTTCTTCGCCCAACGGGCGCAGCTGCGATTGATCACCGCAGAGTCTTGCACCGGCGGTTTGGCGGCCTCCTGGGTCACCCAACGCGCGGGCTCGAGTGCCTGGTTTGAGGGTGGTGTGGTGAGCTATAGCAACCATCTCAAGCAGGCCGTGCTCGGGGTGTCCGAAGCGGACCTGCGGGCTGCGGGAGCCGTGAGCGAGCCGGTGGCACTGGCCATGGCCGAGGGTGCGGTGGGTCGGCTTGGCATGGCAGGTGTTGCTTATGGAGCCTGTGCCATTACGGGAGTTGCGGGGCCCTCGGGGGGCAGCCTCGAAAAACCCGTGGGCACGGTCTGGTTCGCGTGGGCCTTGCCGCATCAGCCCACCCATGCCGCTCGACGCTTTTTCACTGGTGACCGGGAGTCCATTCAGCGGCAGGCGGCTTGGTTTGCGCTCTCCGAATGGTGCGGCCGGCTCACGACGGGGGCTGCGCGGCCGCCATCGACTGGCTGATGCACCGCGCAACGGGCTCTTATTAGGCTGCGCATGTATTCCTTCACGTTCACCTTGAATGCTGTTTATTTATACAGTACTCTTCTCCTCACTCCCACAAAGGACCCTAGACATGGATGACAAGACCAAAACCGAGAAAGCCAAAGCCCTTGCAGCCGCCATTGCCCAAATCGAAAAACAGTTTGGCAAAGGCTCGATCATGCGCATGGGTGAAAATGAGCAAGCGCCCGACATTCAAACCGTCTCCACCGGCTCCTTGGGTCTCGATATAGCGCTGGGCGCCGGTGGTCTTCCCCGCGGTCGAGTGGTCGAAATCTACGGACCAGAGTCTTCTGGAAAGACCACCCTCACACTGCAGGTCATTGCTGAAATGCAAAAGCTCGGCGGCACCTGCGCCTTTGTCGATGCCGAGCATGCGCTCGATACCCAATACGCGCAGAAGCTCGGGGTGCAACTCTCCGATCTGCTCATTTCTCAGCCGGATACCGGCGAGCAGGCGCTCGAAATTGTCGATGCCCTGGTCCGGTCCGGTTCCGTTGACCTCATCGTGGTCGACTCCGTCGCAGCGCTCACGCCCAAGGCCGAAATCGAGGGCGACATGGGAGATTCCCTGCCCGGCCTTCAGGCCCGTCTTATGTCTCAGGCCTTGCGCAAGCTCACGGGTACCATCAGCCGCACCAATACCCTCGTCATTTTCATCAATCAGATTCGCATGAAGATTGGTGTCATGTTTGGAAGCCCAGAGACCACAACCGGTGGCAACGCGCTCAAGTTCTACGCATCGGTTCGGCTCGACATTCGTCGGGTCGGATCCCTCAAGAAGGGTGAGGAGGTTATCGGCTCCGAGACCAAAGTGAAAGTCGTGAAGAACAAAGTGGCACCACCGTTTAAGGCAGCCGGTTTCGACATTCTTTACGGTGAGGGCATCTCTCGTGAGGGCGAAATTCTGGACCTTGGGTCCGAGCAAAATATTGTCGAGAAGTCGGGCTCTTGGTACAGCTACAACGGCGACCGCATTGGCCAAGGCCGCGACAACGCTCGCGAGTTCCTGCGCCAGAACCCAGCCATGGCCTTCGAAATCGAGAACAAGATTCGCGAGGCCTATGGCGTTGCAGTCCGGGCGGTCGGGCCTGTCGCTGGGCAGGCTGCCCAAGCCACCGAGTCCTAGCCTTTTTCGTAATTGCGCATGGCCCGCGCCGCGCAGTCATTGCTCTCGCGTGGTGTGGCCCTTCTGGCTAGGCGAGAGCACTCTCGCCTTGAGCTTGCCCGCAAGCTCTCCCCCCATGCCGAATCCCCCGAGCAACTTGCAGACGTCTTGAATCAGCTCGCCGAGACGGGCCTGCTCTCCGATACCCGTTTTGCGGAGGCCCTCGTCAGGGTCCGGGGCCAAGGCTATGGCCTTGCCCGGCTCAGGGGTGAGCTCAATCAAAAGGGAGTGAGCGAGGCCCATTGCGAGGCTGCGCTTCAAGAGGCCCGCCAGACCGAGGCCAGTCGTCACTTTGAGGTCTGGAGGAAGCGGTTTGGGCAGCCCCCAAGCGCGCTCGCCGAGAAGGCCAAGCAGCAACGTTTTATGGCGGCTAGGGGCTTTTCTCCCGAGCTCTACCGCGCGCTCGAGCGGCGTGGGTTTCAGGCGCCAGACGCCGATTTTTCGTCATGAGCTGCGTGCTACCATCCACCCATTAAGGCCGACGGCGACCCCGCGGGGCGATCAAGTCGCCTTCAGATATTTTTATCTCAGGGAGCGCAGTGCCATGAAAATCCATGAATATCAGGGCAAGGAGATTCTCCGTCGCTACGGTGTTGCAGTGCCGCGCGGCGTCCCTTGTTTTTCCGTCGACGAGGCCGTAGCAGCGGCAGAGGGCCTGGGTGGCCCAGTCTGGGTGGTAAAGGCCCAGATCCACGCGGGTGGCCGCGGCAAGGGTGGGGGCGTCAAGCTTGCTCGCTCGATTGACGAGGTCCGTAGCCACGCTCAGGCCATTCTTGGCATGCAGCTCATCACCCACCAGACAGGCCCCCAGGGGCAGCCGGTTCGCCGCCTGCTCATTGAGGAAGGGGCTGACATCCAGAAGGAGCTCTATGTCGCCGTCGTGACGGATCGTGTCACTCAGAAGGTTTGTGTGATGGCCTCCTCCGAGGGCGGTATGGACATCGAAGAGGTGGCTCATAGCCATCCCGAGAAAATCCACAAGGTGTTTGTGGACCCAGCCCATGGCCTATCTGATAGCGATGCAGATCAGCTCTCGACAGCCATCGGAGTGCCTGCTGCTTCGCTGGCGCAGGCCCGCACTGTGCTCAAGGGCCTCTATCAGGCGTTCTGGGAGACCGATGCCTCACTCGCAGAGATCAACCCGCTCATCCTGACCGGAGACGGCCGCGTGGTGGCGCTCGATGCAAAGTGGAACTTCGATTCCAACGCTCTCTATCGTCACGAAGACATCGTGGCCATGCGCGATCTCGATGAAGAAGATCCCGCCGAGATCGAGGCCTCCAAGTTCGATCTCGCCTACATTCAGCTCGATGGCAATATCGGGTGCCTGGTGAATGGTGCAGGGCTGGCCATGGCCACCATGGACACCATCAAGCTCTTCGGTGGTGAACCCGCAAACTTTCTCGATGTGGGCGGCGGTGCGACGACCGAGAAGGTCACCGAGGCCTTCAAGATCATGCTCTCCAACCCCAAAGTCAAGGCGATTCTGGTGAACATCTTTGGCGGCATCATGCGCTGCGATGTCATCGCTGAGGGCGTCGTCGCTGCCTCTCGTGCGGTGGGTTTGAACGTGCCGTTGGTGGTCCGCATGAAGGGCACCAACGAGGACCTTGGCAAGAAAATTCTTGCCGAGTCGGGTCTCCCCATCATCGCTGCCGACACCATGGCTCAGGCTGCTGAGCGTGTTGTTGCGGCCGTCAAGGCTTAAGGAAGGGCCACGTCATGTCTATTCTCATCAACAAAGACACCAAGGTCATCACACAGGGCATTACCGGAAAGACGGGCCAGTTTCATACGCGCATGTGCCGCGACTATGCCAATGGTCAGAACTGCTTCGTTGCGGGCGTAAACCCCAAAAAGGCCGGTGAGGATTTCGAGGGCATTCCCATTTACGCCTCGGTCAGCGATGCCAAGCAGGCGACAGGGGCGACGGTCTCGGTCATTTACGTGCCGCCTGCTGGTGCGGCGGACGCCATCTGGGAAGCCGTGCAGGCGCAGCTCGACCTGGTCATCTGCATCACTGAAGGCATTCCGGTTCGCGACATGATGGTCGTGCGCAACAAAATGAAGGCGGCTGGGAGCAAGACCCTGCTGCTCGGCCCCAACTGCCCTGGGCTCATCACCCCCGACGAAATCAAGATCGGCATCATGCCGGGCCACATTCACCGCAAGGGGCGCATCGGGATCGTCTCGCGCTCTGGCACGCTCACCTATGAAGCCGTGGGGCAGGTTACTGAGCTCGGGCTTGGTCAGTCTTCCGCGGTGGGTATTGGCGGAGACCCAATTAATGGCATCAAGCACATCGACGTGCTTCAGATGTTCAACGACGACCCCGAGACCGATGCCGTCATCATGATTGGCGAGATCGGTGGACCGGACGAGGTCAATGCCGCGCTCTGGGCGAAGGAGCACATGAAAAAGCCCGTCGTGGGCTTTATTGCGGGGGTGACAGCGCCTCCAGGCAAGCGCATGGGGCATGCTGGTGCGCTGATTTCTGGCGGTGCAGACACGGCCGAGGCCAAGCTTGAGGTCATGGAAGCCTGCGGCATTCGCACCACCAAGAACCCATCAGAAATGGGCAAGCTTCTCAAGAGCGTGCTCTAGCCCGTCGGCCAACAGAAGCGAGACCAGAACAGGGCAGGCGGCACGTCTGCTCTGTTTGTTACCGACCCCAACCGCTACACTATCGACTATGCACAATCATCCATCACCTTCCGGACGCTCGAGCTGGTCTTTGCTGCGCGTCATGGGCCTGCTCATCGTCATTGGCGTTGGGCTTGCGGCCCTCGTTCGCTAGCTGCTCACCACCTCAAGGTTATCGATCAGTCGGGTTGCGCCAAGTTTGGCTGCAGCCAGAATCACTACGGGCTCTCCTTGACGTAACGCCTCTGCAGTGGGCCTTGCGAGGTCTCTCTGCTGTCGAATGGTGAGGTAGTCTGGTTTCCAGCCTCTGAGCCGAAGGCTCTGCTCGCCTGCGGCCTCAAGCTCTGTGCAGAGGTCATCGGCTAGCTGTTGCGAAGCGATGGCCTGCGAGAGCCGCTTGCTCATCTCCTGCAAGGTTGCGTAGAGGCGCGGGGCCTCTGCTCGTTCGTCGGCGCTGAGATAGGCATTGCGGGAGGAGAGCGCAAGGCCGTCTGCATCGCGAATGGTCTCGGCGGAGAGAATTTCGGTCGGCAAGGCGAACTGCTGGCACATCTGCCGCACCAGCATCTGTTGTTGGTAGTCCTTCTTTCCAAAGACGGCGACCTGCGGACTCACACAATTAAAGAGCTTGAGCACCACAGTCGAGACACCAACAAAAAAACCGGGCCGAAACTCACCCTCAAGAATGTCTCCGAGCTGCGTTGGGGCTTGAACGCGAAACTCCTGGGGCACGGGGTACATCTCCCGCTCGTCCGGTGCGAACAAGACGTACACGCCCTCGGCCTCCAGCTTTGCTGCGTCGGTTTCGAGCTGACGCGGATAGCGATCAAAGTCCTCGTGTGGTGCGAACTGAAGCCGGTTGACGAAAATAGAGGCCACAACGGGATCACCATGCCGGGCTGCGATACGCATCAGCGACAAGTGGCCCTCGTGCAGGCTACCCATAGTGGGGACAAAGGCGGTGCGGAGTTGCCCACGGAGCTGGGACCGCAGTTCATCGATGGTTTTGACGATTTTCATGCGCTGAGATTGAAAAAGCTGCGTCGCCCCCGAAAGCCGGAAATCTGCTGCACCAGGGCCTCAAAGTCTGGCTCTCGGTCGATGGGGTTGAGGGCTGCTGTGTTCACGATGAGCAGAGGCGCGTCATCGTAGTGGTGAAAAAACTGGGTGTAGGCCTCAGAGAGTCGCGTCAGGTAGTCGGCCGAGAGGCTCTGCTCCATTGGAATGCCACGCTCGCGAATACGCTCGATCAACTGGTCCGGGCTGGCCTGAAGCACGACCACTAGGTCTGGCGTGGGCATTTGTGGCCGAAGCGAGTCGTAGATTTTTCGGTAGAGCCGCTGCTCGTCGTCCGTCAGGGTGAGAGCAGCAAAGAGCGGGTCTTTCTCAATCATGAAGTCGCTCACCAGGTGCTCGGAGAAGAGGTCTCGCTGTGAGAGGTCTCGAAGCTGATCTACCCGTTGGAACAAAAAGAACAACTGAGTGGGAAGTGCATAGCGCTGAGAGTCTCGATAGAAACGCTCGAGGAAAGGATTGGCCTCAGGGGCTTCGAAAAGGGTCTCATAGCCAAAGCGCTGCGCAAATTTCCGGGTGAGTGAGGTCTTGCCGACACCAATCGGACCCTCGAACACGATGGATCGAAAGCGGTCCGTCCAGGCGGGGCGCTCCGTGGGTCGCTCCGCGTGCATCTCAGGGTGCAGTGACATGGTCCAGTGCTGGTTGAACGGTCGTCATGCGAGAGACCGCACCCGGATCGTCTCGCAAAGCCTGAGAGAGCAGGGCTTCAACCGTGGGGGCCTGAGGACTTTCTTGCAGGCGCAGGGCGGGTCTGAGCTCTGCCAGTGGGGCGAGGACAAAGGCTCGACTGGCCGCTCGTGGGTGGGGAAGTGTCAGGTGAGGCAGATCGATGCTCAGGTTGTCCATCCATAGCAGGTCAAGGTCAAGGGTACGAGCTGGCGATGTAGCCTGTTTCTCGGACGGGCGGTGCCGACCGAATGAGGCTTCAATCTCGAGCAATCGCTCGAGCAACGGCTCTGGCGAGAGCTGGCTCTCAATCTCAGCGGCTGCATTGACGAAGTCTGGGCCCTGGGCGCGCACGGGACGACTCTTCCAGAGTGATGAGCAGCTCAACACCCGAATGCCCGGTGTGGCTTCGAGTGCGTGGAGCGCGGAACGCAGTGTGGCTGCAGGGCTTTGGCCATCAAAGGGCAGGTTGGCACCCAGCCCAATCAGGGCCCGATGGGCGCCTGCTACAGCACATCCCGCGTTCATTTGCGCGGGCCCCTTCGCCGCCGGCGGGGCTTTGTGCTGCTGGAGCTGGGCAGTTTGGCCGCTTCCTCAATGAGGGTGGCGCGCGCCTCGTCGCTGCTCTGTGCGAAATCAGTCCACCAGTCAGCCAAGGCCTGGTCTGCCTCCCCCGATTCTGCACGCAGCAGTAGGAAGTCATAGCCTGCGCGATAGCGCAGATGCTCGAGCAGCCTGTAGGGCGAGGCACCCACACGCTTCTCAAAACGCGGCTGCAGCATCCAGATCTCACGCAGGTCAGAGACGACCCGCCGCTGAATGGCCAGAGCCTCGAGGTTGGTCTCAATCACCTCATCGATGGCGCGCTGAAGCGCAGGCCCCGAGCGTTCTCCGGAGGCCTGCAGGCTGCGCCACTGCCGCACGACCAGATGCCAGAGCAGGGTCGCAAACAAGAATCCAACTGAAAGGGGCTTGCCCGCATGGACGCGCTCGTCTGTGCTCGCCAGCGCCAGTTCGACGAAGCGCAGCGCTTGGGCCCGCTCTTCATCGGTACCCTCTGGCTCGAGCACGACATCGACGAGAGGCAGGCAGCCATGGTGCAGTCCGTAGTCGCGCAGACCCTTCAAAGCAGCCATAGCTTGCCCCGACTGCAGGAGCTTGACCATCTCGTCGAATAGGCGGGCGTCGGGCACGTTGTGGATGAGGTCGGCCAGTTCAGCAATGGGTGAGCGCGTCGCGGGCTCGGGCGTAAAGCCCAGCTTGGCCGAGAAGCGCACCACACGGAGCATGCGCACGGGATCTTCGCGATACCGCTGGCTGGGCTCCCCAATCATGCGAATGCATCGACGCTCAAGGTCGCGCACGCCGTCGTGGTAGTCGAGGACCGTATCGCTCAAAGGATCGTAATAAAGCGCATTGATGGTGAAATCACGCCGCGCCGCATCCTCATGCTGCTCGCCAAAGGTGTTGTCGCGCAGCACGCGTCCGTGCGCGTCGGTCTCTTGATTGTCAGGCGCAAGTGCCCGAAAGGTGGAGACTTCGATGGTCTCTGGGCCAAAGAGCACATGCACGATCTGAAAGCGTCTGCCAATGACGCGGGCGCGCCGAAAGAGCCGCTGAACTTCTTCTGGGGTGGCGTTTGTAGCTACGTCGAAGTCCTTCGGGCGCATGCCGAGCAGGAGGTCGCGCACCGCGCCGCCCACAATAAAGGCCTTAAAGCCACCCTTCTGGAGCCCTTCCACTGTGCGCAATGCGCCAGAGGAGACGAGATGTCGGTCGACTCCAATCTTGCTGGCTTTGTGGATTTTAGGATCGTGGCGGGCAGCCCGGCCGTGGCCATGGGCATGGCCGGGGGCGAGACGCGCCAAGGATCTCAGCAGCTTTTTGATCACGGTGGCAAAGGGTATCAGGTTGCGCCGGGTTGTTGCGCAAACAGCTCGAGTATGGGCCAGCCCTGTTCCTGCGCATGCGCCCGAAGGGTGGGGTCAGGGTTGACTGCGACGGGATGCGTAACGCGCGCAAGCAGTGGCAGGTCGTTGCGGCTGTCGCTGTAGAAAAAGGATGTTTCGAAAGCATCTAGGTCGCAGTCGAGCGTTGCGAGCCACTGTCGCACGCGCGTGACCTTGCCCTCTTGGAAGCTGGGCAGACCAAAGTGTCGGCCGGTGTAGCGGCCCTCGCGATCACGCTCGACCTGCGTGGCAATCAGATGCTCAATGCCAAAGGCGTTTGCAATGGGCTGGGTAACAAAGTCGTTGGTGGCCGTCACCAGTGCCATAAGATCGCCCCGAGCACGATGCTGCTCGACGAGTGCCCTGGCTTGCGGGCGGATCTGGGGAAGAATCTTGGTGGCGAGGAAGTCCTCTCTCCACGCATGCAGCTGCTCCACCGGATGCTGCGCCAAGGGGCCGAGCTGAAAGGCGAGGAACTCGTCCATATTCAGACAGCCTTGCTTGTATTGCTCGTAGAAATAGTCGTTGCGGATGGTGTGCCAGCTCGCATCGACCACGCCCAACTCCACCAGTTGTTGGGCCCAGAGGACATCGCTATCGACAGGCAACAGGGTGTGGTCCAGATCGAAAAGGGCCAGGCCGCTTGGGCGGGAAGAGCGGGACGGACGGGGAGATTCGGTGTTGGCCATGAGAATTTAAGGAGTGGTTGAGAAGCCCTCTGCCACGCTGCGCAGCAGCGGCACACTGATCGGGCGCTTTTGTTGCAGCGCGGCTTGGTTGACGGCCTGCAAGACCCCGCAGAGCCAGCCCAGGTGGCGCGGCATGCGCTGGAGCATATAGAGAAAAATGCCATCAAATTGAGTGTCATCGGGCCGGGCCATCCAGCCCAGGGCCTGCGCCTTCTGACGCAGCACGCGTAATTGGTCTGACTCGCCCAGAGGCACCAGGGGGTAGACCAAGCCCTGCGCCAGTCGAGTGCGTAGGTCCTCCCGAAAGCCAAGTGCCCCAAGTGACTGGGGAGACTGCCCTGAACTGGCGACCAGCGGCGCGGCTGAAGGCGCCCCAACCAGCCGCGCAAAAAGGGCCTGCTGCAGGACTTGGCTGGCGTGCTCAAGGTTGTCGATGAGCAGCGGCAGGTCGGCCGAAGCGAGCGCCTCGCGTTGACTGGGGGTTAGTGCCTGCAGGGTTTGAGTGGCGGCGGCCAGCGTGATCAGATGATGATCCTGTGACTGCTCACCCATGCGGCGACTGAGTGCCTGCAGGGCGGCGGTCTTGCCGCTTGCAGGTCCACCCCAGAGCAGCAGCCTGCCCTCGGGCGGCCGCTCACCATCGGCAAGCCTGTTAAGCCACGCCCAGGCCTCGGCGTTTTCTCCCACCACAACCCGCTCCAGCGCAGGCGGGGACTCCTCGATGAGTCCAAGAATCAGTTGTTGGTCGCTCACGCTAAACTATTGCATGCACTCTTCATCTACAGGCCTGTCTTACCGAGATGCCGGTGTCGACATTGACGCTGGCGATGCGTTGGTTGATCGAATTAAGCCCCTTGCCAAGCGCACCATGCGCCCAGAAGTGCTTGGGGGCATTGGCGGGTTCGGGGCCCTTTGCCGCATTCCCACGGGTTATCGCGAACCGATCCTCGTGTCCGGCACCGATGGCGTTGGCACCAAGCTCAAGCTGGCCTTCGCCTTGAATCAGCACCGCACCGTGGGCATCGATCTGGTGGCCATGAGCGTGAACGACATTCTAGTTCAAGGGGCGGAGCCGCTCTTCTTTCTGGATTACTTCGCCTGCGGCCATCTCTCCGTAGACCAGGCGGCCGACGTAGTTGCGGGTATTGCCGCGGGCTGTGAACAGTCGGGCTGCGCACTGATTGGCGGCGAGACAGCCGAAATGCCCAGCATGTACCCCGATGGTGAGTACGACCTCGCAGGGTTTGCAGTGGGCGTTGCCGAACGCGAGCACCTGATTACTGGCGCACAGGTTCAGGCTGGCGATCAGATCCTCGGACTGGCCTCGAGTGGCTTTCACAGCAATGGCTACTCACTGGTGCGTGCGGTCCTCACCCGTGCCCTGGGCGAGATCAGTCCCAACACACTCGCCTCCGTGTTGCTGCCCGCGCATGAGGGCGATACCCAGCTTGAGCCTTTGGCCGACTTGGTCATGGCACCCACCCGCCTCTACGTGAAGCCCGTGCTCTCAGCCTTGTCTGCGCATCGAGACGCCATTCACGCGCTGGCGCACATCACAGGCGGTGGCCTCGTGGGCAATGTGCCGCGGGTGCTGCCGGAGGGTCTCACCGCAGTGCTTCAATCCAGTGCGTGGCCCATGCCCCCGGTCATGCAGTGGGTGCAGGCACAAGGCGCCATCGAGACTGCAGAAATGCATCGCGTCTTTAACTGCGGCATTGGCATGGTGGTTGTGGTTGCCGCACACCAGGCTGAGGCGGTCGCTGCCCATCTCACCGCACAGGGCGAGCGGGTGTTTCAGATCGGTCAGGTGCGCAACCGTCAGCCGGGTGAAGACCAAACGGTCATCAACTGATCGAGGCTTGCAGTCTCGGCTGCAAGGGCGTGCACGAACCCTGAAGACTCAAAGCTGCGCAGCCAGGTGATCTGGCGCTTGGCAAGCTGTCGCGTGGCCTCAATTCCTTTCTGTATGAAGGCCTCTTTGCTGAGCGCACCAGTTAGATGCAGCCAGGCCTGACGGTACCCCACACTGCGCATGCTCGGGTGCTCGGGTGTGAGTCCCGGCCGCTGCATCAGGTTTTGCACCTCATCCAACAACCCTCGCTCGACCATTTCCTTAAAGCGCACTGCGATGCGTGCATGCAGCCATTCGCGGTGCTCTGGTAGCAGGGCGATGGTGCGCATCGGCAAGGCAGCGAGTCGATCTTCAGGGGTGTCCTGGCTCTCCCGGATCCATGCTGATAGAGGCTTTTGGGTATGGCGCCAGACCTCCAGCGCTCGGCTGATGCGCTGGGCATCGTTGACCGCCAGGCGGTGTGCCGTTTGAGGGTCTACCTTCATGAGCTCTGCGTGAAGTGCAGGCCATCCAAGGGACTGAGCTTCGGCCGCCAGCGCGGCTCTCACGGACTCTGGCGTCTGAGGCAGAAAGTCGAGTCCCTGGGCAAGTGCTTTGAAGTAGAGCATCGTGCCGCCGACGATCAGGGGTTGCGCGCCTCGGGCTCGGATCAGGCCAATCGTTCGGCAGACATCGGCATGGCAGCGGGCTACGGAGTAGGGCTCCTCTGGTTCAATCAGATCAATCAGATGATGCGCAACGGCTTGTCGCTCCTCAATAGAGGGCTTTGCGGTTCCAAGATCGAGTCCGCGATAGATCTGGGCTGAGTCGAGGCTGATGATCTCGACGGGGGCGCAGGACGCTGATGCAGCCTGGGTCAGTGCATACGCCATGGCGAGGCCGGACTTTCCGCTGGCAGTCGGCCCAATAAGGCAGCACACGGGGTGGTCTACCACCGCCTGCATCACTGGCCTCGCAGAAAGAGTCGATCGAGCGCGGCGAGGTCTACCTGAACCCAGGTGGGGCGTCCGTGATTGCACTGCCCTGAACGTTCGGTCTGCTCCATGTCTCTGAGCAGTGCGTTCATTTCAAGCAGACTGAGGGAGCGGTTGGCACGCACAGCCGCGTGACAGGCCATGGTCGCGAGGACCTGATTGAGTGCCGCTTCAGTCTGTGTTGCGACGCCATGCGCAGCAAGCTCTCGCAGCGTGTCTCTCACCAAGGCACTGGGGTCAGACTGGGCGAGATCCATGGGAACGCCGCGGATGGCCAGGGTCTCAGGCCCCAGGCGTGTAAGCCAGAAGCCCAGCCGCGTGAGGGTGGCCTCGTGCTGCTGACTGGCCTCCCACTCGAGGGGCTCCACCTGCAGGCTCACCGGACTGAGCAGCGATTGCATGGCGCACTGGTGCGAGGCCTTCATGCGCTCGTAGACAATGCGTTCATGGGCTGCATGCATGTCGACCAGAACGAGGCCATGCTGGTTCTGCGCGAGGATGTAAATGCCATGGAGTTGGGCGAGTGCCTGTCCTAGGGGTTCGGCCAGTGAGGGCTGATAACGCACGGGCTCCTCTGCGCTAATCGGCGTCCATTCGGTCTGTGCCACTGGCAGGTCGAGGGCTTGCACCCGGCCGACTGTGGGCCAGGGAAGTGGCCCGGTCTCACTCACACGGGGCGTGACCCAGGCCGTGGGTTTTGGGGCAACCGTCGTGGCCCCTCCGAGCGCTCTCTGGCAAGCCTCTCGAACCGCGCGATAGACCGCCTGAGGGTCTTGAAAACGCACCTCATGCTTTGCCGGATGCACGTTCACATCCACCAGGCTGGGGTCAAGGCTGAGCTTTAAGACCCACTTGGGTTGACGGTCTCCGTGCAGAACATCGGCATAGGCGCTCTTGACGGCATGCGAGAGGCTGCGGTCGCGAATGGGGCGTCCATTCAGGCTGATGTACTGCTGATCAGTTCGCCCACCCGCTTCGGTTGGCGCCTGAAGGTAGACCTGCAATGAGAGCGGACCGGCCTCGCTCTCGGCGATGCGCAGTTGCTCGACTGGCAGCTCCAAGAGGGCTGCAACTCGTTCGGCGGCTGGGCTTGGCGCGAGCCGCAGTGTGACGCGGCCTTGATGGCTGAGTTGAAAGGCCAGCTCAGGGCGGTGAAGCGCCTCGCGCACCAGTGCCTCTTTGGCATGGGCGTATTCGGTCGCTGGGCTCTTGAGAAAGCGTCTGCGTGCAGGCACGTGGTGAAAAAGCCCCAGCACATCCATGGTGGTGCCCACCCCGCCTGCGGCTGGCTCTTGCTGCCATCGGCCGCTCTGATTGGTCATGCAACTGGCGTGGTTCGACTGTGCGGTGCGGCTCACAATCGAGAGCTCAGCCACAGAGGCAATCGCTGCGAGGGCTTCCCCTCGAAAGCCATGACTGGTGACCGCACTCAGGTCGTCGAGCGTGCGAATCTTGCTGGTTGCGTGGCGCAGCACGGCGAGCGGCAGTTCCTCGGCCTCAATGCCACAGCCGTCGTCCTTGACCTGAATGCGCCGTATGCCACCCTCTTCAAGGGTGACCTGAATAGACTGTGCGCGGGCATCGATGGCGTTCTCTACTAACTCTTTCACCACGGAGGCCGGGCGCTCGATTACTTCGCCTGCAGCAATCTGGCTGATAAGGGCATCGGGAAGGAGCGCAATCGAGGGCATATACGCAGCTTAGCGTGTCCTTGACGTGTCACGCTCAGGAGAGCTTGGCGCGCCGCGCGAGCGGGGGGTTGTTCTCGAGGTAGGCGAGCAGGCCATCGACGACAGCCTGAGCGATCTGGTCCTGGTAGCGGTCGTCCCGGAGTCGTCGCTCCTCATCGGGATTACTAATGAAGGCGGTCTCGATGAGGATTGAGGGAATATCGGGCGCCTTGAGAACCGCAAAGCCCGCTTGTTCGACCTGCCGTTTGTGCAGGGTGTTGACGGTGCCAATCTCTGTGAGCACGGCTTTGGCAAGCTTAAGAGAGTCTTTAATCTGGGCGGCTGTGGACATGTCGAGCAGGGTCTGGGTGACCAATCGATCTTTGCTCTCAATTGAGAGTCCTCCAATCTCATCGGATCGGTTCTCCTGCTTGGCCATCCATCGGGCGGCAGCGCTGCTTGCACCGCGTTCGGAGAGTACGTAAACCGATGAGCCTTTGGCATGCGGAGAGACCCAGGCATCTGCGTGAATACTCACAAAAAGGTCCGCCCGCACGGCTCTGGCCTTTTGCACCCGCCGGCCCAAGGGCACAAAGTAATCGCCATCGCGGGTGAGAAAGGCCTTGATGTTTGGCTGCTGGTCAATGCGTCGCTTCACTCGCCTTGCAATGGCCAGCACGATGTCTTTTTCCCGTGCGCCGCTCTTCCCAATTGCGCCCGGGTCCTCCCCTCCGTGACCCGGGTCCAGGGCAATCGTGACCAAACGCTGGACTGCAGGCTCCTGACCGGGGGTGTTCGCGAAATCCGCAATGGGATCTCGCTCGGTTGATTGCAAGAACGCGAGGAGTGGGTCCTTCTCCTGGGCGGGGTAAAAGTCAAACACCAGACGATGGGCGTACTGTGCGACAGGCATCAGGGTGAAGACCTGGGGCTTGACGGGCTGCTTGAGGTCGAACACCAGACGTACGACTGTCGGCTGAAACTGCCCCACCCGCACACTTGCGATGTACGGGTCATTGGGTGCGATGCTCGCGACCAAGTCTTTGAGCGCAGGGCTGAGTTGCATGCCGTCAATGTCCACCACCAAGCGGTCGGGTTGGCTCAGCAGACTGGTACGAAAGGCGATGCCTGGGGTGTCATGCTCAATCGCAACGCGGGTGTAGTCCCGTGCGGGCCAGAGTCGAACCGCCAGCACCTCAATGGCCTTTGCATCGGTGGGCTGAAGGCCCAGCAGCAGGGTCGCACCCGCAGCCAGGAGCAGGTGACGTCTCGCGCCTGAGGCCAAGCCAGGTGTCGAGCGTGCAGAGGTCTGCGCCTGAGTCTCGGGTAAAGGCTTGCGAGACCGGATCGTCAGAGACCGTGGCCCCTCGGGGTCTTCTGGGTTGGCGAAGTCCAGGGCCAGTTGGATGTCCGCCAGGGGAAGCCCATCGGCCATTTCGGGCCATTCGATGAGGACCAGTTGCTGGCCATCGAGTAGGTCGCGCAGGCCCAGGTCTCGCCAGTCCCGTGGGGATTTCAGACGATAGAAGTCACAGTGATGGGCGGGGCCAATCCAGGTGTCGTAGGGTTCAATGACAGAGAAACTGGGGCTCTTGACCCGGCCGTCGACCCCTAAGCTGCGCAACAGACCGCGCACCAGGGTGGTTTTACCCGCACCGAGGCTGCCGCACAGGGTGATGAGCCTGAGCCCTGTGGTCTGAATGTCGCGCGCCAAGGCGGCCCCAACCTGGGAGAGGTGGGTCTCATCGAGCGCATTGAAGTGGAGGCGGGTCTGGTCAACAATCATTGAATGACACATTCTTCTGAGCATCCTACCGCGCTCGGGCTTCCTCACGAACCGGATGTTCAATGCATTGAGCAGTTTGTCGACAGCCTCTGGCTCGAGCAAGGGCTTTCGCCGAACACACAGGCCGCGTATCGGCGCGATCTCGTGAGCCTGGCGAAGACCCGAACCTTATGCTCGATTGATGAGGCCGCCGTGCAGTCATTCCTGCTGGAGCGACAGACCGCGCTTCGGCCAGCGAGTTTCAACCGGCTGGTCTCTGTGCTCAGACGGTTCTTTCGCTGGCAGCTGCAACGGGGTCAGCGAGCCGATGACCCGCTGCGCCGGGTGCGTGCGGCCAAGCAGCCGAATCGCTTCCCCAAGGCACCGACGGAGCTGCAGGTCGAGGCACTGCTTGCGGCGCCGAACCTAGAGCATCCGCGCGGTGTGCGGGATCGCACCATGCTCGAGCTCATGTATGGCACAGGCCTGCGCGTGAGCGAACTCACGGAGCTCAGCATGGTGGCGCTCAGCCAGACCGAGGGCTTGCTGCGGCTCACTGGCAAAGGGGGCAAGGAGCGCCTCGTGCCATTCGGGGCAGAGGCGGGTCAATGGCTCTCACGCTACCTGCAGGAGTCTCGACCTCTGATTCTTGGTCCGCGCCTCTCCACAGCAGTTTTCGTAACGGAGCGCGGCCGTGAGATGACGCGGCAGTATTTTTGGCAGCTCATTCAGCGTTATGCGCAGCAGGCGGGTATTGCGCTTCGTCTCTCACCGCATAGCCTGCGCCACGCCTTTGCCACTCATTTGCTCAACCACGGCGCAGATCTGCGTGCCGTTCAACTGCTGCTCGGACACTCAGATATTTCAACCACCCAGGTCTACACCCATGTCGCACGAGAGCGCCTTGCGGTGCTCTACGCGCAGCACCATCCGAGGGCCTAGTTGGGCATAATCGCCGCATGTTGACGGTATTTTCCGCAGAAGACGCTGGGCTGGTCACACTCTGGCTTGTAGTGGCAGCGTACGCCATTGGGTCCGTATCTTTTGCCATCGTGGTGAGCCGGCTGCGGGGCTTGGCAGACCCGCGCAGCTATGGCTCTAAGAACCCCGGTGCGACCAATATGCTGCGAACGGGAGACCGCCTCGCGGCAGCACTCACTCTCGCGGGAGATGCAGCAAAGGGCGTGGCAGCGGTTGCCTTGGGCCGGTATTTGGTTGGTGAAGACTGGACTGTCCTCTCGCTTACGGGCTTGGCTGCTTTTTTGGGGCACCTATACCCGCTTTGGCATCGGTTCCAGGGTGGCAAGGGCGTGGCCACAGCCCTAGGCGTCTTGATCGCATTTTCGCTCCCGGTAGGACTTGCCTGCCTTGCGACATGGCTGGTGGTGTTTAAGGCCAGCAAAATCTCATCGCTCTCTGCGCTGACCGCGGCCTTGCTTGCACCGATCTGGTGGTGGCTGCTGGGGCCCGATGGAGGCCTGGTTGCTCAGTTGGTGGTCATGCTGATGGCGGTACTGCTGTTGTATCGCCACAGGCAGAACATCAGAGATTTGCGCGCGGGACGCGAGGAGCGTTCATCTCTGAGAGCGGCCAACGCGGCCGAACCCCAAACGCCCCCGCCGGCTGTGCAGACTCAAGCCCGTTCAGCATCCGAAGGCCAGCCACCCAGGCAATCATGACCCCGTTGTCAGTGCAGAGTGCGGGCGGCGGAAATATAGCCTGACCACCACGTCGGCGTGCCGCAGCGTCGAGTTGCTGGCGAAGGCTTACATTGGCGCTCACGCCTCCTGCCACCACCAGCCGGGAGATGCCCGTCTCCTCCATGGCTGAAATGCATTTGCTCACCAAGACCTCAACGATGGCGGCTTGCGTCTCGGCGGCCAGGTCTGCGCGGTCTCTGTCAGACAGGGGTTGAGCACATTTTTTTGCTTGGGTGAGCACGGCGGTTTTGAGGCCCGCAAAGCTGAAGTCCAAGGTGGCACGATGCTTGAGCGGTCGGGGCAGTGTGAACCGACCCGGGTTTCCCCGCGTGGCCCATTGCGAGATCTGGGGGCCACCGGGGTAGCCTAGGCCCAGGATCTGCGCTGATTTGTCGAAAGCCTCGCCCGCTGCATCGTCAATGGTTTCACCAAGCAAACGGTAGTTGCCCAGGGCCTCAACGGCCATGATCTGGGTATGGCCTCCGGAGACCAAGAGGGCCAGGAATGGAAAGCACTCGTCACCCAGGTCGGGCGAGAGCAGGGGAGAGACGAGATGCCCCTCGAGGTGGTGCACACCCATGACGGGTCGGCCGAGCCCCGCGCCCAGTCCTTGAGCAATGCTTGCACCAACCAAAAGCGCCCCAGCGAGGCCGGGTCCTTGTGTGTAGGCAATGACATCAATATCTGAAAGTGTGCAACCACTCTCTTTGAGAATTCTGTCCAACAGGGGGTTGATCCGGAGCAGGTGGTCTCGAGAGGCGAGCTCGGGGACCACCCCGCCATAGGCTGCATGCATGGCCATTTGGGTGTGGAGGGCTTCGGACAAAACGCGCACGGCGGGCAGGCCACCAAGGCGGGACGCGGGCGTGACCTCGATCAGGGCCAGGCCAGTCTCGTCACAGGAGGTTTCAATACCGAGGATATGCATGGGGGACTTGCGAAAAAGACAATCGTCCGGAATACTTACGGATTGTCCGAATTCCTGCAAGGTTGTTATGCCCGTCGTCAGAGTCAAAGAAAACGAGCCGTTCGAAGCCGCCATGCGGCGCTTTAAGCGCAACATTGAGAAGATTGGTCTGCTCAATGACCTGCGCGCCCGTGAGTTCTACGAAAAGCCCACGGCTGAGCGCAAGCGCAAAAAGGCAGCTGCCGTAAAGCGCCATTACAAGCGCGTGCGCAGCCAAATGCTTCCCGCGCGCAAGTACTAATTCAATTCCTGCAAATCCCGCTCACGCGGGGTTACTGCCGTCATGTCCCTCAAAGACCGCCTGCTCGAAGATATTAAGCAGGCCATGAAGGCCAAAGACAGCCTGAGGCTCACCACGCTCAGGCTCGTCACGGCCGCCATCAAGCAACGCGAAGTGGACGAGCGCATTACGCTCGACGACGCTCATGTGCTCGCTATTCTCGACAAAATGGTCAAGCAGCGCCGGGATTCCGTTGCACAGTTTCAGGCGGGTGGCCGGCAAGACCTGGTAGACCAAGAGCAGTCTGAGATCGACCTCCTGCTGCACTACCTACCGCAGCCGCTCTCCGAAGTCGAGATCATGTGTCTCATCGAAACCGAACTCGCCTCGCTGAACGCGCAGGGTAACCCCACGGGCCCAAGCCTCATGGGCAAGGTCATGGCAGCGCTCAAGCCGCAGATCGCCGGCCGTGCTGATGGTGCGGTTGTCTCTCGCCTCCTCAAGCAAAAGCTCTCACAATAAGGCCATGATCCCCCAGGCCTTCATCGACTCGCTGCTCCAGCGCGTCGACGTGGTCGATGTGGTGGGCGCCTACGTTCAGCTCAAGAAGGCTGGCGCCAACTACAGCGGCCTCTGTCCCTTCCACACCGAAAAATCTCCCTCTTTCTCTGTGAGTCCTGCCAAGCAGTTCTACCACTGCTTTGGATGCGGCGCGCATGGCACGGCCATCGGGTTTCTTATGGAGCATCTCGGGCTGTCCTTTCCGCAGGCGGTCGAGGATTTGGCGGGGCGGGTGGGGCTTGAGGTGCCGCAGGAGCGCGAGGATGGAAGGTCGGAGCAGCACCGCGCAGAATCTCGAGATCAGCGCGCGCGTCTAATTTCAAAGCTTGCAGAGGCTGCGCAGTTCTACAAACGTCGGCTCAAGGAGTCCACCGAGGCCATCGAATACCTCAAGCGCCGCGGGCTCACGGGTGAAATTGCCGCCCAATTTCAGCTGGGCTACTCCCCAGCGGGGTGGCAGCCGCTGCAGGGCGTTTTTGCGGACTACGGGCATCAGGATCTTGTCGATGCAGGCTTGATCATTCAGGGCGATGACGACGAGCGCGCAAAGCGTTACGACCGGTTCCGCGATCGGCTCATGTTCCCCATTCGAGATGAGCGCGGTGAGGTGATTGGATTCGGGGCTCGCACCCTCGGATCTGACGAACCCAAATACCTCAACTCCCCTGAGACGCCCGTCTTCTCCAAGGGCCACAACCTCTATGGCCTGTTTGAGGCCAAGCAAGCGATTCGGGCTGCCCAGACCTGCTGGGTCGTAGAGGGCTATATGGATGTCGTGGCGCTTCATCAGCATGGCATTGGCCACGTGGTGGCGACCTTGGGGACCGCTACGACGTCCGATCACCTCCGGCTCCTGATGCGCAGAAGCAGCCGTCTGGTGTTTATGTTCGATGGCGATGCGGCCGGGCGTCGTGCTGCTGCAAAGGCACTCGAGGTGAGCTTGCCTGCACTGCAGGAGCGGGTGTCTCTGCAGTTTGCATTCTTGCCACCAGAGCATGACCCTGACAGCTATGTGCGCGCCCACGGCGCAGATGCCTTGCGAGACTTTGTGCGAGCCGCTTCAACCCTGTCCGGGTTTTTACTGGAGCGTGCGGCGGCTGGCCAGAACCTGCAGCTGCCCGAGGGCCGAGCGGCCGCGACCGTCGAGGCCAAGCGCCTATTGGCGCTCATGCCCGATGGAGAGCTGCGCCGACAGATTGCACAAGAGGCCATGTCCCGGTTCCAGACCAGCGCAGAGGGACTTGGCGTGCGGCTAAGCCGCGCATCGTCTTCTAGACCGGCCTCGCAAACACCTGCAGCGCGGGGCATTCGCAGCCTGCCGAGTCTTGCAGACCGGCTTTGTCGGCTGGTGGTCCGTCGCCCGTCATGGGCCCTGGAGCTCGGTGCAGAGTTGCTCGAGCAACTTCCCGAGGGACATCGCAGGCTTGTGCGTTGGGTGGCTGGGTTGTCTCGCCAGGGGGTTCTGCCAGCGGGTCTTTATGAGCGAGTCCAGGCCATGGGCGATCGCGCACCGGATGACGCAGCCCTTTTTCTCAGATGCTGGGCTCCGGACCTCGCCGCAGACGCGCTGATGGAATCGGAACCCCAAGCGCAGCAAGAGGAGTGGCACCGCGTGCTCAGCAGCTTGCGGCTTCGTTGCCTCGAAGCTCAGGCTGCCGAGTTGGCCACCCGCAGCGCAGAGCAGGACCGGGCGCAGTTGAGATCTGTCCGCATGGAGATTGCACAGCTCAAAGAAATGCTCTCTGCGCCCAAGTAATGCGTTAAAATTGAAGGTTCGTCGCAACGATCGAAGAAAACCCCATGGCTAAAACCCCCCCAAGCAAATCGGCTGCCGCAAAAGCAAGTTCCTCTAAGACGGCAACCAAGTCAGCAACGAAGGTGACAACGAAGGTGACAACTAAGGCCACCGCCGACGCGGCGCTGGCCAAGGCCATTGCCAAGCTGAGGCAAGATACGAAGGGGGCGACCAAGCCCGCAGCGAAGCCCGCTGCAAAGGCCGCCATAAAGACAGCTGCTAAGCCCGCTGCAAAGGCAGTCACGAAGCCCGCTGCGAAAGCTGCCGCCAAGCCCGCTGTAAAGGCAGCCACGAAGCCCGCTGCGAAAGCTGCCGCCAAGCCCGCTGCGAAAGCCGCCGCCAAGCCCGCTGCAAAGGCCCCCGCCAAGTCTGCAGCCAAGCCTGCAGCCAAGCCGGTCGCCAAGCCAGCCGCCAAGCCTGCAGCCAAGGCTGCCGCGAAGCCAGCCCCGAAGTCAACTGCCAAGGCTGCCGCGAAGCCAGCAGCCAAGGCTGCCGCTAAGCCCGCAGCGAAACCCGCAGCGAAACCCGTAGCAGAGAAGGCCGCGAAGCCGACTGCAGAGAAGAAGGCACCCCCAGCCAAGAAGGGCAAGCCGGGTCGGCCTGCAAAGGCGGCAACCAATGACGCCGATGAGTCCATTCCCGAGGCCGACGACGAGTCCGGTGAAGACGTCGATGCAAGCGTCATGCTGGAGCCGGTTGCGACTCCCCGAAAGGGTGGGCGCCGCTCGCGTGACAAAAAATTGCTCGAGTTCATGCCGTCTGGTCCTCTTTCTGCCGAAGAGGCAGAGGCGCGCCGGGCAAGGCTCAAAACCCTCATTCTTCTGGGCAAAGAGCGGGGCTACCTCACCCACGCCGAGATCAATGACCATCTTCCGGATGTTCAGATCGACTCTGATCAAATGGAGTCGATTGTCACCACGTTTCAGGAATGGAACATCTCGGTCTACGAGTCCACGCCCGATACTGAAACGCTTCTGCTCGCAAGCCCCGCTGCAGCTTCGGACAGCGACGATGCCGAGGAAGAGGCTGAGGCAGCCCTCTCTACGGTCGTTGACTCCGAGTTCGGTCGCACCACCGACCCCGTGCGCATGTACATGCGGGAGATGGGCTCGGTAGAGCTGCTCACCCGCGAGGGCGAAATTGCAATCGCCAAGCGGATTGAAGCAGGTCTGCGTGAAATGGTGCTGGCCATCTCAGCCTGCCCCACCACCATTCACGAGATCATCGATCACGCTGTCAAGATTCGTGAAAACACCATGCGGGTTGAAGAGGTGGTCGACGGCATTGTCGATCCCGATGCGCCCGAAGAAGATCTGCTCGCGCCCTCAGATGCGGAAATCGCCATCGAGGAAGACGACGACACCGCTGAGGATACGGCCACGAAAGCGCGGCTCGAAGAGCGTCGCCAGGCTGCACTCGAGAAGTTCGACACCATTGAAAAGCAGTTCGATCGCATGCGTCGTGCGTTCCAGGCGGATGGCTATCAGAGCCAGGCCTACCAGAAGGCCCAGGAGTCGATCAGCACCGAGCTGATGGGCATTCGATTTACCGCCAAAATGGTTGAGCGCCTCGCAGATACACTGCGCAATCAGGTTGAAGACATTCGTCGCATTGAGCGCTCTATCCGCCGACTCGCAGTTGAGAAGATGGGCTTTAGCCAAGAGTGGTTCATCAAGCACTTCCGTGGCAACGAGGTCAACCTCGCATTTTTCTCAAGCAAGTCCGCAATTGCTGCATGCCCCACGCCCGAGCTGCTCGAGCGCAACATGCCCGCACTTCAAGAGCTGCAGCAGCGGTTAGCCGATATTCAGGCCAAGGCAGTACTGCCCCTTGAAGACCTGCGTGAGATCAATCGCCAAATGACGCAGGGTGAGAAGCGCGCCCGTGAGGCCAAGCGTGAAATGACCGAGGCCAACCTTCGTCTGGTGATTTCGATTGCCAAGAAGTACACCAACCGAGGCCTGCAGTTCCTCGACCTCATTCAAGAGGGCAACATTGGTCTCATGAAGGCGGTCGATAAATTCGAGTACCGCCGCGGATACAAGTTTTCAACCTACGCCACTTGGTGGATCCGTCAGGCCATCACCCGCTCGATCGCCGATCAGGCCCGCACCATTCGTATCCCGGTGCACATGATCGAGACCATCAACAAGATGAACCGTATCTCTCGCCAACTCCTGCAAGAGACCGGGAAAGAGCCCGACCCAGCCGAGCTCGCCGTCAAGATGGAAATGCCTGAAGACAAGATTCGCAAGATCCTTAAAATCGCTAAAGAGCCCATCTCCATGGAGACGCCCATTGGCGATGACGACGATTCCCACCTGGGCGACTTCATTGAAGACACCAACACCCTTCAGCCTCATGAGGCGGCGCTGCAAGACAGCATGCGTGATGTGGTGAAAGAGGTGCTCGACTCGCTCACACCCCGCGAGGCCAAGGTGCTGCGCATGCGGTTTGGCGTGGAGATGGCCACCGACCACACCCTCGAAGAGGTGGGCAAACAGTTTGATGTCACGCGCGAGCGCATTCGCCAAATCGAAGCGAAGGCCCTGCGCAAGCTGCGTCACCCCAGCCGAAGCGACAAGCTCAAGAGCTTTCTCGATACGCTTTAATGCAGCATCGTCTGCCGTGCCCAGAGCCGCGCATAGGCGCCTTTCTGGGCCAGCAGGCTCTGATGGCTGCCTGACTCCACGATCTTTCCTTGGTCCATCACCAGGATTCGGTCCATCTGCGTGAGGGTGGAGAGCCGGTGGGCAATAGCCACCACCGTTCGGCCCGCACAGAGTTCCAAGAGGGCTTCTTGGATGAGATGCTCGGTCTCGCTATCGAGCGCTGAGGTGGCCTCATCCAGAATCAGGATGGGCGCGTCTTTAATGAAGGCACGCGCCAGGGCCACGCGCTGACGTTCTCCACCCGAGAGCCGCACACCACGCTCGCCCACCAGCACATCGAGCCCCTCTGGCCGCTTGTTGATGAACTCGTCACACCGCGCAGCCCGCACGGCAGCCATGATTCTGCTCTCGCTCACCTCGGGCTGGGCATAGACAATATTTTCGCGCAGGGTGCGGTGAAAAAGGGCAGGGTCCTGGGGTACGTCTGCAATGGCGGCATTCAGCGAATCGAGTGTGACCTTGGCTACGTCTTGACCATCAATCAGAATGTGGCCGCTGGTCAGATCATAGTGGCGTCGAATGAGCTTGGTGAGGGTGCTCTTTCCCGCACCTGAGGCGCCCACCAGCCCAACGCGTTCGCCCGCCTCAATGGTAAGGCTCAGGTCCTCGAATAAGGCCTCGCCATTCTGAAAACGATAGTTGACATGGTCGAATCGAATCTCACCCCGCTTCACCACAAGGGCTGGAGCATTCGGCACTTCAACAATCTCATGCGGCTTGGCAATCATGCGCAGTGCTGAGCCCAACGTACCCACCTGCTCGAAGAACTGCAGCAGCTGCTCAAACAGGTTCCAGATATTGTTTACCAGCAGCGCGCCCAGGGTCACGATCATGATCACATCGCCGAGAGACATCTCGCCGAGCAGGTGTGCGTTGAGCGCAAACCCAATAAAAGCTGACTGAAAGGCAAGCAGCGCGGAGTAGAGCACCACCATCATGAGAATCAGAAAGCGTCGCGTCCTGCGTGATGCTGCGCGCTCATCAATGAGTGCTCTGCGAACCCTCAGTCGCTCGGCCTTGGCCTTGGCGTGGCTTCGGACCAGCTCCATGTGGCTGTTGATGTCGACCAGAATGCCCGTCGAGGAGGAGACCTGTTCTCCGAAGGCTTCAAACAATGGAACACAGCGCTTGGCGAACCAGGCGCTCGCAAGAAAGAAGGCGGTCAGCCAGCCCAGAAAGCCCCAGAAAAAATAGCCCGGAGCCGAAGACAGAATGAGCGCCGAGATCAGAATGGCCACCAACAGACGCACGAACCCATTGAAAACCACATCCAGCAGAATCAGCGTGGAGCTTCCCGCCTGTTTGACCTTCTGGCTCAGGCTGCCCGCCATGTGGTCTTGGAAATAGCGCGGTGAGTGCTGATCGAGCCACTCGTAGACCATCTCCTGGGCCTTCATCCGCAGGTCGGGAGCCGTATGCAGATCAAGCCATTCCCGCAGGCGATTGCATCCAGAGGATGCGAACCAGACCACGACAATCAGCCAAAAGATCTGCCAGCTCTGGTTCGTGGGCATTTCCCCGAGTCGAAGCCCGTCCACAAGCTGCTTCATGAGCACGGGCTCAAAGCCCATGAGCCCAATACCGGAGCCCGCCAAGAGGGCGAGACCGAGGGTGCGCCAGCGGAAATGCGCCCAGAGGAGCCTAAAAAAGAATTGAAGCGGTGATTGGGCCATGAAGGCGAAGGGTCCTTGGGCTAGCCTGCGTCGAACTGGTCAGCCTTGAGGCCACGAATCGGCGCGTAGAACGCCTTCACGGCAGCCATATCAATCGTGACATCGCCCGTGGTCGCCAAGACGGGCCCAAGACCGGCCTCCTTCTTGCCGTGGTCCATATAGGCCAGCACCACCGGTACGCCTGCACCTTGGGCAATAAAATAAAAGCCCGTCTTCCACTCTCGCACCCTGCTGCGCGTCCCCTCAGGAGGGATCATGAGCAGCAGGGGCCCTTGGTGCTGGGAAAAGCCCTCTACTGCAGAAGCCACCAGGTTGTGAGATCGACTGCGGTCAACACCAATGCCGCCGAGCCAACGCATCATCCCGCCGAACGGAAATTTAAAGAGGCTGGCCTTACCGAGCCAGTAGGGCCGGATACCCAACACGAAGCAGGTCATGAGGCTGTAGGGCAGGTCCCAGTTGCTGGTGTGTGGGGCCGCGATGAGCACAGCCTTGGGGCTGCCCTCCGGCAGTGACCCCACAATCGTCCAGCCCAGCGCGCGCATGCAGGCCCAGGAAAAAAGGCGAAGCAGGGGAGTGACCACTGGGGTGTTAAACAGCGTAAGGGCAGCAGGATGAAAACCACCGAGCGTTTGCATGGCGAGCAGCATGCCATAAAGCTCTACAATTCAGGGGCGTGGGCCGTTAGCTCAGTTGGTTAGAGCAGGGGACTCATAATCCCTTGGTCGCAGGTTCAAGTCCTGCACGGCCTACCATCTCACTTATGACCATCAAGATGATCTACCTCGCCAAGCGCAATCCGGCGCTGGCGCCCGAGGACTTTCCGCAGGCCTGGCGTGAGCATTCGGCACTCGGCGCCAAATGCACGAATGTGCGCGACAAGGTTGTCTCGGTGCGTCAGTGCTCACGTGTCTTGGCGCACCCCCCTCTGCAAGGCTTTAGCTCGACGTACGACGGCGTCAATCTCCTGACGGTCAAGAGCTTGGCTGCCGCCCATGACATTTGGTCAGACCCTGAGACGCTCGCTGTCATGCGGCCCGATGAGCCTCGCGTCTTCTCCACCTATGTGCGTAATTTCACCCTGATATGCGAGGAGACGTCTGTCGATGAGCGGGCAGGTGCGATTCGGGTGAACCCTCTCGGCAAGTGCGTGGTGGTGGGTTTTCTTCGGGAATTCGGAGCATCCCCGTCCTTCACCTTCCCACACGCCCGGGCCGTGGTGCTCAACCGCGTGTGTGAGACGCCGCCGCCGGGCTATGCATACGAAGTCATTCTTGAGGCTTGGTATGAAGACCCCGTACAGGCGACGCAAGCGCTGCAGGGCACATCCCACGCTATGCTAGGCGAAGCCGACTGTGTGTGGATGCTCACCACAGTCACCCATTCCCGGCCATAAGGTTGATGTTTCTCATATGACACCCCACGAATACGCAGAAGCGATTCTGATTGTGATCAAGCGGCTGTTTCAGTGGCTGGTGACTGCTATGGTGGCCATCGTGCTTTTGCTCGGTCTTTTGGTTGGGCTGGTTTTTGCAAAGGACTGGTACTTCCAAGACCGGCACCTGGCCAAGGTTCAGGTGGAGGTAAGCCTCTCTACGGCGCTCTGTAAGCCCGACCACCCACTCTTTATTCGCATCACCAACGGCTCGGAGCGCACCATTCGCTCGACTAGCATTCAGGTCGACATTACCAAACAGGGCTACTCCACAAAAATCAACGACGAGGCCCGGTATGTCAGCGATAAGGTACTCATGCCAGGAGAGACCACGGGCTCCTGTTGGAAAGTCCCCGCAAAAAATGCCTTTAGCCTGCGCGAGCAGGACCAATACATTGGCGCTGAGGGCCACGCGGCACAACTCTTCGACTTTACGGCGGTGTTTCTGGATTCGGGTCTCTAAACGCTTCGAGTCAGCGGCCGCTCCTGCATCGAGTCCAGCGCGTGCCGTGCGAGCCCAGAGCCAGCCTCGCTGTACATGTTGAAGGCCGGCACTTTAAGCAAGGCCAGCTCCTCAACCTCGTTAGAAAAATGGGCTACTGCCACCACATGGCAGACCAGATTCGCTTTGCGAATGCGTTGAGCCGCATAGAGATTGCTGTGATGGGCGGGCATGGCCAACACAATCAATTCGAGGTTGGAGGAGGCCTGCAGCTTGGTCCAGAAATCAGTGTCAGTTGCATCTCCCAGCAAGACGGATCGCCCCTCTTGCTGATGCCCTTGAACGCGTTTCGCATCATGCTCAATGCCCACGATCTGCCCGTCGAAGGCCTCACTCAGGGCCTCATAGGCACCGAGGCCCACACGCCCCATGCCAATGACCAGTGCACGGGCCTCGCCAATATCAATCAGCCGATCCTCAGGGTGCAGCGTCTCGCGCTGATAGCGGTCCCAGAAGCCCTTGAAGCGTTGATAGATTGGTTCTGCGCCTTGGCTAAAGGGTGCAGCAATCGCAAAGCTCAGGCTCACCGCGATGGCAATGACCAAGAGCCAGTCAACGGGGAGCCATCCCTGTGACACACCCAGCGCAGCCACGATCAGTCCAAATTCTGAGTAGTTGGCGAGGGCCAGGGCACTGAACACCGACGTTCGTGCACGAAGCCCAAATCGAACCACAATCCAGTAGTAGAGCAGCGTCTTGATGGGGAGTAGCAGGCAGAGCAGGGCCGCCGCTGCAAAAATTTCGGCGGTGGGTAATCCCTGAAGCCCGACCGATAGAAAGAACCCCACCAGCATGAGTTCTTTGAAACTAAAGAGCGACTTCGAGAGTTCGGAGGCCTTGGGGTGGCTCGCCACCATGACACCCATCACCAGCGCGCCCAGATCGCCCTTTAATCCCACAAGGGTGAAGGCCTCATAGCCCAGCGCCAGGGCAAAGAAGAGCCCACAGAGAATGAGTAACTCACCATGGCCCGCGGCATCTAGCAGCTTAAACAGAGCGGGTCGAATGAAGGGCAGCAGCAGCACCAAGAGCGCCCATAGCGTTGGGTACTTGCCTTCGCTTACGGCCAAGAACACCACCGCAAAAATGTCTTGCATCACCAGAATGCCAATGGCGATCTTGCCGTAGAGCACGGTCATGTCGCCCTTTTCTTCTAGCACTTTGACTGCGAATACGGTGCTTGAAAACGACAGGGCAAAGGCAAGTACCAGGATGGCAAGGGGAGATAGAGCGAGCAGAGGCGTATCGAACCATGTCTGGCCTAGCCACAGGGTTGCTGCAAAAAGTGCGGTGGAGGCCACGACATGCAGGACAGAGCTGCCCCAGATCTCGGCCTTGGCCAGCCCCTTGAGGTCGAGCTTGAGGCCAATTGAGAAGAGCAACAGCGTGACGCCCAGGTTGGCAATGAAATCGAGGCCCTCGGGTGCATCGAATCCTGCGAGGTTGAACGCAAAGCCCGCTGCGAGAAAGCCAACCATTGGGGGGAGTCCAATACGGCTGAGCAACAAGCCAAATACAAACGCAAATCCGACCAGCGTGACCAGCATCCTTAGGGGCCTCCCCGTCTCGTTGATGTCGTCGAAGTGTGGCACATGACCAACACATCATGGTTTACCCGAGCGTGCGTTGCGGGCTTCGTTGTCTATGCTCGATTCACTCGCATATTTATTCATATTCGCAACATCACTTTGGAGACATCATGATTAAGAAATCAAGACTCACCCTTGCGGTGCTAAGCGCCCTCGGCGCGGCCTCTGGCTTGACGCTTCCGGTCTCGGTGCAGGCTCAGCAAGCTCAGGCCTCTGCAAGCACCGACACCATTACTGTCACCGCTCGCCGTCGTGAGGAACTCATTCAAGACGTGCCGGGCGCCGTCAGCGCATTCTCGGGCGAAGCCCTCGACAAAGCGGGCGTCGACGACATTCTTGGCATTGCCGATCTTGTGCCCAACACCACACTCAAGGCGTCGCGTGGCACGAACACCACATTGACCGCATTCATTCGCGGCGTGGGTCAGCAAGACCCCGTTGCGGGCTACGAGCCCGGGGTTGGGGTCTATTTGGATGATGTCTACCTTGCCCGTCCTCAGGGTGCCGTCATGGACATCTATGACGTTCAGCGTGTTGAGGTGCTCCGGGGTCCCCAGGGCACGCTCTATGGCCGCAATACCATTGGCGGCGCCGTGAAGTACGTCACGCGTCGGCTAGGCATTAAGCCCGAGCTGAGAGCCAACGTCACCTTGGGGCAGTATGGGCAACGAGACTTCAGCTTGACGGGAAGCGCGGCGGCCTCTGATGCCTTGCGCTTTGGGGCCACGCTCGCAAGCTTTGACCGCGATGGCTACGGTGAGAACGTCGTGAACGGCAAGCCCAACTACGACAAAGACGTTATGGCTGCCCGCGTGAGTGCAGAGCTCATTCCCAACAGCAAGTTCTCGGTGCGTTTCGCTGCGGACAAGACCATCGATAAGTCCAATGCCAAGCAAGGCCACCGTCTGACGGTGGGCAAGGTTTCTGGTGCCCCCATTTTGTCGGACGTCTACAACACCCGTGCGAACCTCTACGCCGTGAATGGTCAAGCACAAAAGGTCACCAACTGGGGCCAGTCGGTCACCATGGAGTATGAGCTCAACGACACCACGGTGCTCAAGTCCATCACTGCCCGGCGCGGGAGCAAGTCCTTTGCGCCCATTGATTTTGACTCGCTCAATTCGGTCGACCTCGATGTACCTGCCATTTATAGCGATAACCAGACCAGCCAGGAATTTCAGCTGAACTACACCACCAAGACTTGGCAGGTGGTGGCTGGGGTCTACTACCTGAGCGCCAATGCCTTTAACGAGTTCGATGTCATTCTGCCGAGCTTCGGCGGCTTCTCTGTGTATACCCGGGGCGACATTGACACCAAGGCTTGGGCTGCCTTTGCGGATGCCTCATACCAGATGACCAAGGAGGTCGACATCTCCTTTGGTGGCCGTTACACCCGCGATAACCGTCAGGCCGCGGTCTTCCGCGCGAACTACTTTGGCTTGGGCTCACCCACGCTGGGCAACCCCAAGGCAGCGCTCTTCCGAGTCGATACCAACCTCGGCAAGGACGTACTCGATCGCACCGACAGCAAGTTCACACCAAAGGCTGGCCTGGGCTACAAGCTCAACCCGAATCAGAAGGCCTACCTCACATACTCAGAGGGCTTCAAAGGGGGCATGTTCGATCCGCGTATGAACCTGGGCGGAAATCCCAACAACCCCGCGGTCAAGCAGTTGGTCAAGGGGGTGGATCCTGAAATTGTGAAGACCATCGAGCTCGGCCTGAAGTCGGCCAGCGCAGACAAGACCCTTCAGACCAATGTGGCCGTATTCTCCAGCCAATACCGCGATGTTCAGGTGCCGGGCTCTGTGGCCATTGACACCAACGGAGACGGCAAGGACGATAGCTTCGCCGGAACCCTCACCAACGCCGGCAAGGCCCGTATTCGCGGTGTTGAGCTAGAGGCGATTGCACGCGTCACGCCACAGTTCAGCGTGACAGGTATGGTTGGCCTCATCGATGCGGAGTACACCGAGTGGATCGTCAATGGGGTGAACGTGGCTGCAAGCCGCAACTTCCAGAACACGCCTGAGCGCTCGGCCAACCTTACGGCGACCTACGACATGCCCATGAGCTTCATGGGTCGTTCTGGCACGCTGTCGTTCATTAATAGCCTCTCTTACAAGAGCAAAACCTACCAGTTTGAGACCCCGGCCCCTGAGCTTGACCAAGATGCATACTCGCTGTGGGATTTGGGGGTGGTCTGGACCAGCAACGATCGCAAGACCCGTGTGGGCCTGCACGGCAAGAACCTGTCAGACGAGCGTTATAAGGTTGCGGGATACTACTTCCCGACCCTTGGAAACGAGGGTTCGATCACAGCCTTCTACGGTGCGCCTCGCACGGTGTCGGTCAGCCTCGAGCAGCGGTTCTAAGGTAAGGAGTCAGTCAGCATGAGCATTCGACGCGCGCTAGGCGCGTCGATGCTGACAGGGTTCGCCCTGTTGGCGTCGACGGTGTTTGCCTCACAAGAGATTCGCATTGCCCACGTGTATGACAAAACCGGGCCGCTTGAGGCCTATGCAACCCAGACCCAGACTGGCTTCATGATGGGCCTGCGGTATGCCACGGGTGGCACGATGACCGTGGCGGGGAAGAAGATTGTTGTCATTGAACGAGACAGCAAGGGCAAGCCAGACCTGGGCAAGTCTCAGCTGGCTGCAGCCTATGAGGACGACAAGGCCGATTTGGCTGTAGGTGCCACCTCTAGCGGGGTGACGCTCGCGATGCTGCCCGTTGCAGAGGAGTACAAAAAGCTGCTCATCGTAGAGCCCGCAGTTGCAGACTCCATTACCGGAGCGGCCTGGAATCGATATATTTTTCGAACCGGGCGCAACAGTACGCAGGATGCCATTTCAAATGCGATTGCACTCGATGCGCCGGGACTCTCTGTGGCCACACTTGCGCAAGACAGTGCCTTTGGTCGTGACGGTGTGAAAGCCTTCAAGGCCGCCCTCACCAAGTCGAAACTGGTGCACGAGGAGTTTCTGCCTGCCGCCACTACAGACTTCACTGCGGCAGCCCAGCGGCTGATTGCCAAATTGAAGGGGCAACCCGGCCGTAAGGTCGTCTGGGTGCTCTGGGCAGGTGCGGGGAATCCTTTCAAGGTCGGCGACCCGCTCAAGGCCGCAGGCATTGAGCTGGCGACCGGAGGCAACATCCTTCCCGCCCTGGCGCTCTATAAGCCCTATCCGGGCATGGAGGGGGCCACCTACTACTACTACGCCATCCCGAAGAACCCCGTGAACGATGCCCTCGTGGCTGAACATCAGAAGCAGTTCAAGTCGCCGCCGGACTTTTTTACCGCTGGTGGATTTTCCGCAGCGATGGCCGTCGTAACCGCGCTCAAGGCCACCAATGGCAATACCGATACTGAGACCCTCATTAAGACCATGAAGGGCATGAAGTTTCAGACGCCCAAGGGTGAAATGACCTTCCGTTCTGAAGACCACCAGGCGCTGCAAAGCATGTATCACTTCAAGATCAAGGTAGATGACAAGCTGCCATGGGCCATCCCTGAGCTGGTTCGAGAGATCAAGCCTGCTGAAATGACCCTGCCCATTCGCAACCAGAAGTAGCAGGGCAGTCGTTTATGTTGGAGTCCAAAGGGCTGGGGATCTGCTTTGGCGCGCACTGGGCTGTTCGCGGGGTTGACGCCGTGTTCACCCCTGGCCTGCTCACCGCCATTGTGGGGCCCAACGGCGCGGGTAAGACCACCTTCTTCAATCTCCTGTCTGGGCAGCTTAAGCCCAGCGAGGGCGAGATCTGGTTCGAGGGCAAGCCCATCACGGCCTGGCCGGCGCACCGTCGTGCGCTTGCAGGCCTTGGGCGCGCGTTTCAGCTCACGCAGCTCTTTCCCCGCCTCACCGTACTCGAGAACATTCGGCTAGCCGTTCAGGCGACGCGGGCCGGGGAGCATCGTCGGGGTCGCCGGCTTTGGTCGATCTGGTCAGATCATCAAGAACTTCGCGATGAGTCGGTCGCGATTGCCGAGCGACTCTCACTGACACCCCAGCTCTACCAGTTGGCCTACACCCTCTCGCACGGTGATCAACGCAAGCTGGAGGTTGGCGTCTTGTTGGCCATGCGACCCAAAGTGTTTCTGTTCGATGAGCCGACAGCCGGCATGAATGCGCGCGAGGCGCCCGTTATTCTCGATCTCATTGCGCAGATCAAGCAAGATCCCAAGGCCTGTGTCCTGTTGGTCGAACACAAGATGGATGTGGTGAAGGCCCTGGCAGATCGAGTCATGGTGATGCATAACGGCGAGCGTATTGCCGAGGGGGTGCCTGCAGAGGTCATGTCTTTGCCTGTCGTGCGCGAGGCGTATTTGGGGCAGAGCGCAGCATGAGTGTGCTGCTTCGCTTGGATCAGGTCGAGACCTTCATCGGCCCGTATCACATTCTCCATGGTGTGAGTTTCTCCCTGGCCGCTGGTGAGACCTTGGTCATACTCGGCAGGAATGGCGTCGGCAAGACCACGACCTTGCGAACCATCATGGGCCTGTGGCCTTGCGGTCGGGGGCAGATTGAATTCAAGGGCCAGTCCATTGGCGGCCTGCCCACCGAGCAGATCGCCCAGTTGGGTGTGGGCTATGTTCCTGAGAACATGGGCATCTTCGCAAGCCTCACCGTGGAGGAGAATCTGTTGTTGGCTGCGCGCTCGACCAAGCGCGCTCAGCTCTCTGCATCCGATCGCATGGCGCGCATCTTCAGTGCCATGCCTGCGCTCAAGAAGTTCTGGAAGACGCCTGCGGGAAGCCTTTCAGGGGGACAGAAGCAGATGGTGGCAGTTGGGCGTGCACTCATTGAGCCCAAGGTATTGCTGATCGTCGATGAACCCACCAAGGGCCTTGCGCCGGCGATTGTAGAGAGCATGGCACAGGCATTTCGCGATATTCAGGCCGAGGGAACGGCGCTGCTCTTCGTTGAGCAGAACCTCTCGTTTGCTGCACAGCTCTCGCAGCGCGTGGTGGTCATGGAAGGCGGGCGGATTGCGCATGAGGGCCCCATGCAAGCGCTGACGCAGAATGCGGCCCTGCAAGACTCATTGCTCGGATTGGCGCTCTAGATGGATCTCTCCACGTTTCTAACCTTGCTCATCTCTGGCCTGGCCATGGGCATGATTTATTTCATGGCAGCTTCTGGGCTCACCCTCGTGTTTGGCCTCATGGACATTCTGAACTTTGGGCATGGCCTCTTTATGGCCCTTGGGGCCTATGTGGCACTTGCGGTGCTCACAGCGGGGGGCGCAAGCCCCGATCTCGCAAGCCCCGGCCTTTTTCTGTGGGCGGGCGTGGTGGCCATGACGGCCGGCGCCTTTGGGGGTGTGGTTTTTGAGCGGCTGCTGCTGCGGCCTGTCTATGGGCTGCATCTCTCACAGATTCTGGTCACAGTGGGCGGCCTCATCGTGGGAGAGGAACTCATCAAAATGATCTGGGGGTCTGTGCAGCAGCCTCTGCTCTTGCCCGCCTGGCTCCAGGGTAGTGTGGTGATTGGCGATGTCGTGGTCGAGGTCTTCCGTTTGCTTGTCGTTGCGGTTGGGCTGTTGGTGTTTTTGCTTCTGTCTCTCGTGTTGAGCCAGACCAAGATCGGTCTGGTCATTCGTGCCGGTGTTGAGGACCGAGAGATGATTCGAGCGCTGGGCTACCCCATTCGCCGGGTATTCGTTTTGGTGTTTGCTGCAGGCTCCGCTCTGGCTGCGCTGGGGGGAATGCTCTGGGGGCTTTACCAGCAGATGGTGATTCCGCAGATCGGTGCTCAGCTCAATGTGTTGGTCTTCATTGTCATCATCATTGGTGGGCTGGGTTCGACCAAGGGTGCGCTGGTCGGCGCGCTTGCGCTTGGCCTTGTCTCGAATTTTGTGGGCTACTACTCGCCTACCCTGGCGGCATTCGCCAATGTGGCACTGATGTTTGCTGTGCTCATGTGGCGGCCTGACGGCCTCTTCCCTCTGAAAAAGGCATAGCCATGTCGCGGATTCTGTCTCATGACTGGCCCAAAGGTGTGATGCTGCGCACCCTCTTGGTGGCCGTTGTGCTGGCCTTGATCTGCGCGCCGTTTCTGGGCTTTGGCGCGACGGGGCTTAACGTCGCAGCCAAGGTGCTGGTCTTCATCCTGTTGGTGGCAAGCTTTGATCTTCTCTTGGGTTATAGCGGCCATGTGAGCTTCGCGCACACCATGTTTTTCGGCATTGGGGCTTATGGTCTCGCGTTATCGATGAAGCATTTCGGCAGCACCCTGACCGGCATGGCGCTGGGGCTCGGCGGAGCGCTGCTGGTCTCGCTTGTGCTGGCTGTGTTGATCGGGGTTTTCTCGCTGCGCGTGCGCGCCATCTTCTTTGCCATGATCACCCTCGCGGTGGCTGCAGTTTTCCAGACCTTTGTGGCGCAGCAGTCTTGGCTGACCGGCGGCGAAGATGGCCTGAATTTTCGGCTCCCCGCGTTTCTTCAGCCCAGTTTTCGACTCATTGAGGGCACCGTGTTGGGTACCGATATCGGTGGCCGTTTGCTCTCTTATTACCTGATTTTTTTGGTGGTCGTGCTCTGCTTTCTGGCCTTGTTGCGCATCGTGAATTCGCCCTTTGGTCGCGTGCTCCAGGCACTGCGCGAGAATGACTTTCGGGCGAGCGCAATCGGCTACAACACGCTTTGGTTTCGTGTGATGGCCAGTGTCCTATCGGCGCTCTTTGCAACCGTTGCGGGGTTTCTTCTGAGCGTCTGGCTGCGCTACAGCGGGCCAGATGTCTCCCTTTCGTTTGAACTGATGGTGGACATCCTGCTCATGCTGGTGATTGGCGGTATGGGCACCCTATACGGGGCCATTCTGGGGGCAGCACTCTTTCTGTTGGCCCAAAGCTATCTCAGGGATCTTCTTGCGCTCGCGCACACAGCCTTTGAGGGTCAAGCCTTCGCAGTCTTGTTTGACCCCGACCGGTGGCTCTTCTGGCTGGGTCTCTTGTTTGTCATCTCGGTTTACACGCTCCCGATGGGCCTGGTGGGCAAGCTGCGCAAGTACTAGGGTTTTCACTGTGAACTGGCGTCACAAAGTCTCGATAGGCTAGGTGCATGAGCATCCTCGTCATGTCGCAGCGCTATCTTCCATGGCTGTCAACAGGTTTTGCCGCAGTGTTGACCCTCCCACTCTCTGGCTGGCTCTCCCTGTTTTTTGCAGTCCTGTTTCTCTTTGGCCTTGAGGATGTGATTCAGACCAAGCGGGCCGTTCGGCGAAACTATCCGCTCACCGGACGCATTCGATACGGCCTGGAATACATTCGGCCCGAGATCCGCCAATACTTCATCGAGAGCGACGACGACAAGCTTCCGTTTTCGCGCAATCAGCGGGCCATGGTCTACGCCCGCTCTAAAGTGCAGAACGACAAACGAGGCTTCGGTACCATCAAAGACCTCTACGACAGCGGATCAGAATGGATCGCCCATTCTATGAGCCCTGTCTCGGGGAATGACCCCAAGACCTTTCGTATTCAGGTGGGTGGGCCCCAGTGCACCCAGCCGGTCTCGCTCTCAATTTTTAATATCTCCGGCATGAGTTTTGGTGCGCTCTCGCCCAATGCCATTAAGGCCCTCAACCGGGGGGCTGCGCTGGGCGGCTTTGCTCATGACACAGGCGAGGGCAGCATCTCCGTGCATCACCGTGCCTATGGGGGTGATCTGATCTGGCAGATTGGATCGGGCTATTTTGGTTGTCGCACACCCGATGGCCAGTTCGATTTTGAGAAGTTCAAGGCGCAGGCTACAGACCCACAGGTCAAGATGATCGAGATCAAGCTCTCCCAAGGGGCGAAGCCAGGGCATGGTGGTGTGCTCCCGGCGGCGAAGATCAATCTTGAAATCGCGCAGGCGCGCGGCATTCCCATGGGCGAGGACTGCGTGAGTCCTGCACGGCATTCGGCGTTCTCCACACCGCTTGAGCTGCTCGACTTCATCGGACGCTTGCGTGAGGGGTCCGGTGGCAAGCCTGTTGGCATCAAGCTGTGTGTGGGCGATCCGATCGAGTGGTTCTGCCTCGTGCGCGCGATGGTCCAGCGACAAGAGACACCAGACTTCATTGTGGTGGATGGCGCCGAGGGGGGCACGGGCGCAGCGCCTGTTGAGTTTGCTGACCATATGGGCATGCCCCTTCGTGATGGCCTGCAGCTTGTGCACAACACCCTTGTCGGTGCGGGCCTGCGCGATCGGGTTCGCATCGGTGCCAGCGGTAAGGTGATTTCTGCCTTTGATCTGGCGCGCTGCCTCGCATTGGGCGCGGACTGGTGCAACTCCGCACGTGGATTTATGTTCGCGATTGGCTGCATTCAATCTCGCAGCTGCCATACCGACCACTGCCCAACCGGTGTAGCAACCCAGGACCCTTGGCGTCAACGCGCGGTTGTGGTGACCGATAAGGCCGAGCGGGTGTACTACTACCATGCCAACACCCTGCACATGCTCTCAGAGCTCTTGGGTGCGGCTGGCCTCTCAAGTCCTGCTCAGATGACTGCAGACAAGATCATGGTGCGCAACAAGCAAGGTCGCGCCCAACGCCTCTCTGAGTCACTCGATCGTCTGGCACCCGGTGACCTGCTCAAAGAAACAGCCTCGGTGGCTATGCTGCCCCAGCCCTATGGGAGTTTGTGGCCCGAGTCGTTTGCTGATCACTTCGGCATTCGCAATGCCGCCCACACGGCTCGCTCGGTCTTGGTCGTCTGAGCGGGGTCTTGCATCAGCGTGTCCAGCGCACTGCCAGCCGGCGTGTTCTGACTGGCCGCCTGCATCCAGGCCAGACTCAGTCGGAACTGGCTGAGTGCAAACTCAGGGTTGGGATCCCACTGCGCTGAATGCAGTGCCATATGCGGACCCACTTGATTGCGCAGGCGCTCTGCCGCCTCGGCATGCTTTCGAATGGTGTGATTGATCTCTTCCTCTGAGAGGCTCAGCGACTCCGCACGACGCACGATGTGTTTGCGCTCAGACTCCGAGAGCTCCCCATCCTCAAGGGCCTTGGCAAGGTCCTCACGCAGCTGCTCCCGGTCTCGGTGGAGTTGGTCCACAAATGCAGAGGAGAGAATGGCGGCAGGGAGGGCGAAGATGCCAATGCCCGCAAGCGATGCAATGACCGTTGCGATGCGCCCCCCCTCTGTGATGGGAGAAATATCGCCATAGCCCACAGAGGCGAGGGTAATGACGGCCCAGTACATCGACTGGGGAATGTTCTCGAACTTGTCCGGTTGCGCATTGTGTTCAAACAAGAAGCCCACACTGGCTGTGGCGACGACAAAGAGCAGCATGATGAAAATGGCCGACGCAATGACCGGCCATTCCTTCTGGAGGACATTGACCAGGGTGCGAGATGATCGGCTGTGGCGCAGCAATTTGAGCACGCGCAGCAGCCGAAAGACGCGCAGGAAGCGAAGATCAAGTTCGCCTGGCAGCAGCAGCGAGAGGTAGAAGGGCAGTATCGCAATCAGGTCAATCAACTGCCCAGGCTTGAGCAGAAACCGAAGCCGAAGCGGATGGCAGTGATGAAACCGAGGGTCTTCTGGCGCAGCGTAGACGCGGGCTGTGAGCTCCAGTGTGAATAGCGCAACAAAGGCGGCCTCCAGCCAGAAGAATACCTGCTCATATCGTGCATGCAGTCCGCCAACGCTCTCGAGAATGACCGAGACCACCGAGATCGTGATCATGACCATCAGGAACTTCTCGATCATGACCTGCAGCGCATCGGGTCGAGGCTGAGGGTTGAGCAGCAGATAGACCTTGCGCCTGAACGTGGCCTGGGCGTGTTGGGTGCGAAAGGCTGCCAGGGCCTCTGGCAGCGCACTGAGACGGAACCTCATGGATAATCACCCCGTAGAAACTGTGTAGAGCTTAGACCATGGAAGACATCTCCACCAGCGACCTGAAGCGCGTGTTCACTGTGGTGGGCGGCATTGTGGCGCTCGCGTTTTTTGCGGTGTTTTTGTACAAGGCCCTCGAGGATGTTGGGCCGCCCGAGCCACTCACCGTTACGGTCACGCTGGTGAATGAATGTGGGGTGCCTGATGAGGTCTTCATGGCCAAGGCCATGCCCAACGGGCCTACAGCTACTTTTGCTGGCGGCAAGGCCACCCTGAAGGCGATGTCCAATCAGCGCATCAAGATCATCGCCAATGCCGCGTTGCGGGACTTTAATTTTGAGGGTCCCGAGGCCGATGCTGCGCCTCAAATTACGCTGACTGCGAATTGCGAGTCATCTCAGCGGTTTGACACCACGCGTGAGGCTATGCGTGATGCCTTCGGCAAAAAGTAGCGATTAGGAAGCTAGGCGCAGGCCCATGGGACTGCGGGCTGCAGCGGTATCGGTTCCATTGGGCGAAAGGGCTTGGGGTAGGCTTGACCAAGCCTCTCGAATTTCACCCATGAGGCTAAGTACCTCTGCCAGGGCGTCGAGATCGTTGTGTAGGTTGATGTGAAGGAGGCGACGGGTGACATAGCTGTAGAGCTCGTCGAGATTGCGAGCGATATCGCCGCCAGCCTTGAAGTCAAGGGCGCTCTGAAGCCCGAGAACAATCTTGCCCGCACGCGTCAGGCTTCGGCTTTTTTCTTCTATCTCTTTTCGGCAGATTTGGCCCTCTGCGGCACGCAGATTCTCAAGGAGCCCATCGAACAGCATTTGAATCAACTGCACGCTGTCAGCCGTTGCAACCCCCGTTGAGACTTTGATATCTCCGTAGGCGTGGAGAGCTTTTTTGAGATTACGCATCGCTTGTCCTTACTCTGTCAGTTTGGTCGCCTGTTGGCGCTACAAAGAATGTATCGGACGACTACGCGACGGCTTTAGATTTTTCGGGCGACGGGAGGGCAACCTGGCTGGGCTCACCAAGCAATGCTGCTTCCTCGGGTGAGAGGGAAGCGAGTACATCGTCAGTACCGCCGGGGAGGATCTTTCGAGCTGTCTCTGCTCCGTTATTTTCCAGTCCAGTGCGTCCATAGAGGGCGTTACAGGCGTCAGCAAGCGCAGATCGAACCGATTGCAGAGCCTCCGAGCCCGCTTTCGCAGAATCAAAACCAGACTGGTAGATGGCATCAGCTTGGGGTTGCGGAATCCAAGAGACCACAGAGCCGCGCAGGCCGGTAATGGTGCGCCGGTTTGCAGCCGGCTTGGACCCACCCGCACGGCCGTGCTCCGCTCCCTCGCCAAATAGTTCCTCGATGTGTTTATTGAGAATCACCTGGTATCTGGGACGAAGCTCGTTGGCCTTCGCGGGGTCGAGGTCTGGAAGTGGCTTTCCGGTCATGAGATCCCAGAGCTTCTTGCCTGAAATTCCACCGAATGCAGCGTCTGGTGCCCCAATAGACTCGGAGGCGGGCGCTCCCGCTCCATCATCGACCGACCCATCTGTTTCATCGGAAGGGGCCTGCTCAGCAGGGGAGACGGCATTTCTGACCTCTCGCATCTGGTCAACCAGGGTGAGCATGAGCACCACAATGATCGAGATCAGAACCAGAATCGAGAAAAGTAGGAATGTATCCATGGCGTACCTTGAATCGACCCCAAACACACAGTCTTGAGCGATCGAACGGCCTGGAGCCTAAGGCCGAGCTACTCTGGTTGGGGTTCCTTCGAGGTGTCGTCCTCGCCAGACCCCCCCTCCTCGGAGAGTTGTTCACGCAAAAAGTTCAATGCTTCTATGGGCTTATCTAGTTTGAGCTGTTCGGAGATTTTCTCCGCAACGCCTTGCGCAAACTCAATCGCCTGCTCGGCAGAGATCTCCTCCATTTGATACTTTGCACCGATCGTGAACATTTCCTCAGCAAGCTGGAGAGGAACGTAAGCGAGGATGTCCCCGTTCACGGATTTGATCGTCTGAAATGAAGACGGCTTGGGTGCGGGAGGCTTCTCCTCGTCCGCAGCAATCGCAAGCATGCTTGCCTCCGCATGCT
Source organism: Bordetella parapertussis (assembly GCA_945877235.1). Taxonomy (GTDB): domain Bacteria; phylum Pseudomonadota; class Gammaproteobacteria; order Burkholderiales; family Burkholderiaceae_A; genus Hahnella. The sequence goes on from CAMCRF010000004.1 coordinate 97,986, forward strand.
CTGCTGTTTTTTCGGCTCCTTCAATGAAGGTTTTATCCAGCACAGCCCGACATCGAAGTGCTACTCGAATTCGAAGTGCACGCACTTCGCGACTATCGCCTTGTGCCTCAACGGCTTGCTCAAACGCCTGCTTAGCTTTGAGCATCTCGTCTTTTTGTGCGCTGCCGAAAAGTTTTCCGAACACCGGAGGTCCTTGATTGGATGGCGAGCGCCTAAATTAAGCGCCTACGCCCAAAATCTTACGCAACTTTTTCACGTTTGCGGAGAGTATCTGGCTGACCCTGGATTCTGACACATCGAGCACCGCCCCGATCTCTTTGAGGTTAAGCTCCTCTTGGTAGTAAAGGGACATGACCAATTGATCGCGCTCTGGGAGTTGGCCGATCGCATTCACGAGTGCTGACATGAACTCCGATTCCTCTGCGAGAACATCGGGCTGCCGCATACTGTCGTCAGGCACACTCAGCGCTTGCTCGGCGACGTCTTCAAGATAGACCGTCTGAAATTGAGCTGCTTTGCGACGCTCCTCTTGAAAGTCCTCTACATCTTTGCCTAGCGCAGCAGCCATCTCTGCCTGCGAGGGCTCACGACCCAGAGACGTCGAGAGTTGGCGTGCTTCTTCATTGTGTTGCTTGTGAATCGCCACAGCTGACCGAGGAAGACTGGACATTCTCCGAACTTCGTCAATGATGGCCCCTCTGACCCTGCTGTGAGCGAAATGCTCGAAGGGCACCCCTTTCGTGGCGTCATAGGATTTTGCTGCCTCCAAAAGCCCAACAACCCCGACTTGAATGAGTTCATCAAGGTCCATGAAGGACATTAGGCGCACCCGAAGGTGAAGGGCAACCCGCTTTACGAGGCCAAGGTGCCCCGTAACGAGGGCTTCGAGTTGCTCATCCGGCTGTGCATATGGGTTCTGACCGCGCGGAGGCATTAAGACGATCCCAATCTAAAGTGGCGTTCAGTAAAGAACCCGAGTGAGCCCATCTCTGGACTAGGGGGAACAAGCGCTATGAGTGACTCAGCAAGCCGTCTGTAATCTTGGGTGGCTTTGGTTCCTGGGGATAGTTCTACCACCGTCTTTTGCTGACGCAGCGCTGACAACACAAGTTCGTCTGTGGCGACGCTTCCCAAGTACCCCGGCGTGATTCCAAGGAATTTCTGAACCACTTCAGCAAGACGCTTGTGGAGAAGCCGACCCGCTTGCTCGGATGGGACCATATTGGGCACGAGGTAAATCTCCTGGGTGTGACCCTCTTGGGCCAAGACCTTGATCATGCCGTATGCATCAGCAATTGAGGAGGGCTCGTCTTTTACGACAATGAGCCTTCGATCGGCCGCGCCCATGAATGTAACCACCTGCTCAGAGATGCCTGCTGCCGCGTCTACAATTAGGTAGTCGAGCTCTTGATTGAGGTCGGAGAAAGCCTGCACAATCGCCCCTGAGGCTTGGGTCCCGAGGCTTGCGAGGGCCTGTATCCCAGAGCCGCCGGGTACTAGCCATACCCCCTGTGGAGTCTTGACGATGATTTCACGGAGAGATTTTTCTCCTGCTAAAACGTGACCGAAGTGATACTGAACTCGTTGGCCGAGCGCAATCTGGGCATTGGCTAAACCCATGTCTCCGTCAAAGAGCATGGTCTTCTTCCCAGACTGTGTTAGAGCTACTGCCAGATTGACCGCAAGCGTGGTCTTTCCGACACCGCCCTTGCCGGAGGCAATACCCAAAACAGTTGGAGTAGTTAGCGTCACGAGTATCTAGAATCCCGGGCATGGCCCGCTCTTTGGGCTAAGGCCCATGCGCTAGACGTGGTTTCGTCTAGTCCGGCTCCCATTCTATCTTCCCCAAGGTGCGGAGTGGGGAGGCTCACAACTAGGCTTTGGGACTGGAGCCGCTCCAATGCAAAACCAACGAGGTTTTGGACGCTCATTTCTTGAATGTTCTGGGTGGCTTCCCCGTTTGAGGCTTGATGCCAAAGAATGGTTGGCACATGTGAGAGCGCTTGAATGACGCCCCATACATGGTGTGCCTCATCGGCTTTTGTAAGCATGAGGCTCTGCCACGGGAATCCACGAAGAAGCCTTTCCGCCTGATGCGTTGCGACATCCGCGGGCAGGACAATGTGGAGTGCAGCCTCGGGGGCCAACTGCTGCAGAAGCTGCCTGTGGCGTGTGAGTTCTGTTCCTGGGGTGTCAATGAACACAGCGGACCTGGGGCCAACCTCCTCCAATAGTGTCGGTAAAAAAGCGGGATCTTGGCACCTCATGCAATCCACACCAATTCGCGCACAAGAGAGTTGCAACTGCTGCCAGGCTCCAGGCCTTGTTTCAGACCATGAAATGACTGTCACCGAGTCTGCGCCAAAAGCCTCCGCACTCTGACGAGCGAGCTTGGCCAGCATAGTTGTTTTCCCGGCACCAGACGGACCCATCAGAGCATGAAACCCAGTGAGTGGGCCGCGGAGTGCGGCACGATCCCCCACTGTTGAAAGTAAGATGGACTGGAGTTGCGATAGTCCGGCAGCGAGGTCGCTTGCTTGACTCAGTTCCTCGGAGAGCAGCATTCGGAGCCCGATTGGCGCGTGGTCCGCCTCCAGGGCTCGGTCAATCTGTCGTGCAACGGGGTTCAGGTTCATTGGAGCCATGACCGGCTGAGCGCGGGTACTGATTTGAAGCTCCTTCCGAAGGCTCGCCATCTCCTGTCTGACCAAATCCACGATTTCGCGGGCTCGCAGGGCATCTCGATCCGACTCGGGCGTTCCTCCCATTTCAGACTGCAGCGCTGACTCGAATGCTTGAGGGTCTGCAGCGCATGGGGTAATTGCAGAGCTCGCAGTAGATGGGCGGCCATCCAGGAGAGTCTCGGCGTCAGCCTGAACATCTACAGCGATGATGATCTCAGTTTTTCCGCCCACCATTTCGTGGCTTATGACGAGCGTGTCTTGCCCATATTGGGCCACAGCCATCTCTGTGGCGGACCTGAGATCTTTAGCGATGATGCGCTTGAGTTCCATAGATTTAACTCCGGGGGTTATTCGACACGACCAGCCACATCGACGGTCTGGATGACTTTGACGCTCTGATCGTCGGGAATTTCGCTGTAAGACAAGACTGTTAACCCGTCGACGCGGTGTCGTGCAGACTTGGAAAGCCAGGGCCTTAGAACGGGAGAAACGACCAAGACGGCGTTTTGTCCATCGTCCTCAACAGCGCGTGTCGCATCCCGCAGGGCGCGGAAAAGTCCCTCAGCAAGGCTCGGTTCAAGCACGATATTTGAGGCGTCACCCTTGTGCTGTTGCACGACGTTATGGAGGATTTGCTCCAGAGACGGATCCAGCGTCATCACTGCGAGGTTGTCGCTCTCGTCCAGTAGGGGCTGCACGATCATTCTGCCGAGTCGCGGCCGCACCAGGGTGGTGAGCTCTATTGGGTCTTGGGTCTTGGCGCACGCTTCAGAGAGCGCCTCGATGATCGAGCGCATGTCTCGGATGGATACCCCCTCCTCAAGCATGTTCTGCAGGACGCGTGTCACGACGCCGAGCGGAAGCTTAGCGGGTACTAGGTCCTCCACCAGCTTAGGAAAGCGGGTTGCGAGCTTGTCAAGCAGGGCTTGTGTTTCGTCATGACTGAGAAGCTCTGCTGCACCATCGCGAAGGACTTTGTTCAGATGGGTTGCAATAGCCGTTGCGGCGTCGACAACGGTGTACCCAAGGGTCCGTGCGTAGTCACGTTGGGAAGGATCAATCCAGACAGCATCGAGTCCAAAGGCTGGATCCTTTGTTGGTATGCCTTCGAGTGTTCCATAGACCTGTCCTGGACTTATCGCCAGCTCTCGTCCCGATTTGACCTCCCCCTTACCCCGAGTGACGCCGTTTAAGATAATTCGATAACTATCGGGGTCAAGATTCAAGGAGTCGCGGATGCGGACAGGTTGAACCAGATAGCCCAGCTCCGCAGATAGTTTTTTTCGTACCCCCTTCACTCGATTCATGAGGGCTCCACCTGTCTCGCCATTGACGAGAGGGATGAGGCCGTATCCGATCTCGAGGCCGATCACGTCGACACTATCGACGTCGTCCCAGTCCAATTCTTTTGGTGCGTCTGCTGCAGCTTGTTCAGCCTCTTGAGCGGCCTTGCGCTCTGGGTCATTGTTCCTTTGCTTTAGCACCATATACCCGAGCCCCGCTGCTGCGGCACTCAGCGTGATAAAGACCAGGCTCGGCATACCTGGGACCACACCGAGTAGTCCTAAGATTCCAGAGGAAATGAAGAGGGCGGTCGGGTTTGACAGTTGCGACTTGGCCTGATTGGTCATGTTCTCTTCCGTCGTCACTCGGCTCACAATGATTGCTGTGGCCAGTGAGAGGAAGAGCGCGGGAATTTGGGCGACGAGTCCGTCACCAATCGTGAGGAGGACGTAGGTTTGGCCAGCATCTTTGAAGCTTAGGTCGTGCTGAAGCATGCCCACCACCATGCCGCCAATGATGTTAATGAATAGGATGATGAGGCCTGCCATGGCGTCGCCCTTCACAAACTTGGACGCACCATCCATGGAGCCAAAGAAGTCCGATTCCTGACTGATCTCGGCGCGACGTTTCTTGGCTGTTTCTTGATCGATGATCCCAGCATTCAGGTCTGCATCAATTGCCATTTGCTTGCCCGGCATAGCGTCCAGGGTGAAGCGCGCCATCACTTCTGAAATTCGCCCAGCGCCCTTAGTAATCACCATGAAGTTGATGATGACCAAAATAGCAAACACGATGATCCCGACGAAGTAGTTGCCGGCGATAACGAAGGCACCGAATGCCTCAATAACCTTACCTGCCGCGTCGGGCCCCTCATGACCATCAACGAGCACTACCCGAGTCGATGCAACGTTCAAGGCGAGCCGCAGCATGGTCGTGAGCAACAAGACAGCGGGAAAGCTCGAAAACTCGAGTGGTCGCGTAATACCAATTGCAACCATCAGCACAATGAGCCCCACGAGCAGGTTGAACGTAAAGAGGATGTCGAGGAGCCAAGGGGGGAGTGGCAACACGAGCATGGCCATGATCATCATGACCAGGAATGGAATGCCCAGACCGACGGCGTCGATCTTTTCGACCTGCTGACGGAGATTCGACAAGCTCAGAGTTGCCATTTTAATGATTTCAATGAGTTAACTGTTTTTGAGGGCGTTCACAGCTAGGGAGATGCAAAGCCTGTGCCGCATGGCTGGTCCAGTTGTTGCACAAGATCCACGGACAGTCTCTTTCGGCAAGGTCATTCCTCTCTATGAACGACGCACTCTCATCACTTTTCGCGCTCTCGCTGCCGCGTGAGGGCAGTCCGGTCTCAGAGCCAAGCGGCCCCGACGCCGGGCCTTCGCCTGACTTGGACTTCAGTTCAGCCTTTGAACGGGCATTCGCGAGACTTCAAACAGAACGGCAAGTCGCTGCCGGTTTGATCGCTTCGGTCGAATCCGTAACGCCTGTCCCGGCACAGGACGTGCCTGCGCTTCGCCAGGTGCCTCTGGGGGCAGAGTTGACTTTGGTGGTGCCTTCAGAAGTCGTCCCCGACCACGAATTGGCGGCATTCGCACAGAGCCAAGGAATTCCCCTTGCAACACTGGCGCAGCTTCAAGGCCGTGCCGGTCCACAGGCACCAACTCAGGCGATCTCCCAACCCGGTTCGAACTCACTTCCGGGTGTTGATTTGGAAGGGGCTGTTCTGGCCGAAGAGTGGACGGAGATGCTGCCCAGTCAGGATTTGGCGCGCGAGTCCGGTCTTGATGCTTCATCGGAGGCATTGCCGAGCAATTTGAACGACTCCACGCTTGAGGAGCATGCACCGATCAGGCTGAAGCTTCAGGTTACAACGGCGCTCACGAAGGCAATGCTTGATCGTAGGCTTGATGCTGCCGACTCGATCCAGCGCCAAGCCCCGGCTCTGGCCCGACTGGACCCTATTGATCTCTCTGAATTCGGGGGCCTATTTGAGATGCTTGCTGTTGATATCGAGGTGCCTACGCGCAGAGTAGCCAGTACTCATGCATTTCTCTCCGCGTCTGGGCTGCTCCCTGAGGGGGCGTTGGATCAGGGCATTGCGAGCCGAGTCGCTGCGCCCGGGGAGGGGGCGGGGGCTGGGCTTGGGCAGGGCCAAATGGGAGGCGAGACTGCGAGAATGTTGGCACAACAGCTCTCTCAAAAATTCGGAGAATTGATGAGCCAGCGGTTAATTCAACAGGTCCAACAGGGGCAATGGAAGGTCGAGCTCGAGCTCCATCCTGCCGATCTGGGGGCCATTGAGGTTGAGCTCAATTGGAATGGGGGAGAATTAGAAGCGATTTTCCGCGCTGCGCATGGGACCACTCGAGACTTATTGCAAGAGAATCTGCCTAAACTAAGAACTGCCCTTGAGCAATCTGGCACTGATGTTGCTTACTTGGGTGTTGGAGGGGATCAACGTCGACAGTCTGGCGATCAGTCCTCACGAAAGGAATCAGGGGATCGTCGGGCTCCGGCCGATAGTCTCGTTGTAGTTGAGCCGGACAAGCGGGCCTCAAGCTCAATAGAGGGCTTGAATATTTGGGTTTAATGGATCAAACGAAGGACATAAACATGGCTGACGAACAGGAACAACAAGAAGGCGCCAAGAAGAAGGGATTCCCCATCAAGCTTGTGCTACTTATCGTGGGCGTCCTGCTGCTCGTGGTGATTTCGGTCTTGGGCACCCTGGCGCTCACCGGCTTCTTTAGCGAGCCTGATCCCAACTCGGTCGAGGAACTCCTGAAGAAGGCCGAAGAGGAAAAGGCCAAGGCTGAGGGCGAGGAGGGCCCCAAGCTCGGACCGGATGGAAAGCCGCTGCCTAACTCCAAAGAGACTCCTGATGGGCCAGAGAAGGTCAAAAAGGACGCGCCTGCGGCAACCAAGTTCGAGAGCAAATATCACGAACTTAGCCGTCCGCTGCTCGCAAACCTTTCGGGCTCTCGCAAAGTGATGCAGGTCACCCTTGCGATCATGACCCATTACGATCAGAAGGTGATCGACAACATCAACAAGCACGAATTCGCGCTGCGATCGGCCACGCTTGACGTCATGCGTCAGGTCACCGAGGCTGAGGTCGAGAAGCCCACTTTCCGTCTGGACTTGGCTGAGCGGATTCGCTTGGCCATGAACGCGGTCTTGGAAAAGTATGAGGACTTCGGTGGCATCGAGCAGGTGCTCTTCACCGAATTCGTGGTCCAGTAAGCGCAGACATGGTCGCCAATAGCCTCCTCTCCGAAGAAGAACTGGCCGCCCTGCAAGAGGGTGTCAGTTCCGGCGCGATCGCCGTAGACACGGGGTTTAACCAGAAGGTCCACGTGCGCAAGCACGACCTGGCCAGTGAGGACAGCACGCTTGGCATTAATGTCGGCGCCATTGAGATGATCAATGAACGCTTCCTGCGGCTCTTTCGGCTGGGTCTGGTGGAGGTGCTGCGTTCGACCCCGAAAATCACCCCGCTCAAGGCAGAAATCGTGCGCTATGGGGACTACCTGCGCATGCTCAAGTCCCCGCTCTCGGTAAACATGGTTCGTGTGGACCCCCTGCGCGGAAACTCGCTGGTGGTGATCGAGCCCAATGTGATTTTTAATTCGCTGGACATTTTCTTCGGCGGGTTTGGCACTGGCATCAACAAGGGCCCCCTGCCCCCCACGCGTTTGTTCACGCCTACCGAGACGCGTGTCATTGGCATTATTCTCGATGTGTTCTCACGCTCGCTGCGAGAGGCCTGGTCTCCGCTGTTGAAATTGGATTTTCGGGTCGTAAGTGCTGAGATTAACCCCCAGTTTGCCCAGATTGCCGACGAGGGTGACCTTGTTGTGCTGAGCCGTTTTGAGGTTGACAGCGGTCCAGGGTCCTTTATTGACCTGGTCTACCCCTATGCTGCCCTCAAGCCTATTCGTGATGTGCTGCGCAGCCGCGTCCAGACCGGTGACGCGAATGAGACCTCTGAGCAGGTATGGCGCAATAACCTCCGTGATGCGGTCTTTGAGTCGGAGCTCGAACTCCAGACGGTTCTCGGCACGCTGCAGACTACCCTTCATACCCTCACCAATCTGAAGGTGGGCGATGTGTTGTATTTCAAAAAACAGGACTTGGCGCGGGTCAATATTGCTGACATTCCCGCCTACGACGTGGACGTGGGCATTGTCGATGCCCAGCTCGCCGCACAAATCCAAAACGCAATCGATATTACGGGCAAGCCGATTCTTGTTGAATCTGCACCTGCATAACAAGACCAAAGAGGACATCCGCCATGGACAACCCTAGTACAGATGAAGAGAACATCCTCGGCGACTCGGCCACGGGCGAGAACGGGCAGATCAACCCCGAGGTGTTACAGAACATTCCCGTCACCATCTCCATTGAGGTGGGCAGGGCATCTTTGAAGATTCGCGACCTGCTGCGCCTGAGCCAGGGCAGTGTGGTCGAGCTCGATCGCCTTGCGGGCGAGCCACTCGACCTGCTGGTCAACAACACAGTGGTTGCACAGGGCGAGATTGTGCTGGTCAATGACCGCTACGGCATTCGGCTCACGCGAGTGGTGCCTGCAGCTGATCGACTCAAACAGGTTGCCTAGCCCAAGTCATGCCCCCCATTGACTGGCTCCAGTTCATCAGCAGCTTTCTGCTGGTCGTCGGCCTTTTGGCTTTTGTGCTCTGGTTCATGAAGCGCAGCCAGATGGGCCCGAAGGGGCTCGGTCGTCAGATTGAACACCTCGAGAGCTTCTCGGTTGGCCCTAGGCAAAAGCTCGTGATGGTGCGGGTGCGCGACCAAGACCTGCTGATTGGGGTCAGCCCCCAGGAGATCACGAAGATCTCGGAATGGCCCGCAGACCGATCTGTTGCGGCGAGTCCGTCTCCCGTCGAGGCAACCCTTCAAAAACACAAAGGACTGGCACGCTTATTGAATAAGTGAGGGGTATGAGCCTCTCTCGCCAATTCTTTGTCGGTTTTCTGACACTCCTCCTGCCAGTGGTCGCGCTCGCGCAGGGCTTGCCAGCTGTAACGGTTGAGGGCTCACGCTACAGCCTGACCCTCGAGTTGCTTGCGCTCATGACGGTTTTGACGGTACTGCCGTCACTGCTGCTCATGATGACCTCCTTCATTCGCATCATCATCGTGATGTCGATCCTCCGAACCGCCCTGGGTACGGCCCAGACCCCGCCCAATCAGGTACTGGTCGGGTTGGCGCTGTTCTTGACGTTTTTCATCATGGCGCCCACGCTCACCCAGATTTACGAGACGGCGCTCATGCCCTATCTAGAGCAGAAGATGCCGTTCAACCAGGCATTGGCTGTTGCGGAGGCGCCAATACGGGCGTTTATGCTGGCTCAGACCCGTGAGGACGACATCGCTATGTTCGCTGAGATATCACGCATTTCTGCACTCGAGAGCCCAGACCAAGTGCCTTTCTCAACGCTGGTGCCCGCCTTTATTACCTCGGAGCTCAAGAGCGCCTTCACCATCGGGTTCTTGATCTATATCCCTTTCGTGGTCATCGACTTCATTGTGGCGAGCGTACTCATGTCGATGGGCATGATGATGGTCTCGCCCATGATGATCTCGATGCCCTTCAAGCTCATGTTGTTTGTACTGGTCGATGGCTGGAGTCTCATTATGGGTTCGCTCGCAGCCAGTTTTGTGAACCCCGCTATTCCTTAATCAGAGTTAGGACGCCTTTATGGACGCAGCAGCAGTAGTGGACCTTGCCCGTGAGTCACTAATGATCATCATGTTGGTGTCTCTTCCGCTCCTTGGAGTAGCCTTGGTTGTGGGGCTTGCGATTGGCGTATTTCAGGCAGCCACCTCTATCAACGAGATGACCCTCACGTTCGTCCCCAAGCTTGTTGCCGTTGGCTTGGCAATGGCTGTGTTTGGGGGCTGGATGATCAACACCATGGTTGACTTCACCCGAATGATCTTCCAGCGCATTCCCGGGCTCTTTACCTAAGCTGAGTGCTAAATGGTAACCACGCTACTCGTTGCTGAGGTCGTAGAGCGATTGAGCACGGGGCTTTGGCCTTTTGCGCGGATTGCAGCCTTGTTGATGGTAGCGCCGGTACTCTCGATTGATGCGGTTACAGTCAGGATTCGCATTGCATTTGCCTTTGTGCTTACCGTTTTGATCTATCCATTCTTCGAATGGCCGACAATTGACCCAACGACGGCTCGTGGCCTGTTAGAAATTTTTAATCAAATTTCAATCGGCCTTCTCATGGGTCTCATGCTGCAGGTTGTTGTCGCCGCGATTGTGGTGGGAGGCCAAACGATCTCTGGGACGATGGGCCTGTCAATGGCGAGTATGGTGGATCCGAATGTGGGAAATGTACCCACATTGGCCTCGTTTCTTCTGATGATCAGCAGCCTTTTGTTCCTGGCCCTCGGTGGGCACGTCCTGCTGCTTGAGCTGCTGATTCAGAGCTTCGAGTTTCTTCCCATAGGCAAGGGCTTGCTGAGCTTGAATGCCCTTGGATCGTTTGTGGCTTGGTCCTCAATGATGTGGCTTGGAGCAGTCTTACTTGCGCTGCCGATTATGGTGATTCTGCTCGCGGTGAACATTGGCCTTGGCGTAGTGGTACGCGCAGCACCCACCCTGAATATTTTTGCAGTGGGCTTTCCAGCGATGATTCTTGTCGGACTGGTCGTACTCTACATATTGATGGGAGCTATGGGAGCAAGAATGGTCTGGCTCTGGACGCAGGGATTTGAACAAGTACGCTCACTGCTTGGGATGGCCTGATCATGCCAGCAGAAGATTCAGACCTCGAACGCACTGAGGAACCAACCGCCAGGCGCCTACAACAGGCGCGGGAGGACGGCCAAGTTGCCCGTTCACAAGAGCTTTCGGCGGCTTTTGTGGTGATTGCTGCAATGGCATTTCTGTATTTTACGGGGGGCTACCTCATGAAGGAGATTATTGCTCTGTTCGCTGCTGGCTTCCAGTTTGATATGCGCACGCTCGATACGCCAACACTCATGCCCGTGATTTTTGCGAAGTTCACCGTGCAGGGTTTTAAGCTGATCATTCCCGTATTTGTCATTTGTATGGTGATCGGTGTGATCGCCTCATTGGTCGTGGGCGGCTACAACTTTACATGGAAAGCAATCGCCCCGAAGCCCAACAAAATCAATCCGCTTACTGGCATTAAACGCATCTTTGGGATGAACAGTGTGGTTGAACTTGTGAAGGCGGTTCTGAAGTTTTCAGTCGTCGCAGGGGTGCTCTACTTAGTGCTTGAAAGTCAGCTCCAGTCCTATCTCACCCTAGCCACCTTGCCGTTTGAGCCCGCCATGGCAAAGGCAGGCGATTTATTGGGGTATACGGCGCTTTTGGTTGCTCTTGGGCTTTTGCTGATTGCTGCCATTGATGTTCCGTATCAAAAGCACCAGCATTCCGAGAAGATGAAGATGACCAAGCAAGAGGTCAAGGATGAAATGAAGGACGTGGAGGGTCGGCCAGAGGTAAAGGCGCAGATTCGCCGGCGTCAGCGTGAAATGGCCGCGGCCCGCATGATGGATAAAGTGAAAGACGCCGATGTTGTTGTTACCAACCCAGAGCACTTTTCAGTGGCGCTGGCCTACGATCCCGCTGCCGATGGTGCGCCTGTTGTGCTCGCGATGGGTGTAGACGAAATGGCATTTCAAATTCGAGAGGAGGCGAAGCGACATGGTGTTGAAGTCTTTGCAGCCCCGCCGCTTGCGCGTGCCTTATATTTCACCTCAGAACTCGATCACCCCATCCATCAAGACTTGTACTACTCGGTGGCACAGGTGATCGCCTACGTATTTAGCCTGCGCGGCGCACGACCCGGGCAGACTCGCGAACGACCCGTGCCGAAGGTGCCCACCAACATGCAGTTCGATGCGAGCGGCGCTGCGGCGACGGTGCACTGAGGAGACCATAGGGAATGGACGGACAAGAGATTTTTCTGCGCGCGCAAGACCGGGCCCGCCTCGACCGGCTGATGCAGGGCGTCACGGAGGAGAAACTCTGTGCTGTGCTCATGTCCGACTCGGATGAGGTCCTCGATCATTACGGTCGCATTCTCTCGCGCGCACTTCGCGCGCAGCCTGGCCTGCAGGTTGAGGTCTTTTTCCCGGACAGCACCGAAGCGGTGTTGGTGAGATTCAATCGACTCTTGGCGGACATGCGGGTTGCCGATGCCATTGCGCCAGCCCCGAGTGACGACCCCGGTCGGGTCCTGGTCGTGTACGACGGGCGAGCAACCGGCCTCAAAGAGGTTCAGCTCTTGGGGCGGCTGTTCAAGGACTTTCCCGGTGCAAACACTCGCATGGTCTTGCTTCTGCATTCGGCGAGTGCAGACGCTGAGGCCAAGGCCGAGGCGTTGGGCAAACGAACCATTCGGTGGGATGCGCTGCGCCCGAGTGCAGAGGAGGCGCGCGTACTGTTGTCTGAAGCGAGGGATGCCGGTGCGGGCCCTGCTGCCCAGGCCGTGCTCGACCGGGTGGGTGTGCAGGGAATGGAGGCGGCCATGGCCCTCAAGGCAGGCCTTCGTGCCCTCTCCAAAGCCGATGAAGCGTTGGCCGAGCCCGCCGCGAGTCGGGTTGCGCCCGCAGACGATCGACTTGCCCTTGAGCGCGCCCAGCAGTTTGCAGCCTCCATGGCCAAGGCCAAGGCCGAGCAGAGCAGCATGGCGTCAGCACCGCCTGCGGCACCACCCAAAAAAGCCCGTAAGTTCTCTCCCATATTGCTGGTGGGCCTCTTTGCATTGAGCGCATCTGCAGCCATCACCTTGATACAACAGCTTCCTCCAGGTTTCCTTCAGACTGCTCAAGAGGGCTTGCAAGGTCTTGTAGGAATGGAGCCCGAGGGCCCAGCCACCACTGCGGACCCCGTTCCTGCCGATGCGCCCGTTGAGGTGGGTGCAAAGACCTTGGGCCCCATGCCCGAGCGGCTAACCGATCTTGAGATTCAGCAAGACCCCAGCCTTCGCGCACAGCAGGCCGAGCTCACTGTCACACATGGCACCGAGCCGGCCCTGAAAGCAGAGGCCCCCAAATTAGAGCCCCCGAAATCGGAGCCCCCGAAAGCAGTGGCCCCAAGCGCCGCACCTGCAAAGCCTGTTGCGCTGGCCTCCATGACCAAGGTGGCTCCGGGCTGGTATGTCCAGCATCTCTCGCGTGAGTCACGCGTTGCAGTTGAGCAGTTCTATAAGGCGCAGCCGAAGCTGGCGAAAGCCCGGCTGCTGAGGCTCAAGCGCATTGGTGCCGAGGGCGATAACTGGGTGTTGTTGTCTGGTCCGTTCAAGACCCTCGATGAGGCCAAGGCTTACATGGCAACGCCAGGCCTTCCCCCCGACATGTGGGTTCGACCGGCCTCTGCCATACGAAAAATGCTGCCCGATGCGAGCGGCGGAGCTGGCGCATGAGTTCGCCCGATAACGCCCAGATTATTCGCCAAGACTCGAGTGTCGAGGTCAAGGTTGAAACGGGTAATGCGTCGCTTGCACCCGTGACCAAACTTGACGGTGAGAAAGAGGCGCGATCCATTCAGGATCGCAACGTTGCATTGCCCGATCGGCTTCAGCCTGAGCGAAAAAAACTCGACATTCCGACCGAGGAACCCGCTGCGCCCGGCACGCTTGAGATTCCTCCCGAGGAGCCGACTCAGCTGGTTAAAGGCCAGACCGATGAAGAAATTCATGAGGAGCTTCTGCGGCCGCCGCCGCGTCGCAACCTCTCGTTCATCAAGCCCACGCGTCCAGAAAATCGACCACCCGTGAACCCTTTCCTCGGAGTGGGTGAGCGACTCGAAAAGATTCAGCGCAAGAACGCTGAGATTCGCAGACAGATTGAGAAGAAGGGATAAGCCATGTCCGACGATTCCAAACCCACATTCAGCAAGCTACCCCCACCGGAGGAGCTTGCATCAGACCTTATGCCGGACGTGCCCGAGGAGGAATTCGCCTCAGACCTCATGCCCGATATTCCCGATACTCCAGCGGTTCCGACCGTGCCCATGCAGACAGCTTCGGGTCAACCGGATCAGCCGGTGCAACCGATCGTGGCCTTCGACATGGAGATGCACCGAGCGGTCATGGATGAGTTGGACGCGGCACGTGCCCTGCACGAGGAGGAGCGCAAACGCTATGAGGCTGCTGCAGAGCAGCTTCAGTCCATCATTTCGACAGTCCTAGAGGCTGCAGAGGTTGCGAACAAGGCCGGTGTAGTTGCGGCGGCAAGTCATAAAGCCATGAATGCCGCTTCGAGCAACTTGGCCGCTACGGCCAAGAAGTCCGCCAAGGGTGGCCAGATTCTGGTCATTGCGGGCGGCGTGGGCATGGTGCTCGCCGCCAGCGCTTTCGTTGCTATGGCCATTCAGCTCCAGCAAAAAGTAGCCCAGGCCGATGCGCTGCTGGTCAAGATCGGCACCCAGGCTATTGAGATTCGGGAGTCCATGCAGGCTGTGGCCAATGTCAGCCAAGGCATCAATAACCTTGCGCAGCGTGATGGTCAGCTTGTGGAGTCTCAGGCCAGCATGACCTCCAAGATCGAGGCTCTCGCTAAGACGCTCAAGCTCATGGAGGAGGAGGCGGCAAAGAAAGAGGCCGCTATGAAGAAAGTCTTCGACGAGGCCTTGGCTCAGGCGAAGAAGCCTGATCCTGCACTGGCCAAGCTGCTCACCGACATCAAGGGGCTCGAGACGCAGATCAAGCAGCAGTCGAATGCTCTGAACGAGACCTCTAAACGCATTGGTGGCGTGAATAAAGAGATTGCAGATCTCAAGCGTGTGGGCTCAAATGTTGAGACCCTCAAGTCGCAGGTCGAGGCCATGGTGGTATTAGAGCGTCAGCGCTACCGTGAGGCCCTTGAAAAGGCCAATAAAAAGGTCGATGCGGATACGGCCGTCGCCTTCCCACGCCGCGAACCGGTTGCACCCGTAGCCACTCCCCCAGCGCGCTAGCCAACTGCTGCAAAGAGATCAGCCGTCTACGATGATCTCGATGCGGCGGTTGCGCCCTCGTCCTGTTGCCGTGTCGTTCGTGTCGACCGGTCGCGTGTCAGCATGACCGCTCACGCTGATGCGGGCCATGGCCACCCCTGCACGGTTGGACACGTAATCTGCAACGGCAGACGACCGGGCAGCAGACAAGTCCCAGTTAGATTTGAACCGCTCGTTGCCAATTACCGGCACATTGTCGGTGTGGCCTTCAATCTTGACAGTGCCTTTTCCGCTAGCAATGGTCTTGCCCACCTTCTCAAGCAGCGGCATGAACGCGGGCTGCAGCTCGGCACGGCCTGATACGAAGGAGCCCTGCTCGGCAAGCCGAATCACAATCTTGGAGCCGTCGCGGAACACCTCGGCTTGGCCATTCTGAATTTCTTTTGCGAGCTCTTGCTGAATGCGTTGGAACTGGGCATCGAGTTCGGCCTTGTCGGTACCTGATCCACTCTGGCCCTTACCGCTCTGCCCCTTGTTTTGCTCGGAGTCGGCCTGACGCACCTCGACCTGAGAGGTGATCTGCGCCTGCGCCTGCGCCACCTTGGCATACACCTCGATTTGCTCTTGAGGCACCACACCGGCGGTCTGCTGGCCTTTCTCGCCCTGACCGCCGCCTGCGCCCGGATTGGTTGCTGTCTGCGGATTCATCTGCACCACCACCTTCTTACCCTCTGCGCGCACTTCGACCAGGCCCTTGGAGATTTCCTCTGCCAAGACCTTTTCTACTCCTTTGGCCTCTTGCTGGGTGACGGGATCTGCGGTCTTGGTCTCGTTCTTCACCTCGAGGTTCTGCTGGGTCTCGTCGGTGGTCTGCTGGCGCACGGTATTGACTGGGGTGGGCTCAGCTGCGGCCGGAGAGAACTGCTGGGCGATGAGGCTCGTGGCCTTGGGGGGCTCTACCGTGGGAACCAGACGCTGCACGCCAAACGAGTTTTTGAGTGACCCAGAGATCTGTTTGAACTTAGGGACGTTCATCTCCGCGAAGGACAGGATGAGCACGAAGAAGGCCATGAGCAGCGTGGCCATGTCTGCGAAGGTGGCCATCCAGGCGGGCGCGCCCACGGGGGGACAGTCGCCGCATTCTTCACACTTACATTCCTCGCACTCTTCTGCGCCACCCTTGTCGACTTCCTCAACAGGCTCTTCTGCAGGTGGCGGGGGTGCAACTTCTCCCGCCTCGGGAGGTTCAAGTTCTTGTTCGGCGTCTGCCATGGCTTATCTCGCCTTAGCCTGCAATGGCGTCAAGCTTGCCCTGGTCCTTCGGGGCCACGTATCCGGCGAGCATCGAGGGCAGCAATCGGGGGTTCCCGCCCTCTGCAATGAACATCAAGGCTTCGATGATGAGGGTGTTGTTATTCGCAAGCTGACCGTCAAGGTTCGAAACCTTCTGAATGACCGGAATACAAATCATGTTGGCGATCACAGCGCCATAGAGCGTGGTGAGGAGCGCCACAGCGAAGGCCGGGCCAATGGATTTGGGGTCAGACATGTTGCCCAACATGATCACCAGGCCCACGAGTGTGCCAATCATGCCCATGGCGGGGCCGATCTCTTTAATGGAGTCAAACAAGACTAGCGCGCCTTTGTTGCGGGCGGAGATCTGAGCAGACTCGATTTCGAGCGCTTTCTGAATGAGCTTGGGGTCTGTGCCGTCAACCATCATGCGAATGCCCTTGGCCATGAACTTGTTGGCAATTTCCTGGCCTTCGAGCGCAATCATGCCGTCCTTCTTCGCGATGGTGCCCAGTTCAACAAGCTTCTCTATGAGCTGAATGGGCGTTTCGGCTTTGTACTTGATGGTCTTCATGGCGGTGCCAATCCCGCCAATAAACTCCGGAATGGAGGAGCGAGCGAGCACGGTGAAGGCCGTTCCAAGCACCACAATATAGACAGAGGGCATGTCAATGAATAGGCTGATGTCGCCCATGGCCATCACGACCATGGCGAAGGCACCTCCAAGGCCAATAATCGTTGCGATATCCATTTAAGTCTTCTCTCCTAGGATCAAAACCTTCCGTATATTATCGGAGGGTCATGTAATGGTTTCGGTACAAGGGGCAAAGACTTGACTCTTTCTGGGTATTTCCTGTCGGCGCTGGGCCTGACCGCACTTCTGGCGGGCTGTATGGATCTGCGCAGCACGCCCGCTTGCGGGCAGCAGATTGAGGCAGGAAATCTTGGCCGATTCAAGACCCCGTCCGATGCAGTTGCCATTGACGGCCGCACCGGGCTCACCTGGTTTCGATGCTCGGGGGGGCAGTCGCCTTTGGCGGGTGCATGTGTGGGTGCTCCCTTGAAGCTGAGTTGGCAAGAGGCCAAGGCCTATGCGGTGGAATTCTCGGCGGCCTCCGGCCGGACCTGGCGTCTGCCTACCTATTCTGAAATGAAGGACATCTCGGAGCCTGAGTGCCAGAACCCGGCCTATAACCAGAACGTCTTCCCCGGGTTGCCTGTGGAGACCTACTGGACATCGTCCACCCAGATTGCCACCACCACGCAGGCTTGTATTGTTTTTACATACACTGGCCAGGGCAAGTGCCGTGCCTTTCAGGCCGAGCCCCATCACTTCATGCTGGTCTCAGACCCAAGCTGATTTAACCCGTATTTATTGATTTTTTCGATCAGTGTGGTGCGTTGTACGTTGAGGATGCGCGCCGTTTGAGAGATGTTGCCCTTGGCCTGATCCAGTGCGCGCTCAATGAGCCCCCGCTCAAAATCCACCAGCTTCTTCTTCAGGGGAATGCCGTCTAGTGCAAAGAGGGACGAGGATCCCTCCTGGGTGAAGGCAATCAGGTCCTCAATGGGGTTGGGCTCATCGGGGAGCACATCGAGGGGCAGTTGGATAGGCACAGCCCGAGCGCATTCCACCGGTGCGAGCGACCCGGCATGGGGTTGCGCTGGGGTGGGCTCTGGGTTGAGGCCACGCAGGCCCCTGGGCAGCATGTCTTGGGGAATGTCGTGGTAGCAGAGCGCCTGACCCGCAAAGAGGGCGCTAAATCGCGCGACCAGGTTAGAGAGCTCTCGAATATTTCCAGGCCATGCATAGCCACAGAGTGCTTCCATAAGCGAGGGCTGCGCCTGGATGGGGGCATAGCCCTGCGTGGCATGCAAGTGAGCAAAGTGGCTGATCAGTGCGTGCAGATCCTCGGTTCGGTCGCGCAGCGCGGGCGTGGAGACCGGCAGCACATTCAGTCGGTAATAGAGGTCTTCGCGGAACCGCCCAGCGGCGACTTCTTGTTCGAGATCTCGGTGGGTTGCCGCGACCACACGCACATCGACCGCAATACTCTTGCCTCCACCAATCGGGTCGATGGTGCGTTCCTGAATGGCGCGAAGCAATTTAACCTGCATATCGAGCGCGAGGTCGCCAATTTCGTCGAGAAAGAGGGTGCCGCCATGGGCAAGCTCGAACCGGCCCTTTCGGTCTGAGATGGCACCCGTGAACGATCCTTTTTTATGCCCAAAGAGCTCGCTCTCAATGAGCTCGCGGGGAATGGCTCCGCAATTCACTGGAACAAACTGCCCGCTCTGCGCGCGGGGCGAACAATCGTGCAGGGCTCGGGCCACCAGCTCTTTTCCAGTCCCACTCTCGCCAATGATGAGTGCTGTGGCATCGGATGGCGCAACCCGCTGAATCAACTGCTTCAGGCTTAAGGTTGCGGTGCTCTGACCGATGATAGAAGAGATGGCATCCAAGGCGGCGCGGTTCCATGCGGCAAATGTTGGCCGCTAAAGTGAGTCGATGGTTGGTCGATCCTTGGTGCACGATGATACAGACAATGCCCACCTGGGCTGACTCTCTCAAGGAATGCATATGAAAAACCGTGGCCTGCTGTCTTCCGTTGTTCTGCTGAGCGCCTTGAGCCTGTCGGCCTGCTCGAGCATGCCTTACCTGTCTAAGAAGGACACTCCACCACCTCCAGTGGCCAAGACGCCCGCAGAGCAGTATCCAGCCCTGGTGGGGGATCTGGCCAAGGCCTCCGCTGCCAACATGATGTCTCCTCTGGCCGACCGCATGCAGTCTTTTACCGCCACTGGTTATGCCGTGATCAGCGTTCAGCCCCATAAGCTGCCTGCCCAGCAGCGGCTCATGGCCATTCGTGCTTCCAAGCTCGACGCCTACCGCAGCCTGACTGAGCAGGTCTATGGTCAGCAGCTCGACGCCACCACCACAGTGGCCGATATGGTGATCCAGAGCGACAGCTTCCGCACTCGGGTCGAGGGCATCATCTACGGCGCGCGACTCGAGAGCATTAATCCCGTGGGCGATGACACCTACGAGACCACCATGACCCTTGATGCACGTGTGGTGGCCGATATTCGCGTGCTCTACCTGCAACAGCTCGCCTCGAACCGTCGATAAGCGGCCGCGGTCGAAAGCGGCGTCACTGCCATGCTCAATCACGCATTCATGGCAATGGCCAGGGCATTCATGCTTGCGGCTGCCGGCTGGTCTGTCTCGGTGGCCGCCCAGCCGTCGCAGGTGTCCGCTGAGGCTGCGCTGCAGGCCATTCGAGATCGGCTCGTGGCTCAGGCTACCGAGGCCAGTACTCGGGTACAGACACTGGCCTGGGTCGATGACCAGGGCCGCCTGCATGAGTCGAGTCGTTTTACAGCCGACGCAAAGGTACGCGGCATGCGCCTGGTGAACCCCGAGGCCGCATCGGCGTCGGCACCTGCTGCCGCCACGCCCCGAGCAGAGGCATGTCCTCCCAACGCCCAGTACAAGCGGCATGCGCTGTTTGTCGTGCAGCCGGCCGAACTGGGCCGGTTCTTTGATGCGGGTAGTCTTTCGCAGCTCACCGAGCAGTTCTCCACCGACCTCATGGCCCTCTTTGCGGCCGAGACTGGTTGGGTGCTGACTCAGGCCAAGCCCCCGCAGACTGAACTCAGCCTCTACGAGCGCGAGCTCTTGCATCGGCCCTCCGACCGCGCACCGCACAGGCTCGTGGTTCAGCTGCAAGATCTTGGTGTTGCCCCTGTTCGCTCTCGGTTCCCGACACGGCCTGAGTGGCTAACCCGCCAGCTGATTGATGTCGGTCTTGCCCAGAAAGAGGAGGAGTACGGCCTGCTCGGCATTCGCGTGACGCTCTTCGCGCCTGAGACTGGGCAGATCCTGCTCTCGGAGCGTGCTGAGATTCGCATGGTTCGCAAAGCACTGGGCTACCTCGATGCGCCGTCGCTCACCTTGGCGGACCCCGATCAGAGTCGTGCTGCCCTCATGCAATTGCAAAAGGCCTTGCGCGACCATCTCGCCTGTGAGGCACCTGCCTACCCTGTATTCGAGAAGACCCCAGCCGGCACGCTGCTCATGCGCGCAGGTCAGCGCGTGGGCCTGCGTCTGGGCGATCGCCTGCTGCTCTCCAAAGCCGACACCCTGCCACGACGGGCCCTCACGCCGGGGGTGATTGAGACGCTGGCTTTGGCTGAGGTGGTCGCACTCAGTCAAGATCAGGCCACGCTGCGCGTGGTCGCCGGACCAACCCCTGCTGGGCTTGACCGATTGGTCGCCTCGCCCTTCTAATGACCATGAAAGGATCCCTGATGATTCGCTCCCTGCTTGTTCTGGCGCTTGGCGTCGTGATGGTTCAGCTCGCGCAGGTGGCATTTGCTGCCCAGCCCGACACGGCCCGCGCGCTCAAGACGCTCATGGGTGAACCCGCTACGGCCGCCGCGCCGATGGGCCCCCAGGCTGCTGGTCACCAGTCCGCTGGGCCTGGCGGGATGACCCGCGTGGTGGTGCAGCGCGGCGACACTCTTTTTAAGATTCTGGCTAAGCACGGGGCCTTGCCACCCGACCGCCGGGCTATTTTTGGCGCGATGGTCAGCCTCAACCCCGAGGCCTTTATCTCGGGGAATCAGAACCGGCTCCGTGCGGGCGCCGTTCTCATGCTGCCCACCGCAGCGCAGCTCCAGGCGGTGGCCAGTGGTCAAATGACTGCAGCGGCGCTGCTTGCTGCGAGCGCCACCAGTCAGTCGGGCAGCTACGGACCCAACGTCACGCCTGACCCCCACAAGGGCTGGGTGCGTTACCCCTCTCGTTAGCGCAACATGCTCACGGGTCCAGAGGCCATTGCCGCTGCGGGCGCAAGGCCTCTGCCCATTTACCTAGAAGGTCGGCTCATTCCGCTGCAGGATGCAGTGAGCAAGGAGTTGGGCCTCAATCCAAATCAAGTCGTCAAAGCAGTGGTTGAGATTCGGCCAGAGGGCAGCATGGTTTTGGTCAATGGTCGCTATGTGGAACTTCCTCCGCAACTGAGATTTCGGCCAGGAGACGAAATCTGGCTGCGCATGGTGCAAACGGGCAAAGGCCCAGCCCTGCAAGTCTCGCCTCCTCCCGCCGACGCAGCCCCAACCGTAAGAGCACAGGTCGCTGCTCAAGCTTCCGCCTTGGTGCCGAGTCTGGCTGGTCTCTCCCCGAGCGTAGCGAGCCTGTTCGTTCGTCCAGCGGATTATTCGGGCCTGATGGCGCTTTTCTCTGGGGGGGTGTTAACAAGCCTGGTTCGCGCGTCGTCCGGTTCGGACAGCAGTCTGAGCCGGCTATTTCCGCTGATTCAGTTTTTCAATGGCCGGATCTCATCCCAAAGGATTACGCCTGAAGCCGTCAAGCTGGCCCTGAAGAACGCTGGCCTTTACACAGAGCATCGGCTTGCGCAGGGCCAAACGGTTCAGGGAGACCTGAAAATTGCGCTCATGGCCGCATTAAGACAGCTCGAAGCGGAGCAAGACGCGGACATCAGCCTGAAAGAGGCTCTGGAGGGAAGTATTCGAGAGCTTCAGTCCTCCCAAGCAGATTCCCTCGTGTCTCAGTCCCATCGAGAGTTGTTGCTTACTTTCTTGCTACCTTTCCGTGATGCGCCCCCCGCAGTGATCCGTTTTTTTCGGCCGGCGGTCACACCCGAGGAACCCGACCCACCCATCAGCTTTGATATCCACACCCAGAGCCCTGAATTAGGCAATCTTTGGCTCTCTGCGCTCTTGCATCAAGAGTCGGACCTTTCGCTCACCATGTGGGCGGAGCGGGAGTCTGTAGCGATATTGGCTGGAAATGCCGTGAGCGACCTGGAGGGAGATCTCGAGGAAATCGGTTTGCACGTGCAAAAGATTACCGTGCTGCATGGGCGTAGGCCAGATGAGGTGGGGCTGCCCCCCGGTGATCGGCCTCGGACGCCGGGATCTGTTTTGGACCTCAAGGCCTAGCGGTGGTCAGTCGTCAGACTCGGGAAGGCCTTCAGGCAGTTGCGCTGGAGTATGGCCAGAATAAGGCCCCCGTGGTCGTGGCAAAGGGCCAAGACGAGGTGGCCCTGATGATTTTGGAGGAGGCCGAGCGGCAGGGGGTTTATGTCGCCCGCGACCCTCAACTGCTCGCATTGCTCTCGGGTCTAGAAATAGACCAGGAGATACCAGAGACGCTCTACACGGCGGTTGCGATTATTCTGTCTTGGGCTTATTGGCTTCGTGGCATGAAGCCGGGGGATGAAAAGCACGACTAGGCGTCGGCTAGGCCTCTGCCGCGGCGTAGTCCGGATAGCCTCCCCATGCGATCGTACACCTCGACGGCATTGAGAGGGTCGGGCCCTTGAAGGGTGCGAAGTGCGGCTCGGATGGCATCAAGCTTGCGCAGAAGCAGGATCTCATTTCGTCGATGCCGTGTTTTGCATTCTCGAATATGGTCCCGAAAGGTTTCCCAGCTGCGGTCGGCTGACCCCTCGCTGGGGAGTGAAAGCTGCGAAAGCGTGCTGAGGATTTCGGCTTTTTCTGCCTGAAGTGCTTCAAATCGATCGAGTGATTGGTCCTTTAGGGCTTCAAACTCGAGGTCAAGCAGGTCGAGAAGGCGCTGCGCCCGAGCGGAGGCCTGCTCGGGATTCAATTCAGATCATGCGCTCGAAAGCCGCGAAGCTTTCGGCGATACGACGAGGGTCCAGCGGATAATTTCCGTCTCGGATCGCCTGCTTGATTGAGTCGATCTTGGCTTGGTCAATGTCTGGCGAGGCTTTTACCTGCTCGGCGACATTGCTAAGCTCGACCGCATCCGCCTGGGTGCGATTCTCGGCCTCAGCCGCTTTCGCGCGATCGTACGCAGCAAGTTTAGCTTCCTCGGCCTTTTTCAGCCGATTCTCTGTGGCGACATCGTATCCGGCTGCGCGCGCAATATTGGAGATCGGGTCACTCATGATGTTTTCCTTTGCAAAGGGATTTTCCCTTGCTCTGAGGATCGACAGGTTACCTGAAAACTTTAGCCCTCTTTGTTTATTTTTGCTAGCGAATCATCGCCAGCCCCTGGTCCACCACTTCACCCATGGTGAATCGCCCAGATTGCTGATTTTTCAAGCGAATCCTTTGGCCCATTCGGCCGTCTTCCAGCGCCTCAACACGAATACTGATAGAGAGCCCGGGGACTTGGGCATATTGCAACTGCACAATGTCGCCCTTGCGAACGAGAAGGGCTGGACGAACATCTTGCAGTCGGATGGGCTCTCCCGCCTTTAGGGCTCGGGTCGTCTGCATGGCATCAAGGCCAGCCGCAGAGGTCAAGTATAGGTGCGCCCCACCTCTCAATTGGGCCGATGGCAGCGATTTACGCTCAAGCACCTCCGGTCGCAATCGCTGCTGGCTCGCAAGGTTCTCGCGCGCAGCCAGCACCCAGAGGGTCTCCTGGGGCTCAGGTGCGGAAAGGTTGGTTTGGGTGTGCGGCTGCGGCGGGCGATCCGGCGCTCGGGCGGGTTGCGATAGACGCAGAAAGACCTGTTGCTTGGGCAAGGTACATCGCGCCCGAAGGCCGTGCCCCTCTCCGAAGGGTAGGTCGAACTGCCATTTTGAGCAGCCCTCCACTTTGACGCGTGCGTCAAGGGGCTCGAACTGAATCTGCTCGGCGGGACGCTCTTGGAGTTGCGACAGCCATAGCCGCGCTTCGCCGACGAGCTGCGTGTCACTCGTGTTCGCCTGAGCGCTTGCTGCAAGCACCAGGCTCAGAGATGTCAGAAGAGGGCGTATGTGTCTGGGCATGCATGGCTAAGAGCAAGACTCAAGCCAAAAATGCGTCTCTTGGCATGACATCTGCATGAGGCAGCTTATGAAGATCTCTGTCGAACGCGGTGACACCCTGCTCGCCCTGGCCCGAGAGGCCAGTGAGAAGGCGCATCCCGGACGCTCGGCCCCAGCTTTCAAGGAATTGATGTCTATGGTCCAGACCGTCGCAAAAGCCAACGAAATTGAAAACCCAGACCTTATTTTCCCAGGGCAAGTCATTGATTTTACAAGCGCGCTTGCGGCCAAGCAGCGGGTTCAGCCCCCCGCCGTTGAGGCGCTTCGACCGCTTGCCTTTGAGCCCACCCGCGCGGCGGGGCACCGGGTGCTCGAGCGCATGCTCGATCGGGCGGTGGCCAAGGGCTACATTCCCCAGCGCGATGTGGGCGACGTCCAGCGACGAATTATTGACATAGCCCGAGAGCACCGGTTTGCGCCCGACGACTTCGCTCGTGTAGCCATGATGGAGAGCGATGGCCTCAATCCCAGGGCCACCAACGGTAACTGTCATGGGGTCATTCAGTTCTGTAGTGGTCCCGACCGTGGTGCCGCGAGTGTGGGCTACGGCAAGAACCCCGAGCGCATTCTGAAGCTCAGTGTGCTTGAGCAACTCGATCTGGTGGACCGATATTTTGAGGACACGGCCCTGGGACAGTTCAAGCCAGCCTCTCTGGACAACCTGTATTTGACGGTGCTGTTTCCGGCAGCACGAGATGAGCGCCAGATGCACAAGGCGCTTCCCATCCCTGGTCCTCAGGCCCGAGCCCTGCATGTGGGCGGCAACCAAGAGGCACCCATTACGCGAGCCTCTCTGCGCAAGGGGCTGATTGAGCATGCGTCCACCAAGCTCCAACAGTTTGCATTGGGCGGCAATGCCTTGCCGGTTTCTACTGGCACATGGCTTGCATCTCGTCGCGTGAATTGATTTCTTGAGGAGTCCCCATGAACCTGGTTGAAAACGCATTTGGCATCCACGAACGGGCGCTCTCGGTGCGCAACCGTCGCGTGGAACTGATCTCCCAAAACATTGCGAACGCAGATACGCCGAATTACAAGGCGCGCGATCTTGACTTCAAGAAAATGATTGCCGGTGTGGAGGGGGTCAAGATGGCCTCGACCAGCAATGGCCACTATGAGGTGGCCAAACAAGAGAACGACGTGGATGGGCTGCTCTTTACTGTCCCATTCAATGCTGCAACGGATGGCAACACCGTAGAGGTTGCCGTTGAACAAGCCAAATTCGGCAAAGCGACAGCGGACTACCAGGCCACGCTGATGTTCCTAGAGAGCCGTATCTCGGGCATTCGTAAAGCCCTTCGCGGCGAATAAGGCTTGAGGAGGGATAGACCATGATTGACAACATCTTTGGCGTCGCCGGCAGTGCGCTGAATTCTCAGCTCACACGGATGAACCTCACCGCCTCGAACCTGGCCAACCAGAACACCACTGCATCGACCGAGGCCGAGGCCTTCAAGGCCAAACGCAGTGTTTTTAAGGCCATGCTCTCGAAGGCAGATACCCATGCGGGTGCGCCCAATGTGGGTGGTGTGCGCATCGACAAGATTGTCGACTTGCAGAACCCCAATCCCCGTGTGTACGAGCCCGGCAGTCCGCATGCCGACAAAGACGGCTATGTCTGGATGTCCAATGTTAACGAGGTGACTGAGATGGTCGAGATGATGGCTGCCGCGCGCGCATATCAGAACAACGTGGAGGTGGTGAACACGGCCAAGGCACTGATGATGAAAACCCTGGAGGTCACCAAATCATGAGTATTAACGCGAGCACCTACCAGATTCCGTCGTCTATCCCAACCGTATCGGGCCAGAAGACGGACTACTCCAAGATTCAGAACGAAGAGATGGGGGAGAAGGAGTTCCTCATGCTCTTTACCGCGCAGCTGCAGAACCAGAACCCACTCGATCCCATGGAGAACGAGGCTTTTGTGGCCCAGCTTGCGCAGTTCAGCCAGCTCGAAGCCACCACCACCATGAGCGACAAGATGACTGGACTAGTAGATGCCCTGCGAGGCCAGCGGTTAATGGATGGCTCTTCCCTTATTGGGAAGCAGGTTGCGGTGCCGAATGGCCCGGCCATCCTAAGAGACGGTGCGGCAATTTCTGGGGTCATTACTGTTCCTGACGGCGCAAGCAGCGTGTCGTACACCGTCTACAACCGAAACGGAACCGTCGTTAAGAGCGAGGAGCTGGGTCGAAAGCCCCCTGGTGACGTGCTGGTTCGTTGGGACGGGACCAATCAAGCCGGACAGAAAATGCAAGACGGCGCCTATCAAATTGTGGTGAATGTTAGAAGCCCTGATGGCAGCAACACCACGATTCCGATTGCAACGCCTGACACGGTCAAAAGCGTGACCTATAGCAGTGAGGCCGATGACCTGATTCTAGAAACAGTCAACGGTGGCACGGTGAACTTCAGCCAAGTCAAACAAATTAACGGATAACCCGGAGAACTCAGCATGTCTTTCTATACCGCACTGACTGGCTTGAACGCCGCCACCTCGCAGCTGGGTGTGACCTCGAATAACATCGCGAACGTCGGCACCACTGGATTCAAGCGCTCACGCGCAGACTTCGGTGACATCTTCGCCACCTCGCCTCTGCAAAAGGCTTCCTCAGTAGTGGGCCAGGGTGTTGCGCTCAAATCCGTCACACAAGAGTTCTCTCAGGGGAATATTCAGTTCTCTGCCAGTTCTCTGGACATCGCTATTACGGGTGACGGCTTCTTTCCTTTGAAGTCTGCCGACGGCCTGCAGGACATCTACACCCGAAACGGGACATTTCTTCTAGACGACTCCTTTGCAGTGGTGAACTCGGCGGGTCAATCTCTGATGGCAGCGTCAGTTGACTCCTCCGGAAAAGCCGATTTGGAAAATCTTCGCAAGCTCATCATTCCACGCGCAACCAATGGCGATGCGCGTGAGACCACAGAGATTGAGTTGGGCCTTAACCTCCCGGCGGATGGTGAGGTTATTACCAAAGACTTCAACCCGACCGACCCCACCAGCTACAACCTGACCACTGCCGTAACCGTGTTTGACGCTGGCGGTAACGAATACCTTGCCACGGTTTATTACGTGAAGACCCAGCGCGCGACGCCAGAGGCACCCGAGAACAAATGGCAGACGCACGTCTACATCGGGGACACAAAACTGGATGAATTCTTGGTGCAGGCCTCAAATGACAAGAGCGAGGCGCTATATGTCAATAAGTATGGCCAGGTGCAGCCAGAGAGCGCCATTCCGCCTCAGGATATTGCGCGTGGTGTCACAAAGCTCTTCAACCTCGACAGACTGACCAATAAGGTCGCATCTGAGTCTGCCGGCTTGCCGGGTCAGCCGCTCTCAGACGCCACCATCACGAAGATGCGGGGCGGAAACTTCGATGTATTCAAAGAGGTGGGTGCAACAGGACTCGCTGTGTTCGACCTCTCTAGCCTTGTTGCGGCACCCAACTCATCGACCGTGAACTTGTTCCGAACTTCGGTGACTGCTGGCGGAGCCACAACGACGGCGGACATCACAATAACCGCCTCAAACTCTGCTGCCGTAAGGTCCATGTCGATCGACGATCTCGAGGCGCTTGCGCAGGCCCAAATGGACGCAGCATTTGGGGACAATGCCCCCACGATTCGATATTCTCCTGCGCTCAAGACTTTCTTGTTTGAGCCAGCAGCAGGCTCAACTGTGCAGATGGCCTCCCATACCGGCGCAACCCCGAATGCGCTGTTTGGCTTGACAGCTGTGGCTAAGCCGGTCAATGCAACGACCTACAGCTATGGCGGTGAGGTTATTCCGAATGGGGGACTGCCCAATGGCATGGCATTTACCCTGAATATTGACCGATCGCCCACACCTGTTAGGGTAGATGTCTCCGACCTCTACGACTCTACGGCGGAACCATTGACCGGTGTGGAGCTGGCAAGAGAGCTCCAGAATCGAATCAATAAGGCCTATGGCGACCAGCGCTATTTTGACTTCACAAGCCTGAAGAACGCCGTGACTCCAACGACAATAGACCTTTTCACGCTGAAGGTGGGGGATAGTCCAGACACATCAATCTCCCTGACCGGCATTAATGACCCAGCGTCCTTAACTCCTGAGGAGATTGTGGAACTGGTGCAAGAGCGTCTTGACGCGCCCTCTCCAACGGGGTTTACAACCACCTTGTCCACCACCACGGACGCCAATGGTGTGAGAACAGTGGTCACAGTAAACAATGCTCCTCGGTTTAGTTATTCGCCAGCTCAACAGCGCTTCTTGTTTGAGCCCAGTAAGATCACCACCACGACCGTAACGCCTGTGCAAGGACCAGTTACAGTGACGGAGTCCATCGGTACCCCCGACTCTGCATCGATTAAGACTTATTCTGCGAGCAGCCCTAACGAGTTGTTCGGGCTGAGTTCTATCTACACACCGATCGACGATGACACCGGCTCGTATGGCGTGACGGTTGTTCCTAATGGAGCGTCGATTCGAGCCTACGATGGACAATATTCGGATAGCGATCAGCGCACCGGCATTCGCGTGACCTTTGACGACACGACCGGGCGGTTCAGCATCTTTTCTGGTACGACTGGTGACGAGTCGTCTGTGGAAATTCTCTATCCCCTTGCTGAAGGAGAGACCGATGAAGTGTCTGGCGTTCGACTGACGGCCGACACCTATGCTGCCGACGATGGCATTCAGGCGAAGGCTTTCCGTGCATTTCAATCGCTATTTAACTTTGAGCCTGATCTTGTCGATACCGAAGAAATTCCAACCCGAGGTGTGCGATCACTCCCTGCCACGGTCACAGGCACACCCATTGGCTTGAACCTGGAGAACAAGTTCACGCTCTCGAGTGAGACCAACAAGTTCACTGTCACTGTAGACAATGTGACTGGGCTCATAGAGCTACCTGTCGGACAAGAATTTACCCGGGATTCTTTCAGAGAACTGCTCGAGAGTCGTATCAACTCTCTTGAGGACTCTCGGGGCCGAACCGTCAATGGCGTGCGAGTGACCTATGAGTCGCAAGGCAACGCGACGGTTCTGAAGATCACCACCGGAACAGAGGGTGACGATTCCTTCCTCAAGGTCACAGGCCCGAGCATTTGGGGCTTGAGTGACTTGCCATCAGGGCGTGGAAGCACCGAGCGATGGCTCACCCCACCTCAGGCAGAGACCTCTGCGGGCGTGCCGCTTTATGTGGACCGAGACGGCAATGAGACAACCGAGGCGGGCGACTTCTCTGAAGAGGAAACGCGAGAGCTCTGGTCTCCGATTTTCTTGGACAAGGGTGAACTGACATTCACAACGGCAGGCAATCTTCTCTCGCCCGCGGTCCCGATTGGCTTTAAGCCCACCACGATTGGTGACACCGGTGCCACGCTGCAGTTCAGCATTAATTACGATGGATCAACCCAGTTTTCCTCTCCCTTTGCCGTGCTTGCCCAAGACCAGAATGGACGCCCCGAAGGCGACCTGATCGGTCTAGACATTGGTGATGACGGCCTGGTGTCGGCCAACTATTCGAATGGCACGCAGAAGAACCTCGCCAAGGTCATTCTGGCTAACTTCACGGCACCAACCGGCCTGCGCCAGATTGGTGATGCGAGCTACTACGCCACGAGTCAGTCTGGCGCAGTGACACTCGGTGAAGCGGGAACGGCGGGCTTCGGTACGGTGCGTGCAGGCGCGCGCGAGCGTGCCAACGTCGACCTGACACAGGAGTTGATTGAGCTCATTACCGCTCAGCGAAACTTCCAGGCCAACGCAAAGGCCATTGAGACCAACAATACATTGACCCAAGCCATCATCAATATCCGGAGTTAATCGTGGATAAGCTCGCCTACACCGCATTGAATGCTGTTAACGAGAAGCGCGTTGCGCGTCACATGTTGACCAATGAACTGGCAAATGTCTCGACGACGGGCTTTAAGAAAAGCTTCGATGTGGCGCTGCAGGCAGTAAAGACAGAGGGCTTGGGTTATGACACCCGGATCAGCCCCCAGATGGAGGCCCTCGATCGCATCCAACTCTCGCCAGGCTCACTCATGGTGACGGGAAACCCCACGGACATCACGCTCAAAGAGCAGGGGGTGCTCGGGGTTCAAGCCCCCGATGGCACAGTTGCTTTTACCCGGCGCGGCGATCTGCGGCTCAATGCACAGGGCGTTTTGGAGAATGGTGTCGGGCATGCGGCGCTTGATGACGCAGGGCAGCCGATTTCCGTTCCTGCAGGCTTTGCGATCAACATCACCACGACGGGTCAGGTGCTCGCACGCGATCCTAATGCGCCCGCACCTCAGGTCGAAGTGCCCATTGCGCAGTTGATGCTTCGTGACGCAAGCGAGACGGTGCTTGTGCGTCGGGAAGATGGGCTCTTTGAGGCATTCATTGACGGCGCGCGCCAGCCTGGCGATTTTCCGACAGGACCCAAGCCAGTTGAGCTGGTCTCGGGCGCCCTTGAGGGGAGCAATGTCAACCCCATATCAGCCATGGTGAAGCTCATTGACGCCGAGCGGTCCTTTGAAAGCGCCATCAAGTTCATTAAAGAAGCCAAGGGACTCGATGAGGCGGGTGCCCAGATGTTGAGGGCATAGCCAGTCGGCAAAAATTTTCCGGCACAGCATTTGCATAGCTTTTGGCATTAACAGGAGAGCCATATGGATGCCTCACTCTGGATTGCCAAAACCGGCCTCGATGCGCAGCAAAAGCGCATGGGCGTCATTTCAAATAACCTGGCTAACGTCAACACGACCGGGTTTAAGCGTGATCGAGCGGTCTTTGAGGATCTGCTCTACCAAAACATTCGGCAGGCCGGTGGACAGACGGGCGCCGACACGCTCGCCCCCACAGGCCTCATGATGGGCACGGGTACGCGGGTCTTGGCCAACGAGAAGATTCATTCTCAGGGCAACATGATCAATACCGAAAATGCCCTGGATATTGCCGTTGATGGCCCAGGCTTCTTTCAGATCCTGCAAGACGATGGCACCTTTGCCTACAGCCGCGATGGGGGTTTCAAGATCTCCGCGACAGGCCAAGTGGTGACCCCGAATGGTCAGTTGCTCGACCCTGCCATCGTGATTCCAGATAACGCCGCTTCGATCACCATCGGTCGTGACGGAACCGTTTCCGCTGAGCTGATTGCGGGTGGCGGCCAGGTGCAGCTCGGTCAGATCACACTTACGCGGTTTGTGAATCCGGCTGGTCTGCAGCCGCTGGGCCAGAACCTTTACAAACAGACGGCGGCCAGCGGTGCGCCACAGGTCTTGGTTCCCGGGACGGCAGGTGCTGGCTTTCTTCGCCAGGGCATGTTGGAGGCCTCCAATGTCAGCGTGGTCGAGGAGATGGTGAACATGATTGAAACCCAGCGCGCCTATGAGGTGAACTCGAAGAGCATCTCGGCCACCGACAGCATGCTGCGCTTCTTGAATCAGAACCTCTAAGCCTTAAGGAGCGCATCATGAAGGCACTCGCATCCACCTGTATCGCTGCACTGAGTCTTGCTGCAGTGGGCTGCTCAACGGCCCCGAAGATGGCTTCCAATGAGTTCGCGCCGGTCTTGCAGATTCCTGCTGAACCGGCCCCATTGGCAACCGGGTCCATCTACAACGGCGGTCGAAACGATAGCTGGTTTGGTCGTAAGCGCGACTATAAGGTGGGAGACATTATTACTGTGCTGCTGGACGAGCGCACTCAGGCGAATCGCACGAACAACAAGTCTGTCTCTCGCGAGACTGCTAATAATGTTCTGGGTGCACTTGCGCCCAAGCTACCGATACGGGGTGCTTTGAATGGGCTGCCGCTTGACGGCTCTGAAATCAGCAGTGACTCCACTGGCACAGCCGATCAGCGCGCAACTCTGACAGGTTCGATTGCAGTCACGGTGACCCAGGTCCTGCCCAACGGCAATCTGGTGGTGCGGGGCGAAAAGCAGCTTGATCTCTCCGAGGGCAGTGAGACCATTCGTGTCGCCGGCATCATTCGATCGGAGGACGTTGGGCCCAACGGAACAGTACTCTCCCGTCGCCTTGCCAACGCACAGATTGCCTATACCGGCTCTGGTGAACTAGCAAGTTCGGGCAAGACCCCCTGGGCCACCAATCTGATGATGAAGGCCTGGCCTTTTTAAGGCCATAAGGAACCAATCGCCATGAATGCGCGCACCTGGTCGACTCAGTTTTGGGCAAGGGCACTTGCCGTCCTTTTGAGCCTCTCATTTCCTGTATCGGCATCAGCAGACAGAATTAAAGACCTGGCCAGTGCAGCGAGCATGCGCACGAACCAGCTGCTGGGCTACGGCCTGGTGGTGGGCCTGGAGGGCACAGGCGATGGCGCCGATGTCTCGGTGACGGCCAGCAGCATGAAGGCCATTTTGGGTCGATTGGGCGTGAATATCGATGGCTCGATGGGGGACTTCGACGCTTCTTCTGGCGGCAAACTCGATATTAAGAACGTGGCTGCCGTCATGGTGACGGCCGAGCTGCCAGCGTTTGCCAAGCCAGGTCAGCGCATTGATGTGAACGTATCGGCGTTGGGCAAGGCCAAGAGCCTTCGGGGTGGCAGCCTTATTCTCACCAGCCTTCGCGGAGTCGATGGTCAGGTCTATGCGTTGGCGCAGGGCGCACTCACGGCGACAGGTGTGACGGAGGAGGCCGCAGGTTCCAAGGTGACCATTGGTGTGCCCACTGCGGCGCGCATTCCGAATGGCGCCTCGGTTGAGCGCACCGTGCCCAACTCATTTGATTCCGCTGAAGTCGTGGTGCTCAATGTGCATCAGCCCGACTTCACCACCACCAACGCCATCGTGAGTGCTGTGAACCAGACCTTCGGTGATGGCACGGCAAAGGCACTCGACGCGGTGAGCGTGAGTGTGCGCGCCCCCCAGGACACCAGTCAGCGTGTGGCCTTCATGAGTATGGTTGAGAACCTGAACGTGACGCCCGGTGAGCCGCCTGCCCGCGTGGTCGTGAACTCGCGAACCGGCACGGTGGTGATCAGTCGCAATGTGAAGGTCTCTGCCGCAGCGGTGGCGCACGGCACGATTTCGGTGACTGTCTCAGCCACAAACGAGGTCAGCCAGCCGAACCCGCTCACCCAGGGTCAAACCACTCCTGTGCAGAACGCAGAGGTTGCGGTGTCCGAGCCCAACAAGCCCATGTTTCTCTTTCAGCCGGGCGTGGACCTTCGCCAGATTGTGGACGCTGTGAACCAGGTAGGTGCGTCGCCCTCGGCCCTGATTGCAATCCTCGAGGCCTTAAAGAGCTCGGGCAGCCTGCGGGCTGAGTTGGTGGTGATCTAAATGGACGCACTGAACTTTGCCAAGCTTGGACAGATGCGGGCTGATGCAGCCAAGGCTGCACCGGATCAACGCGGCCATGGCATGCGTAAAGCGGCCGAGCAGTTTGAGGCCATGTTCATTCAGACCATGATGAAGACCATGCGCGAGGCCACGGCTTCGAACGAGGAGGGCGACCTGATGGGCTCCTCCTCGGTGAAGACCTACGAGGCGCTCTTTGATCAAGAGATTTCACAACAAATGGCCAAACGTGGCGGACTTGGACTGGCCGACATGATGGTCAAGAGCTGGGAGCGGAACAACCCCAGTGTGAGCTCTGGGGTGACGTCTACGGTCCACACGCTCGAGCAGAGAGCACTGAGCAAAGGCTTGAGGTTTGTGCCTGGATTGCCGGTTCAGCGCGTTGACCCGGCGATGCCGCATGCGCTGCCGAAAGGACCCAACATTCAGGATTTGAATCGAGATCGCCTCACCGTTCAGACCCGCGGAGGCACTGAATGAGTGACTTAGTCTCGATTGCAAGCTCTGCGGTTAACGCTTACCAGCGTGCCTTGGGCACGGTCTCAAACAATATCGCCAACGTCGATAGCGTGGGCTACACCCGTCAAGAGACCAACCTCACAGAGAATGCTCCCAGAGCCTATGGCACAAGTTATCTGGGAACCGGGGTCAATGTTGAGGGTGTTCGCAGGCTCTATGACGCGTTCATTGAAAACAGCCTTCGTAGCGCAGCTGCTGAGCTCAGCAGTCAAGACCCTTTGGTGAACTATGCTGGTCGCGTGGTCGACATCATGGGCAGTGAGGATGTCGGACTACTCTCGGCTTTCGACCAGTTTTTCGACTCTGCAAGGCAGCTCTCGACCGACGCATCATCCTCTATTCTTCGCGCTCAGTTTTTGAACAAGAGCGGTGTTCTGGCCGAGCGCTTCCAGACCATTAATAGCCAGCTTGGCCTAGTGGCGAAAGAGACAGAGGAAGCGCTCAAGAGCGAGGTCGCATCCCTCAACACCTTGGCTCAGCAACTTGCAATGGTGAATAGCCAGTTGGGTAAGGTAAAACTGCTCGAGCGGCAACCCCCCGCGCTGCTTGATCAGCGCGATCAGCTGCTCAGAGAGATGTCAGAGCTCGCCAAGCTCAATGTGAGTGAGGCCAATAATGGTGTTGTGACGGTGAGCATCGGCGCCTCTGCAACGCGGGGCCAGATTGTCAACGGAAATGAATCTCGGCCATTGAGCGTTGAATTTGATGAGTCAAATGTTGGACGTGTTTCACTTACGCTCAACCGCGGTTCGCCCAAAGCAGAGGCGATTGTGGGCTTCTCCGGGGGAAGCATTTCGGGCCTCATGGGGTTTCGAACAAATCTACTCCAGCCAAGCTATGCGGAGCTAGATCAACTTGCCCTCATCCTCGCGCGTGAGGTCAATGCGATCCACCGCGAGGGTATTGACCTTCAGGGCCAGGCTGGGGGCGATCTCTTTCGCCTGGACCCACAATTTGCGCTCACCTCCGCCTTCGGCACATCAGACGTGTTGTTCGAGGCCGAAGTCGTGAATCCAGATATTGGCTATGCCGATCGAGACATTCGACTAGAGTTTCAGGCGGATGCGGGGCAGCGCAACAACCTGAGCCTCTCCGGAACGTTTCGCGTTGGCGATCAAGTGTCTGCAACGCTCAACGGACGCAGTGCCTCATTTCTCCTCTCTGGGGGGCTGACAAATGGGCAGACCCTACTGGACGGTGCAGAAATGGACCAGTCCGAGGTCTTATTTCAGATCCGTCAGTTTTTAGAGGGAGGCGCGGGAGGGTCGGAAGAGGGTGCGTTCGGTCGGAGCATCTCCGTCGAGTCCAGTGCCACCGGTGGGTTGGTCGTCAGTAGTGATGTGCTTGGTGCATACACCCTAGAAATTGAGAGCAGCGCGAGCGACGGTCGCATCGATCAGTCCGTTGCGCGAGGTTTGTGGGTGGCAACTGATGCATCCACGGGGGAGGTTGCCCAGGGGAGCTCGGCAATCGAGATCAATGGCATTCGCGTCACACTCAGCGGCAACCCTCGAGACCAGGAAATTCTCACCCTCAGTGTCGGAAACTCGCCTTCAGCCGGTTTGAGGGTGGCCATTACAGAGCCCGAGCGGGTTGCGGCTGCTGCGCGCTTCAGAACCATTAATAATCAGTTCAACCCGGGTGGTGCGACTGCGCTACTAGAAGAAAGCGCCATGCAGCCGACCCGAGACAGAGATCTCTGGCTTGATCGCGTGACAGCTGATGACGCCGATGGTCGTCTGCTCGATAACAACGCGCTCAATAGCGCAGATGTGGTGCTCAATTTTAACCGCGTTCCCGCAGTGCCGCTTGGCGTTGTCCCTGCTGGATTTCAAGACACAGCGCTTTATTTGGGTGGCTTTGGAAATGATGTCGTTGACCTCCAGGTCTTTACCCGGGAGGGCGTCCACCTCCTAGGACGGCACTTCGCCGAGGATCGTCTGGCAGAAGCTGAATCTCAGGCGATTGCTGAGGGGCGTGTGCTAACCGAGGAGGAGCGCGATGCGCTCATTGCGGAGGCAGGCAATGAGTATCTCGATGACGCAAGGCGTGCTGGGGCGAGTGTTGATGCAAATGCTCGATACAGCGCCCAGTACCTCAATCAGCAGGCCGGAGACGCATACAGAGATCTCGAGCTGTTTTACGGTGTCCGTGGCGGCGTCGTGGAATTTGCTCCGCTGACACAAGACCATGTGGCTGGCGAGGTTCAGACCTTCCCGGCAACTGTTTTGTCGGAACGCATCGCGATTACCGTTCCCGAAGGCGATGAGGTGTTCGCAGATGGAGACCTTATGCTCAATGGCATTGCGCTCGATGGACTTGGGTCTGACCAGGGGCATGCCGAGGGGGATGTACTCACTGCGGATGACATTGCGGATTGGCTCTATGGACAGTCCGCCTGGGGTCTCGGTGAGGTACAGACCCTCTACTTCTCGCAGGCCGATGACAGCGGAACCATTCGCATCACCCTGCCATCCGATTCTGGCGCGACGATTACGGTTAACGCGAGTATCAATCAGGGCGATACGCCAGATGAAATCGCCCAGACACTCGCCGATGCAATCAATGCCACTTCCTTCATTGCTAGCGGAAATGGCCGCTCGGTGAGCGTCAGCGGTACGGGAGAACTCATCATTCAATATGCGCTGACTGACGGAGACCCCGACGATATTGGTTTTGTCGATGTGGGCAGCACGGGCGTGCTGATGGAGCGCACGGTGGAACGTGCAGCCCCCGGGGCATTGGGACGCGGCGAGGAGAAGACTTTAAGTTTTACCGCTGCGACCACAACGGGACGCATAACAATTGGTGGTATCTCTCTGTCTGTGACGGCAGGAGACACGGCCACCGAGGTAGCGGCTGCATACGCAGCTCGACTTCAAGCGGTTGGATTCCTCACTGAAGACCCTCTGCGTCGAATTGTGGACCACGGCGATGGCACGCTTACGCTGCGTTACCCCTATTCTGAGGGGCCGGTTGATGATCCAGAACTCATCGATGCCGAGAGCACGGGGGTTCGTCTGACCGTCGACAGCTCGCCCTTTGAAGGGGTCTACCTGGAGGTGACCCGATATTTCGACGAAACAACGGACAGCTGGCTGCCTGATGGCCTTCGCTTGAGTCGCACGGTGAGCAACGGTGCAGAGCCATCCGACTCCGAGGTGCGCCTAGGTATGGGAGAGAACGGGCGTCCAGCAGATCTGGCAGCTCTTGGGTTTCGCACGGGCGTTTACCTGATTGGCGAGATGCCAGAGGACCTTCTGATCTTTGCCTCGTCATCGAATGCGGGCGCGTCATTTACCCTGGGTGCAGAATACAAGGCAGGCGAGATTGATTCGATTGAAGCGCTGCGCCAAAAGCCTTTCGATGTGGTGTTCACCACAGACACCAGCTATCAGATCCAAGACCTCACCACGGGGTCCATTCTTGCGAACCGAACGTATACGCCTGGGCAGCCGGTTGAATATCTTGGGCTCTCACTGAGCTTTTCCACACCGCCTGTTGCGGGAGACCGGTTTCAGATTGATGGGAACCAGGATGGTCTTGGCAGCAATGCAAACGCGGTTCGACTGTCCATGCTCCAGAACGAAAGGGTTGTGGGCGGTGGTCAGGGCATGACCTTCTCCGAGGCGTACAGCGAGGTGGTGACCGATGTGGGCAACGTTGCATTTCAGGCGAGCATTGCCCAGAAGGCACTCGAGGTGGTTCACGACCAGGCTGTTCAAGCCAGGGACAAAGTGTCGGGTGTAAGCCTCGATGAAGAGGCCGCAGACCTTATTCGTTTTCAGCAGGCCTACCAAGCCTCTGCCAAGGTGATGCAGACCGCCAGCACCCTATTTGACGCCATTATTGCCCTCCGATAGAGAGACCTAAATGAAGATTTCAACCGGCTATCTCTTTGATCGCGCAGTGACCCAGATGACCACGAGTCAGTCTGAGCTCGCCACCTCTCAGGCCCAGTTGGCCTCAGGTAAAAAAGTCCTATCGCCTTCAGATTCACCTGACGAGGCGACGGCCATTCAGCGCCTCAAGAGCGTCATTGCACGGCAATCGAGTTTTGAGGGAGCCATTAAGACGGCTGAAAATCGCCTGAAGGCGGAGGAAATTGCGCTCGATGGCCTGAGCAATGTCTTAACACGACTCAAAGAACTTGCCGTGCAAGCCTCGAACGACACTTATAGTGAGAATGATCGGGCGGCCATTGCAATTGAGATGCAGGGCCTTCAAGACGATCTGCTGTCTTATGCCAATACGCGGGACGTGAACGGTGCGTACTTGTTTAGCGGCGCTCGCGTCTTTACGCCCGCCTTCGGACGGGACGATCAGGGCAACATTGTCTATCAGGGTGATGAGACCGTGAACCTCATGGAGGTGGGTGACCAGCGACAGCTCCGCGCGAATCGAACCGGCACGCAGATCTTTTCTCGCGTCACACGTGAACTCCCGGACGGCAGCGAACAGGGTGTGAGCTTCTTTAAAAGCATTCAAGACATGGTTCAGGCTGTGCGCAGCTCAGACCGGGCGGGCATTAATCGTGGCCTATCTGAACTCGATGGTCTTTCCCAGGGCATTGCGATGAGCCTTGCCCAGGTTGGATCCGACATGAATGTGGTGGACGGGCAGCGAGCCGTGCTCAATGAGACCAAGCTTCAGCTCAAAACCGTGTTGAGTCAGGCCGAAGACCTGGACTACACAGAGGCGGTAACCGAGATGCAGAAACGCATGATGGCGCTCGAGGCCAGTCAGGCGAGTTTTTCTCAAATCTCTCGCTTAAATTTGTTCGAGTACATCCGATAACCATTGAGATATGGCCGTTGAAACCAACATCGTAAATGCACTTGGCGCCGGCTCCGGCGTCGACGTGAAGTCTTTGGCCGAGAACCTGGTTGCGGCTGAGCGCGCACCCAAGCAGAAGCTGATTGAGGACAAGATCGCTCGGTCAGAAGCCAAGATTTCGGGCTACGCGGCGATGATGGCGGCTATGAATGGCCTCAAAACCGTGGTCGATACACTCGACACCAAGAATGAGCTGGCCAGCGTGAAGCTGGCCTCCAACAGCAGCGCGGTTGTACCCACAGTCACCGGTAACCCATCCCTTGCGAACCACCAGATTGAGGTGGTGAGGCTTGCTGCGCCACAGCGGAGTCTATCGGATGGTTACGCCCAGCCGACAACAGCTTTGAACGGCGGCATTGCCATGACGCTGAATTTGAGCGTCAACGGTGGGGCGGCGACCAGTATTGCTATTGCCGCAGGAAGTGATACACCTCAAGGGCTTGTATCCGCGATTAACAGTGCCAATACCGGCCTCACCGCAGAGTTGGTGGATACGGGTGACCCCGAGGGCACAGGGGAGCGGTACCGCATTTTGGTGCGCGGAGAAGAAGGCGCGGACCAGAACTTCACTCTGACCGGCAGCAATGGAATGTCGTTTGATACTGTCGCGGGGTTTGAGGCCAGCGACGCCGAGGTGGTTGTGAATGGCGTAACTGTTGTTCGCAGCTCTAATCAACTCACCGATGTGATTCCGGGCTTGCGCTTGGATCTGGCCCAGACAACGGCCGGCAGTTCCATGCTGATTCAGGTCTCTAGAGACTCAGAGGCGCTGAAGTCAAAGGTGCAGTCTCTGGTGGACGCCTATAACCAGATGATCTCTGACTTCAAGATTCTCACCGGCCCTAAGAGCGAGGACGAAGAGGACGTGTATAGCGGTTCGCTGTCCGGCGAGTCTCTGGTGCGCAGCGTCACCGCCCAGATTCGCTCTGTTTTGTTCGGAGAGTCCGACACCGCGACCGATGCCGTCTCAACCTTCCGACAACTGGGTGTGTCCGTTGATCGAGATGGCGTCATGAGCCTCGATACGGACACCTTTGACGAGGCGGTGGCGACACAGTTCGATGACGTGGCCGAGGCCCTGGCTGGCAGAAATGTTGTGGACGGCGCCCTGCAGTATGGGCTGTCAGCGAAACTGTCTAACCGGCTTCGCGACCTCATGTCACCCACGGGCGTCGTCATGACGCAAAGCAACACGGCAGAAACCCTGGTGACCCGCTACAACACCGATCTGGCGAAGCTTGAAACCCGCATGGAGGGTATTCTGGCCCGCTACACCAAGCAGTTTGCCGCCATGGAGAGCCTGGTGGGTCAGATGACCAGCCTACGCGAGAGTCTCAAGAGCCAGTTCGAAAACATGTCGGCCATGTACAGCAATAAATAGCCGCTAAAGTTTCGTTCCAACTAGCCGATAATTCTTCTGAAGCCGGGATTTTTATGCCTGGCTTTAGGTGTATTTCCATAATTATCAATGGGTTAGCGGAATCGAACCATGTCGGCTATTCAGTCCTATATGTCAGTAGCAGCCTCGGCGGTGAGTCGCCCGGCTGGCGCGTCTGGGTCGACCTCTGCTCCCCCATCTTCCTCGGCAGTCAGTGCGCCCCCGTCGTCCGGAGTCTCCAAAATGCTTGGAGGCATCCTTGGCCTGAGCGATGCGCATGCGGCCGCGAGGAATCTCTCCAAAATTCAGGCCGATCTAGACAAGGCGCTAGAAACCCTTAATGAGAATGCTTCTGTTGCGAAGCGTGCCCTGGGTTTTTCCTACGACGAGTCTTTGAAGCGCCCAATCGTTCGCGTGACCGATCTCGAGTCCGGCGAGGTGATCCGTCAGATCCCACACGAAGTGGTGATTCGCGTAGCCAAGAGCATTGAGTCTTTTAAAGGCTCAATGGTCGACGAGCGCGCTTAATTTTTCTAAAGCATTTTCGGATTTGACCGAATCACTTAGTACGCATGAATGCTAGACCACACACGGGTCTTGCTGAAATGAACTGAACCTTTTTAGGAGAAATGAAATGTCTGTTGTGAACACTAATGTGAAGGCGCTGTTCGCTCAGGAGGCCTCCCGTGTTAACGAACTTAAGATGAACAAGTCCATGGAGCGCCTGTCGACTGGCCTGCGGATTAACTCCGCAAAAGATGACGCCGCTGGTCTTGCAATTACCAACAACATGACCTCGCAGATTCGCGGTATGGCCGTTGCTGTTCGCAACGCCAACGACGGCATCTCGATGTCGCAGACTGCTGAAGGTGCTTACGGCGAAGTTGAAAACATGCTTCAGCGCATTCGTGAGCTCGCTGTCCAGGCAGCCAACGGTGCGATGTCCGATGACGACCGTGAGTCGCTTCAACTGGAAGTGGATGAGCTGATTACCCAGATCGACAAGGTTGCTGACACCACCAATCACAACAACATTAAGCTTCTCGATGGCTCCGCCCGCGGCGTGGTTCTGCAGGTCGGTACCAAAGAGGGTGACACCATGGAGATTGGGTTTGATTCGGCGAAGGCCTCTTCGATCGGTGAGGGTAGTCAAGTCATGCTTCAGTCTGCCGGCGGTGTGCGCACCGGGGACGCCGTTTTCGGCGCCTTTGCCTCAGGCGATCTATTGGTTAACGGGGTAGATGTCGGCGCCTCGCTGGCTGCAGACGATACAGCCTCCTCCTCGGAGAATGCCTCAAGTGCAATCGCTAAGGCAGCCGCCATTAACCGCGTGTCCGATCAAACGGGCGTTTACGCGAAGGCTTTGCAGACGACAGTCCATGGTTATCAGGGAACCATGGCAAGTTCAGTGGCCAACGGCACCATCACGATCAACGGTGTCTCAACCATCACTATTTATACCACCGAAGACGAGGCCTACACCCGCAATGCTGTTACGGAAGCCATCAATCGCATTTCTGGTCAGACCGGCGTTCGCGCAGTAAACACTGGGGACGATAGCCTTGGTGTTCAATTGATTGCAGATGACGGTCGAAATATTGTCCACGCCTTCACCGGTACTCTCGACAATCAGATTACTGGTCTCGGCGCAGCAGCAACAACGGTTGGCTCCTTTGGTTTGTATACTCAGGACGGGCGCGACATTACGATTAGTCACTCATTGGCGGGTTCACGGGTCGATTCGGGCCTGGCTGCTGGAACCTATAAGTCTGATGAAGCGCTGTTCACTTCAAAGGCTCGTGGCAACCCGGGGACAGGTTCTGCCCCGACAAGTGGTGACGCTGGCGTTCTCAATGGAGATACCTTGGTCATTAATGGAGTAAGCATTCGCGCAGCGGCCGGCGCAGATGATCAGTTCTCACATGAGGCCGCCAGTGGCGGAAGCTCATACAAGAGCGCTAGTGCCATCGCGATTGCTGCTGCAATTAACGAGAGGACATCTGATCACGGAGTGACTGCCACAGCGGCGCCAAATGTTCTGCGTGGAACTGGTTTTACTGCGGCTGCAACAACCAAAATCCATTTGAACGGAGTGGATATTTCCACCAGCCTAACCACGTATACCGTCGACGACATGGTGAATTTGCTGAACACCTATTCTGATCGTACGGGTGTAACCGCATCTAACTTCAATGGAGCAATGCAACTC
Organism: Bordetella parapertussis; assembly: GCA_945877235.1. Classification (GTDB taxonomy): domain Bacteria; phylum Pseudomonadota; class Gammaproteobacteria; order Burkholderiales; family Burkholderiaceae_A; genus Hahnella. The sequence continues at coordinate 140,271 of CAMCRF010000004.1, forward strand.
GTGGCGGAGGATGGTCGCAACATCTCGATCGCAACTGACTCAAATGCGGCTGCTCTTGGTCTAAACGACGTTACGGTCGGCACTGGGGCTGACGGCACTGACGACCACCAGCAGGCGGTAACCCATTACTCACGCGTGACCTTGAGTTCAGATGTAGCATTCGACGTTTCTGCTGGTGCTGAGGGATATGCAAACTTCACGGCGCTCGGGTTCAGGGAAGGGACGTTTGGCGGGTCGGACGACGGCATGAAGGTATCTCAAATCGACGTATCGACTATCGATGGAGCTGGACAGGCGATCAGTGTGGTGGATGCAGCCATCACACAGGTATCCTCAGCTCAAGCGAAAGCAGGTGCATTCATGAATCGCCTTGATTATGTCGTGAGCAACTTGTCTGAGTCCACTCAGAATATGTCTGCATCGCGCAGTCGCATTCTGGACGCAGACTACGCCACTGAAACGACCGAGCTGGCCCGCGCCCAGATCATCCAGCAGGCTGCTACCGCCATGCTGGCGCAGGCTAACCAGTCTGCCCAGGGGGTTCTTGCCTTACTGCAGTAAGTTACTAGGTAGTTCGTTAAAAGCCGGCGGCAACTCCGCCGGCTTTTTTATTGGCACTTGGTTTGCTTTGGTTGTTGCATCGATCAACAGCCTCGGAGGGCTAAACCATGTCGCAGCAGCTTTTTCAGAATCTGATGGGTCACTCAGATCTGTCTATCTTCCCCCAAGACCTCCTCTCGGGTTACACGCCCTCCGAGATTCGAGAAACCATCTCGCATCTTGTCGCAAATAAGAACATTCCTATGGCAGAGGCGCTCAGCGCCGCGGCCGTTACGCTCTACCCAGATAGTGAAGATGTGCTGGCCATTGCCAGTCTGGTCGCAATGTTGTCTGAAAGCTGGGATGAGTCTGTCGCTCACCTGAAGAAGCTCATCGCTGTGCAAGGCGATCGCTCACCCGTCACAACGCACCTCATGCTGGTTCGCGCACTTCGCTGCTCTTTAGAACCCGCTGAGGCCATGAGCGCTGTCATTGCCGCCCATGAGAAGTTTCCTGACAACAAAGAGCTTGAGGCGGAATTTAAAGCGTTATCTGCCCAATTTGGCCTGCTCGAAGAGTAAACGGCAACCCCTTGCCGCTTTGTCGACAGGAACTGCCGCTCAATTTAAGTATATGAAAATGAACATCTTTTCGATTGCCCCTCGTGATCTGCTAGGAAGAATTTTTTGGCACACGGCGTGCTTTGAAGAGCTTGCTCGTGCTCGTTACATCGAGCGGAGTTCGCAGGCTGAGTCCTGTCGCTAAGGAGAAAAAGAATGTCGGTTATCAACACGAATACCAAGGCTCTGTTTAGCCAGAATGCACTTCAGGTGACTGGTCGATCTCTGACCAAGGCCATGGAGCAGCTCTCGTCGGGAAAGCGGATTAATACCGCCGGAGACGACGCGGCAGGTCTTGCCATCGCAACTCGGATGACCCAACAAATCAGGTCGCTCGATCAGGCATTCAGAAACGCTGGCGACGCGATTGCTTTGATTCAAACGGCCGAGGGTGCGACAAACGAGATTACCGACATGCTCCAACGCATGCGTGAGCTCGCCATCCAGGCAATCAACGACACGAATAACAACGAACAGCGTAGTTATCTCGATCTTGAATTCCAGCAACTCAAGCAAGAGATTGCCCGAACTGCCGAAATGACGGAGTGGAACGGATTCAAAATCTTGAATGGCTCTACTGGAGTGCCTGTAGGCGAGCGGCCGGTTTATAAAGCCACCTCGGTGGATGCTTTTGATTCGGTATTTATTAACCCTACAACCACTCGCGTGCTCTCTGGACGAGACTTTGGGGTGGTTGAGGAAATTAGACTTTCAGGCGAGAGCAAAAGTGATGGTGATGAAGAGACCATCACCCTTCAGGATGGTCGCTCAATCACTGTGCGCTTCAGTGACGAGAACAACGATGGGATAGATGACGAGGAAGTCGCAGCCCAGATCTCGGCAGCCCTGACGAACGACGACGCATTCAACGGGAGTTCCGGTCGAACGGTAACGGTCATCGAAGACTCGAACGGCAATTCCACCACCGTGAGAATCTCATACGGGTCTGACGAAACGCAGGACCTTTACGATTTGGCTGCTGCAAACAGCAATAATCTGATCGATGACAAAATTGGGGTCAATATTGGCAGTGTGATTCGCTACGGCCCAGTTGATGCGGCGGACGATTCGGTTGAGGCCTTCAATCTCAATGGCGAGTTTCTGAAGTCAGGCAGTCTAAACATCTCACTCGCTGGAGACGAAGTAGACGGCGACACAGTCACCGCTACCTTCCTCACGAATCGTGGCGAGGAAATTACCCTGACGGGTACCCTCACGCTCACTGGTGATCCAACGAATCCGGACCCCAACACAGATGAGACCTCGATACTCTTTCTCGCCACTGGTGAAAATGCAAAGGTCATTTCCACTCCGCTCACGTATACATTCAAGGTGCTAGACGAAAACGGTGACCCACAGAACGCGTCCTTAGAGGGTCGAGATGTGAGCCTCTCCGTTGATGTGGCAGGTACGGTTCCAGCCCTTCGGTCTAATGATTTACATATTAATGGGGTGAATATCGGTCCGTCGTTTGCAGACGACGATCTGCTTTCTCCCTCCAATAACGCCGCTGGCAGTGCCATTGCCATTGCAGCTGCAATCAATCGCAAGACGAGTGAAACCGGCGTTGCTGCCGTAGTCAACCCAAATGTTTTTGGGGGGGCTGGCATGGATCCTGGCGGAGTGGCTAGCGGACGTCTCATGATCAACGGCTATTCAACGCCCGAAATCACAACCGTTTTGAATAACACGCGCGCCTCTCGAGAGGCTGCGGTCGAGGCCATTAACTTCATTAGCCATCTGACGGGCGTTGTTGCAATCGACACCGGAATGGACGCACTTGGTGTCCAGTTGCGAGCGGAAGATGGGCGCAATATTGAGGTTCAATTTGAGGACTTGGATACGAGCGCAGCGAACTTTGCAAATCGCACAGGTCTTCGCACGGGCGTGCAAGCAGGGACCTACGCACTTGAGGCCAGAGTAGAGACAGAGATTCTCATTGAGACCACCGCCACGGGCGATATCACCCGTGCTCGCGTTCCACTGGGTAGCTATCAAGATAACGTATCAACCCTTACGAGCGCGCTAAGAGCGGTCGTTACCAGTGCAGATGACGTCGTTGCTATGGCTGCGGGTGATTTAAGAATTAATGGCGTCGCGATTCCTGCATCTATTGCAGGTGATGATGATGTGTCAGACACAACTGCGCTTACAAGCAGTCGTGCCGCAAGTGCGATCTCAATTGCAGCCGCAATCAATCGCATGAGCGCAACAACCCAGGTCAGAGCAGAGACCGTTCCAGCAAAAATCGAGGGCACCGAAGCAACAGTCTCCGTTACATCTGGAGACTATTCCTTGTTTGTAAATGGCGTAGAGATATCAGTCGATTTCGCCATCGGCTCTACATCCTCAGAGCGAGTCGATGAGGTTGCCGCTCGAATCAATACCTACACTGGTCGCCATGGGGTTCACGCCTCAAAGAGCGAGCTTGGCGGTCTTGTTTTAGAGACGATTGACGGAAGAAATCTCTCGGTCTGGCACGACGATGGGATTGCAGGGACAGAATTTGGATTGGGTACAACGATCCCGAGCTCCTCTGTAACGGCGATTGCGAGTGCCACCGCAGCCTCAACGGGCGCTGCGACTGTGTATGGACGGGTAAAACTCATCGGGTCAGAGTTGACGCAAGGGACATTCCCGACTGACCCAAGAGTGCCTGCCCCTGCTTTTACCATCACGCCAGGTGCGAACGGATACACATCAGAATCAAAGTTCCTCGATTTGGGGTTTCAGGAGGGTACCTTTGGCGGGGAAGTAGATGAAGCCACCTCCAAGATGACGCCCCCTCGAACCGGTCGCATTTCCTTCCAAGTGGGCGCTTCAGCGGGGCAGCTCATCACCATCGACCTTGCAGACTTTGGCAAGGGAGGCCCCATAACAAGCACCATTACGGGAGACGTCGACAACGCAGTTCAGACGAACAAGATCAGCACGCGTGATGACGCGAGTGCCGTTCTCTCGAAGCTTGATGCGGTCATGGACAAGGTTAACGCAACGCGCGCAGTGATGGGTGCGGTTATGAATCGCCTGCAGTACGCCATGGATACGCTTAGCAATGCCTCCATGAATCAGGCCGCCTCACGCTCGCAGATTGAGGATGCAGACTACGCGCGAGCCTCTACTGAACTGGCCAAAACCCAGCTCATGCAGCAGGCTGCCACGGCGGTCCTCGCACAAGCCAACCAGAGTCAGCAGAGTGTGCTCCAGTTGCTGCAAGGCTAGACTAAACTAAATGCATGACGCCCTTACCCAAGCCGCCCCGCAAACCGCCTGCATCCCTCAAGGTCAAACCACCTTGCCGAGTCTGCAGACAGGTTCGAGTCTATCTGATCTTCGCGGTTCCGCTGGTCGTCATGATTTTTCTGGGCATTCGAGTCGAATTTCCGGAAGACCTCGACATGACCGCCGTTGTTGGCTACGGCTTTGCGGTCCTGTTTCTGCTGCAGGTCTTGCGTAGGATTTACCTTGACTACCTCCGCAAAGACAGAGACCGCTGAGCAAAAGCGGCCCGACTGTTGGTCGTGCCATTATTTCGCCATTAGCTGGGATCCCCGCATGCCCTATGCATGCAAGCTCATGGGGTTTAAGAGCAAGGTCACGCCTTGCCTCGAGGTGGTCTCGGCAGACGGAAGAATATGTATGGGCTTCACGCCCAAATCAGAGGTTCCAAGCCTTCAGCCCACTCCACCTGTCAAGAAGCCACGCCCGCGCGCAAAGCCACGGGGCCGACTGGTCAATATTCGTGTCTAGCGACCCACGGTGGCGGCCGTACCGCTCTCGTTGACTTTTGCGATTCGGGTGGAGGCGTCTCCACTGATGCTATAGATGTTTGAGACCGCGTAGAGCAGGTCGTTAATAACGAACTGTGACTTTGGCCCTCGCGCACAGAGCTCCCCGGCCATGAAGCGCATAGAGGTCAAACCGGCTGGAAGAAACTGGCTGGTCCGAATCAATGCGACCGAGGCGTTGCCTTTTCTGACCAGTAGCGTCTCAGAGCCGGAGAGCTCAAAGGTCATGCCATCGACAGGAACACAGATGTTTGAAGAGACAACCGCGGGCGGCGGAAGATCGGCCGGAGTGGGTGCAGGCTGTGCCAAGGCAGCAGAGTGGACCAGCCCTAGCCCTATCCCAATACCCAGAATCCGTCGTGTGGAATGCCACCGATTTTGCGCCATACTTGGTTTATCGGCTTTTTTTCTCGTGAGTTGAGCATGCGCGTCGTGGGTTTCTTCATTCTGTTGTTTTTTTGCGGGTCCGCTTGGGCACAGGCGCTCACGCAGCAAGACCCAAATCGGCCCTTTAGCCCCGAGCTAGAGGCCGGACTGAATGCGGTGGAGCGCAAACACTACGCTACTGCGCTGCGGGCCTTTCGACCCCAGGCCGATGCCGGAGAGCCTAGGGCTCAGAACAATTTGGGCTTCATGTTTGAGCGTGGGCTTGGCGTCACACAGAGTTATGTAGAGGCCATGAACTGGTACCGCAAGGCGGCCGACCAGGGCCTTCCCGAGGCGCAGTTCAATGTGGCCTCGCTCTATCACAACGGATATGGCGTTGAGGTAAACAACAGCCAGGCGGTTTTCTGGCTCAAGAAGGCGGCCGCCCAGGAGTTGACCGACGCGCTTTACCTGCTGGGCGTACATCACCTTGAAGGGAAGGGCACCCGACAGGACCCCATCGCTGCGAAATCTCATTTTCTGCGGGCCGCTCGCCGTGCGCATGTTGGGGCGCAGTTCATGTCCGCCTACCTCATGCTGAGCGAGGAGGCGGGCAAACCAGATCTGGTCGGCGCACATGCCTGGCTGCTGGTCTCGCAGATGAACGGCTTCTCTGGACAAGGGTTGGACGATTTGCTCGCGTTCACCACCCACCGACTCAAGCAGCCCCAAATAGATCTTGCTGCCGCCACGGCTCGGCGCTGTCGCTCAAGTCGTTACACAGACTGTCCTAAATAAAGCGGGCGGCAAAGGCCTGCCCCGTCACACTTTGCCGTCGGAAAAGCGTCGCCGCTAATGGCACGCGGGTTGCTTTTGTCCTTCTGACATTTACGGAGGGGGGACGACGTGACCGATCCAATCGACTGCAACGCACTCTGGCTCGATCCGCATCAGGCTGCCGGAGAGGTTGAGCGAAGCCGACTCGCGGCAGCGGGCCTGCGGCTCTTGCCGGTGCGCACGCTTGACGACCTTCGCACTGCACTTAAGACTGCGTCCGTGGTTGTGGTTCGCCTGGTTGGGCGTACCGAACTGCTTGAAGAAGTGCGCTCCTTACTCCGAGGCTTTAAGCAAGACGTACCGGTTGTCTGCAGGATTCACCCAAATGAGTTTGGACTCGCAGTCGAGGCCATGCGGGCTGGCGCCTGCCATGTCATTCCTTCTGATGATTTCTCAGAGAGCAGCTGGAGCCGAGCCCTCACGCTTGTGACGCAGGCTGTTTCTCAAATCGGGTCTGCCCCCAAACCAGAGCCCGCGGCTGCAGCCGTTGCGCGACCACCGGCAAAGACCTTCGTATTCGTCGACTCCACCAGTCAAAAGCTGCTTGCACTTGCTCAGCGCGTTGCTGCTGCCCAGGTCACGACGTTAATTACTGGCCCCACGGGTGCCGGAAAAGAGGTGCTCGCTACCGTCATTCATGAGAGTTCACCCAGGGCGGGCGGCCCGTTTGTGGCCTTGAATTGCGGCGCTATTCCTGAGCACCTTATGGAAGATATGCTCTTTGGGCACGAGAAGGGCGCGTACACGGGCGCAATAGCTCAGCACAAAGGCATCTTTGAGCAGGCGCATGGGGGTACCGTTTTCCTCGATGAGATTGGTGAGATGCCCTTGGTGCTCCAAGCCAAGCTCTTGCGTGTCTTGCAGGAAAAGAAGCTCACCCGGCTGGGCGGCCAACAAGCGGTTGAGGTGGATTTTCGACTGGTTGCAGCGACCAATAAGGATCTGAGGGCAGCCATGGAAGCGCGGGAGTTCCGCGAGGACCTCTACTTTCGCATCAGTACCTTCCGCCTTTCCATTCCTGCACTCAAGGACAGACCTGACGACATTATTCCGATGGCAGCGCAGTTTGCGGCCCGCCAGGCGCTTGCTCAGGGTATGACCCATGCGCCTGTGCTTACTGAGGAGGCGCTCTGCGCTTTGCGTGGATATGCCTGGCCCGGAAATGTTAGGGAGCTCGACAATGTGGTTCAGAGAGCGCTTGTGTTATCGCACGGTGACCGCATTGGGGTTGAGCATTTGTTGTTTGACGAAATGCCTGATGGGGGTCAAACCCAGCTGAACTGGTCTGATCTTCCCGTTGTCTTGACCGAGGCCACCGCCCCTCAGGTTTTCAACGAGCCTGCGGCGATCGCAGTCAATGACGAGCCCATTCGGCTGCAAGACGCTGTCAAGACCAATGAGCACCAGATGATTCTGCGGGCCATTGAGACCTCACCCACAAAGGCCGAGGCGGCCAAGCGTTTGGGCATTAGCCCGCGCACGCTGCGCTACAAGATGGCCCAGTTCCGAATTGCAGGTGCCGCATGATTGAGAAAACCGGACAAGCGGCAGGCATTGCCGACATGATGGCCCAGATTCGCGCCTTTCAGGCCAAGACTCAGGGCGCGGCGATGCCGCCGAACCTAACTTCTGGCGTTCAGCCCGCTGCCCCCGATTTTGGCGGGGTCATTGAAGGGCTCTCGGTCAATAAGCCTGCTCCCACCAAGCCGACCTTCGGTGAGGTGGTCAAGAGCTCGATCTCGAATGTGAACGACCTGCAGCAGCGATCGGCTGACCTGCGGGCTGCGTATGAAAAGGGCGAGAACGTTCCGCTGACCGATGTGGTGCTGAGCATGCAGAAATCATCGCTGGCCTTTGAGGCCACGCTGCAGATCCGCAACAAGGTCATGAAGGCCTACGAAGACATTCTGAACATGCCGGTGTAACCAAGGACTGAATCATGGCTGCTGATAACCCCTCCCTCCCCGTACCCGCTGGCGCAGCTGGTCTTCCTGGTGCGCCAGGTGCTGCTGGATCCGGTGCCCTGGCCACGGTAAGCAATGCTGCCGGCAAGGCCGTGGCTGCCACCAACGTGGCGTCTGAGAAGGCCGTTCAGGCCCTCGAGAAAGGCATCGACCGCATTCCTGGTTCCCAAAACAATGGCGTGCTCTCGGCCCTCAAGCTCACCCTGCAGTCGCCTTCCGCCAAGAAAGCCATACCGGGCTTGATTGCCATGTTTGTCGTGGTGGTGTTTGTCGGCCTCTACAACATGATGAACACGCCGGTGAACTATCGTGCCCTGCTGCCCGGCATGCAGGAGTCCGATCAGCAGGCTGCCATTGAGGCCTTAAAGCTCGCCTCATTTGATGTGAAGGTAGACACCAGCACCGGCTCAATGATGGTGCCCGAGAACAAGTACCACGAGGCACGCATTTACCTAGCTTCAAAGGGCATTCCGAAGCAGCCCACGCCCACGGGCATTGAGGCACTGAGCACTGAGAACGCCATGACCACGAGCCAGTTCATGGAGCAGGTGAAATACATCAAGGCGCTTGAGAACGAGCTTGCCCACAGCATCACCCAAATTGCCACCATTCAGTTTGCGCGGGTCCACCTGGCCCTGCCCAAGCAGAGTGTGTTTGTGCGCGACCGAGCCCAGCCCAAGGCCTCGGTGGTGGTGACCCCCTTCCAGGGCCGAACCGTCACGGCCGGCCAGGTAGACGCCATTGTGCATCTGGTGTCTTCAAGTGTGCCCTACCTCGCAGCACAGCACGTAAGCGTGGTGGACAACATTGGCAACCTGCTCACCAATCGCAAAGAGAACACGCCCATGGGCCTTACCGAGGCGCAGCTGGCACACAAGCAGAACGTAGAGGACACCTATCGCAACCGCATCATGCAGATCCTCGTGCCGGTGTTGGGCGAGGCCAATGTGCGCTCTCAGGTCGATATCGCCCTAGACTTTACCCAGGTCGAGGCCGCAACCGAGGACTTTGATCGCAACAAGTCGGGCCCCAAGACCCGGTCTGAAGTGCTAGCCGAAGACCGCACCCAGCGCTTGAACGCAGAGGGTGTTCCTGGGTCGCTCACCAATGCGCCCCCGCCCCCCGTAGAGCAGACCGACCAGACGGGCGCCAGCAGTGATGACCTGCTTCAGGAGAACACCACTCTCTCCAAGCGCGCCACACGCAACTACGAGATGGATAAAACGGTTCGCTATGTGAAGAACCCCATGGGCACCGTGCAGCGCGTCTCGGTTGCGGTGGTGGTGAACGAAAAAGCGTCGCCCGAAGGCGCAGCCCCCGTTGAATCTAAGCCCGCAGATGGGGCCGCCCCCGCAGAAGGTTCGGCCGCCAAGCCCGCCATGCTCCACGGGTATAGCCCAGAAGAAATTGAGCGCCTGACCAGCCTGGTCAAGGGCGTGGTTGGATTCCAGGAAGGACGTGGCGATGTGGTCACCGTCGTGCCTGCTCGGTTTGCGCCACCCGATGAGCCGGTTGTGCCGTGGTATGCCGACGAGGCCATCATGGAGAACGTCAAGATTGCCATTGCAGCGCTGATCTTCCTGGTCATCCTGCTCACCATCGTGAACCCGGTCATTAACTTCCTCACGGGCCGCACCATGACAGCCGAGCAATTGGCCCGGATTCAAATGGAGCAGCAGGCTACCGTTGAGGCCAAGGCAAAGGCCGAGCAAGAGGCCGAGGTCGCAGCCAAGCTGGCCTCTGGAGAGATGGTCATGGGCCCCGATGGCAAGCCCATCTTGGCTTCTGAAATGAAGGAGACCGAGGTCTCTGTCGATGAGATGGGCATGGTCGAACTGGGAGACGGTGAGAGCCTCGAAGAGATCAAGGCCAAGCTCAAGCCCAAGAAGTCCAGCATCTCCATCGACATGCTCAACACAGCAAATTCGTATGATGACAAGGTGGCGCTCATTCGCTTCCTGGTGTCCGAGGACTCTGGCCGCGTGGCCAACGTCTTCCGGACACTCATGAGGCCCCAGGGCGAGCCCGCGAAGTCCTAATGCGAGGAGTACAGAACCATGCCTGAAGACAACCAGACACCCGCCGCGGCGACACCCGCCGCGCCTGCAGGCCCGACGCCGCTCCCAGAGTCCGTGCTGCAGGAGCTCGAGGAGCTCACCAATATCCAGCGCGCAGCGGTCCTCATGCTGCTGCTTGGCGAGCAGCAGGCGGCCGACATTATCAAGTACCTGAATCCGAAAGAGGTACAGGCCTTGGGTGCTGCCATGACGCAGGTGGCTGACCTCTCTCAAGAGGCGGTCAATGCCGTGCTCGATGACTTCATTGCCACCATTAAAAAGCAGACCAGCCTGGGCCTGGGCAGCAGCGATTATGTTGAGAACGTGCTCAAGCGCGCCCTGGGTGAAGATAAGGCGGCGTCGGTGCTGTCTCGCATCATGCCCGGTGCATCCAGCAAGGGTCTGGATATTCTGCGGTGGATGGATGCGCGTTCGATTGCCGACATGATTCGGCTCGAGCATCCGCAGGTGATTGCCATTATTTTGTCGGTCTGCGAATTTGACGTCGCGGCCGACGTGCTGGCCTTCTTGCCGGCGGAGGTCCGTCCTGAAGTGCTGCGCCGCGTGGCTGCGCTCGAGACGGTTCAGCCCTCAGCCATGCAAGAGCTCGAGGCCATCATGAAAGACCAGTTCTCCAAGAGCTCTTCAGCAAAGAGTTCGACCTTCGGTGGTGTGAAGGCGGCGGCTCGCATCATGAACTTCACCAAGAGCGATTTGGAGTCCCCCATCCTGAATGGCCTGACAGAGCTCGATGCCGATCTCTCGCAGAAGGTGCAAGACAACATGTTCTCCTTTGAGAACCTCTCGGGCGTGGACAACCGCAGCATTCAGACCCTCATGCGCAGCGTCGAGCAAGACCAGCTCATGGTGGCCCTTAAAGGTGCAACCGAGCCCGTCAAAGAGAAGTTCTTCGGCAATATGTCCACCCGGGCACGTGCAATGTTCATCGACGAGATGGAGGCCAAGGGACCGCTGCGTCTGACCGATGTGGAAGACGCGCAAAAGGGCATTATGCGTCTGGCCAAGAAGCTCTCCGACAAGGGCGAGATCATGCTAGCCGGCCGTGGAGACGACTTTGTTTGATGCAGAGCTCTGGCCGCGCAAGCGGCCGCCCGTTCGCTCGCAGATTGCAAAGCCGGCGCAAGCGGGCGCGCTCTTTCAAGAGCAAGTGCACACCGATCTTGAGCTGAGCCTCACAGCGAAGAAAGGGAACTCGGGCTTCAAGAAAGGGCTCCCCGAAAAGGTCGTGCACAAGCCCTTTTTGCTGCCGTTCGAGGCCAAGCCGGTCATCGAGGGGGAGCATGCCATTCCCCCTTCGGAACAAGAGGCTCTCTCTGGGGAGATCCCGCCTGAAGCGTCCCCACACGAGGCCGTGCCAGAGCCATCGCAACTCGAGGCACAACCCGCTGAGGGCAGCACGGATGCGCCCGATCCGGAGCCGCAGCCCGAGTCGGAGCCGGCGCTGGAGCCCACGCTCGAGTCCGAGTCCGAGCCGGAACTCCAAGGTTCGTCAGACGTGGCCGAAGATGACGGCGTGAGCAGACATCTGCTCGATGAGGCGGCGTTGGAATCCATGCGGCGCGAGGCGCACGAGGCGGGCTTTGCCCAAGGCAAGGACGCCGGCGCAGAACAAGCTCGGGCAGAGGCTACGCAGGCTGCTCAGGTCGCATTCGCGGCCGAGAGAGAGGCCCTCATTGAGCAAGGTCGGCAAGAGGCTCGGGCGTCGCTTGAAGAGGCCCTGCGAGAGGAGTTTGAGGCGCCCGCGCGAGAGGCCGCGAATCGACTCAATAAGCTAGCCGATGACCTTGCACGTCAGGCTCGCGATACCACGGCATTTCATGAGCCCATGAAGCGCTTGGCCATGCATCTTGCCGAGCAAATGGTGCGGGGTGAACTGACGCTGTCATCCGCTGCCATCTCCCGGTTAATCGATCGCTCCTTGTCCGAACTGGGTCAGGAGACCCGATCCCCTGTGGCGGTCTATCTGAACCCGAATGACCTCGCCCAGCTCAGGGCTGGTGACATGGAGCCACCAGACAGCCTCGAGCTGCGTGCGGAGGAGACACTTGCGCCTGGAAGCCTTCGTGTGAGCATGAATGGGGCCGTCATTGAAGATTTGATTGAAACCCGCCACAAGGCGCTCTGGCGAGCCTTGGTTCAGGATGAGCAGGCCGAACCCCCCCAGAGCTTCTTGAGGAATATGGACCTTGTGAAGGAAGCGATGGACGATGTCCTGGACGAGGTGATTGATGCTGAGTGATCTCGTCGATACGGCTTTGCTTCGCTGCCAGGCGCCGCCCCCTGCCCGCATGGGCACGCTTGCCCGGGTGGTTGGGCTAACGCTGGAGGCACGGGGACTGATGGCCCCACTGGGGTCTGTGTGTGAGGTGGTGGGCGATGAGCATCACCGCGTGGAGGCCGAGGTGGTTGGCTTTCAAGACCAGACACTCTTTCTCATGCCATTCTCCGAGCCCCGTGGCATTGGACCCGGTGCGCGTGTGCATGTCGTTGAGTCATCTGCTCGTGCGCCTGTCGGTCCGGAGTTGCTCGGACGCGTGGTGGGGCCCCGGGGAGAGGCCCTCGATGGCAAGCCCAATCCCGAATGTAAGGATTTGTTGAGCTTGCTGGGACTGCCCGTGAACCCCATGGAGCGTGGGCCCATCCATGATGTGCTCGATGTGGGCGTGAAGGCCGTCAATGGGCTGCTCACCATGGGCAAGGGCCAGCGGGTGGGCTTGGTGGCAGGCTCAGGGGTTGGCAAGAGTAGCCTATTGGGCATGATGACGCGCTTTACCAAGGCCGACCTGGTGGTCATTGGGTTGATTGGGGAGCGCGGTCGCGAGGTGCAGGCCTTCATTCAGGAGAGTCTTGGCCCCGAGGGGCTCTCGCGCAGCGTGGTGGTGGCGGCCCCCGCAAATGTCTCGGCCATTCTGCGTTTGAAGGCAACACAATACGCCCACCTGATTGCGGAGTACTTCCGTGATCGAGGCAAGAATGTCTTGCTTTTGGTAGACAGTCTGACCCGGGTTGCCCACGCGCAACGGGAGATTGGCCTTGCGGTGGGCGAACCTCCGACCGCCAAGGGCTACCCCCCTTCAGTCTTTAGTCTGTTGCCCAATCTGATCGAGCGTGCAGGGGTAGGCCGCTTTGGGCACGGCAGCATTACAGCGATTTATACGGTCCTGGCCGAGGGAGACGACGGCAACGACCCGATTGTGGATATTGCCCGCGCCTCACTGGATGGCCAGGTGATGTTGTCGCGCGCCTTGGCAGATGCGGCCCACTATCCTGCGATTGACCTCAACGGGAGCGTTTCAAGGGTCATACAAAACCTACTTCCGCCCGACCAGCTCAAGCGCGCCAATCGGTTCCGGCGGCTCTGGTCTCTGTACCAACAGAACTTGGACTTGATACAAGTTGGTGCTTACCAACAAGGGGCCAATCCAGATCTGGATGAGGCCATTCGGCTGCGCCCTGTCATGGAGCAGTTTCTGGTCCAGAGCATGGATGAGAGCGTTGCCTTTGATGAGACCCAGCAGATGATTGCCCGCCTGACACAAGAGGCAGAGGCCAAGCATCAGGCGGCGCAGGCGCAGGCCCAAGCGCAGGCTGCTGCAGCGCAGCGGGCCGCACAGCAGCGCAACAAGCCTGCTGCGAGTCCGGCCGGACGATTTGGGAGGGGTGCATGAGCAAGCCTTGGGAGATTCTGGGCAAGCTAGCAGAAAAGAAGTCGGAGGATGCGCGTAAGACCCTTGCGCAGATTGATGACCTCATAGGTCGACTTGAGCAGCGAAGGCTGCAAGTGGGTGCTCTCTTACAAGAGAACGTAGAGAGACTGCGCTCCCCAAACGCACGACTTCAAATGTCTGACATTCGGGTCATTAACGTGTTTATGACGAACTTGTCGTCCGCCCTTCAGAGCATTGAACGAGAGAAGAAGGTGCTGCTCGAGCATAGACGTCGCCAAGCGGACACCTATCTTAGAGCCCGCCGGGAGGAGCAGAAGATGGATTCGCTCCAGGACAGGGAGGAGGAGCGCCTCCGAATCGAAAAGACGACAAGGGAGCTCAAAGAAATGGATGCGGCGGCCATTCAGAGATACAACCAAGAGTCTGCAAATCGTCGGCATTAATCTTGCTTGGCAAGAATTTATCGGTTAGGGGGTCGTTTGTGCATGAAAACACTAAAGTTTTCATGCAGACCGCCGACCATTGAGAGAACTAGAAAAAGTGGGTGAACTTCGCCCTTTGGAAGCGATAAGGACTGACGATGGCCATCGAAAATTCGACAGTAACGGGTTGGAGCAATGCGACGATATCCTCAGTCGCCACTTCCGACATTGCGTCCCTGACCACGACTCAGGTTCAGTCGATCCCGACCGCAGCGGTCTCTGGTCTCACCTCGTCTCAATTCACTGCGCTCTCTACACGCCAGATTCAAGCACTCTCGGCTGAGCAAATCGTTGGCCTTATTGAGGAGCAAATGCAGTACATGGGGGTCAAGGTCGCTGCCTTGACGACTGCGCAGATGGCTGCAATCGAGACCCGCGATATCGATAATCTGTCCACGCAGCAGATGGTTGCGCTGACGACACTCCAGTTCTCGGCCGTTACGACCGCCCAAGTAGCCGCATTGACCACCGAGCAATTGGCCGCTATTGAGACCAGAGACATCGCGTCTCTGGGCACCTCACAGATTGCCGCCTTGTCTACGGCTCAGCTCTCTGCTTTAGATACCAAACAGATTGCCGCCCTCACTACGGTTCAAGCCTCTTCGCTAACGACCGTTCAGCTCGCCAGCATGAGCACGAGCCAGCTCAACGCTATTGAAACGCAGGATGTCGCTGCGATGACGACGGCGCAGGTGTCTGCGCTGAGCACGGCGCAGGTTGCAGCGTTGACGACGCGCCAGGTGGATGCGTTGAGCACGGCGCAGGTAGCGGCGCTGGGAACGGCGCAGGTAGCGGCGCTCGATACCAAGCAGGTTGCTGCGTTGAACACGCGTCAGGCTGCGGTGTTGACGAGTGATCAGCTTGCGAAGCTGAGCACGGCACAGGTTGCTGCGATTGAGACGCGTGATATTGCTGCGATGACGACGGCGCAGGTGGCTGCGCTGAGCACGGCGCAGGTTGCAGCGTTGACGACGCGCCAGGTGGAGGCACTGACCTCGACCCAGGTAGATGCGCTGAGTACGGCACAGCTCTCTAAGATGACGGTGCAGCAGATTGCTGCGATTGAGACGCGAGACCTGGTAGAGATCGATACGACCAAGCTCGATGATTTAACGACGGCGCAGATTGCAGCGTTGACGACGCGCCAGGTGGATGCGTTGAGCACGGCGCAGGTAGCGGCGCTGGGAACGGCACAGATTGAGGCTTTTGATTCGACCCAGCTCTCGGCTCTGAGCTCTGGACAGCTAACCAGCTTGACGAACACACAACTCGGATTTTTAACAACTTCGGCAATCGTTGGATTAGAAACCCGAGATATTGCTGCGATGACGACGGCGCAGGTGGCTGCGCTGAGCACGGCGCAGGTTGCAGCGTTGACGACGCGCCAGGTGGAGGCACTGACCTCGACCCAGGTAGATGCGCTGAGTACGG
>CAMCRF010000005.1 GCA_945877235.1 Bordetella parapertussis
CTCACCACCACCACCTCGCTCGCCACCCCAGCCTCCTTCAACCGCACCGCCTCCTCCACCGCAATCTCATCAAACGGGTTCATGCTCATCTTCACATTGGCAATGTCCACATCACTTCCATCCGACTTCACCCGAACCTTCACGTTGTAATCCACCACGCGCTTTACCGTGACTAAGACTTTCATGCGGCTGCCTGCCCCTTCTCTTGTGCTGTTTGAGGATGATCGTCACGCGCAGCCTGCCAGCTTGGCGGCCGCTTCTCAATGAAAGCCTGAACGCCCTCAAGGGTATCGGGCTGCATCATGTTGCAAGCCATGGTGGAGCCAGCCATGACGTAGGCCTCTTCGATGCCCACCTCAAGCTGGCGATAAAAGAGCTGCTTGCCCATGCGAACCGCCGCCTCGGGCTTGGCAAGAATCTTCTGGGCCAAGCCCACAGCCGCATCGGTCAGCGCCTCAGCGGGTACCACCTGATTGATGAGACCGCGCTCGCGTGCGTCCTCAGCAGAGAGAAAATCACCCGTGAGCAAGAGCTCAAGTGCCTGCTTGCGCGATAGGTTACGAGAGAGCGGGACACTGGGCGTGGCACAGAACAGACCCAGGTTAATGCCCGACACTGCAAACCGCGCCTTCTCACTGGCCACGGCAAGATCGCACATCGCCACGAGCTGGCACCCCGCCGCGGTGGCCACGCCCTGGACCTCGGCGATCACGGGCTGCGGCATCTGCTGAATGGTCATCATGACCTCGGTGCACTGGGCAAAGAGCCGCTGGTAATAGCCCTCGGAGGGACTCGCGCGCATCTCTCGCAGGTCATGGCCTGCGCAGAAGGCTCTGCCCTGGGCGGCGAGCACCACAACGCGCGCGCTTGAGTCTGCTGCTATGGCCTTTAAGGCTGCACCGAGATCCGCGAGCATGGCCTCCGAGAGGGCGTTAAAGGCATCGGGCCGGTTGAGGGTGAGCCGGATGAGCCCGGGTTGAATGGTTTCTTGAATGACATTAGACATCGATGGCCTCCGCAGATCCTGCGCGTTTGCGCAGCTCAAATTTCTGAATCTTTCCGGTCGAGGTCTTGGGCAATTCCCCAAAGACCACCGAGCGCGGCACTTTAAAACTGGCGAGATGCTGCTTACAGAACGCCACAATCTCCTGGGGGCTAGGGCTGCTGCCAGGCTTAAGCTCAATAAAGGCGCAAGGCGTCTCGCCCCACTTGGGATCGGGCTTGGCCACAACCGCAGCCGCCATCACCGCGGGATGCCGGTAGAGAATGTCCTCCACCTCGATGGATGAGATGTTCTCGCCGCCAGAAATGATGATGTCTTTGCTGCGGTCTTTGATCTTCACATAGCCATCTTCATAGATGACGGCCAAGTCACCCGAGTGGAACCAGCCGCCGGCAAAGGCAGCCTGCGTGGCCTTCTCGTTCTTGAGGTAGCCCTTCATGGCAATGTTGCCGCGGAACATGATTTCGCCCATGGTCTCGCCGTCTGGGGGAACGGGCTGTAGGGTCTCTGGGTCGAGCACCGTCACGGCCTCTTGCAGGTGATAGCGCACACCTTGCCGCGCATTGAGCCGCGCGCGATCTGAAATAGAGAGCGCGTCCCAGGCCTCGTGCTTTACACAGACCGAAGCGGGGCCATAGACCTCGGTCAGACCATAGACGTGAGTGATCTCAAAACCCATCTGTTCCATGCCCTCAATCATGGCCGCGGGGGGAGCCGCGCCCGCCACCATGGCTTTTACACCAGCAGGTACGCCCTGCTTCAGTTCAGTAGGCGCGTTGATGAGCAGGTTATGCACGATGGGGGCTGCGCAGTAATGGGTCACCCCATGCGCCTTGATGAGGGAGAAGATGGCCGCCGCATCCACCTTGCGCAGGCAGATATTCACGCCCGCCCGCGCAGCAATAGTCCAAGGAAAGCACCAGCCATTGCAGTGGAACATGGGCAAGGTCCAGAGATAGACCGGATGCTTGGGCATGTCCCACTCGAGAATATTGGAGATGGCATTGGTCGCGGCACCCCTATGGCTATACACCACCCCCTTGGGGTCGCCTGTGGTGCCCGAGGTGTAGTTCAAGCAGATGCTCTGCCACTCGTCATGGGGCAGCTGCACAGGGAACTGAGGGTCACCGCCCTCAAGCAACTCCTCGTAGGTGATTTCGCCCAATCGCTCGCCCGGTGGGTTGAACTCTGCATCGAGCGCATCAATCACCACGGGGCTGCGGCCATGATCACGCTTCAGGATGACCAGGGCCTCTTTCATCACGGGTGAGAACTCGAGGTCGGTCACCACCACCTTGGCCTCACCGTGATTCAGCATGAAGGCAATGGCCGGGGCATCAAGCCGCGTATTGAGGCTATTGAGGACCGCGCCCACCATGGGCACACCAAAGTGGGCCTCCACCATGGGCGGCGTGTTGGGGAGCATGACTGCAACCGTGTCACCAAGGCCAATGCCCATGCGGTGCAGGGCTGAGGCCAGCCGACGTGCCCGGGAGAAGGTCTGGGCCCAGGTCTGGCGCAGCGCACCATGCACGACCGCCAGCCTGTTGGGATAGACCTGTGCAGCGCGCTCAATGAATGAGATGGGCGAGTAGGCCACATGATTGGCGGGGTTCGGACCCAGGCCTTTGACATACATATGGTCAGCAGGAAGCTGACCGTGGGTGGGGGGCAGCGTGGTCACTGTGTCTCCTGTTGTTTCTGTTCTGGTCAAACTCTACACCGGTCCATCATTTGCGACTGCACAATAGAGGGATGAACGCGCTCGAATCTCAGATCTTCTACCCCGACCTGCCCATTCCACCCGGGGGCAGCCTCACGCCCATTGCAGACCGCATCTTTTGGCTGCGCATGCCCTTGCCATTCGCACTGGACCATATCAACCTCTGGCTCATCGACGATGAGCTTGACGGGCAGCGCGGCTGGACCGTGGTCGATACCGGTGTGGCGACCCCAGAAGTGCGCGCACTCTGGCGTGAGATCCGAGACCAGCACTTTCACCATCGGCCTATCCTGCGCGTGATCTGCACCCACATGCACCCCGACCACCTGGGACTGGCGAGCTGGCTCTGCCATGGCATGCCCAGCGAGGAGCAGCCCAATGCGCCCGGCGCGTGGCAGGCGCCACTCTGGATGACCCTCGGCGAATACAAGACTGGTCGCATGTTTGCTTCGAAGGCCCTCTCCGAGGAGACCGAGCAGAGCTTCGACGGGGCAGCGGGCAACATGGTGCACTTCTTTAAAGAACACGGGGCGCAGTCTGCCGAGGATGAGGCCAAGGCCCTCAAGCGCAAAAGCCACTTCAGCAGCCTGGTGCCGCATGTGCCCAGCCGCTATCACCGGATGATGGGTGGGCAACGGTTTCATATGGCCGATGCGCTCTGGGAGGTTATTCCTGGCTACGGCCACTCCCCCGAGCATGCCGCGCTTTGGTGCGAGGAGCTCAACCTGCTGATCTCTGGAGACATGGTGCTGCCGCGCATCTCCACCAACATGTCGGTCTGGGCCCACGAGCCCGACGGAGATCCCTTGGGTCTCTACCTAGAATCGCTGCACTGGTATGAGGGACTGCCCGAGAACACGCTGGTGCTGCCCTCGCACGGCAAGCCCTTTGGCGGCCCATTTATGCCTGCGATTGGAGGCGGCCTTCACACAAGGCTCAAGCAGCTGCACGACCACCATGCCGAGCGACTCGAGACAGCGCTCAAGGCCTGCGTCGAACCCAAAACCTGTGCGGACATGGTGCCCGTTATCTTCCCGAGAGCCCTGGATGCGCATCAGTACAGCTTTGCCATGGGAGAGACCATTGCACACATGAACCACCTCTGGCACACCGGCCAGGCGAGCCGCAGTTTTGAAGGCGGCGTTTATCGGTTTCAGGCGGTGTAGTTACTCCAGAAAACCGTGCTGCGGCTGTGGATAGGCGCCTGACTTCACCTCCTCCACATAAGCCCGCACAGCCGCCTGAATGCTGCCGCCCTGCTCCAGGTAGTTCTTCACAAAGCGCGCCTTCTTGCCGGGCGTGAGATTGAGCATGTCGTGGAGCACCAGCACCTGACCGGTGGTGTGCGGCCCGGCTCCAATCCCAATGGTCGGCACCCGAAGCGACTGGGTAAGTCGCTCGCCTAGGGGTGTTGGGATCAGCTCGACAAGGACTACATCAGCACCCGCGTTCTGCAGGGCGATCGCCTCTTGTATGAGTTGATCACCCGCAGCGCCTCGCCCCTGCACCCGATACCCACCCAGCGCATGGACACTCTGAGGCGTAAGCCCCAAATGAGCACAGACCGGAATGCCTCGCGCGCGAACGAACTCAACGGTGGGCGTGAGCCAGGCACCCCCCTCGATCTTGACCATCTGTGCGCCAGCCGCCATGAGCGCAGCCGCGCTCTCGAAGGCCTGAGCCGGGGAGGACTGGTAGCTGGCAAATGGCATGTCGGCCACCACCATGGCCTTTGGCTTGGCTGAGGCAACCGCACGGGTGTGATAAATCATGTCCGCCAAGGTCACGGGCAGCGTAGAACCATGACCTTGCAAGACCATGCCCAGCGAATCACCAATCAGCAACATCTCGACACCCGCCTCATCCAGCACGCGCGCAAAGCAGTGGTCGTAACAGGTAAGCATGGCGATTTTCTCGCCGCGGGCACGCATGTCTTGAAGCGTGAGGACGCTTACCGATTTACGGTCTTCAGTGTGAACACTCATGGCTAAGCCTCCTCCATAACGGCCTGTTGAAGCTGCTCTTGGGTCAGACCCCGCACACAGAGCTGGGCAAAATGAACGGCGTAGCCTGGCAGCAGACGACCCCGCCTGAGCGCCAACACCGTAATGTTTTCATCGAAGAGCTCGCTGCCATCGAGCAAGGTGAGCCCATGGTCAGCGTCCTCGTCGTAGGCCACACTGGCCACCAGACCCACGCCAAGCCCCAGCTCAACATAGGCCTTAATTACATCTGCGTCGAGCGCCTCTAGCACCACCTGGGGCTTGAGTCCTGCCGATGCAAACTTGGCATCAATCATGCCCCGACCGGTAAAGCCCTCGTGGTAAGTGACCAGTGGCCACTGGGCCAGGGTGGCGAGGGTAAGCGCATCGCCGGCCTCGACCTGAGCCGCGAGGGCATGACCCTTGGGCACCACCACGCCGTGGAACCATTTAAAAAAAGGAAAGGTGACAAACCGAGCGTTCTTGCGCAAGGACTCTGTCGCAATGCCAATGTCGGCCTCCCCGGACTCCAGAAGGTCTGCGATCTCGGGGGGACTCGCCTGACGCAGGGCGAGCTGCACCTTGGGGTAACGCTCGCGAAAACTGCGCACGATCTCGGGCAATGAATACCGCGCCTGGGTGTGGGTGGTGGCGAGCACGAGCCGCCCCTCTTCTCGGTCTGCGAGACGGTCGGTCACGGCGCGCATATTGTCCACCGCACTGAGCGCTTGCTCAGCATGCTCAGCAACGGCCTGGCCGGCCTCAGTAAAGCCCAGCAGGCGCTTGCCCTTGCGCACGAAGAGTTCAATGCCCAGCTCGTCTTCGAGTTCCTTAATCGCCTTGCTCACACCCGACTGAGACGTGGAGAGCGCCAACGCGACCTCGGTCAGGTTGAACTGATTGCGAGCAGATTCCCGCAAGATGCGCAGCTGTTGAAGGTTCATATCGAATAGTGTGCCTCAGGCCAGCGACCCGTGCGTCGATGCTCACGGAGCACAAAGCGCGCAGGGTCCACCGCATCCACCAGCTCACGAGGCAATGGAGATGGCTCGCCCAAAATCTGGTGCACGATCATGGTTGCACCCAGAGGGGCTGTAGAGAGGCCCCGGGAGCCCAAGCCCATGAGCACAAAGGTGTGCGCCTGGCGTGGCAGGTGCTCAAGCTGTGAGATGCGCTGCGGATACGGATGCGCCTGCAGCGCCGCTTGGTCGACGGGCTGCCCAATGAGTGGCATGCGATCACGAGTGGCCCAACGCACAGCTGCACGACCCTGAGCCTGTGGCCAACGTGCCCGCATCCGTGCTGCGAGCCCTCGGTCCAGCTGCATGAGTCGCTCGAAGTTCTCCGCATGCCCCTGCTGCGTAACCTCGGTGCCAAGAGACTCTCGCTCGAAGCTCGCCCCCACCAGCAGCTGGCCACGCACCACTGGAGCCACATAGCCCGAGCCGCAGAGCACCATCGAGGGACCTTCCTCAGGGCAGGCCTGCACCCAAGAGACCTGACCTGCAATGGGACGCAGGCAGAGTCCTGCATCGGGCAGGGCCTCTGGGCTTGCGCTGCAAACAACCCGTACCCCATGGGTTACTGCAGGGGCGGGCGTGTTGAAGTGGACCTCTAAGCGCGCGCCAAACCAGCTGCAAGCGCTTTGAAGGCAGGCCTGTACGAATGAGACAGGCTGAATCCACCCGCCCAGCCTACAGGTACCCTCTTCAATCACCCCGCAGAACGAGGCCCATCCCAGCTGCTCCGCCTCAAGCACATGGCACCAGTCCATGCAGACCTGGAGCCCATCATCAAAAAACTGGCTTGCGCGGTTGTGATCAGCAGAGATGAGCGGATGCACAATGCCCAATGGGTTCCCCGATGCCTGCTGGGCGGGGCCGCTGGCCTGCTCGAAGACCTGCACCACCCCCTCGAACCGAGCCTTGGCCAAAGCATGCAACATGCAAGCCCCTGCAAGCCCAAGGCCAATGATTTCAATGCGGGGGCAATTCGTCATGCGGCTTAGAATAAGGGGATGCGACTTCGACTCCAAACCCTTCGTCTCCGGACGCTGCTTGCGGCGCTGATCCTCACCAGCTCCTCTACCGTTGGTCTTGTGGGCTGCGCAGAGAAACCCGCTGCGTTCAACAGCATGGACGTCACCGGTGCCCCCTGGGGACAGACCTTCAGCCTGCCCGATCTCGATGGCCAGCCCAAGACACCCGCAAGCTTCCCAGGAAAAGTCAGCCTGGTGTTTTTCGGATTCTTGTATTGCCCCGACGCCTGCCCCGCTCACCTCACCAAGATGATGGCGCTCAAAGAGCGCCTTGGTCCCGATGCCGCCAAGCTGCAGCTGGTCTTCATCACCGTGGACCCCGAGCGAGACCAGCCCGAGGCACTGCGCAAGTTTCTTGCCTCTTTCGACCCCCGCATCGTTGGACTTCGTGGCAGCGTGGAGCAGGTCCAAGCCGTTGCAAAGGACTTCCGGGTCTTCTTTAAAAAGGTCGATACCTCGGCCTCCAAGAGCGACCCTATGGCCTACACCATCGACCACACCACCTTCACCTATGTCTACGACCCAAAAGGCGCGCTGCGTCTGGTCGTCCCCCACGACATCACGCTTGAACAA
Organism: Bordetella parapertussis; assembly: GCA_945877235.1. Classification (GTDB taxonomy): domain Bacteria; phylum Pseudomonadota; class Gammaproteobacteria; order Burkholderiales; family Burkholderiaceae_A; genus Hahnella. The sequence continues at coordinate 7,320 of CAMCRF010000005.1, forward strand.
CTCGAAGCGGATGTGCGAGCACTGCTGAAGTGAACGCCCCGCAGCAGGCGTCCTGCAGCCTTTGGACGTCTTTTCGGTTCTGGTTCATTCTGGGGTGGACCTCATTTGGCGGACCGGCCGCTCAGATCGCCATGATGCAGGCGGAGCTCGTGGAGAAGCGGCGCTGGATCTCACCCCATCGGTTCGTGCATGCGCTCAACTACTGTATGGTCCTGCCTGGCCCCGAAGCGCAACAACTGGCGACCTACATGGGCTGGCTACTCCACGGACCGCTCGGGGGAATCATCGCCGGCACGCTGTTTATCCTTCCGAGCCTGGGCATCATGACGGGCTTTGGGTATTTGTATGTGAGCTACGGCGAGATGCCCGAGGTTCAGGCCCTGCTCTACGGGCTCAAGCCCGCGGTGTTGGCCATTGTCGTGGCGGCCACCCTGCGCCTAGGCCAGCGTGTGCTCAACGGGCCGCTCTGGTGGGGTATTGCCGTTTGCGCACTCGCACTCCTGCTCCTGAACACCTCATTTGTGGTGGTAATTGGCCTAGCCGCTCTGGTGGGCTGGATTGCCTATCTCTTTTCCAAAACGCCCCTCAAGGGCATGCCCACATTCAACCCGCTGCCCCTGGCCCGTGACCCCAGAGTTGCCGAGCAGCTCGACCATGGCTACCTGATCGATGATCACTCTCCCCCGCCCAAGCACGCTCGGGCGGACAGCAAGCATCTGCTCTCCGCGCTTGGACTCGGGCTCGCGCTATGGGCACTGCTCTTCGGTGCGGTGGACAGCTTCTTTGGTGGCGTGCTGGCGTCCCTCTCGCTCTTTTTTACAAAGGTCGCCCTGATTACCTTTGGAGGTGCCTATGCCGTGCTGCCGTATGTCTTCGATGTCGCAGTGAGCGATAAAGGCTGGGTAACCACGCCGCAAATGATGGACGCGCTCGCACTTGGCGAGACCACCCCTGGCCCCTTGGTTATGGTCAATGCATTCATTGGCTACCTCACCGCAGCCCAGCACACTGACCTCACGCAATTTTCCATTCCCGTGGCGGGCGCACTTGGGGCGGTCATCGTGACAGTGTTTACTTTCCTACCCTCATTCGTGTTTATTCTGGCTGGCGCCCCCTGGGTAGAGGCAAGCCGCAGAATTCCCTCGGTGATTGCCCCGCTCACAGCCATCAGTGCGGCGGTGGTTGCCATCATCGCGGATCTGGCCGTGACCTTTGCGGGACACATTCTGTGGCCCACCTATGAGCTTGGCCTGAGCTGGAGAACGCTCGATATCGTGGCACTGCTCCTCTCTGTGCTGGCCATTGTGCTCATGCTGGTGTTCCGCATGGGTATGCTCAAAACCATGATTGCATGCGTGGCCATGGGCCTTGTAGCCAGCGTGCTGGGCCTGCCCTAATGAAGGAGCACTGATGCTTGGACTCTTTGGTGGGCGCTTCGACCCGCCCCACCGAGCACACCTCGCCATGGCACAGGCAGCTGCCGACCAGCTGGGTCTGCAGGAGGTGCGTTGGATCGTGACTGGACAGCCAGTCCATAAGCCAGCTCAAGCCTCTGCCGCACATCGCCTTGAGATGACTGCACGGGCACTCGAGTCGCTCGGAGACACGCGCATGCGACTCGATGACCGTGAGGTTCGTGCGGCGGAGCTTGGTCACTCCAGCGCGACCTATCGCACCATTGAACGCATTCAGCACGACCAGGGCAGCCGTCCTCTTGTCTGGATTTTGGGTCAGGATCAGTTCAGTCACTTCACGAGCTGGCAGCACTGGGACTGGCTCATTCGGAACATGGCGCTCGCGGTATGCGCACGACCAGGCGCCGGAGAATGTGCCGAGCAGGCTCAGCTACGCGAGCAGGGCGCTCAAATTCTGCAGGTCCAGATCGCCCCCGATGAGGCGTCCTCAACCTGGGCCAGGCAGGCGATTCGAGAGGGCGTGTTACCCGAGGGCTTGTTGCCGCAGGTCGTCGCAGACTATATTGCCGAACATCGGCTGTATGCTTCAGATGCCAAATGAAAGGATTTCCTCTGAACCTCGAGACCTTGCAGTACCTGATTGTGGATGCCCTGGAAGATGTAAAAGCGCAGGACATTCAAGTCTTTAACACGACCCCCATGACGGCCCTTTTCGACCGCGTCATTGTGGCCTCGGGTACCTCCAATCGCCAGACGCGTGCGCTTGCCAAGAGCGTGCACGACAAGGTGAAAGAAAACGGGGGAGACGTCTACGGCATGGAGGGTGAGGACACAGGAGAGTGGGTGCTTGTGGACTGCGGGGACGTGGTCGTGCACATTCTTCAGCCCACCATTCGTGAGTATTACCGGCTCGAGGATATTTGGGGCGAGCGCCCACTCTCGCTCGAATCGATCACGAAGCCCTTTCGCAAGAAGGCGCCCGCGCGCAAGCCTACGGCGCGTAAGCCCATCACGGGAGCGGCTCCAGTTGAGGCCAAGCCAGCCGCTAAGAAGCCCGCTGCCAAGAAGCCAGCATCAAAGGCACCCGTCGAGAAAAATCCGGCTGCAAAAAAGCCGGCCGCCAAGAAACCAGCCGCGAAAAAGCCTGCAGCCAAGAAACCGGCCGCCAAGAAGCCCGCTGCGAAGAAACCAGCCGCAAAGAAGCCTACGTCGAAAGAACCCGCTGCCAAGAAACCCGCCGCGAAAAAGCCCGCTGCAAAGAAGCCAGCAGGCAAGAAACCAGCTCCACCGCGGCCCACAACGAAACGCCCGTTGGTTTAGAGCACGCCGTAAGAGAGCACCGACAAGGTGTCGGGCTCTCGCAGATCAGTGGGCATGGCAGGCGAGGCCTGCATCCAGACTGCAACACCAACCGCCAAAGCCACGGCAAACCCGGCACCAGCCGCCATGGGCCACCATCCCATTCGACCCGGGCTGCTCACACTGGCTGCAGCCAGCTGGCCCGAGAGCGCAACGACACGCGTCGGCTCGGGCTGCTCGGCCAAGACCTCTACCAAGCGCGCATCGAAGCCGTGTGAGGGCTGGGCGTCGTTCAGGGCCTGCAGGGCTGACTTGAGTGCTTGGTCACGGGTGGGGTCGAAGGTGTTCATGGTGCGGATCCTGATTGAAGAACAGACTTTAACGCCTGCTTGGCCCGGTGCAAAAGCTGATGGGCCGCATTGGGGCTGAGTTCGAGTGTGCGTGCAATATCGGCTGGCGTTGCGTCTTCATAAGCCCACAACACCAAGGCTACCCGTTGCCTATCGGGGAGCTTGGCCAGAGCCGCCTCAAGTGCCGCAGGCGCAAAGGCTTCAGACGTTGGGGCTTGCTGGGCCGTGCGATCGTCGATGAAGTCGTTGAGTTCATCGGGCGACCAACTCGACTCTCGCCCACTGCGTTTGAGCATACGCAGCGACTCATGGGCAACGATATGGTGAAAGTAGCTGCTGAGTTGCGCACGCCCTTGATCCTCAGCGCGTCCCCGCCAAAGCCGAATGAAGGCCTCTTGAACAGCATCTTCTGCAAGGGCCCGGTCCTGCAGGAGCCGAAACGCCAAGGAGAACGCACGCGGTCTGAGATGCGACACCAGCTGCTCGGCGTGCTCACGCGCGTCTCGGCCTGCACTGGCGCGGGCACGAGCCAAGAGACTCCACCCTTCAGCGCGAGAGAGACTAGCGGGCACTGCAGTCACGGCGGTACTCCACCAGACGCCCCTGCTCATCCTTTACAGGAATATCCGTGCAGCCCAGAGGTGGAACAGAGGGAGAAGACTCCACCACGATGGGTGCGACAACGGTTTCCACGGGCTGCACCGAGTAGAGGGGAGAGTGGTAGCTGAGCAACAAGGGAGGGGGAGCGGCCACCCAAGTGACCGCAGGCGACCAGTGCTTGTGACGATGCCAGTGCCGCTCGCGGACTCTCACCGTGCCGTGCACCACCACCGGATGGGCTACAGGCCCCGCATAGACCATAGAGGAGTGAACCGTTGGGGTGTTGAGCGACCGCACCAGAGAGACACCCGCTAAGGCGGTGAGCGCACCTTGCTCACGCTCACCCCAGGCGAGTGCGGGCTTCGCAAGGAAGAGAAGGCCGACAGACACAAGACCAAGCCGCAAGAGAGACTGTAAAGGCATAGCCATGGCGCCGCCCTATTGCCCGGGTGGGGACGGTGGTGCAGGTGGTGCAAGTGGCTTGGGCGGGCGGGGCATCTCTTTGAACAGACGCTCGCGCTCCTCAGGACTGAGCTTAGCCCAGATGCGACGCCGCTCTTCTTGAAGCACACGGCGCTCTTCGGGGGACATCCCCTCGATGATGCGGCGCCGCTCTTCGCGCCACTTCTGACGATCTTCGGGGGACATCTGCTTCCAGTCCCCGCGGGCCTTTTCAGTAAGCTGCTTGCGCAGCTCGGGAGGCAACTGCTCGATGCGGGCGCGCATTTCGGCCTTTACCGCTTGACGCTGTTCAGGGGTGAGGTCTTTGAGCTGAGCACGCAAGGCTTTCATGCGCTCGCGCCGCTGCTCAGGCGTGAGGGACAACATGTCTTGGGGGTTGGGCAAGACCAGGCCAGGGGGCAGCGCAACAGGAGCAGCGGGCGGGGGCGGAGGGACCTGCGCCCAGGCCTGTGCAGTGATGGCCAAAAGGGCCGCGGCAAGAGAGGTTCTGAACAACATGGTGGGGACTCCAAATGAGTGAGGTAACCCTTAAACCCGCCCACAACACCAAACCTTACGCTAGACCTTGTAATAACCCCGATACCAGTCCACAAATCGCTGAATGCCCGTACGCAGGGGGGTGTATGGGGCGAACCCCGTGAGCGCCTTGAGCTTTTCGGTCTCTGCATAAGTGGCGGGGACATCGCCCGGCTGCATAGGCATGAGCTGCCTCTTGACAGTCATGCCCAGGGCGTCCTCAATTGCCGCGATGAACTCGGTAAGCGGCTCAGGGTGATGATTGCCAATGTTCAATACGCGGTGCGGTGCGGTCTGCTCAAATGCAAAATCGCTGCCCGCAGGCTCGGCGATTGGTGGCTGGTCGAGCACACGCACAACGCCCTCCACAATGTCGTCCACATAGGTGAAATCGCGCTGCATCTGGCCATGGTTGTAGACCTCAATGGTCTCGCCCGCCAGAATGGCCTTCACGAACTTGAAGGCGGCCATGTCGGGTCGGCCCCAAGGGCCATACACCGTAAAGAACCGAAGCCCCGTGGCGGGAATGCCAAAGAGGTGGCTGTAGGTGTGCCCCATCAGTTCATTGGCCTTTTTGGTGGCCGCATAGAGCGATACAGGCCGGTCAACGTCTTGATCTTCTGAGAAGGGCAGTTGTGTGTTGCCGCCATACACGCTCGATGAGCTGGCATAGACCAGGTGTGCCCTTGGCGCGCCTGGTCGAATCTGGCTGCGCACACCTTCCAGGATATTGAGAAAGCCGGTGATATTGCTGTCGATGTAAGTGTGCGGATGGCTGAGCGAATACCGCACACCCGCCTGCGCGGCCAGGTGCACAACGCCATCGAAATGATGCTGTGTAAAGAGCCGCTCCATCGCGCCGCGGTCTTCGAGCGAGGCTTTCACGCAGGTAAAGGCCTGCGCATTGGGGTGGGCGGCAACGCGGTCAAGCCGGGCCTGCTTGAGGCTTGGGTCATAGTAGTCGTTGAGATTGTCGAGCCCAATGACACGGTCGCTCCGACTGAGCAGGCGCTCGCTCACATAGCTGCCAATAAACCCGGCCGCACCGGTGACGAGGATGGTTCTCACGCGAGCCAGTCCCTTGGTTTAATCACCTCATAGAGCTTGGCCTCGGGCGAACCCGGCTCGGGCGCCCAGTCGTACCGCCATTTCACGATGGGTGGGAGGCTCATCAGAATGCTCTCGGCACGCCCACCGCTCTGCAGACCAAAGTGGGTGCCGCGGTCGTAGACGAGGTTGAACTCCACGTAGCGCCCACGCCGATAGGCCTGAAAGTCTCGTTCACGCTCTCCGTAGGGCGTCTCGCGACGGCGCTGAGCAATGGGTAGATAGGCGCTCACCACGCTGTCGCCCACCGCACGCGTCATCGCGAAGCTCTGCTCAAAACCCAGCTCTGCAAAGTCATCAAAGAAAATGCCGCCAACGCCACGCGCCTCGCCTCTGTGCTTCAAGTAAAAGTACTCGTCGCACCACTTCTTAAACCGGGGGTAGTACGCCGCACCGAAGGGGGCTAATGCCTGTTGGCAGGTCTGGTGAAAGTGAACCGCATCTTCCTCAAAGGGGTAGTAGGGGGTGAGGTCCATGCCACCGCCAAACCACCAGATGTCCTGCTCACCCTCGCGCACGGCCTTGGCCACCAAGACCCGCACATTTGCGTGAACAGTGGGCACATAGGGGTTACGCGGATGAAAGACCAAGGACACACCAATCGCCTCAAAACCCCGCCCCGCGAGTTCGGGGCGATTGGCCGTAGCCGAAGGGGGCAATCTGTCGCCTCGCACATGCGAAAAGCCCACGCCCGCGCGCTCCATGAGGTTGCCCTCCTCCAAGAGACGTGAGCGCCCGTCTCCACGAAGTGGCGAGTCGCTCGGCTTGGTCCAGGCATCTTCAAAAAATGCCTGCCCGTCCTCTGCAGCCACCGCGGTGGTGATGCGGTCCTGCAGTCCAAGAAAATAATTGCGGAGTTCTTGAATATCGACGGCCATGTGCTTAACCCTGAACCTTTTGGCCAACTCGGCCGATCGCTTCGTAAAAAAGACCATAGGAGGTGGGTACAGAAGGCTCATACAGATTGCGGCCATCGAATACCCGCCGTGACTTGAGCTTGACCGCCATGCCCTCGAAGTCGGGGCTGCGGAACTCCTTCCACTCCGTCACGATCACCAGCGCATCAGCACCCTCCAAGGCATCCACTGCGCGCTTTGCATAGTCAATGCTGTTACCCAGCACGCGCTTCGCTTCCTCCATAGCAACGGGGTCGTAGGCGCAGACCGTGGCGCCGCGATCAAGCAATGCCTGAATGAGCACCCGGCTGGGCGCCTCGCGCATATCATCCGTGTTGGGCTTGAAGGCCAAGCCCCAGAGCGCGAATCGCTTGCCCACGAGGTTGCGACCAAAGGCACGCTCAATCTTTTTCACCAGCACAGATTTCTGAGCGTCGTTGGCATCTTCAACCGCATTGAGCACTTTCAAGTCATGACCATGCTCACTCGCGGTCTTGATCAACGCCTTCACATCTTTGGGGAAACAAGAACCACCGTAACCGCAGCCGGAATAGAGGAAGCTGTAGCCAATTCGCGAATCGGATCCAATACCCAAACGGACTTGCTCAATATCGGCGCCTAGGGTCTCAGCCAGGTTTGCAAGCTCGTTCATAAAGGAGATGCGCGTGGCCAGCATGGCATTGGCCGCGTATTTGGTGAGCTCTGCAGAGCGTACGTCCATGACCATCAGCTTGTCGTGATTGCGCTGAAATGGCGCATAGATCTGGCGCATGACTTCAACCGCACGGGGATGGTCTGCGCCAATCACAATACGATCGGGCCGCTGGAAATCCTCAACAGCAGCCCCTTCCTTCAGGAACTCGGGGTTCGAAACCACGTAGTAGGGAATGTTCGCCTTGCGCTCGGCGAGCGCCTTGGCAATTTCAGCGCGCACCTTGTCGGCCGTGCCCACAGGAACGGTGCTTTTATCGACCACAATCTTTTCAGACTGCATGTGAAGGCCAATCGCACGCGCCGCAGCCAGCACGTACTTCAGGTCGGCCGACCCATCTTCATCGGGTGGCGTGCCCACTGCAATAAACTGCACCAGACCAAAAGCGACGCTCTCTTCGACTGACGTGGTGAATCGCAGGCGACCAGCCGCCACGTTCTTGCGCACCACGTCGAGGAGACCCGGCTCATGAATGGGAATACCGCCCTCGTGAAGAATTCTGATCTTGTTGGCATCCAGATCGAGACAGAGCACATCGTTGCCCGCATCGGCCAGACAGGCGCCCGTAACGAGGCCCACATAGCCCGTGCCCACAATTGAAATCCTCATTCCGCCTCCCAGCGTCGTCTTCTTTTCTTCGCAAATTCTACCTTCTCGGCTCTTTTTGTATGTCACCGCAGTAAAGGTCTAGCGGCAAGAGTAATAAGCGATTAATACGCCATATTTTGTATTAGCACGTGAAATCCATTAGTATTGATCATCTATTTTTTAATAAACCTCTCATTAAGGAATTACAGCATGGCAACCTATTCGGAAATGATGGCTCAAATCGAGGACCTTAAAAAGCAAGCAGAGCGACAGCGCAAGGAAGAATATTCATCGGTTCTCAAAACCATCAAAAAGCAGATCGCTGAATATGGAATAACCGCCGAGGAACTCGGTCTGGTTGACTCCAAAGACGGAGAGAAAAAGCGTGGCCGTAAACCCGGCCGACCCGCAGCAGCTAAACCTGGTCGTAAGCCAACCGCCAAACGAGCCACTGCCGGTAAAAAAGTAGCCCCCAAGTACAAAGACGACGCAGGAAATACCTGGACTGGCCGCGGCAAAATGCCCACGTGGCTTGCCAAGTCAGTCGCCGGGGGCAGAACGCTCGAGTCCTTCTTGATTCAAGCCAGCGCCTGAGCGGGGCTCTGCTACACTGCCCGTCATGATTCTCGTGACGGGCGGTGCCGGCTTCATTGGCAGTAACTTTGTTCACCAGTGGCTTGAAGCCGCTGGCGAACCGCTGCTCAATCTCGATGCCCTCACCTACGCGGGCAATCTCGAGAGCCTCAAATCTGTCGAATCTAGCCCCGCGTATCGTTTTGTTCATAGCGATATTCTCGACGCCGAACGCCTTTCCAGGATTTTTGAAGAGAACTCGATTCGTGCCGTTGTGCACTTCGCGGCGGAGTCGCATGTAGACCGCTCGATTCACGGGCCAGACGCGTTTATTAAGACCAACATCCAGGGCACCTATACGCTCCTGCAGGCGGCACTCCACCACTGGAAATCACTGCGAGAGCCACAGAAATCAGCATTCCGATTTCTGCATGTATCGACCGACGAGGTCTACGGCTCACTCCATGCCAAGGACCCTGCGTTTGAAGAGACCACCCCCTACGCTCCCAATAGCCCCTACTCAGCAAGCAAGGCCGCGAGCGACCACCTGGTTCGTGCCTGGCACCACACCTACGGTTTGCCCGTACTGACGACCAATTGCTCCAATAACTACGGGCCGTACCAGTTTCCTGAAAAGCTCATTCCGCTGGTGATTGCCAATGCGCTCGCCGGCAAGCCATTACCCATTTATGGCGATGGCATGAATATTCGCGACTGGCTGTATGTGGGTGACCACTGCGCTGGAATACGCCGTGTGCTCGAGGCTGGGCGACCAGGGGAGACCTATAACATTGGCGGATGGAACGAGCAGCCCAATATTGAAATTGTGCGCACCATTTGCCGTCTTTTGGATTCAAAAAGCCCAGACTCTGCTCGTGCGGCCGGTGGCCAGCACCAGAACCTGATGACCTTTGTGAAGGATCGGCCTGGACATGATCGGCGATATGCCATTAATGCCAATAAAATCTACACAGAATTAGGCTGGAAACCCGCCGAAACATTTGAGACGGGCATCGAGAAAACCGTCGACTGGTATCTCAACAACCAAGACTGGGTGGCTCGCGTTCAGTCGGGTGATTATCAGAACTGGATTCACAAACAATACGGAACAGAGGCCTCCGCATGAATCGACGCGGCATCATTCTGGCGGGCGGCTCCGGCACACGGCTGCACCCTGCGACCCTGGCGGTGAGCAAGCAGCTCCTGCCCGTCTATGACAAGCCAATGGTCTATTACCCATTAAGCATCCTGATGCTGGCGGGCATGCGCGACATTCTGATTATCTCCACCCCGCAGGACACCCCACGTTTTCAGCAGCTTCTGGGTGATGGACAGCAATGGGGTCTCAGGCTTGAATACGCGGTTCAGCCCTCGCCCGACGGACTGGCTCAGGCCTTCCTGATCGGTGAGACGTTTCTGCAGGGCGGGCCCAGTGCCCTGGTCCTGGGCGACAATCTCTTCTACGGTCACGACCTCGCGCCCCAATTACGACAGGCCCATCAAGCGCAAGCAGGTGCGACTGTATTTGCCTATCCCGTCACAGACCCTGAGCGTTACGGGGTGGTGGAGTTCAATGCCCAGGGTCAGGCCGTCTCCCTCGAAGAAAAGCCACAGCAGCCGAAAAGCCGCTATGCCGTCACGGGGCTCTACTTCTATGACGAGCAGGTGGTGCCGCGTGCGAAGGCACTCAAGCCCTCGGCTCGGGGTGAGCTTGAGATCACCGACCTCAACCGCATCTACCTTGAAGCAGGCGACCTCCATGTAAAGGTGATGGGCCGCGGCCACGCCTGGCTGGACACCGGCACCCACGATTCGCTGCTCGAAGCCAGCCAGTTCATTCAGACCATCGAGAAGCGACAGGGCCTGAAGGTCTCCTGCCCGGAAGAAATTGCCTGGCGCCGCGGCTGGATTGACGATGCCCAGCTCAAAGCCTTGGCAGCCCCCTTAGCCAAGACGGGCTATGGGCAGTACTTGCTGCGCCTACTCGATGTGCCTGTTTTTACATCGCCCAACTGACCCCACCAACCACACACACCCATGAAGATTGGCAGACTCGCCCCGTTTGCAGACGTGCTGCTCATCGAACCACGGGTCTTTGGTGATGCCCGAGGGTTCTTCTTTGAGAGCTTTAGCTCCCGGGTGCTCGCCGAACATGGCCTTGAGACGCGCTTCGTGCAAGACAACCATTCCCGGTCGAACAAGGGGGTCTTGCGAGGCCTTCACTTTCAGCGTGGTGCCATGGCCCAAGGTAAGCTGGTGCGGGTCTCACGCGGGGCGGTGTACGACGTGGTGGTGGACTTAAGGCAGTCATCTCCCACATTCGGGCAGGCGGCTGGTCATCTCTTGAGCGAGATCAACCACAACCAACTCTATGTGCCTCCGGGCTATGGCCATGGGTTCCTGGTCTTAGAGGACGGTACCGACTTCCTCTACAAGACTACGCAGTACTATGCGCCGGAGACCGAAGGCGCAGTGCACTGGAATGATCCAGCCCTCGGCATCCAATGGCCGCTCGAGAGCCTTGGCATTTCCGAGCCCCTCGTTTCTGCCAAGGATGCACAGGCCCCCACCCTCGCCCAGGCTCAATCGGCGGGCCTTCTGTTCGATTGAAGCCTCTCGTCATTGGCGCCTCAGGGCAGGTTGGACGCTGCCTGGCTGCCCGCGCAGTCACGCTGGGCCGGCCCCTTGCGCAGGCTGACCGGACCGCACTAGACCTGAGCCAATGTGCGCAGGACACCACAGGCTTTCAGTCGAGGCTCGAGCAACTCATCCTCACCCACCAGCCCAGTCATCTGATCCTTGCGGCGGCCTACACCGCGGTAGACAAGGCAGAGGCAGAACCCGAACTTGCCTATGCAGTGAACGGCCTTGCGCCTGCGATCATTGGGGCTGTAGCGGCAGCACACGGGTTGCCCGTCGTGCACTACTCCACTGACTATGTCTTCAGCGGTACAAAGCCGGGCTCAGAGTCCTATGCACCAGACGACGCAGTCGACCCTCAGAGCGTCTACGGTAAGACCAAGGCGCAAGGCGAGCAGGGTCTGCTGCAATCAGGCGCAGAGTGCCTGATTTTCAGAACAAGCTGGGTCTTTTCCGCACACGGCGGAAACTTTCTCAAGACCATGCTCAGGCTTGCTCAGGAGCGCGACCAACTGCGGGTTGTGGCCGACCAAGTGGGTGCACCAACCAGTGCGGAGTGGCTGGCAGAGGCCAGCCTGAACATCTGCGAAAACTGGCCCATGAACGGGCTTTATACCGATGCCGCAAAGCCTGCCCGTGGCATCTACCATCTCACGGCTGAGGGATCCGTGAGCTGGCACGGGTTCGCCCTCGCACTGCTCGAGGAGGCCAGGACATACGCTCCAAATCGGCCTTGGACCATCACCGCGTCCAAGCAAGTGGAGGCCATCACCACCGAGCAGTTCAATGCGCCTGCGCCAAGGCCTCGCAACTCACAACTCGACTGCAGCACCACCGAGCGCACCTTCCAAATGAAAAGGCCCGCCTGGCAAGACCAGATGCGGGCCGTTCTCAAGACGCTGCTGAAAGACGAAGCCTAGCCCCGTCTTTCGTGCGACTTACTTCACGCGGTTGCGGTACTCGTGGGTTCGCGTGTCGATCTCGATCTTGTCACCGATCTCGACAAACGCCGGCACAGAGATTTCAAAATCGGTGGGTGCAATGCGCGCAGGCTTCATGACTTTGCCCGAGGTGTCGCCTTTGACAGCCGGCTCGGTGTAGGCAACTTCGCGCACCACAGAGGTGGGCATTTCGACTGAAATGGCGCGACCGTCATAGAACACCACTTCAACGGGCATACCGTCTTCGAGGTAGTTGAGTACATCGCCCATGGAGTCGGCCTCGACCTCGAACTGGTTGTACTCAACATCCATGAAGACATACATGGGGTCTGCGAAGTACGAGTAGGTGGCTTCTTTGCGATCGAGCACAAGGTCTTCGAACTTCTCGTCAGCCTTGAAGACCTGCTCGGAGCCAGAGCCCGTGAGCAAGCTCTTGTATTTCATTTTGACCACAGCCGCGTTGCGGCCGGACTTGTTGTATTCGGCCTTCAGCACAACCTGAGGCTGACCGTCGAGCATGAAGACATTGCCGACGCGGAGTTCTTGAGCGATTTTCATAATGCGGGTCTTGGAGTGAGTGGATAAACGTTAGCCTCTGATTCTAGCCGACTCTGTCCGTTCCCCCATGAGCGCAAGCAACCGCTCCTCCAATGCGGGCTGCTCAGCCAATCCCCTGCAGGCATCCTGAAGATGGTCACGCATGGGCGTCCAGTCTGCCAGCACGCCCCTCCAACAGGCGGCCACGCTGGGCGTCTCGGCCATGCCATTAAAGGCAAAATGCAGGGCCTCCAGGTGCACCATGGCATGCGAGGGTCGAAAGATCTGGTCAAGCCAGCCCTCAAGCTTGTCTCGGTGAGACATGCCCTCTTGTCGATACGGCTGCCAGACAAACGGCACGCGCCACAGGCTTGCTGCTGCCCAGTGCGCCCGAACAAATGAGTCCTCACCGCGCACAAAATTCAGATCACAGGCCTGCAGGGCCAGATCAAACTCGTCGTGGGTAAGCGAAAGCCCTTGCGGCCGATAGAGCAAGGCCCTCTGGAACCCGGGCGGCAGCCCATGCAGGTCAAAGGCTCTCTGCAGGGACGCCCAGGGCGCATCGGCGTAGCCAAACCCCATCACCAGGAAGGTCTCATCATCTGCACCCAGCCGGGCGCGCAGTCGCCTGCGCTCAGGCGCCGTCGCCTCGATCCAAGTACCTCGAATCAGACCAGGGCCGCGGGCAGAAAAGCTGGGCGCAAGCCAGATGCGCTCCGCCGCCGGACCCTTGGGGTTGAGCGTCACGCCGCCCTGCGGATTGAGCGCACGTCGGACGGCTTGATCTGGGGACTTCAGACCCTGACAGTCTTGGGACCAAGGCTCGGTGGCGAGGTAATCCAAAGAAACCCGGCGGGTGCGCGCGCCAAGCGAGAAAGCTCGCTCCAGCGCAAGCCGGAACGTCAAAGGCGCCTCATGCTGAAACGCCTCCACGACCAGGTCCGGCACGGCATTGAGGTCAAGATCAGGCGGGGTGCTCGTCACATGGACGCCTTCGGGCAGGTTTGGCTGCATCTGCTCAATCAGGGCCTTCTGGTCAATCACCACCGTCGTCTCGCAGCCCCGGGCGGCCAAGCCCTTGGCAAGCCTGAGGCAAACCCCCGCATCGCCATAGTGGTCCACTACCTGGCAGAAGACGAGGGCTTGGTTGTCGCGGCTCATTTGCTGAGTGTGGCATAGCGTTTGCAGCGAATACCCCTGTCGACGACTCGACAGAGTTCACCATGCCCATCATTCATGCAGGATCCGTCGGAACCGTAGCGCAACTGGCCCTCTATAGAAACGAGCGCCAGATGACGACTGCTATGGCAAAACTCTCGACTGGGCTGGAGATCAATAGCCCTCGTGATAATGCTGTCGGGGCGTCTCAGCTAAGCCTGCTTGCCCAAAAGCAACGCGCGCTCGGACAGGCCGTCGAAAACACTCACGCGGCCATTTCCATGGCCCAAGCAGTAGATCAGTCTCTCTCGAGCATCAATGAGCAGCTGGGCCGCCTGCAAACCTTGGCGCTTCAGGCACGCCAGCCACTGCTGTCGGAGCCGATGCGCCAGAGCCTTGATCTTGAGTTTCAGGCCATGCGCGCAGAACTGGCGAGAAGTATCCAAGCCGCAAACTGGGCTGGCAAGCCCCTGCTCACTGGCGCTGCGGGTGAGGCTGTTGGGAACTTGCCCGTGCGCAACTTCACGAGTGCGCCATTGTTTGCCTCGAGCATCCTGGATCCTCAACGCACAATCACTGTGACAGGTGCTGACCTGCTCGAAAGCAATGTGTCGGAGCGGTTTATTGGGCCGGGGCGCTTTCTCACTTCTGGAGCACTCAGCATCCAGATCGCAGCAGATGGAAGCGCAACGGGCACGTTCACTCCCGCGAGGGGGGAGACTGTTGCTGTCACGCTGAGCGTGAATGTCAGCCAGGGGCGCGTGCTGATTCAATCGGCTAGCGGAGAAAATGCGCAATTTCTTGAGGGCAGCCTCAGCTATCGGTTCCAAGATGTCAATCAGGATCCCTTGGATGTCAGTGGAGAAAATCTATCGCTGACTATTTCGGTGACACCTGCACTCACGGCCCCGATTCAGCCAGACCTCCTTCTGAACGACGAGCCCATCGGTGCGCCACAAACCAGCGACGACTTGGTCTCACCACCTGAAAATGCGGCGTCCAGTGCCATTTCCCGGGCGGCGGTCATCAACCGGGCTTCGGGGGTCACGGGCGTAAGGGCCACAGTCAACGAGAATGTATTCACCGGCCGCGCGATGGACACGCGTACGCGAATGTCGGGGACCATCGAGATCAACGGGGTCAACACCCGGCCTATAGAGACGGTTGCCAACAACCCGGACGAGACGCGAAGGCGGGTGCTGTTCGCAATCAATGCTGTGTCAGAACAGACAGGCGTCATTGCCGTGAGCGCTGGACATCCTGATCAGGGGGTCACCCTCATCGCCCGGGACGGGCGGAACATCGAGGTGAGCTTTCAGACCGAGGCAGAGACCCTTCGATTTGAACAGGCCACAGGCCTTCGATCTGGCGTTCAAGCGGCAACCATTACCCTCGAAACCGCCCGCGACGGTGAGATCCGATTGGAGGAGACTTACTCGGGTAGCCTCGAGAAGCTAGGCCTTGAGCCAGGAGCCTTCGGTGGCACCAGTGTGCATGCAATGACCAGCGCGCGCCCCGAGGTCTTACCTGCTCAGCCGCAGGTCACCTCGCTGAAAGTAACGGGCACAGTTCGACATGGCGAAAGAACCTCCGTCGATATTAACGGTGTGCGAGTGACGACCGACAATCGCTTCCGTCGACACCCCCAGGACGTTCGAGACGATTTGATTCGCGCCATTAACCTCAAGAGTGCCACCCTCGGAGTAACAGCCTCCAAAGGGGGGACCGAGGAAGAGTTGCTAATCACAGCGCAACGTGGTGGTGTCCCGTTTGACCTTACCATTCCAGGACAAGCCCAAACGGCGGAACTGGTCACCCGAACCTTGGACGCGAGTATTGCGGTAGACCCAGACAGACTTGGGGAGACGAGTCTTGTGATCAACGGCGTGGCCATACGAGAGTCGCGACCTACCGACGACCCTTATTCATCAACCGTCGCCAATACCAGCGACCCGGGGGCGAGTGCGATTGCCCTGGCTGCCGCAATCAATGAGTCCAGCAGCCTAACGGGGGTCATCGCAAAGCCCGCCGCCGCGGAGATTCAGGGCTTACTCACCGACACCAACACGCTGGCCACAGGCACCTACTCACTCTGGCTCAATGGGGTCGAGGTGAAGATTGAGCTCATCCAGTCCGAGCCCATTGCTGATCGACTTGACCGCATCGCGCAGGCAATCGCAAAAGACTACGGGCGTCATGGGGTGCTTGCGATTCCACAGCGCGAGGCCCTTACCTTGCGCACACCAGATGGACGAAACCTCTCTGCTTGGTATGACAACACCATCACAGGGATGTCATCAGCAGCCTTTGGTTTAGACGGCGCTGATGGTGTTGCACAGGTCACAAAGATCACACTTCAAAGCATTCCAGTAGAGAACCCCCAGGCCACCGCTGGAGGCAGCACCACAGCGAGCTTTTATCACTACGGTCGACCGACCGAGCGGCTCGTGATGCCCAACACGGTGGAAAACGGCATTGAGGTAAGAGATGGACAGGTGTTCAAACTGCTCAGTGGGGAATGGGTACAGGCCGGGTCGATTGACTTTCAAGATCGGCTTCAAAATCCCTTGACCGCCTCCCTTGCAAGCTCTTATGGGAACTTCTTTGTCACCTCTTTCTATGGCCAAAGAAATAGTGCGGGCACATCAGGATTTGCAGCCAAATCAGACCCAGTGTCCCCAGGAGATCCCGTCATCGGAACGATCGAAATACCGCCCGCTGGCGCATCCCCCTGGACCACCACTATAGATTGGCCAATCCCAACAGACGGGACACTACCCCTGACAGGTCTGGGGGTGCCCGCAGATCAGGGATTCTCAACCCAACTCTATGTGCAAAATCCCGATCGAAATGGCAACGGCAATGGCGAGTTTCGCCTGATCACCAGCAACGTGCCTTACGGCGACGACTTTACTGTGGGACAGGTCGTCAAGGGTCCCTATATGGTCACCTCAAATGCGGTAGCGTTCGATCAAGGTCTAGGTAATACCGTAAGCTTTCAATGGAAAGCTGACTCCACTGGCGATACCTACGATGTCTCCGCCTACCTCGTAGATCCAACAACAGGCCACTCGATTCAGGTTCTCAACGCCTCTGGAAACACGGCAGGGCAAGATCAGGCGTGGAACACAGCCAGCGCAACAATTGACCGCCCAGGGCGATATCACCTGGTGATCATTGGAGGGTCCGTTGACGCCGATCAGCAGGCAGGTGGCCAGACCACGATCAGCATTGACAACCTGAGCCATACCAGTAGCGTGCGCCTGAGCCAGTCTGACGTATCCACCATGAAGAGTTGGATCACCTACACCGACAGCCTTGGCATCGATTTGGGTATCAACGGAGTGAACTTTCAACGCACCCCAAGCACACCAGCGATCACTGCAGCAGCCCTTGCAGCCGACATCCAAGCAGCGATCGACGATGGTCGCCTATCAAATCTTGCGGTGTCTGTATCTGGAGACAGCGTTACCCTTGTCAGTACACGGCCCGGCGTTCCTTTCAACATCACGCAAGCCAGCATCGGCGGCGACGATGGACTGTCCATATCAACCGAAGAACTTGCAGGTAACCAGCCAGATTCTGGCGCTGTGCGGGGTGTTGCTCGACCGACTGACAGCAGTATCGATGCAGTAACCCGGTACGGCGGTGTCTTGCTCTCGTCAACTGACGGGGAGCAACGGTTCTCGGTCACCGTAGGGGACGAGGGCTTTGGTGAGAACAGTCGCTTCTATCGGCTTGGATTTCATGCCGGACAGTTCGGCGGCCCAACCGCCGATGCGCGCCTGACTGCAGAGGCCTCGCGCTTTCATTTCCAAGTGGGAACCTCAGAGGACGACACCATTGCACTGGACATTCCCAATCTCGCCGGACCGAGATCGAAACTCGCCGCGACCGCTGATTTGTTAAATCTTGAGCTTGGTCTTGCCCGCCACGAGCAGACCCAGTCAACCCTAGATGCCCTCCAGCTTGCTCAAACCGAGCTCATCGAACGGCGGGCTCAGGTTGGGGGCTTCATGAACCGACTCGAGCTGCAGATTGGCAAACTCTCCGAGGAATCCTTGGAAATCTCTCGTCAACAGTCCATGACCGGAGACCTTGACTACACCTCGGAAGCAACAAAGCTCGCCACCACCCAGATTCGCCAGCAAGCCAGCACCGCGGTGTTGGCGCAATCAAATGTGAATCTGCGCAAGGCACTTGACCTGCTCCGGTAGCGCAACGTAGCGCACGAGCCGTCGAGCGCGCTGGCATACTTCAGGCCATGTCCCGCCGCCTGATTCTTGCCTCGCAGTCACCCCGCCGAAAGCAGCTGCTCGAGCAGCTCTCCCCCAGTCTTGGATTCGAGTTGGTGGTGCTTAAGCCATCATCACAAGAGGATGCAGAGTCGCTAGAGATCCCTCTGCCGAATGAGAACCCCAGCGCCTATGTGGAGCGGGTCACCAAGGCCAAACTACATGCGGGGCTGCGCCGCGCGCAGGCGCATGGCCTTGAGGGTGTGCCCGTGTTGGCAAGCGACACCACAGTTGCATACAACCATGAGATTTTTGGTAAGCCAGTGAACGCGGCCGATGCCCAACGCATGCTGCTGCAGCTCTCGGGCCAGACCCATGAGGTCCTCACTGCGGTGGCCGTTGCGCGCACCCCAAACGAGCGGCCCTTGTGCTGCCTGAGCCGATCTGAGGTGAGGTTTGCGCCGCTCGCTGAGGCATGGATCCAGTGGGTGATTTCCACGCAAGAGCCCATGGACAAGGCTGGTGCCTACGCCATTCAAGGTCATGCAGCTGCACAGATTGAATGGGTGCGAGGCAGCCCCTCTGGCATCATGGGCCTCCCGCTCTTTGAGACCCAGACCTTACTTCAGCAGATCTTATGAACGCATCCCTGGTGCCCCACGCAGAAGAAATTTTTCTGCAGGCTACACCCTTTGAGTCTCGTGCTGCGCGACTGATTCAGGGTGTTGTGCAAGAGATTGAAGTAGAGCGCGTTGCCCAACGGGGTGCGGTGGGCAACATCGTGATGGGTCGCATCACGCGGGTACTCCCCGGCATGCAGGCTGCCTTCGTCGAGGCTGGCTTTGCGCGCACAGGATTTCTGCATGTGGCTGATGTCTGGCAGGCCCGTCAGCAAGATGGCCAAAGACTCGATTCGCCCAAGCCGGTCGAGCGTGTGCTGTACGAAGGCCAGCAGCTTCTGGTTCAGGTTCTGAAGGACCCGCTGGGCAGCAAGGGCGCTCGGCTCTCTACACAGCTCTCGATTGCGGGCCGCTATCTGGTCTATCTGCCCTTCAGTCTGCGCAACGAAGAGGCCGAGCCGCGCATTGGCATCAGCCAGCGCATTGCCGACCCCGAGGCCAGAGAGGCCCTCAAGGCAAGGCTCTTGGCACTCACCGCATTGGACGAGCCCGGCAGTTTTATTGCCCGGACCTCGGCCGAGGACGCCAGCGACGAGGCCTTGCAACACGATATGGCCTACCTGCGACAACGCTGGTCCGAGATACTGGCAGCAAGCCACCAGGCAGGCCCAGGCACAGTGCTCTACAAGGAGCTCAATCTGCCCCAGCGCGTGCTGCGGGACTGGGTCAGTGAGAAGACCGCACGTGTGTTGGTTGATGACCCCTACCGCGTTGATGGTCTTCGCATCTTTGCCCAGCAATACATGCCCGGCGTGCTCGATCGGCTCGAGAATTTTGAGGGCGAGCGACCCCTCTTTGAACTGCACAACATCGAACAAGAGATCGAGCAGGCCCTCAAGCGCCGCGTAGACCTCAAGAGCGGGGGCTACCTTGTAATTGACCAGGCCGAGGCCATGGCCATTGTCGACGTCAACACGGGTGGGTTCGTGAGCGGCCGCAGCTTTGCCGAGACGGTGTTCAAAGTCAATCTCGAGGCGGCGCAGGCCATTGCCCGTCAGCTGCGCCTGAGAAACCTGGGCGGCATTATTCTGGTGGACTTCATTGACATGCTCGATGAAGACCATAAGGCGCAGGTGCAGGCTGAGCTCGCGCACGCACTGGAGGCTGACCGCACCAAGGTACGCATCAGTGGCTTTACTTCACTGGGCCTGGTAGAGCTCACACGCAAGCGCACACGCGACTCTCTGGCCCAGCAAATGACGCGCAGCTGCCCATCCTGTGAAGGTCAGGGGCGCATCAAGACCGCACAGACCATCTGCTACGAAATTCTGCGCGAGATTGCGCGCATGGCGCGGCAGTTTCACCCCAAGGAATTCCGGATCATGGCCAGCCCTGACGTGGTCGAGCGCTTTCTCGAGGAGGAGGCCGGATTCCTCAATGCATTGATGGACGAAATCGGTAAACCTATTACGCTCTCGGTCGATGGCGACTTCGGCCCAGGCAGTTACGACATTGCTCTGCTATGACCAAAGAAGATTCCATTTTCTGGTTTGCCTCGCTCACAGCGGGCTACAGTGACTCCGAAGATCGCCTCTGGCTTCGTCTCACCCACAGCGAACGGGAAGCGACGGTCTGGATGACGCGCAGGCTGAGCCAAGGGCTCATTCAGCAAGCCTACAAGCTGCTCAATAGTCGTGAGGCCGAGAACACACCGCCCTCCCACGCGGAGATCGTCGCCCCTTTTGTTCAAAAAGGCGGAGACGCATCGCCCAAGCAAAGAAATGCGGAGACGCCTGTGGTTGGTCAGGGCCTTGTGAGCACCATCAACTGTAGCCTCACACCCAAAGGCATGAACTGGGTCTTTCATGTGCCCACCGCCAAGGCAGGTCTGGCCTGCTCCGACACAGAGGCTCACTGCCTTCTCGAGCTCCTGTTTCAGCGGCAGAAAGCGGCCGGCTGGGCTATTCCTTCACCCTGGTGAACCTGCGAGTGGAAGCCCGTTCTTCGGCGCATGCGCTGGAATGCGCAGTTGCTGGGCACCATACTCCAAGACCACCTCACCGCCTTCAAGCGCGCTAAACCGCCAGCCATCGGGGGCAGTCTGACCCATCACCAGCTGACGCACAGGGCCGTTGCGAATGCTCAAACTCACCACGCCTCCCTTGGGGCCCGCCATGAGGCCGACCAGCCGCACATCGGCAGCCGTGAGCGCAGACTCCTGGCCCTGCCGAGCTCCAAGCGCGCGCTCCAGCGCAGACAGGGGCGCCGGGCCCGCAGGGGCTTGTGGGGCGACCACCTCAGCGGGCGGCAGAGCCGATGTCGCAAGCCAGATCCCGTAACCCAGCCGGGCGAGCAGCATGCCCACCAAGAGCCACACCAGCATGGCCAAAAGGCGCCAATACCAGGGGGCTGAAGTCAACGCGATTTGCATCATGTTCGGAGCCTATCGAAGCAGGGTGTTCATTTCAATGAGCGGCATCATGACCGCCAGCACGATGAGCAAGACGATAAGGCCCATGCCCAGAATGAGCGCAGGCTCAAGAATGGTGGTGAGCAGGCTTGTCTTCTGGCGCAGGTCCGCCGAGAGCTGATCGGCTGCAAGCTCAAGCATTTTGGGCAGCTCACCACTGCGCTCGCCCGTGCTGATGAGCTGCGTGAGTAGCGCGGGAAAGCCACCCTGCTGGCTGAGCGCACGGCCCAGCTCCGCTCCCTCTCGTACATCACTGGCTGCCTGGGTCAGGCGCGCGCGCAGATCTCGGTTGCGCACCACGCGGCTCGCAGTGCCCAGGGCCTTCAGAAGCGACACCCCGCCCGAGAGCGAGAGCGCCAGGGTGCTGGCCAGCCGACTCGACTCATGGGCACGCAGCATAGGCCCCAGCAGCGGCAGGCCCAGCAGGAATCTGTCTGAAGCAAGGCGCAGCGCGGCTGAACGGCTCACCGTAAGTGAAGCGGCCACGCCCGCCAGCAAGAGGCCCAGAAGCAGCCCACTGCCATAGGCCTGAAGAAACCCGCTCACCGCCATGAGGGCACGCGTGAGAAACGGTAGCGTCTGGTTCTGAGCCGCCAGCACGGTGACGATCTGGGGCACCACATAGGTCATGAGTGCGAAGACCACCAAGAGCGCCACCAAGGTGACAATGAAGGGGTAGGCCATGGCCGAGACGAGTCCCTGGCGCAGCCGATTGGCATTGGCCATGGAGTCGGCCATACGCTCGAGAACGGTGGCGAGGCTTCCCGAGCCCTCCCCCACCGCCACCAGGCCGCGAAAGCTCTCAGAGAAGTCACGCTCGTAGCCCGCCATTGCACGGCTGAGCGAGGCGCCCTCGCGCAGACGATCGCGCAGTCCCGTCATCATTTCGGCGGCCTTCGGTTTTGCCTGTGCCGCCAGCGTGCCCAAGGCGCGCTCCAGTGGAATGCCTGCCTGCAGCAGTGCTGCGAGCTGCCGCACCATGAATTCAAGCTCACGGTCCGAGAGACGCCGGCCCTCAGGCCGACGGGGCAGTCTCATTCAAGGTCTCCAAGCTCGGTCACCCGTGCCACCTCTGCCGCGGTGGTCAACCCGAGGCTCACCAAGCGCTCGCCATCCTCACGCAGGCTGCGAAAGCCCTGTGAGGCGGCAAGCCTGCGAATCTCGGAGGCGTCTTGACGGTCCTTCACCGCGGTTCGCAGCGTATCGTCCATGACCAACATTTCAAAGATGCCCAATCGACCCTTAAAGCCGGTGGCATCGCAGGCGGCGCAGCCCGCACCCGCGCAGGCCTTGCAGGTCTGCCGTACCAGGCGCTGGGCCATGACCCCAACCAGGCTCGAGGAGAGCAGGAAGGACTCCACGCCCATGTCGAGCAGTCGGGTGACGGCCGAGGGTGCGTCATTGGTGTGCAGTGTGGCCAGCACGAGGTGCCCCGTGAGCGAGGCCTGAATGGCGATCTGCGCAGTCTCCAGGTCACGAATCTCGCCAATCATGATGACGTCTGGGTCCTGACGCAGAATCGATCGCAGGGACTGCGCAAACGAGAGGCCAATCTTGGGATGCACCTGGGTCTGTGAGACCCCTGGCATGTCGTACTCAATCGGGTCTTCCACCGTCATGATGTTGCGGCTTGCAGCGTCGAGGCGGCTGAGCGCTGCGTAGAGGGTGGTGGTCTTGCCCGAGCCAGTCGGGCCTGTCACCAGCACAATGCCGTGCGGCCGCTCAATCAGCTGTTGAACCGTCTGCAGCGTGTCCTGCGCCATGCCAAGGGCTTCAAGTGAGAGCCGGGCCTGACCCTTATCGAGAAGCCGCAGCACGGCACGCTCGCCCTGACCCGTCGGAAGTGTGCTCACGCGAATATCCAAGACGCCACTGCCACCGCGCACGGTCATGCGGCCATCCTGGGGAAGGCGCTTCTCGGCAATATCGAGCTGGGCCATGACCTTGATGCGCGAGATCAGTGCTGCGTGCAGCGTGCGCGGCGGGTGGGCCACATCGCGCAGCAGGCCATCGACACGAAACCGCACCACACTCTCTTGCTCATACGGCTCGAGGTGAATATCGGAGGCCTTGCGACTCACCGCCTCTTGCAAGATGGCATTGATCATGCGAATGACAGGCGCCTCGTCATCGAACTCCTCGCCATCGTGGCTCACCACGCCCTCTTGCAACAGGGAAGAGAGTCGATCACCCAGTTCCGCTGCGCCAATGACCTGCGCTGCTGTGGCCTCCCCGAAGGCCTCGTTCAGGCGCGCAATCACCTCTGCCTCGGGCTTCTCAACAGGAAGGGCCTGAGCCAGTTCCGGCAGCCCCAGAAACCAGGCCAGTTCCTCTGCAGGCGTAGCCTCGCAGTACCAGGCCTGCGCGCCGTCAAGCGCAGGGGCCATCCGAAACCGACGCAGCCTTGCAATGTCCATCATCGGCGCACAGGCGCTGGAGGAAGCGCAGGCTGTCCAAGGTCTGGCAGCAACGGCGCATTCGAGCGGGCGGGCTGTGCGGCGCGCTGTGCCTGCATGGCCTCGTATCGGCCCATGGTTAAGCGGTTGGAATCTTCCGAGGTGCGAATGACCACAGGCCGCAGAAACACAAAGAGATTGGTCTTGCGCCGTCCCGTGGTGTCATACCGAAAGAGCTGCCCGAGGAGTGGAATATCGCCCAGACCAGGCACCTTGCCCTCGCCCTGGTTGTTCTCGTCTTGGATCAGTCCACCGAGCACCACCATCTGTTGGTCATCGACCAAGACCGTGGACTCAATCGAGCGCTTGTTGGTGATGATGCCCTCGGAGAGCCGCTGGCTCACGCTAGAGACCTCTTGAAAGATCTGCAGCTTGATCACACCGCCCTCGGTGACCAAAGGACGCACGCGCAGGGTAGTGCCCACATCCTTGCGCTCAATGGTCTGGAAGGGATTGCCTGCGTTGTTGCCTGAGGTGGTGAAGGAACCCGTAATGAAGGGCACGTTCTGACCAATCACAATCTTGGCTTCCTCATTGTCGAGGGTGAGCAGATTGGGCGTGGCAATGATGTTGCCCCCGCCTTGGCTCTCGAGTGCGCGGGCCAAGAGCCCCAGGTTGGCAATGGTGTTGCCACCAAAGCTCACCGTGCCTTTGATGACACCCACATTCAGGCCCTGGCCGGCAGCCAACGGGTTGGCGGCCAAATCGAGCAGGTTGTTGCCACCGCCGCGCGCATTGAAGTTGGTGCCGCCAATGGCCTCCACTGTGTTCTCGTTCAGGCCATTGAGGTACTGAAACTGAATGCCAAACTCGGCCGCGCGATCGGCACTGACCTCAACAATGAGCGACTCAATATAGACCTGTGCGCGCCGGACATCGAGCTGGTCAATGACCGAGCGAATTTCCTTGTAGACCGCTGGAGGCGCAACAACCAGAAGGGCGTTGAGCGTGGGCTCGGGCTGAATGGTGACACCAGGCTTGATGGTCACCGCAGCGGCAGCCGACGCACCACTCGAAGCATTGCTCGAGGCATTGCCTGCCGCGTTCGCGGGACGGGCCTGCGCACTATTGGCAGTGTTCGAACCCGCCGTGCTCGCGGCAGTGGCTCCGCCCACACCCGTGTAAATCGCCTGCAGAGTCGCTGCGAGGCGGGCTGCCTCTGCGTTCTTGAGGTAGACCACATTCACATTGCCGGGCTTGGCCAAGGGGGTATCGAGCTCGCGCACGAGCCGCTCGGCCTGATCGAGCTTGGCCCCACTGAAGCTGCGCAGCATCAGCCGGTTTTGTGCGGGATCGGCAAGGAGGGTGACCGACTGTTGGGTCACAGCGCCCTTGGCCGCCTGGCCCCGCGGCGCATTCATGAGCTGGTCGACTGTGGGCATGAGGTCGCTCACATGCGCATGCTGTAGGCTCACGACCCGCAGCAGACCCAGCTCGGGCTTGTCGAGCGCAGCAATGACCTCGGCAATCCGCGAGAGATTCTCTGCCGTGTCGGAGATGATCAGGCTGTTGCTGCTCGGGTTCACGGTAATGGGATTGCTCGCTGGCACCAGGGCACGGATAGACGCCATCATCTGGTTTGCATCCTCATGCTGCAGGGTGAAGATGCGGGTGGCCGCTGCCATACCACCAGTGGCCTCGCTCATGCCCGGCACAAAGAGCTTGGCCTCCGTGGTCGGCACCACCCGCACAAAGCCATTCGATCGAATCACCGAGAAGCCCTGCAGGCTCAGGGTGGAGACCAAGAGCTCATAGGCCTTCTCCAGCGAGACAGGCTTGGGGGCCTCCAGGCTGATGCGCCCCTTGACGCGCGCATCGACCAGAAAGGGCACGCCCATGGAGGCGCTGAATGCGGAGACCACCTCGGCAATCTCCACATCGCGAAAGGCCAGCATGACGGGCTGTCCCTTCTGCGCCGTCGCGACCGAAGGGGCCACGGTTGGGGTGGCCGGGCCGGCGGCTGGCGCCAGCGCGCCCTGCGCATGCGCTGCACTCAAGAGCCAGGGCGCGAGTGAGACCAGCGCCGACTTACAGACCAAACTGAGCTTCATAGACCTCTCCATTTTTCTTACCGACGGCACTCAGAATGCCGCCCACAAACTCACAGCTGCGCATGCACTGAAGGCTCAGACGCCCACGCAGCATGGAATCGACTCGCCCTTGCCCATTGAGCAGAATGACCGGGTCACCCAGGCTCTCAAGCCGCCAAGTCCAGGCCTTCAATGCATCGCTCTCGGGCGCGAGCGCCACCCGGTAACTGCCCAGTGGGCGAATCGGCGAAATCGCGCTGCCCAGATCTTCCAGGGTCAATGTGACGCGAAGGTCTCTCATCTGGGTTGTCTTCAGGCCAGACCATTGCAGCGAGGCCTTGAACTCCGGACGAAAGAGGGCCAGCGGGCCTGTTGCATGACGCAGATTGATGTGGGGTAGGCGCACAGCACCATCGGGCACCGACAGGGTGGGCGTGGCGCTCCACCAACGTTCGAGACGCATGGGCTGCTCAGCGAGCGCGCCCGAGACCTGAGGGCTCTGAATCTGTAACGCGAGCCCTGCAGGCCAGCGCCAGCTCGCGCGCCAAGACACACGCCCGGGCAGCACCACCGGGGGCTTGGACTCGGCTTGTGCATCTGCGCCCATACGCTCTGGGTGGAAATGCACCTGAGCGCTGCCCGCCCAGAGCGTGCCGCTTGCTCCTGCAAGCTTGACCATGCCGTGAGAGGCGCGATCCACCCAATGGGCCAATAAGGCCGTGGGTGCAAACCAGACCGCACCCAGCAAGACGCCCAGGCCCACGAGGAGGATGCGTGTGCGTTGACTCAAGGGCGGCCGCCCTTCTGTGCTGCAGGCTGAAAGACGAGACGCACCTGGGCGAGGCCTGGCTGCTCCATGTCGCGCTCCATCAGCAGCTGACCGAGTTGAGACCATCCCATGGCAGGCGCCATCTGGGCCAAGTAGCCCGCAATGGACTGAACCGGGCCCACCCAAACACCGGGTGCTGCAGCGGGCCGTTGGGTCAATCCTGCTGCCGCGGCAGACCGCGCAAGCTGATCCGCAGAAACCATCGAGGTTGCAGGCGAAGCGGAAGCGGCCTGCGCAGGCTTGAAGCTGAGGACCACTTCACTGCGGGCAGTCTGAACAGACACTGCGGTGCGACCGGGCTGCCGCTCCAGGAGCTGTCGCAATGCATCGAGCTTGGCTGCGCCTGGGTTGCTGCTGCCCATCACGGGTGCCGAGCCCGCTTCGACAAGCTGAATGCGAAGCAGGAATGTGCCGTCTCGGTCTGCGCGCAGGTCGATGAGCCGCCAGTCAGCAGCGCCCGATGCACCGGCCTGCTGGGCGAGTGACTCGAGCCAGCCCAGCGGGGTGTTTGCGGGCTGACCCGCGAGTGCAGGCAGGGGGGCAAGCGGTGCGGCTGGCGTCGAGGGGCCTGAGTCCACAGCAGCACGATCGAGCGGCAGCACAAGACTGAGCGCAAAGACAATCACGAGCAAGGCCAGCCCCCGCCATGGCAGATGCACCAGCTGCTGGCGCAGGGCAGACGCCCCCACCGACGAAGCCGCCATGGCCTGGGCCATCTTTGCACCCACCGCATCCTCGAGCACTGCCTGCAGGGCAGCCAAATCGGGCCCCGTGGCCTCAAGACGCAGTTGACCTGCAGCGGGTGGGGTGCCGCGCGCCGCCTGCTTCAACACCGCGAGAAGGCGGGCATGCGCCTGTGCGTCTTGTGAAGACCAGCGAAGCGTGACCGGGTCAGCCTTGCCGAACTGGAGGGTGAGCGTCTCACCCTGCAGGCGCATGAGCCAGGCCGAGCCCCGCGTTGTCGGCTGCCGTTTAATCCAGGACCACATAATCCACCACGCTCACCCGCCCTCCTTCTCGCCTGAGCAGCACCTCAAAGGCCTGCTCGGCTCGCCCAAACTGGGCATATCCAATCGCACGGAAATACTTCGTTTTCATATCAAACTGAACAGTCTCAAACGACTGACCCGGCGGCATAAATGAGGTGAATTCCGCAAGGCTTCGGAATGGAATCCTATCGCGCTGAGCCACAATACGCTGCGCCGTTGCAATCGAATCCATTTCAAGAACCGCCTGCAAGACCTCTGCAGATGCCGTGTTCACATTAATGGGTGTGCGCTCAGGCAGCCAGGTGATCCACTGCAAAAGGGCCTGCTGCTGAGGCACGTCCAGCCCAAGCGTAGGCAGAACCGTGCGCTCAAAGTGTTGCCAGACCGAGACAGCACCCGGGTCCAACAGCCTGCGCCGACCGGACCCATCCAGACGCGTCTGTCGCGCCAGAGCCAATACCTGCTCAACCAATGCATCGTGCTTTTGGCCTGAGAGACCTGCAGCGCGTGAGAGTCGGGCCAGGCGATCGGCCGCACGGGCGTCCACACCATCCGCCTTCACCAAGGACTCCAGATTAAAGCGCGACTGCTCATCGAGCATGCGCCCCGAGATAGCGGCCTGACCAAACTGACGCTGGTCTTGGTCTGTCATTTGGGCACCCATGAGGCTGCTGAGCCTGGAGTGCGGAATGGGCTGGGCCCAAGGCTCACTCAAGTGATCGAGGGTGGCCGAGCCGCCCATTGCACCGCGCAGATCGCTGCTCAGAATCCAGCGTGCGTAATCCATCATGGCCTGGGCCAGGAGTTTGGCCTGGCCCGAATCGCGCTGGTTCTCGAGCCGTGCGATGGCGGAATAACCCAGCCAGGCGAGACCCACGGTCAGGCTGGTGACCACCATGACCAGGGCCATGGCGGAGATGAGGGCGGCGCCCATGGGCGCAGACCGCTTCCGCTGATGCGCAACACGACTCATTCCAGCGGCCCAATGTAAAAGAGCCGGGTGAGGCGCTGACCCGTGCGCTCCAGCACCAACTCCACCGCACGCGGGTTTGCAACGCCGGGCCCAATCGGTGCGCGCTGCTCTGGGTTTCCGCCCACCGCAAGATATTCCATGCGCAGGGTCAGGGGTCCTGACCAGAACTGTGTGGCGCTGGCCTGTGGGCTCGAGTCAAACCCCCTGCGAAAGAGGCCCTCCGCATTCCAATACCACTCGGCATTGGGCACCTGCAGGCGTGATTCGCCCAGCACCAGGGCACTGACACGTTCGTTGGGCTGCATGCGGCTCAGGGACTGAAGGTCGCGCTCGATCTGCGTCTGAATGAGCAGGAGGCGCCGCTGGTCCTGTGCCACCTGCAGCAGACTCGTCTTGCCCAAGGCCAGACGCTCCAGGGCCAGAAAGCTCATGAGCGAGAGCACGGCCATCACCGAGAGTGTGACCAACACCTCGATGAGGGTCATGCCCAAGGGAGGGCGGCGCCGATTAGAAGGCCGCATCAGAAGACCGCATCAGAAGCCCACCGCAATGAAGGCCACGCGCTCGGCCAGAGGAGCGGATCCACCGCCTTGCATGACGCGCACCTCAAGCCGACGAAAGTTCAGGTGGGGCGTGTTGAGCACCTGGGTTTCGAGTTGAAATGTCTGATCGAGCTGGGAACAACTCGACTCGGTTCGACCCAGCTGTTGGCGATTTGCATCCAGCCGCACGCGCAGCACCTCGTTGTCTGCACAGACCAGGGCAAGCCCGCGCACTTGGGCCAAGAAAAGGCTGTCGGTCGTCACCTGAAAGAGCTTGGTTCCAGCCATGAGCGCCACAGCCGAGATCACCAGTGCCACCAGAACTTCAACCAGGGTGACCCCACTCGGAAGCTGCGGTCGCTTAGGGCGCTGCTGCAAGCCGCACCTCCGCCAAGGCATTCACCTGCACACGCAGCCGATCTTGCGATCGCACCAGCACCCATTCAGCGGGAGAGACCAACCCCACACCATCAGTCGTGATCTGGCGGGATGCTTGGGGTCGAACCCCATGCCCCCAGGCGCGGGCCTGTAAGGGTGCGTCGGTCACCGCACGCCACTCACCGCGCACCCACTCATCTGCACGGTAGCCTGTCTCGTCAACCGACAGACGGTGCCTGCGATTGAGCATGGCCGCACGATCGGATAGGGCTGAGACCACCAGCGCAAGACGCTCACCCTCCTCTTGCAGCCTGCGCGACTCGACCTGACGAAATGAGAGTGTGGTGGTGCCCAGCAGCAGGCCAATAATGGCCAGCACCACGAGAACCTCGAGGAGGCTAAATCCCTTTGGAGGAGAGGTCCGCTGCAAAGCCACTGCCCCCCTCTTTGCCATCGGCACCCAGGCTGATGATTTCCACATCGAGGCCATCGGGCGTGACCTTGTAAATAAACGGGCGCCCCCATGGGTCTTGCGGCAATTTCTGTAGGTACCCGCCGGCCTTCCAGTTTGGTGCCAAGGGCGGCAGCGTTGGTGCCTGCACCAGAGCCGAGAGCCCCTGCTCGTTGGTTGGGTATGTGTAGTTGTCGAGCCGGTAAAGCGCAAGCGCTTGAACGATGCCCGATAGGTTCTGCTTGGCTGCAACCACACGGGCCTCGTCTGGCTTACTCATGACCGAGGGCACCACAAAGGCCGCCAGAATTCCGATGATGACCACCACCACAAGGATCTCAATGAGGGTGAAGCCCACTGGGGGCGTGCGAACAAATACGGTGTTTTGCTTCATGCATTCATTCTAGACCGTGTAGCCAAGTTGACACCGCACAATTCTGAAACACAGCAGCAATTTTCCCGTCATCTTCGCTAGGCAGCATTCAGGCTCCGGTATGTCCCGTGTCCTAACAGGAGCCTTGAATGTCTCACCACGATCTCGACGACGTCGACTGCAACACCTCTAAGAATGAGCACTTCCAGCAAGTGCTGGACCGTGGCCTTGCAAGCCCCTCCCGCCGTAGCATTCTGCGCGGCGGCGTTGGCATTGCTGCTGCTGCGTCCATTCCCATGCTGCCCGGCTGCGGCAGCGATGACAGCATTCCCACCCTGGCTGCGCCTTCAACCGGTCTGAGCTTCTCTGCCGTGGGCAAGAGCATCGCCGACCAGGTGATAGTACCTGCCGGCTACACCGTCACCGTGCTGCACGCCACAGGCGATCGCCTGGACAGCAACCTGACCGAGTACTCGAACACCGGCGCAGAGACCGACGATTGGAAGCGTCGTATTGGTGATCACCATGACGGTATGGACCTCTTCTACATCGGTGCCAATGGCAAGTACTCCACCACCGGCACGACTCGCGCTGTACTCGCTGTAAACCACGAGAGCTCGGCAGATGCGCACTTCTTCCACCCCAATGGTCAGACCTCCAACGGCGTATCGGGCAAGAAATACAGCCAGTTCGGTGACTGGGATCTGGGCACACGCCCCGAGCTCGAGGCCATGAAGGAAGTCCACCACCACGGCATCTCGATTGTCGAGCTCACCCTCGATGGCAACGGCAAGCCCACAGGCTACAAGGTGGACTCCGCGCTGAACCGCCGCGTTCACCCCAGCACCCTCGTCGATGTGCGTGGCCCCAAGGCACACCTCAACGACATCAAGAAGTTCATGGTCACGAAGTTCGACCCCACCGGCGCAACGGCGCGCGGCACGCTCAATAACTGCGGCCACGGCAAGACTCCCTGGGGCACCTACATCGGTTGCGAAGAGAACTGGGCCGTCTACTGGAACATTCCCAAGGACGGCAAGGCTGCTGATGCCAAGCTCACAGCCAACCGCGCGCGCTATGGCGTTGCTCGCGCACCCATCGCTGCTGCCGCCACGAACAGCGCTGGCCAGGGCTGGTACACCGCTTCGACCACCAACGACGAGCTCACCCGCTGGAACATCTCTGCATCGGGCGCAACCGCTGCAGACGACTTCCGTAATGAGCCCAACACCTTCGGCTACAACGTGGAGGTTGACCCTGTCGACCCCACCAGCCGCCCCGCCAAGCGCGTGGCCATGGGCCGCTTCGCCCACGAAGGTGCCGTGTTTGGCCGTCCCAAGACTGGCAAGCCCTTGGCCTGCTATCAGGGCTGCGACAGCCGCAACGAGTACATCTACAAGTTCGTCTCGGCCGAAGCCTGGAACCCCGCCGACATTGGCGGTGGCATGGCCGCAGGCAACAAGTACCTTGACGAAGGCAAGCTCTACGCCGCCAAGTTCAACAGCGACGGCACAGGCGAGTGGCTTGAGCTCAACATTGCAAACCCCGCGGTTGCCAACTACACCGCCTACAAGTTCGACAACCAGGCCGATGTATATGTGAACGCACGTCACGCGGCAGACGCAGTGGGCGCAACCAAGATGGACCGTCCTGAGTGGGGTGCTGTGAACCCCGCCAATGGCGACATCTACTTCACGCTAACCAATAACAGCTCCTCGAACCGTACGCCTGCCACTGTCAATGCAGCGAACCCCCGTTCATACGCAGACGCAGACGGCAAGAAGGGTTCTGGCAACCCCAACGGTCACATCATTCGCTTCGCTGAGACCAATGACGAGCCCACCTCTACGACCTTCAAGTGGGACATCTTCTTGTTTGGCGGCGAAGAGGACGCACCCTCATCCGTTAACCTCTCTGGCCTGACCGCTGCCAACAGCTTCTCCTCGCCTGATGGACTCTGGTTCTCGCCCCACACCGGCATCTGCTGGATCCAGACAGACGACGGTGCCTACACCGACGAGGTGAACAACCAACTGCTCGCAGCCATTCCTGGCTCCGTCGGTGACGGCGGCAAGGTGCTCATCGACAACAGCCTCTCCGGCGCGACCGGTCAGCAGCTGACGTTCATGGGTGCAGCCCTGGGCGAGGCCCGTTTGCGTCGCTTCTTGATCGGCCCCAAGGGATGTGAGATCACGGGCATCACAGAGACAGCAGATGGCAAAACCATGTTTGTGAACGTACAGCACCCCGGTGAGAACACCCCCGCCAAAGGCACGGGTGACCTTAAGCTCGAGAGCACCTGGCCCTCAAACGGTGGTGGCCTGACAAGCGGCAAGTACGGCCAAGGCACCCGTCCACGTTCCGCCACGCTCATGATCACCCGCACCGACGGCGGCAAGATCGGTCTGTAATTTAGATTCGATCAGTCTCTTCGTGTCTCCGGGCGCCCACAAGGTGCCCTTCCAACGGGCTGTGATGACCTCATAGCCCGTTTTTTATGCTGAAAAGTAGTCGAATTGGGTGGATACTTCTGGTTGTTATCTCTAGTTTTACAGTCAAATGCAACCAGCCTGCACGCTCGAACTTTTCACGAACCAATCCTGGCAGGCAGCGGCGACCGTGCGTCCACAGGGCGAGGTCAGACGCGGCTGGAAGGGAGCCATTCGCTGCGACTACGCTACAGAGTGGGTCTTGGCTCATTTCGGTGCGCAAGACGCCCGCAGTGTGAGTGCCTCTTGGCCGGTTGGCCTTGAGGGAACCGCAACTCCTCACTGGCCCGGATTTCTGGTTGACCTCTTGCCCCAGGGCTTTGCGCGGCAACATCTCATCCAGCGCCTCGGCTACGTGTCGGATCCGGAAGGACCGGTCGATTGGCAGCTGCTCTGTTGCGGGGCTGGGAACCCAATCGGGAATCTGCCTGTTCGCGAGGCGGCTCATTGGCTGGCTTCTCAGCCGAGGGTCAACCAGGGCTTTGCAGACGAAGACCTCATCAACTTATCCGATCCCTTTCTTGAGGCCGCAGCATCCACTGCACTTCTAACGACTGGGTCCTCCGGTATGCAAGGCGAGTGGCCCAAGCTCATGCTCACGCGGGCGCACGACGGCCTCCTATACCTCGACCATGAGCTACCAGACGATCAGGCTGCAGAGCACTTCATTGCCAAGCTACAGCTCGGGTCGGATACCAGCCGCGCCACAATCTTGCGGCACGAGGCGGTTTACTCGCTCATTGCCGATCACCTCGGGCTCAGAGTGCACAAGCCGGCCGTGCACCAAGGTCGCGCGCTTTTCATCTCGCGTTTTGACCGACAGGTGCACAGTGGTGGGGTAAGACGATTCGCCCAGGAAAGCCTCGCCAGCCTCACACAGCGTGCGGGCTTTGAGCAGCTACCAAGCCACAATGAAGTCTGCGCAGCACTGGCCAGAACCTGTAGAGACCCGGTGAAGGAGGTGCTCGAATACTTGCTGCGCGACGTCACCAACCTTGCGTTGGGCAACAAAGACAATCACGCTCGAAATACCGCCATTCAACGCGATGAACAGGGGGGCATTCGGCTCACACCCATCTTCGATTTGGCCCCCATGTTTCTCCACCCCGACGGTCTCGCGCGACGCATGCGATGGGTCGGCGAGCAGCTCGGCCAGCCCGACTGGGCCGTGGTCATCGATCAACTCTCCCCCCTTGTCGATGCCCAGGTACTCACCCAAGGATTAAAAACCTTTGCGCCCCGCCTGGAGTCCGTGCTAAAGCATGGTGTTGAAATGGGCATATCGCCTGAACTCATGCAGCCCATTCGGGCAAGCCTGACTGGTCAGCTCAAAGCCCTCGAGGCAGTGAAATAGAACGATGGACAGACGATTCAAACCCCTCTCCCTGCAAGAGGAAATTCAACATCGCGAGCAAGCGATCGCCGATGTCTTGGCCCACCCCGAGTGGACGCTCGCCCAATGCCTGCGGCATCTTCGAAACGGGCTGCGCATGACCAGTAAAGAACTCGCTATGCTCGCAGGCGTAGGCCAACGCACCCTTCAAGAACTTGAACAGGGGCGCAGCGAGGGGAGCGTGCAGACCTACAACCGCATTTTTCGGCTCCTGGGTCTCAAACTCGGTGTCGTCCCGGTCGATAACCCTGATATGAAGGACCTCATCGAGCCATGAAACCAATCCCTCAGATTGCACTCGCTCTCAGTCTCGCCTCCCTCCTCGCAGCCTGTGGTGGTGGAGGCGGCTCGGACGCGCCCACGGCTTCAACCCCGAGCAATCCCACCACGCCCACCAACCCCACGCCCCCAAGCTCCACCACCACAGGGCCCGACCCGTATCTGAATCAGCAGTGGCA
This sequence comes from Bordetella parapertussis, assembly GCA_945877235.1. GTDB lineage: Bacteria > Pseudomonadota > Gammaproteobacteria > Burkholderiales > Burkholderiaceae_A > Hahnella. The sequence continues at coordinate 41,800 of CAMCRF010000005.1, forward strand.
TCTGGAGAACACGGGGCAGCTCACCGGGAATGCTGGGCAAGACCTGCGTGTAAAGGGCGTCACGGAGACAGGCGCCGGCGTGAAGGTGGCGATCATCGATGGCTCCATTGAGATCGCGCACCCAGACCTGGTCGATCGATTCATTGCGGGCGCAAGCTACAGCTATCGCACCAGTTCTGCAGACCCCTCGCCTCCAAGCGCTGCTGCCTCTGCGCCCGATAACTTCGAGCCCGGCCAGTCCGATGACGCCCATGGCACCGCAGTTGCAGGCATTGTTGGCGCCACGGCAAACAACCTGAAGGGCGGCCGAGGCGTTGCTCCTGGCGTGAGCCTCATGGGGTTTGATGCCTTGGTGGCTCAGGACGATCGGCATGTGGGTAACGCCCTTGGGCGCGCGCTGGACCAGGGTGCAGACATCATCAATGGCAGCTGGTCTACCCTATCCCCGTCCGAGGGTGGTAATCGCAGCCTCTACAGGGCCTCCTCGGACTGGACGAGTGCGCTTGAGCACGCCATTCGAGAGGGCCGCCAGGGTAAGGGGGCAGTCGTTGTGCTCGCCGCTGGCAATGGCGGACGAGACAGTGGCACTGAGGTCTTCAATGGCGAGAACGCAGACCAGGCTAATTATAGCGGCTACGCCAACGACCCTCGCGTCATTGCAGTAGGTGCGGTCGATGGCTTTGGTCGAGAAATTCAATTCTCGGAGCCCGGCGCTAACGTAGTGGTGGCGGGCTTTTCAGGAGCAGATCTTGGGGTGCGACTCTCCACCGCGGGCATATTCACCACAGACCTCTCGGGCTCGCGTGGGTATGACGTGAGCAGCGACCCCAACCAGGACTACACCCGGTTCTTCGATGGCACCTCGGCCGCGGCCCCCATGGTGAGCGGTGTTGTCGCGTTAATGCTGCAGGCTAAGCCCAGCCTAACTTGGCGTGATGTGCGCTGGATACTGGCCAGCACCGCACGACCCGCAACGGGCCTGAGTACGCCCGGCAGCAACACGGCCAGTACCCCCATGAACAGTCACGGCTACACCCAGCGCGTGGGCTTTGGTGTTATCGATGCATCGGCTGCCGTGGCTGCTGCGAAGACCTTCCAACCTCTGGGCAGTGAAGTCACCTGCGACTCTGGGCGCCAGACCCTGAATGGATCTGCGGGCCTTGCCCTTGCAGACAATGACCGTGCGGGCCTCACCCGAAGCCTCGGCATCTCCGCCGCGAGCTGCGGTATACGCCGCATTGAGTCCGTTGCGCTCGAACTTGCCGTGAGCCATGGCCGCAGCGGCGATCTGCGCGCCACCCTCGTGGCGCCCAGCGGCAATGGCGTTCAGTTCATGGCGCCCCACACCTGTTCGGCCAGCGGCTGCACGAGCATGGCAGAAGGCTTTTCGTTTGGCGCCGTTCGCTTCATGGGCGAGGCACCCCAGGGTGAGTGGACGCTCAAGCTGTCGGATGAGCGCACAGACCAGGCTGGTGCTTTGCTTTGGTGGCGCGTGGTGTTGAAGGGGCATATGTAGTATCTTCTCTACAATGAGATCAACCACCTTTTCGAGTCGAGCTTTCAACCAGCACATCAACGAGGCCAAGCGCGCCACCGAGGACGGCCCGGTGTTCGTTACTAACCGTGGCAAACCTCAGCACGTGCTGCTGAAAGTTGAGGACTATCAGCGTTTGCAGTCAAGGTCCCGCTCGATGGCGCAATTGCTGGGCATACAAACCCGATCCGCCGAGCCGCCCGAGCTTCCCCTCCGCAAAGCACAGATCAAGAGCAAACCCCCTCAGTTCGACTGATGCGCTGTGTACCTGATCGACACCAATGTCATTTCGGAGCTTCGAAAGGCTGCAAAGCCGTCAGTAGACCCAAGGGTGCTGCAGTGGGCGCAAGAGACGCCTCCCGAGCAGATGTGGGTCTCGGCCATTTCCATTTTCGAGCTTGAGCTCGGGGTGCTGCGGGCCGAACGCAAAGACACCAAACAAGGCCGGGTGCTTCGCACCTGGCTCACCCGTCAGGTCATTCCGGCCTTCGAGGGCCGCATCATTGCCATCGATGCACACGTGGCGCAGGTCGCAGCCAGAATGCACGTACCCAATCCCCAGCCTGAGCGCGATGCACTCATCGCCGCAAGCGCCCTCATCCATGGCCTCACCGTGGTCACACGCGACGAAAAGGACTTCAGGCCAATGGGTGTAGCCACGCTCAACCCGTGGAATTAACCCAGTAAACCTCTTGTCATCTTGGGTGGCGACACTTTGGGATGGACGAATCCACCTCAACAACAAACCCCAAGGACAACACCATGTCGCACCAAGCCTCTCGCCGTGACTTTGTTATCAAGATTGCCAGTGTCTCCACCGTGCTTGCCGCAGGCTCCGTCCTGTCGGGCTGTGGTGGCGATAACTCTGAAGAGCCCGCATTCCTCTACGGTGTGGCCAGCGGCGACCCGCTGACCGACCGCGTCATCCTCTGGACCCATGCCCAGTTCCCAGTATCCAAGGCCGATGTCGAACTTCGCTATGAAGTAGCCGAAGACAACGCCTTCACGAACATTGTCTCAAGCGGCTTGGTAACAGCCACCGCCGCTGCAGGCTATACAGCTAAGGTCGACGCAACCGGCCTTACTGCAGGCAAGCAGTATTTCTACCGCTTCGCCCACGGCAAGACGCTCTCGCCTGTGGGACAGACCCGTACCCTGCCCACCACTGCCAGCAGCCTGAAAATGGCCGTGCTGAGCTGCTCCAACTACCCCGCAGGCTTCTTTAACGTCTATGCGGAAGTCGCCAAGAGCGACTGCGAGATTGCCGTTCACCTGGGCGATTACATCTATGAGTACGCCGCCACCGGCTATGCCTCTGAGCGCGCGATTGCCCTCAACCGCCAGTCCAGCCCCGCAAACGAAATCCTCACGCTCGCCGACTACCGCAAGCGTCACGCGCAGTACAAGAGCGATGTCGACTCCAAGGCCCTGCATGCCCGCATGCCCATGATCGCCGTCTGGGACGACCACGAGACCGCCAACGATGCCTACAAGGATGGCGCCGAAAACCACGACGCCAGCAAGGAAGGCAGCTGGGCCGACCGTCGCGCTGCAGGCCTTCAGGCCTACCACGAGTGGATGCCCATTCGCACGGGCTCAGACCGCGCAAAGATCTACCGCAGCTTCAACTGGGGCAACCTGGTGAACCTGCACATGCTTGACACCCGCCTCATCGGCCGCGACAAACAAATCGACATTGTTGAACTGGCTGGCCTCGCAGGCCCCGCCAAGCAAGGCGCCGCGCTGGCCACCTTCAGCTCTCCCACCCGCCAGATGCTGGGCACCGAGCAGCTCGCCTGGCTACAGGGCCAGATGGCCACGAGCAAGGCCACCTGGACCGTACTGGGCCAGCAGGTGCTCATGGCCCGCATGGAGTTTCCCGTGTCGGTGCTGGCGGCGCTTAACACCTCAGACACCTCGCCCGCTGCGCAGGCGGCAGGCCTGAAGGTCATCACCGACTACCTCACCGCCAAGGCGACGGCCGCTCAGGCACCCCAGCTGTTGACGGATGAACAGAAGGCCATGCTCAACACCACGCTCAACCCCAAGCTGGGCTACAACCTCGACGCCTGGGACGGCTATGTGGCTGCACGCGAGACCTTGCTTGGAACCGCTGCGCAGCTGGGCAAGAAGCTCATCGCGCTTGCGGGCGACACCCACAACGCATGGCACAGCGACCTTACGCTCATGGGCCTTGCAAACCCCGCCATGGCAGGCATGAAGGTGGGCGAGGAGTTCGCGACCAGCTCGGTGAGCTCACCGGGCCTCGAGGCCTATCTGGCCACCCTGCCCCCTGCTCAGATCAAGGCCATCTTCGAGGGCGTGGTCGATGACCTCAACTGGATGGACGCCTCTCAGCGCGGCTACCTGAAGATGTCCTTCACCGCATCTGAGGCCAAGGGTGAGTGGATTTTCGTGAACACCATCGACAACCGCAGCTACACCGCAACACTGGGCCACACGGCCGTGATGAAAGCCTAACGCCTCGACGACTCTGTCAGAATGAGGGTATGAAACATACCCTCACTTCTGTCTCCAACACAGCCCCCTTCACGCTCATTGGCGGTCTAAATGTGCTCGAGAGCCAGGACCTGGCCCTGCGCACCGCAGAGCATTTTGTTGAGGTCACGCAGGCCTTGGGCATTCCCTATGTGTTCAAGGCCTCATTCGATAAGGCCAACCGCTCCTCGCTGAACTCCTATCGGGGGCCAGGCCTGGATGATGGGCTCAAGATGCTGCGCGCGGTGCGCGAGCGGTTTGAAGTTCCCGTGCTAACAGATGTGCACGAGCCTTGGCAGGCACAGGCCGTGGCCGAAGTCTGCGATGTGCTGCAGCTGCCTGCATTCCTCGCCCGCCAGACTGATCTGGTGGTGGCGCTGGCTCAGACGGGCAAAACCATCAACATCAAAAAGCCCCAGTTCTTGAGCCCTCACCAGATGGGCAACATCGTGAAGAAGTTTGAGGCGTGCGGCAACAGCCAGCTCTGGCTCTGCGACCGCGGCACCAACTTTGGTTACGACAACCTGGTCGTGGACATGCTGGGCTTCGGTGTCATGCGCAAGGTGAGTGGCGGTAAGCCCATCATCTTTGACACCACGCATGCCTTGCAGCAGCGCGACCCGCTGGCAGAAGCCTCGGGTGGTCGGCGCGACCAGCTGGGGGATCTCGCGCGTGCAGGCATGGCCGTGGGCATTGCCGGCCTCTTTGTAGAAGCCCACCCCAACCCCGATGAAGCGCTGTGCGATGGGCCCAGCGCCTTGCCCCTACAACAGCTCAAGCCCTTCTTGCAGCAGATGAAGGCGATTGACGAACTCGTTAAATCTCTGCCACCACTGGAAATCTGAGCGGACGTACGGGTCTATTCCCGCCCATACACATCCTCAAACCTCACAATATCGTCCTCACCCAGATAGTCGCCCGATTGAATCTCGATGATCTCCAAATCGTCTTGGCCTGGGTTCTCCAATCGATGTTTGACCCCAAGCGGGATATAGGTGGACTCGTTACGAGCGAGCTCAAAAACGTCTTCGCCCCTTGTAACACGCGCATGACCCCGAACGACCACCCAGTGCTCTGCTCGCTGATGATGCAATTGCAGCGATAAGCTTGCACCGGGCCGAACCAGAATGCGCTTCACTTGAAATCCATCGCCTCGATCGAGGCTGTCGTACCACCCCCAAGGCCTAGAGACCTTGCGGTGCATGACCGCCTGAGGGCTCTGCCGTGACTCCAGCGCCGCAACAGCCTGGCGGACCTGCTCCGCCATATCTTTTGGGGCAACCAAAAGCGCATCTGGGGTGTCAATGACCAACAGATTCTGCCCTCCCAGCACCACACTGAGGCGGTCTGGACTGTAAACATAAGACCCTTCGGATTCGATAAAGAGGCCTTGGCCATGGGCACGATTGCCGTTTTCGTCTGCTGGATCTAGCTCCGCAACCGCGGCCCAACTTCCCACATCGCTCCAGGCCAGGGGCAGGGGCTTCACTCGGATTGGGCTATGGTGTTCCATAACAGCGTAATCAATGCTTTGGGCGCGGCAAGCCTCCAGTGCCTCAGAATCCAGCCGAATATAGCCCTCAGCGCGTTGAGCATGCTCGATCGCAAGCTCGCAGCAGCGAAGAATATCTGGCGCATGTGCACGCAGAGCCTCAACAAGCGTTTGGGCGGTTACCAAAAAAATGCCAGCATTCCAGTAGACGTTGCCCTGAGCAATTAGGCTGCTAGCCTTCAATGCACTGGGTTTCTCAAGAAAGTTTGTCACGCGGTAGAGGCTTGAGTCGGAGGGCTCAACCTGAATGTAGCCATAGCCAGTCGCTGGGTGTGTGGGCTCAATACCAAAAGTCACGATCTCGCCGGCCCGCAATTCTTGAGCTGCCTGCTGAACTGCAGTGCAGAAGCCTCCTGCATTGGGCATGAAATGGTCAGATGGGCAGAACAACAGGGGCTCATGGTCGTGGCCCTGGTGTATCGCCTCTAACGCTGCCATGCCCATGGCTGCTGCTGTGTTACGTGGCATCGGCTCAAGCAGAACCGAACCCTCGACCTCAGCAGCCTCGAGCTCGTCTCGCACCAAAAAGCGATGATCCTCCGCTGCGACACAGTAGACCCGCTTTGAGAGGGCCGAGACCCTTCGGAGCGTGGCCTGAAGTAGGCTCTGATTGCCCACAATGGGCACGAACTGTTTAGGGTAAGACTTACGCGAGAGCGGCCAGAGTCTGGTGCCTGAACCGCCACAAAGGATGACTGGGATTACCATGATCAGATGAGTATAGCGATTGGCGTCACTCACCTTCTTTCTCGCTCGCGCAACCAGCTTCGATTTGTAGCGATTGGACTTGCTATTACGGCTGGGCTCTGGGCCTATGAGGTCATAGGCCCAGCCACTCGGGGAGAGCCCGCCACGCCCTCCCTAGCCCTGAGCCTCGAGCTTACGCTCAGAGACGCTGCCCTTCGTCATCTCAGTCGTAAACTGGAGAACCCCTCAGTTGCGCTCATCGATATTGACGAGCAAAGCCTAGCAGCGCTTGGCCCCTGGCCTTGGCCAAGAGGCCGATTGGCCGAATTGGTCGAAGCAAGCATTGCCGATGGAAAAGCCCGAATTACGGTACTCGACATGGTGCTGCCCGTGCCCGGCGAACCAGAGGGTGATGCCCGACTCGTAGCCCTCGCTCAGGCGCGCAAATTGGTGCTCGCAGAGGTTCTAGACTATGTGCCTCGCGATCCGTCACTATCGTTTGGCACGCTCGCACCCTTCAACCCTGCCCATCTACCAAGCGGCCCTATACCCCAAGCAAGCGGCTACCTGGCGAATCACGCTGGCCTGAGCCAAGCGGCCCCGTGTGTTGGCAACATTGGGTTTATGCCCGATCCCGATGGGCGACTGCGCAGGCTACCTCTATTCACGCAGTTCGATCCCCTAGGACGTGAGGAGCGTCGAGTCCGCCCTACGCTTGCTGTCGCGGCCCTTCAATGCTTAGGGCAAGCAACATGGGCTGAGACCCTCCCAGACCAGTACCGGGCGATGCAATGGCCCTTGCGTTTTCGAATATCTGACGAGAGTTGGCCTGTCATCCCAGCGCGTGTGCTGCTAGAGGACCCAGTTCAAGCAGCCCAAGTGTTGCAAGGCCGTATTGCACTGATTGGGTCATCCGCGTTAGGCCTTACCGACCGCGCCTCTACTCCACTTGCGGCTATGGTGAGCGGCATGACCATTCACGCTCAGCTCTTGGAAGAGCTCCAAGAGGAACCGTCTCAGACGCTGATACCGCCGATTGCGCTCGCGCTTCAGCTACTTTTAGTGGCGGGATTCGCTGGGGCACTTGTTCGTTCCCGAACTGCCAAGCATCTTATCCTCGCGGGCCTAGGTCTCATCGTCGGCTGGACTGCACTGATCACATTCGGCGCAAGCATGGGGAGCCCCGCGCCGCTAACCGCAGGCCTATGGTCAATTGTGGTGTTGATATGTGGACTCGCGCCCATGGAGTGGCTGGCGGACCGAGCACGCGCTCACAACATCAGTCGTGTACTCTCGCGCTACGTTACGCCGCCGATATTGAAGGCCATCATCGCTGAGCCCACCCAAGACCCGCTGCGCCCAAGATCGGCCCAAATCACGGTTCTCACCCTCGATATGGTCAATTATTCCAGTCACACGGCGGCGCTCAATCTCGACGATGCGGCACGGCTTACCCGCCAGTTCCTTACTGCCATGACTGATCCAATCTGGGCTGAAGCAGGCACGCTCGATCGGTATACCGGTGACGGGCTGGTGGCATTTTGGGGAGCCCCTCTTGACCAACCAGATCAGATTCAGCGCGCAGCTCGTGCGGCACGAGGTCTGCGAAGGGCACTGGGGCCCCTAAACGACATGTTGTTCGCGCAAGGTATGCCGCCTGTCGATATTCGTATTGGCATTGCCAGCGGTGAGGCCTTGGTCGGTGATATGGGCACAGACCACAGGGCACACTACACTGCAGTCGGAGCTTGCATTAACCTCGCCTCGCGACTAGAGGCTCTCGGAAAAGAGCTTGGTCAGAACAATCTCGTGTCACAAGAAATAGCGCTAAGTTTGGCTGCAGGGGAAACCGAAGCCCTTGGCTCTTATGACATCAAAGGTTTTGGACCTACCTCGGTCTTCATGCTGTCGATCAGCGCGGGATCATAGCCGGCCGCTCTCCCGGAGGAAGCTGGTGGGTTTCGAGCCGCTCAACAGGTCGCATCATCTTGGCAAAACTAAGGGGCTGGGATGCCTGACTGCCTGCAGGGCACAGTCCCGTATCTGCGTGGTGTAAGGCCGCGGCAAAAAGCGATTCAGCTGGATCGCCCTGCGATCGACTGAGGTCGTCAGCCACTCGACACTGCGGCTCGAACCCGTTGAAGTATCGCCCCTCGCCTCTGGCATTGAGCGACTCAAAAGCAACGATACTAAAGGTACTGCCACAATGGTCCGTTGGAAGAAACCCAATAGGCTTACCGCAACTCGTATCGCCAATCACCACCGTTTGAACGCCAGCCCCTCGCAGCCCATTCACCAACTGTTCGCTCGCTGAGCATGTGCGCTGCCCAGCCAAAATGTAGGCACGATCGACGCCCCGCCAGTTATATGGAAAAGTAAATAAATAGGTCTGATTCAGGCCTGTGTTCTTGGTGTTGTAAACCAGTCGTGCATACGGCAAACCCACCTTCCGAATACCACCGATGTAAGAGGCCAGTTTCCCTCCTGTTGATACGAGACCGCCAGGGTTGTAGCGTAGGTCAATAACAAGGTCATCGACCTCCTCTCGATCGAACTGACGAAAGGCTATCTCGAACTCGGGCTCAGCCTGACTGAGAAAGCTCTGCACTTGCAAATAGCCCACCCTGCGACCCATCGCTGAGAGGCGAACAGCTGCCCCCTGCACGGGCAACACCGAATAAACCTCTCCCACCAGCGTTCGGCGATATGCCTGCCCATTGCGTTCAGCATCTACCTGAAGCTGTTCACCCTCAGCTGCGGGGACCAAAACCCCGAAGTCATTGTTTGCGATTAGGTCTCGCGCTGGCTTGCCGTTCAAACTTATGATTCGGTCCCCTCGGGCCACACCCGCACGATCGGCCGGTGAGCTGGGCTCTACATAGCGGACGATGAGGGGGCGATCTGGAAACCCAAGCACTTCAAAACCCGCAACGGCCAGTCCGTAGCCCAAGGTCTTTCCCTCACCGTAATATTGGTTAAAGCCTGCCGTCGTTCCAAACCCGCTGTAGCGGTCTGCTGGAAACTCGGCATTACCCAAGAACTTGAGCTTCTCAAAGTATGCTTCAAGACTCTCGACGCCATCGGGCGCGGGGTTCGGTGAGAGATCAGCCCAAAAGTAGCGGTCACGGAAATGCGCCCGCAACCAATCCTGTTGCTCACCCAGACCACAGCTGGCAACGGGGGAGGGTGAGGGTTGTGCGTCAGCGCCGCCACTTGGGCCCGACCCACCTCCACAACCTGAGAGCAGGGCAAGAAAAAGAATGAGAGCGGCAGCGAGCCAGGCTGAACTGCGCCTAACTGCCCCAGACACACTCAAAACACCCATATGTCGGAGTAGCTGAAGCTTCCACTGGTCAGGGTGATCTCGTAGACAGGCTGATTACCGAGGTAGAGCGTCTGTCCGTCGAACCGGAAGTTCGCATCGAAGTCCTCCTGCGAGAGAGGTCCCTTGGTCAGTCCGGAAAAAAGCCTGCTATCGAGTCCAATCAAATCTTCATCTGGATTGAAGTCGAGAATGCGATCTGGAGTGGTGACAGACTTCTCATCAAACCAAAAGACATCGGCACCTGCACCGCCCGTTAGAGACGTTCCGAACCCATTGCCGGACAGAATGTTGGTCTGGTCATCTCCCACCAGACGAATCGCGCTGGAACCAGCCGCGAAGAAATGTTCAATGTCCGCAGTAAGCTCAGCCTCAGCCGTGCGTGACCAGTCCACCGTTGTGGTGAGGGAGTCGCCAAGGCGGGTACCTGATAATTCGACAGCGGCAACCGCCGCAGCCTTCATTTGAGCCGTGCTCACCTTATCAGTAGTCGTCGCATCGACCTGCGAAAACCAAGCGCGCACCGATGCAAACAACAGCGCGTTACTTGCCGTTCCGTACTCGTTCGCAGAATCGAGCAGGCTGACCTGTTGCGAGAACTGGGTTGCAACGGTCTGCTTGGCCTGCACCACCAACCGATCTGCGGCCTGCGCACCGTCCAGAATTTGAATCACGGACTCGGATCGCGCCTGACCAATTCCAACCTGGTCCGCACGCGCATTAATGATCCCAGTCCAGTAGTTCAATCCCTCCTGATCTGGGGCCCGATTAAAGAGGTTCTGATAAACCCGTGTTAAGAACTCCTGCACCGTTCCGCCGGTGCCATACAAGTCCACATATTCCTTCTGTTGGAGGTTTCCAAAGGCTGCCACCATGCCAGTCTGGCTCCCCTTGAACTCCCTTTCGAGCGTGTTCACCCAGTAGACGCTTCCAGCGTAGTCGGCCGGGCGCCCGTAGTAGGCAATATAGAACTGCTGCAACCGAAGAAAAATATCTCGCTCAAGTACAGACACATCCACCCCCGCGGGTGGCGTCTCCGCAAGCTCAATGACGCGATCTCCAACCTGATTCAGAACATATCGGTCGTAGCCAGCCCCGCCGCTCATCTCATCTGCGCCACCCCCGCCATCGAGTAGATCGTTACCGAGCCCTCCTACGAGTCGCTCGTCAATCGATGTGCCGATGAGGTGATCTGCCGCTTCGGTTCCCGAGAGGAGTGCATTGATGCCATCGCCTTGAACCTTGTTGAGGCCACTGCCTTGGGTGAGTTCCATCACGTCTTTGCCATTGTCAAAGACGAGTTTCTCGATGTTGTAAAGCTTGCCCTTAAAGGGGGCGCTTGCTCGCGATACGGACTCGACAAGGATGGCCCCATCTTCAGCTTCTGTAATCAGATAATCGGTTCGCTTGGACGTGCCCAGACGCAGGGTGTCCGCTCCACCGAGGCCGTCAATGGTAATCACAGCCGCCCATTGAATCGTCCAGGTATCGTCGCCTTCTGTTCCAAAGTAGGTGCTCATAGTCTGTGACGTAGATCCTTTCATCAGGCCATCGGCAATCAGTTGCGTCATGATGTTAGCGGAACCAACGGAGGACTTCGAAGTGACTTCTCCGAGCGCATCGCGCAATGTGGTGAGGTCAGTTGTGCTGAAGTCGAGTGTCTCGGTGAAGTGCTTTGCAACCGTGACTTGATTCTGAAACAGCTTGACGGTGCCTCCCCACACGGGGTCATCGATTGGCTTTCTTGCGAGAACGCCAAAGTAAGCATGAATCACTTCACCCCGAGAGCCTCCGTCATCGAGCGCGCGCTTGATGTCCAAAACTGCAGCATCTCTCGTTGCAGCGCTTACATCCTCTCCGAATGTATTTTCGACAAGGCGCTCGGCAAACGCCAGATGAGACAGGCCAATGGGATAGGTGTTGGTGAACTCTGGATTGACCACCAGTGCATCGACAATCTGCTTTACGGAATAGCCCGAACGAGACAAGGCTGCGAGCTGATTCATGTGCGTCACACCAGGCGCCGCCTGAAGCGTCACGACGAAATACAGATAGAGATCAGCGGGCAGGTCCGAGTAGGAATCGTGACTCGATGTCTGGAGCGAGATGGCCTTGTTGTCAAAGACCAGCGACTCCACACCAGAGAGCGTTATGAACCCCTTGACACCCCCAATAGACTCGAGGGTAAGCGAGCCAGAAGACATGGCCAAGGAATACTCGGAGGCATCCGCAGAGAAGATGACCGTGTCGTATCCCGCGCCGCCGTCCACCCAATCATTCCCAGATAACGCCCAAAACCGATTATCCAGCGCATTTCCAATGAGCACATCATCAAAGACAGTGCCCTTTGCGTTCTCAATCTGTGTATCTACTCCCAACGCAATGTTTTGAGATCCGGCACGCCCTGAGGAAGTCATACCGACACTGGATAACGCACCCGCATTGAGGTCCAGATACACACCTACAGGTGACCAACTCGCGTCGAGGGTGTCCGTGCCGCCATGATCGACGATAGTCATCCGGGCATCAAAACTAGAGGGTTTAAGCAGATAGGTGTCGTCTGCAGTTTGAACGGACTTTGCGCCATAGAGGTGCTGCAGGGCAGCCCAGTCCAAAGGGCCCCAAGTCGACCGAAACAGACCATCCTGGGAGTCGATCGTCGCCATAACGGTCATGGCTCTGCTGTTGTATAACTCCAATGACTGCACAGCCCATTGATCTGCAGCATCGATATTGCGCGGATGCCTCAGGCCAAGCGCGTGCCCAATTTCGTGTAACAGCGCCTCATAGCCCTCAGACCCGACTCTGATGTCCAACATAGAGTCGACGTCCATGAGGATATCGCCAGCCTCACTTCCAGCCCCTGTGGTGCCTGGAAGAATCGTGTAACCCTTCGTGTCAGCCTGTTGAGTCACGCCAAACCGAATTTGCCCCTGAGTCGCCCCGGACTCAGTGATCTCCTGAAAGGTCAAGCCAACGATTGTGCTGGTCTTGGCAAATATGTCACGCACAAGCGCCTTTTCGTCTTCGGAAAACACGCGAAATCCAGGCGCGTTGGCATCTGTGCCAGAAGTTGCCAAGGTCATGAAGCTAAAGGTGATCGTCTGCGCTGAACCAAGCGGCAAAGACGTGTCATGCCGAAAACTTGCCCCAGCGGCAATGGTCTGTTGCGCAGTCAGCTCTGGCGTGACCAGATCGCTGAGAGCCAGAGTCGAGACGTACTTCCAGCCTTCGCTGTAAAACCGCAAGGCCTCAACATGCTCAAGTTCATATCGCAGGTAAGGTACCCAAGACGGAAGGCCTGCCTTCGTCTCGACGACGGCCCTCAGACCATCCGCGGAGACAGTGATGTTTAAGTCATCACGCGTGTAAAAAACCTGACGTCCATTCACCCAAAAATCGGCGATGTTGACAACGTCGTAGCCCTTGCCGCCGTTGAAGTAGTCTCGCCCAGCGAACAAGTAAACCGACTCGCTGAGGTCTGATCCAATGACGGTGTTGGAGTACCCGTTCCCATGGAAGCTAGAAAACTTGCCGATGAGGGTGTCGCGTCCACCCCAACCGTCCTCAGCCCACCCCTCTGCAAAATTCACTACCGTTGCACCAGGCGAATTCCAGAACGCAACGCTTAGCGTTCTTCCGGTCTCCCCCGGGTAAACAAGCTGCTCTATGACGTCATTGCCGGGTCCACCTACGACGGTGCCCTGATACAAAGAGATGTGATCATCTCCCTCCTCACCCCATATTGTGTTCCAGTTGTTTCGCTCAGACTCTGGCTGAACGTAACGATCTTTATCTTTCGTAAGTCGAAGGTCAGCCATAGGGGGCGGTTAGGCTCTCAGAAATGGAATCGTGTGGGCGCTAAAGTGCTTGAGGTTCGGAAACACGTTTAACGTCTGACTCGCCCCTAAGCCGAGCCAGCCCATTAATGTCGCTCCCACCTGGTCGGCGCTGATGGTGGGAACAAATCGACCGTTCTTTTCGGAATCGCCATCATCAACGCCGCCAGGAATAAGCGGGGGAAAACGACCATGCACCTGCCCGCCCTGAACCGCGGGTCCCATAACCATCCAATGGGTTCCCCATGCATGCTCAGAACCGCCACCTGAGCCCGGTCGGAGTGTTCGTCCAAACTCAGTCATGACCATAACCATGACCTTGTCGCTCATTCCGTTTGCTCGGAGTGTGGTGTCTAACGCACCCAATGCTTTGTCGAGCACGGACAAGAGTGTGTCCTGCGACTGCTCACCTGTTCCGCGCTGCGAGGTGTGGGTGTCAAAGCCTCCGTGTGTGAGGAAAAACACCTGTCGCTGCATACCAAAACTCGGCATGACGGGTAGCACGCGCGCAACGAACTGGAGCTGCCCCGGGAACCAACCCGATCCAAAATCTGCCGTGGGCTCTGCAGTCATCTGACGGGCTTGGGCAAACATGACAGAGTCGGCAACGGCATCGTTAAGCGAATTCGCATAAATGCGCTCGTAGTCGTTTGCAAACTGCCACTTGGCCATACGCTTTACGGACTGGGTAATAACGTCGTTGTCCTGCGTGAGATTAGAGCGCCCCCACCAGGCATTTCCGCCATTGGTCACAATGGAGACGGAGGACCGTCTTCCCTGCACGAGCGTACGATTATTCGAGAGCGCGACTGCTGCCACGCGGTGCTTCATAGCGGCAGGTAGGGACTCAAGAGCCCGCCCCGCCCAGCCACTGGTGTCGTCACTGGCACCTTGCACAAACCCAGCTTGGTCATTGTGAGAGAGCAGCCCAATAGGAAGGCGTACAGCGTTAGCCTTTACTTGTGCAGCTGTAGCAGGCTCGATGAGGGCCCCCACATTACTCAGAAATGCAAGGCGTTGTTGGTTGTAAAGTGACGCCACTTGAGTCATTGCTGGGTGCACAGCGAAACTATGGCCGACTGAAGTACCGTTTAAGCGAATGAGACTGTCTTTGGGAAGCGCAAGCACAGAGGTTCGCGCGCGCTCATAGTCCGCATAAGCGCCATCGACGGGTATGAGCATGTTGTGCCCATCATTTCCCCCTGCTAGATCAATAACGACCAGCGCCCGGTAGTCTGCCGCCTGGGCCCCTGGCGATAAAAACGACAATGCACCCAGACCAGAGACCAGTCCCGTGGCAGCACCTGCAGCACCCAAAAAATGTCTTCTTTTCATTATCGGATCGCTCCAAAATAGGGGCTCAACAGGGCGTACTGCATCAATGATGTTGCCTGCTCTAGCTCATTGAGGTAATTCTTGCTTTGCAGCTCCTTCTGCACTCGCGTGAGTTCAACGCGAAGCGTTGCAGGCATTGTTCCCCGAAAAAAGCGCGTTGAGAGGTAATCCTGAAAAGCTGAGGGCGACATGCGAAAGGCCCTGAGAAATCCCGAAACATCACAACCTGCGGCATTCATGCTCAAGGCGTTTGGATCCTCGTCATCTCGAAGAACAGGAGACCAATTTAAACGATTCATCTGGCCAAGCCTCGAATTAAACTCCTGTGCATTCAAGAGCCTCTGCTCGGGCGCAAGAATATCGGTTCCCGAGGCTGTATCTGTCGGGGCATAGAAACTGAACACCGTCTCGGGGTTGAACGGGGCTTGCTCAATATTCAAGTTCGCGTTGCCATCGATGTCGGTGGGCAGGCGCTTGCAGCCCAAGCCTCTCCAAACCGCCATGGTCTGCTGGAATGGCTCACGTACCTTTCCGCTCGTGATGCCTGCCCGGGACGGTTCGTCTGCCTGCCTTGCCTCTGGGTCGAGCAGCACCGCCTTGACGACCGCCTTCATGTCCCCAACTTGGCCTTTGCCGTTATTGCGGAAAACCGTGGCGACCCGCTGAATGTAATCCGGAGAGGGATTGCTTTTCACAAGGTTTTGAATCATCCGAAGTGCGATGAACGGTGCTGTGTTGTTGTGAGAGATGAGCAAAGTGAGGGCTGTTTGCAGATCTCGCTCCGCGTTCTGCCCAGCAGGAAACGCCTTACCCATGACGCGCTTTGCACTCCAGTCATGGGCCGCCTCCCACTCCTCGGGGACCATGGGCGAGGCCCAGTCGGTGTCGATCTGGGTTTTTTTGGTCTTCACAAAATTCTTCAACTGCTGGTTTCTCCAGCCCGTCAGTGCCATTGCCAACTGCTCCACATCTCGCTGGGTGTAGGTCTCAATCGGTCGTCCCGTATTGTCCTTCTTCACTGAGCCATCGAGATTAAGCTCAACGATGCCGATGGAAAAAAGCTGCATGAGCTCACGGGCATAGTTTTCATTCGGCGCACACCAGGGGCACGCATCACTTCTGGGACGGTTCTGAGCGTTATCGAGGTACCAGCCCATTGAGGGGCTTTTGGTCACCTGCTCGAGGATGGTCTTGTAGTCAGACAATGCCGTGCGTTGCAGCAAATTCATCCAGTCAAGCACCGCAATGGGCTTAAGCCTGCGATCACTGACGGCAATCCACTGGGAGATTGACCAGGTCACTCGTAGACGCAGCTGATCAGGTGCCCCAATCGCCATATGGGGAAACTGTGCGCGGTACCAGCCCCAAACCGCTCGCTCGCTCTCACCCATATCCCAATCGCGCAGGAGCGCATCTTTAGATGCGTAATTAACCTGTGTCGCCGGCAATGCGAACTGATCGTCAATCCATTCCTCAAAACCCTTGGATTGAATCTCAGCAATGAGCTCTGGGGTAGGGCCGAAAGCCGCCTGCTCTGCAAACCGCGAAGCCGCGTAGTAGCTCACCTTCGCTACACCAGAGACTGGCTGAACTTGGCCCATGGAGTTGCTCTGCAGAGGCTCCTGTTGGCCACACGAACTCACCAGCGCACACGCACACAGAAGCAGCCATTTGAACGAATTCATAAATCACCTCTCATCTTCGATGGACCTGACCCTTGGCATCGACCGCTAGAAAATTAAACGGATTCTGTTGAAGAAATGCGAGCGCTCGATCTTCCAACAGCATCGCCACCGTCGAGACCGTTCCCGCCATGAGCGCGAGCGGCGCAACGACACTGACGGTCTGCCAGGCCTCGACCGGCCAACCCGTGCGGGCATTCAGTACATGGCAGTAGGGCCTCCCATCTCGCCATATTGCCCGCTCATAGTCTCCGCTGGTAGTCAATGCGCCGGTCTCCATGGGGATGTGCGCAAGTAGCTTTCCCTCGTCGCGCGGATGTTGAATACCAATCTGCCAAGGGGTGCCGTCAACCTTAGGGCCAAGAAACCGCATGTCACCCGCAAGGTTTACGTAGCCATTCTGCACGCCTTGGGCCTCAAGCACCGAGGCCGCCCGATCCACGGCGTACTCCTTACCAAAGCCTCCGAAGTCGATCTCCATTCCGGACTCGGGCAACTTACAGGCCTGTTCGCTAACCTCCACCCTGGACCAGTCGACGAGTGACAGTAGTGCGTCGATCTGCGCTTGAGTGGGCAGGTCGGAAGACTTGAAGTCCCAGACCTTTCGTAAAACGCCCGCAGTCGGGTCGAATGCACCGCGGCTCTGTTCGAACATAGAGTGCGCATAGCCCAAGAGCTGATAGGTTTCGGAGTCGATCTGGACAGGTTCTACGCCTGCTGCGGCATTGATTCGAGACACCACGCTGTGTGGGAGGTAACGCGAGTACTTCTGCTCAATTCGCAATACCTCCGCCATTGCGGGGCCCGCGAGGCGTTGCGCGTCTGGCTCTGCGAGGCCGTCGATAACGATCTCGCAGCCCGCTCCCATAGCCTTAAAACCGATATGACAGGCCGACATGGGTCATCCTCGCGTAAAAATTCTTCAAGTCTGGGCTTCCGCCACCGGGCTTCCAATGTGAACGCTGCTCGTAGCGCTCGAACTTCAAATCGATCGTGATGTCGTCGGTCAGCTGTTTGCTGAGTTTCAGAGCGGCGGTCAGTGCACCAAAGGCTGATACACGGGTGTCTTCTGAGAAATGCGCCCAGCCCTTTGGTGGGTTGGGTGGAAACGGAAACCCAGGGGGCCCTGCATCGACATAGAAGTTCGCCTGACTCTGGGCGTAGGCCCTTAGGCTGGGCGTGATCGTTAGCCCATAGGGTCCCTGTGCCACGACCTCCGCCGAGAGCGTCTGAGAGGCAATGCCCCAGTCGTCACTTCCAAGCCGAAGGCCCACTCGCAGCGTGGTGTCGAGGCTTGGCGCGTAATGGTTCCATCGGAGCGCGAGGGTGTTGAGCACTCGGCTATTGGGCCGCTCGTCATAGACTTTGTATGGGTCTGAAAGATAACCGCTGCTGCGCGACTGGCCCAGATTCACCTGCAGCAGGTCGTTTCTTCCAAGCACCTGGGTCCAGGAGATCAACCAAGCCTTCACCTGCTTTTCGGCGTTCTCAACAATGCCATTGACCGGGTTTACCGTATCGTTGTTCACGGCATAACCCAGTGACCAGGTGGTGTTCTTGTCTTCGCTCCAGCGGCTCAGCTTTGCACTCGCGCCTCGAGCGATGTAGTCGGACTCACTGGAGTAATTGAGCCCTGCAGATAGGCTGCCATGCTCGCCCACATGCGTAAGTTCTATGTCCCCAGCGTTACGCTCGTCAGAGAACTTCACCAGCGCGGAGTTGTGAAAGGCAGGTGAAGCCCCGGAAATGGCGTCTGTAATTGCGCTCGCCCCCAGAATAAAGTCGGGGCCAATGGGTGTCTGCAGCATGACTGAGGTTGCATAGACCCGGACCCGCTCAGCGCCCGTCTGGCCATCGAGATAATTGAGCCATTTGAGGGCGAACTCCGCTCGTTCGGGCACGGACTTAACTTGTGCATGAGCGACATGCGATGTCAGCATGGCGACGCCGGAGAAACCAATTGCCCCTGCAAGCCCGGCCAACGAGGGTTTAGTTGCAGCCACAGCCGCCACCCCCAACGCCATTTCCTCCAAAATGCGATTCCTTGCTCACATACACATGCTCAGCCATTTTGGACTCGAGGATGTCTGAGTCGAGCGCCATATCGGGCCGCGCAAGGTTACCCTTCTGCCAGGGCTTGACGGGCTCGATCGTGGCACAGGCGGAGAGACTCAGCGCCATGACGATGACCAGCAGTGGAAGCGAACGTCGGTTCAAGGCGCCTCCCTCAGCAAGGTCTCGACCTGAGCACGGAGGGCCTCACGGTCGCGTTCTCGGAAGCCAGCATGCACATGGCGAATCTGGCCCCTGCGGTCAATGAGTACGGCAGTTGGCATTGCCTTAACAGCGTACTGCTCAGGGGTGACTCCCTTGGGGTCATAGGCGATGCGAAACTTTGCCGGCACCTGCTGCAAGAACCGGTCGGCAGCGGCCTTTTGCTCATCGACGTTCACCGCCAGGATGGTCAATCCCTTAGAGCCGAACTCCTCATGCAGCGCATTCATAAAGGGAAAAGACGCCTTGCAGGGCGTGCACCAGGAAGCCCAGAAGTCGAGATAGACCACCTGGCCCTTGTGCGGCAACACCGAGACAGGCTGCGCCTGTGCAGCAGCGACAAGGGTGAACAAAAACACGAACAGGAGCGCATGACGTTTCATAGCTACTCTGAGTGTGCCAGAAACCTATAGATCTGAGATGAATCACCTCTAGAACACCCACACATCGGAGTAACTAAAGCTCCCGCTGCTCAGGGTGATCTCGTAGAGCGGCTGATTAGCGAGGTAGAGCGTCTTTCCATCAAACCGGAACTTTGCATCGAAAGCCTCCTCAGAAAGCGGGCCTTTGTTGAGCCCAATAAACAGACTGCCATCAATCACAATCAGGTCTTCATCTGGATTGAAGTCGAGAATGCGATCTGGGGTGGTGACAGATTTCTCGTCAAACCAGAAGACATCGGCACCTGCACCGCCCGTCAGTCTGGAGCCATGTCCGTTTCCAGACAACAGGTTGGTCTGCGCATCGCCGACGATTGCCAAGGCCCGGGTGCCCGTGGCGAAAAAGTTCTCAATATCGGCAGTCTGTTGCGACGGGCTGGTTCGCGCCCAATCGACCGAGGTGAAGACAGAATCCCCCAAGGCGGTCCCTGATGTTTCTACAACTGCTACAGAGGCGGCCCTGATCTGAGCTGGGGACAGTACGGAGGGGCTCGTCGCATCTATTTCAGATAGCCATGCTCGGACGGCAGAAAACAGCGCCGTGTTAGTGGAACTTCCATATTCATTCGATGAATCCTGCTGGCTGACTTGCTTCGAAAACTCCGTCGCCACGGTTATTTTTGCGGCCACAACGGCCTTGTCTGCAGTCTGGGCACCATCCAGAATTTGAATGACCGACTCCGATCGCGCCTGACTTACACCCACCTGCTGACTACGCGCATGAATCACACCAGACCAGTACCCCAAGCCCTCCTGGTCCGGCGAACGGTTGAATAGATTCTGGTAGACCCGTGAGATGAACTGCTCAACGGTCCCACTCGTCCCATAGAGGCTTGCGTATTCCGCTTGCTGCAGGTTGCCAAACGCTGCAACCATGCCCGTTTGATCTCCTTTGAAAGACTTCTCAAGGGTATTTGCCCAATAGACTGACCCGAAATAGTCCGCTGGCCTTCCGTAATAGGCAATGTAGAACTGCTGCAAACGCAGATAGGTATCGCCACTTAAAAGCATTACATCCACGCCAGCAGGTGTGATCTCAGGCGTTTCAACCACGCGATCGAGGGCACTATCGAGGACAAAACTGTCATAGCCCTCGCCCCCAACAAGCTCGTCTGCCCCCTGCCCGCCATCTAGGCGATTTCGTGCGCTGTTTCCAATGAGTTTGTCGTTACCAGCGCCACCAGTCGCGTTCTCAATAGTTACCCCGTAAGCGATCGCGAGGTTGTTGGTTCCATCGTAGAGGGCATGTTTCGGGGGAATATTCCAACCTTGCAAGTCGTCGTAAATCGAGTCTATGGTGAGACTTGAGAACGCGCCCGCATTTAGATTAATGGTCACCGGCTTAACAAAATTCGCAGCTGAAATGGTGTCCGTTCCGCCTGCATCCCAAATCGTCTTAAAGAATGGGGTTGCTGGATCAAAGGTGTACGTGTTGTTACCGCTGTTGTAGGTTAGGTTGGGGCCATAGAGGTACTGGATGGCCAAGATGTCATGAAGCTGGGGCCCCTGGGGCTGAATGTATCTGTAGGTGAGCGTTGTGTCGGTTGCACTGATCCAGGTGCTGTTTGGCGCATCTACATAAGACAGAATTGTGTAGAGATTAGAGGATGTCTGTGGGTCATCATTCGGATGCGAGAGCCCAAGTGCGTGCCCTATCTCATGGACGAGCGTACTGAAGTTGTAATTATTTGGATCCCATGGCCTGGACGTGATCTTGGGGCTTAACCAGATGTCGCCACCCTGCGCGTAGAAGTTATTGGGGTAGTAAGCATGCCCCGAATACTCTTCCTCAACTCCCGAGGAAAATGCAACTCGAACTTCTCCGACACTCGTAGACGTTTCATTGATGCGCGTAAACGAGACGTTCGCCACATTGGCCCAGGTTTTCAAGGCCTGCTCAAAAGCCATCTGTTGGACCGCGGTCAATCCGAACCTGTCTGTTGCCTCGTGCTCGGCCAAGTCAGAGTAGTCAGTCGCAAAGACGGAGAGGCTGGTGCTTGTGGGCCACGGAAAGCTATATGTAAGCCGGTATGTGCCCCAGAGGGCGGGCGAGAAAACTCCCCAGGCAGTGGGTCCCAACAGTGCGTTGATTAGCGCACTGTTGGGAACATCCTCCCCCGCTGGGATGACCAGTCGAGTGGGTGACCCAGCGTTTGGGGATGGAATGTTTATCTCACTTTAGTGTGGACAAGGTCATTACCTGACTGGCGTAAAACTCAGACTCAGGTTTGGCAACAACCTTGGCATCGCAGTGGGTGCCAGCCTTCATGGTGGTAAAGCTCGCAACGCTTCGGTCTTTCTTGAAAGCAGCCTTTTCATCGATAAACGAAAAAGACCCACTCACGCCAAGAAAGTCGCCGACGCTGATGGAAACAAGCTCAGAGTAGAGCCTCGAGTTCTCGAGCCAGTGGGTGTAAGACCGAAAGTGGCTAGTACTGCGAGGCCAAGCGACATAAACGATTTCATTTTTTGTGCCTTTTTAGTTGGGTGCATTGGTTTTAGCGGCAAAGTCAAGAGAGATTATCCAATCTCATTGTTGCCGTCTATTCTCTGCCGAACCACGCGCCGAGACCGCACCAGGCACCAGATCGCCACCAGCCAGGGCACTGCGCCCACCAGCACCATCGCCAGCTGCTCCTGGCCATGGACGAGGGCGGTGAGAAAGAGGCTGAGTGTCAGGGCCAGTTCCACCAGGTAGAGCTTGAGCGAGAGCCCGTATTGGCGAATAACCACCATGCCGTAGTTGGCCATCGACAGCGCCGAGAAAGCCGCCATGCGGCAGGTTGCGGCCAGTAGTGCCCAAGTGCCCAACGCCTCGGTGGTCTCCAGGCCGGTCAGCAAGGACTGCATCAGCCACGCACTGAGCACGGCCAGGGGAATGCCCGCCATGCACACGCACAGGAAGAGGTGCGCTACGCGCTGCAGATGCAAGGCCTCTTGCCGCGTGCGCTCGCCCGCCATGAGGATGGCGTTGGGTGCCCAGGCCATCATGAGGCCCCCGAAATACAGGGCATTGATTGGCTCGAGCATGCGCGCCACACGCCCCCAGTCGCCTGCAAGCTCATGCGAGCCCAGCCAGCGAATGCCCATGTGCACCACCGCATCGGCCGCGTACTTGGTCACCAGGCCCAGCATGATGGGTGTTCCAAGCGTGAGCGCTGGCGGCAGAAAATCCCAGCGCAGTGCGCGTGTGAGCAGCGCCAGCCGGCCTGGGCGCACAGCCCACCAGAGTAAGGCCAGCATGAGGGCAGACATGAGCGTGCCCACCAGCATGACCAGGAAGAGTCCCTCATGACCCGCTGCCGCCAGTGCGAAGAGCAGCGCCGCCGAGGCTGGAACCCGAGCTGTGCTCATCCAGGTTAGCCAGTGCAGCCGCCTGCGAATGCGCAGGTCGGTGACGAGCAGCATCTGAAGGTTCCCGAGGGCCATTGAGAAGGGCAGCAGACAGAGCACCTGCAGAGACTGCCATTGGCCCAGGAATGAGAGCCCAAAGAGCACGAGCGCCACCAAGGCCCCTGCAGCAAGCCCCGTGGCACCCAGAAAGACCATGCCCGCGCGCAGCGACTGCCGTTGGCGCGCCAGGCCCGGGAGGTCCACCACCATCTGCATATAGCCTGTCTTGAGGCCCCACTGGCTGGCCGCCCCCACCACCACGGTGGCAGCCGAGAGCACCGCCCACTCGGCGTACTCAAGCCCCGAGAGCTGATCGGCAATCAGGCCTAGGCCCAGCAACCCCTCTGCAATACCGGCGAGCGAGCCCAGGGCAAAGAAGCCCCAGTCTTTGAGGACGGCGCGGGGGCCAGAGGAGGGTGTGCTCAAGCGCCCATGAGTCTGCGCGCGTAAGCGGCCCATTGCGCACCAATGGCCTGCACGGTGTACTGCGCTTCAATGAGCGCCTGCGCGGGCTCAATACGATCTGCGTGAGAGGCCGGGTTGCGCATCAGCTCAATAGCCTGCGGGGTTCCAATCTGAGCGAAGTGTGCGGCAAACGGGAGATAAGACTCCAGCGGCGTGGCCACCACCGGTAGGCCCATGGCGAGGCTGGTGAGCAGCCGGCCCGGACTTGCGCCATTCTTTCTCTCGTCCTCGGTGTTGCTGGGCACAATCACGTAGTGGCATGCAGCGGCTGCCTTGAGCATGGTCTCGACAGACCACTTCGCGAGGGTAATCTGCAGGCCCTTAGGGCCCTGATTTGCTGCAGACTGAACCACATCCTTCAGGATGTGGTTGGTGAGAATCACCAGCCGATCGGGCGGCGCCTCTTTCATGCCTGTGCGCATGAACTCAAAGAGATAGGGCAGATTGGAGTTATGGCCAAACCACAGCGCAATCTTCTCTCCCCCGTTGTAGCGCCGCACAGGCTGTAGAGGCACCTCCACCGGCTCCGGAATAATCTCCAAAGGCTTGTCCCAGCTTCCCTCCAAGTGCCGCGCCATGCGCGTAGACGGCACCACCATGGCGTCGATGTGCGGACGTATGGTTCGGTAAAAATCACCAACAATGTTCGGATTGGTGAAATGGTTGTCGGTGTAATCCACCACCAGAATGCGGCCCTTGGCCTTGATCTGCTGAATCTTCTCGAGCCAAATGCCGGCACGGGTGCCGCTGTCGTCCAAATACTGACCCGTGTTGCTATCGGGTACGAACTTGGCCATAAACACCAGGTGTGGGTCGTGACTGGACTCCCGAAAGTTTAGGGGGTAGACCAGCATGCCGCTGCGCTCGCATCCCTGAATGCAGACACCGGCGCGCAGCCTGCTGCTGGCCATTTCGGTGTCGTAGAGCTCTTGATGGTCGTTGGTCTTGACGTTGGGTACAAGCCAACCAATGCGGGGACTTAAGCTGCTCATGCGTTCAAGCCTTCAACCCCTCAAGCCTCATGTCTCGGGGTTCTCGCAATTTGTACTGGGCAGGGGTTTGCTTGATTTGGGTAAAGCCCACTTGGTGCAACACCTCAGCAAGACTTCGCGGGGTGTAGAGCCACTTATGCATCATGTGCTCGTCCTTCCATGCGGGGTCTCCGTAGAGGGGCCACATAGTCATCTGGCCCTCTTGTCCGGGGCGAGCGCCTTTAACTGGGTCTTCGAGCAAAGCTTTGCACGCACTCACAAGGTTTGGTGTCTCCAACACAATCTTGCCGCCCACCTTAAGAACTCTTGCCCACTCCCTCAGGACATCCTCCACCTCCCAGCGATGCACGTGTTCAATCACATGAACAGCGAGAATCTCATCGACAGATTCGGCATCGAAAGGCTTGAGATCGCGAATGTCACAAATGACATCTGGGCGAAGACCACGTCGGCTCTCTACGATGTCTACGTTGGTATAGCCGGGTAGGTGCTTATCTCCACACCCAAGATTGAGTCTCATCAGGCCACCTTGTGATCAAGTAAATCAAAGAGGCTCAGCAGGCCCTTGGGCTTGCCATCCTCGAGGCAGACCAGGCGGCTCACATGGCGTTTCTCGAAAACTACCAAGGCCTGCGAGGCCAGTGCATTCACATCCATGGCCAGTGGCGTGCGGCTTGCCACTTGGTCGAGCGTCAGCCCAGCGAGCGATGCTAAGTTGTCCTTGGTCTTCACCAGAAGCCGGCGCAGGTCTGCGTCGGTGAAGATGCCGGCCAGCTTGTCGCCATTGAGGGCTACCACAGCGCCAATGCGCGAGGCCGCCATTTCAGACACAGCCTCCAGAAGCGGCGTACTTGCGGGAAGGTGGGGCACTTTGTCGAGCGGCTGCATCACATCCTGCACACGCAAATAAAGCCTGCGGCCCAAGGCGCCGAAGGGGTGAGTGCGACCAAAGTCTTCCTGCGTAAAGCCGCGCGCTTTCATGGTGGCCATGGCCAGGGCATCGCCCATGGCAAGCTGAACGGCCGTGCTGGCCGTAGGGGCCACGCCCAGGGGGCAGGCTTCTCGTTCAATGAAGCAGTGCAGAACCGTGTGTGCAGCCTTGGCCAGCGAGGACTCGAGCTTGCCCACCATAGCAATGATCTGGGTGCCGTTGCGACGGGCCAGGTGCGCCAGGTTCACCACCTCGTCGCTCTCGCCGCTGTGGGAAATGACCAGCAGCACATCACTTGGAGTGACCATGCCCAGGTCCCCGTGCCCGGCCTCGCCCGCATGCACAAAGAAGGCAGGCGTGCCCGTACTCGCAAAGCTGGCAGCCAACTTCTTGCCAATATGACCGCTCTTGCCAACGCCGCTAACCACCAGGCGCCCGGCGCAATTGAGGATGGCCTGCACCGCCTGCTCGAAGGGCTCACCCAATGCTTCGCGAACCGTGAGGATGGCGGCGGCCTCGGTCGCAAGGGTCTCTCGGCCCGTCCGGAGGATTTCGCTCCCGTGTATGTTCTGCGCCGTAGGGTCAGCCATTTAAACGCCCATGCCATCGTTGATGCGCTCGTGCGCCGCATGCCAGACATCACTCATTTCTGCGTTCTTGTAATCAGCAAAGCACGGTGTGCCCAGGGTGTAGTGCAAGAGGCTGGCCTGGTAGTTGTCTTCATACTCAGTGGTAAGCCAGTTCCACTCCTTGGGCAGCGCGCCCACCTCAGCGTCTTCAAGCCAGGTGAATCGATGCAGGAAGGCGCCGGTTTGCTTCATCACAAACTCGGGAGTGAGCAGCTTGTGCTTGGGGTGGGCACAGTTCCAGAGAATCACACTGCTCCAGTTCTTGCGGGGGTAGTTCTCGTTCTTGTTGCCCAGGTACTTGTCGAGCGCCTTAGTCTGGTAGTTGTGCTGCACCACCTGCACGGCTTTGGTTTCGTCACGCAGGGCCCAGAGCTTGGCAATGTCGTCAAGGCAGATCATGTCGCCATCGGCAAAGATGGCCCAGCCGTTAAAGTCCATGAGCCAAGGAGTGAGAAAGCGCGAGTAAATGAAAGCATTGCTGCCGTCAGTGTGGGTCTCGCTAAAACCCTTGAGGCTACCCAACACCAGGGGCGTGAAGCTCACCGGCGCAGAGGCCTTCTCCAGAATGCTCTGGCAGAAGGTGTGGTATGCGACAGCCTCGCGTTGATCAAATCCAATGACGATGCGAATCATTTAGTCTCCATTGAAGTGCATAGCATGACGACACTATGGTGCAACCACAAACCATGCATTGATCCGCCGCATCAGATCCTCATTTGCGGCGCCAACCAAGGCGTGTAACCTCACCCAGGCCAATATGGCCTGATACCGCGCCTTTGAGAGGTCAAGTGCGGCCTGCAATTGACGTTGCTCGGCAGCAAGCACATCCAGAGAGCGCCTTGCACCAGCCCGAAAGCTCTGCACATTCGCGGCCAGCGCCTGATCGGCCGACACTTTGGCCTGCTCCAGCGCGCCAATCATCTCAATGCCCTCCTTCACCGCAAAGTACTGCTGGCGAACCTGGAGTTCAAGCTGCTTGCGAGTTTGTTCCAGCTGCTCTTGGGCGGCCACCAGGTCTGCGGCGGTTTGGCGCGTGCGCGAGCCAATCGCGCCACCCGTGTAGAGCGGAATGGTAAGCGCCACTCCAACAGCATTCTGGCGCGTGGCCGAATTCACGTTGTAGGCGTCGTCGCTGCTGCTTCGCGACGTCTGCACGACGAGATCGAGCGTGGGGTAGCCATCGAATTTAGCTGCTCCCGCGGAGACCTCCGAGGCCTCTACTCGCGCCTTTCGGCTCAGCAGCCGTGGGCTATTGCCCTCGAGTCTGCTCAGCCAGTCAGCGAGCATGCCCGGGTTCAGCTGGGCAGGCTTGAAGGCCGCGACAGAGAGTGGCCAGACCGACTGCACCGGTGAACCCATCAGGGTCTGCAGCTCAAACCGCGAGACCTCCACAGACTGCCGAGCCTGCAGCTCGCTCGCGAGCAGTCGATCGAGCTGCGCCTGCGTCTCGATGATGTCCGTGCGGGTGCCGCTGCCAGCCTGAAAGGCCTTCTGGGTGGCGTCAAGCTGCACGGATACGCTCGCTCGCTGACGAGCCAACAAGACCTGCTGCTCTGCTGACAGAAGCAGGTTTACGTAACCAGAGACAAAGCGGTCGGAAAGCGCCTGCTCCTGGTCGATGTAGTCGGCCTGTGCCCCCTGCCCCGCCAGTCGAGCCTGACTGACAGCGGCAGAGAGACGGGGCTGGTAGATGGCCTGCCGAAGACCGATTGAGTCGCTCTCAGAGAGGTAGGTTTGACTGGGCAGAGACAGCCCGTTGGAATCCTGCTGCTGCCAGACCTTGTAGCGCGTCGAGGAGAGATTGACCTGTGGCAAGAGCCGTGCACGCGCCTGCGCTTCGTTCTCCAGCACGCTCTGTGTCTGCGCCTGAGCCGCCTTGAGCTGGTGATCGTTTATGCGGGCAGCCTGGTAGCCCTCGAGGAGGCCGAGGGTATCTGCCGCCATGGATTGGGCCGGGATCGAGAGGATCGCGCACGCCACCCATGTTGAAACCTGAAGTAGGGGGACACGCATCGCTACTCCTCCCGCATGCTCTGAGAAATCCGTCGCGTGAGCGGCGCGACGAGGTACTCCAGCAGGGTTCGGCTTCCCGTTTTGACCACGACACTCACGGGCATGCCAGGCTGCATCTGCCGACTGCCCAAAAGCTCAAGGCCAGCTGGGGTGACAGAGATGCGCGCCAGGTAATAAGGCATTGCCGTCTTCGGGTCGGTCAGCACGTCTTTCGAGATCGAATCGAGCTTGCCCTCAACCACCAACTGAGGCGAGTGCGAAAAGGTCATGAACATGATGTCGACTGAGTCGCTTACGGCAATGCGATCGACAAGATTCGGCATGATCTGAGCCTCAATGACGAGGTTCTCTTTTTCGGGGACGAGGTCCATCATTTTCTGGGCGGCCTGCACCACTGTGCCGGGGTTGGTGACCTGAAGCCCTACGACCTGACCATCGACGCTGGCGTAAATGCGCGTGCGTTCAAGGTCTTTTCGGGCCAAGGCCAGGCGTTCCTCAGCCACTCGAATCTGGTGGCCCAGCTCCAGCACCGCCTGTTTGGTTCGGAACTCCTGGGTGGCCATTTCGTCGAGACTCGCCCTCAGGTCTGCGATTCGACGCTCCATATCGAGCTTCTGGTTCACAGGGGCGTAGCCCTGAGCAACCAGCCCCACCAGGCCGTCGTACTCCCGCTGCAGAAGGGCCAGCTGAGATTCCCGCACCGGCCGCAACTTGCCCAGCCCTGCGACCTGGGCCTGCTGGCCCTTCAGATTCTCTTGAAGCGCAAAGAGGCTGCTCTGGGCCTGCTCCACATTGGCCTTGGCCGTGCCCTCGCCAAAGCGAAGCAGTAGCTGACCGGCTTTGACCAGGTCGCCCTCCTTCACAAAGATTTCGGCAACAGTCCCCCCGCTGGGGTGCTGAACCGGCATGCGTTTGGTGTCGATCACCACATTGCCCATGGTGGGCACACCTTCGTCTAATGGAACAAACGCGGCCCAGAGCATGAATCCACCAAAGCCAACCCCCAGCACCCAGAAGGCCAGGCGTGAGAGGCGAGAGGTGTCTGCCAGCGCCTCCAGGTCATCATTTAAGGCAGGCGGCTGGGTGGGTTGCGTGGGCATCATGAATTGAACTCCTTTTGATAGCGCTCTACCGATCCGTCAAAGGCCACCTGGCCAGCGGAGATGCAGATTACCCGGTCCGCAACGGCCAGCACCGACGGGCGATGGCTGATGAGCACCACAGTGCAGGCGCGCTCCTTGAGGGTTCGCACAATCTGCAAAAGACTCGCCTCACCCGCCTCATCGAGACTGGCATTGGGCTCATCCAGAACGAGCAGCTTCGGGCTGCCGTAGACGGCTCGGGCGAGTGCAACCCGCTGACGCTGCCCGCCAGAGAGGTGCCCGCCTGGCTCGCCCAGAATGGTGTCGTAGCCCTTTGGTAGGCGCAGAATGAACTCGTGCATGCCCGCAAGCTTGGCGGCCTCGATGACCTGAGTGGGGTCGGGCCGTCCCATGCGAGCAATGTTTTCGGCCACCGTGCCGTAAAAGAGACCAACGGTTTGTGGGCAGTAGCCAAAGAAAGCGCCAAGGGCGTCGGTGTCGAGTTCGCTGACCGGCCGGCCATCGAGCAGCATAGCCCCCGACTGATTGGGCCAGATGCCCATCAGCACTTTGCCCAGGGTGCTCTTGCCGGCTCCAGAGGGCCCCAGCACCACAGACACCTGGCCTGGGACCAACTGAAGGTCAATGCCGTTCAGGATGGGCACGCGCCCGCCGTGCGGCGGCTGAGCCCATGCATGGATCTGGTGCAGCTCGACGAGGCCAGCGCATTCGACGCCGCCACTTACGGCCGGGCGAATGGGGTTCTCCTCCATGAGCGTCTCCACCCGCTGGACGGCGAGCCTCGCCATGCTAAAGCTTCGCCAGCCACCCACCAGGGCGTCGATGGGCGCTGTGGCTCTGCCCATGAGGAGTCCAGCGGCAATCATGGCCCCCATGGTGATCTCGCCCTCAATCGCCAGAATGGCCCCCACCGCAATCGCGAGTGAGTTCACCAGAAACCGAAGCTGCTTGCTGCTGGCCGTGAACCGCTCCTCGATATCTTCCGACTTGGCCTGCAGAGATAGAAATCCCACCTGCCGTTGCCACCAACGCGCCTTAAAGTTGGGCACCATGCCATGGGCCTCAATGACCTCTGCGTTGCGCAGCTTGTTGTAGAGAAAATCGTTGAGCTCTCGCTCCTCATCCTGGGTGGCCTCGCTTAGGCTTCGCGAGGTCTTGGTGGAGAGAAATGCAAAGCCTGTCAGCAGCAGCATGACTGCAATGGTGAGTGCACCCAGGACCGGGTGAAGCACGAACATCACCGTGAGGTAGACCGGCGTCCAGGGGCCATCGAGAAAGGCAAACAGCCCGCTTCCGGTTAGCCACTGCCGAATGGCGGTAAGGTCGGAGAGGGCCTGCAGCGCATTGCGGTCGTTGCCCTTGAGTCGATCTTGGAAGATCGCATGAAAGACCGGACCACTGAGCTGCTGGTCGAGCCTCACGCTGCAGGCATTGATGAGTCGCCCGCGTATCCACTCGGAGAAGGCCTGTACACCATAGAGCCCCAGCGTGATGAGGCTGACAATGAGCAGGGTGAGCTCGTTCTTGCTAATCATGATGCGATCGAAGATCTGCAGCATGTAGATGGTGGGCAGCAGCATGAGCAGATTGGCGATGGCACTTACCGCCATCAGCACGGCTAGCTCGCGTTTAAAGGCCTTGGCAACGCGCAGGAGGAACACCCTCATGACTGTGCCTCCAGTGCCGCACGTTTACGCTCTGCCATGGCCTTGAGTACCTCTTGTCGAGTGCCAGAGGCCACTGGCCTGCCGTCTCGCAGCACCAACAACAGGTCTGCAAGCTCGAGCACCTCGGGTCGATGCGTGATCAGCACGACCATGGCCCCGCGCGCTTTGGTCGACTCGATGGCCTGTGCCAGGGCCTGATCGCCCTTAGCATCCAGACTGGCGTTTGGCTCATCGAGTACCAAGAGATGCGGGGACCCGTAGAGCGCACGCGCCAAGCCGACGCGCTGCCGCTGTCCACCAGAGAGCCTAGCCCCATCACTGCCTAACAAGGTCTCTAGTCCCTCTGGCAGGGTAGCGAGGATTTGCTGAAGGCCAGACTCTGACACCGCAAGCGCAAGGGCCTCTGCATTCACCGGGCCAAAGCGGGCAATGTTTTCGCGAATGGTTCCGTCGAAGAGCTCAACATCTTGGGGCAGATAACCCAAGTAGGGCCCGAGCTCCGACTTCGGCCAGGCCGATAGACTGACGCCATCAAGCCGAACCTCTCCGAGCCTGGGCGGCCAGACCCCCGTCGCAAGGCGCGCGAGGGTGCTCTTGCCTGAGCCGGAGGGGCCAATGACCGCTAAACATTGACCCGGAGAAACCTTCACTGACACCTCAGCCAAAAGCGTCTCTTTGGATCCAGGGGCAGTAACAGTCGCCTTGCGAAACTCCAAGGATCCCGACGGCGCTGGAAGCTGCATCCCCGTCTGGGGAGGATGGATGCGTGTGAGAAAGGCATCGAGCCGCTGAAAGCTGTCCCTAAAAACCACCACCGCCTTCCAAGACTGAATGAGCTGCATGAGCGGCCGCACAGCAAGGGCACCAATCAGCTTGGCAACAATCAGTAGGGCGCCTTGTTGCGGTGACATGTGGCCGAGTAGGGTAAGCATGGTGCCCACTCCCAAGAGAGCGGAGCCCTGCACCAACATGACCACCTTGGTGGTGGCGGTGCCCAAGGCCTGGTGATTGTTGGCAGCGGTCTGCTTCGCAAGGTAGTCCTGTTGGACCATCATCCAGCGGGCTCGAACGGAGCCGAGCATGCCCATGGCCTGAATGGCCTCTGCATTTCTGCTGGCATCGGCCGCGTAGGCATTGGCGAGCTGGGCTCGCTCCAAGGCCTCGGTCATGGTGGGGCGCACGGCACGCTCGGTGATGAGCCCAATGATGAGGGTGAGTGCCGCGCCAACGAGTGAGAGCAGGCCCATGGTGCTGTTGATGTAAAAAATAAGGCCCAGCAGCAGGAGCCCAATTGGGGCGTCGAGAATGACGGCCGCTGTCGGGGAAGCCAGGAACATCCGCACCTGCCGCAGGTCAGAGAGGGCTGTGTTGGCTCCTTTGGCGTTGTGCAGATTAGCAAAGAATGTGGCCTCAAAGATGCGGTGGCCCAACAGGGTTGCAAGCCGTACAGAGCCTGCCGACATAACCCGCTGACGCACCCATTCAATGACTGCGGCCATGACCAGGGCCATAACCAATAGGAGGGTGACCATGGCCAGCGTCCACTCGCTGCGGGTGGTCACCACCGGGCCATAGACCTCGCGCATGTAGCCAATGGGGGCCAGGGCCAGGAGACCGCTAAACACCGAGAGGAAGAAGGCGAGCAGGACGTAGGGCTTGAGCTGCCACATGGCCTGCATAAGCTCTGAGCGCTGGGTCATGCAGTTGCCTCCGGGTTGCTGCCGGACTTCACAAAGAACACCAGCGAGAACCCTTGCGCGCTTCGCTGGAGATGCATTTCCTTGAGCTCGCCACCCTCGAAGAGCTGCTGTACCTCGGGAGAGATTTTGAGGTTTAGGCGTAGCCTGCCCTCCAGCGTGAAGAGGGAGAGCTGGCCGTTGGTGAGGCTTACGGTACGGCGGTCGAGCACCACCGGGAGAGACGCGCCGAAGGCCTCGGGCTTGAGGGCCTGGGCTCCATTCTTGGCAGCGGCACTGACCACATAGATGGCGTTGCTAACGAGCTGGGCGCCCAAATCCGCAAAGGCCTCGCGCACTGGCTTGTAGGCCAGATGGTGTAAGGCGACGCGGCTAAAGCAGTTGTGCTGGGCTGCAACGCCGTGGGTGGCCAGACAGGCCTGCGCAAAGCGCGCCTGCAGGGCGGAAAGGCGATCTGTGCCCTGCTGGTCGAGGTTAAGATTGATGGAGAGGCGCTGCATATAACGGAGTGTAGCAGGATTTCATATAGGAGGTCATATATGAATAAGCATTTCGCAAACACCAGTATGATTCATATAACCAAATGGAGAGTTTTTTGTCCTCAGGCACCCCTCAAACTTTCGTTTTCTTCCACATTGGCACTGACATCAGCATGCCTGCGATGCTGGTTGAAACAATTCGTCTGACCAACGCGGATGCAGAGATCATTCAATGTAGTGACGAAAATAGCCCCGCAGTACCTGGAGTGAGCCGAGTTGACCGCGGGGAGTACAACCCCAACCAGCTGATGATCGGCAGGCTTGAGGCATTTTCTCAGTTAGCACTCGGCACTCCTGCACTGTATCTAGATACAGACATGCTGGTCATCAGGCCTATCAACGTGAGAGCACTGTTAAACCAGCTCCGCGTGAGCTTTTGCCACCGCTCATTTAACTTTTACGGGCCATTCATTGGGGCTCAGCGTGGCCTCGACTTCAGTGAGTATGCTGGCAAGCCTCTTGGCGAAGTCTATCCTTACGTA
The DNA here is from genome assembly GCA_945877235.1 of Bordetella parapertussis. GTDB lineage: Bacteria > Pseudomonadota > Gammaproteobacteria > Burkholderiales > Burkholderiaceae_A > Hahnella. The sequence goes on from CAMCRF010000005.1 coordinate 74,875, forward strand.
GCCTGCGCCACGGCCACGATAGACCACACGGTGTGGGGCGAACTTGCTCAGACACTGGATCGTTTAGACCCTAAGTTTAAGATTTGGTACGGCGACCAAGAGGCTATGAAAGTCTGGGCCGCAGAGAACCCTGGTGCCTTCTCTACCCACCCAGAGGAGGTTTTTGGCTGCTTGCCTGAGGAGAAGACGCACCTAAAATTGGCGCACATACTTCACTTTAAAGGCGCGCACCGAAAGCCTTTGATGGAAAGGGTGTACGGCGCCTTGAAACACGGGCGCAAGTAGTTAATGTCTTTCTACGCCCCTCTCACACCGAGGCAATGTGCCGCCGCCGTGTCGCATACCCTACTCGGCCAACTACAACTTACGCCCGAGCATAAATAAATGTCTTCATCAAACGAGAGTTCTCCTAAAGCTCCAATTCTTGTTACGCAGCCATCGCTGCCGCCGATGGAGGAGTTTCTGCCCTACCTTGAGGGGATCTGGCAGCGACGGCACCTCTCAAACAATGGGCCGCTTCATCAACAACTGGAAGCCGCGCTAATAGATTATCTGGGCGTCCAGAATATTACATTATTTTCAAATGGTACGCTTGCCTTGGTGGCCGCAATAAAGGCCCTGGGACTAAAGGGTGAGATCATCACCACCCCTTTTTCATTCGTCGCTACCGCAAACGCGATATTGCTTTCAAACTGCAGGCCGGTCTTTGTGGATATCGAACCCGGAGGGTTCAATCTGGACCCAAAAAAGATTGAGGCAGCAATAACACCTAACACGACAGCGATATTGCCCGTGCATTGTTACGGTTACCCCTGTGATGTTGAAGAAATTCAAAGGATAGCCGACAAGCATGGGCTAAAAGTTATTTATGATGCTGCTCATGCCTTCGGCGTGAATTGTCACTGTGGAAGTGTGCTCAATCACGGCGATATGTCAGTTTTGAGCTTTCACGCCACGAAGGTATTCAGCACCCTAGAGGGTGGGGCGGTGATCTCACACACCAAAGACTTAAAGCAAGAACTTGAATTGCAGAAAAACTTTGGATTTGTATCGGAAACTGATGTGGTTCGAGTCGGGTCAAATGCTAAATTAAACGAGATCTCTGCTGCCTTTGGATTATCACACCTTAGGCACCAAAAGGCATTTCTAGAGCGAAGGGCTTCTGTGGCCAAGATTTACAATTCTTGCTTGTCAGAATTTGATGGAGTTGTTACACCCAATGGTAGGGATTTTTTGCACAGCGGCTCAGCAAACTGGGGGTATTATCCCATCCTACTTAGCGAACCGTTGCCACCTCGTGACGTTGTACATGAGCGACTGCGGGCCGATGGCATTTTTTCGAGGCGGTACTTTTACCCACTGATTACTGACATGAGTGCTTATACTAGTTTTAGAGAACTTGGCGATCTTTCTAATGCTAGGGAGGCTGCATCTCGGGTTTTGTGTTTGCCAATTCATGCGAATATGACTGAGGCAGAAGCGCACTTCGTATGTGAGATGTTAATGAAGGGGTGTGTGCAAGCATGAAGCCGCGTTCACTTGAGTTGATTGATGCGCTAAGAGATCCCAACGCCAAGCGCGCAGGTAGCAGCGCACGAGCTATTGCAGAGGCACATGGAGTGGAAATCTATCATTTGCGGCACCTTGCATGGGCTCTTGAGTATTGCGGATTCGCTGGGCACACCGTGCTTGAGGTCGGAGGCTCACTTCCCCGGGGTTTAATTAGTGAATTTACAGAAGTCAGGAATTGGGTGTGTTTAGAGTACATTCCTTATTACGAAGAGCTCAACTCGAAGTTACGCAAGGAGTACACTACATTGTGTGAGGGCCTCGACCCTCACGGGCTCGAACTTTGTCAAGTGATTTCAGGTGCTATTGAAGATCTTCCGGGATGTTGGAACGGAAGGTTTGATTCGATTTTTTCAGTTGCTTGCTTTGAGCACATTACGAGACTTCCACTTGGCTTGGCGGCAATGGCAAAGGCGCTAAGTCCCCAAGGCAAGGACTCCGATAGGAAACCCAAGGGCAGCGGCCGACTTTACTCCGGATTCGCACCCATTTGGTCATCAGCCTCGGGATATCACATGTCACTTGGTGAGATTCCTTATTTGGACTCTTCCATAGGTCATGAGGATGTATTTTTCGATTACATGCATCTTTTAATGAGTCCTGTGGAGCTCTTCTACCACCTTAGGGAAGGAATTGGGGAGGTATGCGCCTCTCACGTCGTCTATCACATTCATCACTCGAATCACATAAATCGGCTTTACATTCCCGATTACGTTCTGGCCTTAAAAAGTGAGAATCGATTTTCCGGTGAAATATTGCCTTACGCTAGACGTCAGATACCAGATCGGTTGAAGGCCTATATTTTAAGCAAGCAGTCCAGAGCTATTGGGCTTGAGTATGACGGTTTAATTATTCGAGCCGAGGTTTCCAAAACGTAGGATGGGTACACAAGATGAATGCCAATAGCTTAGTTACGGTAATTGTTGTAACCTACAACCATCGTGATTACATTGAACAGTCCTTGAGTTCTATTCTCTCCCAAGTTTCAGCGAGGCCTATCGAGATCATTGTTTTTGACGACTGCTCAAATGACGGTACCAGCGAGATCATCGCCCAATACTCAGAGTTATACCCCCAAATCAAACATGAAAGAAACGCAGAGAACTGTTTCGGTACGCTCGAGTATTATCGAAAGATTGAAAAGCTATTCACAGACTTGCCGCAAGGTGACCTCATTTTTTACCTCGAGGGCGATGACTATTGGATTGATGCTAGGAAGATAGAAAAGCAGTGTGCTTTCATGGATTGTAACCCTGAGTGCAGTTTTAGCTTTCACGATTGGACTAAGGTTCGATTTGACGGGACTCTGATGCATGAGTCTATGCCTGAAGTTTCTCGGCGAAACTACACCACCCAAGATTTGAGAAAATTCAATTACGCATGGATATTGATGGGAACGCTATGTATTCGGAGGCGAAAGATTCGATGGCCCGCTGGGTTAGCGGCGACATTAAGCACCGACATGTTCTTACCGTTTATCTATGGCGGTTTTGGACCAGGTTATTTTGTCACCGGCATCGGGCCTCTTGCTTACAGACAACACACTACCGGAATTTGGGCATCGGCAAATACAGAAATCAAATCCTTCCACAAGGTGAGGACAGCTTGCGCCATGTTGGCGATCTTAATTGCCTCTAACGACAAAAAGTCAGCAATGAATGTGGCTTTGAGCAGACTCTTACCTGCCTTACTTAGCGCAGGACTGTTGCGCACCCAAAAAAATTAGGTGGAGGGTAATCGTCCCCTAGGTTAGGTGGGGTGGGAAGTAGAATTTTCTCGTTAAGAGGGGGTTCTACGGATAAAGAAGTCGCGGTTCACGGATAGTCAGATTGTTGATGCGCTCAAGCACGTGGAGGCGGGCATAACTTCGGTAAGACTAACATCCGTTCTAAGGGAAATTTTTTCTCTAAGCGCTCGTAGAAATGGCAGCGCCTTAGTATTTTTATACACACCCCCACCAATTACTAGCTCTATCTCAGACAAACCATGGAGCTTTAGGATAAAATCGAGAACACATTCGAAAAGCGCAACTCGTAATGAGATTTCCTCATTAGAATGGCAGCCGACAGCTTCCGAGCATAAGAGATCCTTAACCGTCAGGGCGTTACTCCATTTTTTAACTTCGAAAAAGCGAGTGGGCAAGTGTGCAATCTCAAGTGAAAATATTGCCCCTCGCACAATTAGTCCGACGCCAACTGATGTGCCGAGATATATCAGAATGCTGTCTCGACTTCGGGCATCGCTGAATCTCCCCAAACTTTGGAATATGTAGGCATGAAGAAACATATCATTTACGATGACCTCAAAGCCAACTCTGTACAATTTTTCAACATCTACACTTACACGTATCGGGGGAAGCCAAGGACGTTTGATGCTTGAACAAATCGGGCCAGGAAGGCCAAGAACGCAAACCGTTTCCTGCTCGATAACTTCCTCGCGCATGTCCATTAAAGTTCGCAAGAGCGCGTCTTCGCTGTTAGGGGTGGCCACCTCCCTCAGGACTCGTTCTGCATTCCCCACGTAACGAGCTGCCTTTATCTTCGTCCCACCCACATCGAAAAAGATCAAATTCTCAAAATTCGTCTGTGACAACAAAGAAATTACATTCATATAACCCTTACTATGCCAAACATAATGTGAGTTAGCGCATTAAAATGCTGCAAAAAAATTTCATTCTGGCATCATAAAAAAGCTTTTCTGGTCATGCGTTCCAAACACAAAATGTCCACCGTCTAGATCGGAACCGCTCTCAAAAGTCGTGATTCTAGGCCTGATTGTTCAATATTGAGCAAAATTTCGTACATGCTTTGTACACCAGCCGGCAAAATTTTTAACCTTTCTTCAACTAACCCGTACTCAATCATTTGCTTGGCGCTTAAGTGATAGTCACTCGCCGATTTTACTACGGCCAGAATCCTTTTCGAACGCCCTAGGTTTGTATGATCCATGATCCAAGATGATTGCTTTCCAATGCCCCAAAGAACGAGAAAGTCAATATCGGTAGACGCAAATACATAAGATTGGCTAAGTCCACATCGTAACAAATGTTCCCTCACAGCAATTTCGTGCTGCGGAGTTAACCGAACTCGATCACGAATTAAGTCGTCGAAGAATACATGGCTAACACCCGCCTCATATAGTCTAACAGCGAGTTCATAAATTGCACTAACGACCCTTTCCTCCGGACACTCCAGATTGAAATCGCAGCTAATTTGGAATAGGGAATCAACTAGAGCATATTTTACCAAGTTGCTTACGAAACCACTTAGTTCCTCAGAGGCCAGATTTTCGGCACAAATAATGTACTTCACTGTGATTCGTCTTGGATCACAGACAATCTCACGATACCGTCTTAAGTTCTCAAACACTTCAGCGAGCCCAGGACGACCTCTAATCTTTAGGAAGGTTTCCTCCAATCCAGCATCAATACTGGTCACGAGTTGAAAACGTTTGTCTCTTAGTCGCCTGCCTAGCTCCGCAGAGAATTTTAAGCTATTACTCAACACTCTAATCTTGGCCGATGTCGGCATTTCAGACAGAGAGGCGTTTATCGGGGAAAACCGTGGGCTAAGGGTAGGTTCCCCTCCTCCCCACACCACGTGACAATCCCTACTGAAGCCATCGATCCGCGCTAGTTCTGAGACCAGTGCAGCGGCATTGTAGCGAGCCTCAGTGCCTCCGTAATATTTCGGAGAGCAGTAAGAGCATCTCATGTTGCAATAGGCAAAGTTCTCCAACGACAGATAGTCTACCTTGAAGTTGCCTGGTCGACGACGCTCAATGTAAGGACAACCGGAACATTCAGGCGCAGCCCCCTCATTCAGTCGAGTAATTAAATCCTCCTTCGCTCGGGTAATGTCAGAAAGCTCAATGTTTGGCCTTGCCTTAAGTAGCACCACATCTCCCTTGCGAAATCCGTTCACAAAAAACCGCTTACAACAGGCTCGAATTTCATCGGGCCCAAGGAACAAAGATGAATCAAGGTCTTTACAACTCAACCTCGTATTAAATACTTCTCGAATTGTGGTTAGAACCTCAAAAGTACTCGCTTCACCTCGTCGACTCAAAAGTGAAACTGCGTATTCAAAATTCGTCGACTCCGGACCAAAGCATGGCAAACTACGCAGATCAAATGCAATCTGACTATTCTTCTTCGACAGAGACCTGTCAAGATGTTCAATTAAATCGCAAGCGTGGGACGGATCAACCTCCCTTGTTATTAGTAGGAGTATTACACCTAAGGTCTGAACTAGAAATCCACGGTGCTCTCTCGTCCCCAGCAAACCACTTGAAACCAAGAAGGATTTTACATCTTCGTACGCCTTCAAATAACCGTCAATTCGCATCTCGCTCATCTTCGCGGTTATCGCGTCGTCACTGAATTTTTTTTCTACAACTTGGTGGTCGAAGATTTTAATATGGGTGGATCGGAATACTAAAGCAGTAACAAATGCTATGTCTTCATGTAGTCCGACGCTGAATCTGAGCTCGTTCCCTGTTACCAACTCCCTCCTAACGATATATCGGAACACTTCCTGATATTCTCGATAAAATATTATGGCTGAACCCAGTTCACGTGCCAAATGTGGGCTCTCAATTGAATACTTTTTCCGTAGTGAATGCGCTACAAGATCAAATCCATCAGCATCCTCAACCAAAAATTTCAACAGTCCACGTGTTGAAGAGGCGTCAAGGGAATCATCGTCATCGAGAAACCAAATCCAAGTTCCAATTGCATGTTCCAATCCTGCATTTCTAGCTAGTCCAGGTCCAGAATTATTATCCAGCCGCACTACGTGGAAACCTGAATGCCTGGTCGACATGTGCTGAAGTAGTTCATGCGAGCCATCATTCGAGCCGTCGTCAACAACAATGAATTCAAAGTCCCTATGTATGCATTCACTAGCCTGTTTGAGAACATCAAAATACGACTCCAAACATAGCGCAATTTTGGCTGCTCGCTGGTATGTTGGAACGATAACCGATAATAAAGGCATTTTACGACTCGATTCGGTAGAGTTTTCTCTGGAGCGTTGCATCTTGTAGGGCCTCAAATGAGTGGTCATCAGATTCTTCGGCGAAGAGAATTCCGATTCTGGTGGCCTGATTGTGCTTAAGTTCCTGACCTGTTAGAGCTAGTGGAACCCATTGCCATTTACTTAGGGGCCTCTCAAATCTCACTTGGCGGAAAGGCTTTCTACCCTTTGCTGTAATGCTGTGCCTTAGTACTCGCTGACTCTGAGAAACTATATTTTTTGTAATTTGAAGGCCCAAAAACGGAGCGACATACCTTTCCGCGTAACTCCCCTCGCCACTTAGGTCAACCAGCTGACTATATAGGTCGCCAGGGCAGCGCCGTGTTACCTCAATAATATAAGGGACATCCCCCACCAATATGAACTGCATATGAACGAGACCATCACATAACTGAAGGTGACTCGCTAGAGCTTCCACGTCAGTAGTCAATCTCTCTTTGAGAGCCTCGCGTGGATTTTGTACCACCCAGCTTGTATCGACCACGAAGGGATCAGCCGTACCGAACTCCTTAATCAATACGCTAGCAATTACGCGTTCACCTTGAATGTTACAAGAGAAACTATAAAGCTGACCTTCCATGTAATCTTCAATTAAGCATTTACCACTGGGTGATGCAATTCGTGCATATTCTATGCCCCTCATTAATGATACCTGATCGATCTCCCATAAAACCGTAATCCCACGCCCGCTATAGCCATCAACTGGCTTAATGATGATTGGAGTTTCTATGTCTAAAGGGAATAAATTCTCTTCAGATTCAACCCCTGCAACATCGCTCCACAGCACACGTGGGGCTTGTAAGCCAAGTCTTCTTGCTAGAGCGCGGAAATAAGCCTTATTATTGATTGTCGATTCAACCTCAGGGAAATCTAGGCCCGGGAACCGTCCATTTGAGAGCTTTGAACAAGAGCGGTATGAGAGGTCAGTGCAGCCAGGCACAATAAAATTAAAGTCTTCATTTGCAACGAGCTGTTTCAAAATCTCAACTTCAGCATAGCTTATGTTCCAATATCTATTACAAACTTTAGCAAGGTAATCTTCGGGCCTATTCCCCACAACGTGAACCTCATGCCCGAGTGCAAGCAACGCTTGATATATTGGTGCGGCGGAGAAACTTGTATCAACTAGTAGTACCCTCGCCATGGCTAAAAATCTACCTTTTCTACTTTACCAGTTTTGATGGCACGCCTTATACTCTCTACCACCATAAGATTTCGATATCCATCAATAACCGAAACCCTTGGGCTGACATTTCCCCTGATTAGCTCAATAAAGTGGTCAAGCTGGCGTGATAACGGGTCCATCGACAATATCTCAAACGAACGCTCCTCAAGACTCTCTAGCCAGCTAGGCGGAGTATTGCCTGACGACAGATGCGCCCTGAGTGTGGGAAAGCCAAGGCTTCCCTTTGTTCCTGCAATTGTATAGCAATCAATTTTTTCATAGCTTGCATAGATCGGATTTTCACGAGCGGTCTGCTCCCAACTCATTGGGGACGCGGTAGCATCGGACAACATAAAGGAGCCAAGTGCTCCGCCTCGGAAACGGAAATTCATCACTACGGAATCTTCGACCACAAACCCCCGCGCCGCATTAGAAGAAAACGCCTGCACCTCTTCTATCTCTCCTATTAAGGTTCGCATGTTCCCAATTTCATGAATCAAATTAATTAGTATTGGCCCGCCACCAGGCTGAGTGCGCCACTGAGCCTCTCTAAAATATGCATCGGGCTTATAAAACTGCGCACTTCCCATGAATGTTATTATTTTACCGAGCGCCCCACCCTGAATTATCTCACTCGCCTTTTCTAGCAAAGGGCTATATGCACGATGGTGCCCGACCAATGCTAGTGCTCGATGTCGTTCTGTTGCCTCAACAATTTGCTTGGCCTCTTCTATGCAAACGGTGATCGGTTTTTCAATCAAGACTGGAATTTGTCTCATGATGCACCAAAGAGCCTGGTCATAGTGGAACACATTCGGAGATGAGATAATTACAGCATTCGGTCGAACCACCTGGATACAGGCGTCAAGATGGGGAAACAGGGGTACGTTATTCTCCTTCGCGATTCTTATATTTTGTTCGCTGTCAGGTGCTATGATAGCTGCAAGGTGAGCTCCCGAATGGGCACGTACCAGCGAGATGTGCTTCTTGCCTATCAACCCGGGGCCAACCACAACTACGCCAATGCTCATAAACGTAAGCTCCCTCTGATGCTCACCTGATCGTGTAATGACCCAGCAGATTTTGCAAAGGTCAGGCTGCTATTTTCCATGATTGACAGGTTTGTGCCGATGTTTTCATGTGTAGTCACCCCCGTCAAGTAGACAGTCGGATTGCGGACAGATCTGTTGATTTGGGGTTTTGCCAGGTCTGAACGGGTGGCAAGTTCCCGTTGGCCCGATGGGGCCGATCCTCGTTGTAATCCTTGATCCAATCCTCAGTGATCTCCTGTACTTCTTGGAGACCAGAGAACAGATAGGCATCTAGGACTTCGTGTCTATAGGTAAGGTTGAACCGCTCGATAAAGGCGTTTTGGCTCGGTTTGCCCGGTTGGATGTCTCGAAGCTCGATGTTGCGCTCCTCACGCCAATCGGTGAGCGCGGCTGAGCGAAGCTCGGGGCCATTGTCGAGCCGAAGGGCCTGCGGCAAGCCATAGACCTCGCCGAGCTGCTCCAGGGTACGAACCACCCGGGCTGCAGGAAGGCTGGTGTCGATCGCAATGGCCAAGACCTCACGACTAGACTCATCGATGACATTGAGCGTCCTAAATGGCTTGCCGTAGTAGAGCGTGTCATGCATAAAGTCCAGCGCCCAAACAATGTTCCTCGTGTCTGGCGCAACCAGAGGAATCCGAGGCCCCTTGGGCAGCCTGCGCTTGGTGCGACGGGGCAGGTTTAAGCCCATGTCCTTGTACACACGCCAAACCCGCTTATGGTTCCAGCCATATCCATGGTTCCTCATCCAGTAGTAGCAGAGCTCAAAGCCCCAGCGGCCGTGCTTGGCAATGATCTGGTTCAACACATCCACCACCGGCGCATCTCGCTCGGCCTTATCAGTCGGTCTGCGGTAAAAGCTGGCTCTAGCCAAACCCACACACCGACAGGCCCTCTGAACCGCCAAGCCCTCCTCGCCAACCAGATACTCCACCGCTTCTCTCTTCCTGGCTGGCGTCAGAGCATTTTTTGCAATCAGCCCCTTCATCGCCTTGTTCTCAAGGGTCAGATCAGCAACGATCTGCTTGAACTCGGAGAGCTGCGCCTCAAGCTCCTTGATCCGCTTAAGCTCAGAGGCTTCCAACCCACCATACTTCGACTTCCACTGATAGTAAGTCGTCGTGCTGATCCCGTGCTTGCGGATCACCTCACCCACCGGTATTCCATCATCCGCCTCCTTCAAGATCCCGACGATCTCACTCTCTGTAAAACGTGACTTCCTCATCACAACCCTCCTGTCGTCTAATACTGCCAAACAACAGAAAAATCCGCTTCAGAAATGTCTCAATCTAGGGGGAGACTACCCTCACTTCTTCATTCTTATTAAAAAATGGGCTAAATCTTCTGGTGTCCCGAGTCCCCACATCGACTCTCGAGGTATCTCGAATACTCCAATTCTTGGTGCACTGCGAGCCACATAATTATAGACTGGGCAAGTATAAAACTCACCATTCACCCTATCATTCTCAATAATCATTTGGACTGCGCTATCAAAAAAATCGCTAGCACGTTTGAAATAATATACCCCCACTGTTGCCAAATCTGATATTGCCTCCTTCTCCTTAACTTCCCGTACCAGACCATCAGGATTTAAAAGAGCGTAGGACCATTTGGGATCCCTTTCCTCACACCTAAAACACATGAGGGATCCATCCAAGTCGCGATCCCTTGCGTCTACGAAAAACGAACCGATACCCCCCAAAATGAACTGATCGACATTTGCAATTATTATGCTCTCGCTAGGGTCAATATCGTGTCTCGCATAAAGAAGGGTAGTGGCCGTACCCTCTGTTTTTACTGGAATTGAAACTGTCTGAAAATCGATACGCCCATTCATGCGTTGAAAAATTTCCGAATAACGGACTAAATGCTCTTCTTTCACTAAAAGAGTAAACTTCACGTCTGGAATCGAAAGGTTATCAGTCACAACTTCTAGCATCGTGACAGCACCGACTTGTATAAAGGGCTTTGCGCTCTCGTACCCTGCCGTCCTGAACCTAGAGCCCTCTCCAGCCATGGGAATGATTATATTCATATTTGCAACCCAGCCAAATACTTGTCACCAGTCACGCTTGGCAACTTTACGACAGTGGTCACCACATCATCGATCGCCTCAAATAATACTGTCAACCCTGGTGGAACCAATACCACTGACCCCTGTTCGCACACTTGACCATTGAATTTCGCTCTTCCGGAAACGATTACAGTAATTTCGGTTGAAATACGATGGTAATGTGCCTCGTCTACGAACCCCTTTGGGTATCGCTTCACCGCGACCTCTACGTGAGCCGTTCTGACCACGGCAGGCTCAAAGTTCCCAATAAACCATCCTGCCTTCATGTCGGAAAGACTGTGCACCTCAAGTTTAATGTTGCCGTTTTCCGACATTTCCACTCTCCAAGTCAATCAACCTACGCAAGTGTTCCTGAGAATATAGCGGGAAATATTCTTCATCCCCGAGCAACCCGTAACGGCCTAAGTGTCCGTCTAATATCGCCTCATTGAGAACGCCGGAAAGGTAAAATTTCCCCCCGAAATTAGGGCCCTTCAACAGAAAGCTACGCGCGCTTTCCATAAAAATCCTGGCAGTTGAAAAATAATATAGGCCAGCTATCGCAAGTTTGCTTATCGGGTCCTTCTCGCGAACTTCACAGAAATACTCGGAATCAAGCTTCCTAACGTAGGACCATCTCGGATGAACGGACTCATGGCAAAGAACACCAACCCCATCCGCACGAATTACATTAAAGGCATCCCTGGCTGACGCACTAAATAATTGTGTATAGTTAACTATCAACAATTCGGCCTCAGGATCTACTTGGTCTACAGCGAGCATTGCACTGCAAACTGCGCCGCCAGTCGCACCTTTTACCGGGATAGTGGTAGAGGCACGCTCTGTCAAGGTAGCCAAAGTTGAATCTAAGTGAAAACGCTCCAAATGCTCTTGCTTAGCGATAAATATAAACTGGGTCGCGTCAAACGCATTTTTGAGGTTCTCGACGACGCGCTCAATGAGTGTCCTCTTACCTAACTCGAGCAAGGGCAAGGGGTACCCCTTTGTGTATGGTTCTAGGTCCTCAGGAGAACTCAGCATTGGGACGATCACTTGCATGAACTTATCCCCTCAATTCTTCGAATTTCCTCTTGAATCCTCCAATAGTTTACCTCATCTACTTCTGACACTCTCATCACGTGTGCTCCGCTCGCCCTCGCTGCAGCTAATCCCCTCTCGTTATCCTCTATGATAAGTACCTGATGTGAAGCGAGTCCCATTCGCCGAATTGCCAGGTTATAAATTTCAGGGCTTGGCTTCGGTTCCGAAACATCTTGATTCGACAATGTAAATTCAAAAAACGGCAACAATCCGGCCTCCCCTAGCATGGCATCTACAGTTGCTCGGATAGAATTTGATGCAACGGCGAGTCGCATACCCTCGCCCCGAAGCCGTCTGATCGCATACTCATGCTCAAACCTGGGCTCACAATTTGAGCGGATAAGTCTCATTGTGTATTTCTGCTTAAGAGCCTCAATGATTGGATGTAGCCCAACCGGCAGCCCCCTTTCCTCGCTGAGCATCGTCAGTTTTTGTGAAGTCGGAAGTCCATCAAATGTAACTAGATGGTCATATCGAGTGATAGTTAAGCCAAAAAGCTCTAAAGCTTGATTCAAGGCAAGATAATGCCATTCCTTAGCTTCCACCAGGACGCCGTCCATATCGAATATGACCGCCAAAACCCTATTCAAAGAAAAACTCCTCCGCCTCAACAGGGTGATCTGTGCAAAGCGATACATCTTTGGAGCTCGTCACATCCTTGTCCTCCCGTATCTTCATCCAAAAGGGCATATATTTCCTGCCATGTAGCTCTGGTGAAACAATTGCCACCCGCTTGCCTTGGTCCAAGTGCGCCTGAATCATTTTGGCCTGGATCCAGTCTGCGTTGAACATATCCATCCAAACTCCATGGGCCGAATCATACAAAGTGGGGACCTGTTCGTACTCGCTATGTCGAGTAAAAAACGGGACAGCCTCCTTAATATAACCAATGGTTGCCGGCACAGAACAATCGAAGACAAAATAATCTCCTAATTCGTGAGAACTTACTAAGGACCCAACTTTTCCGTGCAGTCCATCCGCTTTTATATTTAAGGCCAAAGTGAGGTTACAGTCATACTCTAATCGGAGATCTAGCAGTTCCTTTAGGGTTAGCCCTCTGCGCGTAGGTGGATCATGACTTACCACGAGTTCCCCTCGGTAATCTCTTATATCTGTCTCGATCCCAAAGCCCATAGAAAAGGCTCTTCGAAAGGCTTGGACTGTGTTCCTTTCATCTCTAGAAAGCCAAAGTCCTCGATGAGCGAGCAGTTTCATAACGTTAGGCCAGAAAGGGCGGAAGCGGGTTCGGTGCTGGGGCTTCTACTGCATTCACTAAGGCCTCCAGGTTCACAATGAGGTCCGAATCTAGGTGGGCAGAGCCCTCCCGAAGTATGGTTCTTGATGCGCTTACCGTAAAGAGATTAACACCGAGGAGCATTGGAATATAGCTCTGATAATTAAGAGCTAGATTGGGAGGGAATGCAATTATGAGCTTGGACGCTGGGCGCATAAAAATACAAGAGAGCATATGAGAACCGAAAACTCCAACTACCTCTGAGGCTTGTGAAAATACCCTTATTTGCTCAGACCAGTCAAGAGAAGATGGGTCGATAGACTCATAGCCTCGATCTCTGAGTAGGGATATAACCTCATCTTCATTCTCAACGACGCGACGCTCTTTGCCGCGCTGACCACGCGAAACATAGACTTTTCTGCCACCACTCGTAGATCCAGTACCAGCAAGGATTAAACCGCGTCGTCTCAATTCAATAAAAGGATATAACGAAGCCGAGAGCTGCTTGTTCGTCCCACGTCCCATGGGAGCAGAGACTATATTGGTATCCTCCTTGCCTACAAAGAAGGGCGCATGTGGGACTACATTTATCGTCAACTCGGGAAAGAGCTGTTTAGCGAGGCTTACAAACCTTGTTGGCAACCTATCAGTGGTGAATACTCGCCTTTCCCCAAGGCTATTTAGTAGAGAGAGTCTTGGTAACATCTCGAACATAAAATGCCCGAAATTTCCCATTGGTGGAAGAAAGACCCCACTTGGGGCGTCGGGCCACTTCGAGCTCTCTATTCTCCGCCAAATGACTTGTGTGCTTTCAAATCCCCACCTACACGGGTCCTGATCATTGAACCACCAAAGTGGGTCATAATTGCGATGACTTAAATCTTCGAATATAAGCTCGTTTGGACAGACCAAGAAGCTTGATTCAGCATGTATCAACGCGTGCCTAGTTGACATGGAGAAAGGCACTCTGGAAGGGACCGTTGCGGCAATGTACCGTCCATTTAAGGACAACAACCTTGGCTCGGACTCGCTCGGTAACAAAGGCACACGTCTGGATTCCAAAACGAACGCATTGCTCATCGATCAAACTCGCTCAGCCATGACCTAAGCACTTTTAACTCCTCAGCCGGAACAATCTCTGAATTTACTAAAGTTTGATATGCGGAATAAATATGGGAAAGGATATTGCTCGCCCCCCCAGAAAAGGAAGTCTCCTGCAGGTCCGTCCAGATCCTGTCATTGTTTAAATATCCCGGGATTTCTCCCGTGAAATCTTTCAGTAAATTATGGTCATTGCGATCTTGGTAAACCGTGGCAGCCATAAAGGCCAAATTCCACCCGTACTCGTGCATGAGCCGAAGGGCAACAAAGGACCTCCAAATGTCCGTCATCCTAAAGGATACGAAGCTAGGAAGATACAATAGGGGGAAGGCTTCCTCAAATATTGTTGTATTTTGACTATTAAAGGGCACGCCGGTACCTCTGGGAACTATCAAGGGAGCCGCATCTGATCGAAAAGTTACCGGCAACCTGCGCGTTAGGCGGAAGACCGCACAAACATCAGGGTTTTTATCCGCTAAGCCCTGCTGAACAAAGACATTTCGCACGACTTCTTCGGCAGTCGTATAAGCTTCGCAGGTCTCCTGAATGACTTCGAGCGGTATGCCCCGAGGCCAGCAGTACTCATCTGTGAAATATGTGTATGGATTAAGCCAGACCGATTTGTAAGAGGCTAAAGTTCTCCCTGTTATGGTGCTGGACCTAGCCGAAAAAAATTTGTCATCGTATGGGAAGTTGTCATCGTCCGTCTCGACGATGATACGCGCCCCACGAGCTCTGGCGATCAAATACCCTAGATTCTTTCGAGCATAATGATTTTTTGGCAATAAATTCGAGAACTCAATGAACTCTTTTGCCTGCCTATTCAAGTCATAGTACGACTCCCCATATATTCGCAGTGTCTCTGGACTCTTTGCGTCACCAACGATTACCACCTGCCAATCATTTTGTTGGGAAGTTTGTACAATCTTCTGCCACTGCCTCGAGGGAGGATTAATTGTGGTCAATACCAAGCAAGTGCTCATTTGATTAGCGTTTTCTCAAGATATTCAAACATTTTATTCCCAAAAATATAGCTTGTGTGATTTCTACAAAAATAATGTAAGTCGGCCCCAAAGCTCGGAAGGCCCGGTAGTTCTAATATTTCAAACTCATCAGATGGGAAAACGAGTTGAGGTATGTAGCCGTCTTGCCAAACAAATCGATCAGATAAAAATGGACTCACTCTCAACGGCTTTGGGCCTCGCAGTCCACGCAAACTGAATGCGGCGCCAGCCGGTCCAACGAGATGCCTTGCACCTTTCATAATTCGGATCTTCTCATCAAAACCAAAGTCTGAAAACTTCAAGACCTCACACCCAGACGCCCTTGCCGCAGCCTCCACGTCAAATTCGTTCAAGAGCCTTCTCGAGCTTGTGGCATCTGTCCTCGAGAGGTAGATTTTTTTGCCCTCGAAGAGCGGCCGATCACAATTATGTACTCTGTCGAATGCGAGCATTTCTGTCAAATTCATGTCTCGTACATCGTCTCTAACGTATACGGTTTGGCCTGGCTGGTAGAGGACATTTGGCTCTGCAACAATAAAGTCTTTCACAACCCTCCGTCGTCTCAATGAAGTCATTACTTCCTGAATCATCTCACCAGTTACAGAGGGTAAAATCACCGAAAATGAGAGCAGAGAGGAGGCTAGGTAAATTCGCTTTAAACTTTCGAAAAGGAAGTGCGAGAGA
Source organism: Bordetella parapertussis (assembly GCA_945877235.1). GTDB lineage: Bacteria > Pseudomonadota > Gammaproteobacteria > Burkholderiales > Burkholderiaceae_A > Hahnella. The sequence continues at coordinate 90,874 of CAMCRF010000005.1, forward strand.
ACATTGTTTGTTGTACCGACACTTAGCCATGCACCTTGCAGCCTTTCTATTCTTTTGAACTGCTTGGTTTGACCGTTGGCCGCAATCCTTACCAGATCATATTGACAGTCAATATCCTGAACTATGGCGCCATTCTTATCCAAGAGCAATCCCGCAGTCGGTTCATGAAACAGCTGCTGACCAACGTAAATCTCTCTATTGGAATGTGTTTTGTGTCCGCCAGGGCGTTGGTTGTAGATCTTGCGTTTTACGGTCAGTCGCCCATCTGATTCGCTCACTTGATTAAAGGTCAACCCTCCATTCAGGTACCTTTCACCCCTAATGGAAGCAACGCGAACAAGGCCGTCGATCGGCCTATCTTGAGCAGCGTTCCATGTGGCACGCGCTCTAGCCGGCGACTCGGCCTCGGCCGTGAGTTGTGAGAGGTAATTTTTCTTAATTCCTATCTTCACCTCATACACTTTTGCCCAGACTCGTTCTACTAGTGCCTCAGGGGGCAATTGCGTCTCTATCTCATCTGGATAAGACAGAATCGCAGCATCAATTAATTCCGCTGCTTGTGCTGGTATTTCCGCCAATTGAGGAGGTATCGTCTTGCAGGCATTTTTTGTCTTTTCGTTAGAAAAGATAAGCCTGCATACTTGGCCAGAGGCCTCAGTGGGGCATACTATGGTCCCCCAAATCGGCACTGGCATGCGTTCTGCACATCCCAGAGCGTGACCGGAGTCAATGATTGCAAAGTGAAGGCCCTTTTGCAGGTCAAGAAATGCGGAGAAGTAAAGGGCAAAGGTTGTGGCTAGTCTGAGGCCAGGAGGACATTCATGTTCCAACCATTTTTGATACTCAACATTCTCTAAATAACGAGAGATATCATTCTGGATGATTGAGTGAATGTCCAAGAGGGAATGCTCTCCGTCTGACCGGTTTATCCAATTACAGTCTGATTAAAAGGGGGCGTTGCAGAGAGTCTTCATCTTTTGCCAACATCACGAATTCGTCTTCCAACTCAGTATAGAGTAGTTTGGTTTTTCCCTAACCGTATTTATTCTCGGGGTGCGGCCTTAAAGAAGCCATTAGCTCGAAGAAATGCCTGCGTGCAGGCCTGCTCAAGGTCCGCCCTCACCATCTCCGCGCACATCTCCTTTGCGGTGATCTCGGGCACCCAGCCGAGTTTAGCCTTTGCCTTAGAGGGATCGCCCAGCAGAGTGTCGACCTCCGTCGGCCGAAAGTAGCGCGGGTCTACTCGCACCACCACCTGGCCGACCGTGAGTGCAGGCGCCTTCGCATGGTCGTGAATGGCGCTGACTCGGCCCACCTCGTCCACCCCGCTACCCTCAAAGGTTAGGTCTACGCCAAGCTCCGCTGCCGACCATTGAATGAACTCGCGCACCGAATACTGATGCCCCGTGGCAATGACAAAGTCCTCAGCCTGCTCTTGCTGCAGCATGAGCCACTGCATGCGCACATAGTCCTTGGCATGGCCCCAGTCTCTCAGCGCATCCATGTTGCCCATGTAAAGACACTCTTCAAGGCCCTGGGCGATATTGGCCATACCTCGGGTGATCTTGCGGGTGACGAAGGTCTCGCCCCTGCGGGGGCTCTCGTGGTTAAAAAGAATGCCGTTGCAAGCGTACATGCCATAGGCTTCTCGGTAGTTCACCGTAATCCAGTAGGCATAGAGCTTGGCGGCCGCATAGGGGCTACGGGGGTAGAAGGGAGTGGTCTCTTTCTGAGGGATTTCTTTCACAAGACCGTAGAGCTCGCTGGTAGAGGCCTGATAGAAACGGGTCTTCTGCTCTAGGCCGAGAATGCGAATGGCCTCGAGTAGGCGCAGGGTACCCAGGCCATCGACATCAGCCGTGTACTCTGGGCTCTCGAAGGAGACCGCCACATGGCTCTGAGCACCGAGGTTGTAGATCTCATCGGGCTGGGTCTCTTGCACAATGCGAACGAGGTTGCTGGTGTCACTCAAATCGCCGTAGTGCATTTTGAAGCGCTGATCGGCCACATGCGGGTCTTGATAGATGTGGTCTACCCGATCGGTATTGAAGAGGCTCGCTCTGCGCTTGATGCCATGCACCTCATAGCCCTTCTCAAGCAGAAACTCTGCAAGGTAGGAGCCGTCCTGCCCAGTAATGCCTGTGATGAGTGCGACTTTGGTCATGCCTGTGTCCTAAGAAAATCCTCATAGGCGAGCATCAGCCCTGCTCCCAGCCCAACCTTGGGTGTCCATCCCATGCGATTCAGGCGCGTAGAGTCCATCAGCTTTTGCGGGGCGCCATCGGGTTTGGTTGGATCGGTGGTGATGTCACCCTTAAAACCAACGGCTCTTGCAACGGCCTGGGCCAATTCCATGATGGAGATGTCCTGGTTACACCCGACGTTGATATGACTACACATGGGCTGAGTCTCTTGGTCGTATGCCTCTTTTGAGAGGTTCATCACATGTAGGCAGGCTGCCGCCATGTCGTCGACATAGAGAAACTCGCGCCGCGGCGTCCCCGAGCCCCAGATGGCAACCGAAGACGACCCCGCCTGCTTTGCCTCGTGAAACCGGCGAATCAGTGCTGGAATGACGTGGCTGTTCTCGGGGTGGTAGTTGTCGCCAGGCCCATAGAGATTGGTGGGCATGACGCTTCGGTAGTCCACACCATGCGAAGCGCCATGCTGCCGGTTATAGCTCTCGCAGAGCTTGATGCCCGCAATCTTGGCAATGGCATAAGGCTCATTGGTGGGCTCCAGAGTGCCAGTAAGCAGGGCTGATTCGGCCATAGGCTGGGGTGCGAGGCGGGGGTAAATACAGCTCGAGCCAAGAAACAAGAGACGCCTCACGCCAGCGCGAAACGCCGCAGAGATGACATTGGTTTGGATTTGAAGGTTATCGAGAATGAACTCCGCTGGGTAGGTTTTGTTGGCATGAATGCCGCCCACCCTCGCGGCTGCAAGATAGACCTGCTCGGGCCGCACTTCCTCAAAGAATCTCTCCACTTCAACCTGTTGGGTGAGGTCAAGCTCAGTCCGGTCGCGTATGACAAGCTGAGAGGCACCCACTCCAGCGGCAAGCAGCGCTCGCATGATGGCTGACCCCACCATGCCGCGGTGGCCGGCGACAAAAATCATGGCTCCTGGTCTCCATTAAGGACTACATGCGCCATCACGCCCAGGCTATATCTTGAACGAAACCGCATGCCCTTCGTAGAGCATCGCCGGAAAGATGAGCTTCGACTCCAGGTATTCACGCTCGTCCTTCGCGTCCAGTTTGGTGTAGTCCTTCAAAATCAAAACGCCTTTCTCAGCCTCTAGGAAGCGGTCCGCCGCAAAGATGGTCTGGTCGGCAGTCTTTGTGTTTCCCAGCACTAGAGTGAAGAACTCTCTCCGACTTGCGTCTGGCTTTGCGTTAGGGGTGGTGATTGTGTTCGCACGGAAATCGTGGATGATTTCACCCAAAAGGTCATCGCGCTCTGGTAATGCGCCGCATCCTTTCGGGGCATACACCTTCACTAAATCTCCCCTCCCTCCCCCTCTGAGGTAACACTGAAGCGCTGCAAGGGTTAGGCTTGGATCAGAAAGAACAATGTTGAATTGCTGCTCTCTGAGACCGGCGACGATGTTGTCCACGAAAGCGATGAGCACACGGTAGGGGTAGCCTAGCTTCGCACCCAGTATGGTCATGGTGGCATGTACCGGTGAGATCTGAGTAATGTGGAAATCTCTGCGGTTCAGCAGTAGGCTTTCCTCGTCTGAGATGACGGACTTCACATCTCCCAGGAGGGACTTGGTCTTTAGGTAGAGAGACATGTCAGGTTCCTAACCGCCCGGGAAATAAAGTCTTCGGTCGTTTCTTCTGCGATTTTGCGATGAATTCTTATGCTGGGGTACATGAGTGATTGGCCAGGCTGTGTGCCCCACACAAAGGGCTGCTGACCATCTCCCAGCAGGAGGTCCACCTTCTTTCCGAAGGCACCGCAAAAGTGCACAAGCGCTGTTGATACGGATGCAACGCCGTCACATGCGTTGGCGAGCGCCAGCCACTCATCGAGCTGCTTCTTAAAATCCAGTCCGGAGATGAACTGAACAGGGAGGTTATATTCCTTCCTAAGCCGCTCCTCCTCCCTTGTGTCTCCGTACTGAAGGCACACAAAGCCGCAGTCTTCGACTTGCGTAATCGTCCGAACCATGGACACAAAGTCTAGGCTTTTCGTCCTCTTCTGGCGATCCCAGTGCCCGCCCCGCCACGAAAGTCCAATTATCTTCTTCTTCCCAAACCGCTCCTCTAGCTTCGCCCGATAGCGCTGGGAAAGCTCGACATTGGGTAACAAGTACGGGAACTGAGTCTTTGCATAGTCGTGGGCGTCCTTACGGTAGAACTTCATGAGCGACCCAATGGGGAAAATTCCGTTAATTCTGTCTACCTGCTTCTCTAAATTCAGACCAAACGCGTACGGATAGACGGGGAGGCCTGGAAATGAACGTTCCAATAGCTTGACCGTGCGATCCTCTCCTATAAACACGGACTTCGGATAGGCCTGAAGGGCTTCGCGCAGAACCGAAAGGAAAATAACCTGATCCCCTAACCCTTGCTCGGCACTAAACACCGTCCACTTGGTTGGGTCGACCTGGCTGAGCTCGGTAATCATTGGGATACGACGCACCTGTGCAGGGAGAGGACGGCCAATCTTTCCGATCTTGTCGGTAAGCCCTGCATCGTAGAGCGACCAGCCCAATTCAAAATTGCCACGCCGTAACTCTACAAAGCTTCGGTTCCAACGCAATGGAATACTGTCCTTCTGCGCGCCCACCTTTTCGAATAGTGTAGCGGCCTCATCTGGGTCTAGCTCAGCGTAGACATCTGCGAGTGCGCGTTGAAACTCTACATTCTCTTGAAAACGCTGCGCATGGCACTGCAGCAGGTTGAGCGCCTCTCGGGCTCGAAGGTCCGCCCTCAGAATGGAGGACTGTGTTATGAGCGAACCGAGTGACGCAGTTGGCCTCTCCACAAACGGTTGCATGACTTTGGTTGCGTCATGAAATCGGTCGAGATCCGCGAGACATTGCACGACCGTGAGTGCAAGGCTCTCATCTTCAGGGCACTGCAATAGTGCTCGCTCGGCGAGCGGTAGCGCCAGCTTAAACTTCTTCTGGGCGACAAGCGTCTTTGAGTAGTTGGTGAGCGTAAGAACCTGGTCAGGACTAACCTGCAGACTACGCTCAAAGAGGACTTCCGCCCGCTGAAAGTCCTCCTGCTTGGCCGCAATGGACGCTAGGACCGAGAGCTTTATGGCGTCGTCACCTCTTAACCGATTGGCAAGAGCCTCGGCCTCGATGTACTTTTCACCCTTAATGAGGGCTTCGATCTGTTGCAATGGCTTCAATTTCTTAAGACTCTTGCGTTGCTTAAAAAAAGGGGGGCCACTTGGGCCCCCCGTTAGTGAGCGCTTGTAGCGCAACTACATCGCGATTAACCGTGGTTAAACGTGTCGTTGAAGGTGCTGCCAGAGAATCGCTCAATGTTGGAATCGAACGTTGCAATGAGGTCAACCTCATGAGCGGCAGTTGCTGTAAAGGTGGATGCAAGAGTCGCTGATAACCCGACAACCCAGAGCTGTGTGTTCTGACCCGAGGCGTTGTAGAACATGACGCCCACCTGCGCAGCACTCGCAACTGCCGTCGTCGTGGCCGAGAGGTTTGCACCAATCCACTTAAGAGCGGAAGCTATTGAACCCGCATCCACGCCAGTGCCGACGATAATGACTTGAGTCGCGCTCATTACCGCGCCTTCATTGTTATCAATGGCTAGACCCTCGCCAGCGCTCTTGAGGAACACAACATTCAGCGCATCAGTACTGTGCGCTGAAGCGCCGTAAGTGGAGGCACTCAGCAGACCGAACAACGAAGCAGAGGCACCAAGATAAATCTTATCCTCCGTTGTGCTAGAGGCAAAGTCGAAACCTCTGATCGTCGATTCTGTTAAGCCTGCGGATGCAGATACTCCACCGGCGCGGTCGATATAGACACGATCGACTCCGGTTGAAGGTGCAAGCTCAATGGTGTCGCCCTTTGTGCTCAGATAAATCGTGTTCCCGCTTGCACGAGCGGAGACAGTCTGCGCGGCCGCGCCGCTTGACAGATCGAGCACCACACTACCACCTGCGTTTAACACGATTCCCGCGGTCACAGCTGCGGCACTGCCCAGATCGATATTGGTGGTACCGCTGGTGTTGCTCACAGTAAGGCTGGCCATTGTGACGGAGCCCTGGGCCGAACCCACATCGAACGTTACCCCACTTCCGTTGATGACCACCGCGCCCATAGTGATATTGGTCGCCTCTAGGGCAGACACATTGAGATCCACCCGATCGGTGTTGATGGTGATATCGCCAAAGTTTGTGGCAACAAATTCACCCGAGACGGTTGTGTTACCAGAACCGAGAGTGATATTGCCGATTCCAGACGCCTTGAGGCCGGCAATCGTAGTCGCAGATGCCCCATTGATGCTAACTGTGCCGATGGTGCTGGACACGGCCTGGATGTCACCGACGCTAATCACACCACCAGCCCCCATGGTGAGGCTGATGTTCCCGATCGACTTGGTATCGGAAGTAATGCCAGACACCGCAATCGTACCTGACGTACCAGCGGTCAACGTGAGGCTTCCGATGGTCGCAGTGGCGCGGAGCCCCTCGAGGTCGATGCGAACGTTCGTTGTACCCGAGACTGAGATGTCACCGATACCGATGGACGCAGTAGTACCCGCAATTGTGGCGGAGCCGAGGTTTACAGTCGCACTTGCCCCGACATCGCTGATCGCTACACCACCGAAGCCCGCCGTGGTCGTGGTACCGGAAGCAGTGAGAACATCAAGGGTCAGGTCTGCATCTTTGCCCAAAGTACCGGCAATTGTGCCAAACGTCTTGCCGTCCGTGATGGAGCCGACTGTCACGGTTGATGTCTGTCCCAGGGTTACAGACAGGCCCGCAATTCCAGAGCCGGTCACGTTTCCAACGCTCACGAGTCCAGATGAAGTTTGTGCGATCGTGACCAAGCCTACTGTGGAGTCAGCGTCGATTCCACCCAGGGTGAGGGAGCCTTCCGCATTTGCAGTCAGCGTAGAGGCCGCTACCGTCTTCGCCGCCACGCCCCCACCAACATAGGTTCCGCTAGCGCCCACAGTGATTGAAAGGCCGGTGATACTACCAGAGGCCGCACCAGCATTGATGGCTGTGGCGTAAGCGATTCCAGAGCCGACCGCGATGTTTGCGTCTATCGAGCCGGAATTGTTGATGTAGATTGAGAGACCCTGGCCGCCGTTTGCACCTAGGCCAGCCTCATCCGTCAGAACCACATCGAGGTCGATAACTGCACCCTCGTTTGCGCTGATTACGCCCAGGTAGACGTCGGAGCTGTTTGAGCCCGTAATCGTGACCTTCGCAAGTCCAGAGTTGAATGACATGGCGGGGGACAGCGTGACTGTGCCGCTTCCGCCGGCGGTTGTGACTGCGAGGTTGGTCACGTTGAGGCGATCAAAGGAGCTTGACTGGTCACGGTCTAGACCGCTCACGGTTAGTTCGCCGTTGTCTGTGGCGCCGAATGTGAGGTCGGTTACTGTGCCAGAGACTAACAAGGTCGTCACTGTGAGATTGCCCGACTTGCCTTGCGTGAGGGAGACAGTCTCTGCGCCATCGTCAACGGAGATATTTGCAAACGTTTTGGTTCCGCTTCCCGCGGCAGAGATTGTGGCGGTATCTACACCTGACACACGTACAGTCGTGGCGGTGTTTGTTGCGCTTCCGGAGAGCACAATGGAACCGACATCAACCGCATCCGTTCCACTGTAAGCAACCACAATGGCCCCTCCGGCAGTGGTCATGCTTTGAATAGCCACTTGAGTGCCGGGCGTAGTGTTGAGTACATTGAACGTCGTGGTAGCACTCGCCTCAGCCAAGTTGATGGTTGAGAAGGCTGCAGAGCTTAGGGTTACTGCATACTCAATACCAGACGCATTGATCGTGAGGGTTTCAACGTTTGTGGTTCCAGTGGCACCAGGCCGTGTCACGTTACCAGAGGTAGCTGAGGTAAGTGCAGTAATGGAGAGCGTGTCAGTTCCAAGACCACCGTTGATGACATCGGCCGAAGTAAAGGCGTTGGTAAATGTAAACGTATCGCCTGTGCTCGTTCCAGTGATGGTAATTGTGTCAGATGCGCTAACACGAAGTGTCAGCCCACCGTCAGCGAGCGTAGAAGCATTCACGCTTGACACGAGGTCGCCACCCAGGTCGAGAGTCAGCCGGCCAGAGCCGGTGAGCGTGACCGCTTCAGCTGACGCATCAAGCAGAATGCTCGACGTGCCAGAGGCAACGATGGCGACAGTCTCGTTGTCCCCGTTGAATGTTGTGGCTTGTTGCGTGCTTCCGAGGTTACCCAATGACAAATTAACGGTGTCTGTTGAACCCGTCGTATCTTCAAAACTCACAGTCAGGGCCGAAACGGTGTCGTTCAGAGCAAAGGTTGTTGCATGCTCAGCGTTGTTTAGTGTGAGAGTTGCCCCACCCGACGACGTCGCCGCAACCTCAAATGACGAAACACCCGACCACTGAGCAAGATCCAGAGTGGTTGCGGAGCGATTATTGAGCACAACCGACTCAACGCCATCCATAGTCACAAGAATCGTGCCGTCTGCGTTGTTTCCGTTGGAACGGAGCGTAAGCGTATCCGCATCGGTTGAACCGATCAGCTTGTCGCCATCCTTGAGCGAATCCCCCAGCGTTGCAACAAAATTATCTTTGCCAGAGGTACCCGTGAAGGTGCGAACCGTCGCAGATGCAGAGAGAGCGACCTCATTGATAGCAGCCGCAGCCGCTTGGTCGGTTGCCTGGGTGATACCAGAAGTAACGAGCGCGGTGATTTCGTCAGCTGTGGTTGTTGCACCGACTGCGGCCAGCGTTGTGGTGCCGGCATTTGCGCCAGGCGCTGCGAGCACTGCGTTGACGAATGCGACTTGCTCATCGGCGGTGTCGAGTGCAGCGGTGAATGAGACTGCTGCGGTGGTCTTGTTCGCAACGATAGTTGCGTCAGCACCCTGAGCCCCGTCGAGGATGTACATGACCATTTCGGCGCGGACGGCTGCAGGATCTTTCCCGTCGACCACAACCTTGGTGGTGTACACGCCCTGCCAGTAAGCCAGACCTTCGCTGTCGACATTGCGACCGAACAGGTTGTTGTAGACCTTGTTGATGAACGCCGTTGCGGACCCTGTGCTGGAACCGTAGATGGCGGCGAACTCTGCTTGAGCAGCGTTACCGAAGGCGGCGCCGAGAAGGATTTCATTGCCGTTCAGATTGTTTTCAAGGACGGTAGCCCAGTAGGCGAGACCCTCGGGGTCTGCGGGGCGGCCATAGTAGGCGATGTAGAACTTCTGCAAGCGACTGGTATCAACGGCCATTTAAGGGCTCCTGTGTAAAAAATTAGTTGAGGACCTGTGTAGGTCTTTTCTCAAGTTGGATTGAATCACACCGAAAAGCAAGAAAGATGTGACAACTGTCACATCTCTCCCAAAGTCCCGAGTGGCGTTGTATTCATACAACGGGCGCTCGCCACCCCTCCCTTAGCGCCAAGACGTACAATACCACCGCATGTTGACACGCGCATTTGGGCTTTCCCCAAGACACCTCCATCTCCTCTTTGGTGCGGTGCAGCGTGAATTTCTGCAACGCCACCAAGGAGCGCTGCTCGGTGCAGCCTGGTCGTTTCTGCAGCCCCTGGCGCTCATTGCAATTTACACCCTCGTGTTTTCCAAGGTCATGCAGGGGCGCATGCCAGGTGTTACGGGAGAGTTTGGCTACAGCCTGTACTTGTGCGCAGGGCTGCTGCCGTGGGGCTTCTTCGCTGAGGGCCTCGCCCGCGGCCAAAATGCCTTCCTTGAGCATGCTGGGCTGATGCGACGTGCTCAGGTTCCACTCATGCTGCCCCCCCTGGCGGCGCTTATGGGCGCATTACTTAACTTCTCAATCATCGGCCTGCTCTTTGCAGTTGTCCTCGCCCTAGTAGGAAGTCTGCCCTCCTTAGACGGGCTCGGCCTATTTCTAGCAGCCCTATGCATTCAACTCTGGCTAGCGCTCGCACTGGGGGTGCTGCTGGGCGTACTCACGGTCTTCTTCAGGGACATCGCGCCCGCTACAGGGCTCTTGCTGCAGTTTGGCTTCTGGTTCACACCTATCGTCTACCCGGTGAGTGTGCTGCCCGGCTGGGCGGCTGAGCTGCTGGCCTGGGTCAACCCCATGTTCAACCTGGTGGCCTGGCACCAGGCAGCAGTCCTTCACCAGCCCGCACCTGCGCTTAGCAGCTTATTGCCCGCAATGGTCTGGGCACTGCTGGCAAGCATCGCGGCCTGGATACTCATGCGGCGCCACGGCGCCGAGATTCCAGACCTGGTCTAGGCGCATTCATGCCCAATCGAACGCAGCTCAAGCGCATTCCCCTCGTTGGCCCAGCCCTGGCCTGGCTCGCAGCCGTCAGAGATGCCCGACACACCAAACAGCTGGCCCACGCAATTCAGGCCCAGCTAGCAGAACAGGAAGCAGCATTCACCAGAGCACTTGAGGCTGCGGCAGCCCAGGCCAGGGAGCGAGAAGCTGCGCTTCGGACAGAATTCGCAGCAGCGCTTGAAGCGGAACGGGCCGAACGCACTCAAAAATCCTCGCTCCCGCCAGCGGTTTACCTAGCCCTTGAGGAACGGCTTCGCGGCCCCAACACCGATGTACTTAGCAAACTTGGCGCCTACTCGGTGTACGCCGAGCAGGTCAAGCCACTGGGGCTGCCCGCGGTGGACCTGGGCTGCGGTCGGGGTGAACTGTTGCAGATCTTCGAGCGGGCCCAACTCCCAGCCGCGGGCATCGACAGCAGCCCCACCATGGTCCAGGAGTGTGCTTCGAAGGTGCTCACCGCCATTCAAGACGACGCGCTGGACTGGCTTGGCCGCCAGCCCCCGGCAAGCCTGGGGCTGGTCAGCGCCATCCATGTGGTGGAGCACCTGCCGCCCGGCGCACTCTGGTCGCTCCTGACACAGGCCCACCGCGTGTTGGCACCGGGTGGACTGCTCATCCTCGAGACACCCAATCCCGAGAACCTACAGGTCGCAAGCTACTCCTTCTGGCTTGACCCCACGCACCGAGCCCCACTGCCCCCTCCTCTGTTAGAAAACCTCACCCAGCTTGCAGGCTTTGAGACGCAAGAGGTCCTTCGGCTAAGCCCCTACCCTTCAACGCCAATTGCGTCTGAGGACCCCACCCTCGCACTGCTCCACAAGCTGCTCTATTGCGGCCAGGACTACGCCCATGTCTGCTTCCGACCGCCGTCCTGAGCCAGCGGGCGCCTGGCGCCTCAGCGGCCCGCTTGCGGGCAGCTACAGCCTCGCACTGGTAAATCGACGGCTCATGGCCGCCCTCGAAGAGGTGGGCATGCCCGTGGAGGCCGCAGAGGGCGGGGTACCCCGCTCGGCCGTGCTGCTGGTGAATAACTTTCCGCCCTTTCCGGCCACCTACTCCGAAAATGGGCTCAACCTCTTCGCCAGCTATGCCTGGGAGGAGACGGGCTACCCCTGGGACTGGGTGCAGACCATCAACCAGGTGCTCGACGGCCTCACAGTGGTGAGCCCGTATGTGAAAAAGGTCTTGCGAGAGGCGGGTATATCTAAGCCGATTGCGGTGGTGGGGAATGGGGTTGACCATGTGCCCCAGGCTGCACCGCGCGACCAACCGCCCGAGCGGTTTGTTTTCCTGCATGTCAGCACGGGCCTTGCACGAAAGGGCCTTGACTGCATGCTGCAGGCCTATGGCCAGGCCTTTCGCAGCGAAGATGCGGTGGAACTGATCATCAAGACCACCCCTAACGACACCAACTGCCTGGAGAACGCACTCAGCGCCGTGAGAGACCAAGGTGCCCAGGCGCCCATGGTGACCGTCATCAACGAAGACTGGACGACAGAGGCCCTCTGGGCCCTGATGCAACGGGCACAGGTGCTTGTGATGCCCAGTCGCGCGGAGGGCTTTGGGCTTCCCCTAGCCGAAGCGGCCAAGCTTGGCGTGCTTGGATTGGTTACGGACCACGGTGGGCCAATGGCTTTTGCAGACGCTGAGAATGCACTCTTGATTAAGAGCGACTTTGCGCCCTCACAATCCCACCTGGGGCCGCACATGGCCGCGGGGCTTGCGTTACAAGACTCGCTCTGGCTGGAGCCGCGGGTTAGAGCGCTTGCAGACCAGATGAAGAAGGCCGTTGGAAGCCCCGTGGCGCAACGGCAGGCGATGGCCAAACGAATGGCGAGCCGGCTCGACCGTGACTTCACCTGGGCCAGAGTCGCCCAGCGCACGCGTTTAGCAGTGGACACCCTTCGCGCCCGTGCAGAGCGGCCAGCGCCGACTGCGAGGGTGGGCTGGGTGTCGACATACAACAGCAAGTGCGGCATCGCTACCTACAGCGCTCACCTGGTTCAACACCTGGCGAGCCAGGGGCATCCTCTGCAGGTCTTTGCTAACGCAGATGCTGTGCCCCTCGCAGCAGAGGCCGAGCAAGGCATCCGGCGGCTCTGGCGTCAACAGAGCTTTATGTGGAGCACGCTTGCGGGGGGCCTCTGGGCCCATGGGTGTGACCAGGTGGTCTTTCAGCACAACCCGGGGCTCTACCCGACCACGGGGCTAGCCCAGATGGGCGCCTTTCTGGCGGGCCTGGGGCGGCAGTGCTATGCCGATCTTCATGCCACAGATGAGCTCGAGGCGGCCATACAAAAGGCGCCGCAGACCCTCGGGCAGCTTCAACGGTTTAAGCGACTCTTTGTTCACAGCGTGAAAGACATGAATCGGCTGAAGGCCCTCGGCCTTGCCGACCAGGCCTGCCTCTTTCCTCATGGAGTCTACCCGCCAGCCACTGAAAGCCAGCGGGAGGCGGCCCGAGCCTGGCTACAGCAGCGCGCGCCCTGGCTGACGCACGCCCCAAGCAGCCCAGGCGGTCCGAGTGATATGCAACCCCCATTGCTGGCCTGCTTTGGATTTGTCATGCGGCACAAAGGCTTTGAGCAGCTGCTTGCGGCCTTGGCGCAGATGGACGGCCCCCAAGCGCCCAGGCTGCTCATGCTGACCGCGCTCTACCCCGCAGAGGATTCTCGGCTGGAGTCCGAACGGCTTGATGGGCTGGTGGCGGCACTTGGCCTTTCGGACCGCGTGCTGCGGGTCACAGAGTTTCTGCCCGAGGCGCTTGCCGTGGCCCTCATCGCCGAGACGGATCTGGCGGTCTACCCCTACCAACACTCCGAGGAATCAGCCAGTGGCGCGGTCCGCATGGCGCTGGCGGCCCACTGCCCGGTGGCCGTCACTCCGCTCGATATTTTTGCCGACGTGGATGGCGCTGTCACCAGACTTCCGGGCACGACTGCAGAGGCAATTGCCACGGGGCTCACCGAGCTCTTGAGCCAGCCTGAAAGGCTTGCCGCCATGAGGGCCTCTGCGAAAGCCTACGCCGAGTCCCACCAGTGGTCACGCCTAGCCCAACAGCTTAGGCAGATCCTCCAGGGCGATTGGGCTGACCCCTTCCCCGATGGGCTACTCGATCTGCCCTGAAGGCGGCTCAATGACGTGTCGGGTATGGGGCCGCAGGTTAATGAAGCCGTCCCAGAGCGGATCCGCGTAAACGCGACGCACGACGAGCTTCGCCAGGCCATGGGCGTACCAGAGCTGGCGAGAAAAACTCCCCTCCCCAAAGGCTTCACAGGCCAATCCCAGCGTAACGTTGTATTCGCCCTCCACCAGGTCGCACCGAAATGAAAACTCGGTCTCGACAAGATCCCCAGGAGCCGCTGCCTGGGTGGAAATGTGCTGGCAATAGGTGTTGGTCTCGAACACCACCACCCCAAACTTGTTGCGCACCTTAAAGCCCACATGCGGATCGGGTGCGTGGCGAGTCATGCGGAATCGAATCAAAAGGCTCACCGGCTGGCCGCAGTCCACAGACTGGATGGCGACCCCCTGGGCGTCACGCCACTCAATACAATCCAGCAACGCACTATCGGATTGCATGGACCCGGTCTGGCTGATCTGCACGGCATCGGCTGCGTCTGTGCGCTGAATCAGGTGGCTGGACTCATAGAGGTCGATCGCCTGCTGAACGGGGCCATCAAAAACCAATCGACCCTGCTCAAGCAGCAGGGCTCGGCGACAGAGGTGATAGGCAGTCTGCATGCCGTGGGTCACGAACAAGAGGCTTGTGCCCTGCTCAACAAAACTGGAAATCAGCTCAAAGCACTTCTGCTGAAAAAAGATGTCGCCCACTGACAGGGCCTCGTCGACGATCAACACATCGGGCCGAACCGCCACAGCCACAGCGAAGGCCAGGCGCATCTGCATACCACTCGAATAGGTGCGCACAGGCTCTGAGATGGCAGGGCCGATGTCGGCAAACTCGAGAATCCAGTCTGTACGGTCGGCAACCTCCTGCGCGGTTAGGCCCTGCACCTGTCCCGCAAGCTTGAGATTGTCGTATCCAGAAAACTCGGGATGAAACCCCAAGCCCAGTTCCAGGAGGCCGCGAAGCCGCCCCCGAAGCGCAAACCGGCCCTCATTGGCGCGGATTACCCCGGTGAGCAGCTTGAGCAGCGTGCTCTTGCCCGCGCCATTCTGACCAATGACGGCAATGGACTCACCCGCAGCCATGGTGAAACTCACGTCCCGAAGGGCCCAGTGCTGCTGGTGTCGCGGCGGGCTAAAGGGCGAGAGCCACTCTAATAGACGGTCTGTGGGCCGTGCGTAGCTTCGGTAGCACTTGCCCAGTTGCTGCGCCTCGATGACGGGCGGACTGGGTTCTTGTGGATTCTGCGCGACCATCGCGCTAGTATATCGATGTGATAAATCGCACATTTCTGACAGCAGCCACACTGGTCACAATCGCGCTGAGTTCAGCCGGGGCCACGCACGCCAGTGTGGGACAAGTGAGCTACGCATCTGGACCCGTCTGGGCAGAGCGCGAGGGCGCTCGGCTTGCCCTCACCAACCAGTCTGCCGTTAACGAAGGTGACCGAATTCTCACGGGCCCTGGCGCCGTGGTTTACGTCCGGACAAAGGACGGCGGGTTTTTTATTCTGCGCGCCGACTCGAGCGGCCGGCTGATCCGCTACTTCACTCACCCCACCAACCCCGCCCAGAGCGAGTACAGGCTCGAGATTGAGCAGGGCACCGGCCGGGTTGTATCTGGACAGGGGCCGCAGCAGGCGCGTGAGCGGTTTCGATTGAACACACCCGTTGCGGCCATTGGCATTCGAGGCACAGACTTCACCGTGACCACCGACCAAGAGCGCACTCGCGCCGCGGTGCAGAGCGGTGCCATTAGTCTGGCCAGCCTCGGCGCAGGCTGCCTGGCCGGAGATCTCGGCGCATGCCGCACGGACTTCGCTCTGGAGTTAACCCCAAACGGCATCCCTGCTGCTGAGGTCAACCGGCAGACACTTAAACCCACACCCGTCTCGGTTGACACCGTCATCGCCCAGCCGGTCTCAACGGTCGCACCCGTCGCGAAAACGTCAACACCCACGTCCGCATCCACATCAGCATCAGACCGAGTTCAAGAGAACAAGGCTTCAGAGCTTGCACTCTCGGTGCAAAGGCCCTCGCCGCCACCTGTCCTCGAGGCACCAAAGGCTGAGGCACCAAAGGTGGTTGAGGAACCTGGCAGCCTTCAGTGGGGTCGTTGGAAGGCGCTTGAGCAGCTCGCGCCCACCATGGCGGGTCAGGCGCTGATCGATGCGGGCTATAGGCTCATGGCGCTCGACAACACCAACATGATTCTGCGCACGCCCTCGGTGGCTTTCAGCCTGCCGCGTGAGGGCGCTGCAAGCTTTTCGCTGCAAGGGCACGAGGGGGCATTTCGCAACCAGGCCAATGGGCAGGTCACAGCGGCAAAGGTCTCACAAGCCTCCTTAGAGATCGACTTTGCCTCCCGCTCATTCACAACGGGCTTGGCCCTTACGGGAGAGGGTGGACTCACCGCTCAGTTCAGCGCGAAGGGCAATGTTGGGGGTGAGGGTCAACTCAACAACAATCCGCTGTCGCTGGTCGATATTCGAGGCGCGTTGGGCGGCAACACGGGTTCTGAGGCGGCCTACCTTTACAACTACAACGTCAACACAGCTCTGCAGGTCACCGGCACGACATTCTGGCGGCGCGCTCCTAAGCCATAACAACCGGATGCGCTTATTGCTTGTTTTGGCTCTGGGGCTGGCTGTAAGCCTGGGGCTCACGCCAAGGGCGGTCGCGGACAATCTGGAACCTGGCGTCTGGCTGGAGATGGCTGTTCTCGCCTGCCAGAGAGGCGAAACTGCGGAAATGGAACGGCTCTTGCGCAGCCTAGAGCAGCGGTTTTCCCCGCCACAAGCAATTACTCGCTTCATATCGAGCCTTCGCGAATCCGGCTGTCCTGCTGTAATTGGGGAGCAGCCCTCGACCACGACACAGGACCCTCACTCCCCCCCTCTCGGCAGATTCGCGCTCGGGCTCGGACTCACGACCAATGCCAATTCGGGCCCGAGCGTTGAGGTGCTGACCCTCTCTGGCCTGCAAGATGCCCAACTCGTGCTCGATGAATCTTTCCGACCACAGCGGGACGCTTGGTTCACCATGACCGCCGAACGCGAGATTGTTTTGGCCCCCCTCAACCGCTACGGCCTATCGTTAGGCCTTTCAGCCTCCGGCCGATGGCTTCGAGAGGAACAGGCATTTCAAGAGCTCCTCTGGGGTGGCTGGCTCCGGGGCCAATGGCCCCTGGGCAGTGGGGTCATGTTGGGCAGCGGCCTAAGCGTCGCAAACAGTCGATTGGGTCAGCAGTCTTATGCTCGGCATGCACAATGGTCTGGGCAGTTACAGTGGGGCGCGCTACAAGACCGGCGCGTAGACCTCTCTTTCCATCGGGTTCAATATGCGCAGCGGGATGCATTCGATGCAGCGGTCACACAGGTCGGGTTCGCGCACGACCTGCGGCTGCCGCTTGGAGTGCGAGGTCATGTGCGACTCGCCGCCCTCTCTGATAAGGGTCAGGCAGACCGACCCGGCGGCGATCGTAAGGGCTGGGCGCTTCAGTGGTCGGCCGAGCGGCCAGCGCCAAGTGTGGGGGTTTGGTCTGTGCGCGCGCATCTGGAGCGCAGCCTTTCAGAGCGCGCCTACGCCCCTGGCCTTATTGAAGAGCGACGAGACCATAAGGTCTCTCGGGTTGAGATGTCGTGGTTGATTCCCCATGAGCCCCGTCAATTCTGGCGTGTGAGCATCCTGCATCGCCTTGAGCGAGACGCGATTTCGCTTCTGGGTTTAAGAGAGGTGAGTCTAGGCCTGGAGTTCAACAGGCTGTTCTAGCGCCCTACATGCCTGTGTCTCGGCGAGCTGTAAGAGCGTCTCGACCACACCAGACCACTGAAAAGCCTGCGCCCGCGTGCGTGCCCGCTGAGCCATGATGTCTCTCTGATCAGGATTCTGCTGAATGACTAAAATCTGATCGGCCCAAGCCTGCGCATCTTCTGCTGGGACGAACCAAGCCGCCCCTTCGAGCAGTTCAGTCATGGCTGGTCGTGCGCTGCAGATGCTCGGCACACCCAGCATCGCTGCCTCAAACGGGGGCAGCCCAAACCCCTCGTAAAGAGACGGAAAGGCCAACAGCCAAGCACGGGAGAGCACGCATGTCAGCTGCTGGTCGGAAAGCCGACCCAGGAGGTGGACTCGCGACCGCACGGCTGCTGGAATGGGGTCAGCAGAGAGCGAATGGGCATCGCCAACCCAGACCAGATGCAATGCAGAGAGCCTTGGATCTTCAAGCGCATGCAAGACCACATCCAGATTTTTATGGTGATCATGGGTGCCTACAAACACCAAGAATGGGCTCTGGGGCAGTCGCGCGATGAGTTCAGATGGACAGGAAGCCTTGGGCAGAGGCGTGATGCCGTTGTAGACCACCTCAACGGCCCCAGTAGGCAAGTCCAGATGCGCTTCAATGTCGCTGGCACTGCTCTGACTGATGCTGACCAGACTTGCAGCCTGATGGGCGATGGGCTTGAGCCGAGTGCGCCATTCCTGAACGCTGGCCTCTGGAAAGTCGCTTGGAAGGACGAGCGGCGTCACATCATGAATCATGACCATGCTGTTTGGCGGCAATACCGGTGGACACCACTGAATGGCAGCAAAAAAGTGAACCTTAGGCCGAGTGCGCTGCTGCGCAAAGTGAGACGGCTTTGCCTGAAGCCGCTCTTCGGCAACCTGAGACAGGGTCGTAAATAGCGCCTGTGCCACTCGCCCAATGCCTCTGCGGTCCTGAAGGGGCCCGCCCGCAAACACCAGGTCAAAGGTCTCGAACGAGAGAACCCGGTCCGAGACCGGGTCGGAGGGCGTGTGAAGCACCCATTGCCGCAGGCGAACGAAGACCATCGGAAACCGCCGCAGTGTGCGCTTAACCGGATTCGCGAACCATGGTTGGCGAAGGCACCACTGCCCAAGCAATTGGACTGTCTTGAGGAGTACGAGGCGGAGCATAGACTTGTGGGTAAACCCGCATTGTCTCCGAATTGCGGGTAGAGCGATCTGTATTGTGATTAAAATCACAAAATGATTGCGCTAGACCTCCTAAAACAACAACGACTCTTGAACCAGCTCGACCCAGCGCTGCTGGAGAAGCTGCGGCACCACGTGGTGATGCGAGAGTTTCCCAAGCGCAGTTTTGTGCTTCGGGAGGGGCAACCGGGAGACTCACTCCTCATGCTGTTCGCAGGACGCCTTCAGGTGATCACCATCTCCGAAAAGGGCAAAGAGGTTGGCATCAATTTCATAGAACCCGGTGATCACTTCGGGGAGATTAGCCTCATTGATGGACAAGCGCGTTCAGCCTCTGTGGTGAGCCTCACCACCTCTGTGGTGGGCTTTCTGCCCAAGGCGCAGGCGCTCTGGCTGTTCTATCACAACCCCACAGTGGCCGAACAAGTCCAGCGTCGCCTCTGCCAGACCATTCGAAAAGAAATTGAGTACCGCTCAACCCTCAGCGGCTCAAAGGCCTACAACCGAATTTATGCGGTCATCTGCAACAGCCAGATCAGCGGGCACCAGAAGTCTGCGCCGACCGCGCCCACCCAGACTATTGAAGGCCTGCCAACGCAACAATCGATTGCCAGTATGGCCAATGTGAGCCGCGAGACCGTCTCAAGGGCGATTCAAGCCCTGGTGAAAGCCGGGGTCATACAAAAACAAACCAAGCGGCTTGTCGTGCGAGACCCACGCACCCTGCAGCTTCTGGCTAATGGTGATCTTTCGCTTCAAGACATTCAACGCATGGCTGGCCAGGTTCCATCGTCTCGACCCACTCCAGCCGCCCCCGAGGAGGCCACACTGCGGGTGGTGCGACATACCATTCCTGCGAGCCGCGAGGACTGACTCATGACCCTTCGGGTCGCGCTGGTCCATGACTGGCTCACAGCCAGCGGAGGAGCCGAGCGGGTGCTGGCCGAGTTGTTGGCCCTCTTTCCTCAGGCCGACGTCTTTACGCTTTTTGGCTCTACCGAGGCGCTGCCGCGCAGCGCGCCTGCTGTGACGCACCTCTCCAAATCTTGGCTTGCCTCCATTCCGGGTATGTCACGCCACTACCGCGCTTTTGCCCCACTGATGCCGAACGCAATTGAATCCATGCGCCTGGAGGGATTCGACCTTGTCATTAGCAGCAGCTGGGCCTTCGCACATGGGATTCGAAAGCCCAGTGGAGCAAAGCATTTGGCCTACATTCATAGCCCCATGCGTTGGGCTTGGGATATGGAGGCGGAATACCTCCAGCAGTCTGGTCTGGAAGGCAAAACCCTTGTCGGAAAAACCGTTGAATTTCTTGTGCGTTGGCAGCTTGCAAAGCTGCGTCGCTGGGATCGGTCTGCTGGCCAGCGGCCAGACGCCCTCGTGGCCAACAGCGCCTTTGTTCAGCAACGGATTCAAAATTGCTGGGGACGACAAAGTGAGGTGATTTACCCGCCCGTTACGTTGCCCGCAGACTGGAATACATGCGCCCCCAAAATTACACCGGCAAAGCAAACACAACGTCCCTACCTGTCACTGAGCCGACTAGTGCCCTACAAGCGGGTCGACGCCTGGATTGAAGCCTTTCGCGGCATGCCAGACCGGCAACTTCTGATCGCAGGTGATGGACCCGAGCGGGCCCGCCTCGAGCAACTCGCTCCCCCAAATGTTACGTTTTTGGGCTGGGTGAGTGAGGCGGAGGCGCAGCGACTGCTTCGTACATCGAGGGGCTACCTTCAGGCCTCGAAAGAAGACTTTGGGATCTCCGTGGTGGAGGCTCAGGCCAATGGCCTACCTGTCCTAGCCTATGGGGTCGGGGGCGCCCAAGAAACAGTACGCGATGCGGGGAAGCACGGTATGGACCGGCCAACGGGACTCCTGATTGACAACCTGGAACCCCACGCGCTTGTGCGCGCCGTAGACGCCTTTGAGCGTATTGCATTTCGGCCCGAAGACTGCCGTGCCCATGCCGAGCGGTTCTCGGGTGAACGCTTTCGAGCCTCGGTTGAGGCCATGGTCGATCGCCTGATCACATGAACAGAATGTTGTTACCAGGCGAGAGTGCGCGAGCATCCTCCATGTCCTGAATGATCGTCAACACGGAAATCTCGTCGACGCTAAGCGCGTTGTCTGCGCCATCGGACTCTATCCAGACCAGTCCGGTGTGATCGCCGTCGTCGATCGCAATAAGGAACCGCGCATCTGCACTGAAGAGGGCATCCGTGGCCGACCCCATCGCCGCGATGATGGCAAGTTCAAGCTCCTCCATGGTGGAGTTGCCTGCCAAAAAGCTCGCAAAGGTGTCGCCCGAAACATTGGTGGTGATCACGCCGTATGTAAAGCCCGACGAGACGGTGGCGAGCGCATCTAAGCTCACGGCTGCCCCGCCGGTAACCAAGACGCCGTCGCTCGCAGACCCGTGGTAGAACTCAAAGTCGGCGTCGTAGAGCACCAAGGTGTCGCTGTCGGGATCAAAATCGGTAACTCGTGCTGCCGCTACAGAACCTGCAACCTCTGTCAGGTCCAAGATCAGCGTGTCCTCCCCAGCCCCAGTGGCGATGACATCCGCTCCGCCGCCTCCTCGTACAGTGTCGTTGCCCGCAGCAGTGATGATGCGGTCATTGCCTGCACCAGAGATGATGTTGAACGCTCCGTCCAACTCGAGGCGCCCATCAAAATCGAGCAGGCCTGTAGTGAGTGCATTTGCGCTAACCGTAAGAATGGCACCCGGCTCAACGAGTTTGTCGTGCGCCTTGATGGTGACATTGGTGGTGGTGTTAGCCAGAGAGATCTGCTCGAGGCCCCGAATGTTGTCGAAATGCGCCGCGAGAACAATTCCGTTTCCCGTCAACTCCAGACTGTCTGTACCACTGCCGAAATCAATGAAATCTCCCGCATTGAGGCCTGTATTTGAGACGGCGGTTACGCGATCATTGCCGCCACCTAACTGGAGCGTGGCAGTCGTTGCCGCACCGAGCGTGATCTGGTCATTCCCAGATCCCGTCTGCGTCGGAATACCCGACTCCACATAGGTGAGACTTCCTGTAAGCGCTGCACCGTTCAAATAGAGAGCGCCCGTGACCACCCCAAGCGTGAGCGCACCCGCGCCAGTGAGCGTAACGGTGCCCGCTCCCGTCGTAAGGGTTGTAAGGACGCTGTCTGCCTGAACATCGAGCGAGAACGATTTGGAGGTCACATTCAGAATGCTGGAGAGCGCTGCAGTACCCTTCAAAATCACACCATTTGGCGTGTCCGCTGTAAGCGGCGTGATGGTAAGCGTGCTTGCGTAGCCTTGGGTGAGGGCAAGGTAGTGCCCTGAGTACTGGGTGAACTGAGCCGTAAGGCCAGATAGGTTCATCTCGTCAGTACCAACCACGTTGAGCAGAGAGAGGGGACCGGTCATGCTGGTGTAGAGGTTTACCTGCTCTACGTTCGAAAGCACGAGCCCTGCAGCAAAGGTTGCTCCAGTTAAGTCGGCACTGAGAACATCTCTGTCTCGCGTAGGCTCTGGATCGAGAATTGTGGCTGAGTCCAGACCATTACGCGCCACTGCAATGAGGTCGCTTCCGGCAGAGAGGTACTTCCCTGCGGGTGTGAACTTTGAGCTGTATGCGCTAGACAGCACACCGGCTCTCTCCGTCATGACGAAGGTCTGGGTCCCAATGCTGCTGGTCTGTGCTGTCATGCCAGCGATTGCTGCGGCGACATCTACATCTGCGGGTGGCGTCGTTGCGCGCACGCCCTCGATCAGTACTGTCCCGGCATGGTTACCTGGGGAGCCCTGCACCGCGTTGATATAAGCGATCTGCTCGGCTGCAGTATCGAGCTGCGTCGTGAAGGACTGGGCGACACTGACTCGGTTGTTGAGAGTCGTGAGATCGAGGAAACCAGGTGCATCCTGTGCACCGTCCATAATCCAGACGACCATCTTGGCGCGTACATCTTGCGGAGACTGGCCCTGAGTAACAAACTGATTGTATTGGGTGATCCAGTAGGTTAATCCGGTGTTATCTGCGTTTCGACCAAAAAGATTGTTGAAAACGGCATTGATGAACGCTGTGGTTGATGTGCTCGCCCCGTAGATGGAGGTGAACTCCGGCTGAGATGCGTTCCCGAAGAATCCACCCATGCGCACTTCGTCTCCGGCAAGATTGCGCGTGAGATCTTCTGACCAATACAACAGACCCTCGACATCTGCTGGACGACCGAAATAGGCGAGGTAGAACTTCTGCAGACGAGTGATGGTGGACAAATCGGGCCCCTTGCCGAGCACGGCGGGTTTGTGTTGAAGAGAGATTCGACACCAAGATAGAAGTCTTTAGACTGTCGATATGCGCAATCTGCACCACAAAGGTGAGGCCCAGTCTCTAGAAGGGATTGCGGCAACGCTTGGCCGAATACCCCCAAATGCAGGCCGTTGGCTTGATGGATCAGTGCTTATGCTGAATGCCGGTGTCATGAGCATTTGGGTGCTTCCTATAACTGCGAGTGCCCGCGACTGGGCACTGTTGGTGCTGGTCAACCTGCTTATGAGCCTAGGCGTGCTGAGTCAGGCCGAGCTCAACAAGAGTTGGCGCGGTCGCCCTTACTCAGACCAGTTCGCACGCCTTTTACTGGGATGGGCGAGTTCAAGCCTGCTGACCATGCTGGTTTGGTTCGGCCTGCAGATGCATGCGATCGTATCGGCGGAGTTGCTTGGAATCTGGCTCTGTAATGGCCTGGTGGTGCTTGTGTTCGCTCGAGGGGCAGCCCATCTTATTCTTCGGGCACTGCGTCGATCCGGACTCAATGCAAAGCGAATCGTTCTGTATGGTGCGGGCCCCGTGGGTTTAAGCATCCTGGCGCAGATCAAGGCGAGCCCTGAGAGTGGCTTTACTGTTGTTGCGATTTTGGATGACGACATTGCAAGAGCCGGCGAATGCATTCACGACGCCTCTGTGACGGGGGGCTTTAGTCGGCTGCCAGACTTTCTAAGCGACGGATCCATTGACGAAATTTGGTTGGCTCTGCCGCTCTCAGCGGCAGATCGGCTCGCACGGATTCGGTCACTCACTCAAGAACACAATAAGCCCCTTCGATACTTTCCGGACATTACTTCACTCGGCATTCTGGATAGGTCAGTCTCTGAATTGCTGGGCATGCCCAGCATAGACCTCTCAGACAACAGACTGCTCGGCCTGAATCGGGTACTGAAGTCCGCCGAGGACCGAGTCTTGAGCGTAGTCCTTCTGATTCCAGGCCTTCCGTTGATGGTGCTGGTGGCCCTGTTGGTTCGCTTATCGTCACAAGGCCCCGTACTGTTTCGTCAACGCAGAAACGGATTCGACGGGCGTCCATTCACGATCTACAAATTCCGAACCATGTACATGCACCCAGGTACACAACAGCAGATAGGTGGCGGTCTCCAACAGGCCACTCGCGAGGATCCGCGGGTAACACCCATTGGGCGTTGGCTCAGGCGGTTTTCTCTTGACGAACTGCCTCAACTCATCAACGTGCTTCAAGGGAAGATGAGCCTCGTAGGGCCACGTCCGCACGCTGTTGAGCACAATGCTTTCTACAGCCAACATATTGAGGGCTACATGCGCAGACACCATGTGAGGCCTGGCATTACAGGGTGGGCGCAGGTGAATGACCTTAGGGGCGAAACCCAGACTATTGAGGAAATGAGCCGCCGGGTGAAGCACGACCTCTACTACATTGAGCACTGGTCACTCGGTTTTGACCTTCGCATCCTGCTGACAACGGTCTTAAAGGTACTCTTCAGCCGAAAGGCTTGGTGATTTTTTGCTCCCAAGTCCAGGCATGCCCAATGATGGTGTGGAGAAAGAACTGCATCGTATTGGCGAAGCAGCGCGCCGTCACCTGATCGAAGCGGGCCGACACGACACTCGAGATGCGATAACCGACTCACCGCAAATTGGTAGTTGGTCTTCTCAATTGCGAGACGATCAAAAATGTCGAGCACACCTCGCCTTGTCCTTTCACCACCCTCCACAAGATAGATGACCGCACTGGCATCGAGAAAGAGGTGAAACAACTACCAGTCTCGCTCTTGCTTCAGTCGCCGATCGATCTGCGCCTTCGTGAGTCCCCCCTTGGGCTTCTGCGATGCAAGCCACTGAGCGACGCTTCGACCTGGAAGGATCGCATTCCTGGTCCTGGAACTGAGCTCTTGAAACTGTTCGGGCGAGAGCACCACGGCAGAGGACTTATTGTGTTTGAGGATGTGAACCGGTCCATACACGAGAGCATCCTCAATGGCGGCCATGCCGCGGCGCTTGAGTTCTGCGATGGTGAGTTGATTATCCATAGCGCAAGGTTAGTACTTTCTTAGTACTCATTCAAGAGGCCCCATCTCCACCGTCCGGTCCACCCGCAGCAGCCGCTCGGGGGCATGGCTAATCAGCATCACCGTGCGGCCCTGCATAAGCTGCTCAAGGCCTCTCAGGACAGCCTGCTCGCTTTCTTGATCGAGGGCACTGGTGGCCTCGTCGAGCAGGAGGATGGGTGCGTTCTTCAGAAATGCACGGGCAATGGCAATGCGCTGGCGCTGGCCGCCCGAGAGCGGTCCGCCCAGAGCACCCAAGGGCGTATCCAAACCCTGCGGCAGCTGACGAATGAAGTCTTGCGCATACGCGGCCTCCACTGCGGCCTCCAAGGCACCACGCTGCTCGGGGCTCCAGGCCTCGACTGGGAGCATGGCATGCGGCTGACCCAGTGCAATATTTTGCCGAACGGTCTGATCGAACAACACCACACGCTGACCCACCACAGCCAGCTGCGCTCGCAGTGCCTCCAGCGACAGGTTCTGAATGGGCCTGTTGAAGAGGCAGATCTCGCCGTGTGATGGCGCGTCAAACCCCGCGAGCAGATAGAGCAGCGTGCTCTTTCCACTGCCAGATGGACCCACGAGGGCGACGGTTTCTCCTGTGGCGACTTGAAGCGAGAAGTCGGAGAGGGCGGATTTGTTGGCGAGCGGGTAGGTATACGAGACGTGGTCGAAGGTGATGGCGGGAGGTGCTGTGTGGCTGATGTGCATCTGGGGGGTGTCGCCTCCGTACACCAAGTCGGCTCCACCCCCCAGATGCACACCCGGCTC
This sequence comes from Bordetella parapertussis, assembly GCA_945877235.1. Lineage (GTDB taxonomy): Bacteria > Pseudomonadota > Gammaproteobacteria > Burkholderiales > Burkholderiaceae_A > Hahnella. The sequence goes on from CAMCRF010000005.1 coordinate 116,542, forward strand.
AGGGCGCCCGGCCTCACCTTCTTGCGTCACCTCGGCTGGGTGCGCATCGCCTGCGCCCTGCCCGGGCAGCGGCGGGTTCGCGCTCAGCGCGCCGTCTCTCAGGGCGTGGGCGGGGGTGGGCCCGACGACTTGTCGTACGGAGGAGGGCCCACCCCCGCCCACGCCATCAGATGCAATTGCGCGCTCAGCGCGAACCCCGCCCTCTGCCCTCTCATCGAGCAACTCAAACAACCCCTGCGCCGCCGCCAGCCCCTTTTGCAAGGTGGCATTCACATTCGTGAGTCGGCGCACCGGCTCAAAGACCATGCTCATCGCCGTAATGAAGGCCACAAACTCACCGGGTGTGAGCAGGTTCTGCTGGCTCAATTGCGATGCGACCCAGATCACCAGGGCCACCGAGAGCGCCGCAAGCACCTGCACCAACGGCACGTTCAGCGACTGCACCCGCGACACGCGAATCTGCTCTCTGCGTAGGTCTGCATTCACCTCACCAAAGGCCTGAGCCTGGGCCCGATCTGCACCGAAAAGCTTGATCTCCTGCAGGCCCTGCAGGGCACCTTCGACACGGCCCGTAAGCCGACCCATGTAGGTCTGCACCCGCTCGCTCGATCGCCGCAGCCGCTGATTGATCTTGCGAATGGCGAAGGCCAGTACAGGCGCCAAGCCCAGCACCAGCAGGGTCAGCTCCCAGGCGGTGTAGAAGAGAAACGCCATGAGGCCTACAAGCACGAGGCTATCGCGAATGAGGATGATCCAGGCGGTACTCACGGCCTCGCTCACCTGCGCCACCTCATAGGTGATGCGCGAGAGCATGCGGCCGCCCTCCTCCTGGGCATGGCGCGGCAGGGGCAAGGCAAGCTCGTGCTCAAAGATTCGCTGACGCAGATCGGCCATGGTCTTGTGTGCCACCGTCTGCGCGGCGACGTTCGCGAGATAGTCCGCCAGACCCTTCACCACAAACACCAAGGCAATGAGCAACGGCACGCGCCAGAGGCTTGCGGGATCCTTGGCAATGAGGCTCTCGTCAATCAGCGGCTGCATGAGTGCAGGCAGAGCGGGCTCCAGTGCAGCAGAGACCAACATGGCCAACACCGACACAACCGCAATGCGCCAGTAGGGTCTGGCGTAGCCCAGCAGCCGCGCGTAGAGCTGGGCATCGCCCCCGGCGGAGGCCTGCGCCCGGGGGTTCTGCCGAGGGCTCTGCGGCGCCGCGCTACTCACGCCGCAGCACCTTATCGACAAGCCAGGCCATAGACCCAACAGGCCTGAAGCTCGACTGCACCCGCGCCTTGTTGTAGTCGTGCGCAACCCAGTCCAGGAAGGACTGGTGGGGCTTGCGCTCCGCCAGGTAGGTGCGAAAGAAATGATCGAGCACACCGGTCTTGGCCGACTTGAAATGGCCATAGAACCAGTGCAACTCCTGGGCTGCATTCTCGATGGGCTCACCCAGCCGCACATGACGATAGAGCACACTGAAAAATCCGGCGCGGTCGGCGCCCGACTTACAGTGCACCACGGCAGGCAAGGGAATGCTGCGAATGAAGTCTGCCAATTCCAGAATCTGCTTGGGCTCCAAGAGCTCTCTCGAGTTCACGGTGGTGGTCAGCAGGTTCAGCCCTAGCTCCTGGCAGGTGCGCCTCTCGAGCCTATACCAGCCCAGATGATCATGGGCGCCACGCAGGTTCACCACACTCTTGATATCGAACGCAGCCTTGTAGCTGCGCAGAATGGCAGGGCTGGGCTGATTGGCTCGATGCAGGCCGCCAGCCAAGCGGAATCGATTGCGGTAGAGGGCACGCAGAAAGCCGTGGTCAATCAGCATGAGGTTGGCCCAGTCACGCCAGTGGCCCACAGGAAGTGCAGCCCTGCGGGCATTGCGCGCCTCACGGGCGCGCTGCGCGTCGCTGACGCTAGACATAGACCAGCTGCACATCGTCAGCGCCGAAGGCCTGGGCCAAGGCCGAGAGGTTCTCATCCGATGGGGCAATGGCAAAGCCTGGCCCCAGCCGCATGGAACACACTTCTTGGCCCGTGTGCAGCTCAACCACGACAGGACAGGCCTGGCTGGCTATGGGTGGCCTGGCTGAAGCAACTGCTGTGCGCAGCCGCTCAATAAGCTCAAGGGCCTGACGCTCGGGCGACTGGCGCTCGGTTGCCTTGGCCTGCAGCCGAATGGCCAGGGCCTTGGCATGCCGCAGGCGCACCTCGGTCATGGTGAGGATCTCCACCGCGCTGCCTCGCAGGCCACCGGAGTATTCATCGTTATCAATGCGCGCGCTGACCAGCAGGGGCTCATCTACGCGCAAGACCGACTTGCGCGACTCAAAGAGCTCGTTGAAGACGGTGACTTCCATGCGCGCAGACCCATCGTCTAGCGCAATGACTCGCATCATGCCGCGCTTGGTCATTTGGGCCCGGCTATCGACCACCACGCCGGCAATCCAGAGCGGCTCGCGACTGGGCACCACACGCGCAAGAGGGGTTCCGGCATATCGGCGCAGCTCCTTGGCGGCCGAGTCAAAGAGGCTACCCGAGAAGCAATAGCCCAAGGCCACCTTCTCCTCGAGCAGCGTCTCGCGCGGGCTGTACGGCGTAGCGGTGGACTGGCTCAGGCTGGCTGTGGGCAGGCTTGCTGGATCTGCGTCTCCAAAGAGGCCGCCCTGATGGGCGTTGGCCTCGGCGTCGTCGGCGGCCTGACAGGCCAAGGCAATCTGCGAGACCAGCGTGGCACGCACGGCCCGCCCAGCTTTTGGACCCTGGGGGTGCAGGCCATCGAAGGCACCCGCTTTGACGAGGGCCTCCATGGCGCGCTTGTTCACCACACGGCGATCGACCCGCGCGCAGAAGTCGAATAGATCTTTAAAGGGCCCCTGCTCGCGCGCAGCCAGAATGTTCTGCACGGCAGATTCGCCCACACCGCGCACCGCACCTAGGCCATAGCGAATGGCCCGCGATCGCTCGGAGGGCTCCTGTTGGGGCAGCCCCTGCTCATCGACACCGCGTACCGGCTCAAACCGGTATTGACTCAGGTTGATATCGGGCGGCAGCACCCCGAGGCCATTGGCCTTGGCGTCTTGCACCAGGAAGGCCACCTTGTCGGTGTCGTCCATGTCGGAGGAGAGCGTAGCTGCGAGAAACTCTGCTGGGTAGTGCGCCTTGAGCCAGGCGGTCTGATAGGTGATGACCGCATAGGCGGCGGTGTGGCTCTTGTTAAAGCCGTACTCCGCAAACTTCTCCATGAGGTCAAAGAGCTGCGTTGCCAGCGCCTCGCTGTGGCCCTTCTTCTGTGCGCCCTCCAAAAAAATACTGCGCTGCTGGGCCATTTCCTCGGGCTTCTTTTTCCCCATCGCCCTGCGCAGCAGGTCCGCACCACCGAGGGTGTAGCCCGCCATGATCTGGGCAATCTGCATGACCTGCTCTTGGTAAACGATGACGCCGTAGGTTGGCGAGAGGCACTCTTTTAAGTCCTCGTGGAAGTAGTCCACCCTCTGCTGACCGCGCTTACGCAGAATGAAGTCATCGACCATGCCCGAATTCAGCGGGCCCGGGCGATAGAGGGCGAGCATGGCGATGATGTCCTCGAACCGATCGGGCTGGAGCTTCACGAGGTAGCGCTTCATGCCCTGGCTCTCCACCTGGAAGATGGCCGTGGTGTTGGCTTCCTTCAACACGGTGTAAGCGGCCGGGTCGTCAAAGCCGTTGAGATCATCGAGCTTCAGGGGCCCCTGGGGCCGCTCGGGGTAGAGGCGATTAATGGTCTCCACCGCAAGCTGAATGATGGTGAGGTTGCGCAGGCCCAGGAAGTCGAACTTCACCAGGCCAGCCGCCTCCACATCGTCCTTGTCATACATGCTCACCACGCCATCGGCGCCTTCAGAGCCTGGCGCCTGATAGAGCGGACAAAAGTCGGTCAGTCGCCCTGGGGCGATAAGCACCCCTCCAGCGTGCATGCCAATGTTGCGGGTCAAGTCCTCTAGAGGTTCCGCCACAGCCAGCAGCTCGCGAACCTCGTCTTCCTTCTGTTCGCGCTCGGCCAGGATGGGTTCTTTCTCGCGGGCCTCTTTCAGGGAGAGCGGCTTGTTCTGAACAACTGGAATGAGCTTGGAGAGCTGGTCGCAGAAGTTGTAGGGCAGCTCCAGCACGCGGCCCGCATCACGAATCACGGCGCGCGAGGCCATGGTGCCAAAGGTCACAATCTGGCTTACCGCGTCGCGTCCATAGCGCTCCCGCACATACTCGATCACGCGCTGTCTGCGCTCCTGACAGAAGTCGATGTCGAAGTCGGGCATGCTCACCCGCTCGGGGTTCAGGAAGCGCTCAAAGAGCAAGGAGTACGGCAGCGGGTCGAGGTCGGTAATGCCCAGGCTGTAGGCCACCAAGGATCCCGCACCTGAGCCTCGGCCAGGGCCCACGGGCACGCCATTATTCTTTGCCCAGTTGATGAAGTCGGCCACGATCAGAAAGTAGCCCGGAAAGCCCATCTGAATGATGGTGTTGCACTCGAGCTCAAGCCGCGCCTCGTAGGTGGGGCGGGCGGCCTCGCGCTGCGCCTCATTCGGAAACCGCTGGAGCAGTCGCTGCTCGAGCCCCTGCGCAGAGAGGCTGCGCAGGTAGTCCTCCAGGCTCTCGCCATTGGGCGTAGGGAAGTCTGGAAGCTGCGGCTTGCCCAGCTGCAAGGTGAGATTGCAGCGCTGGGCAACCACCAGGGTATTGGCCAGGGCCTGAGGCAGGTCGGCAAACTTTTCGGCCATCTCGGCCTGGGTGGTGAGGTGCTGCTGGGCGGTAAAGCGCTTGACCCGACGGGGGTTGGCCAGGGTCTCGCCCGTGGCAATGCAGACCCGCGCCTCATGGCTGCGGTGGTCTTCGGGGTCCAAATACTGAATGGGGTGGGTGGCCACCACAGCAATACCCAGCTTCTGTGCAAGCAACAGGGTCTGCTGGTTCAGAGCATCCTCGCCCTCGCGCCCGCAGCGCTGGACCTCCAGATAAAAGCGGTCGGTGAAGATAGCCTGCGCCCGCGCTGCAGCCTCTTCGGCCTGGACCACAGAGGCGGGCGTGCCCTTTGAGAGATGCTGGCCGACCTCACCCAAGTGCGCACCCGAGAGCATCAGCAGGCCCTCGTGCAGGGCGGCGCTGCCGCGGGTGTTGCGCTCCTGAAACCAGTGCCAGCGCAGCTCTCCACGATCGCGCTGGGCATTGGTGAGCCAGGCGCGACTCAGCAGTTCGCAGAGATGCGTGTAGCCCTGGCTGTTCTGAATGAGCAGCAGGGCCCGAAAGGGCTGATCGACAATGGCCTCGTTGGTGATCCAGACATCCGCCCCTAAGAGGGGCTTCACACCCTTGCTACGAGCGGCCTTGTAAAACTTGATGAAGCCAAATGTGTTGGCGAGATCGGTCAGCGCAAGCGCGGGCTGACCATCGTCCGCTGCCTTCTTGACGGCCTCGTCCATGCGCGTAATGCCATCGACAATGGAGAACTCGGAGTGCATCCGCAGATGCACGAATCGGGGGGCCGACGAAGGATCGATGGCGGTCATGTCAGAGATTTTCGCACCTTCCCTGCGTATGATCGCGGCATGCCTGCAGTTCGCCCCCTCCTGACCACGCCCCTGGCCAGCCAGCATTCATTTCTGCTGGGGCTTTTGGTTGCGGTTGGGGTGTTGGCCGCATTGCGATTGGTCATGGCCTTTGCCTGGCCCGTGCCCCTCTCCGTGGACGAGGCCCAGTACCTGGTCTGGTCGCGCGAGTTCCAGTGGGGGTACTACTCAAAGCCCCCGGTCATTGCCTGGATGCTGGGCGTGGGCAATGCAGTCTGCCCGCAGAGCCTTGTGGGCATTGAAGGCTGCACGCGTTGGCTGCAGCCCCTAGCCATGGCCGGAGCGGGCCTGGGTGTGGCGCTCTGTGCACATGCCCTCTTTGGTCGGCTGCGCATTACCGCCTGGTCGCTTGCGCTCTTTTGCACCATGCCGGTGGTGGGCTTTTATGCCCAGGTCGCCAGCACAGACGCCTGGCTGCTCTGCTTCTGGTCGATGGGCCTCTACGCCTTCATTCGAGCCAATGAGCGTCCCGCCGTGCAGATCCGCGGGGTGCCCGCGCCCGTCGAGGGCCGGGTGCTGGAGTGGTGGATTCTGGTGGGCGTCTGCACGGGCCTGGGGCTGCTTACCAAATACAGCATGGGTGCCTTTGTCATCTCGGCCTTTGTGTTTCTGCTCTCAGAGCGCCAGCTCATGCGGCCCGGACCGTGGATTGCCGCAGGTGTGGCATTTATTGTCTACGCGCCCAACCTGGCCTGGAATGCGCACTGGGGGTTCCCAACCTTTGGTCACCATGCAGACATCCTCGTGCACGATGCACCCACGGGACAGGGCATTGAGGGGCTGCTCTCCTTTTTTGGCGCGCAGTGGCTGCTCTTTGGGCCTGTGCTCTTTGGCATGCTCTGGTTCGGAACGGCTCGCAAACTCATCCGCGACGCAGCGGGCGTTCGCCCACCCTTTTCAAATGATGTGAGCCGTGGCATTCGCATGGCGCTCTGCTTCGCCTGGCCGATTCTGCTGATTGCGCTGGTGCAAAGCGGCCTCTCGCGCTCCCATGCGAACTGGGCAGCGCCAGCTGCCATTGGCATTTCCATTGCGGCAGCAGCCTGGTGGATGGCCGAGAGTGCGGGGCGCGGGGCACGCCTGTCGCGGGGCACGCAGACTGCACTGTGGGGAAGCCTATTGGGTCAGGGTCTGGTAGCTGCCCTGCTGCTCGTGCTGCCGTGGATTGTGCAGGCCTCTGGATGGACCGGTGACCGCGCACGCGACCCTTTCGTTCGACTGGCTGGCTTTTCGGAGACGGCCGAAGCACTGCGACCCCTGGCACAGGCTCGGGCACAGACAGACACCCCACTCAGCATTCTGGCGCGTGACCGCGACCTGCTGGCAGGGTTGGCGGCGTATCTACCCGAGGCGCGCGTCTATTACTGGGATCGTGAGCCACAAGACCCGCTCAAGCCACTGAAGGCTGAGAACCACTGGGCCTTGCAAAAACCGCTCTCCAAACAGGCGGTGCAGCCAGACGAGGCCTGGCTGCTCATTCAGCGCGTGCCCATCTGCCAGGGCCAGCCCCGCCCTGAGCAGACATTGTTGGACGATATTGCGCTGCAGTTTGATCGCCAACGGCCCCTCTCAAGTACGCATGCAGAAGCCGCCCGCACCTTAAACGAAGTTCGACTTAAGGGCCTTTCATCCATGGGCGTGAGCGCCACTTGGGTCTCGCGACCCATGTCCCAGTAGAATCCGGCGATGCACAGCCTCGACGTCTCAATTGTCATTCCCATCTACAACGAAGTAGAGACCCTGCCCCGATTGGTCGAGCGCGTACGGGAGGCTATGACGCCAGGCTGGGGAGATGGAGACGAAGCCCAGTTCGAACTGGTGCTGGTTGACGATGGCTCACGCGATGGTTCTCGCAAGCTCTTGAAGTCTCTCGCCGCCCAAACGCCCTGGCTCCAGGTGCGCTACCTTATTCGCAACTATGGCCAGAGCACCGCCCTTCAGGCAGGGTTCGATGCGGCACGCGGTCGGTTCATTGTGACCCTAGATGGAGATCTGCAGAACGACCCGCTCGACATCCCGATGATGATTCAGATGCTTCGGGACGACGAGGAGATTGATATGGTCTCGGGCTGGCGCAAAGAGCGGCAAGATGCAGAGCTCTCTCGCAAGCTGCCCAGCAAAATGGCCAATGCGCTCATCAGCAAAGTCACCAAGGTGCAGCTGCATGACTATGGCTGTGCACTCAAGGCCTATCGCGCGCAGATCATTCACGACCTCAGGCTCTATGGCGAGCTGCACCGATTCATTCCGGCACTGGCGGCAGAGGTGGGCGCACGCATTGTAGAGGTACCCGTGCGCCATCATGCCCGCAGCGCTGGCGTCTCCAAGTACGGCATTGACCGCACCATTCGCGTCATTCTCGACCTGCTCTGGATTCGATTCACGATGCGGTTTCTACATCGGCCCATTCATGCCTTCGGCGGCGTGGCCCTGTTTATGCTGTTCTTCGGGCTAAGCATCCTGGGCTGGCTGGGCTTTGAAAAGCTGGTGCTCGGCGAAGACATTGGCGGCCGGCCGTTGCTTTTCCTGGGTGTGCTGCTCACCCTCATGGGCACGCAGCTATTGGCCGTGGGCTTGCTTGGCGAACTGCTCATTCGGATCTATCACGAGCCCTCGGGCCGACGGCAGTACTTGTTGAGGAATGAGCGCGAGATCTAGGCGTGAAGCGCCTCTTTAAGCCCCTTCTCGGCGTGCTGCTGCTGATCGCCCTCTTTCATTCGGTGGGCTGGTCAGACGTGGCCGCGAGCCTCCTGCAGACACAAGCGGGGTGGCTTGGGGCAGCGCTCTTCTTTGCGCTCCTGGCAAACCTGGTGTGTGTGCTGCGCTGGAAGTTCATCTCCGATCGTCTGGGCCTAGTGGCGCCCTACACACGACTCGGTTCCTTGTATTTTCAGGGCATCTTTGCCAACAGTATTCTGCCCGGAGGCATTGTGGGCGGAGATGTCTGGCGGAGCATGGGACTGGCCCAAACGGCCTGCAAAACGGCCACGCCCGAGCGTCAGTCTCTGGCCGCGGCGACGGTCTTTCTCGATCGTGCAGCAGGCTTTTGGGGCTTGGCGGTGCTCAGCCTGTTGGCCCTAGGCGCATTGGCTGTGCAGTGGCAGTCAGGCCGCTCGCCTGCAGACACCAATATGCTCTCAAACGCGACCCTCTTTGGCGCGATGGGCTACGCCCAAACGCTTGCAGCGCTGCTGGTCTTGCCATGGCTAGCGGCGGGTGTTGGGGCGCCGCTCATCAGCAAGTTCGCGGCCCAGACAGGCCGCTGGCAGGCCAAGGTGGAGGTCATGCTGCAGCTCGCTCGGTCAACACCCCTGCTCCTGCGCACGCTGCCACAAACGGCCGTGAGCCAGCTTTTGGGCATTGCAGCGCTGGCCTGCGCGTTTCAAGCAGTGGGGCTCGATGTGCCGCCACTCGTGGTGGCTGCTGTGAGCTGTGGCATTTTCCTTTTTGGCGCACTGCCGGCTGCGATTGGTGGCTTCGGTGCGCGCGAGCTCGGCGCTGTGGCGTTTCTCGCCCCGCTGGGTTTCGATGAGGCTGCTGTCATCGCAGGCTCCATCCTCTTCGGACTTACAGCCACCATCCAGGGCCTGGCAGGTCTCTTGGCCTGGCTTCAGACGCGCACACGCTGATGCAACACGACCGTCGCCTGCTGGCGTTTGCATGGTTTGCGGCACTGGTCATTTTGTTCTTCCAGCTCGGCAGCGCGCCCCTCACCGACGTTGACGAGGGTGCATTCTCGGAGGCCACGCGTGAGATGTTGGCCCGCGGCGACTTTATCTCCCCTTGGCTGCTCGATGCGCCCCGGTTCGACAAGCCCGTACTCATTCACTGGCTTCAAATGCTGGGCTTCGCAGCCTTCGGCGAGAACGCCTGGGGTGCACGCCTGCCCAGCGCCGTTGCGGGCCTCGCCTGGATTGGCTGTATCGGTGGCTGGGCCTACCTCATTGCCCAGCGGCTTGCGCCCGCAGCCGCATTGAATGTCTATGCCTGGGGCGTGCTCGTGGCAGCCACCTGCCTGGGCGTCCCCGCGATGTCGCGTGCAGCAACCGCAGACGCGCTGCTCAATGCCCTCATGGCCGCCTCGCTGCTTTTTCTCTGGAAGGGGCTTTGCGCGAGCGAACTCCGTACCGCGCGGGGAAGCTTTCGCTGGGCAGCGCTCTTCATTGGCCTGGGCGTGCTCACCAAAGGGCCCGTGGCCATTATGGTCCCCGCGGCAGCGAGCCTCTTGGCCGCACTCTCGATGCGGCAGATTGGCCTGTGGCTTCGCCTCTCGTTCGACCCCCTGGCCTGGCTCATTGCCGCCGCCGTGAGCCTGCCTTGGTACTGGCTTCAATACGAGGCGCAGGGCATGGCATTCATCGATGGGTTCTTCGGTCAGCACAACCTGAGTCGCTTCACGGAGACCATGCATGGGTTTTCCGCAGGGCCGCTCTACTACCCCGCCTGGATGCTCATTGCCTCGCTGCCCTGGCTGCCGGTGGTGTTAAGAACGCTCTGGTCTGGGCAGCAGCAGCTCAGGCAGGCAGGACCCCTGCGTGCGCCGGAGGTGCACATGGCCTGGTGGGTGCTGGCCTTTGTGGTGGTGTTCTTTAGTTTCTCGGCCACCAAGCTGCCGCACTATGGCTTTTATGGCCTCTCTGGTCTCTTGGTGCTGATGGCGCTGGTCCTGGGAGGCGCGGCAGGAAAGCCCGAGGGGCTTATGCGCTGGGCCGCAGGCTTCTCTGGCCTGTGCGCAGTCGGTCTTGGGCTCTCGCCCTTCTGGCTCGGGGATGTCGCCCTGAGTGTGAGCGACCCCTATTACCAGGTGGTGTTGAAGGAGGCCGCGCGGCAGCTCGAAGACGCGTCATGGCCGCTGCTGCTGATCGCCCTCTTGGCGATTGACCCGATTGTGCTGGCGCTCTGGCGACCGCGGCAGCTGCCCATTCGAGAGGCCTGGGGCGCAGCCTGGGGCGCAGCGCTCTGCGGCGTCGCCCTTTATGGGCTCCTGGTTCCAACCATCATGCAAGCCCTGCGAGGCCCCGTGGTGGAGGCCGCGCAGGTGCTGCGCAACCACAGCCAGCCCGGCGGCTCAGAGCAGGCGTTGAGCCACGCCATAACCTGGCGGCTTGCGGCGCCCAGCCTCTCCTTTGCGGCGGGCCAGGTCATTCCCAAAGGAGACCCCAAGCCAGGAAGCTGGGTGGTGTTACACGCAAAGGATTTGGGAAAGCTCACCCAAGAGACTGCATGCCGGGACGCGCGGCTGGTCTGGGAGCAGACGGGCATTGCAGTTGTGTGGTGCCGCTAAGGAGCGGCCCAAAAGCTTGAAATAGGTACGGCCCAGATCTTTGGCCCGAGAGGCAGTGTCTCCTCACCCGTATAGAGCACCAGTCCGCCGATGAATGCGTTGGGCATTTGTTGAGCCAATCGACGCAATCCGCGGAGATCACTCTTACCAAGGCTCATGGTTGCCTTGACCTCGATGCCAATCAAGCCACCTCGGGGATCCTCCAAAACGAAATCGACCTCGTACTGATCCGTATCACGGTAGTGATAAACACGATACGGTTCATCTGCAGTTTGAATGTGCTTGAGCAGTTCTGCATAAACGAAAGCTTCCAACATAGGCCCCAATCGGAGGCGGTTCTGCTCAAGCTCGCTTGCAGTCACACCCGAAATGGCAGCCAACAGGCCAGAATCCAGAAAATGAATTTTTGGTGCCTTGACCAAACGATTCAGGTGATTGCTTGACCAAGCCTCAAGCCTTCTCAACAGAAACATCTGCTCGAAGATACTGACAAAACGTGCCGCGGTTTTAGAGTCGAGCCCAACCTGCGCGGCGAGCTGACTAAAGTTGGCAATTTGTCCCGATGTCAGCGCAATGACGCGCAAGAGACGTGAGAGAGCATCAATCTTGTCCACGCTTGCGAGTTCACGTACATCTCTCTGAATGAGCGCGTCGAGATATTGCTGCGCCCAAGCCTGTCTGCGACGCTCAGAGTCGCGGGTGAGCACCTTGGGGCTCTAGTCACAGCTCATATTTTTCGTTTATTTTGGAATCTGAGTTCGTTTAATTCGGAATATACGTGCCGAAAATCTGGAATTTAAACTCAGTTGTGTGGTGCCAGAGGCGGGACTCGAACCCGCACACCCTCTCGGGCGCCGGATTTTGAGTCCGGTGCGTCTACCAATTCCACCACTCTGGCGTGGGCTGGTGCAGGGGTAGGAGTATACCGCGAGCGGTCTGCTAGACCACCAACACCGAGCGGCAAGAGAAGCCTTGTGCGGCAAGCCGCTTGGCGCCGTTGAGAAACCCAATCTCGAGCAGGGCCACCGAGCCAATCGCAGCAGCTCCCGTCATGGCCACCAGATCTCGGGTCGCCAACAGGGTTCCACCGGTGGCCAGCACATCGTCGACCAGCAGCACGCGATCGGCTGTGCTCAGCACGTCTTTGCGGATCTCGAGGTGGTCCGACCCGTACTCGAGCTCATAACTCACGCGGTGCGTCTCGGGTGGCAGCTTGTTGGCCTTGCGAATCATGACAAAAGGCTTTTCCAGGTGCTGGGCCAGCGCCACCCCAAACAGAAACCCGCGCGACTCGATGCCCGCAATGGCGCTGAATTCCTCAGCGGGATAGAGCGCGGCCATCTGGCGTATCGCTTCCGCTCGCGCCTCGGGATGGGCCAAGAGTGGAGAGACATCGCGAAATCCCACGCCGGGCTTGGGAAAGTCAGCCACCACCGGAATGTAGTTCAATAGGTTCATGACCAAGATCTTAATCCTCACGGCACTGCCTGCCGAACTCGAGCACAAGCCACTGCCCTTTGACTTTCCGGTTGTATTCACTGGTGTGGGCAAGGTGAACGCAGCACTCGCCACGGCACAGGCCATTCGAGACCATCGACCCGACTGTATCTGCAATTACGGCACGGCCGGAGGTGTCTCGGCCCAGGCAGTCGGGCTCCACGAGATTCGGGCAGTCATTCAGCGCGACATGATGGCCGAACCTCTCGCACCCCGTGGACAGACCCCCTTCGATGACGCGCCCCTGCGCCTTCTCTCCGCGAGCACGAACACCCATGGCCTGCTCTGCGCAACGGGCGACAGTTTTGTAAGCAGCGCCGACCCGTGGCTTCACGCCCAAGGCGTTGATCTGGTGGACATGGAGCTCTGGGGGATTGCCATGGCCTGTCGACAAGCGGGTGTGCCCTGGAGGTCTTGGAAGTATGTGAGTGACAACGCCAACGAGCACTCGCCTTCAGACTGGGCTGAGAATGTGCATCGCGGGCGAGAGGCGTTTATCTCGGCGCTGCTATGACTCACCACACGCTCTCGGACTTTGACTTTGCGCTCCCCCCGGAGCTCATTGCACAGGCTCCCGCTGCGCAGCGTGTGGGCAGTCGGTTGCTGGAGGTGAGCCCCTGCGGTGCCCTGCACGATCGGCGCTTCCCAGACATACTCAGCCTGCTCTCACCCGGCGACTTGCTGGTCTTTAACAACTCCAAGGTCATTCGTGCACGGCTGGCTGCACAGAAGCCCACGGGTGGGCGGGTAGAGATCCTGATCGAGCGCATCACCTCACCCACCACTGCGACCGCGATGATGCGCGTAAGCCGCAAGCCCGCTCCGGGCAGCGCGCTCTTGCTCTCAGACGGCAGCACGCTCTGGGTGGAGGGGCGCGACCCCGTGCACGACGACCGCTTTGCGCTGCGGTTTGAGGCGCCCGTGCTGGAGGTGCTCGAGCAGCTGGGCGAGCTTCCGCTTCCCCCCTACATTGAACACAGTCCAACTGCGCAGGACGATACGCGTTACCAGACGGTGTACGCCAAGGCACCAGGCAGCGTCGCTGCACCCACCGCAGGGCTTCACTTCGATGAACCGCTGCTGGCTGCGCTCGAGGCAAAAGGCATTTCGTTAGCGCATGTCACCCTGCATGTCGGCAGTGGCACGTTTGCGCCGGTGAAACATGAAGACCTGAGCCAGCACGTGATGCACTCGGAGTGGTGTGTGCTGCCCGAAGAGACTGCAGCCAGAGTTGCGTCCACCAAGGCGCGCGGGGGGCAGGTGGTAGCGGTCGGAACGACGAGCCTGCGCACCCTCGAGAGCCTTGAAGGTCGCGCCGGTGAGCGAGACACCAATCTCTTCATTACGCCGGGCTATTCGTTCAACACAGTCGATCGCCTGCTCACCAATTTTCACTTACCCAAGTCCACGCTGATGATGCTGGTGAGCGCCTTCGCCGGCTACGACACCATTCGCGGGGCCTACGCTCATGCCATTGCCGAGCGCTATCGGTTCTTTAGCTATGGCGACGCCATGTTGCTGACGCTCAACAAGGCAGATCTCAAACGCGTCAAATCCCCCGCGCGCGATCCGCTTTGAATTGTGCGCGCCACGCCTCAAAGCGCCCCTCACGAATGGCCTCTCGCATCTCCTTCATGATCTGCAAATAGAAGGCCAGGTTGTGCAGGCTTGAGAGTGCTGCACCGAGCATTTCATCAATACGCTGCAGGTGATGAAGGTAGCTTCGGGTGAAGGGCGGCCGGTCATCGCCATGGGCCTGCGGTCTGCAGACTGGGCAGCCACAGGTGGGGTCTATGGGCTGAAGGTCATCTTTGTAGCGGGCGTTGCGAATCTTGAGGTCGCCATGCCGGGTAAAGAGCCAGCCATTGCGGCCATTGCGGCTTGGCATGACGCAGTCAAACATATCAATACCATTGGCCACCCCCTCGACCAGGTCCTCTGGCGTGCCCACGCCCATGAGGTAGCGTGGCTTGTCTTGCGGCAACTGCGGTGCGGTATGGGCCAAGATGCGCAGCATGTCGTCTTTGGGCTCTCCCACGCTCAGCCCGCCAATGGCATAGCCCTCAAACCCAATCTCCAAAAGGCCCGCCAGCGACTCGTCACGCAGGTCCTCCATCATGCCGCCCTGAACAATGCCAAAGAGCGCGTTCGGGGCAGCAGGCGCATGCTCATCGAACGCCTTTCGACTGCGCAGGGCCCAACGCAGAGAGAGCCGCATGCTCTCGGCCGTGGCCTCTCGGCTGCTGGGGTAAGGCGTGCACTCATCAAAGACCATGGCAATGTCACTGTTGAGGGTGCGTTGAATGCGCATGCTCTCTTCGGGCGAGAGAAAAAGCTTGTCGCCGTTTACGGGCGACTGAAAGGCCACACCCTCCTCGGAAATCTTGCGCAGGTCCCCGAGCGACCAGACCTGAAAGCCGCCGGAGTCGGTCAGGATGGGGCTCTGCCAGTTCATGAATCGGTGTAAGCCCCCATGCGCTGCAATGATCTCGAGCCCAGGTCGCAGCCAGAGATGGAAGGTGTTGCCCAGCACAATCCGGGCAGAAATGGCCTGCAGCATGGCAGGCGGCACCCCCTTCACTGCCCCATAGGTGCCCACAGGCATAAAGATTGGGGTCTCCACCACGCCATGGTTGAGATGAAGGCGCCCCATTCGGGCGCGGCCGTCTTGGGCCAGGAGTTCGTAGTGGGCCATGGGGCGCTACTTTATACTGTGGGGCTCTTGTCAATCCCCCCTCTTGAAGGAGTTCGATTGTGCTGATTTCCCCCGCATACGCGCAGGCCGCCGGCGCTGCACCCGATCCACTCATGAGCTTTCTGCCGCTCATTCTCATGTTCGTGGTGCTCTACTTCCTCATGATTCGTCCCCAGATGAAAAAGGCCAAGGAGCACCGTCAGCTGGTGGAAGGTCTGCAAAAGGGTGATGAAGTCATCACAGCGGCTGGCTTGGTGGGCCGGATCACCAAGGTCGACACCAGCTATGTCACGCTGGAAGTCTCAGGCGGCGACAAGCCAACCGAAATGGTCATGCAGCGCTCTGCGGTTCAAACCCTGCTGCCCAAGGGCACGATGAAAGATCTGCTTTGAATCGAGTTGCATGGTGGCGGCTGGCGATCATGGCGCTGGCCCTGGCGTTTGGCCTGCTCTATAGCCTTCCCAACCTCTTTGGGGAGGCGCCCGCAGTTCAGGTGTCTTCGGCGAAGGCCACGGTCAAGATTCAGTCCAGCCTGGTAGAGACCGTTGAAGGTGCACTCAAGGCGGCCAACATCGAGTCCACGGCGATTGGCTTTGAGACGAACAACACGGGCAACACCGTGCGGGCCCGCTTTGCCAATACCGACACCCAACTTCTGGCCAAAGATGCCATTGAGAAGGCGCTCAATGGCGGCTCCGCTCCCGAAGATGCGCGCTATGTGGTGGCGCTCAACCTGGTCTCCGCGTCGCCCCAGTGGCTCACCAGCCTCGCAGCGCTGCCGATGTACCTGGGCCTTGACCTGCGTGGCGGTGTGCACTTTCTGCTGCAGGTCGATATGCAGGCGGCGCTCTCGAAGCGTTACGACTCCCTGCTCTCCGAAGCCCGCACCCTGCTGCGCGACAAACGGGTTCGTCATGCTGGTCTCAGCCGCAACGAAGACCTTATTGAAGTTCGCTTCAAAGACGAGGCTGTGCGCCAAGAGGGGCTCAAGACCCTGACCGAGCAGTTCCCCGAGGTCGATTGGCAGGCGGCCTCCACCAACAGTCCTGAGGCCCCGCTCGCGCTTCGCGGCAGCCTTAAGCCTGATGCAAAAACCCGCATCCAAGAGGTGGCACTCAAGCAAAACATCGTCACCCTGGGCAACCGAATCAATGAACTCGGCGTGGCCGAGCCCATCGTGCAGCAACAAGGTGCAGACCGCATCGTGGTGCAGCTCCCCGGTGTGCAAGACACGGCAAAGGCCAAGGACATCCTGGGCCGAACCGCCACGCTTGAGGTGCGCATGGTCGATGACTCCTCAGAGGCCCAGATTGCACTGGCAGAGGGTCGTGTGCCGCTCGGGCTTGAGCGCTTCACCGAGCGCGGAGGTTTGCCCCTGCTGCTCAAGAAGGAAGTGGTGCTCACGGGCGACAACCTCACAGATGCGCAAGCCGGATTTGACTCCCAGAACCCTAATGAGCCCGCGGTTCACCTAAACCTCGACAGCAAGGGGGCACGCATTTTTCGTGATGTCACCCGCGAAAATATCGGCAAGCGCATGGCCATTGTGCTTATTGAGAAGGGACGTGGTGAGGTGATTACCGCCCCGGTCATTCGGTCGGAGATTCCTGGCGGTCGGGTGCAGATTTCCGGGCAAATGACCACGGTAGAGGCCGCAGACACGGCACTGCTGCTGCGCGCAGGTTCGCTGGCTGCACCCATGGAAATCATTGAAGAGCGAACGATTGGTCCAAGCCTGGGCGCAGATAACATTGCCAAGGGCTTTAACTCCACCTTGTGGGGCTTTGTGATCATTGCCCTCTTCATGGTGGCCTACTACACCCTGTTTGGTGTGTTCTCCGTGCTGGCCCTGAGCCTTAACCTGCTGCTGCTCTTTGCCTTGCTCTCGGTTCTGCAAGCCACGCTCACCCTGCCGGGTATTGCGGCCATTGCCCTCACCTTGGGTATGGCGATCGACGCCAACGTGCTCATTAACGAACGCGTTCGCGAGGAGCTCGAATCCGGCGCCTCACCACAAACGGCCATTGCCACCGGCTACGACAAGGCTTGGGCGACCATCCTCGACTCCAACATCACCACGCTCATTGCGGGCATTGCCCTGCTTGCGTTTGGTTCCGGGCCTGTGCGCGGCTTTGCGGTGGTGCATGTGCTGGGCATTCTCACATCTATGTTCTCGGCGGTTTTCTTCAGCCGAGGGCTGGTGAACCTCTGGTACGGCGGGCGCAAGGTTAAAGCGCTGGCGGTTGGTTAAGGGCGGACTCACGCGATGAACTTCTTCAAAATCAGTCGTGACATCCCGTTCATGCGGCATGCCAAGCTGCTCAACGCAATCTCTTTTCTCACCTTCGTGGCTGCGGTGGTCTTTATTGCTCTGCGGGGCCTCGCCTTCTCCATCGAGTTCACCGGCGGAACGGTCATTGAGGTCGCCTACCCGCAGGCCGCTCCCATTAACGAGGTACGGACGACAGTGCAGGGGCTGGGCTATGCCGATGCCCAGGTCCAGAACTTTGGGAGCTCACGCGAACTCTTGATTCGACTGCCGCTCGATGCTGAGCGCAGCAAGGCGCAAGCTGAGGAAGTCTTCAAGGCCATTCAACCTCTGGGTGGTGGCGGAGCCGAGCTGCGTCGCGTTGAATTTGTGGGCCCACAAGTCGGCAGCGAACTTGCGGTCGACGGACTCACAGCGCTGGTGTTCGTCATTGTAGGCATCATGATTTACCTCGCAGTGCGGTTCGAGTGGAAATTTGCAGTGGCCGCAATCATTGCAAACCTGCACGACGTGGTCATCATTCTGGGATTCTTTGCGGCCTTCCAGTGGGAGTTCTCCCTCTCGGTGCTTGCGGCCATTCTGGCGGTGCTGGGTTACTCGGTGAATGAGTCGGTTGTGGTTGCAGACCGCATTCGTGAGAACTTTCGGCGCATGCGCAAGGCCACCGTCACCGAGGTCATCGATAACGCCATTACGCGCACCATGAGCCGCACCATCATCACTCACGGCACCACAGAGACCATGGTGCTTACCATGCTCATCTTTGGTGGACCGGTGCTGCACTACTTCGCGCTGGCCCTCACCATTGGCATTGTGTTTGGCATCTACTCCTCCATCTTCGTCATGGCCCCCATCACCATGTGGCTGGGCATCAAGCGCGAAGACCTGGTCAAGCCCCCACCCAAGCAGCAAGACGAGGTGATTGTTCCCTAGGCCATTGGCCTAGGCGCCTCGCCTGCTCTGCAGCATGCCCACATTCATCTCGGGGTTTAGCTCCGAGGCGTAGAACTTCTCAATCATCGCAACAGAGGTGCGCGCATTCTTTGCCAGGGTGAGCAGGTCAATACCCTGGCCATAGAGCAGCCGAAAGGTAATGGCCGTGTGACGCAGGCTATAGAGCGAGCGGGTCTGCCCCCGTTGGCCCTGTCGAAGCCCTGCGTGCTCAAGCACCCGCCGAAAGTGATGATCCATGGCCATCATGGCGGATTTTCGATTCCTGACCTCGGGGTAGAAGACATAGTCCATCGGTGACGCGCGCTCCCTGCTCTGTGCAAGCGCAAGCAGTCGCTCATAGATGCGCACAGCTGGCCTTAGGGTAATGATGGTCTCTGTGTGTCGCTTGCTCTCAGGCAGGCGCAGCCGCAGGTAGGTATATCGCCCTCTGACTACCTCTACATGCTGATGCTGGAAGTTCTTCAGATCTGATGGGCGCATGAAGCTATTGACCATAAAGGCAATGAGCCACCGCATCTCAACCGGTATGGGTGCATCGCGAGCGAAGAGTCGGCCCTGGGTGTCTCGGTGGGTCGACTCTATGCGCATGGCCTCCGGGCCAACCTGCGCCATGCGGCGAGCGGTTCGCCAGAGCGTGAGCAGCTCTTGTGGCGTGAATCCTCCACGGGGGACGGAGGTTGTCCGTAACTTGGGCGCTTGCCGTGCGAGTTTTTCAAGGTACGCATTCTCGGACTGACGGAATGCACGAACCGCTGTCTGGACGACCTGACGCTTCGTCGAAGACGTGAGGCGGGACACTGAGGGTGATGTGAGCAGAGACCCCCAGTTTGGGCTGCTCCCATCCAACTCGCAAGACTCAAACCATGGCACCAGGTAGCGATTGCATCGACTCGAGAAATTTCGGGCAGTTGCTTGTGAGATCTCTCCCCGACTCGCTCTCTCGTTTTCTTGAAGGCACGCACGCGCCAAGCATGCGTTGTAATTAAATTGAAGTGAGGTAGGTTTCTGTGCCGCCTGGCGCGATGTGTTTTTCATCGGCCAGGACAGTAATGCAAAGGGCTACCGCCTGCCCTCGGGCAACCATCGGATAGACGCGAGAACTAACTCGCGTCCCAAAACATCAATTTTTCTTTTCATCCTGAACAACTGTGACTCCACCCATATTGACAACAATAAGGGTTGGGTAATCGTAGGCAGCGCCGGACGAGGCATCAACGGCCGCGCCAACAACACCCCCAAAAATGATGTTGCCAAAGGCCATCGCCTTGGTGGACGACTTCACGGTAGCAACACCCGGCTCCAATCCCTTTTTCTCGCAACGAACGTTCAGGTCATCGTATGCACGTTGAATCGTTACAGTGCCGGGGGTTGTTACGTAAAAAGTACCCTTGGGGTTCTGAAGCGCGCACTGCGCGCCTGAGACTTTCTCACCCTTTGAGACAGCCTCCACGGAGACTACTTGATTGCTTCCTGTGACGATGGACGCACACCCGTGCACCATGAAAGTCGCTGCGAGCAAACCGATTCTGATCAACATAAATCTCTCCCTAAGAACACGGCGGCCCCACGTTGGGGCCGCTTGTTCAAACTCGATTAGAAGCGGTGATTAACGGCCAGGTACAGTTGGTTGGTCTCGGTTCCATTGTTATCAGTAGCGATGTACCCCAAGTAGCCTGTTGTGCGCTTAGAGAATGCCTTGGAGAGAGCAACGGCCATCTTCTCGCCTGACTTACCTTTTTGCCCCTCAACAACAGAGTCTTTCTCTACGTCTGCGTAAACACCGTGAACAGCCAGCCCGCCGCCAAGAGGCACAACCCCAGAAACCACTACATTCGTGACATCTCCGTCACCGTCCTTTTCCTTCAAGCCGTACGCAAGGCCAACAGCAATAGGGCCGAAGTCGTAGTCTGCGCCCATTGACGTAGAGGTTGTCTCGACAGAGCCGGTCTTTTGTGTGTCTTGACCAATGTGCAAGCCAACCCCTGCCACCTTGCCACCTGCGTAGAAAGACAGAGTATTGGATCCACCGTCTTTCAGCGACTGGCCAACTTGCAACTTGAAGCCCCCGATAGTTGGGCTCGAATACTGCCAAGAGTGGTCTTGATCATTGCCGAGGTCGATGTCAAAGACCTTATCTTTGTCAAGCGCCGATCCTAAGCCGTAGTTTCCAATGTTGCCGATCTTGCTGACAGTAGAGTCAATGCCCTCAGTTCCGGTAATGTCGAACTTACCGACCTTGAATGAACCGAAGGAGCCTTCGAGTCCGACTTCCGCACCACGGTCGAACTGAAATGAGCTGGCGTTTTTCTTGTAGGTATCGCCCTCACCCACCTCTTTGCCCATTGAACCGTTGGCAAGGTTCACACCCGCCTCAAGACGGAAGAATGCTTTCAGGCCACCACCGAGATCTTCAGCGCCACGAAAGCCGAGGCGGGAAGAGTTCACTTGGGAAGACCCAAGTTCAGTTTTTGAGGACTGACCATCGGTGTCGGTGTTCAGGATGCCGGTCTCGAGGTTACCGTAGACGGTGACTTGAGCCATTGCGGGAGCGGCGATCAGGCCAGCAACTGCGGCAGCGATCAGATGCTTTTTCATTCAATATTCTCCTAAGAGGTTGAATGAAATCGCTGTGCTTGAGGGGCGCTTGCTAATCCAAAAAAGGATTCATGACCGTCACCCCACCGTATTGAGCGCGATGAGAGAAATCCTCGGAAACCACTGTTTCTAGGCCTGCGATCTTTGCCGTGGCAAGAATGTTCGCGTCGTAAATGCCCACCCGGTAGCGCGCGGCAATATGCATGGCGAGCCTCTGTGACTGGATAGTTAACGGAAAAATGTCGAGCCCCTCGCTGAAAATATCGACGACTTGCTCAATCTCGTTGAGGGGCCGTCGGAATTTTCTGGACATGACAGAACAGAGCTCGTTGAGCACCTGCACACTTGTTGCCCCTCCTTCATCGAGCAGCACTCGGGCACGCTCACGTCGCATGGGGTCTTGATCCGAAATGGCGTAGACCAAGATATTCGTATCGAAAAAGAATTTGCTCGACATCACTCGACGCGTCCGCGTGCATTGGCCTCCTCTCGATTGAAGACGAAGCCCTTAGGCAGCAACACGCCCTCGTTATGCAGTCTTTTCAGGCGCTCAGAGAGGGGGACCTTTCGACTGACTTCGAAATCGCGCTCACCAACGACATGAACCTGGATGTCGTCGCCCTCCTTGAGCTCCAGTGCCTCAACGATTCGAGCAGGCAGCCGAATCGCGAGTGAATTTCCCCATCGAGAAACCTGCATAGACCCCTCCAAATTACGGTCAGATATACGAAATCACAATGTATATCAACTGCGCGTGGCTATCTACCGATTGCGTGCAACTCCTGAGTGCGCCCCAAAAACCCGAACAGTCTCTGCTGCGAGTCTTCTCGTGCAGCCGGATTCGCGCCAACTGTCACGCCCTGCCCAGGGTTCACCCCGCCAGGAACATCCTTGCGGACCCGAAGGGGAGAGACGCTATCAAAGCCGTGATAGGCCCCTTCGTACTCCACGTAGTCCACATGACTCGCATGCAGCGCGGCCCAAGTTCGGCAGGGCGCGGCTGGAGTCCAGTCGTCTTCCTTACCCGTCATAAGCAACAGGGGCACGGGCGTACGGTACTGGTTGCGCAGTGCCGTCTCACACCCAGGATAAAAGGCGACTGCCTTTTTTAGGTTGGGTTGATGACCCACGATTTGCAGGGCCTCGAGCAGGGTGCTGCCGCCATTGCTCCAGCCCAACAGGGTGACATCCAGCCCTCGGGTGCGAGCGTCCGCTGCAAGCCATTCCAGCGCGCGCTCCACATCGGCCGCCCGGTGCTTCACCTTGATCCATCGGTCGCGAATGGCCTGGGTACAAATTTCACGACGGCCCCTCAGGGTGAAGGAATCGACGAGCATGACTGCATAGCCATGGTCCATCACGCGTGGCACATAGTCGCGAAACCGAGCAATGGGTTTGCCTGAACCGGTCAGCATGCCGCCGCAGCCATGCAGCATGAGCACCACCCCTTTGGGCTGCACTTTTGGCTCCATGGGCTGTAATAGCCATGCCTGTGCTTCGGTGCTGAGGATGATGGGAGACCCAAGCTCCAAGCTCTCAGACTGGGCAGAGACGGGTCCGCCCGCGAGGCTCATTAGGCCAAGCAGGCCAAGCAGGCCAATCGCGAACTGAGTGCTACACCTGCGCCGATTCTTCACGGGCCAGGCGTGCTGCATGTCCAACATAGCTATGTGGAGTCATCTCGAGCAAGCGCGCCTTCTCTGCAGGCTCTAGCGCGAGGCCATGAATGAATCCGCGCATACTGGCTTCCGTCATGCCCTGTCCTCGGGTGAGGGCCTTGAGCTGCTCATAGGGCTGAGGAAGTCCTCGCAGACGCATCACAGTCTGAATGGGCTCGGCAAGCACTTCCCAGGCGTGATCGAGATCTGCGTTCAGCCGAGCAGCATTCACCTCAAGCTTGCCCATGCCTTTCAGGCAGGAATCAAAGGCCAAGAGGCTGTGGCCCAGCGCAACACCCAAGGTACGCAGCACGGTGCTGTCGGTCAGGTCGCGCTGCCAACGGCTCACGGGGAGTTTGTCGGCGAGATGGCGCAACAAGGCGTTGGCGACACCCAGATTGCCCTCGGCATTTTCGAAATCGATGGGGTTGACCTTGTGCGGCATGGTCGATGAGCCCACCTCGCCTTCTTTGAGCTTTTGCTTGAAATAACCCTGAGACACGTAGCCCCAGACATCCCGGCAGAAGTCGAGCAAGATGGTGTTGAACCGGGCGAGAGCATCAAAGTAGGCCGCCATCCAGTCGTGGGGTTCGATCTGGATTGTCATGGGGTTGAACGCAAGGCCAAGGCCTTCCACCACAGACTTCGAGAATGCAGGCCAGTCGACCTGCGGTGCCGCAGAGAGGTGGGCGTTGTAGTTGCCCACGGCCCCATTCATTTTGGCGAGCGGCCGCACCTGCTGAAAAGCATCGCGGGCCGCACGCAGACGCGCCCTGACATTGGCCACCTCCTTGCCCAGCGTGGTGGGCGAGGCAGTCTGGCCGTGGGTGCGAGAGAGCATCGGCTGGTCGGCGGTGCGCTCAATGAGGGCAGCCATTGCGTCCACCAGGGCCTGCATGGCGGGCAGCATCACTTCGGCCCGAGCCCGGCTCAGCATAAGCCCGTGCGAGGTGTTGTTGATGTCTTCGGACGTGCAGGCAAAGTGAATGAACTCGGCGGCGGCAATCAAAGCCTGATCGCCACTGGCCTGGGCTTTTTCCTTGAGGAAGTACTCGACGGCCTTGACGTCGTGATTGGTGACCGCTTCTATGGCCTTGATGCGCTCGGCATCGTCCGCGCTAAAGTCCCGCACCCAGGCCCGCGCGGTCTCTCGCGATGTCGCTGAGAATGGCTGCAGTTCCTTCAGGCCAAGGTCAGAGAGCGCCAAAAGCCATTCCACTTCAACTTCCACGCGGTGCCTCATAAAGCCTGCCTCAGAGAGCAGAGGGCGCAGTGGGTCTAGCCGCTTGGCGTAGCGGCCATCGAGTGGAGAGAGTGCGTGAAGGTAGCTCATGCGCAATTGTTACACGCGCGGTGTCTGAAGACGCGGGCCAGTCTGTATACTCCGTGAACCAAATTTTCTGACAGATTGATTATGAAATTACTTGGATCCGCAACCAGTCCCTACGCACGTAAGGTGCGCATTGTAGCCATCGAGAAAAAGCTCGACTTCGAATGGGTACCGCAGGACGTTTGGTCTGCAGACACCACAATCGGTCAGCTCAACCCGCTTGGGAAGATTCCTGTTCTGCTCATGGATGACGAAGTCATCTATGACTCCCGGGTCATTGTGGAGTACCTCGATGCCCGCGCGCCCACACAGCGGCTCATTCCTGACGGCAACAAGGACCGCGCCCATGTGCGCACGCTCGAGGCGCTGGCAGATGGCCTGTGTGATGCTGCCGTCGGCATGCTGCTTGAGCCTCGCTTTCACCCGGGGGAGGCCGCGAGCCAAGCCTGGATCCAGCGCCAGGCACAAAAGGTGGATCGGGCGCTCGCCGCTATGAACCAGACTCTGGGTGCACACCACTGGATGAATCACAAAGGCTTTACCGTAGCCGACGTGGCCTGCGGCGTTGCACTGGGCTACCTAGAGCTGCGGTTCTCTGAGAACACGTGGAAAGAGACCTACCCGGCGCTCTTGAGCTACTACAACACGCTCATGGAGCGTCCGTCGTTCTCGTCGACCAAGCCCGCTTAATAATGCCGCCGCCGAGGCAGACCTCGGCGTCGTAAACCACCACACTCTGGCCGGGCGTTACCGCCCATTGGGGTTCCGAAAAGTCCAGTGTGAAGCCCCCATCAGGGGTGTGTTGACCAAATTGTCCCGGGCCATCGGGTTGCCGATATCGGGTCTTTATACCAAGTGGGCGCTCGCTTACAGGAGCCTCTCCAGCGACCCAGCAACTGTCCGTCGTTTCCAGACCATCAGACAGCAGCCACGGGTGGTCGTGGTCCTGTGCAACCACTAACACGTTGCGTGCAAGGTCTTTTCGAATCACGAACCAGCCCGCCCCCTCCTGGCTCTGAAACCCGCGTTTACGCACTCCTCCAACACCCAGGCCTTTGCGCTGGCCCAGCGTGTAAAAAGAGAGTCCTTGGTGAGTACCCACTGTCAATCCATCTTCCGTCTGAATTGCACCAGGCTTTGAAGCGAGATAGCGGTTCAGAAACTCACGAAACGGACGCTCGCCAATAAAGCAGATGCCGGTGCTGTCCTTCTTGCGCGCATTGGGTAGCGCGAGTGCATCGGCAATCTCGCGCACGCGCGTCTTGCGCAGCTCGCCGACCGGAAAAAGAACCCGATCGATCTGGGACTGGCTGAGCCGATGGAGGAAGTAGCTCTGGTCCTTGGTCTCGTCTAGCCCGCGCAGCAACTCCACCCGGCCGTCGGACCCACGGCGCACCCTGGCGTAGTGACCCGTGGCGATAAGATCTGCCCCCTGAGCCACGGCGTGGTCCAGAAACGCTTTGAATTTGATCTCTGCATTGCAGAGCACATCGGGATTGGGAGTGCGGCCCGCCTCATACTCGCGCAGAAACTCTGCGAACACGCGGTCTTTGTACTCTGCCGCAAAGTTCACCGCCTGCAGTTCTATGCCGATTACATCGGCCACAGCTGCGGCATCCAGAAAATCCTGGCGGCTCGAGCAGTACTCGCTGTCATCGTCGTCTTCCCAGTTCTTCATGAAAATGCCAATGACCTCGTACCCCTGCTCTTTCAGAAGCCAGGCACTGACAGCGGAGTCCACCCCGCCTGAGAGTCCCACCACCACGGTTTTGCGCGCGCTCATATACCATTGAGTCTATCCAACATAGCCGATGAAGATTGGCACATAACCGGGGAGACAAGAATGCGTATTGGCATTCCCAAAGAAACCCTGCCCGGCGAGACTCGCGTTGCGGCCACACCTGAGACCGTGAAGAAGCTCGTCAGCCAGGGGCACACTGTTTTGGTTGCGGACCACGCAGGCCACGCGGCCAATTTCCACAACGCTGCCTATGAGGCTGCGGGTGCCCAGATCGGCACCCAGGAGCAAGCACTCGGCTGTGAGCTCGTGCTCAAGGTGCGCTCCCCCGCAGACGCGGAGCTCACGCAAATGAACAAGGGTGCCGCCCTGGTTGGCATGCTCAGCCCCTTCGACCGCTCGGGTCTGGAGAGGCTCGCGCAAGCAGGGCTCACGGCCTTTGCGATGGAGGCGGCGCCACGCACCACACGGGCCCAGTCGCTCGACGTGCTCTCGAGCCAGGCCAACCTCGCTGGCTACAAGGCCGTCATGCTGGCCGCCAACGCCTATCCCCGCATTTTCCCCATGCTCATGACAGCGGCAGGCACCATCAAGGCTGCACGCTGCGTCATTCTCGGTGCGGGCGTCGCAGGTCTTCAGGCCATTGCAACAGCCAAGCGCCTGGGTGCCGTAGTGGAGGCCAGTGATGTGCGCCCTGCCGTAAAGGAACAGATTGAGTCGTTAGGCGCCAAGTTCATTGACGTGCCCTTTGAGACCGACGAGGAGCGCGAGATTGCACAGGGTGTGGGCGGCTACGCTCGTCCCATGCCCGAGGCCTGGATGAAGCGGCAGGCTGCTGAAGTGGCCAAGCGCATTGCCCAGGCAGACATTGTGATTTCGACTGCACTCATTCCCGGTCGCAAGGCGCCCACCCTCATCACCGAGGATATGGTGGCCAGCATGAAGCCAGGCGCCGTCATTGTGGATATGGCGGTGGAGCAAGGTGGCAACTGCCCGCTCTCGCGTGTGAACGAGACTGTCACCACCCCCAATGGCGTGATCATTGTGGGCCAGCCCAACATGGCTGCGTTGGTAGCCACAGATGCCTCTGCGCTCTATGCGCGAAACCTGCTCGACTTTCTCAAGCTGGTGCTGACCAAAGAGGGCACGCTGCAGGTTCCCATGGATGACGACATCGTGGCTGCCACATTGGTGGCGCGCGATGGCCAAGTCACTCGCCCCGCCTAAGGATTCGGAGACCCCAAATGGACGTCATCAACCCCACCCTCACCAACCTTATCATTTTCGTGTTGGCGATCTACGTCGGCTACCACGTGGTCTGGAATGTCACGCCTGCCCTGCACACCCCACTCATGGCGGTTACCAATGCCATCTCGGCGATTGTCATTGTGGGCGCCATGCTGGCCGCCGCACTCACCGAGACGCCGCTGGGCCAGACCATGGGCGTGCTGGCTGTCGCGCTGGCCGCAGTCAACGTCTTTGGTGGATTTCTGGTGACCAAGCGCATGCTCGAGATGTTCAAGAAGAAAGAGAAAAAGACCGATGCAAAGGAGGGTGCATAAATGCTGAGCCTCTCACTCAATACGGTCACCCTGCTCTACCTGGTGGCCTCGGTCTGCTTCATTCAGGCACTTAAAGGCCTCTCGCACCCGACCACGTCCATCAAGGGCAATGTCTTTGGCATGACGGGTATGGCCATTGCCGTATTCACCACCGTGGGGCTGATTGGCACCATGGCCCAGAACCTCGCTGGCGCAAACCTGAGCCAAGGGCTGCTCCTCGTGGCCGTAGGGCTTGTCGTTGGCGGCGTGATCGGCGCCACCATGGCCAAGCGCGTCGAGATGACGAAAATGCCCGAGCTCGTGGCCTTCATGCACAGCATGATTGGACTGGCCGCCGTATTCATTGCCGTGGCTGCAGTCGCTGAGCCTTATGCACTCAATATCACGCAAAAGGGTGAGCCCATTCCGGTGGGCAACCGGCTCGAGCTCTTCCTCGGGGCAGCCATTGGAGCCATTACGTTCAGTGGCTCTGTCATTGCATTTGGCAAGCTCTCGGGTAAGTACAAGTTCCGCCTCTTTCAGGGGGCGCCCGTTGTGTTCTCCGGTCAGCACATGCTCAACCTGGTGCTTGGCATTGCGACGGTGGGCCTGGGCCTCGTGTTTATGTTCACTGAAAGCTGGGAAGCCTTCTTCCTGATGCTCGCCCTCTCATTCGTGCTTGGCGTGCTCATCATCATCCCCATCGGCGGTGCAGACATGCCGGTGGTGGTGAGCATGCTCAACAGCTACTCAGGCTGGGCGGCAGCGGGCATTGGCTTTTCTCTGGGCAACAGCATGCTCATCATTGCGGGGTCTTTGGTGGGGTCCTCGGGTGCCATCCTGAGCTACATCATGTGTAAGGCCATGAACCGCAGCTTCTTCAATGTCATTCTTGGCGGCTTTGGCGGCGATGCTGGCACAGCAGCCGCGGCAGGCGGTGGCGCTCAGCGGCCGGTCAAGAGCGGCTCGCCCGATGATGCAGCCTTCCTCATGAGCAACGCCGACTCCGTGGTGATTGTTCCCGGATACGGACTGGCCGTGGCGCGCGCGCAGCATGCCCTCAAAGAGCTTACCGAGAAGCTACACGCCAAGGGCATTACGGTGAAGTACGCCATTCACCCTGTGGCGGGTCGTATGCCCGGTCATATGAATGTGCTGCTTGCAGAGGCCGAGGTGCCCTACGACCAAGTCTTCGAGATGGAGGACATCAACTCCGAGTTTGGCCAGACCGATGTGGTCTTGGTGCTTGGCGCAAACGATGTGGTCAACCCCGCGGCGCGCACGCCAGGCAGCCCCATTTACGGCATGCCCATTCTTGAGGCCTACAAGGCTGCGACAGTCATTGTGAACAAGCGGTCGATGGCCTCGGGTTACGCGGGCCTCGACAACGACCTCTTCTATATGGACAAGACCATGATGGTCTTTGGCGATGCGAAGAAGGTCGTTGAGGACATGCTCAAAGCAGTGGAGTAAGCGCTTTGAGCTGTTGATCCAGGGTGGATAGGCTGATGACCTCAATGTCAGCAGCCAACCACCATGGATCATCACCCGGAGTAATCACAATTTTTCGCTTCGGCTTGATGTCCTCGCAGGCGTGGTGAAAGCCTTTTGAGAGCTTAGGCGTGACACTCCTCTTGATCTCAATGGCCCATAAGTCGCGGTTCGGCCACTCAATCACCAGGTCAATCTCGGCACCCGCACCTGTGCGATAGAAGTGGGTTTGTACGAACCCACCCAGTCGATGATTTACCGCCTCAACGACAAAAGCCTCCCAGCTGCCTCCCACCACGGGGTGCGAGAGCAGCGCATCTGCAGACGTGATTTCCAACAGGCAGTGGGCTAGGCCACTGTCGCGGATATAGGTCTTGGGCGTCTTAACCAGACGTTTACCCCGATTGCTGTGCCATGCTGGAAGCTGACGAACCAAGAGCAGCTCGCTAAGCAACGCGACGTAGTGCTTGACCGTTTTCTGGTCGACGCCAAGGCTGCGGCTCAAGGCAGCAAGATTCAGCTGATCGCATTGTTGATGCGCCAGCATGCCCCAGAGTCTTCTCAGGTTGGGCGTTGATATTCTGGGGGCGAACTGACCCACATCGCGTTCAAGATAACTGCGTATAAAGCTGCGGCGCCACTGCATGCTTTTGTCGTCCGTTGCAGCCAAAAAGCTCTCGGGAAAGCCGCCCCGCAGCCAGAGCGCATTCAGGCCATTGTTTGGAAGCTCAGCCGGCGTGAAGCCGGCGAGCTCAGCATAGTGAATGCGGCCAGCCAAGGTCTCGCCCGATTGCTTGAGGAGGTCAAGAGAGGCCGACCCGAGCAACAGATACCGTCCCGTTCCTGCCCCATGCCGCTTGGCCTCGTCGATAAGCCCCCTCAACTCTGGAAAGAGCGCAGGCTTTCTGTGCACCTCGTCGATCACCACGAGGCGATCACGATGCTGGCTCAGGTAGGTTCGCGGGTTCGCAAGCTTGGCCTGGTCAAGTTCCGACTCGAGATCGAGGTAGATGAAATTCGGATCGACCTTGACAGCGACCGACAAAGCAAGCGTGGTTTTGCCCACCTGTCGTGGCCCAAGCAGGGCGACAGCAGGAAAGTCAGCAAGCGCTGCGCAGATAATGCTCGAGGCTTCGCGGGGAATCATCCTTGTAATTATGGAACCACAATCCCACAATTACAAGGATTTCGCTACACCGAAAAGCTGGAGCCGCAGCCGCAGGTTGTGGTGGCGTTGGGGTTCTTGATGACGAACTGGGCGCCCTCGAGGTCGTCCTTGTAATCGATCTCTGCGCCCATGAGGTACTGCAGGCTCATGCTGTCGATGAGCAGCTTCACTCCGCCCTTATCGAGTGTGGTGTCGTCCTCGTTGACGTCCTCGTCGAAGGTGAAGCCGTACTGAAATCCTGAACAGCCACCACCCTGCACGAACACGCGCAGCTTGAGGTCGGGGTTGCCCTCTTCATCGATGAGGGCCTTGACCTTACTGGCCGCAGAGTCGGTAAAGACCAAGGGGTCGGGCATGCCCATGGGAGGGGCCTGGAGGTTTTCGGTGTGTACAGTTGCGGTCATGGTCATTCCTGACTGAAATACTGAGGATTTCGCTATTCTACGCTCGGGTATGCTCCTCGGCGTCAATAAGACTATTGAAAGGCAGGGCATGAGTCGGAAACACCTGGTCTATGTAGACGGACAAGAGGGCACCACGGGCTTGCGCATTCATGAGGTGCTCTCGGCACGTTCCGATATTGAGGTGCTCAAGATCGACCCCGACAAGCGCAAGGATGCCGCTGAGCGTGCACGCCTGCTCAATGCCTCAGACCTCTCATTCCTCTGCCTGCCTGATGCGGCTTCCAAGGAAGCTGCCGAGATGGTGACCAACCCCAAGACGTGTCTCATTGATGCCAGCACGGCATTTCGAACGGATCCGACCTGGGCGTTTGGACTGCCTGAGCTTGCGCCAAGCCAGCGCGATGCCATCCGAAAGAACACCCGAATTGCCAATCCCGGCTGCCATGCCACAGCCTTCATCCTGCTCATGCGCCCTCTGGTGGATGC
>CAMCRF010000006.1 GCA_945877235.1 Bordetella parapertussis
GGTTCTACGCTGACCGTTAACCCAACCAACGATCTGTCTTACTCCACAGGCTATCTACTCGAGATTCCCTCCGGAGCGATCAAGGACACCGCAGGTAACAGCTACGCTGGAACTACCGCATATAACTTCACCACAGCAGCAGCCCCCGAAGATGGGCTAACCATTAATGGAGAGTCAACAAATGACAGAATTGTGGGCGGTACGGGTAATGATGTGATCTCTGCCGGTGGTGGAAACGACGTCATCGCTGGCGGTGCGGGAGATGACACGATTGATGGTGGAGCAGGCTTCGACTCTGCTTTGTGGTCAAAGGAGGTTTCAGGATTCAACGTCTCATTTTCATCTGGTATCTGGACGGTGAGTGACGTAACTGGGGAACTGGGCACGGACACGTTGGTGGATGTGGAGGAGTTGGAGTTTTTGGATCGGGTGGTGGTGATTGAGCGGGAGGAGAGTCCGTCGTACGAGGACTTACCAGACGATTTGTATCAGTTTTTCATTGTGGCGTTTAATGCTGCGCCTGGTGTGACGTATATGAATCAGTTGGCTGAGGCGTATCGGTATTGGATGTTGCCAGGGGACCGAAGCAGCGAGGAGGTGGTTCAGCAGGTGGTGGATGTGTTTATCACGAAGTCTCAGTTTACGGATGTGTATGGGGAGGGGATGGGGCAAGAGGAGTTTGCGCAGTTGTTGGTGAAGAACATTGTGAAGGGCAGTGCGAGTGAGGAGGCCAAGGGTCAGGCGGTGCAGGACATTGTGGCGGCGTTGGGGATACCTGGTTGGGGTCGGGGCAAGGTGATTTACACGGTGTTTGGGAACTTAGCGGACAAGCCGTTTGAGGATGAAGTGTGGGGGGGTACGGCCAAGTTGTTTGCAAACCAGATTAAAGTCGCGAAAGCCTACACAGAAGTGATGGATCAAAGTACGGTTAACCTTGAAACACTCAGAGCGGCATTGCTAGCCGTTTCTCAAGACTCGATCGTCGGTTCAAATGATCAAAGTATCGACCTTATCTTGGACGGACTATTCGGTAACAACCCCCCAGCCAGTGCAAGCATTCCGTTGGGCTTTGCCTCGTTTACATACTTCGACGAAGAGGATCCGGACACAACGTACCCAACGGTTGATTCAACGGATGAGTTACCGCTACCAGAGCTGTACGAACCCTACGGATGGGTTCAGCACGACGTCTTTTTTTGAGGGCAACAGGATCTTGCCAGCGTAGCCGGGCAGCTCGAACAGAGAGTTAAGCAGCAGGTAGCAACCGAACGAATTGGCCACGACAAAGTAGTCCTGACCTGACAGATCAGCCCGCACAAGATCGACCTGCTCACCGAACGAGAGCTTGGCGAAGTCACCTGTCAGCTCACGGCCAACGACAGTGCCGAATCCGCTTAGAAAAGAGCCAAGCCCACCAGTCAGTCGGCCACCACGCCCGGGAAGGTAGTAGAAGGGAGCCATAGAACCCCAAAATGAAAGGGGCCGGATATACCGGCCCCGCATCTGGTGCATCTTTCTGCTTGTTAGCGGCCAGAGCACAAAACCCAGTTGACTATGTTCATTTAGTCTATGAGGCTAATACCTAAAAATCAAGGTGAATTCATGACGAAGATGCGATACCGGCTAGGGCTAGACTTAGGCACGAATTCAATCGGCTGGGCGATGCTACGCCTAAACGATGCCAACGAGCCAGTCGCTGTCATAAAGGCGGGGGTTCGAATATATTCTGACGGTCGCAGTCCCGAAGACGGCTCATCCCTTGCCGTTACCCGCAGGTTGGCCAGATCGATGCGGCGCAGGAGGGATCGGCTCCTCAAGAGGAAAGCCCGGTTACTTAGGTTGCTAACCGATTTGGGTTTCTTCCCAAAGACAGTAGATGAGCGCAAGGCACTTCTGAATCTCGATCCACTAGAACTCCGAGTTGCTGCCCTAGACCGGGCCATTACACCGCCAGAGTTTGCCCGAGCACTCTTTCATCTCAATCAACGCCGAGGCTTTAAGAGCAACCGAAAGACGGATAAGGCAGCCAGCGACTCTGGGGCTTTGAAGACCGCCATCTCTGAGACTCGACGTGAAATGTCTGATCAGAAACACAGAACCATTGGAGAGCATCTGCTGTTCAGAAGAAAGTCGGGGCTTGGTGTTCGTGCACGATACAGAGAGACACGAGTGCAGGTTGACGGCAAGAATAAAGTCCAGAAGAGTTATGACCTGTACATCGACCGACAGATGGTCGAGGAGGAGTTTGAGGCGATCTGGGTTGTTCAAGCCCGTTTCAATCCCGGTCTATTCACCGACACCAGTCGAATGCTTTTGAAGGACTGCCTACTGTTCCAGCGACCACTCAGGCCTGTCACCCCTGGGCGATGCACATTCTTCCCAGATGAGCAGCGCGCGCCGATTGCCCTACCAAGCGTCCAGCAGTTTCGTATCCTTCAAGAACTGAACAATTTGAGGATCCTCGGTGACTACTTTACTGAAGAACCACTCGACCTCAACCAGCGTGACAAAGCGTTTGATCTGCTGAACGGTCAGAGGCAGGTCACCTTCGGGAAGATTCGCACGGCAGTCGGTGCTCCAAAGAGTTCAACGTTCAACTTAGAAGATGCTAAGCGCACCGCCTTAAAGGGCAACCTTACGTCTGCCATCCTCTCGGCCGTTGACTGCTTTGGAGCTACGTGGCACGACTTGGCCCTTGAGCAACAGGACGAGGTAGTTGAGAAACTCCTCTCGGAGGAGAACGAGGGGTTATTGATAGCGTGGCTCACCAACAGGTTCGGTCTTGACGAAGCCATAGCTGAACGAATTGCAAATGTTGGGCTTCCTGAGGGTTACGGCAATCTAAGCCGCAAGGCCATCTCGATGATCCTACCCAAACTGCGAGGCGCCGTAGTGACTTATGACAAAGCAGTTCAAGCGGCAGGTATCACGCACCATAGCGATATTTCGGCGCATCGGACTGGAGAGATCCTTGATGCCCTTCCCTACTACGGAGAGCCATTACAACGACATGTTGGGTTTGGAACAGGTAACCCTCAAGACCCACCAGAGAAGCGTTTTGGTCGAATCGCAAACCCTACTGTTCATATCGGTCTCAATCAGACTAGACTCATTGTCAATCAACTGATTAAGCGATACGGGCATCCCAGTGAAGTGATTGTGGAAGTTGCTCGCGACCTGAAGCAAAACCAAGACCAGAGAAAAGAAGACACCAAGCGTCAGGCAGAGAACCAGAAGCGCAATGACCGAATCCGAGATGAGATTGCCAAACTGACGGGTGTTGGCTCAGAAAACATCACGAGAACGGATATTCAGAAGGTCATACTATGGGAGGAACTCTCCCCTGAACTAATGAGCCGATGCTGCCCATACTCAGGTAAGCAAATCAGTTTCCAGATGCTCATGTCGGCCGAGGTGGAGATTGAACATATCCTTCCATTCTCTAGGACGCTGGATGACAGTCTCAATAACAAGACAGTCTCGCTTCGAGTCGCTAACAGGGTGAAGGGCAATCGAACACCCTCTGAGGCCGCCGCTGATTTTGAGAAGGCCGGATGGAAATACGATGAGATCCTCGAGCGTGCGTCCGCATACCCGAAGGCTAAGAGGTATCGGTTTGCTCAAGATGGCTATGAGAAGTGGTTAAAAGAAGATAAAGACTTTCTAGCCCGAGCATTAAATGACACTCGCTACCTCAGCAAGGTTGCATATCAGTATCTCGCTCTGATTTGCCCGCAGGGCACCCGCGTCATACCGGGGCAGATGACTGCCATGTTGCGAGGTAAATTTGGGCTCAACACCATCCTTGGCCCGAGTGGCGAGAAGAATCGTGAGGATCACAGGCACCATGCCGTCGATGCTTGTGTGGTCGCAGTGACTGATCAGGGGTTGCTTCAAAGATTCTCCAAGGCGAGCGCTTCCGCAAGAGAGCAGCAACTCAATCGTCTTGTCTCAGTGATGCCACTTCCATGGCCCTCGTATCGCGAGTCAGTGCAAAGAGCTATACAGGCAATAAAAGTTAGCCACCGGCCGGATCACAACTACCAAGGTGCCATGCATAACGATACGGCCTACGGATTGCTCTCTGACGGGCAAGTAAGAGTCACGAAACTCAATGAGGAAGGCCGTCGAGTAAAAAAGGTATCAACACTCTCGGTCATCCCCCTCGCCGCAACCAATGACCCAAACCGCCACGGCACGATGCCAAATGGCGAGCCACGTCCGTACAAGGGGTACAAGGGCGATAGCAACTTTTGTATTGAGATCTTCGTAAATGAAACCGGCCGCTGGGAGTCTGTTGTCCTCAGCACCTTCGAGGCATATCGAATTGCAAAGACCAAGGGCGAATCCGCTCTATACAACCCCGCACTTGCCATCAATGGCCGGCCGCTTGTAATGAGGCTGATGCGGGACGATATTGTTAGCCTCGACTCTGAGCAGGGGCGTGCGTTGTATCGAGTCTGCAAGATGGGGAGCAACGGAAGAATCTTTTTTGCTGAACCTCAGGAGAGCAACGTCGACGCACGAGATCGTAGGAAAGAGTTGTCATACCTCACAAGGGGGGCTTCGGGGTTGCAGAGAGCCAGCGCAAGACAGGTCTTCATTTCACCGATCGGCGAAGTCCGTATATCCAAAGGCGGACGCCCTGATGGGTCGAATCGTTGAAGTCTCTAGCGAGGGATATTCGCTTCGCATTCACAGAGGGTTCCTCGTTCTCTCACTCAAAGACGATGTTACGTCGGAGCGACGGATACAACTCGATGAGATCGAGTCACTGATAGTTGGTACAAGTGCGGCATCTCTTACCGCAAGTGTGCTCATATCCCTAGCTCAAAGGGGCACACCCGTTATTTTCTGCGATGAGCGACATTTTCCGATAGCCTCCTGCCTTCCACTCAGCGAGAACTATGAACATTCAAAGCGACTCAGAGAGCAGACTCGGCTTGGCCAAAGTCAGGCTGACCGAATCTGGGCCCAAATCGTCAGAGCAAAAATTCATCGACAATCAGAAGTTATTGCCCAAAGCGGGAAGCCCTACATTAATCTGCGCCGTATCGCTGATAAGGTTCTCGACGGAGATCCCTCGAATCGTGAGGCTGAGGCAGCAAAAGTTTATTGGCGAAGTCTTTTTGGTGATGATTTTCGGCGTGGCGCAGATGACGTAATTAATGCGAGGTTGAACTATGGGTACGCAATCCTTCGAGCCACTGTAGCCCGCTACGTCTGCGCCCATGGCTTGTCTCCAAGCCTCGGTATACATCACCGGAATGCGGCAAATTCAATGTGCCTGGTTGATGATTTGATGGAACCGTTCCGCCCCCTAATCGACTGGAAGGTCTCCAAGATGGAACGTACCGCTCAGGCCATAACCCGCGAAGATAAGGTTAGCTTGGTTGGGCTAATGACGCATAGAGTGCGCAGCGATGTTGGGCTCGTTGTTTTTGAGTCACTTCTCAAATCCAGTGTGCTCTCCTTTTATCGGATCTGCTCTGAGGAAGCTGCGACACTGGAGATAGAGTGGCACCTCCCCGACGTGTGAGTGAATGCTCTCGGGCTATCGCATCATGTGGGTGATGGTGTTGTTCGACCTGCCCGTGGTTAGCGCGGAGGATAGAAAGCAGGCGACTGACTTCAGAAATAGGCTGCTCGACCTAGGATTTGAGATGGTTCAGTTCAGCGTCTACGCGCGACGCGCAGACTCCACGAGCCGATCTGAAGGCTACGTCCTAGAGATTGAAAGTGCTCTGCCCGAGGGGGGTAGAGTCCAGATGATCGAATTTACTGACAAACAATACGAACGAATCAAGTCGTTCCGAGGCCGAAAGAAATTGAAGAATGCGATCTCAACAAGCCAACTTGATCTATTTTAAATAAATAAATCAGTCGCTTACGAGAGACCTATTGTAGCCAACTGGGTTTTGTACTCTGGCCGGAACACGCGGAATAGGTGTTCTGTCGTTTCTGTCATTGTAGCCAACTGGGTTTTGTACTCTGGCCGGAACATCTCGACGCAGTGAACCGCATCGCTCTGATTGTAGCCAACTGGGTTTTGTACTCTGGCCGGAACAGTCTTTCTCGCACACCATCGGCATCTCGGATTGTAGCCAACTGGGTTTTGTACTCTGGCCGGAACGGAGATACCTTGGCCTGCATTGCCTGCGTTATTGTAGCCAACTGGGTTTTGTACTCTGGCCGGAACGGGTTACTCGATTGCAGATTTAGAGGCATAATTGTAGCCAACTGGGTTTTGTACTCTGGCCGGAACATCTTCAAAAAACTGACCTTCAAGTCAGACATTGTAGCCAACTGGGTTTTGTACTCTGGCCGGAACATCCGCAACAATGAGAGCCATATTCGGCCCATTGTAGCCAACTGGGTTTTGTACTCTGGCCGGAACATGTCTCAACGCTCACAGGCAAAACGGCAGATTGTAGCCAACTGGGTTTTGTACTCTGGCCGGAACGCTAACGATTGGGGAGTCGAGGCAACCTATATTGTAGCCAACTGGGTTTTGTACTCTGGCCGGAACCAGTTCCGTCGGGTTGAATCACCTTGACCTTATTGTAGCCAACTGGGTTTTGTACTCTGGCCGGGTAACAAATCCACGACCAGCCCCCGATACCTTAAATTTTTGGCAAAGCCCATCATTGCGAATGTCGCCGTCTTGTGTGCGAACTGCCATCGACTTGCTCACAGTAGCGGGTTTCCACCTCTAACACTGGATCAAATGCGTACGTTAGACACAGTTTGATTTTTTGGCGCATCGTTCGCGCAGAACAGTGTGCACAGGTGTGGTGGATGGGACCCATTCTAGAAAGGGGGGGGTCCCCCCCGGGTGGGGTCGGTTTTGCTGGGTTTTTGGATGGGGGGGGTTTTATCCCAAGTAAATCCCAAGTAAATCCCAAGTGCATGGGAAAAATGCTAGATTTCTCTCCAAGGCGCCGGCAAGGGGTCGGCGTTGTAAATGAGGTAAGTACTTGATTTTGAGGGGCTTTGTGCCAGTGCAGTTCCGTGGTGGCCGTAGCTCAGTTGGTAGAGTCCCAGATTGTGATTCTGGTTGTCGTGGGTTCGAATCCCATCGGTCACCCCACACCTCTTCTTAGCGGAATGAAGTCGCGATCGTCCTGCTGGTCGCGTTCAAACTCAATAAACTCAAAATAGCCACAACGCTTGCCGTTGGGGTACTCGCGACAGACAGCGGGCCTTGCCTCGTAAATCGTGCAGCGACGTTCGACGATATCGAAGAAGCCACAGATTGACCCGTAAACAGGATCGGGTTGGTGCTTCAGAATGCGCTCGTCAATGGGATCCTCTGGGTCGTCCCACACAAATCGCTTTGTGAATTTCTTCTCTGCCGCCTTCTCTGAAAGCCCAAAATGTTTGGCCAGCCTCGCAACATCGGCACTGCTGGTCACGATGCGCGGGTAAGAGCAGCAGTAGCCTGGGCACTTGCTGCAGTCGTATTGGTTTTTTGTGCTCACGGCTGTCCCTGAAAAAAATCCCCACGTGGGGCGCGTTGATTGTATAGTCCCGACCGATCATGAATATGAATGTTGACCCCCATTCGCTCAAAGCCCAAGTTGCAGCTGCCGCCGTGCACGAGGTGCCCGACGGCTGCGTGTTGGGTGTGGGCACGGGCTCCACGGTTGATCTTTTTATCGATGCCCTGGCCACGGCAGGCAAACCTTTAGCGGCTGCAGTGGCGAGCTCCGAGCGCACTCGGTTGAGGCTCGAGTCACACGGCTACACGGTAATTGAGCTCCACGATGTATCAGAGCCTCTGGCGCTCTACGTAGATGGTGCTGACGAGATCGATGCCAGCCTTTGCATGATTAAAGGCGGCGGTGCAGCACTCACGCGCGAGAAGATCGTTGCGAGCGCCTCTGAGCGGTTCGTCTGCATTGTCGATGAGTCCAAGTGTGTCGAGGTGATGGGCCGGTTCCCGCTGCCGATTGAGGTCATTGCGATGGCGCTTAGGCCTGTCACCTGGGCGTTAGAGTCCATGGGCGGAAGGCCTGTTCTGAGAGCGGGGGTGCTGACCGATAACGGGCACCCCATTCTTGATGTGCACGGGCTCTCGCTCGTGAACCCTCTCGACTGGGAGGACCGCCTCAACGCCATCCCGGGCGTGGTCACCAATGGCATATTTGCTCGTCAGCGGGCATCTGTGGCGCTTGTGGCTGGATCCGGTGGCGTAAAGAGGCTCACTCCGCAATAGAAGGCAGCTCCCGATCGCGGTTGTCATCACTGCGTATCAAAAGACTGTTAGGGTTTTGTTAAATCTTGTTTTCTATTGTTCTAAAGGAGTCACATATGAACACCACCAGCCACACCATGGCCCAGTTCGACGCCGAGCTCGAAGAAGTCCGCACCAAGATCCTGAAAATGGGCGGCTACGTCGAGGAAATGATCAAGCACGCCATCGTCGGCTTTGCCACGGGCAACACCGCAGAGCTCAAAGACGTGCTCGAAATGGAAAAGCGCGTCAACGCCTCCGAGATTGAAATTGACGACATCTGCAACCACATCATCGCAAAGCGTCAACCCGCTGCATCTGACCTGCGTTTCCTGGTGGCCTCGCTCAAAATGATCCGTGATCTCGAGCGTGCAGGCGACGAGGCCGAGAAAATGGCGCGCATGGCTATTCGGTTCTATGAGGGGGGCCCCGCCATTTCCCCTCGCATGGACTTCTCCGCCATGTCCACGCACGTCACCAGCATGCTTCACCGTGCGCTCGACGCCTACGCGCGCGAGGACGAGTCGGTGCTGCAGGGCGTACTACACGAGGACAAGATCGTTGACGACCACTTTCGCAACACCATTCGTCTGCTGATCAGTTATGTGCTCGAGGATTCGCGTACGATCTCGCGCTCCATTGACATGCTCTTCTACGCTAAGGCCATGGAGCGCATTGGCGACCACTCCAAGAACATGGCCGAGCACGTGGTGTACATGGTCAAGGGGCGTGACGTGCGCCACGCATCCGAGGCAGCTGAGTAAATCCGGCCCTATGGCTGAGGGGGAACGTACCCCGAGGCCATATCCGCGCCTGAGCCAAAAAAGTGGGCTTCCATTTGTTGAAGCAAATACTTTCGGGCTCGGGCGTCGGAGAGGTTTAAGCGGTACTCATTCACGAGCATGGTCTGCTGCTTGAGCCAATCGGCCCAAGCCTCTTTCGAGACCGACTCATAGATTCGCCGACCCAGATCACCAGGTGCAGGGGGAAAGTCGAGGCCAGGGGCCTCACGCTGGAGTTTGACGCATTGAACGGTGCGAGACATGGGCTAGAGTATGCCATGGACAAATTCTGGATCCAGGCCGCCCTTGTGGCCTGTGGGGCTGTTCTTGGGGCATGGCTGCGGTGGGGAGTGGGCATCGCACTCAATGGCATGTTCACTGGGTTCTTGCTGGGGACTCTCGTGGTAAATGCCATGGGAGGGCTACTCGCAGGTGGTCTGTTAGGGTGGGCAACAACACTCAGCTCACATGCACTGCCTGACTGGGCTCGTTTATTGATCATGACGGGCTTCCTGGGCAGCCTCACCACCTTCTCGGCGCTTACCGCGGAGATGCTCCCGCTCATACAGGCGGGGCGGTTGATTTGGGCCTTTTTTCTTGCTGCAGTGCATGTTACTTTGGCCCTTGCTGCGGCCGGATTCGGATTTTATCTTATTGATTTAATTGTAAAAAAATAAATGGTGCATCGCAGCGCTTGCGAATGACGCAACGCACCAATATTATTCATTTCATGCAGTGCAGTACCCAACCCACACTGAAAGGAAATGAAATGAACAACACGATGACCCCCGAGCAGTTCATGAACGCTGTCAAGCACTCCCAAGCCGCTATGGTTGAAATGGCTGCCCGCACGCTCGAGTGCATGGAAAAGCACATGGACCTCAACCTCAAGGCTGCTAAGGCAAACCTGGCCGACGCAACCGAAGCTGCAAACCAGCTCCTCGGCGTGAAAGATGCCACAGAGTTCGTCAATGTGTCCCAGTCCATGGCCCAGCCTGGCCTGAGCAAAGCTGCCAGCTACAGCCGCAATGCGTACAACATCAACGCCGAGACCGTTGGCGAGTTCGCAAAGCTGGTTGAGAGCCGCGTGGAAGAGGCCAACAAGACCATGGCAAACACCATGAATGAGCTTACCAAGAGCGCCCCAGCTGGTACCGAGGGCATGGTCGCCATGATGAAGTCAGCATTTGCTGCCTCTAACAGCGCTTTCGATGCAATCAACAAGGCCTCCAAGCAGGTCGTTGAAATGGTCGAGGCAAATGTTGAAGCCGCTGCCAAGGCTGGCGAGGCTGCTGTTGCCAACACCACGCCCAAAGCGCCTGCGCGTCGCCGTGCATCTGCTGAGTAAGCGGATTCTTGCCGTATCAAAGGCTCCCGAATGGGGGCCTTTTTTTATGCCCTTTTGTTGGCTGTCGTTAACGCGCTAGCCACTGGGCTGCAGCAAAGTAAAGCGGTATACCAAAGAGAATGTTCAGCGGAAAGGTAATGCCCAGCGAGAGCCCAACATAGACGGCGGGCTCCGCCTCGGGCACCGCCTCGCGCAATACTGCAGGCACCGCAATATAGCTCGCACTTGCAGCCAGTACTGCAAGCAGTGTGCTGTCACCAATGTTGAGTCCCGCCAGCGTTGCAAGCGAGAGAGCGGCCGCAGCGTGCAGCAGTGGAGCGCCCACCGCATACAGCATCAGTGCAGGCGATTGACCCCGCAGCGCTGGCAGACTGCGCGCAGCAAGCAACCCCATATCGAGCAAGAAGAATGCAAGCATGCCCTTGAAGAGGTCTGCTGAAAATGGCTTCATCGCGGCCTCGCCCTCGGGGCCCATAAAGTATCCAATGGCCATGCTCGCAAGCAGGAGCAGCTGCGCACCGTCGGTGAATGACTCATGCAGAACGCCCATGAGGCCACCCTCATGCTGCTGGGTGTGTTGCTCCTTGCGCGCCATATTGGCCAGCACGACTGCCAAGATAATGGCGGGCGACTCCATGAGCGCCATGGCTGCTGCCATATGACCACCATGCGCAATGCCCTGGTTGTCGAGAAACTGGTTTGCGGTAATGAAGGTGACTGCACTCACCGAGCCATACGTTGCGGCAATGGCCAGTGCATTGAATGGCCCAGCGATAGGCTTGAGTACCCAATAGCTGATGATGGGCAGGACGCTCGCGAGCAATACGGCAAGGAAGAGGCTTGCCCCGACTTCCAGCGTAAACCCGGTCTCCGCCAGCGATATGCCCCCTTTGAGGCCGAGCGCCATTAGAAGATAGAGCGCAAGGAACCGGCTGATGGCTGGCGGAATCTCGAGGTTCGAGCGAACGAGGCCTGCGAAGAGGCCGAAGATAAAGAAAAGAACTGCGGGATCGAGAAGGGCGGTCACTGGCGTTAGGCCGCCAGTTCCTTGTAGCGGTCGGCCGCACAGCTGGCCGCAAACGCGTGAGGCTTAACCCGCGGCGAGATATTGCACACGCCGCGAATATACCCGATTGCCTGTTGCACCACACAACTGGAGCCGCAACTTGGATCTGGATTCAGATCCAGGTGCACCTCGACGAGGCGATCATCAATGGCATCTGCCAAGCGCAGATAGAGCTCGGCAACCTTGTAAACCTCATTCATGAGACGCATCTGAGGGCGATCGGCTCGCTGGTCGAAATCGCGTTCGCGCGTGGTCTCTCCAAAGAGTTTGCAGCCACGGTTGCCATCGATATGTACAACCACCACGAGGGTGTAATCAGCCATCCAGGCATTTCCCTGGAGCACGCGGCTGGAGTCTGCGCCAATATAGATTCTGGTGGACGGCGACTGGGCCGCAATAAAGCGCTTGATGGTCTCGAGATCTAGTCCGCTCATGAGGCAGCGGACACTCGGGTGATGCGCCTCTGGCGAAGCGGTTTTGCAAAACGGCTTCGTGTCCCGAGCCGAATGATGGCGCGCAGTACCAACTGGAAGGTGCGAAATTTTTTCTTGAATGCTGCTGCTGTTCGGGACTCTTTGGGATGCAGCCATTCGTAAGCCGTGACAGACAGCACGAACCGAGCATGAGAGAGTGTGTTGGAGTCCAAAGATCGCATAGCCGCAGTGTGAGGAGCTTTCGTGTCTCTCATGTGACAGACAGTATGCGGCTTCGATGAGGCTGTAAAGCCCTCGATTTGTTGCGCATATTGCGTTGCAAAATTTCACGTGTTGTGGTGCAATATGTTTACGGGTTCTGCCCGTGTTGTTGTCTCCTTGCAGATCACATTCTGCTTAGCGCCCCGGCCATGTGTCGGGGCTTTTTTTTGCTCTCCTGAGCCCTTACGCGACGCGCTTTCCAGCCCGCCATGCGGCGCGAACACAGGCGCCCGAGCCCCTCGCGGGTCGGTTTACCCAGACTAGGTCTGCTCGAAGCCCCTGAGCAATCCGGCCGCGGTCTGAGAGGCGAACCATCTGCGCGGGTGCTGAGGTCACAGTCCGAATCGCCTCGGGAAGGCTCAGGTCTGTCTCGTCTTGCAGCATAAAGGCCGCATCGAGAAGGCTCGCCGGCACGTAATCACTTGAGAGTGCATCGAGCAGCTTCATTTGTGCCAGGGGCATGGCTGCGACGTTGCCTGAGTGCGAACCGCCTTTCACTACATTTGGAGCCCCCATAACCGTTTTAAGACCCAATCGATGGGCTGTCTCTGCGGCCTCTACCGTGGTGGGAAACTCAGAGATCGCAATGCCCTCCTCATGGGCCTGGCAGACATGCTCGGCACTGGTGTCGTCATGGGAGGCGAGTGGCAGACCACGGGTGCGCGCATCTTCAACCAAGCGTTGGCGCTGGCGCTCAGCATGCAGGGCCTGGGCAGAGATGCGCTCGGCCATGAGCGCTTCGAAGG
This sequence comes from Bordetella parapertussis, assembly GCA_945877235.1. Lineage (GTDB taxonomy): Bacteria > Pseudomonadota > Gammaproteobacteria > Burkholderiales > Burkholderiaceae_A > Hahnella. The sequence goes on from CAMCRF010000006.1 coordinate 12,874, forward strand.
CCTCATCGCTGAGCCTTCCGTGACGCTCTGTGTATTCACGATATTTACCAAGATCGCGCCATTGGCGCTGGCCAGGTGTATGGTCCATGAGCGAGATTAATTGCACCCTAGGGTTATCGACCAGCGATGTGTAGTGGTCCCAGACGTCATGATTGGCGAGCTCGCAGCGCAGGTGCAGCAGGTGCTCGCAGCGGGTCATGGGCGAATCGGCAAGGGCGTGAATGGCTGCGAGGCTGATCTCCAAGAAGCGACCCCTGGGCGTATTGGCCTCAATGTCGCCAATCACCACGCCATCGAATGCGGTCGTAATGCCCGAGCAGGCGAGCTGCGCGTCGTGAATGCGAAAGGCGGACTCTCCATTCCAGATCACGCCAGGTCGGGGCATGAGATGCTTCTCAAGGTTGTCGGTGTGAATTTCAATGAGACCCGGAATGAGCCAGTCGCCCTCCAGATCCATTGCAGCGGGCAGCGTGCTTACGCCCTCTGATACAGAGCGAATGTGGCCGTCCGCGATCTCTACGGTTCCCAGAAAAACGTCGTCGTGCGTAACCAGCTTGGCGTTGGTGAGGATCATCAGTGGACTTCCTGTGTGCGTGTGGCGAGGCGCTCGTGGGTGTCATGGTCGTGAAAGGCCCCAATCATGGCAGCACCTGCGTCGCGGAGGTCTTTGAGCAACGCGGTTACCACATCGCGATTGGCCTGATCGAGGGAGGCGGTAGGCTCATCGAGCAGGATCAGCTCACGAGGCCTAACCAGACAGGCGGCCAATGCTATGGCGATATTCACCCGCTGTTGCTCACCGCCAGAGAAGGTCTTCGGTGCAAGTGGCCAGAGCGCACTGGGCAGATGAAGCCGCTCGAGCAGGCTACTTGCAAGCGGTTCGGCCTGATCGGGCGCAAGGCCCTCGCGCAGCATGGGCTGCATCACGAGGCTCAGCGTACTCACCCGGGGGATCACCCGAAGAAACTGGCTCACATACGCAATATGAAACTGTCGCGCCAGGCGCAGGGTATGCAGATTGGCCCGAGCAAGGTCAATGAGCGCGCCATCGAGCCCACGATGGGCCAAAGCCCTGGGGCGCAGCAAAACATGGCTTCCCGGACCTGGCAGGTAGTGCCCGGTAATGCAACGCAAGATGGTGCTCTTGCCTGAGCCCGAGGGGCTCTGCAGACTCAGGCATTCTCCGGCTGAAACCTGGAGCTCAATGCCTTGCAAGACCTCGAGTGTGCGACCGCCTTGGGTGTGCAGCGTGAACTGCTTGTTCAGGGGGGCGAGTTCAAGAACAGGATTCATAGCACCGAGGTGACAAGCTGCTGAGTGTAGGGGTGCTGCGGGTCATCAAAGACCTGATCAACCAGGCCACGCTCAACCACCTCTCCACGCACCATGACGAGGACCTGGTCTGCGAGTAGCCGGGCCACGCCAAGGTCATGGGTAACGATAATCGTGGCGAGCCCAAGCTCCTCTTGGAGTCGCTTGAGCAGATCGAGCAGTTTGGCCTGAACCGAGACATCAAGGCCCGTGGTGGGCTCATCCATGAGCACGAGCCGAGGCGATGTGACCAAGTTGGCGATCAGCTGAAGCCGCTGCTGCATGCCCCCCGAGAATCGGCTCGGGGATTCGTCGACACGACTGGGGTCCATTTCGACGCGGGCCATCCATTGCTGGGCAGTCTTGCGAATCTCGCCGTAATGGCGCGCACCCAGACCCATCAAGCGCTCGCCAATATGGCCCCCCGCGGAGACGTGCGGGTGGAGTGTGGCCTGAGCATGTTGGCGTACGAACCCCCACTCGGTTCTTGCCAATCGGCGGCGATCGCGCTCATCGAGCGTGTTGAGGTTCAGCCACATCCCACTGCGATCGCAATACGCTACCTCTCCCTCATGAGGTTGCTGCTGACCGGCCAGTAGGCTCAAGAGTGTGCTCTTCCCCGAACCCGATTCACCCACGATGGCCAAGCACTCGCCCTCGTCGAGGGAGAGATTCACGTTGTGAACTGCACGCAGGCTGCCATATCGAAGCCCAAGGCCTTGGGCACGCAGAATGGGCTGGCTCATGTCTGTTCCTGGCGGGCTCGACAGGCGTCGGTATCGGAGCAGACCATCTCACGAGTTCCTGCATCGTCAACAATGATCTCGTCGAGGTAGTGGTTGTCTGCACCGCAAATGGCGCAGGCCTGAGGCCATCGCTGGACTTCAAAGGGGTAGTCGTCGAAGTCCAGTGAACGCACGTCTGTATAAGGCGGCACTGCGTAGACGCGCTTCTCGCGACCGGCACCGAAGAGCATGAGTGCTGGGCTCTGGTGCAGCTTGGGGTTGTCAAACTTGGGAATGGGGGAGGGCGACATGAGCGTGTGCTCATTCACCATGACGGGGTAGTCGTAGCTGGTGGCAATGGTGCCGTGCTGGGTAATGTCCTCGTAGAGCTTTACTTGCATGGGGCCGTAATCGCGCAAGGCGTGCATTCGACGGGTCTCTTCAGAGCGAGGCTCAATCCAGCGCAGGGGCTCCGGAATGGGGACCTGAAACACCATGATCTGTCCCGCTTTGAGTGGGTGTTCAGGAATGCGATGGCGGGTCTGAATGACGGTGGCCTCGGCCGTGGTGGTCGTGGTCTCGATACCGGTGGTAAGCGCAAAGAAACGCCGAATATTCACCGCGTTGGTCGTATCGTCTGCGCCTTGGTCGATGACCTTGAGCACATCTTCGGGGCCCAAGACCGCAGCTGTGACCTGAATGCCGCCGGTTCCCCAGCCGTAGGGCAGGGGCATCTCCCGGCTTGCAAAGGGCACCTGGTGCCCTGGCAGTGCAACGGCCTTGAGCAGGGCACGTCGGATCATGCGCTTGGTCTGGTCGTCCAAGTAGGCAAAAGGCAGTTGTGGCGTCATGACGATTGAATGCCCCGCACAAGCGCAAGCTCAGCTTGAAAGTCAACGTAATGGGGCAGCTTCAGGTGCTGCACGAAGCCACTCGCCTCAACGTTGTCGCCGTGTGCCAAGACAAACTCTTGATCTTGGCTTGGCGCTGAGGGGGTCTCGCCGAGTGATTCCGCCTGGAGTGCGCGATCGACCAAGGCCATGGCCATAGCCTTCCGTTCAGCCCGTCCCGGCGTAAGCCCATAGCCCCGCGTGAACTTGGGCGGCTCATCGCTGTTGGCCTGGAACTGATTGATCATTTCGCACTCGGTGAGTAGCAGTTCCCCAATCTCGACGGGGGTGTCGTCCTGCACGCTGGGGTCGATGTCTGAAAGCCGCACACAGACGGGCGTGTAGCCCATGCGAATTTCACCCACGAAGGGGTGGGTGCTGCCATAGCCCCGCTGCGTCGAGTAGCCCAGCGCAAGCAGGTACCCCTCATCAGCCCGCGACAGCATTTGCAGGCGCGCCGCTCTCGGCATGGGGAACTGCACGGGCTCCTGAGTGATGTCAGGTGGGGTGGTGGGCTCTGGTTCCGTGGGCTGGGCAAGCAGACCCTCTGCCTCCAGCAAGCGGGAAATGCGAGGCAGATTGGCCTGTGCATTGGCATCGGTTGCGTTTAAAGGGCTCGCACCGTTGGCATTAGCCTGCTCGAGGCCCAGAATGCGCAGGCTGTAGTCGGCCGTAGGCCCAAGCTTTTGCCCTCCGGGAATGTCTTTGAAACAGGCCGATATACGCCGTAAGGCAAGCATCTGATCGGTCTGAAGCGGACAGGTCTGTCCAAACCGCGAGAGCGTGGCGCGACAGGCGCGCAGAAGAAAAATTGCCTCAACCAGGTCGCCTTGCGCCTGAATAATGGCGAGTGCGGCAAGCCTGCGGTCCAGCACACTGCCCTCTGCCATGACGCGGTCGACTGCAATGCCCAGCTGTTGCTCCACCTGCTCGATCTGAAGCGCCGGCTGATTGGGGTCGCCCCGCCGCCAAGCGTCCAGCAGCGCAAGTGAAGCATCGATGGCGCGCTCGCCTCCTTTTACCGCGACGTACATGAGGCCTCCAGGATGAGCTCGGTTGAGCGGGGAATTGCCCAGACCTGGTCCTCGTGCACAAACAGGAGGTCGATGCCCAGTGGGTATCGCCCCCGGGTGGCCTGACGCCATGCCCAGAAGTCGCTGGGAAGTCCCATGGGACTGATGGCCCTTTGGTGTTGAATACCGGGTCCTTTGAGCAGGATCGATCCCTCATGGCCTGAGGGGGCGGTGAGCTGAATGACCAGCGTAGCGGCGGTCTCCGGACACTCCAGGCTTCCCTCAGAGAGGCTCTGAGCAAGGCTCAAGAGCGCAGGGTCTGTGTCGGCCGCAAAAGCCCACAATGCGGCTTCGGGTGTGGCCTCGGGCGCGCTGGTGTGAAACCTGAGGTAGGCGGCCAGCGTGCTAAGTCCATGCACGCAGAAGCCTGTGCTGATGTCGAGCAGAGAGAGCCCGATGCTGGCCGTGCCGGCTGCGCAGCCCTCGGGGGTCTCCTGGGGGGGCACCAGGGTCTGGGGCCTGCCCGGCTCGGCCATGGCATTGAGTACCGACCGAAAGCAACGCTGAGCGGCCTCAGATGGGTGCAGGAAGCCCGCAAGCAGTACCGACGAGGTCATGCGCCCGCCTCCCGAGCAAGAGTGAAAAACTCCACACGGGTCTGCTCGGCTGCGGCCAAACGCTCGGCACGCAAGGTGTACTCAGCCTGCTGCAGGGCTTGAATCACGCGGGAACCCGCAGTGGACCGAAAGGATGGATCCTGCATTTTTGCGTCGAGCCAAGCTACGCGCTTGCAATGCTCTGTTCGGTGGCCCAAGACCAGCGCGTGGCCCGTTTGACCCTCGGCGAGTCGAATGCTGGCTCGGGTGGAGGTGGCCTCTTGAAAACAGAATGGCGAGCCCAGGCCATCGGCTCGGGCCATGACCTGAACAAGTCCCGTCTCGACCGGTCGGATCCATACTGCGGCCTGCAGCTCGGCATCGGGGTTGAGACCACAATGCTCGAGGGCGCTGCAGAGAGAGGCGTCGCTAGACCTTGAGAACAGACCTAGCCATTGAGTCCGGCTGAGTATCACGGCTTAGATGAGTAGAGCACGCAGGCGAGCGGAAATGAAATCAATGATGGACACGGACGCTACCAGAATGATGAGCAGCGCACAGGTCTCAGCATACTGAAACCCGCGCATGACCTCCCAAAGGATCTGCCCAATGCCGCCAGCACCCACAATGCCGAGGACTGACGCCCCGCGCACATTGGCCTCAAATCGATAGAGTGAGTAGCTGATCCAGAGCGGAAGCACTTGGGGAATGACGCCATAGACAATCTCCTCGAGCCGGCTTGCACCCGTGGCACGAATGCCCTCTACGGGCTGGGGGTCGATGGCCTCTACCGCTTCAGAGAAGAGTTTGGCAAGGGTGCCTGTTGTTGATATGAACAGCGCCAAAACGCCTGCGAACGGCCCAAGGCCAACTGCCACAATAAACAGCAGTGCAAAGACGAGCTCATTGACGGCACGAAAGGCGTCCATGATGCGACGCATGGGCTGGTGAATCCATACAGGAGAGATATTCTCGGAGGCCAATAGCGCGCAAGGGATGCCCAAGAGAATGGCGAGGAAGGTACCCCAGACCGCGATCTGGATCGTGATCACCATTTCCTTGAGGTAGACCTCCCAGTCGCGAAAGTTTGGGGGGAAAAAATCGGCCAGGAACATGGCCATGTTCTGTGAGTCATTGATCAGCGCCATGGGGCGCATGTCAGCGCCTTCCCACGAACCCACAAGCAGCAGTGCCACCACAACCGCAATCAGGGTCATCGTCCATGACTTGGGCGCCTGTGCGAGGCGCTCTTCGCTCGTCGTCTGGTGGATTCCGCTCATGCTTTATTCCTAGTAAGGGGGCAGCAAAAAAGGACGCCCGGACTCGCCGGGCGTCAGGGTGAGGCCCAGGCTTCTTACTTCTTGAGGGCCTTCATCTGCTTATCGAGATCTGCGAGCTTTGCGTCCAGAGCGGCCAGCTGGGCCTTCTTGTCTGCATCGGCCAACTTGGCATCACCTGCCACCTTGGAGCGTGCACGGAATAGCTCGAGTTGGCGGATGGGCAGCAGTTGGTTGTTATCCGAGGGGATGAAGCCCTTCCAGAGGTGAGGTTCCATCGCCTTGAGCTGACGCTGTCCCTCTGCGCCGGGTGCCTTACCGTAGTTCAGGAAGAAGTCGGAAATCTTCTTCTTCATGTCAGGGTGAAGGTCCTTACGCCATACCAGTGGGTCTGACGGGATCAGGGGCGAGCGCCAGATTTCGCGGAGGTTTGCAGCCTTCTCGGGCTGGGTTTTCTGAATGCGCTCAAAGGACTCTGTGTTGTTGGTTGCGACATCGACTTGTTTCGCGATGACAGCCAAAAGATTGCCCTCGTGATTGGATGCAGTCACGCTCTTAAAAATCTGCTTGGGCTCAACATTGTTCAGTGCGAACACGTAGTAGGCGGGAACCAGAAAGCCCGAGGTGGAGTTGGGGTCGCCAATGCCGAAGCGAATATCTTTGGCGCTCTTGAGCACATCCTGCAGGTTCTTGTAGGGCGAGTCCTTGTGGGTGACGAGCAGGGAGTAATAGCCAAGGCTGCCGTCCAATGCCATCGTCTGAGTGAAGATCTCGCCACTGGCGCGATCGACTGCCTCCATGGCCGCTTTGTTGCCGTACCAAGCCACTTGAACTTTGTTAAAGCGCATGGCCTCAATCACGCCCGCGTAGTCGGATGCGTAAAAGGCATTGACCTTGACGCCGATGGCTTTTTCCATGTCAGCGAGCAGGGGCGCAAACATTGCGGCTTGCTTGCTGGAGGACTCGGTCGAGATGATGCCAAAGCTGATCTCTTTGGGCATCTGGCTCGATGAGAAAGCGGGGGCTGCCACCATGGCAGACAGTGCGACGGCAGCTGCCATCAGACTACGACGCATAAGCTTCATTAAGGCTCCTTGTTGAGGCGTGTTGCTGGGGGTTGGTCATCTCGAGTTCATCGAAGATGAGGTCGGTATCGGAGCCGTAGAGCTCGCGAATCTGTTGCTCGGTGAGGCTCGCAGAGAGCCCGTCGTAAACGATCTTTCCATCACGCAGTGCAACCACGCGCTCGCAGTATTTGAGGGCCACTGCAACCTGGTGCAGCGAGACGAGCACGGTGCAGCCACGCTGGTTCAGGTTTACCAACAGCTCCATCACCTTGCGTGAGGATTCGGGGTCAAGGCTGGCGATGGGCTCGTCAGCCAGTACGAGGTCTGCCTCTTGGGTGATCGCCCGCGCAATCGCTACACGTTGCTGTTGGCCGCCAGAGAGCAGGCGAGCACGTTTGAAGACTTGTTCATCAATGCCGACCTGAATCAGCGCATCGATGGCCTTCAGCTTGATCTCGCGGGGGAACAGGCCGGTGAGGCTGCGCCAGGTCGGGACCTGCGAGAGTGCGCCCACGCAGACATTCGTCAGGACTGAGAGGCGATTGACCAGATTGAACTGTTGGAAGATGGTGGCAATGCCACGGCGGATGGAGCGAATATTGGGGGAGAGACGCCCGCCTTGCTGGAGGATCTCCCCTTTGATCGTGATCTGGCTGGAGCTGCCCGCGTCTGCTACGTGCAGCCCACTGATGCTTCGAAGGAGCGTGGATTTGCCCGAGCCGGAGGCCCCAAGCAGCGCAACCATTTCACCAGATCGAACCGTGAGGCTGACCTGATTGAGCGCGGTCTTAGCGCGGCTGCCTTTTCCGAAGCTCTTGCTGAGCTGGGAGACCTGGAGGTGGACTGGGCGAATATCGGACATGGCGCCGAGTGTGGCGCCACATCATGACAATCAGATGAATCAATGTTTCATGTGGCCGTGATGCCCTTGCCCCTCTTGTTTCATTGCGGCTGCCCGGTCAACCACAGGCATGGACACCTTAATCTCGCCCGCTTTCTCAAACACCAGGGTGGCATCGATGGTCTCGCCCACCTTGAGTGTGCGCTTGAGGCCGATCAGCATGAGGTGATCGCCGCCGGGTTGCATCTTAATGCTGCCGCCCGCTGGAAGTGCAACGCCTTTGAGCTCACGCATGACCATCTTGCCGTCTTCATGGCTCATGCTGTGAAGCTCGCCACGACCCACAACCGCGCTGGGGAATTTAACAGCGGTCAGGCGATCAGCCGTCTTGCCATGGTTGTGAATTTCTACAAAAGCGGCCGCGTTGGGCTGCCCATCGCGGGTTGCGAATGCCTGGGGCTTGACGACCATGATGTCTGAAGCCGTAGCAGTCAGACTTGTAAGGGTCAACGCCAGTGCTGTCAAAGTTCGTGCAATTTTCATGAATGCTCTCGTAAGTGTTGGAAAGATTAAGGTTAATATTCGGGCAAATGCGATCGTTCATCCGCAAAGCCCTGGCCGCTGACCGAGGGCGACTCCAGCGTAATACAGAACGCACCAGGGATTATCTCTCTCTCTTTGGCGGTGCTGCCATTGTGGCCCTCTGTGTCATTGCGCTGGCACGCGTGGCCGATGCAGCGCTTTATTGGGGCGAAGACTTATTCGATGACCACCCCTGGGCCTTTCTGGTGCTCACCCCTCTGGGCTTCGCGCTGATTCGGTACATCACCTTTGCCTATGCCCCCTTTGCTGCAGGAAGCGGCATACCCCAGACCATGGCCGCCATTCGGGTGCGCGATGTTCAGACCCAACTTGGGCAGTTCCTCTCGCCACTCCAGGTCGCCCTCAAGATGCTTCTGGTCTGCGTGGGCCTCGCCTGTGGAGCCTCGATTGGTCGGGAGGGTCCCTCGATTCAGGTGGGTGCCGCGGCCATGTTGGCGTGGGCCCATCGGTTTGGAGGGAAGCTTCGCGTCCCTACCGATGCGCTGATTGTGGCGGGTGGCGCCGGCGGGCTGGCGGCAGCATTCAACACCCCGCTCGCGGGGATTGTGTTTGCGATGGAAGAACTCGCCAAGGGGCGCAGCATGCGCCAGACTTGGTTCGTGCTCATGACGATCCTTGGCGCTGGCTTCATTTCGCTTGCGCTGCAGGGCAACTATGACTTTTTCCCAATTTATGTGCGCAACCCCTCCCATCCCGAACTGCTGGCCTGGATGAGCATTTCGGTGGTCTGCGGTCTCATGGCGGGGCTCATGTGCTGGCTCCTGGTCACGGTGGGCCCTCGTCTGGTGCCTGAGTCCAAGACTGCGCTGCATGCAGCACTTGTTGCGGGCTTTCTTGGGCTGCTGGTCGCTGGCATTGCGCTACTCACCAGTGGCGAAACCATCGGCACGGGCTATCACGCCGCATCGGATCTGCTCAACACACCCTTGGGCCTCTCCCATGAACTCGGCTTTAGTCTGCTCAAGATGCTCAGCACGGTACTGAGCTACCTCTCGGGCATTCCGGGGGGCATTTTCACGCCGTCACTCTCGATTGGCGCCGGGCTCGGGTACGACTTTGCGCTCTTATTCGACCTGGTTGAGGGCCGTCAGATGCTGGTACTCATTGGGATGACAGCCTTTCTTGCTGGCGTGGTGCAGGCGCCGGTCACGGCCACCGTCATCGTGATGGAAATGACCTCCAGCCAGGATCAGTTCATGAGCCTCATGCTCTCGGCCCTCATTGCCACCCTGGTCGCTAAAAGCATCTCGCGCACCAGTCTCTACGAGATTCTGGCGCGTCGTCTCATCGAGGGGCTACAGCACAATACAAAAAAACTATCTGAAACATGAAGACAAACAATTAGATTAATTTTAGCCAGGGGGTCATGATTCCTCCCGTGCCGCAACAAAACGGCGCGCCCCCAACTTCTCAACACACAAAAAGAGGAATAAACATGTCTCTCATCAACACAACCGTTAAGCCTTTCAAAGCCACGGCCTATCACAACGGAAAGTTCGTCGAAGTCACCGACCAGTCCCTGAAGGGCAAGTGGTCTGTCGTGTTCTTCTACCCCGCCGACTTCACCTTTGTGTGCCCTACGGAACTCGGCGACCTCGCCGACCATTACGACACCTTCAAGGCGCTCGGCGTGGAAATCTACGGCGTGTCGACCGACACCCACTTCACCCACAAGGCCTGGCACGACACCTCGGACACCATCGGCAAGGTGAACTACCCCCTCATTGGTGACCCCACCGGCACCATCACCCGCAACTTCGAAGTCATGATCGAAGAAGAGGGTCTGGCACTGCGCGGTACGTTTGTGATCAACCCTGAGGGCCAGATCAAGCTCTGCGAAATCCACGACAACGGCATTGGTCGCGATGCGACCGAGCTGCTGCGTAAGGTGCAGGCTGCGCAGTACATCGCCAAGAACCCTGGTCAGGTCTGCCCTGCCAAGTGGACGCCAGGTGCTGAGACGCTTGCGCCCTCGCTCGACCTCGTCGGCAAGATCTAAGCCTCAGTTGTGAAGCGCTCCGCCTGCGGGCGGGGCGCGCAGTCCTTATTTAGGAGAACACCATGCTCAATGACACCCTGAAAGTCCAGCTAAGAGCCTATCTTGAAAAGATTGCTCACCCCGTCGAGCTGGTGGCTTCGCTCGACGACTCGAAGGGCGCCCAGGAAATTCGCGAACTGCTAGAGACCATTTCGAGTCTCTCTGACAAAGTGTCGGCGCGATTCGATGGAGCGGATGCGCGTCGACCCTCATTTCAGATTCGTCGTGCAGATGCACAGACGGGTCTTCACTTTGCCGCTGTTCCCTTGGGCCACGAGTTCACTTCATTGGTACTCGCACTGCTCTGGTCGGGTGGTCACCCGCCCAAGGTAGAGGCCGAGAGCCTTGACACGATTCGCGCGCTCAAAGGGGACTTCCGGTTCGAAGTCTTCATGTCGCTGTCCTGCCACAACTGCCCGGATGTGGTTCAGGCGCTCTCACTGATGGCAGTGACGAACCCCGCGGTAAAGACCGTGGTGATCGACGGCGCGCTCTATCAGGATGAGGTGAACCAACGCCAGATCATGGCTGTGCCCATGGTTTTTCTGAATGGCGAGCTCTTTGGCTCCGGTCGCATGACGTTGGAGGAAATCCTTGCCAAGCTCGACACCGGCAGCGCCGAGAAGGAGCGTGCCAAGATCGACGCGCGCGATCCCTTTGACGTGCTCGTGGTGGGTGGAGGACCTGCCGGTTCTGCTGCTGCCGTCTATGCAGCGCGCAAGGGGCTGCGCACGGGGGTCGCCGCAGAGCGGTTTGGCGGACAGACCAACGACACGCTGGGCATTGAGAATTACATCTCTATTCTCGAGACCAACGGGCCCAAATTTGCCGCTGACCTCGAGGCGCATGTTCGCCACTACGAAGTGGACATCATGAATCTTCAGCGTGCCGAAAAGCTCGTGCCGCCCGAGCATGCTGGAGGGCTGGTCGAGGTCCACCTCGCCAATGGCGGCGTGCTGCGTTCACGCTCGGTCATTCTCTCCACCGGTGCGCGCTGGCGTAATGTGAATGTGCCGGGCGAACAGGAATACAAGAATAAGGGCGTTGCTTACTGCCCTCACTGTGATGGCCCGCTCTTTAAAGGCAAGCGCGTTGCGGTGATTGGCGGTGGCAATTCGGGTGTAGAGGCCGCCATCGACCTGGCCGGTGTGGTCGGTCATGTCACCGTCGTGGAGTTCGCGGATCAGCTCAAAGCAGACGCCGTTTTGGTAGCAAAGCTCAAAAGCCTGCCCAATGCCAGCATCGTGCTCAATGCTCAGACCACCGAGATCACGGGCAATGGCTCGACCGTGAATGGTCTCCGTTACAAAGACCGGGCCTCGGGTGAGGCGCATGCCCTTGAGCTTGAAGGGGTGTTTGTGCAGATTGGTCTCGTCCCAAACACGGAGTGGCTCAAGGGCACCATTGAGCTCTCTCGGTTTGGTGAGATCGTCGTGGACCATCACGGCGCCACCAATGCGCACGGCGTATTCGCGGCAGGTGATGTCACGACGGTTCCCTACAAGCAGATCATCATCGCTGCAGGCGATGGGGCCAAGGCGGCGCTCGGCGCCTTCGATTACCTCATTCGGAGCTCTGTGCCGGTCGCAGAGCCGTTGGCAGCCTGAGCTCTAGGTGTAGTGGGGGCAAGGCCCGGTCCGTCACAAGCGGGCCGGGCTTTGTTTTTCAATTGGTCATAATGAAGCATGATTAAAGACCCCAATTCAGTGAGATCGCCTGCGGGCCTCGAGTGGTGGCTGCTCAAGCGCCTGCCCTTGATTTCGCTTGCGGGCCTGCTGGTGTTTGCGCTGGTGTGGCTGGTGATTGAACGCTGGCCCAGGTCCGGAAGTGCAGACCAGGTTCAGGCCGCGATCACCCAGGCCGAGTTCGCGTTGATCGGCGCCGTGATTTTCTTCTTCACGATGGTGGTCACGGTGCTTGTGGGATGCGTGGTGGTGATGATCATGAAGGGCCCTGCATACACCTCGCCAGACTCATACTATGTCGAAGATTCTGAGCGGCCCGATTCAAGCCGACCCTGACCCACCATTTCACACGAATCCCAAAAAGGAGACTCATGATGGCCTCAAAGAAATCATCCTCAAAGGCGTCCTCGCGACCCATCAACATCGGCATGAGTGAAGCGCATCGCGCAAAAATTGCCGATGGACTCTCTCGCTTCCTTGCGGACAGTTACACCCTCTATCTGCAGACCCATAACTTTCATTGGAACGTGACGGGGCCGATGTTTAACTCCCTCCACACCATGTTTATGGATCAATACACGGAACAGTGGGCGGCACTCGATCTCATTGCAGAGCGCATTCGCGCCTTGGGTTACCCCGCCCCGGGCACCTATGCGCAGTACGCCAAGCTGGCCTCCGTTAAAGAAGTTGCCGGTGTACCCAAGGCACTCGAAATGGTCCAGATTCTGGTTGACGCTCATGAGACCACGGCACGCACCGCACGGGGCCTATTCGACTTAGTCAATGAGGCAAATGACCAGCCCACGGCTGATCTGCTCACGCAACGCCTCGACGTGCATGAGAAGACCGCCTGGATGCTGCGCAGCCTATTGGAGTCCTGAGACCGCCTGCAACACCCAGCGCTTGAGGCTTGCTGCGTCCATGGCGCCCGCTTGGCGGGCGACCTCTTGGCCGCGTAGAAAGACCGCAAGCGTTGGGATGCTGCGAATATTGAATTGCTGCGCCAGGGTCGGTTCGCTCTGGGTGTTGACCTTCAGAAAGCGCAGGGTTTCGAGGTCTTGCGCCACCTGCTCAAAGGCTGGCGCCATCATGCGACAAGGGCCGCACCAGGGTGCCCAGAAGTCGACAATCACTGGCACGTCCGAGTTGTTCACGAGTCGGCTGAACTGATCGGCACCGGCCTCGATTGGGGCAGCCGTGAAGAGTGGTGTCTGGCACTTGCCGCAAGTGGGGTTCTCGCCAAGACGGTCAGAGGGGATTCTGTTGACCGCAAGACATTGCGGGCAGGGAAGCAAGATGGAAGTGTTCATACCCTAAGTGTAAAAAAACCCCGGCAAGCCGGGGTGATCGCCAAAGAGAGAGGGGGCGTTCTAGTTTTTGGCCCAAGGATTCGGCAAGGGCGTGGCCTCGCTCGAGGGCGGAAGAATGGGGAGACGGAATAGGGGTTGGTCTCCTGTGAGTGTCTTGAGAAAAGCGACAATCTGTTCGTTCTCGCTCTTGCTGAACTTTCGACCTAACTGCAGGCGTCCCATGATGTCGACGGCCTCTGTAAGGGTTTATGCAGCGCCATCATGGAAATATGGGTAGGTGAGTTCGACATTGCGTAGCGTGGGCACCTTGTAGTTGAATCGGTCAGCATCCTTGCCGGTTACTGCAGACCTGCCCTCTCCACCGCTCTTGGCCTTGTATGGCTCAACGATGCCCATTTTCTGGAATGAGTTGCCGCCCAGTGCCGCACCGTTGTGGCATGCGACGCATCCGCTGTCCTGAAACAGCTTCAGCCCTGAAAGCTCTTTCGGGTTCATCGCCTCCTTATTGCCCAAGAGCCATTGGTCAAAACGAGAATTCGGCGTCACCAGGGTTTTTTCGAATTCAGCAATCGCTTCAGTCACCTGATTGATGTCGATCTTGTCTTGGCCGAAGACGGTCTTGAACTCACGTTTGTAAGCTGGAATGGACTCTAGAATGCCCACCGCCAGTGTGTGTGTAAAAGCCATCTCGCCAGGGTTTGCAATCGGCCCGCCCGCCTGCTCTTTGAGGTCTGCAGCTCTGCCGTCCCAGAACTGTGCGACGTTCAGGCTTGAGTTCAGAACGGTGGGGGAATTAATGGGTCCTTGTTGCCACTTGTCACCGATTGAGGTCCGCAGATTGTCGGTTCCCCCCATGTGAAGGTTGTGACAGGAGTTGCAGGAGATGAAACCCGATTTGGAGAGGCGAGGGTCGAAGTAGAGCTTCTTGCCAAGTTCCACCATGCCAAGGTTCACGCTTGGCGCAGGCTTGATCACTTCAAACAAGCCACCCGCAGTATTCTGCGCCCATGCTACGGATGCAAAGGTTGCCATCGCGACAATCAGGCTCAGCCGGAGGCGTTTCGTGGAGTGCTTCATCGTTGAGGTTCCTTCCCTTTTTGGATTGATACAGCGTGTGTGCATCAGTCTGACGTTTTGTGCGTAAGGCACTTTGAGCTGAATCAAACCTCAAACAATCTTTGAAAAGCGCGCGCGATCGAGATCGCTCTGGAGATGCTGGTCAAATGCCATTGCAATGGCGCGGATCAGCATCCAGCCCGATGCGGTGACGCTCAGCCCGTATTCGTCGACCTCCAAGAGACCCTCTTGGATGAGTGGCTCGAGGCTGGTGAGCGCGTGAGAAAACGTCTTTCGAAAGTCCGTCATGAAGGCCAGCTCAATGGCTTCAAAATCCAGCTTCCCTTGGCACATGATGGCCATAATCACGGCCCGACGCAGGATGTCGTCTTGGCTTAGCGCGAGGCCGCGCACCACGGGCAGTCGGCCCTGGTCTATGAGGTCGTAGTACTCCTCAAGGCTCTTAGCGTTTTGGTGATAGGTTGGGCCGATGCGCCCGATTGCTGACACGCCAAGGGCGACCAGATCACAGTCTGGCTGGGTGCTGTAACCCTGAAAGTTCCGATGCAGACGTCCTTGCGCCTTGGCAACGGCAAGAGGGTCGTTAGGCAGTGCAAAGTGGTCCATGCCAATGTAGACGTATCCCGCCTGCGTGAGCAGATCAATGGCCATTGCAAGCATGTGTACTTTGTCTTGAGGACGGGGCAGTTCATGGGCATTGATGCGTCTTTGCGGCTTGAACCGAGCGGGCAGGTGGGCATACGCGTAGACGGCGATTCGGTCCGGTCTCATGGACACAACACTTTTGAGCGTCCGCTCGAATGATTCCGGGGTCTGGAGCGGTAACCCGTAGATCAGATCCAAGTTAATGGACTCAAAGCCGATCTGCCGCGCCGACTGCATGAGTGCCTCAACCTGAAACTGCGGCTGCACGCGATGAACAGCGACTTGGACGTGGGGGTCGAAGTCCTGCACGCCGAATGAGAGCCGATTAAAGCCCAGTCGATGGAGGCTCAGCAGACGTTCCTTGGTTACGGTGCGGGGGTCGACTTCAATGGAGAACTCGCCTCCGGGTATAAGCTCAAAGTGACGCTGGAGCATCGACATCAAGTCTGCTAATTCGGCATCGCTCAGGAACGTTGGGGACCCTCCGCCCAGGTGCAGTTGGCTCACCTTCTGGCCGGCCCCGAGGTGTTGGGTGACCATATCGACCTCTCTGGAGAGGTAGTGCAGGTACTGCGCGCCTTTGCTGTGGTGCTTGGTAATCACCTTGTTACACGCACAGTAATAGCAGACGGATTCACAGAAGGGAATGTGAATGTAGAGCGAGAGTGGGGTGGCCGAGCGTGTGTCGCGGCGATCTGCGAGTGCTCTGCCTAGATCATCTGCGCCAAAGGCTTCAACAAAGCGGTCTGCGGTCGGGTAGGAGGTGTAGCGCGGACCGGGAATGTCGTAGCGCTCTAGAAGGGTCTCGGATATGGGCAGGCTCATGGGCCGGACTATGCCCAGACTGCCCAAGACAAGGGTTGATCAGCGTCAAAGAGTCTCGCGTTCGCCCCTATTTCTGGCTAATATGCATGTGGATGAATACCCTAACCGACTCCATCAAAGTGGCCTGCTCAAGCTGCAATCTTCGTGAGCTCTGCATGCCAGTGGGCCTGTCGGCCCAAGAACTCACTCAGCTCGACACCCTTATTGCTGGCCGAAAGAAGGTCCCCAAGGGCAGCCCCCTCTATAAGGCGGGCGACCCGTTTCATGCCCTGTATGCAGTTCGCACGGGCTTCTTCAAGACTGAGGTCAACACCCAAGATGGTCGCGGTCAGGTCACTGGCTTCCAGATGATGGGCGAGATCATGGGGCTCGATGGCATTGTGCAAGATCAGCACAGCTGCGACGCTGTGGCACTTGAAGACTCTGAGGTCTGCGTGATGCCCTACGCCCGCATCGAAGAGCTCTCGATGGGTTTTGAGCCTTTAGGACGACACCTTCACAAGGTGATGAGCCGAGAAATTGTGCGAGACCAGGGCGTCATGCTGTTGCTCGGCATCATGCGCGCCGAGGAGCGTGTTGCCGCTTTCCTGCTGAACCTTGTCCAGCGCCTGCATGCCCGGGGGTTTTCGCAGAGCGAAGTGGTTCTGCGTATGACGCGTCGAGAAATTGGGAGCTACCTCGGTATGAAGCTCGAGACCGTGAGCCGTGTGTTTTCTCGGTTCGCTGAGGACGGCGTGGTCGATGTGAATCAGCGGCACATCGTGATCCGTGATCCGGCTGCGCTCAAGGCCATGGTTACCTCGCAGTCAGAGCACTGCGCCACTTAATCTGACACATCATCCCGACCTGATTGTGATTGGTGCAGGAGCGGCAGGCCTATTCTGCGCATCTGTTGCCGCACAACTCGGGCTCGGCGTGGTGGTGCTCGACCACAGTAAGGTCATCGGAGAGAAGATTCGCATCAGTGGCGGTGGTCGATGTAACTTCACCAACCGCGATTCGCAGCCGAGGCATTTCCTCTCGCTAAACCCGTCCTTTGTGCGCAGTGCGCTCAGCCGATTCACCTCACAAGATTTCATTGCATTGGTGCGGGCCGCTGGTATTGGATTTCACGAGAAGCATCGGGGCCAGCTCTTTTGTAATGAATCTTCTCAACAGATTATTCAGATGCTCACTCGCGGATGTGAGCAGGGTGGGGTCAGCGTCCAGCATCCAGTCTCCATCTTGGAGGTCAGACGCAGCGGCAAGGTATGGGAGGTGCAGACTGACCATGGCCTACGCTCAGCTCCGCATCTTGTCGTGGCCACGGGTGGTCTTCCCGTCCCTGCCATTGGTGCGACGAGTTTTGGTCTTGATTTGGCGCGTAGCCTCGGGATCACGGTAACTCCCGTAAGACCGGCCCTGGTTCCCCTGGCCCTTACGGCCGAGCACTTGCAGCCGCTTTTGGAACTCTCAGGTCTAAGCCAGGCCGTTGGCATTTCAGCGGGTCAGCCCCGCGAAGGCTACGGAGCTGCTTCCTTCGATGAGGACCTGCTGCTCACGCATAAGGGGCTCTCTGGCCCCGCCACTCTTCAGGCAAGCAGCTACTGGGTCGAAGGGCAGGCGATTGAGCTCCGCTGGCTCTCTGAGTCCGATTGGGAGGTGCTAGAGGAGACGGCTCCTGGGCAGGGCGGAAGACTCCTCTCAAGTCGAATCTCCGAATGGATGCCTGAGCGCCTCGCCCATGCCTTACTTCGCGCGGGTGGAATTGCTGACCAGCGTTGGGCCGATCTGAATAAGGGGAGCAGGGCAGCCTTGCGACAACTCCTGTGCGCACATGTCATTCGTCCCTCGGGCACCTTGGGATGGAAGAAGGCCGAAGTCATGCTCGGTGGGGTTGACACGCGTGCGCTCGACAGCAAGACCATGGAGTCCAAGCAACATCCAGGCTTGTACTTTATTGGTGAATGTGTGGATGTGACGGGCCACCTTGGGGGGCACAACTTTCAGTGGGCCTGGTCCAGTGGCTGGGCGGCAGCTCAGGCAATCGCCTCAAAACACCCAGCCGAGTAGCTCAATTGTCTGTGTCGACGCCGTAAAACTTCACGCCAAGCTGAATGCGGTCTCGCCCCTGAGAGACACGATGCCGATTGGTGTCTCTTAACGAATAAACACAGCCGCAATACTCCTGTTGGTAGAACTGCTCGCGCTTGCTGATTTCAATCATGCGCTGACTGCCACCACCCTTACGCCAGTTGTAGTCCCAGTAGACCAGGCCTTCATAAGGCGCAACCGCGCGAGCTCCGCTGCCATTGATCTGGTTCATATCCTTCCAGCGGGAGATGCCCAAAGAGCTGGTCATGACTGAGAACCCATGTTCAACCGCGTAGAGCGCGGTGCGCTCAAATCGCATGTCAAAGCACATGGTGCAACGCTCGCCCCGTTCCGGGGCATTCTCCATGCCCTTGGCTCTGGCGAACCAATTGTCAGTGTCATAGTCTGCGTCTACGAAGGGGACTCCGTGCTTTTGCGCAAAGCGGATGTTTTCTTCTTTCCGGATGAGGTACTCCTTCTCCGGGTGAATGTTGGGGTTGTAGAAGAAAATGGTGTAATCAATACCCGATTCAACAAACGCCTCCATGAGCTCGCCCGCGCAGGGTGCGCAGCATGAGTGCAGCAGGAGTTTGTCTGCGTTATTGGGCAGTTCGAGTTTCTGACGTTGCTTTGCGGTCATACCCATATCTTACGATTTTCCAAATCTCAGAAAGGTGTCTATGCACGTTCAGTCCATCCTCAGGGTATTCGTCTTTGCGCTTGCCCTCTGCTGCTGGTCCACCGCCAGCCTCGCCGCGAACGATCAGCGTATTGGCGATGAGCAGTACAAACCGTATGTCGGGCAGCCGGGGAAAGATGTGATTTGGGTACCCACGCCAGACACCATGGTCGACGAAATGATTCGCGTCGCGGGTGTTGGGCCACATGACCTGGTAGTCGATTTGGGCGCTGGCGATGGAAAGATTGCAATTGCTGCTGCACGTCAACGCGGGGCACGCGCCATCGGAATTGAATACGACCCGGCAATGGCTGCGTTGGCGAAGCGAAATGTACTGCGTGCCGGTGTGGCCGATAAGGTCACCATTATTGAAGGCGATCTTTTTAAAGCTGACTTCTCCAAGGCCACTGTGGTCATGATGTACCTGTTGCCCGAGCTCAACATGAGGCTCAAGCCTGTATTGAAGGCCATGCGGCCGGGCACCCGCATCGTCTCTCACTCTTTCGACATGGAAACCTGGGTGCCCGATGAGCGCATTGAGACATCGACCGCCACGGGGCACGTCTGGATTGTGCCGGTCAATGCGCAAGGAACATGGGCCATCACGCTCTCTGATCAGCGCAAGGGGCGCCTCACCCTGAAGCAAATTCACCAGGAGCTCTCCGGCGAGATCACGCTCGATGGAAAGTCGTACCCCATCGAGCAGGGCAAGGTGCGGGGCTATGGCGTGAGCCTGCAGTTCAAGGGAGGTTCTGATCTCTCCATCGCCTTCAATGGCCAGGTCATCAATCAGCAGATTACGGGCGCGTTCCAACACAACGGCCAGCAACTCCTGTTAGAGGGGCGCAAGGCCAGTAAGTGAAGATGACGGCTTCGACCCACGCCCGTCCTCAGCTCTCCCTTCTGTCTGCCATTGTCTTGATGGCGGGCTTGGTCATTGGGGCCGGCATCTTCAAGACCCCCTCGCTTATTGCCGGCCTTGTAGGGGCAGACCAGATCCTCTGGATATGGTGCGCTGCTGCCTTGCTCAGTCTGATTGGAGCGCTCTGCTACGTGGAATTAATCACCCGATTTCCAAACGAGCGTGGGGAGATTGGGTTTCTCACAGAGGCTTGGGGGCCGCGTGTTGCATTTGTCTATGGATGGGCTAAGGCAGCCGTTATCAATCCCGGCGCTATTGCTATGCTGGCTTTTGTACTCGCAGATTATTGGTCGCCACTCTGGTCAGGCCCGGAGTGGAGTGGGCCGCTTTTTGCGGCTTGCCTGATTGTCTTGCTCACCCTGCTGAATCTCTGGGGGCTTCAGTTCTCTGCGCGCTTTCAGCTCGTACTCTTGGGTTTGGAAGTGGTGCTTCTGGTGGGGATCTCCGCCTACGCGCTCGCCTTACCGGCACCAGAGTCAGTCGCTGTCATTGCAATGGGTACCTCATCTGATCCCACCATGAGCGCGATCGGGTTGGCGATGATCTTTGCCTTGCTGACCTTCGGTGGCTGGAATGAGGCTGCCTACCTTGTCCAAGATATTCGCGGACAGAGCCGGCGAATCTTATGGGTTTTGGTTTTGAGTCTAGGTCTTATTACTGCAGTCTATCTGCTGGTCAACCTTGCACTGCTCTGGATGTTGGGCCCTGCAATGCTCGCCAAGAGTCAGGCTCCTATTGCCGATTTGGCTACAGCAGTCATGGGGGACTGGGGTAAGGGTCTGGTCTTGGTGGTTGTATCGGCATCTATCCTCACGAGTATCAACGCCACCATGGTCGTTGGTGCGCGCGCAACTTCCGCGGTGGCTACGGGCTGGTCAGGTCTCAAATTTCTCTCAGTTTGGGCAGAGGGCAGGGGGACACCCGCGCGCGCGTTTTGGCTTCAGACGGGCGTCAGCCTGGCATTGGTTGTTATGGCGGCCTTCTCGAAAGGTGCTTTTGCAGCGCTGGTTGAATTCACTGCCCCTGTTTACTGGGGATTCCTGATGTTGGTCGGTCTGAGCCTGCTGATGCTGAGAAGGCGCGATTCGCGCTTGAGCGCAACGCATGCTCAGCCACACTTCGTGCTGACTCTGGGGCCTGTCTTCCCGTTGGTTTTCATACTCTGTTGCGCTTACCTCACCTACTCGAGCCTTACCTACGCCAACAGCCAAGGCAGCGCATGGATTTCTGTGGTGGTGGTTGCGATTGGAGTGGTTATGTCTCGCTTCGTTGGTCAACCCATTGAGGCTAGGCGCGGGAGCTGACCCGAGCGCGCTCTAGGTTGGCCGGGAGGGCCCATATCGCAAGCAGCGTGAGGGTAGATAGGCCTGCGAGCAATATCAGGGACTGGGTGAAACCTGCCGCCTTCACCAGCGGGCCCAGCAAGCCCACGGCGGTGCTGCTCACAACAAAGGCAATGCCAATGCGCATGCCCGTTACACGCGAGCGCAGCGCATCGTCAACGTAACGAACGACGATCGTGTCAGTGAAAGGAATCGCCCCGAAAATACTGGCCATAAAGCCCAGCGCGGCCACGTAGAACCACCAGCCTTCGGCCTGAGAGGCCAGAAAAAGAAACACAGACTGAAAAGCCACAATGCTCATAAAGAGTGGTCGAAGCGCAAAACGCTCCGTGAGCCGACCCACAATCACCTGGCTGAATGCTGCAACGGTGTAGAGCGCAGCGAGCGCAGCGCCAATGGCCACGGGGTCGGGCAGGCTCATGGCCATGCGCTCGCGAAACAATTCCGTGTTGCCGTTGGTGGTGAAGTTAAACAACACGGAGCCCACGCAGGCTGCAACGGTCATGACAATCAGTGCGCGCTTGACCAGCGGAGAGATGCTGGGTGCCCCGTCCGTTCGCGTGCTTGCCCGCTTTGCAGCAGAGTGCTGCTCCTCTTTCGCAACCCTCGCAAAAGCGATGCCAAGTCCGATCGTAAGCAGGCCCGGCACAATGAACGCTGCACGCCACCCCGCCCATTGAACAATTAATCCCGTGATAAGCGCAGCGAGGGCGATGCCTAGGTTTCCGGCAAGGTTGTTCCATCCGATAGCCAAGCCAGGCCTGACCGCATCTCGCAAGAGCATGGGAATGCCCACGGGGTGGTAGATGGATGCAAAGCTGCCCAAAAGCGTCAGGGCAACTGCAAGCTGCCAAGGAGACTGGCAAAGCGCCACCAGAAAACAGCTCGCCCCGGTTCCGAAGAAGAAGGTCAACATGGCCTTGCGTCTGCTCCAGAGATCACCCAGGCGGCCCGCGGGAATGGAACCGAGCCCAAACATGAAGAAGGCGCCTGCGGTGTAGGGCATGAGGTCCTCCCACCGCGCGAGCCCGAAGTCTTGGGCGATGCTAGACACCGCAGAGGCAAACACCAAAAGGACCAGGTGGTCCATGGTGTGAGCCGCGTTGAGCAGGAGCCGAAAGGCGAGTGAGGGCTGCACGGATGTGTAAAGCGCTGCGCTTACCAGCGTACAGTGAGGCCAACACCCAGTTGACTGTCTGACTCTTGATCATTGAGCCCGTGCTTGTATCCCACATCAAGATCAATTTTCTCGGTCACGGACCAGATGAGACCAATCAGGGCATATGCAGGGTGCTTACTGCTGTCTCTGCTGGCTTGCTGTGAGGCGCCAATATCGAGCGCAAACGTGAGGTCCTCGCGCACAGGGACCAGCCATGCTGCAGATGCGTTCCAGAGCGTACGGCGCTCTTCTGCTGTCTTGCCGTTGTTGCTGATCCCAAGATTGACGAGGAAATCACCCGCCTTGGTTTCCCACTGTGTGACGTGCAACAGGCTTTGGGTGGAGCGTCCAGCGCCGAGTCCTCGGGTGTCATCGCCCGTGCCGATCGATGCGGTGAGCTTGAGACCAAGGCTGAGCCCGTCTTTCTCTGCGTATCGCCACTTTAGGCCGAGCGCGCTGTCGCCCTCTCCCTTCACGCGCGCGCCATCATTCGAGGAAGGGTCTTGCATGTCCAGACGCACCCCCCCAACGAAGAAGTCGAGTGAATCACTCAAACCGCGGGTGTAGGTAAACGCGAAGGCGTTCTCGTGGGCCTTTGTTGGACTCTTGCCTGATTCGGCTCGGTCAAAAGTAAATTCCGCTTGATTCCCCCCGGCACCCTGCGTCCCGGTGTCGTCTGTGATGAGGGGGTGAGCAGCCCAGGCGGGCGCAGTGAGAAGGGCAAAAGCAGCGGCAGTGATCAAACGTGTCATGAAGGAGTCCCTGTGAGTGATTAGACTTATTGCATGGCGATTATCTCGGTTTTGCGCAGTTTGGTGGTGGCAACGCTCCTCCTTGCAGGTGAGGCGGTTGCCGGTCCAATGGTGGTGCTTGTGGGTATTGACGGCTTTCGCGCTGACTACCTCTCACGCGGCCATGCGCCGGTGCTCCTCAAAATGGCGCAACAGGGAGCCCTGTCAGAGGGACTCATCCCCGTCTTTCCAACGCTTACCTTTCCCAATCACGTGAGCCTAGTGACAGGGCGCACCACGCAGCGACATGGAATCGTAAATAACAATATGTCAGATCCGTTGAATCCGAATCAGCGGTTTCGATTGAGTGATCGAGCAGCGGTCACCAATCCATTCTGGTGGTCGGAGTCCCTGCCCATTTGGGTCACCGCAGAGCAGAAGGGTTTGCGCACCGCAACCCTTTTTTGGCCGGGTAGTGAGGCCCCTATACAAGGCGTGCAGCCCACGCGGTGGCTTCCCTATCAGCATGAGCTCAATCCGCAGCAGAGGGTCGATCTGCTGCTCTCGTGGCTCAAAGAGGACCAAAAGAAGCCCCCTGCATTTGTGACCCTCTACTTTTCACAGGTCGACTCTGCTGGACATGCTGCTGGGCCCAGCAGCGACAAGGTAAACGCATCTATCCGCGAGGTCGATCAGGCGCTTGGTCAGTTCCGAGAGGGGCTCAAGGCGCTTGGCTTGCTGGAGAAGACTCTTTTTGTTGTGGTAGCCGATCACGGCATGGCAGACACGCCCGTCGATAAGGTGATCTACGGCCCCGGTCTTCTGAAGGGGTTCCCAGGCGTGCGGTGGGAATGGACTGGGGCCACCTCGGGCCTCAATCTGGGTGGTGAGTCAGAGGACGCCGTCTTGAAGGCTTTGGCCAAGCAAAAGGAGTTCAACTGCTGGCCGAAGCGCAGCATTCCAGAGCGCCTCGGTAGTGGAGCCCATCGACGCATACCGGATATTGTGTGTATGGGGGAGCGCGGGTGGACCATCACCGATCGGTCGGTGAGTTTTCCAATACCCGGTCAGCACGGCTTTGACCCTCAAGATCCAGAGATGCATGGCCTTCTTCTGGTGCAGGGGCCGGGCGTACCGGTTAAGCGCCTTCCGAGCATCTCTAACCTGGAGGTCTACGGGCTGTTATGTCGACTGCTGGGTATTGAACCCGCTCCGAATGACGGGACGGGTCTGCTCGTGAAGCTACTGACCGAACACGCCAAAGGCGCGCAGTAAGCCAACTGCGCTGACGGCCAAGAGCGTCAGGCCGAGGACTCTGAAAAAGGTAGGGGTTTCGGCTGCCAAGATGCGCTGGTGGAAACGCTCCCCAATGACGTGTCCTATGAGGGCACAAGGAAAAAGCCAGAGGTGGTGAATGAGTTGCAGGTCTACACCAAATGCGACGAAAGATGCCAGCTTGATCGCCGTCAGAATGAGCCACAAAACAAAGAGCGTGTTGCGCAACTGATGTTTGCTCACGCGTGATGCAAAGGCTGGAATGAGCAGTGGTGCACCGGTTAGGGAGGTGCCACTGAAGTACGCGCCGCCCGCCAGCAGAGCACGCTCAGTCCAGATATTTTTGACCTGAATCGGGCGGTTAATGACATAGCCGAGCGCATAGAACGACACGACGGTCAGAATGATGATGCTTGTAACCTGCGCCGGGAGGGTGAGCAGCCCCATGACGCCGAGCATCTTGGGCAGGATCATGACCTTGAGTGCCTTGCGTAGATAGGCCCAGTCAGGCGTCTGGCTTTGTTTGCTCCTCCAAGTGATCCAGACCGAGAACACGATCAGATGCACCGCGATAAGCGGCAAGAAGACGAGGGCGTCATCGTGAATGAGCAGCAGAAATGGAATTGCGAGCACTGCACCACCGAATCCCAGCCCGCTGCGAACGAAGCCGCTCCAGATGAAAATCAGCGCAACTCCAAGCAGCTCGAGGGTGGAGAGATCACCCATGAATGCGGTTTGCGAATCCAGTAGAGTCACGCACCTTCAACTGAGTGGGTAACGCGATCGCGGTTGCGGTCCTGTCCCCTGCAATCAATCGGCTGAGGCCTTGCGCAATTTGCTGACCTGCAAGGTCGATCGATTGATGAACGGTCGTCAGACTGGGATTCAGATGGCGGGCCACTTGGATATCGTCAAAGCCTATACATTTGATGTCATTAGGAATTGAGATGCCGCGCGCGGCCAAAAGCTGGATGAGCGTAATGGCCAAGAGGTCGGACGCAGCGAAGACCGAATCAAAGTGGTCTGTGAATGATCCTGGAAGCTGATTGAGCCACCGCGTAATCTCGATCTTTGCAAGGTCTGGGGCGAAGGGCACCGGCAGGTAAGACCGTTCATCCGATGCAACACCCGCAGACTGAAGTCGGTGAACGAAGCCCTCACGCCGATGGGCCACCTCAAAGAGGCTGGCATCCCCGAGGAAAAGTGTCCGGCGACAGCCCGTGTCGAGCAGGTGCTGGGCTGCCAGTTCCCCGCCGAGTCGATTGTCGCTTCCCACGGTGGAGTACTGTTGGCCCTCTACGGCAGCGCCCCAGACCATGAGCGGAACACCTGCAGAGGCCATTGCGTTGAGCTGATCGTGGGCGCGCCACTGACCAATGATGATCAGGCCGATCGCTCGACCGGTCTGAATCAGCACTTGGCTCTCGTCGAGCCTTCTCGCGTCCACTCGGGTGACAAGCACGTCGAAATCTGACTCGGTCAGTGCGTCAATGAGCGAGCCCATGAGTTCCAAAAAGAATGGGTCGGTGACCTGCTGCTTCGAGTCTCTATCGATGGGAATAACAAGTCCGATGGACTGGCTCTGCTGAAGCCGTAGGTTTTTCGCACCGATATGCACTCGGTAGTTCAGAGACTCTGCGATGCGATAAATCCGAGCGCGTGTCTCCTCAGCAATCAGGGGATTGCCTGCCAGGGCACGGCTAACGGTCGCCGTGGAGACGCCCGCGAGTCGAGCGACATCGCGCATTTTGACCGTGGGGGGGCGTGCAACCATGCAAAATTGTTGCACAGTTGCAATTTGCGATGTCGGGATTCGTTTTCCAGATCCCTCACTTTTTTGCGCCGCACACTACAAATGTTGTGCGCAACACTACATTTTTGTCTGCGGGAAATCCCTGAATGCAATCGATTGCAAAGTGTTCAGAATGCGCCCTGTAGGAATTCACAAAACCACAACATCGAGACCAAGAGGAAGACGACCATGGCTCCAGCCAACATTCGCCGAACTGCGCTCACTATTGCCCTGACAGCCTGCTATAGCGCTGGCGCATGGGCACAGAGCGCGCCCGCAAACGCCGGCCAGAACACTTCAGACGGACTGAAGTTTGACCAGATCGTGGTCACCGGAACAGCGACCGCCCAGCCCAAAATGAAGCAGTCTGTGTCGGTCAGCTCCATTGACGGAGCAGAACTTCAAACCTCTGGTGCAGCCAGCGCTGCTGAGGCGATTCGCGCGGTGCCCGGTGTGCGCTCTGAGTCGAGCGGCGGTGAGGGCAATGCAAACATCACGGTGCGTGGTGTGCCCATTTCCGCAGGTGGATCCCGCTATGTCCAACTGCAGGAAGATGGGCTTCCCGTTCTCCTCTTTGGCGACACATCCTTCGCGACTGCTGACCAGTTCATTCGCGCTGACTATTCAAACGACGCCATCGATGTCATTCGAGGTGGGTCTGCCTCGACGCTGGCCACCAACTCCCCGGGCGGCATTATCAATTTTCTGACGAAGGATGGCAGAACATCAGGCGGCTCCGTTGGGTATTCAACGGGCCTTGACTATCGCCAGAACCGCGTTGACTTTGATTACGGCACAGCGCTCGGCCAAGGCCTCTATATGCACCTAGGTGGCTTTTACCGAGTTGGCGAGGGCACCCGAAATACCGACACCACGCTTGAGGACGGTGGTCAGGTTCGTCTGAGCCTCACCAAGGACTTCAAGGACGGCTATGTTCGGGTCACATTCAAGAATTTGAATGATAAGACCCCGACCTACTTGCCCGTTCCTGTGAAGCTCGAGGGCAACAAGATCGTGGAGTTGGCTGGGGTGGATCCGCGCGAGGCATTCTTTGTAAACAGCGCCTTTCCCGTCGATTTTGTAACCGACAAGAATGGCAATCGCGTTCCAACAAGTCCTTCCGATGGTCTCTCGATTCAGTCTCAGTCCGTGGGTCTCGAGGCTCAACTTCGCCTTGCTGATGGATTGACCATCACGGAGCGGTTTCGCACTGCTTCCAACTCTGGCCGCTTCTTAGGCGTGTTCCCCGCAGGTGGGACGCCGAGCGATATTGCGAACGGTACGAACCGCTACACCGGTTCATCCCCTGTATTTTCCGCCCACATTTTCAATACATCTCTCGATGACATGGGCAACACCTTCAATGACCTACGCGTTCAGAAGGTCATGACAACGGGCTCAAATCAGAAGACGACCCTTACCGGTGGACTTTTCGTTGGGCGTCAGAAAATGGCTCAGACCTGGTATTGGAATCGTTATAACTTTGAGCTCAAGGGGGATGGAGCGCGGGTACTCGATAACACCGGTGCAGCCTCCACCAATCCTGTGGGTGACGCCACGACAACCTGGGGTGGCTGCTGCTTCCGTAACTACAGCCTCGACTCTACGGTGACCGCCCCGTATGCAGGCCTGCTCTGGGAGAGTGGCCCATTCTCAGTTGACGCATCGATCCGTCGCGATGAGCTCAAGGGTGATGGCTACTATATGTCTGGAGGTGCCGCAGGCTGGAATGTTTCTGGAAAGACAGCCGCAAAATTCGAGGGCAGCACCAATGCCAGCTCTGTGGGCGTCAACTACCAGCAGGACAAGAACACCGCATTCTTTGGCCGCTACAGCAAGGGCGCGTCATTCTCGTCACCCGATCGTCAGGTCGTGGAGAACAAGGATGTCGCGACTGGGGTGAAGCCTTATCCTGTGAACAAGACGACTCAGCTTGAGCTCGGCGTGAAGGCCAGGCGCGGAGCGCTCTCAAGCTTTGTGACATTCTTCTCGGCGAAAACCGAGGAGGACGGTGGATTTGAGGCAACCTCCCGTAGCTACCTGAAGGACAACTACAAGGCGAACGGCATTGAGGCCGAGATGAGCTGGAGCGCAGGTGCGTTGCGCCTTGCTGGTGGCCTCACACTCACCAATGCGGAGATCGATGGCGGCGCGAACAACGGTAACAAGCCTCGTCGCCAGGCTGATGTCATGTTCCAGTTGGCTCCGTCTTATTCACTCGGCAAAACAGAGATTGGCGGACAGATCATCGGCATGACCGACTCTTATGCCCAGAATGACAATCAAGTCGTGCTGCCGTCATACACCGTTGTTAACGGCTTTGTATCGCATGAAATTTCTCGCGGTCTGCAGGCCCAGTTGATCGTGAACAATCTCTTTGACGCAATCGGCTACACCGAGGCCGAGGGGCAGGGCAACTTGTCCAACAATCCGCTCTACATTGCCCGCTCCATCAATGGGCGTAGCGTGAAGGCGGTGTTGAAGTACAGCTTCTGATCGATCGTGGTGGCAGGATGGACGGCAAGGCACTCACCCGCTGACGTTATGCAATTCATCCTGTTTTGAGGCAGGGAGGTTCCGAAAGGAGCCTCCCCTTTTTTTCTGGAGTGGCGTATGAAACCGCTATTGTCGTTCTGGCAGATCGTCAACATGAATGTCGGGTTCTTGGGCATTCAGTTCAGCTTCGGGCTTCAGCAGAGCAACATGAGCCCGATCTACCAGACGCTCGGCGCAGACGAGAAGTCCTTGCCGCTGCTCTGGCTTGCTGGGCCGCTAACCGGTCTGATTGTCCAACCCATCATTGGGGCCCTGAGCGACCGAACGACATCCCGATGGGGGCGTCGCACGCCGTATTTTTTGATTGGGGCCATTCTCTGTAGCTTAGGTCTGATCTTGATGCCCATGAGCCCGACGCTCTGGTTTGCCGCTGGGCTCCTCTGGATTCTGGATGCCGCTAACAACGTCACCATGGAGCCTTATCGCGCATATGTCTCCGATCGGCTCCGGCTCGAGCAACAAACACGAGGGTTTCTCACTCAGAGCGCCTTTACAGGATTGGCTCAGACTCTCGCTTATCTCACACCAACCCTCTTCGTGATGGCCGGCCTGAGCAGCTCAGCTGTGGGTGAGAACAATATTCCGCAATCGACTTACGCAGCCTTTATGGTGGGCGCAGTCTTGTCCTTCTTTACGGTCTGGTGGAGCATTCGCTCTGTTCCAGAGTTGCCGCTCTCCGATGACGATCTTCGCGTCATGCGTGCGAAGCCGCTGGGGTTTAAGACCATGGTGGAAGACCTCGTTTCTGCCTTTCGCGAGATGCCGTTGGTTATGCGCCGGCTTTGGTGGATGAAGTTGTTCCAGTGGTACGGCATGATGTGCTACTGGATCTATATCGTCCCCACCTTGGCGCTCACAGTCTTCCAAACCAGCGATCCACTCACCGAGGAGTTCAGGCAGGCCGCGCTGCTCAATGGACAGCTTGGCGGCTTCTACAACTTTATTGCATTCCTCGCCGCGTTCGCGATGGTCCCCATCTCCCTGAGATTTGGTGCATCTAGGGTGCATACGGTATGTCTGCTCATGGCCGGTGTCGGCATGTGGATGTTGCCTACCTTGCAAGACAAGCTCTTGTTGCTCATTCCGATGGTCGGTATCGGATTGGCTTGGGCCAGCATTATGGGAAATCCGTATGTGATGTTGGCGCGGAGCATCCCCCCCGAGCGAGCGGGTGTTTACATGGGTATTTTCAATATGTTCATTGTCATCCCGATGCTGATTCAAATGCTCACGCTGCCATTGATCTATGACTCGCTATTGGGCGGAAACCCCGGACATGTCATTCAGCTCGCGGGGGTCTGTTTGGTGTTGGCGGCCATTGCGCTTCAGTTCGTGCCTAAGCCGGATCAAACCCATCCGAGGCCTTGAGGGGCCTTTGCGCTTCACTTGGGTGCGATGCCGGTACCCATACCCCTTGGGGGGTATTTGGATCTGCCCTCTTTAAGGTCTTGCTTGCACTCCACGGTGAAGCGCTCGCCGACATCGGCTTGGACTTTCTCGGCGCGCTCAAGGCACGACTTCTCATCTACGAAGCGATCGAGCACTTGGAGATTGGTGGTGGTTCCGATCCAGAGAATCAACAGCCACTCTTTCATGATGTGCCTCCGATTCAGGTCTAGTCTAGGGGCATTCGCTCGACTGGGTGAGCTCTTAATAGGCTAGCAGAAGGAAAAGCCGAACCTAACAAAGGCCTCAAATACTGGACAAACGCTGGCGTGACATGGTTCCCGTCAGGGTGAATGAAGGCATCGGGCATGACCTTGGTTTTTGCGGCCACTGCCTCTAGCGGCTGAATTCTGAGCGCAGTGCGGTAGTCGCCTACTCGCTCAATGGCCACACTTCCCGTGACTGCGCCATGACTGGACTGGGCAAGGGCCCATTGCACGGCAAAGGCGCCTACCTCTCGGGCCTCTCGCGCATCGATATCCGAAACACATCCAAGGAAGCTGCGCTGCAGGTATCCAAAGGTGTCGCCCCGAACGCGCTTGAGCCCAAGCTTGGCTTTGATCTCATCGCATAGCAGGTCAGCAAGCGCCCCAGAGCCGGAGAGTTGGACATTTCCATGTGCATCAGTCTCGGCGGTTCCTTGTCTCTGGGCCATGAGCTTGGCCATGATGGGCTCACCTGACGCGTCATGTACCCCCTCGGAGACTGCAACAACGCAACGACCCAACTGGTCTGTCACGCGTTTGACGTCCGCCAAAAAGGCATCAATTGAGAAGCTGCGCTCCGGAAGGTAAATAAGGTGCGGACCGTCGTCCTCCTGCACACGCGCTGCGGCCGATGCAGCCGTGAGAAAGCCTGCGTGCCGCCCCATAACAACGGCAACATAGACGCCGGGGAGAGACCGATTGTCGAGGTCCGCTCCCGCGAATGCTTGCGCGACAAATTTGGCGGCGGATGGGAAACCCGGGGTGTGGTCATTGCCCATGAGATCGTTGTCGATGGTCTTTGGGATGTGCACCGCAGTGAGCCCATATCCAACTGCTCTTGCTTGCTCGGCAACGATGCGGACCGTGTCCGACGAGTCGTTCCCGCCAATGTAGAAAAAATGGGTGATCTGGTGCGCTTTGAGCACCTGCATGATTTTTTGGCAATACGCTGCGTCGGGCTTGTCGCGGGTTGATCCGAGGGCAGAGGAGGGCGTCTGTGCGACAGCGTTAAGGTGTACCTCAGTTTCGAGGCTGAGGTTCAAGAGGTTTTGTTGAATGATGCCGCGCACGCCATGGCGGGCGCCGTAGACCAATTCGACGCTGGGCGATTGACGCGCTGCCAAAACGGCGCCAATCAGCGATTGATTGATAACGGCGGTGGGTCCGCCACCTTGGGCGATGAGAATTCGGGCTTGGGGCATAGGTGGCCTTGAAGGTGAGAGTTTGGATGACGCGCGTTACAGTCTCCATTCTAGCGAGGTGGCCGTCGTTTATTCGATTTTGATGCGATGCGCAATAAAGTCGAAATATGCACCTGCTGCGACGCGTCTTGCCTTTCTTCGCCCTCATCCTGCTGGGCTTTTCCTTTGTTTTTAGCGTTCCCACGCTGGTGAGCATGCAAGCGGGCGAGGCTATTGCGACGAGCGCCTTTGCTTACGGTTGGGCAATCTGCTTTGGCAGCGGGCTCGCTTTGTTGTTGTATTCCAATGGCCCATCGCTGCGGCTCCCAGACCTGCGCACGCGCGATGGCATTCTACTGGTGTCGCTCTGTTGGACAGTCCTCCCCGCTTTCGCGGCTGTCCCCCTGTACCTCTACTTCTCTCAGACTGTTGCGCCGGTCTCCGCCGTATTTGCCTACTTCGAGGCGGTATCAGCTATTACGACCACAGGTGCGACTGTCCTCACCGGGCTCGATCACCTTCCGTACGCGATCAATCTGTGGCGCTGCGGACTCCAATGGATCGGTGGCATGGGGATTCTGGTTTTGGCGGTCGCAATTCTCCCCATGGTGAGTTCTGGGGCCGGACAGCTTTTTCGTGCTGAATCCACAGGACCGCTCAAGGAGGTCAAGCTCACGCCCCGGATTGCCGAGACAGCCAAGGGACTCTGGGGGGTGTATAGCCTGCTCTCCTGTACCTGCCTGATTGCCTACTCCGTTGGCGGCATGTCCTGGGCGGACGCATGGCTTCATATGTTCTCCACCATGAGCCTGGGTGGACTCTCTTCATACGACGCAAGCTTTGGTGCGTTTCAATCCCCAACGCTAGAGTGGATCTGCATCTTTTACATGTTCATGGCGAGCGGCAGCTTCGCCTTGTACTTTGTTGCACTCGTCAAACGCGACCCCAGATCGATCTTCTCCGACCCTGAGTGGCGTGGGAGCATGCTGATCATGTTGGGTGCCTCTTTCTTGGTTGCATTGCTGCTGCTCGCTAGGCATGTCATTGAGGATCCACTCACCGCCTTACGCACTGCGCTCTTCAACGTGGTCTCTGTCGCCTCAACGACGGGCTATTCCACCGCAGACTTTTCAAAGTGGCCCGTGTTTGCG
This sequence comes from Bordetella parapertussis, assembly GCA_945877235.1. Taxonomy (GTDB): domain Bacteria; phylum Pseudomonadota; class Gammaproteobacteria; order Burkholderiales; family Burkholderiaceae_A; genus Hahnella. Next base: position 45,291 of record CAMCRF010000006.1, read on the forward strand.
CCTGTGCTTATGCTACTGCTTTCTGGTATTGCAACCAGTGCTGGGTCAACAGGTGCAGGCATCAAGATGGCTCGGCTAGTCATTCTCATGAAGCAGGCGCGTAGAGAGATCTTTCGCTTGCTGCATCCCAGGGCCGTCCACCCCCTGGTCATCAATGGAGAAACTGTTCGCAATGAAACCGTCTTCTCCGTGATGGCATTCATGCTGGTCTACGGTGCCTCGGTCTTGGTGCTCACATTTGTCCTCCTGGCGAGCGACAACAGCCTCGATGTTGCTTTCAGTGCCGTCGTGGCCTGTATCAACAATATGGGTCCTGGTTTGAACGAAATTGGCCCCGCTGGAAACTTCTCTGTCTTTGATGAGTTCGAGCTTATGGTGCTGAGTCTGGCCATGATTCTCGGGCGCCTCGAGATGATGGCGTTTCTGGCAATTTTTACAGTTGAGTTCTGGCGCGAGTAGGGCCTAGAGGTTCGCTCGGTAGCCCACGCCTAGCTCCGTCAGAATCAGCCTCGGGGCGGTTGGGTTTTCCTCCAGTTTGGCTCTCAGTTTTCCCATATACACCCGCAGATAATGGGTCTCGTGAACGGCCTCTGGGCCCCAAATGGCGTTCAAGAGTTTTCGGTGGGGGACTAGACGTCCGTTTGCACGGACGAGTTCAAGCAGCAGGCCATACTCAATTGGCGAGAGGTGAACTTCCTCTGTGCCTTTGAGCACCCGCCTGCGGTCTGCATCGATCTCAATGTCTCCTAGCCTATGGTGGGTGACTTCCGCTGCAGTCTGCCTTCTCAGCAAGACTCGGATCCTCGCCAGTAGTTCGCCAATACCGAAGGGCTTAACAAGGTAGTCGTCCGCCCCGAGATCCAGTGCCTGAACCTTCTGTGCTTCCAGGCTGCGCGCAGAGATGACGAGTGAGGGAATGTGATGCGTCTCGTGGAGCGTCCTCACCAACGAGAGGCCGCTCCCGTCGGGAAGCCCGAGGTCAACCAACACGCATGCAAAAGTAGATTCTGAGAGCCTTTGGCTGGCGGTGCGCAGGTCCGCTGCGCCACATACCGAATAGCCCGCGTTGCTCAGGCCGCTCGATAGCGCCAATAAGAGATCTGGATCGTCCTCGACAATTAAGACAGCTGTACCTGGGGGCTCGTGGGTAGCCATATGGATATGCATGCACCTGTTTGCCCATCGGGGCGTGTACCGAAATCGATGGTGCCATGATGAGCTTGGACGATTGAACGCACAATAGAGAGACCTAGGCCCATTCCCTTTTTTGGTCCGTGCTCATCCCTTGGACTGCTGTGCCCAGTGGGCGGGTTATTGACCTCTCGAAAGCCTGCACCGTCGTCCATGACGATACAGAGAATGCCCTTCTGGCTTGGAGCGATGCGAATTTCAGTGATGGTCTCGGTGCGCGCCGAGTGTCGAAATGCGTTTTCGATCAGGTTTTCAAGCATTTTGCTCAAGAGTTCTGCATCGCCCCAGACAAGGGGTAGGCCCGTTGCGGTGTAAACATTCAGAATGCCGCGGTTCTCATCCCTTAAGCGTCTTGTTCGCCGACCCGTCTCCTCGACAATTTCCTCAAGGGACTGCCAATTCGCGTGAATGGCGACTGAGCCAAGCCCATTGAGCTTGACCCAAGTCACGACATTGTCTGCCATGCTTGCTGCACGTCGGGTCTCTGTCTCGAGGCTGTGAAGAATAGAGAGCCGGTCTGGCGCTGGGTGATCGCCCTCGGATGCACGAAGGCTTGTTACCCCGGCCAAAATAGTCGCCAGTGGGGTTCTGAGATCGTGTGCAATCGAGGCCAGCACTACGTTTCGTTGCTCCTCTTGTGCCTTCTCGACCAAGGCAGTCTGTTGCCCCAAGGCGGCGTGGTGCCGCTGTAGGGCGAGACTCATTTGTTGGCCTAGCATGCGAAGCAGTGCAAGCCTTTTGGAAATTTCATCGTCGTTTTCTGCCCAGGCACTCTGGTTTACGGCGACTCTCAGAATGCTCGATGTGTCGGGTTCGCATTCAATGGGTACACACCAGTAACGAAGCTGCGAGCCCTGATCCGTACGGGGCCCCGCAATTCTGCGGTGCCGCACGCACCAGCTGAAAATTTCTGGGTCGACCGTGTCTGGAATCGGGTCTCCGGTCTTGACTGTGACCGAGAGTACCTCGCTCTCCAGAATGGATGAGATTCGGGAGCGTCCTGCTTCGATCATGTCCTCTCTGGAGTCCATACCAATCACCAATTCGAGGAGCTCGCGCGCCAGCGTCGACTGCTGTCTCTCGGACTCGGCCTTTGTGCGTTCTACCTGAAGTCGCAGCGTGAGTGCGCTGACGATGAGTGAGACCAGGAGTAGCCCGAGGAGGGCGATCCATGACTGGGGCGTATCAACCAGAAGTGTGTGTTTAGGAGGAATGAAAAAATAGTTCAGCCCAGCAACGGATCCGAGCGATGACGCAAGGCTCGCAAAAACGCCGGTTGCGTATCCGGCCAGCGCCGTTCCCATCAGATAGAGGATGAGTGCGCCCTCCAGACTGACCCAGCTGTCAAGCTCGGTCGCCAGCAGGGTGATGGCCGCGCTCCAGAGCAGACCCAAGAGCAGCTGCCAAAGGGGCCTGGCGAGCGGGGACTCGGCGGGGGAGAGGACTCGTGCAAACGTCATCTGGCGAGCGGGTTTTCTCTTTGGCATTTACACAACTTTTATATGGACTGTCTTTTACTGCAAGCACTTTTCAACGCCAAGGCCTTGCAATGTCTAGTCTCCATCACGTTCAAACGCGCATCATGCAAATCCTCGACAAGGGTGACGCATCAGACCTGCCGAGTCTTTGGTGTGATCGTGTGCTGTCTCTTCTGGTGCTCACAAACGTGGCTGCAGTCGTCCTAGAGTCCGTGCCTACAATTGAGGCTCGATACGGAGCCGAATTCGCTTTGTTTGAGTTTTTCAGCGTGATTGTATTCACTGCAGAGTACATCCTACGCGTATGGTCGGGCGGCGTGCGGTATGCATTGCCGGAGGGCGGCGCATGGCGTGGCCGAAAGGAGTACGCGTTCGGTTTTTATGGGATTGTCGACCTGCTCGCGATTCTCCCTTTTTATCTGCAGCTCATCTTCCCGGGTGCCGATTTGCGTGTGCTGCGCGTTTTGCGGCTTCTGAGGATCCTCAAGCTCTCCCACTACAGCTCAGCGCTTGAGGATTTGGCCGCAGCCGTTCGCTCTGAGGCTCGTTCTTTTTGGGCCGCACTCTACTTGCTACTCATTGTTACGCTTCTCACCTCTAGCCTCATGTATTTCGCAGAAAACGAGGCACAGCCCGAGAAGTTCGGATCCATTCCGGAGGCCCTTTATTGGTCGCTGATCACGCTTACGACTGTTGGTTACGGGGACGTCACACCCGTCACGAGCATTGGGAAAATCTTGAGCGTAGTGACCGCCTTTCTGGGCGTGTGCACGGTAGCGATGTTGACGGGTATTGTGTCCTCCGCCTTCGCGAACCAAATGGCTCGTCGTAAGGCAATTTACGAATCTGAGCTGAGGGAGGCCCTCTCTGACGGTGAAATATCTGACGAGGAGCACCGTCGGCTTGAGGCTCTGCGCGAGGAATTCAACTTACCTGAGGAACAGATTCGCGCCATCATCGAGCGCGTCGAGAAGGGGAAGAATTAGGAGCGTTTGGGCATTAAACTATGTAAATGCTCAGCCAATACGCATACCTTAATGCTGTCTTCGTTGTGCTCTCGCTTTTGGGCCCCCAATCCCAAGCCTCTGGCTACCCGCATGCACATGGCTCTGTAGAGGTTGAATTGGTTCTGGAGTCCAATGGTCTGATGACTGGACGGCTCTTCGGCGCAATAGATGGCTTCCTTCCCTTCGAACACGCCCCCAAAACAGAGGCGCAGCGCAGACAGCTTTTGGAGCTTCAACAGCATCTGACCCGCTTGGACTGGCTGCTCACAGTGAACCCTGAGGGCCAGTGTCTGAGCAAGACCATGCGGGCCGACTCCTCACTTTTTCGGGCCAGGGTGAAGTCTGGTCATGCGGACCTTGAGGTGCAATTCTCCTTGCAGTGCGCGAGCCCCTCGCTCGTGAGGATCATTTCGTTTCCTGTTTTCGTGAATGCCAAAAGGCTCAAGAAGATCGAGCTTGAGTATGTCGGACCGCAAGGCCAGTCAAAGGCAGTCTTAAGTCCTCGCAAGCCGCAGTTCGTTCTGCCATGATGCGGTCTGAGGCGCCGTGGCCACTGGACTCGCAGGTACTTCGGCTTAAGCGACTACGTTTCGGGTGGCCCTCGTCCCCACGATTGGTCGCGATCGATGATCTTGTCCTTGGTGCTGGGGGAACCCTATTCATTGGCGGACCGAGTGGTTCCGGTAAGTCCACACTCTTGGGTTTGCTCAGCGGCGTGATAAAAGCCAGTGAGGGCGAGTGTTGCGTTTCAGGAGTCGATTTTTCTCGTGCATCGCCCACGCTGCGAGATCGTATTCGTGCAGACTCGCTCGGGGTGATTTTCCAGCAATTTAACCTGCTGCCCTATCTGTCCGTGGCTGAAAATGTGCAGCTTTCGCTCTCGTTTTCTGCGCTTCGCCGTCAGCAGTCACGGGCGATCTATGGGTCTGAGGCGCAACAGGCCGAGCACCTGCTCAACGCGTTGGGCCTTCCCCGGTCGTTATGGCGTCAGCCAGCGCACCAGTTGTCCGTGGGCCAGCAGCAGCGCGTTGCCGTTTGCCGCGCGCTAATGGGAGCCCCGCGTTTGATTATTGCCGATGAGCCCACCTCAGCGCTCGATGAAGATAATCGATGCGCATTCTTGGAGCTTTTGCTTCAGACCCGACAAGAGCAGGGCGCTGCATTGGTAATGGTCAGCCACGATTTGCGCATGGCCACCGCATTCGAGCAGACGCTCGTCCTGGGCGCTGGGGGGGGCTCCTCATGAGGACTTGGCTGTACCTCGCTTTTGCCAGCGCGTGGTCCCGCCGATTGGCACTCACGTTGGTTGTGTTCTCCGTGTCGGTCTCTGCGGCTTTGTTGCTGCTCGTGGCGCAGATCCGGGCCGATGCGCGAGCCAGCTTTTCGAGTGCAGTGAGCGGCATAGACTTGATCGTGGGTCCTCGAGGAAGCGCTACCGAGCTCTTGATGTACAGCATTTTTCAACTGGGGCGCCCGACGCGCAACATCTCAGCGCAATCAGAGCAACAGGTTGCAGCGCTTCCCGGCGTTCAATGGGTCATACCCCTACAACTTGGCGACAGCTATCGCGGGCACGCAGTGTGGGGGACTCGTGCAGCCTTTTTCGAACGCTTTAAGGTGCGGACCGAATCGCTGCAATGGTCCCAGGGCAGACCCTTTTCGGGGGTTTTTGAGGTGGCTCTGGGTTCAGATCTGGCCGAGAAGTTTGGGCATGCCCTAGGGGACTCGATCGCCCTGACCCATGGGGCGGGTGGGCCTCTGTCCCAGGAGCACACTCAGACACCATTCACCGTGGTCGGAATCCTTCAACCGACGGGTGGGCCTATCGACCGCGCGGCACTGATCTCGGTGGAGGGATATGAGGCCATTCACCTTGGGTGGGGCGTCGGTGAATTCCAGGGGCTCGGTGGGCGTCTTCTTGGGCCCGGTGTGCTGCCAAACTTGGAGGCGGTGCAGGACCTTCAGCCCACGGAAGTTACGAGCTTGCTCATCGGCCTGGAGTCTCGTGGCCAGGTTTTCTCGGTACGACGCGCCATTGAGTCGCTGCAGACTGAGCCTCTCATGGCAATTCTGCCGGGTGTCGCGCTCGATGATCTGTGGCGCGCTATGGCCATTGGGGAGAGTAGTCTCCTGTTGATTGGCGGACTGGTAGCCCTAGCGAGCGTTATGTCTGTTAGCGCCGTCTTGTTGGTCTCTTTGTCGGTGCGTCGGAGAGAGTTCTCAATCCTTAGGGCGATTGGCGCTCGACCCCAAGGCCTGCTCTATATGGTGCTGCTTGAGTCACTCTTGGTCTGTGCTGCTGGCCTTCTTTTTGGTTTTTTGACTCAACAATCTCTGGTTTATTTTGCCGCTGACTGGATGCGGATTGAGTTTGGTATCGTGCTGCACCCGTTCCGTGTGCCGCTAGAGGGATGGTGGGCCCTTGGAGGGGTCACCTTGCTCTCGGCGCTCGTCAGTTTGCTCCCCGCGGCACGCGCCTACCAGATGAGTATTCAAGACGGATTGAGCCCCCCGCATGTCTAAACGAAAGCCATTTCTCCTTGCCAGCATCACGCTGATTGCCTCGCTTCTGGTGGCTGCTTCAATGGTTTTTGCACAGCCAGCAAAGGTGATCACCTGGGATGACCTCATGGATGTGAAATGGGTCAAAGAGATTCAGGCAGAAATGCTTGCCCTGGGGCGACTGGGCTTTCTAAAAGATGGTTCTCCTCAAGCCGATCGCGCCATGAATAAGCTCAGAGAAAAATGGGATGCCGCACCGGTGGTGGAGACCTACGCAGGTCAGCGCATCAAGATTGCGGGCTACGTGGTCCCACTTGAAGCGACGCGAGATGCGCAGCGCGAATTTCTCCTGGTGCCTTATTTTGGTGCCTGTATTCATACGCCGCCACCGCCTGCGAACCAGATCATTCTGGTCTCGCCCACCCCGGGAAGCGCCATCTCGAAGGTTCCCGAGAGCATGTCGACAGTTTGGGTCGAGGGAACACTCCACATGACCCGTACCACGACCAGCCAGGGGGTGACGGGCTATCAGGTGAAGGCGGATCGGGTCAGTGCGTATCAAGAGAAGGCACGATAACTTTTCGTACATCAAATACACTGCGTTATAAATTTTTCGAATGAAAGCGACCGAGATTATGAGCAAGCAGTACAAAATCGCCTGCATCCCCGGTGATGGTATTGGCAAGGAAGTCGTACCTGCGGGGCAGGTATTTCTGGAAGCAATCGCCGCCGCGATGGGGACGTTCTCGTTTAAATTTTCAAGCTTTGATTGGGGCGGGGACTACTACCGATCCCACGGTGTCATGATGCCGGCCGATGGCCTTGAGTCCCTTAAAGATCAAGACGCCATTCTCTTTGGCTCTGCCGGAGACCCCCACATTCCCGACCACATCACGCTCTGGGGCTTGAGGCTCAAAATATGCCAAGGGTTCGACCAGTATGCGAACGTCCGTCCGACCAGAATCCTTCCCGGTATTCAAAGCCCTCTGCGAAGCTGTGAGCCCGGAAGCTTTGACTGGGTGATCGTGCGCGAGAACTCCGAAGGTGAGTATTCGGGTGTTGGGGGGCGGGCCCACCAGGGGCACCCGATCGAAGTCGCAACAGACGTCTCCATGATGACTCGGGTTGGCGTGACACGCATTCTGCGATACGCCTTCGAACTCGCACGCTCGCGCCCACGTAAACAGTTGACGGTCGTTACCAAATCTAATGCACAGCGACATGCCATGGTCATGTGGGATGAAATCGCTCTGGAAGTCTCAAGAGATTACCCAGATGTGAAGTGGGATAAAGAGCTGGTGGATGCGGCCACGGCTCGCATGGTGAATCGCCCCCAATCTCTGGACACGATTGTTGCGACTAACCTGCATGCCGATATCTTGAGCGACTTGGCGGCTGCTCTTGCAGGAAGCTTGGGTATTGCTCCAACGGGAAATATTGACCCAGAACGTCGTTATCCCTCGATGTTTGAGCCAATACACGGCTCGGCATTTGACATCATGGGGAAAGGTCTTGCGAACCCTGTTGGTACCTTTTGGTCGGTGGTCATGCTGCTAGAGCACATTGGTGAGCCGGAGGCTGCAAAACGAGCCATGAAGGCCATCGAGACTGTGACGGCGGTTCCCGCCCTGCACACCCGAGATCTCGGCGGCACGGCCACCACTGAGCAGGTGACGCAAGCGGCCTGCAAGGCACTTGCTGCCTAGCCAGACGCGGGCTCCACTGGGGTTTTTCCTATCGGGAAAAAGCGGAAAATCTGGTAGCGTCGCGACAGTACTGACCAACAACAGGAGTTCTTACATGTTCAAGATTCGCACACTGGCAAAAGTAGCGCTCGCCGCTACCGTTGCTCTCACGACTGCGACCGCAGCGGTTGCAGCAGACAAGTCCAAATGGCCCAAGAGCATCACCCTAGGAACGGCCTCGGTCGGTGGCACCTATTTTGTTTACGGTGGTGTTGTGGCCACGCTGCTCACTGAAAAGCTTGGCATCCAGGTGTCCACGCAGCAGACTCAGGGCCCGGTCTCCAACCTGATGCTGGTGAACTCCAACAAGGCTGAGCTCGGCATGACCACCATGGGTCCTGCACTGCATGCTTGGAACGGCACAGGCTGGGCAAAGGACAATGGACAGATGCGCAACATGCGCGCTGCCTTCCCCATGTACGACACGCCCTTCCACTTTGTGACCCTTCAGTCCAAAGGCATCAAGTCGGTTGCCGACCTGAACGGCAAGATCGTCGGCGTGGGCCCCAAAGCTGGCACGTGCGGCACATACTTCCCCATGATGTTTGATGCGCTTGGTCTGAAGGTCACCGTTCGCTACGGTGGTGCATCGGACATGGGTAATCAGCTGGGCGATGGCCTCATCGACGTTTTTGCATTCTGCGCAGGCGTGCCCATTTCGGCTTTCTCTGCCATCGATGCAACCAAGCCTGCAGTGTTTTTCACCTACACCGCTGACGAGCTCGCCAAGCTGAAGAAGGCCATGCCGGAGCTATCTGACTCGGTCATTCCCAAGGGCACCTACAAATCCCAGAAGGAAGACCACAAGACGGTGGGTCTGTTTAACTTCTTCATCGTTCACAAAGACCTCCCGGATGACCTCGTCTATGAGATCACCAAGGCCGTGATGGAGAACAATCCCCGCATGGTTCAAGGCCATAGCGCAGCATCAGAGACGATTCCTGCGAATGCGGTTGCCAACGGCTTCCTCACATTCCACCCGGGTGCTGCCAAGTACTTCAAAGAGAAGGGCATCAAGCTCAACCCGGCTGCACTGTAAGTTTTCGTTTCTCTAAACAACCCCCGACGGTCAAAGACCCCGGGGGTTTTTTGCAAGCACTCCAAACCAAGAATGGGCGTCAGAATGTCCGCGATTGACCATATTGAAAACCCCGAACTAACGGCCAAGGCGGCTAAAGCTGCCGAAGACGCAGAAATTGGTGGCGACCAACGAGCCTTGCGGCCGTGGGAGCACCAGTTCTTCTTCTGGGTTTGCGTAGCCTTTACGGTGTTTCACATTTGGTCTTTGAACTTCTACCCGATTGACCCCTGGCTCTATCGGTCCATTCACGTCTCTTTTGGCAGTGCCATTGGCTTCATGATGTACCGGTTTGGCAAAAGCGAGAAGGGTGCAGGTGTGCCCTGGTTTGACTGGGTCTTCGCAATTCTGTCGATTGTGTGCTTTGCTTACATCTACAAGGAAATCGACGGTCTTCAGTTCAGGACGGGTGCTGCCCCTTTGCCGATGGATGTTGTGATTGGCTTCATCGGCACCTTCCTCATCCTTGAACTTACCCGTCGTTGTGCTGGGTTGGCTTTGCCCATCATCGCCATTGTTTTCATGCTCTATTGCGTCGTGGGCCCGTGGATGCCTGGTGTGCTGCATCACAAGGGTTTTGACCTGGATATGTTGTTCACTTTTGTTTACTCGCCTGAGGGGGTATTCGGCCCAACGACCGCCGTCTCCTCGACTTACATCATTCTGTTCATTGTGTTTGCCGCCTTTCTCCAAGTCTCTAAGGTCGGCGACTACTTCATTAACTTTGCCTTTGCCCTGGCTGGTCGTGCACGAGGTGGACCAGCGAAGGTTGCAGTGCTCTCAAGCGCACTGATGGGCACCATCAATGGCACGTCGGCAGGCAACGTTGCAGCCACCGGTACCTTCACGATCCCCCTCATGAAGAAGGTCGGCTATCCCGCACGAAGTGCAGGCGCCATTGAAGCAGCGGCCTCCACGGGCGGACAGTTGATGCCCCCCGTCATGGGAGCTGGGGCTTTCATCATGGCCGAGATCACGGGAATCAAGTATTCCGAAATCATGATCGCTGCTGTACTGCCTTCGCTGCTGTACTTCTTGGCGGTCTACTTTATGGTGGACAACGAGTCCAAGCGCTTGAACATGCGGGGAATGACCGCAGATGAACTCCCCGATGTGCAGCTCATGCTCCGCCGTGTCTACATGTTTGCGCCGCTCTTTATTCTCATCGGCGGGCTGGTGCTGGGCTATTCCGTCATTCGTGCTGGAACGCTCGGCCTTATTTCCGCGCTCCTCGTGAGCTGGCTCCATGCTGAGACTCGGATGGGACCAGCGAAGATCGTAGATGCGTTGCATTTGGGTGCCAAGGGCACCATCCAGCTCATGGCCGTGTGTGCCTGTGCAGGGATTATTGTTGGCGTCATCGGCTTGACTGGGGTTGGTCTGCGGTTCTCCTCACTCATTCTCTCCATTGCGGGCGACAGCCAATTCTTGGCACTGGTCTTTGCGATGTCGATTGCAATCTTGTTGGGTATGGGCATGCCCACCACAGCCGCTTATGCGGTTGCCGCCTCCGTGGTGGCCCCTGGCCTTATCAAGTTGGGCATTTCGCCGCTGGTCGCGCACATGTTCGTCTTCTACTATGCGGTGATTTCTGCGATTACGCCGCCAGTGGCGTTGGCGGCCTACGCGGGAGCTGCCATTTCGGGCAGTGACCCCATGAAGACCTCGGTCACCGCATTTGTTTATGGGTTAGCAGCTTTCCTAGTGCCCTTCATGTTCTTCTACAGCCCGGCGCTGCTCATGCAAAGCGATGACGTCACCCAGATCATCCACTACGCCATCACTGCGCTCGTCGGCGTGTATCTCTTGGCAGGAGCGCTGCAGAAGTGGTACTTCGGCGTCATCGAAGGTCTACCGCGTCTTGTATTGCTTATTGCATCTGTCTTGTTGGTCCATGGCGGTCTCATTACCGACGTGGTCGGGCTCGGGCTTGCTGTTGCGCTTGCGCTTATCCAAATCGCACGTCGTAAGAAGGCTGCTGCAGGAGCACCTTGAAGCCGCTTCAGGGCGTGACGATCGTCACGCTTGAGCACGCCATTGCCGCCCCCTACGCCACCCGACAGCTGGCGGACCTGGGGGCGCGTGTCATCAAGATTGAGCGGCCTGGAGTGGGAGACTTCGCCCGGGGTTACGACACCCGCGTCAACGGGCTCTCGTCTCATTTCGTTTGGACCAATCGCAGCAAAGAGAGCCTCACGTTGGACCTCAAGCAGCCTGAGGCACTTGAGATTCTCTGGCGCTTGATTGCTGAAGAGGCCGACGTTCTGGTCCAAAATTTAGCACCCGGCGCGTTTGAGCGCATGGGCTTTGGATTTGACGAGATTGCGGCACGCAACCCTCGCGCCATCGTGTGCAATATTTCAGGCTATGGTCCTGAGGGCGCCTATCGCGACAAGAAAGCATACGACTTGCTGATTCAAAGTGAGGCTGGCTTTCTGTCCGTGACAGGCACAGCCGATACACCCAGCAAAGCGGGCATCTCGGTTGCCGACATTGCAGCCGGCATGTATGCCTACACGAACATTCTGGCGGCGCTCATTGAGCGCGGCCGCACGGGGAGCGGCCAGCAGATCCATGTCTCTATGCTGGAGGCGCTGGCTGAGTGGATGGGATTCCCCATGTACTACAGCTACGAGGGCGCCGCACCGCCCATCCGGGCTGGCGCCAGTCATGCCACCATCTACCCCTACGGACCTTTTCGCGTTGGTGATGGCGGGGTGGTGATGCTGGGATTGCAGAATGAGCGTGAATGGGAAACCTTTTGCGTGCGGGTTCTTCAGCAGCCGGATTTGGCTTCAGATTCACGTTTTGATCGCAACCCCAAGCGGCACGAACGCAGGGAGGAAGTGACTCAGATCATTGAGCGGGCCTTCGCCTCGCTTCGGTCGGAGGAGGTGGTGGCGCGGCTCGAGCAGGCTCAGATTGCGAATGCGCGGGTCAACAATATGGCTGATCTCTGGGCGCATCCGCAGCTTCAGGCGCGCAATCGTTGGATGCAGGTCTCAACGGAGCATGGGCCCATTCCCGCGCTCATTCCTCCCGGGCTCAACCCAGCCGATCAACCCATCATGAATCCAGTCCCCGCGCTTGGTCAGCATACGGATGCCATCCTTGAACAGCTCGGATACACCCAGTCGGCTCGCGCAGCGATGCGCGAGCGTGGGGTGATATAGGCCGGCTTCAATCCATCGGCTGTTGAACAAAGCCGTCGCGGGTCTGGGGAAGCTTCGCCTCGAGCAGAGCGCTGGCAACTTGGGTGCGAAGGATCTGGGCTGTCCCTCCCGCAATGCTAAACATTCGGGCATCTCGCACATGTCGCTCCATTGCCAGTTCTCTGGAGTAGCCTGAGGAGCCATAGAGTTGTAGCGCCTCGTTGGTGACACGAATGGCCGTTTCCGCGGCATGAATCTTGGCCTGCGCCGCCATTTTCATGTCTGGAAATTGGCCCACAGGAACGTCGGCTGCGCGATGCAGCAGAAGTCTGGCCGCATCGAGCTGTATAGACATATCGGCCAGCATCCATTGCAGGCCTTGAAACTCGGCAATCGGCCGCCCAAACTGGCGCCGCGTTTTGGTGTAAGCCAAGGCCTCTTCGAATGCGCCTTGTGCAATACCCAATGCGACCGTGCCCGCCCCCGTGCGTTGGGCGTTGTAGGCACTCATCAGTTTGGCAAATCCTTTGCGCAGGTCTTGGCCTTGCAGCAGCATCATAGACTTGGGCACTTCAAGGTCCCGAAAATAAACATGCGTCTCTGGTATGCCCCGAACCCCCATTGCAGGTGTGCGATCTGCAATTTCAAGTCCACTCACGTGGCCATCGCGCACGACAATAAAGCCGCCAATGCCCTGCTCGACCCCATGCTCGAATACGCGTGCAAAGATGAGATGGAGTCTTGATACGCCGCCGCCCGTGATCCAATACTTGTGACCGTTAATGACATAGGTGTCGCCCTTGAGCTCTGCTCGCGTGGTCATCTCGCTGGCCGCGCTGCCTGCGTTGGGTTCCGAAATACAGATTGCGGGCTTGTCACCCGAGAGCACACAGCCGGCTGCAAGTCGCTTCTGCTCCTCAGTGCCGTAGGCCATGATGGCGCCTATGGCCCCCATATTGGCCTCCACAGTAATGCGGCCCATCGTCGCGCAGGCCTTGGCCATTTCTTCAATCACCAAGACAGTTTCAAGGTAGCCAAGGCCTTGACCACCATAGGCCTTGGGAATGGTCATGCCCATAAATCCATGAGCGTTGAGCTGGCGAATGTTGTCCCAGGGGTAGGCCTCGGTGCGATCGGTCTCCGCCGCGGTGGGTGCGAACTGGGCCTTGGCGAGCGCGCGCGCTCTGGTTTGTATGTCGATCTGAGCCGATGTAAGGGCGGTCATGTCAGTTTGCTCCAAGCCAATCGTTGAGCACCTCTTGCTGGTGTTGTCCCCGAACGGGAGGTGCGTGACGATATTGAATGGGTGTTTCAGAGAGTTTGAGCGGGTTTCCCATGGTCTTAACGGTGCCTGTTTGAGAGAGCGGGTGGGGTAGCTCCACAATGCCCCCACGATGTTGTACTTGTGGATCGGCAAAGACCTGATCGATCGCATTCACGGGGCCACAGGGCACGCCCAGGCCCTCCAGCGCGGCAATCCAATCGTCGCGACGTCGTGTCTGGAGCACCTCATGCATCAGCGGAATGAGCACCTCACGTTCACGAACACGCGATGAGTTGAGCTTAAAGCGATCGTCTTCTGCCCATTCGCGCTTACCCATGGCATCACAGAGCTTGCGGAACTGTCCGTCATTGCCCACAGCAATAATCATGGGGAAGTCAGCGGTCGGAAAGACCTGATAAGGAACAATACTTGGGTGGCCATTGCCAAGCCGGGGTGGGTTCTGCCCTGAATTGAGGAAGGCTGTGCCTGCGTTGATGAGCCATGAGACCTGAGTGTCCAGCAGCGAGACATCAATATGCTGCCCTTTGCCCGTCTGATTGCGATGATGAAGTGCAGCTAGAATGCCTGTCGTGGCGTACATACCCGTCATGACATCGGCAATCCCCACACCAACCTTCATGGGGCCCGCGCCGGGTTCCCCCGTGATGCTCATGATGCCGCCCATACCTTGGATGAGAAAGTCGTAACCCGCTCTTTTGGCATAGGGCCCTGTCTGACCGAAACCTGTAATCGAGCAATAGATGAGCTGGGGGAACTGATCCTTAATCTGCTCGTAAGCAAGTCCATAGGCTTTAAGGCCACCGACCTTGTAGTTCTCGATTACGACATCCGCTTTCTCGAGTAAACGCATCACCAAGGCTTGACCCTCTGCGGAGGCGAGATCGATCTCAATTGAGCGCTTGTTTCGGTTAGCGCATAAGTAATACGTGCTCTCGGAGCTCGGCTTACCGTCGGATCCGGGCACGTAAGGCGGTCCCCATTTTCGGGTGTCATCACCCTCGCCGGGCTTCTCGACTTTCACAACATCAGCACCAAGGTCCCCGAGTAACTGTGCGGCAGAAGGTCCAGCGAGAATACGAGACAAGTCCAAAACGCGAATGCCGGCGAGAGCAAGGGGCTGCATGAGGGTCCTTTAGGAGTCGATCGTCGACTGTAGGGAAATCAGCTGCCTTCGCGGAGCCGGGATAACCCGGGGTAAGAGGTAGTAACCTATCGCAGTAAAAGAGAGGAGCACAGTATCGTGAGTCAGGCGCATATCCAGGCTCTCAAGAGCCATTTGGAATCTGTCATGGTTGGGCAATCTGAACTGCTTGAGCGGCTCATGATCGCCCTGTTGGCTGGCGGCCATGTGCTTGTGGAGGGTCTGCCGGGCCTCGCAAAAACCACGGCGATCAAGGCGCTTGCTCAGGCGGTTCACGCAAAATTTAAGCGCATTCAATTCACTCCCGACCTCCTTCCAGGCGATCTCACCGGGACGGAGGTATACGAGGCAAAGACGGGCGATTTCCGCTTTATTGAGGGGCCTCTCTTCAACGATATTGTGTTGGCGGACGAGATCAATCGTGCGCCTGCGAAGGTTCAGAGCGCACTGCTCGAAGCTATGCAGGAGCGCCAAGTGACAGCGGGGGGTGTGACACGCGCGCTCTCGCCCATTTTTCTGGTCATGGCCACACAGAATCCCATTGAGCAGGCCGGCACCTACCGACTCCCGGAGGCCCAGCTTGACCGCTTTATGTTTCAAGTCATCCTCGATTACCCCAGCGAAACTGAGGAGCAAGAGATCCTTCGTCGACATCGACTGCACCGGGTCGCACTCGATGCAGTGCTATCAACCGACGACCTCATGCAGATGCGACACGCGGTGCAGCAGGTGCATTTGAGTGATGAGGTTGCGCATTACATGGTTCGACTGGTGCGCGCCACACGAGACCCTGGGTCTCTCTGTCCGTCTTTTGCGGGATGTATCGAGGTTGGTGCAAGCCCGCGCGCTGTGCTGGCATTGAGTGAGGCATGCTCGGCGCTCGCCTATATCCGCGGGCGAGATTTTGTTGAACCCGACGATGTCCAGGCGCTTGCTCCGGACATTCTGCGTCATCGCATGAGCCTGAGCTTACAGGCCAGTCTTAAGCGCACCAGCAAAGATGACCTGATCCAGAAATTAATCGACACGGTTCCCACGCCCTGAGTTTCGGCCCGCTCAATATGACGACCAACGGCTCACTTCTCACTGACGCGGAGATTGAGCACTTAATGGTGTTGGCGCGCCTGAGTGTTCGATCTGCAGAGCGCTCCGAGGTGCATGGGCACCGTGCAGGGGATTGGCCGGGCACTCGGTTGGGGCAGGGGCTCGACTTCGAGGAGTCTCGACCTTACTCCCCCTCCGATGCCGTCAAAGACATGGATTGGAGGAGCACTGCGCGGCTGGGTCATGCTTACGTCAAAACCTATCGAGAGGAGCGCCAACCGATGGGCGTGCTTGTGGTCGATCGAGGCGGCACCATGCGCTTTGGCAGCCGTACGCGTCTCAAGGTTGCGCAGGCTGCCCGCGCAGCAATTTGGCTGGGTACCCAGATTTTGGCTCAAGGCGCAGCGGTCAGCCTGGTGCTGTGGGATGAGCAAGACGACTGGATGGGCCCCTTTCATGGCGACGACCAATGGCTGCGTGCAGTCGAGCGTTTGACGACTGCCGCACCGCCAGTTGAAGAGCCCTGGTCTGGGTCGGTACGCGATGAGCAGAGGTATGTTCAGCGGTTGCAAAGGCTCGCCGAGGAGGTGCCCGCGGGTGCCCGTGTATTCCTACTCTCAGACTTTCTCTGGGTTACGGAGGCGCATCTGCACGCGGCAGCTTCGCTCTCTCACGGTCGCAGGGTATTCGCACTCCACATCAGCGACCCACTCGAGCGCGAATTTGAACTCCCCGGCCTGGTGAGTTTGGTGGGATCTCGACCGAGTGAGACCTATTGGATCCGTGGTGACGCCAGCCAGTGGCGGCGAGATTACGCCCGTGTGGTGAGGCAGACTGTGGCGCGGCAGCATCAAAGCCTCACAGATGCCGGCATGGGTGTGCATATGCTCTGCTCAACCCATGAGGACCTCTCTGAGTTGGATGGAGCGTCATGATGGTGTGGAGTTCGCCGGAGTTTTTACTTGGACTTCTTGCTTTGGCGCCATTCTGGGGTTGGGTGTGGTTTAAACGGCAGCACATGTTTACAGCCCGGGAGCGACTAAGGCTGCCCACGCTGCATCTGCTTGATTCTCATCTGACGTCTGCATTCCCATTAAAGCTATGGATCAGCATCATTCTGCGAGGTCTTGCAGCTACGCTGCTGATATTGGCCGCAACAGACTTGTCTCTGTTGGGTCGACAGATGCCAGGTGGACAGCAGGGCCGGCCCGTGATGTTGCTGCTCGACAGTTCACTGACCATGACACTTGAGGATCTGGACCCCAGCGCCCGTGTGACACGCATGGAGGCCACACAAGCATTTCTGCGTGATTGGATCGAGGCAAGACCACAGAACGCATTTGGCCTCATCACCTTTGGGTCGTCGGCAGCTGTCATGCTCGAGCCCACCACGGATCAAACTCTGGTGCGCTCGGAACTCTCCAGGATTCAGATTGGCACGCTGGGCGACAACACCGCCTTGGGAGACGCCCTTGGGCTCGCTTTGCAGGCGCTTGCGCGCGTGCCCAATGCACAACAGCAGCCGGCCGTCGTGGTGGTCTCAGACGGCGAGCAAAGCAATAGCGGCAGCCTCTCGCCTTTGGAGGCCGTCGCTGCTGCACGCAAACAGGGCATTGCTATTCATGGAATTCAGTTTGGCTCACCGGCTGGAAGGCCAATTGATCAGCCCTCGCTCGATGAGATTTCAGCCTTGACGGGTGGTCAGTATTGGCAGGTGAGTCGGGCCACGGATCTGAAACAGGTCCTCTCAGATCTCGATGGGCTCACGCCGCTGATGGATCTTCCGCCACAGAGAGCGCCTAGTGTCTGGCTATCGCCTTGGCTGGTCTTTGCGTCAGGGCTCATATCCGCTCTGTCATTTTTATTGCAGCGGAATCGGACCCTAGACCTTATCGATCCCAAGCTCCGAGCGTGGTCATTGGTTCGATCAGATGGCAGGCCCCGCTGGCGCCATGGTGTAACGGTGGGTCTTTGGATCGCGGCAGGCCTGCTCGGACTGGTGCTCGTCTACCTGATGGAGCACGAGTTGCCGCAACAGTCCGATCTTGGTTCAAGACCGGTTGTCGCAGTGCTCGACCTCTTTGAACCCAGTGTTGCCAAGCGCCAGGCGCACCGTCTTGCCTTGTTGCAGTTCGCCAAGGACAACCCGGAGGCAGGCATTGCAGTTGTCGTTGCCGCCAATAGCCCCGGGCTTGCGCTGCCACTTGCACAAGACCGTCGTGCACTCGAGCGCATGCTCAGTCAACTCACGACCCATCGTGAGGCGTTGGTCGAGCGTGTGATGGGAGAGGGGATGGATCCAACTCAGGGGCGAAGGCTGGCAATTGCTCGCGCTCAGCGTTATGCATCCCTGTTGGGAGATGGCCTCGTGCTTGAGGTCAATACCGAGATGCTCGCGAATGCACTGGCAGATCAGCCGGGCCGTCGCGACTCTGAGGTCAATGAGCAGCGTGCCGACTCCTGGCAGTGGGTTGCATGCGGCTTGGCGCTTCTCGTGTTGCTCGCCTCTGTTCCGACCTCTCTCGGGTCGCTTGTCATCGGACTCGTCTTGACGAGCCTGATAATGTCAGGCGGTCTTCAGGCTGCTGAGCTCACCAAACCGATGCCACGTCCATTGCAAGCATCGGATCGAGTCCCAGTCGAGCAGGCATTTGATCAGGGGCTCGCGCGCTTGGCCAGTCAGTCGCATGCCTCGGCCGTTGTGTCGTTTGAGCGTGTGTTGACCCTTGCGTCTCCTGCCTTCAGTCAGGCGGCCTTGTTTAATCTAGCCCTTGCTTGGAGTCATCAGCAGCGCTGGGACGTTGCGCAAGCCGCCTGGGAGAACTATTTACGTCATAACCCGCAGGACACGGCCGCGCAACAGAACCTTAACTATGTTCTAGGGCGCCGCGCTGCTGCCCGGGCCGCAGCGGGAGCTCAGACCGACCTTCGGGGACGTCGAGGTACTGCAGCAATGGGGCGGGTCCAGATCGATGGATACGGAGCAACCGAGGCGGAACTCAATCGTGAAGACCCTGTGACCCAGCCTCAAGCACAAAGTGCCAGCGCTCGTTTGCCGGACCGAGCGGTTACCGCGCAGCCCTCGAGTGCGCGACCGCTTGAAGCTGCCCGCAGGTGGGTGATTTCAGAGGACGCCGCGCGCAATGCCACGGTGAAGCTCGATCGCCTCGCAGAGGACACCGCCACATTGTTGAAGGGCTTGCTCTCGCAGCGGGAGCAAGCGGAGACGCGGCCATGATCTGGCGGTGTGTTCTCGCGCTGGTCTCGATTGGAATGAGCCTATCACTGTACGCTGCAGATTTTCCTTATTACTGGGTTACCTCTGAGCCCGTACTGCGCGCAACGAATCGCGCCACGCTATCGCTCCAAATCTGTGATGCACGGCGATTTGCGTGGGAGCCTGTTGTGTTGCCCAGCCATCCAGACCTGTTAGCCAAGCTTGTCTCAGAGCGGGCGATTGAGACTGCGAAAAAGGGGGTCACTTGCAGCGGGACGGAATGGACTTGGCAGATCATGCCCACGCGGGGGGGGGTGATCAGGCTCGACCGCGTGATCATGCGCTCGAATCAATTTGGGCGAACTGTGGATATTCCCCTCGAGGGCCCAGCCTTGCGCGTTGAGGGTGCACCGGAGTGGCTGCCCCCTTGGGTCGCCAGTGACCCACCCCAGCGGTTCTCCTGGGTCGAGTCCACTTCGGAGGAGGATCTTCCCATCGTGCAGCAGAGCGTGGTCATTCGAAGCAGCCTGAGCCGGCAGCGCATTGAGGAGTGGCTCTCATTGGTCTTGGAGGACCAGCCCGCTTGGTCCGCACTGGCACCCTTGATTGAACCCATGCCGGGCGGTTTGGGAGACGAGTTCAAGATCACCCTCTATGCGGCGAGGCGCGCACCCGAAGTGCCCTTGCTCTGGCTTCAGCTCAAGGCTTTCAACCCAAAGTCTCAACGCATTGAGACGTTTGTGCTCGAGCGCCCCCCAACGCCGGTCCTGGGCGAGGTGCAGGGTGTTGTGGCCCCTGGCTGGATCGATCGATGGGCCGCGCTCTATCGCATGGGGCTCTCGCTGGTACCCGCCGTCGCAGCAGCAGCTCTGGTGCTAATCGCCGCGATCGCTCTTTTGCAAACGCACGGATGGCGCCTGCGCCGGCATTGGCTATTGTTTCGACTGGGGCGCGCCCAAACGCCTCAACAGCTTTGGGTGATTCTGCGCTCCGGTCCTTGGCCACTCTCGGGTGCGAAACAGCGCACCCCGCTGAAATGGAGTCAGGCCGCATCGCGTTGTTTGGGTGAGGCGTCTGCACGCCAGGCCCTCGAGGCCGCAATGATGGAACTCAATCGCTGCCTATATCGCCAGCATTCCGCCCAAGAACCCGTATCGCTGCGGGATCTTAGGCGGTTGCTGATTCAAACGTTAAAACACCCAGGCTGGAAGCACCCAGGTCACCATGCCGCCCAAGAGGGTTAAGACCAGGCTGAACCCATAAATCCAGCTTGATTGCCGTCGTTGCCGAAGGCAGAGGTCGCGTAGGTCTGGATCGATTGGGCAGGGCGCTGTTCTTGCCCTCCACTGAGCGTATCCGCCAAGGGTCAGCATGATCACGGCAAAGATGTAAATCTCCACCTTGAAATCGCTGAGCCATGCCAGCTGAGGTACCCACCGCATCAGTGTGGCCAAGGCTGCACCCGCACCGAGCATGACCAGCAGCGCGGGTATGGCACAGCAGATCAGTGTTCCCCCGCTGGTGAGCAGGGTAAAGAGCTGCAGGCGTCGCACACTCATGGTTTGTTCTTGAGTGATTGCTGAATCTCTTTAACAGAGAGATTCACTTTCTCAATGCGCGTCACGTCGTAGCCCGAATCGATGATTTCTTTCTTGATGATCTGCTCGTCAACATTCGTACCTGGCTTGAGCTCCATAGCGACCACCTTTTGCTTGAGGTCGATAAAAACTGCAGCGGTCTGAGGCATATCGCTCAGTCGCTTCTCGATGCCTTGTGCGCAGAATGAGCAGACCATTCCATTGACACCAATCTTGTAGCTGGTCGCTGCCATAGCAGAGGTAGAAAGTAAGGCTGAGAGTCCGATAACTGCAATGATGGTTTTCATGATGTGTGTCCTTTTCAGTAGAGATACATGAAGCTGGCGCGGAGGTCGCCAGATGTGTTGACGCCGACTTCAAAGAAATAGCGGTTGTGAATGAACCGAAGGGTTGGTGTGATTTCAATATCTTGCGAGAGCTCGCGTGTTCGTTTCAGGTCGAGCATGAACCAGGGCTGCACCTGGTTGTATTCCACCTCATAAAACGAAAACCCGAGTTTCGCGCCGACCGTATCGAAGTTCACATCCTTTGCGCGAACGAGCTTGGCGTTCAATCCTGCATAGACCCGCGTGGTCTCATAGTCGAGCTGAAAGCCTGGGCTATAGGAGACTCGGCTGCTTCGGTTGTGACCCGCCATCTGGCCAACAGAGGCCATGAGCCAAAAGTTCGCCTGCGCGTCTGGGAGGTTCCAACGGTGTGCCTTTCGCACATACAGAAGTTCGTTGAATTCCCATCGGTGTGGTCGATCTTCGTGTTTGAGGAGGTTGGTGGTCAGGCCCACGGCATCTTTGTGAGTGAGGGCGTAGTTCACGGTGGCCTCTCGACCATGGGCGCTGGTCTCAGCCATGAACATCCAGCTGTCCTTGAACCCCATGGGCAAAGACCAGGCCGAATGACTCGCGAGCATGCCGACAACGAGTACGGCCCCATTTAACGACTTAGGCATAGTGCCTCCTTTGATGCGGGTTTGAGTGCGACAGACGGGCCCATTGCGGGCGTCTCGTCGGTTCAATCGTCAATCAAGAGTGGGCGTTTGGAGGCCGAGCGAGTCGACCGAGATCAGGGTCTTGGTAGGTATTCGGTACAAGCTGTCCGTGGGCTTGAGCCGCATGCGGGGTCGTAAACTGCACGACGCTCGGAAGCGCTGCAAGTCCAGTGCATAGCTGGCAGTTCTGACAACTGTTCTGATGATGTTCGGCGGAGTCGCTCTGGCTTGAGGCCTCATGGTGCGGGCAGACCTCGGTGGTGCCTGCCGCCTCAGTGGGAAATTGCATGGCCATAGACTTGGGCGCAGCCAAGACGCTTAGGAGCGCGAGGCAGAGGAGCCCTGCAATGAATACGCTAAGTCTGGACTGGCACATGGTCCCGCAAGTCTCTCATGCGATTGCACTCGTCGACAAATACCAGTTTGGGTTTGTGGGCGGCGGTCTCGTTTGCGGGAACCTGAACGAACGCGGCCAGAATGACCAGATCGCCCACGCTCGCCCGACGGGCTGCGGAGCCATTGAGGGAGACGATTCCCGAGCCACGTGCCGCGCGAATGGCGTAGGTCACAAAGCGCTCACCGTTTGTAATGTTCCAGACATGGAGCTGTTCGTTCTCGCAGATGCCCGAGGCATCGAGTAAATCCTCGTCGATGGCGCAGGAACCCTCGTAATGAAGTTCGCAATGCGTCACGGATGCGCGATGAATTTTTCCGCTGAGCAGGGTTTTGATTGCTGGCATGGGGACATTTTGTCATGTCTGGGGATCGGTGGCCTTGATTTAATAAGATATTTCCATCAATATAAAAATATGAAAGAAAAAGATGCGGTCAAAAAACTCAGTGCCCTCGCTCAGGAGAGTCGCCTTCGCGTGTTCCGTTACCTCGTAGTGGTGGGGCAAGAGGGCGGCACCCCTTCGGAGATCTCAGAGCGTCTCGAGATCTCACCGGCCACGCTCTCCTTCCACCTCAAGGAGTTGATGCACGCAGGCCTGATTACCCAAGAGCGTGTGGGGCGGCACTTGCATTACCGCGCAGAGTTCTCCGAGATGGCCTGTCTTTTGAAGTTTCTGACCGAGCGTTGCTGTCAAGGTCAGGCATGTGAGGTGAATTGTCCGCAACCGGAGTCTAACGAGGCATTACTCATTCAAGGGAGAGAATGATGGAAACAAAGGTCTACTCAGTATTGTTTATCTGTACGGGAAACTCAGCGCGCTCAATCATCGCGGAGGGGTTGCTCAATCATCTGGGGCGGGGTCGCTTCAAGGCCTACTCAGCAGGTAGCCATCCGAAGGGCAGTGTGAACCCCCGCGCACTTGAGGTGCTGCAGAGCCACCACATTTCCACAGAAGGCTTTCACAGCAAAGGGTGGGAGACCTTCTCTGGCCCAGAAGCGCCCTCGCTCGATTTTGTGTTCACGGTCTGTGATCAGGCCGCTGGAGAAATCTGTCCAGTCTGGCCTGGTCAGCCCATGACAGCCCATTGGGGTGTGGAGGATCCTGCGCATGAGGTCGGCACACCCGAGCAGATCGGTCGCCGTTACTGGGACGCAATGATTGTTCTGCGACGCCGTATTGAACTCTTCTTGGCACTTCCCATGGCGAAGCTCGATCGCCTGAGTCTTCAGAAAGAAGTCGAGCAGATCGGTCGTGTAGGCAGCGAGGCGACAGCTTGAGCTTTACGAAGCTGCTTTCGGAGTGTCTGGGAACAGCACTCCTGTTCTGCATCGTGATTGGGTCGGGCATCATGGCCGAGTCACTGTCGGGGGGTAACGACGGTGTGGCATTAATTGCTAACACCGCGGCCACCTTTTGGGGGCTCTATGTACTGATCGTCCTTCTGGGCCCGGTCAGTGGGGCCCACTTTAATCCGGTGGTTTCTCTCATCATGTCACTGCGGGGCTCTCTTGACCGCAGCCTGCTGCTCCCCTACATCGTCGTGCAGCTCTCCGGCGCTGTGCTCGGTGCTTGGCTTGCACACCTCATGTTCGACCTGGACATCATTCAGTTCTCAACCAAGGAGAGATCTGGACTGGGCATCTGGACGGGCGAGGTGGTCGCAACTGCAGGTCTCATTCTGGTCGTCCTGCGCTCCCCGCCCGAGCGGGTGGCGGGCATGGTGGCGGCTTTTATTGGCGCCGCCTACTGGTTCACGTCTTCCACTTCATTTGCAAATCCCGCAGCGGCCTTCGGGCGCATGTTCAGCAACACGTTTGCCGGTATCGCTCCAGCGGATGTCCCGGGGTATGTCGTGGCCCAAGTCTTTGGAGGCTTTCTGGGGTGGGGCATTCATATTCTGCTGAGCCGCGGCCAGCCGGATCAGGAGGGAGCGTGAACATCGTCATTTATCACAATCCAGACTGCGGCACCTCTCGGAATGTGGTCGCCATTGTTAGAGCGGCTGGCATCGAGCCAACCCTCATTCATTATCTGGAGTCAGGCTGGACCCGACCCCAGCTCTTGGGACTTTTTGCAGCTGCTAACCTCACGCCGCGTGCAGCGTTGCGTGCTACGAAATCCCCAGCCGAAGCGCTGGGTCTGCTCAACCCAGAGATCAGTGGTGACGCGCTCATCAGCGCCATGCTTGAGCATCCTGTGCTGGTGAATCGTCCCCTGGTCTGCAGCCCCAAAGGCGTTCGTCTCTGCCGTCCAAGCGAGTCTGTTCTCGACCTCCTCGATCGCCTTCCACCTGGGCCGCTGGCGAAGGAGGATGGCAGCCCGCTCATTGATTCAAAGGGGCGTCGCGTTGGCTGATCCGATCGACACCCACTTTCGCCCCATCAGTGATCCTGCCCTATGGCCGCATCATCGTAAGCAGCACCCACCCCGCATTCTGTTGCTTCACGGTTCACTGCGCGCGAGGTCTTTCAGTCGTCTCCTGAATGAAGAGGCCGCGCGCATTCTGGAGCGCTTTGGAGCCGAGACCCGCAGCTTCAATCCCTCTGGGCTTCCCCTGCCTGACGATGCCGATGCCAGTCACCCCAAAGTGCAGGAGCTGCGCGACCTCGTCACCTGGTGTGAGGGCATGGTGTGGTGCTCGCCCGAGAGACACGGCGCCATGACAGGCATCATGAAGTCCCAGATCGACTGGATTCCGCTCTCGGTCGGTGCGGTGCGACCCACCCAGGGCAAGACGCTCGCAGTCATGCAGGTTTCTGGAGGGTCCCAGTCGTTTAATGCGGTCAATCAGCTGCGCATCCTCGGTCGTTGGATGCGGCTCATCACCATTCCGAATCAGTCCTCTGTGCCCAAGGCATTTCAGGAGTTCGATGAGCACGATCGCATGAAACCCTCGGCCCTCTACGATCGTGTGGTCGATGTCATGGAAGAGTTGGTGAAATTCACCCTATTGACTCGTGACGCTGCGGACTATCTTGTCGAGCGATATTCCGAGCGTAAGGAATCGGCGGAAGCCTTAATGAAACGTGTAAACGGAGATCAGGCATGAAAGTTGGCATCAATGGAATGGGCCGCATCGGCCGGCTCGCATTTCGCGCTGCATTTGGCGCAGCCCATCGGGGCAAGGACGATCCTCAAAGACTCAACCGCTGCGAGGTGGTGCATGTTAACGAGATCAAGGGGGGCATTGCCGCCACTGCCCACCTGCTCGAGTTTGACTCTGTGCAGGGCCGCTGGGATGAGACGCTCGGCGTGGAGGGTGATTGCATTCGGGTGGGTGAGCGCACAGTCGGTTTCAGTGAGCATGCCTCGCCTGCAGACATTCCATGGGGGGATATGGGTGTAGACCTTGTGCTCGAGTGCACAGGCAAATTCTTGACACCAGAGATTCTCGAGGGACACATCAAGCGCGGAGCCAAGCGGGTGATGGTGGCAGCACCTGTGAAGACAGGCAATGTACTCAACATGGTCTACGGCATAAATCACCATCTCTACGACCCAGAGCAGCATCGCATTGTTACTGCTGCCTCATGCACCACCAACTGCCTAGCGCCCGTTGTGAAGGTCGTCCACGAGGGCATTGGCATTCGACACGGTCAGATCACGACCATCCACGATCCCACCAACACGAACCTCGTCGTCGATGCCCCACACAAGGACCTGCGTCGTGCGCGCAGTGCCATGTTGAGCCTTGCACCTACGACAACAGGCAGTGCAACAGCAATTGCGCTCATTTACCCTGAACTCAAGGGCAAGCTCAATGGGCATGCCGTTCGCGCCCCCGTGCTGAATGCATCGTTAACCGATTGTGTGTTTGAACTCGCGCGCGAGACCTCTGTAGAAGAGGTGAATGCGCTCTTCGCACAGGCTGCGCAAGGCCCGCTTGCCGGTGTGCTGGGCTTTGAAACGCGGCCTCTCGTCAGTGCGGACTACGCGCGCGACACCCGCAGCTCCATTGTTGACGCGCTCTCAACCATGGTCACCGATGGAACCATGCTGAAGGTCTATGCCTGGTACGACAACGAAATGGGGTACTCCTGCCGAATGATCGACCTGGCAAACCACATGCAGCAGGTGGGCCTGTAATGTTTCGCAACTACGCCATCGTCACAGCCTCTTATTGGGGGTTCACCCTCACCGATGGCGCCTTGCGCATGCTGGTGCTCTTGCACTTCTACCGGCTGGGCTATTCGCCCTTTACGCTGGCCTTTTTGTTCCTGTTGTACGAGTTTGCTGGCATTCTGGCGAACCTCATTGGCGGTTGGCTTGCAACCCGATTTGGCATTTCACGCATGCTGGCCGTGGGCCTGACAACCCAGATCGCTGGCTTTCTTATGCTCTCCGCGCTCTCGCCTGAGTGGACTGCGGCGGCATCTGTCGCCTGGGTCGTGGTGGCACAGGGTATCTGTGGGGTGGCCAAGGACCTCACCAAGACCGCCAGCAAGTCGGCCATTAAGGTCACATCTTCGGGGGTGCCAGGCCAGCTCTTCAAGTGGGTTGCCTGGTTTACAGGCAGCAAGAACGCCATGAAGGGTGTGGGATTCTTTTTTGGTGGCCTGATGCTCGATGTCCTGGGTTTCCAAGAGTCCCTGTGGCTCATGGCATTTCTTTTGGCGCTGATCCTAATTGCAGTGGTGCTGTCGCTGCCGCCCATGATGGGTAAAAGCAAGGCATCAAAAACGGCGAAGGAACTCTTCGCCAAGAATACCGGCATCAATCTGCTCGCCGCGGCCCGCATTGGGCTCTTTGGGGCCAGAGATGTCTGGTTCGTGGTGGGTGTGCCAGTCTTTCTCTACTCGGTGGGCTGGACTTTCACCATGGTGGGTACCTTCTTGGCACTCTGGACGATTGCTTATGGGCTTGTGCAGGCGGCTGCACCGAACCTCATCCGTCGAAGTGCAGATGGACTATCGGCCGAAGTTCCCGCAGCGCGGTTATGGTCATTCTTGCTGGCGCTGGTTCCAACGATCCTCGTCGCGCTTGTGCTTATGGAGGTGCAGCATCTGGAGTGGGTCGTGGTGATTGGGCTTGCGATCTTTGGCGTTGCATTCGCCATCAATTCCTCGGTGCATTCGTACCTTGTGCTGGCTTATGCGGGATCAGAAAAGGCGGCCGAAGACGTGGGCTTTTACTACGCTGCGAATGCGACTGGACGGTTTATAGGCACGCTGCTCTCTGGCCTGCTCTACCAGTGGGGCGGCATTGCGTACGCGCTGGCTGGGTCTGCGCTGATGTTGTTGGCGTGCTGGCTGATTACGTTAAGGCTGCCGATTCGTCGGGAAATTAGTCGGGACGCCAGCCCGGCAGCCTCAGATCAAATTTAAATGCGCTTACGCCGCGTCCTTCAGGGCTTGGATGCGCTCGTCGAGTGGAGGATGGCTCATGAAGAGACGCTTGAGGCCATGCCCCATGCCCCCACTGATGCCAAAGGCCTCGAGTTGTTCGGGAAGGTGAGGTTGCTTGATCGACTGCTGGAGCCGCTCGAGCGCCGCGATCATCTTGCGCCGATCTGACAGGTAGGCCCCGCCCGCATCGGCTCGATACTCACGCATGCGGCTAAACCACATGACGATGGCGCTGGCAAGAATGCCCAACACGATCTGAGCAATGATGGCGGTAACCCAGTAGGCAGGACCGTGCCCGCTCTCGGTCTTGAACACCACGCGGTCGATGAAATGCCCCAACACACGGGATAGGAAAAATACGAAGGTGTTGACCACCCCTTGGATGAGGGCGAGCGTGATCATGTCACCGTTGGCGACGTGGCTTACCTCATGGGCGAGCACAGCTTCAATTTCGTCGCGTGTCATGCCCCGCAGTAGCCCCGTGCTCACGGCCACGAGCGCGTCGTTTCTGAACATGCCGGTGGCAAAAGCGTTCAGGTCGGGAGATTCATAAATGGCCACTTCCGGCATGCCAATGCCAGCCTTCTCCGCTTGGCGGGCTACAGTCTCGACCAGCCAGCGCTCAAGTTCTGTGCGAGGCTGAGTAATGACCTGAGCGCCCGTGGACTGCTTTGCCATGAACTTGGACATGGC
The DNA here is from genome assembly GCA_945877235.1 of Bordetella parapertussis. Taxonomy (GTDB): domain Bacteria; phylum Pseudomonadota; class Gammaproteobacteria; order Burkholderiales; family Burkholderiaceae_A; genus Hahnella. The sequence continues at coordinate 73,147 of CAMCRF010000006.1, forward strand.
CAGCGAGATGATGGAGCCGGTCATGCCGACAACGGCAGAGAGCACCAGCAATGCGCCAAGGTCGAGGCCAACCCCAGCGGAGTCGAGCACATTGCCCAGGCCAAAGACGGAAATAATGATGGACAACACCACCATGACGGCGATGTTGGTCAAGAGGAAGAGGAATATGCGTTTCATAGGTCGTTTGGACGGATGAGCGAGTGAAAAGTTTCAGGGTTTTCGGATCAACAGCATGAGCAAAAGCGACACAAGCGCCAGGCCGAGCGTGAGGAGAATGGCCCTTTGATCCCAGTGCGTCAAGATCAGTCCGAAAAGCCAAGGAGCAAGCGCCATGCTGAGGCGGGCAGGCATCATGATCCAGCCCTGTCGGGCTCCATATCCGACAGAGCCGAAGAGGGCCAAAGGCAGGGCGCCTTTAATAATCGTCATGATCCCATTGCCAGCGCCATGGAGTATTGCGAAAACAGGCGCCCAGGCCGGCCCAAGCAGCAAGAATAAGGCTGCGCCAATGGGGTGAGCGGCCAACGCAAGCCTCGCCGAGACGATCGGGTGGGTCTTTCGCAAAAAACCATACTCCAAGATGCGCGCCCCAACCTGAGCGGGTCCAATCAGCGCACCAAGCGCAACAGCGGTTGTGAGTCCCACGCCGAGGGACTCCAGAAGCCTGGGCCAGTGCGCTGCGAGTGCAGTACTCATGAATGCGGTTATGGCGAACACAGCCGACACCGCAATCACCTGGTGAGCGGGCGGCGAGGTGTTGGCCTCGTGGGTGGATCGCAGCGTTTGATCATCGCCTTTTGACTCAGCCACGTGTGCCCAAGAGAGCCACGCATTAAGTGGTAAACCAAGTGTCAGGTGTAAGAGCGCCCAAACGTAGCAGGCCTCTCTCCAGCCCCAACCGCTTTCGATCCAGGCGCTGATAGGCCAGCCCACGGTTGATGCAAAACCTGCGATGAGCGTAACCCCCGTGATGGCGGGCCGTGCATTTTGGCCGTACAAACGCACCAGTGAAGAAAACGCTGTTTCGTAGAGCCCACAGCCCATCGCAATGCCAATGATTACCCATGCACCCCAGAGTGCGATTGCTGTCTGGGCGTATCCCAGGGAGAAGAGCCCGAGTGCAAAGAGCAGGCTCGAGAGCGGGAGCACCCGGTGCCCCCCCCAACGGTCGACTGCACGCCCAAAAAAAGGACCCAGGAAGGCCGAGATCCCGAGCGACACAGAAAACGCAAGAAAAACAGTTGAGTACTCTACGGAGAGGCTGGCGGACATCGGGCCAGCCAGCACAGCGGGCAGGTAGTAGCTTGAGGCCCAGGCAAGCGTCTGCGTGAGTCCGAGGCTGAGAACGGTTTGTGGGGTGCTCACGGCCTGCTCATAATAGTGGATGTCTGTTTCAGTCTCGAACCGCATGCAGCTGCCGCATCCTCTCCCCGGCCCAGGGCGCGCGTATCGGCTCGGAGTGACGCCCCCGATTGGGCCCAACATAGAAGTACCTCACCGTATCCGCCCCGATCTGCTCAAGCTTGGGGATGCCCCAATCCTTCTCGAAGACAGCGAGTGGTCAGAGTGGGTTGAGGAAAAGCGCGCGCGCCTGGAGCGGAATGTTTTGGTCTCGATTCAGCCCGATCTAGAGCCCTCGGCAGTTGCACAATTGGCGGCGTCTGTCCGGCAGTATTTTCAGCGTGTCTTACCGGACGGGCCGATCGATACCAATGGACGGTTCCCATGGCTGGGGGGATTTGAAGCCCCGGACGAGATCACCTTTTTCAATGCGCTGAGCCTCAGTCTGCAAGAAGATTTTGCGGTCATGCTCACCAGACCTGATCAAGGGCTTGAGTCGGTCATTCTGTCGGTCTCGTTTCCGAGCGGATGGGTTCCAGGGGAGCGGCTTGGCCAGTCCATGACGGAGCTGCACCAGCCCGTAGCAGACAATGAGTCGCTCCAAATGGCCATGCCCGCCATCTCTCAGGCTATGACGGAGAAGGGGCCGTTTGTGCGAACGGTCTGGACACTCGCGGGTAGCGCCTCTCGAGCGAGGCCACCGGGTACAGACGACACGGCTTCGCTCACACGCGCGGATCAGCTTTGGTTTCGCCACGAGCGTCAGGTCACGTTGCCGCTTGGTCATGGCGCATGTCTATTTCTGATTCGGGTCATGCTTGCGCCCTATCGCTCGGTGATTCGTGAGGCTAAGGACTACGCCCGGCTCTCAGCGGCACTGGACTCCATGAGCGATGCGGTAGTGGCCTACAAGAACCTGGCGCACGCCAGGGCGTTGGTGCGCGACTCAGGCGCTGACTTCAAGGCAGCGCAGTAGCGCGGGTTCGATCTTGTTTCGTCCGTCCGCAGAGCCAAATCGGGCGTTGACCGCGCCACTTCGATCTACTAAAAACTTGGTGAAGTTCCATTTGATGGATTCAGTGCCCAATACGCCGGGGGCCGCCTGTTTTAAGAACTGGAAGAGCGGGTGCGTGTTCGCGCCGTTCACTTCACATTTCTCAAACAGGGGAAAGGTGACATCGAACCTTTGGCTGCAGAAGGTTGCGATTTCTTGAGGGCTGCCAGGTTCTTGCCCACCAAATTGATTGCAGGGGAACCCCATAACGACTAGGCCTTGAGACTGATGGGCCCGGTAGAGCGCCTCGAGATCTTTGTATTGCGGCGTAAATCCGCAGGCACTGGCCACATTCACAATGAGCAAGACCTTGCCGTCGAAGTCCGCCAGGTTGCACGGGCTGCCATCGAGTCGGTTTAGAGACATTTGAGGAAGAGACATGACGATCCTAGGCTAGTGGAGCTTTACGGTGGGATTGGTCTGTTTGGTGATCATTCGCGCAAGCGTAAACAGTGTGGTCTTGATTGCTCCATGAATCGCGAGCTCATGCAGCTTGTATAACGACATGTACATCAGCTTGGCGAAATACCCCTCAACCATGAGGTTCTTGCCAATGATGCCACCCATCATGTTTCCAACCGTGCTGAATTTTCCGAGTGAGACCAAGGAGCCAAAATCGCGATAGCGGTATGGCTTTAAGGGCTGGTTCCGGAGTCTGCGCTTGATTTGGCTGAGCATATGAGACGCCTGCTGATGCGCAGCCTGCGCCCGCGGTGGCACAATGCCGGCGCGCCCGCCGTCCTCATCGGGGCATGGGCAGGCCGCGCAGTCACCCAAGGCGAAGATGTCTGGGTCGCGAGTGGTCTCAAGCGTGTCGCGCACGACCAATTGATTGATGTGATTGGTCTCCAGACCGCCGAAGTTTTTCAGAAAATCTGGGGCCTTCACGCCGGCAGCCCAGACCACCAATTCCGATTCAATCTCACGCCCGTCCGCCAGACAAATCTTGGTGGGCATCACCTCCATGACCCGAGCACCCGTAATGACCTGCACGCCGAGCCGCGAGAGGAGTGCCTCTGAAGCATGTGAGAGTCTGGGGTTGAGCGCAGGCAGGATGCGGTCTGCAGCCTCAATCAGACTAACCTTTAAGTCCTTGTCTGCATCAATACGGTCTAGCCCAAAGGCAACGACCTCACGGGTGGTCCGGTGCAACTCGGCAGCAAGCTCGACGCCCGTTGCGCCCGCCCCAATGATGACTGCGTGGAGTTGCCGATCGTGGATTGCTCCTGATTGGCTGTGGGCGCGGATACAGGCGTTCACCATCTTCGAGTGAAACGCCTTTGCATCGTGTTGGGTCTCGAGGCGAAGGGCGTGCTCTCTGACGCCTGGCGTACCGAAGTCATTGCTAAGGCTTCCAATGCAGATGACTAGCGTGTCGTAGGCAATCTTCTGCGGCGGCGTAACGGGTTGGGCGGCATCGTCGAGGTATGGGCCCAATTCGATTGTTTTGTTCTCGCGATCAAGGCCCTGAAGTTCCCCGATCCGAAACGTAAAGTGGTGCCAGTGCGCTTGGGCCATGTAATCCACCGCGTGGTCGCCCAAGTCCATGCTTCCCGAGGCAATTTCATGAAGCTTCGGCTTCCAGATGTGGGTGCGGTTTTTGTCAACGAGCGTGACATGGACTCGGTTCCCCCGGCCGTAACGGTCGCCGAGTCGAGTGGCCAGTTCTAGACCGCCGGCACCGCCGCCGACTATGACAATTTTGTGCAGTGTGCTCATCTTTCAGCCTTAGGCAGGGTGGCCGTGTTGTTGCGGTGCACATAGCATAATCCAACCATGAACACCGTTGAGCTCTTCTTAATTGCCATGATCCTGATATTTAGCCTGCCCTGGCTAATCTGGCGTCTTGGTCGCACGGATTACTTTGCGCCGCTTGTTGTGGTTCAGATTGTTGCGGGCATTGTCCTTGGCCCGGGTTTACTGGGGCGTGCTTTTCCTGACTACTACCAGTTCGTATTTACGCCGGCTGTGGTGCAGTCCCTCAACGGCATCGCATGGTGGGCCGTGATGCTTTTCGTATTTATCGCGGGAATGGAGCTCGACCTTCGCAAGGCGTGGATCCACAGGCGAGAGAGCGCGATTACCGCCAGTTGTGCGCTGGTTACTCCACTGATTCTCGGAAGTGCAGCAGCTCTGTTGTTGACGACCTACCCCGGATGGATCGGGCTCCACGCGGAGCCCTGGCAGTTTGTACTGGGCGTCGGGATGGCTTGTTCAGTTACGGCGCTGCCCATTTTGATACTGCTCATGGAGAAGCTCGAGGTGCTTCGTCAGCCTCTGGGCCAACGAATTTTGCGCTACGCCAGTCTGGACGACCTAGCGGTGTGGGGGCTGCTTGCTCTCGTTCTCATGGATTGGCAGCGTATGGGGCGACAGGCTATCTTCATTCTTGGTTTCGCGGTTTCGGCCTGGCTTTTTCGGCGTCTCATGCACAGGCTTGACGAGCGAGACCGCTACCCGGTCGCGCTGATATGGCTCGCTCTCGTTGCTTTTGGAGCGGATTGGTCTGGCCTTCACTTCATGGTGGGCGCTTTTCTTGCGGGCGTGGTCATGGAGTCCGAATGGTTCAACCAAGAGCGGCTGGACCTTTTCCGTCACCATGTGCTTTTGGCGCTCATGCCTGTCTTCTTCCTCTCGACCGGATTGCGCACGAACTGGGAGCTCGGCGGTTACGCGGTGTTTGTGGTGGCTGCGCTACTGCTCGTTGCTTCGGTGGCGGGAAAACTGCTGGGGGTGAGACTTGCAGCACTCTGGCTGGGGTGGCCAAAGGGTGAGGCAAGTATTGTGGGTTGGCTGCTGCAAACCAAGGCACTCATCATGATCATCTTTGCGAATATCTTGCTGGACAAGCAGATCATCACCCCAGAGACCTTCACAGCCTTGCTGATCATGGCAGTGATGAGCACTATGCTGACGGTGCCTCGGGTTGCGCCTCGACTGCGAAGATCTGAGGCCGTCAATAGCCGAGCTGCTTGAGTGCAGCTCGGTAGTGGCCCTCGAGCGTTTCTTGGCCCCAGCTTGGCGTGGCCTCAGCGTCGTATGCCTGATTGTGCTGGTTCCAGACCAGCATCGATTCTGTAGCGTAGTAGTGTCCAATCCGCGCGTACTCCGCCTTCTCGGCGAGCCTCGGTGAAAGCCAGCTCACACGCTGCAGCAGCTTGGCAACCGTGAGCAACATACTGGCGGGAATGTGCTTAACCCGCACAGGTCGATTCAAAATCTTGGAGAGCAACGCCGCCTGATCGAGCGGCGAAAGGGCGTCACCCGGTCCGCCAATGGGGAGAATCGCGTTGTGAGTTTCAGCGTTATTGAGTGTGTGAACCAGAAACGCGGCGAGATCTCGATCGGAGATGGGCTTGCAGCGGGTCAGGCTCCCGTCTCCAAAGACGAGGAAGGGCTTGCCACGCGTAACTCGGCGGAGCTGGCCGCTCAGTGATTTAAAGAATGCCGTGGGCCGCACAATGGTCCAGCAGATTGACGCGTTCCGCAGCGCTGCTTCAAAGGCAAGTTTCGCGCGTTGGAACTCAAGCTTCGGGCGTTGGACGCAGATGGCGGAGAGCAGCACAAACTGACGCACGCCTGCGCCTTCGGCAGCCCTCAGAAGGCGGAGTTGTGCATCATGATCGACGCGCCAGGCGTCAGTGTGAGTGCCGGTTCTGGAGGCCATGCAAGAAATAATTGCTTCGACCTTGCTCTCACGAAGCGCCTCAGTCAGGGCACGTTCCTCCTCCAGATCCTTGCGCCCCAGGCACATGACGCGGTACCCAGCGCGCTCAAGAGCAAGGCGCGTGGCCGACCCAATGGTGCCGCTTGCGCCTGTGAGCGCGACAGTAGGAGGGAAGAGCGTCATGGTTGTATTGTCTGCAGCTTTCTTTTCAAAGACCACTGCCGTATTCTTATATGCGTATAAATAAAAAATCATGGGAGAAAGACAAAATGAAACACCCCCTTGCTCAGTTTGCACTCTGCGGCGCAATCCTTTTGAGCGGTCCAGTGCTTGCTCAGCAAGCCGACACTAAGGCTGCACTGATTGATGAACTTGCGGCTTACCTCGAGTTTGTCGATTACGGCGGCGCGGTGATTTTTGCAGAACAGATTCCAAGATCTGAGTACAGCAAGATGATGATCATCGATGCCCGCGATGCAGGCCAGTTTGCGAAGTCTCATATTCCAGGTGCTGTGAACATTGAGTGGCGCAAAGTCCTAGAGCAACGCGCGCAGATCCCGAAGAACAAGATGGTGCTCATCTACTGCAATACGGGCAGTCTCTCGGCTCAGGGGGGCCTTGCCCTTCGCCTCGCAGGCTACGAAAACGTGCGCATTCTGCAAGGCGGGTTTGAGGAATGGAAGGCCAAGGGCGGGCTAGATGCCAACGCCCGTGCGACGGGCCCCGCAAAACACTGATGGCCTCTGAATCTTCCCCAATCAGAACGAGCGGGGAAGATTCAAGATGTGCTCTGCGATGTATGAATAGATGAGGTTCGATGAAATGGGCGCGACCTGATAGAGCCGCGTTTCTCTGAACTTTCGCTCGACATCGTATTCCGCTGCAAAACCAAATCCACCGTGGGTTTGTAGGCATACGTCTGCGGCTTCAAAGGACGCTTTGGCCGCAAGATATTTCGCCATGTTTGCCTCTGCACCGCAGGGCTTGGCTGCATCAAAGAGTGCGCAGGCTTTAAAACGCATGAGGCTTGCTGCCTCGGTCTCCATATAGGTCTGCGCAATCGGGAATTGGACGCCTTGGTTTTGACCAATAGGCCTGCCGAACACGACACGGTCGCGGGCGTAGGTGCGGGCCTTATCAATGCACCAATAGGCATCTCCAATGCATTCGGCTGCAATGAGCGCGCGCTCTGCATTCAGCCCATCAAGAATGTATTTGAAGCCTTTGCCTTCTTCGCCGATGAGCTGTTCGGCCGGAATCTCGAGGTTGTCGAAGAAGACTTCGTTCGTCTCATGGTTCACCATATTCCGAATGGGGCGCACTTCCATGCCATGTCCAATCGAGGACTTAAGATCGACCAGGAAAATACTCATCCCCTCAGATTTTCGGCTCACCTGGTCTAGCGGTGTCGTTCTTGCCAACAAGATCATTAGGTCGGAATGTTGAATGCGTGAGATCCATACCTTCTGACCATTCACAACATAACGGTCGCCCTTTTTCACTGCGGTGGTCTTGAGCTGAGTGGTATCGGTGCCTGTGGTGGGTTCGGTCACGGCCATGCTCTGAAGGCGAAGCTCACCCGTTGCAATCTTGGGCAGAAACTGCTGTTTCTGCGCATCTGACCCGTGCCGAAGCAATGTGCCCATGTTGTACATCTGGCCGTGGCAGCTGCCGGCATTGCCACCCGATCGATTGATCTCCTCCATGATGACCGAGGCCTCGGTGAGGCTGAGCCCCGACCCCCCATACTCCGTGGGAATCAGTGCAGCCAGCCAGCCCGCCTCGGTGAGCGCGTTTACAAATGCCTCGGGGTAGCCGCGCGCCTCGTCTATGGTCTGCCAGTATTTGGAATCGAACTGGCCGCACAGGTCACGCAGGGCATCACGCAGCGTCTGGTGCTCATCAGGGGTGGGTATTGGATTCATGGTCAGTACTTAATGGAACATCCGTAGGGCTGGGACTCAGGGACGGAGACTGGTTTACCTGCCGTCGCCTCGCGCATGGCCTGCTCCATGTAGTTTACGGCCAAGGCAATGTCTCTGGTGCTGGCAGAACGAATGCTGTCGATCGCCCCGTGGTAGACCACAATGCCCTCCGGATTGATGAGCACCATTTCGGGGGTGGTCTTGGCACCGTATGCGCGTCCCGTTTTTCCGTCTGCATCGAGGGCAACCAGAGCTGGCAGAGACTTCATGGCCACATTCCAGGCCATGAGGCTTGGCCCATCTCTGAATTCCGGGTGATTGCTATTGGTGGAACTGATCTGAAGCCAGCGCACATTTAGCTCACGGGCCACGCGTTGTGTCTTCTGCATATTGCCGCTGTTGTAGTGTTTTTGTACAAAGGGGCATGAGGGGTTGACCCACTCCAGTGCGAGCCAGCGGCCCTTGAACTGATCCAGGGAAACCGGCGTTCCCTGCACGTCGATGAGGGTAAGCGCAGGCGCTGGCTGCCCAACCTTAACGGCGGCCTGTGCCGTGCCGAGGACGACAAGCGCCAATGAAACGATGAGAGCAGAACATTTTAGAAAAACGTATTTCAACATGAGGCCTCCGATGTGCTCCAATGTTACGGTAAGTAACTCAAGGAGAGATGACCATGAAAAAAGTTTCCAAAGCCCTGATTGCATCGGTTGCATTTGTCATTTCCGCAGCAGCTGCGGCGTCCGACAAAGTTGTGGTGCATATCAACGAGGGAACCGATAAGGCCCCTGTGGTGCTCAACAACGTGAAAAATCTGCTGAATGCCATGCCTGCTGGAACCAAGGTTGTCGTCGTGGGTCACGGCGCCGGTATTGATTTCATGCTCGATGGTGCCAAAGACAAAAACGGAAACCCCTTCGATGCCACGATGCAAATCCTCAAGACCCGTGGCGTAGAGTTCCGAGCCTGCATGAATACCTTCAATTCTCGCAAGATCGACCCCAAAACGGTCTCTGCAGAGGCCGTCATCATTCCCTCTGGCGTAGCAGAAATTGCAAAGCTGCAGTCGAAAGAGGGCTTTGTCTACCTAAAGCCCTAAGCGTCCGATAGCTTGAGACGCGTGGGGTTGCGCTGCTCCCGGTGGTGCCACCAGAGTGCAATCCCACGATAAAGACCATGGACGAATTTGCTGTAGGGCATTAACAGGAAGAAGGCCAGAACGGTGGAGAGGTGAAAGAGGTGCACCAACGGCATCGCCGCCGTGGTCCGCACCGCCAGAAGCGCAAGACCGCTGGCTGCAATCAGAAGAAGCAAGACTACAAATCCCACGTCCATCACCGACTGGTCGGCGCGTTTGAGCACAGGGTTTCGCTTGGCCCTCGTCAACAGCAAACCGGTGCATCCAAGAACCATCAGAAGCCCGCCCACCGTACCAAGAATCACAGGAGCGCTCAAAAGCGGGTAGGGGGCCGGTTGGTTGAGCAGGTAGTGGTAGAGCGTCGCAATCGAAGTGGACGCCAGGCACAGCATGAAGCCATAAAACACCAGGTGGTGATGAATCCGTCGCGAGTGGTTGGGCGCATCAGACTGGTCGGGGCATCCATCGCCACCACCCTCCAGGTAACGCAGCGTTAGTACAGCCTGTGCGGTGTCGGCTGCCTCTTGTAAGGGGAAGGCTGCTTCGTTGCTGCTCGCGCGCAACATGGTCCAGTACTTCATGCCGCTGATCACCATTGCCAAGACCGCGAACAAGAAGACGGGACCGAAGACGCTCACCAAAAGCCCATGCGAGGTAATCTCGTAAAACAGGCCGGGGCCGGGTGCTGTGAACAGTCGAGCCGGATCACCGCCCCCCACTGCGCCCACAATGAAGATCACGAAGAAGGCAACGACTGCCGCGAGGCTGAGGGCAAGTCCCTGTCTTTGGTATGCCTTGCCCAAGGCCTGCGGGAAGGCAAAGCGTGCATAGGTCTCTTTGCGAATCGCTGCCATTGCCTTAGGCACCTCTATCGCGAAGGCATGAGGAGGCGCATATTGGCAGGCGTGGTAACACGCACCGCAGTTATGGCAGAGATTCGCCAAGAAGTGCATGGATTCAGGCGTAAACGTCAGGCGTCTCTCCATGGCCGGAAAAACGGCGCAAAAGCCTTCGCAGTAACGGCAGGAGTTACAGATACCCATCACCCTTGCGCCCTCTTCGACGGCGGTGGTGGCGGGAAGAACAGATATAGGAATGTGGGTCATGCGGCTCTCGCTGCTTCTCGGCCAGCAATGCGGCCGAAGACGGTACCAATGGTCATACCAACCCCGGCCACATAGCCCTGACCGAGCACATTGCCGGCCATGATTTCGCCTGCGGCAAAGAGGTTGGGGGAGTAGTCTTCAAACAGCACCTGGGCCCGGTCATTGACGCGTACGCCCAGGTAGGTGAAGGTAATACCGGGTCTCAGCGGGTAGGCCGTGAATGGCGCTGTGTCGATACGCTGAGCCCAATGGGTCTTCGGGGGCGAAATGCCGTCTGTGCGACAGTCGTCCAGCACTGCATGATCAAAGGTGCCCGGCACGACGGCTTGGTTGTATTCGTCCACCGTCTTTTGGAGGGTGTTTGGGTCGAGCCCAAGCTTGTGAGCAAGCTCGGCGATGCTGTTTGCTGTCTCGCCCGGAAACACTGGGGGCATAAATCGACCCTGTGCCTTTGCGTCAATAATGGAGTAGCCAATCTGATCTGGCTGTTGGGCGACCAATCGCCCCCATATGGCATAACGCTTGGGCCAAAAGTCCTCTCCCTCGTCATAAAAGCGCTGTGCATGTTTGTTCACCACAATGCCCAACGACACGCAATCAATACGGGTCACAATGCCACCGTCATACAGGGGTGCTCTTGCATCAATTGCTACACAGTGGCCTTGCGTAGGATCCCCAATCGACTGGGCGCCATGGTCGATGAGGTGCTTCAAGACAGTGCCCTGGTTGAATCGGCAGCCACGAATCAGGAACTGGTCTGCTGCTGGGCCCCAGGCCTCGCGCAGCCAATCACGATTCGACTCAAAGCCCCCCGAGGCGACCACGACTGCTTTTGCCCGAACTTCTACCTCGACACCATTGCGCTCAAATCGCGCGCCCAGGCAGCGGTTTCCATCGAACAGTAGCTCGGTGGCGGCACTGTCATAGTGCACGTCGATCCCTTTGGAGAGGGCAGATCGGTAGTAGGCGTTCATGAGCGCCTTGCCGCCACCGAGGAAGAAGTTGTTGGTTCGTCCGAGGTGCAGGGTGCCACCCAGGCAGGCCTGAAACCGAACGCCTTGCTGTTGCATCCAGGGTGGACAGGTTTCGGACTCTTGGATGACCATGCGGGCGAGTGGCTCGGTGGTCTTGCCGCCAGTGACGCGGAGCAAATCCTGAAAGAACTCCTCCTCTGGGTAGGACTCGCTCAGATGACCCAGGGGTGCTCGGTGCATGACCCTAATGTTGCGCGTGTGGATGCTGTTTCCGCCGCGCTCGGCCTCGGGTGAAGACTCATAGACGGCCACGTGCCGCGCTCCCGCCTCATGTGCACTGAGCGCGGCGCAGAGCGCGGCATTGCCGCCGCCGATTACCAGGACGTCGAGCATGCTTAGAATTGGTAGCGACGAAGGCCGCCGTCTACCGGAATAACAGTGCCCGTGATGTACTGCGCGAGCGGGGAGCACAAAAAGATGGCTAGTGCGGCGAGTTCCTCGGGCTCGCCGTAGCGGCCCATAGGAATCTCGTGCTCTGACTGCCATGCCCGAAATTCTGGGGTGTAGTTGCGCAGAATCTGGTCGCTCATGATGCGCCCGGGGGGGATGCTGTTGACGGTGACGCCCTTCTTGCCGACCTCTCTCGACAGGCCCTTGGCCCAGGAGTGCATGGCTGCCTTCGCGCAGAAGGCACCATTGATGCCGTCCGGCTCTGACTTGCCGGTGATGTTAATGACTCGACCCCAGCCATTGTTCATCATTTGGTCAATGAGCCGGTCCGTAATCTGCCGATGGCGCGTAAAGTTCAGCGTCATGGCCTCGTTCCAAGTGGATTCATCCGTGTGGAGCTTGAAAGGGCGCGAACCCCCCGCGTTGTTGATCAGGATATCGACTTGACCAAGCCCCTCGAGTGCCGCCTTTGAAATGACTTCTGCAGCGTCCTCCTCCATGGAATCCTTAACCAAAATGGTTGGGGAGGGTCCGCCGTCCTTCACGATTTCTTGAGCCACCTCGTGCAGCTTGTCTTCCCGCCGCCCAACAATGCAAAGACGAACGCCCTCTGCTGCGAGTCCCTTAGCAATCGCACGACCAATGCCTGCGCTCGCACCCGTCACCAGGCCTGTTTTTCCCACCAGTTTGAGGTCCATAAAAACATCCTTTCCATTAATTTGTGTCCAATTGTATACAATTGAGCCATGTCCAAGTCAAGCACTGCAGATCGCGTTTATCAAAACCTTGCCCGCGATATCCGCTCTGGCGCGCTTCGCGCGGGAGATCGATTGGGGGAGGAGGCTGTGGCTCAGCGCCTTGGCTGCAGCCGTACTCCGGTCCGGGAGGCGCTCTCTCGGCTCTTGAGCCGCGGTCTCGCTGAACTCGGTCCAGGGCGCGTTCTGACCATCCGTACACTCAGTCGCGCACAAATTGTTCAGCTCTACGAGATGCGACAAATTCTTGAGGGCGCAGCTGCGCGGCTCGCTGCAAAGCACGCATCGAAGGCAGAGGTCGACAGTCTTAAAGAAATGCTCTTAATCGAGGCAAAACTCTCGAAGCGAAGCGGACCCAAGGCGATTGAGGCCCTTGGTATTCAGAATTCAGAGTTTCATCGTGCACTGGTAGAGGCCGCCCACAATCCATACTTGCAAGAAATGACTCAGCGCATGGAAGAGTCACTCTGGCTGCTAGGCAGTACAACCTATGCAGCCAAGGGGCGAGCCCAGGAGGCTCTGAAAGAACACGAGCGATTGGTCCAGGCGATTGGGGCCGGCGATGAAGCCAAGGCCGAGCAGCTTGCCCGAGATCACATTGAACGCGCGCTTCAGGTGCGCCTTGCCATGCCCAGACTCTCAGCCCAAGTTTCAGCCTAAGAGACCGAACCCCCCAAGCAGTGCCCCAGCCATGATCATGAATATAGGCTGGAGTTTGGTCTTGTATGCAATCACGGTAATCACCAGCACGACAGCCATCATGCGCAGGTCTTCCACCCACGGCGTGATCAGCAAGACTCCGGTCGCAAAAGTAAGGCCAATGGCCAGGGGGGCCAAACCCTCCCGGAGCGCCCGCATGAACCGGCTCTGGGGGTTATTACCCACGATCCGGCCAGCGTAAACCGCCAGGAGCGCGGACGGCAGGAGTGCGCCAGCGGTCATTGCGGCGGCGCCCCAGAAACCTGCTGCCTGCCAGCCAAGCACCGTGACAAAAAGCACGTTTGGACCTGGCGCCGACTGAGCAAGCGCAATGGCGCCAACGAACTGAGCATCTGTGAGGAGTGCTCGCTGTCCTACCAGATAGTCGTGCATGGCAGGGGCAATCGCGAGCGCTCCGCCCGTTGCCAGTAGTGATAGCAGCAAGAAGCGAATGAAGATCTCGCCCAGCAGCGCCCAGTCTGGCGGTGGAAAAAGCAGCGCAATCATTGGGCCTCCTGTCGTGCCTCGCGGGCAATCTGCCAGTAGCGAACCAATAGGGTAGGGAGGCCGAACACGAGAATGGCCATGGTCAGTTTGAGGCCAAAGACCCCCACACCAATCACCGTGCAGGCTATGGCCAGCCACCCCACCTTGAAGTCCTTCTGCGTGCCCAAGAGCCGGAATCCCATCGCCAAGACCAGCCCAACCGAAACCGCAGACATACCGCGCAAGGCTCCTTGCGCGATCGGCTGGTCAGAGACAGATTGATAGAAAAGTGCCAATGCAGAGACAATCAAGATAGGAAAGCTAAGGCAGCCCATGACTGCAGCGAAAGCACCCCTCGGCCCCTGGAACTTATCCCCCAACATGAGCGAGAGGTTGATGATGTTCGGGCCTGGAAGGGTCTGAGAGATGCCCAGCATCTCAACAAATTCTCGTTTCGTTAGCCACTGCCGCTCGCCCACAATCATGCGCTCAGCAAGCGGTAGTACGCCACCAAAGGCTTGAAGAGACATCTTTGTGAAGGACCAATAGAGGTCGGACGCGCTCGGCGGCGTTGTAAGCATGAAAGAGGATCTTTCTATAAGAAAAAATTTATTTGAATGAATGACTTAGGGCGCGATGATGAATTTGGTATTTCAGTATTGTCCCTAACAGATTCGCTCGCAAGTCTGGGCTAATGTTGTGTTCGGCAAATCTCAGCCTTTTCATTCATGAAGGAGTTCGACCTATGACCTCAACCAAGCGCCAAACCCGGCGTTCCGTCCTGCAAGCTGGCGCAGCCCTTGGCGTTGCCGCAATGGCTGGCAGTGCAACCTCCGTCTTCGCTCAGGCCTTCCCCTCGCGTCCAGTCACCATCGTGGTGCCTTTCGCACCAGGTGGCTTCAACGACCGAATTGCACGTGCCTTTGGCCCGTTCTTGCAAAAGCAGCTCGGACAGCCAGTCACCGTGGTGAACAAGGGTGGTGCTGGTGCGCAAATCGGGCATATGTTCCTTCTTCAGCAGCCTGCTGACGGGTACACCATTGCCATGACCTCGGTGAACTACATCTCCACCAATATTGGCCTCACCCAGGCCCCCTTCAAGCTTGAGGATTTCGATGTCCTCAACCTGCCTTCCAATGACTACACCTTGCTGGCCACTGCAGCAGAGTCGAAGTGGAAAAATGTGGGTGAGATCATTGCCGCACTCAAGAAGGATCCCAAGAGCGTTTCCATTGGAGTGCAGCCCGGCTCCGCTGACCTCATCAACATTACCTTGCTACTTAAGACTGCCGGCATTGATCCTTCGCAGGTTCGCATCGTGACCTACAAAGGCGGTGGCCCTACCCGTAACGCAGTTTTGGGCAGCACGGTCGATGTGGGTCTCGTCGGTGCAGAGGGTTGGGTGGCACTCAAGCCCCGCATCCGCGCGCTCATGACATTCGCCGATGAGAAAGTCGAGAACTGGGAAGACGTGCAAACCGTCGAGGACTTTGGCAAGGCAAACAAGCTGAATGTCGAGTGGGTACCCGGTTCGCAGCGCGGTTGGACGGTTCAAACCAAACTCGCAAAAGACTTCCCCGATCGCCGTGCCAAGCTCGTCGATGCACTGAAAAAAGCGCAAGAGGACCCCGAGTGGGTTGCCGTCGCCAAAGAGCAGAAGTTTCCGAACCCCTGGTACGGCCCTGAGAAGAGCCAACAGATGTACATCAAGGGTTCTGCTGCGTTAAACAAGCATATGTCCATGCTGTCGAAGGACTAAGCTTCAAAGCGGTAAAGTAACCCCGGCGCTCAATTCTTTGAGGCCGGGGTTTTTATTTCTACTCCTCTAAAACGTAAACCTGAATGTTGAAAGGCACCATGAAAAAGCGCATTGACTGGGGCCACCTGGCAATCTTGGCCCTCATTTTTACCTGGGTCATTTGGTACTGGATGGATGCCCGAAAGACCTCGCTCGACACAGAGAACCTGTTTGTCTTGCAGCCACTGATTCTTGTGGCCTTGGTCTTGGGTGCATTGGCGTTGCCGCAAGTTTTCCGGGCCGACAAGCTGCCCGATGAATTGCAGCCAGAGGACATGAACCGAGCTGAATTTGGTCGCATATTGGCCCTCATGGTGGCCTACGTGCTCTTTGTGGCGGCTATGTTTGTGGTGGGTTTCGATTTTGCTGTGTGCATCTTCTCTGCCGTTGCCCTGTATATCTCTGGCGAACGACGTGCATGGGTCATGCTGGTCTTCTCCGTGCTTGCCACGGTGCTCATCATTAAGGGCTATCAACTCTTGGTGCCGTATCCCATGCCCATGGTTTTGCTCTAGGAGGCTGACATGATTGATGTAGGTGCTTTTTCTTCAGCGGTCAACGTCCTGACCTCAAGCATGGACGCATGGATCTGGGTGCTCCCAGGCCTTGCAATTGGTTTGTTCTTTGGCGCTATGCCAGGGATTTCCATCACCATGGCCATGGCGCTGTTCTTGCCCATGACCCTCTACATGGAGTTTCTGCCTGCCATCATTTTCCTAACCTCTATCTTTACGGGTGCGGGTTTTGGGGGAAGCGTGCCGGCCATTCTCATGAATATCCCGGGCACATCCTCCGCGGTTGCAACCACCTTCGATGGCTACCCCATGTGCCGTAAGGGTATGCACAATGAGGCACTGGGAGCCGCACTCGGAGCCTCAGTCACGGGCGCGCTCATCTCATACCTTGTCCTGCTGTTTCTCATTGTCCCCCTCTCCAATATCGTGATTCGAATGGGCCCGTTTGAAATGCTGGGCATCGCAATTTGGGGCATGCTCATGCTCGGCTCACTTGCCGGGGCGAGCCTTGTGCGAGGGCTCTTGGCTGGTGTGTTGGGGTTGTTGATTGGCACAGTCGGGATGAATACCGCCGGCTATATGCGTGGCACGATGGGGGTTCCCCAGTTGCTTGATGGCGTATCGGCCGTGCCTGCGCTGATGGGCCTGCTCGCCGCAAGCGCACTCTTTAACCTGGTGAACGCAAAGTTCATTGTGGAGGAGGGAGGAGGCAGAGAGATCAGCGTTCCAAAGCTGCTCAAAGGGTTCTTCTCTGTGCTGAACCATAAGGTGTGTCAGATTCGCGGTACGGCAATTGGTATTTTGATTGGTGCCACGCCCGGTGTGGGCTCGTCCGTATCGAACCTGCTCTCTTATGCAGAGGCCCGCCGCACGTCCAAAGAGAAGGAGTCCTTTGGCAAGGGTAATGTTGAGGGGGTTATTGCAGCAGAGTCAGCCAACTCCAGCTCAGAGGGCGGCTCTATGGCGACCATGCTCGCATTGGGCATTCCTGGGGGAGGTGCAACTGCAGTGCTGCTCGCGGCCTTTGCCATGCACGATGTCGTCGGCGGGCCAAACTTCATCGACAAGAGCAAGGATGTCGTCTACACCATTATTCTCAGCAATGTGGGTCAGTGTCTGCTGCTCTTCCCGATTGGCTTCTTATTCGTCTATTTCGCGAGCTCCATCGTAAAGGTACCGCTTCGATTCCTGATCCCCGTCACCCTCATTGCGGCGACATTTGGCGCGTTTGCGATTGACGGAACTGCGGCGGGTCCTGTGACCGTTGCGGTATTTGCCCTTTTGGGCTGGGCCCTGTCCCGCTACAAATATCCGCCCTCGGCTGTCATTGTGGGCATTCTGTTGGGCGGATTGGTCGAGGATGAGGCTTTGAAGTCCTTGCAGCTCAGCTTTGGAAATGCCTGGTACTTTTTGGAGCGTCCGGGTGCGCTAGTGATCTTTAGCTTGATCGTCCTCTCGCTCCTCGCAACCTTCCGCGCGAAGCGAAAGGCGGCTCAGGTCAAGGTGTGACGTCGAAAGGCGTAGCGTTCGAGCTTGGTCTCGTCGAGCGCTACGCCAATGCCGGGCGGGAAGCTCAGGCGAATGCTTCCGCTGGTCATGTCAAGCTTGTGCTCCACGATGTCATCTGTGGTTTTGATCGGTCCCACGCACTCGAGACCATCGACCACGGCATGGCTGGTGCTCGAGAATAAAAGTTCCGCCATGGTGTTGACCCCAAGCCCAAATCCGTGTCCGACCACCACTTTAAGGCCAGCAGCCTCTGCGGTCGCTAGCATCCGGGAGGCTTGCAAGAACCCTCCTTGTTTCATGACCTTCAGCTTGACCAGATCCACAGCATTGCTTCGGATGAGCGACAACAGACTCGCATAGTCCGTTACAGATTCATCGGCCATGACTGGCATCGATACACCGCTTCGCACTCGCGCGAGCCCATTGAGATCATCCGCGGCAACAGGCTGCTCCATGAGTTCTAGGGCGTAAGGCTCGAGCAGGCGGCCGAGCTCTAGACCCTCGTCTACCGAGTACCCTGCGTTGGCATCGACGCGAATTGCAAAGTCGGGGCCCACTGCCTCTCGAACCGCACGCACTCGATCGGCATCGGCTTTCACACCGCCCCCCACCTTGATCTTCGCTGAGCGCCAGCCTTTCTCATGCCATTTCATTGCCTCTGCGGCTGCCTCATCTGGACTGACGATTCCGATCCAGGCATTAAGCCGAAACTGATCTCGGACTTGTCCACCCATAAGGGTGGCCACCGAAAGCCCTGACCGACGTCCCATGAGGTCCATACAGGCCATCTCGATGGCTGCCTTTGCATCGAGGAAGCCCGGTTGCGCAGCTGCAAGACGCCCCATGAGGGCGTGCACGTTGTGCGGATCTTGGTTCAGTGCCGCTGGTGCAAGGGTTTGATCGAGTGCGTCGAGTGACTGGTCTATGGTCTCGGTGGAGTACCCAGGGGACGGGTCAATGTTGCCCAGGCCGACGTGTCCATCGGAATCTGTGATTCGCACCACAGCGCTCTTTTGAGACCGCTTGGTGATGTAGGCATTCTTGAACCCTGGGCCGGCGAGGGGAACTTCTACCCCGAAGATCTCGATCTGACGAAGGGAGGTCATGCGGCCTCCGCAAAGGCAACGGGCTGGGTGCCCTTAATTTGAGCTCTGTGCATAAGTCTGCGGCTGTTTGGGTCAAAGCTATCGCGTCGGTGCAGGGTGCCGAAGTTATCCCAGACGATCGTGTCTCCAACCTTCCAGACCTGCTCCATGGTGAATTCTGGCTGTGTCGCGTGGGCCCAGAGCGCATCGAGCAGAGCCTCGCTCTCGTCAATGGGAAGGCCGAGAATGTAACTGTTTCGTCGGCGTCCAAGGAAAAGAAGGGGGCGGCCGGATCCGGGGTGGCGAATGACCAACGGGTGGTGGGCACCGGGTGCCTCACGCACATCGGTGACGGGCTTCATGCCAATACGCATGATGCCAGCAGAGTTATACGTACTGTCGTGAATGGCGTGCTTGCCTTGAATTGCTTGGTTAAGGTGGCGGGGCAGGCTGTCGTATGCAAGGTACAGATTCGACCAATAGGTATTACCCCCCTCAGGCGGCACCTCAATGCCATGGAGCACGGCACCCTTGGGTACGCTCTGGGCGTAGGTCATGTCGCTGTGCCAAATGGCTTCTCCGTCGCCTAACCCCCCAATTGAGGCCCCACCTTGCTTGATGTTTGAGATGACATTGAGCTCTGGAAACTCGGGGAGATAGGGCTTTCCTTGGGGGTTTGGCCCGGGCGGCTCAAGCTCACCGAGCTCGCGTGAAAAGGCGAGGAGTTCAGGGTCTGTTAGGGGCTGGCCACGAAAGCGAAGCACCAGATGCTTTGCCCAGAGCGCATGCAGCTCGGTGCGCAGGTCTGCGCTTATGGGCTTTCGGATGTCGACGTTGAGCACGTCCACACCAATCGATTCAGAAATGGGTTGGGTTTGGATAAGCGCCATGTTGCATTTTCTCCTTGAAATTTTTTTGATACTAAATCATTATTTCAAAAGATACGGTAATATTTAATTAAGATTATAAAAAAGTAGCTTGCCTACATAGGAGGTAGAGCATGGCAGAGAAATTGGCTTCAAAACCGCAGAAGGCGTCGCCCTTCGACATCATGATGCCGGTAGAGCTCGAAATGCCGATTGCTGGTAAACGCGTGGGGCCTCGGCTCACACGTAGCCACCTAGAGACTATCGTCTGGGTGTCGGAGGCGCGGTCTATCCACGGTGCGGCGCAACGGTACGGAGACCACCAGCCTTTGCTCTCCAAACGGCTCTCCGAAGCCGAGCAGATCCTCGGCACAGAGCTTTTCATACGATCACGCTCAGGATGCATTCCTCGACCAGAGGCCAAGAATCTGATCGGGCGTGCTGCTCGCGTATTGCGCGATCTGCAGGCGCTCGAGAGCCCAGGCGAGCTCAGTCCTCGCCAGATCCGATTGGGCTGTATTCCTCGTGTGCTCCACACTCTCTTTCCCGCTTTTCTGAAGGTGGCTGAGCAAGACGAGAATCCGATTCAGGTGCAGGCGATTGAGCTCTCCTCGAGCGAGCTGTTTCACGACCTGCTCAGGGGAAAGCTCGATGCCGTGATTGGTCAGCTCACCGATTTTGCAAACGAAGATGGTCTGGTCAGTCTGCCGCTCTATGAGGAGGTGACGGTTTTTGTTGCCGATAGTGAGAACACGGCAATCAAAGGTGCAATGACCGTTGAGAGGCTCATTCAACACCCCATGATTCTGCCGGCGTACACAACCTCTACGCGCAGGGCTTTCGAGCGGCTGGTCCTCAATGAGCGTCTTGAGCCCCCGGTTCCAATCATTGAAACCAAGTCCTTTGCCTCTAGTCTGGCGCTTCTGAAGGGGTCGAGTTGTATTGCACTTGTGCCCGAGCCCGTGGCCCAGCGCTATGAGGCCGCAAAAATGGTCAAGCGCGTCAAGCTTGACCGCCAGCTTGAGCCGGTAGGGATCTGTTTGTTCTACCGATTCGATCAAACCCTCGATCCTGTCATGCGACAGCTTGAACTGCTCATCCGTAAGACCTTGAAGTTACCCGCAACCTCGTCATCTTCCCGAAGGAGATCAAATGCTGACCGATTACGTAGCTGATTTTGTATGCACGACTCAGGCAAGGGACATTCCTGCCGATGTGATGGAGCTTGGTAAGAAATCCATGCTCGATGGAATCGGACTGGCCATGTCCGGGTCTGTTGCGAAGTCAGGAGAATTGGTGCGAACCCACCTGCAGAGTCTGGGTGTGTCCGACGGACCTTGTACGGTGATTGGGTCGTCCATTCGCACGGCCCCTCGGTTTGCAGCATTTGCAAATGGGGTTGGAATTCACGCCGACGACTACGACGACACGCAGCTCGCTGTGGCCACTGATCGTGTCTACGGATTGCTCACCCACCCGACCGCGCCCTGCCTGCCCTCTGCTCTGGCCAAGGGCGAGCAGCTTAATGCCACTGGCCTCGATGTGTTCGCAGCCTATCAGGTCGGTGTCGAGGTGGAGTGCAAAATTTCCGAGGCCATCAATCCACGGCATTACCAGACCGGCTTTCACTCCACCGCAACCTGCGGTACGTTCGCCAGCGCGGCAGCCGCAGGTCGCCTCATGGGTCTGAGTAAAGAGGCCATGCTGCGAGCACTCTCAATTGCAGGCAGCCAGTCGGCGGGTCTGCGCGAGAACTTCGGAACCATGACCAAGCCCTTTCATGCGGGCCGCTCATCTGAGAGTGGTGTGGTGGCAGCAGAGTTTGCGAACATTGGCTGGACAGCAGCACCGACCATTCTGGAAGCACCCCGCGGCTTCTTCAGCGCTGCTGGTGGCGGTTACGACCCCAAAGCAATCGATGGCGTTCTTGGTAAGCCCTGGACCTTTGCGTCACCTGGTGTGTCCATCAAGCCGCACCCGTCTGGCTCGCTCACCCACCCGGGCATGACTGAAATGCTCAGGCTGATTAAGGAGCACGGTATTCGTGCAGAAGATGTGGTGAAGGTGACGGTCGGAACCAACCACAACATGCCCAATGCTCTCATTCATCATCGTCCAACCAATGAGCTTCAGGCCAAGTTTTCCATGGAGTTCTGCATGGCGATTCTCTTGCTCGATGCTCGTGCGGGACTCAATGAGTTCACCGATGAGGTAGTCATGCGCCCCGATGTGCAAGCCATGATTGCCAAGGTGGAGTTCGGAGTGGACCCGGTTGCAGAGGCCGCGGGCTTTCACAAAATGACTACCATCATCAGCATTACGCTCAAAGATGGCCGGGTGGTGAAGGGCGCTGCCGACTTCGGTCGTGGAAGCCCCGCCATGCCCATGAGCTACGACGAAGTGGCAGATAAGTTCCGCGAGAACTGCGAGTTCGCCAAGTTCTCGACGGTCAAAACGAATCAAGTCATTGAACTCGTTCGCCGCATTGAGACGGTGAGCTCTATTCGGGAACTCACCAGTCTGCTGTCGGTTTAAAGGCTGAAGCTGGCCTGCTCTTGCGCATCGAGCTGCGCAATCAGGCCAGTCTCCCACTCCAGGTAACGACGGGCCGATTCCAGGTTTCCGTCGTGCCGATCGTGGACGAAGAACAGAAAGTCTATGCAGTCCGCATCGGCAGGTACGTCGGGGCTGGATGAAGTCTCGAGGCCCGCCAGTTGCCATGCCTTCAGGCCTCCTTTCACCAGGCCCTTCACGACCAGGCCCAGCTGAGTGCATTCCTCGGCAATAAATGCCGCCTGGACAGGGTCCTCATGCACGAGAAGTATTGCCTGGCCTTTATGCAGCAATGGGTGGCTCGCGAGTCTCGGGCGGGACGCCCAGACAGAACCCGTGGCATGCCGGTTACGAAACGCCTGCGATCCTCTGAAGTCGACCAGGCGGATGTCTGCGGTCTGCATCAGTCCATAGGCCTCTGTTGGTGAGAGGTGCGGGACTGGGGTGGCTACTGGCAGGCTGGGGGTAAAGGAACGCCAGTTGGTAGGCAAATCGCTAGCTCTGGTTTTCCGAAGGATGAAGGCCTCGTAGCCCAGGGTTTTAAGCCACAGCGCAGCGAGTGCAGCGCGCATCCCGGTGTCGTCAGACAGCACAATTCGGGCGCGACGAACGCCAGCCGTCAGGTCGGTGGCCTGAACGATCTGTCCACTCCAGGCGTGTTGGGCCTGAGGCAGATGTTCCCGCGCAAACTCCTCCTCGCTGCGCACATCGACCAAAAACACACACCGCGCTGGATCTTTTGCAAATTCGAGCAAGCTCTCCGGTGCGATCTCCTTCAAGTGATGCTCGGCCATGAGCTTTTCGGCGCGTGCCTGACTGAGTGCCTTTGCCTCCGGCGTGAGTGCTGGCATGGCGGGTTTGGGGTTGTCTCGCTGGAGTGCGTGACCGGCCAGGGCCCAGCCTTGGGTGCCGTTCTCAATGGCATAAATGGGATTGGGTAGCTTCAATGCGGCAAGGCCAGACCAGCCAATCAGACCGCGTGTGCGTCCCGCGCAGGTGATCACAATGGGCTGGTCCGGGTCTTGCACCAGACCGCCGATTCGGTGGGCCAGCTCCCCGTTGGGCACGCAGTGCGCGGTGGGCAGTGTCATTTTGGCGTACTCGCTCGGTGGGCGGCAGTCAAACAGTGCGAAGGATTTTCCCGTTTGCATCCAGTCATGCAGCTGGGTGGGCGTCATCATGTTGGGGTGGTCTCGGTGCTCAACAAGCTCACCCAGGGTTTTGCTTGGCAGGTTGACGCCTTTGAACAGCGTGAATCCAGCGGCAGACCAGCCGGGCGCTCCGCCTTGCATGGCCGATGCGCGGGTGTATCCCATGTGTCGAAGGATTTGCAAGGCCCGCTCTGCTACTCCGTCGCCGTCATCCATAAGAATGATCTCGGTATGAACATGCGGCACCAGTCGAATGATTTCCGTCTCGAGCGAGGAAAACGGGCAGTGCACGCTGAGGAAGGGATGCCCTTCGCCGTATTGACCATGCTCACGTATGTCGAGCAGCGCAACCTCGTCTTGACTGTGGATACGTGCCTTGGCCTCGCCTGGCGTGATCGTCATGCCTTTGTCCTCCAGGGGGCCAGAAAGCCCCAGAGCGCCTTATAGACCAGCTCGGGATCCTGCTCAGCGGGGTAGTGTCCGGTTGGAATGTCGCAGCCTTGCAAGTCTGGTGCCCAGTCAGACCACGCCTTCAGAACTTTGAAGTGGCGACCGCAGTGGCTGTTGCTACCCCATAGCACCATGACTGGGCAAGTGATCTTGCGCTGACCGAAGTCAGCGGTGTCCATGGCCAGATCGACCGAGACCGTAGCGCGGTAGTCTTCGCACACAGCATGGATCTGTTCCGGAGTGGTGCAGCGAACGTACTCAGCCATCGCCTGAGGCGAGAAGATCTGCAGTCCTACGCCCTTCTTGTTGAGCTTGTACTGAATGTAGTAGTTCAGGTCCGCGCACAGCAGTTTCTCTGGGAAGGGTGCTTTCTGGGCCATGAAGAACCAGTGATAGGCCTCGAGTCCCCAGCCCATGGTGACGTTGGTCAGAACATGATGCGTGGGTGCGATATCGAGCGGCACAAAGGCCTTTACTCGATCTGGATGGTCGAGTGCCATGCGAAACCCGACTCGGCCACCGCGGTCGTGTCCAACGACCGCCATTTCATGAATGCCAAAGTGGTCTGCCACGGCGAGAAGGTCTTCAGACATCGACCGAAACGAGTAGCCGCTGTGATCCTCTCCGCCCTCGGGCTTGCTGCTGTCGCCGTAGCCGCGCAGGTCGGGGATGAGCAGCGTGAAGTGACGGGCAAGCGACGGGGCGATCTTGTGCCAACTCGCATGCGTAAGCGGATTGCCGTGAATGAGCAAGAGGGCAGGGCCGGACCCGCCCTTCACCCCGTGGATGGTGGCACCTTTGCCAGGCAGGTCGAATCGTTCGAAACCTTCGAAAAGGGTCTCCCCCCAGGGCAGAAATTCGGGGGCTTGAATAGCTCTTATGTGATCAACAGAATGGATCATGGAAATCTCTCGCAGCAGGTCGATTGAAAAACAGGGATGATCTCGGAAAGTATGGAGCGTAACGCTCTGTTCAACGTTTTCGATATAGAGGAAATCATGGGGTCCACCATTGTTGAGAAGCTCCTTGCCGCTCATGCTGACCTGCCGCAGGTGCGGCCTGGGCAGACTGTTGTAGCTTCAGTCGATTTCGCCATGCTCACAGACGCACGCGCACCCAATGCGCTGAAAATGCTCAATCGATTGGGCGAGCAGCCGCTTCGGTTTGCGACCAAAACTGCCCTTGTGCTCGACCACTATTCTCCACCGCCCAATCTAGAGGCGGCGCGGACCCATTCCGCCATGCGCAGTTTCTCGCAGAAGGAGGGTGCGGTCCTTTATGACATCGGTGATGGCATCTGTCATCAAGTGCTCCCTGAGAAGGGCCATCTGACTTGCGGAGATCTGGTGGTTGGAACAGACAGCCACTCGGTGACCTATGGTGCATTCAATGCGCTCGGCATGGGCGTGGAGGGCACCGATTTGTCTGCCGTCATGGCAACGGGCAAGCTTTGGTTTCAAGTCCCGCACACCATTCGTATTCACTTGAAGGGACGCCTTGCTCCCGGTGTTTGGGCGAAGGACATCACCCTCACACTGCTTGGACTGCTCGGTGCGGAGGGTGCCAACTACTTGGCCATTGAATTTGTGGGCGAGGCGGTTGCTCACATGGATATTGATGACCGCATGACCCTTTGCAATCACTGTGCAGAGCTCGGCGCAAAGGCCGTACTGCTGGAGGCGGATCAGAAAACCTTCGATTGGCTCTCAGCGCGAGGTGCTCGACCACCCAAGCCGGTGAGGGCTGACTCAGACGCCGTGTACTTGCGCAGCCTCGAGATTGATGTGTCTGCCATTGAGCCCACGGTCTCGCGTCCGCACGAGGTTGATGATGTGATTCCGGTGAGCCAGGTGAAGGGGGTTCCGATTCGGTTTGCTCTTATTGGCACCTGCACCAACGGCCGCCTTGATGACATTCGACAGGCTGCCGCCATCCTGCGCGGTCAACGGCTGGCGCCGGGCGTTCGCATGATTGTTACCCCCGCATCGAGAGACATCTATCTTCAGGCCGCCCGTGAGGGGCTGATTGAGGACCTGACTGCTGCAGGGGCGTCTGTTGAGGCAGCAGGATGTGGCACATGTATCAGCGTAACCGGCCATCTCTACCCCGGTGATCATGAGACGGTGATCAGCACAGCTAATCGCAATTTCAAAGGCCGGTTGGGCAATGAGCTTGCTGAGATCTGGCTGGGCTCTGCCGCCACCGTGGCAGCATCTGCACTGCGCGGCGAGATCACCGACCCACGAACCGTGCAGCATGGAACCTGGAGGAGTGCAGCATGAGCCAGGCACTGATCCACGGGCAGGCCTTGGTCTTGGGCGATGCCGTCAACACCGATATTCATTGTTCCTCGAAGTATTTGCCCGGGAAAGACAACGTATTCGTTGCCGCCCACGCGTTTGAGAAGCTCTCGGCCGGCTTTCCCGATCGCGTCAAGGCTGCAGCGTCCCCCATTCTGGTGGCTGGAGCCCATTTCGGCATTAACTCCTCGCGCGAGCAAGCTGCTCATGTGCTGCGTGAGATGGGGGTACGCGCCGTTCTGGCGAAGTCGTTCGCGCGTGCCTTTTATCGCAATGGCATCAACAATGGCCTGGCCTTGTTGGCCTGTTCGACAGAGGATATTCGCGAGGGAGATGCCGTATCTGTTGACCTCGCATCCGGGCGGGTGCAGATTGCAGGGCGTCCCGACCGCTCTGGTGATGGGCTGCCCCCCGTGCTGCTCGACCTGATTGCCGAGGGTGGGCTCTTGAACTATCTCGCCCGCCACGGTGGCTGGCCTGAGCACTTGCGGTCTGCATAAACATGTCTGCCCCTCAGAAACGTCGTCAGCTCAGAGCTGCCCTTCAAGGGACGGATCCACTGTCTGCCCCCGGCGTTTACGACGGGTATGGTCTCCGTCTGGTGCAGCAGGCGGGTTTTCCCTTCGCCTATGTCTCTGGAAATGCGGTGTCGGCTTGCCTGCTCGGCCAGCCTGATCTCGGGCTGGTGGACTTGACGCTCATGGCGGATCATCTGCGTCGAATCACCCCCTGTGTAGACCTACCGGTGATTTGCGATGCAGATGCGGGACATGGAGGGCCGCTCAATATTCGGCGCTTGGTTTATGAGTTCGAGCAGGCTGGCGTGGCGGGCTTTCACATTGAAGATCAGGTACAGCCCAAGCAGTGTGCGCAGCTCCCGGGTGCACGCTCGGTGGTCTCGCGCTCAGAGGCGACCGATCGCATTCGCGCCGCTTGCGCATCTCGCACTGGAGCCGCAGACGAGGCCCTGGTCATTATTGGTCGTACCGACTGTGCAGCCGCACTCGGCGATGACGAGGCCATTGCCCGTGGCAGGGATTACCTAAGTGCGGGTGCCGATGCCGTGTTTGTAGAGCTCAAGCCAAGTCTCAATCTGCTCGAGCGTGTCATGCGTGTCAGGGCCGAGGTGGGTGGACCGTGCGTTGTGAACATGAGCGTTGATCCGCAGCTTATGGCCCTCAAGCCCAGCCAATGGCGTCAGGCGGGCATCGATCTCGCCATCTTCCCTGCGCTAGCGCGAGGTGCCTTCGGTATGGCCATGCAAGAGGCTCTGAGCCTTTTGCAGTCGGGTCAACACGATGCGCTCGCCCGAAAGCTGCTCTCTGCTCAGGCCTACGGCGAAGTGCTGGGCCTCTCCGAGGCCCAGGCTTGGTCAGCGCGTTTTCAGTGACGAGCCCGCGCGAGCTTGATGGCTACGTCTAACGCGCGCCGCATAGCCCCCGGGTGGGCCTTGCCTTGGCCAACAATGTCGTATGCCGTTCCGTGTGCTGGCGTGGTGTAGAGGGTTTTGAGCCCGCCCGTAAGGGTGACACCCTCCGAGAAACCCAGGAGTTTCGTCGCAATCTGTCCTTGGTCGTGATACATGATGACCACGGCATCGAACGCCCCCGCCTTTGCCTTTAGGAACACGGTATCCGATGGAAACGGGCCCTCTGTGGCTAAGCCCTGTGACCTCAGCGTATCAAGGGTCGGCCCAATGATTTCAATCTCTTCGCGCCCAAACAGACCGCCCTCACCGCCGTGGGGGTTGAGTGCAGCCACTCCAATGCGAGGATGCTCCATGCCCATGCCTGTGAGCACCGAGTGCGCAAGACGCACGGCGCCCTCAATGCGACTGGGAACGACCAGGTCCACGGCCTCTCGAAGGCTGACATGTGAGGTGACGCGGAAGGTACAAAATAAATTGATGAGATTGACCTCGCCGTAGTAACCCTGGTGCTGGTTCCAGTCCGCAAACATGGCGTGCTCATCGAGGTATTTCCATCCTCCTCGGTTCATTGCGCCTTTGTTCAGCGGTGCAAAACAGACCGCGTCGATCTCCTCGCGGAGCGCCATGTCGGTCATGACTTTCAGGGCCTCACCGCAGAGGCGACCAGACTCGGGTGATGCTGCACCTCGCTTAAAGTCACTCGGGTTGGTGTCGGCGAGGTCGATGAGCGCAATAGCGTCATTGCTCCAGTTGGCCTTGGAGACCGCATCAATGGACTGAATCGACAATGTGCACTTAGCATCTTGCATGCCCAAGTCAAGTACGCGACGGTCGCCGATCACGACCACACGGGCTTCTTGATTCAGGCTGGGCTCTGATAAAACGCGAGCAGCGACCTCTGGGCCAATACCGGTTACGTCACCGAGCATAAGGCCAACGAGCGGGCGATACGGTTGCATAAAAACTCCTAATGAGTGGGAAAGGGAATGCGTGGACCTGCCTGCGACAGGTGAGCGTGCAGCGGGTGTCCGATCATGCGTGGGAGATCCGCGCTCACCGACAAGAGCCGCTCAAGATCAACACCTGTCGCTACACCCTCGCAGTGGAGCAGGTGGACAAAGTCCTCAAGGCTTGCGTTTCCGGAGGCGCCGGGCGCGTAGGGGCATCCGCCAATTCCGCCTGTGCAGGCATCGAAGTGCTGAATGCCCTGATCAAGGGCGGTCATCATGTTTGCAAGTGCTAGGCCACGTGTGTCGTGCACATGCAGCGTAATGCGCAGCTGCGGCGCCTCCGCCTGAACCGCCTGAATGAGTGTTCTGACCTGACTGGGGAAGGCCATGCCGGTGGTGTCGCATAGGCTTACCCCCGCAATGCCCTCATCTCGAAACGCACGTACCCAGTGCAGTACACGCTCGATGGGTACATCGCCCTCAAAGGGGCAGCCAAAGCTGCAAGAGAGTGAGGCGTTGACGCGGACCAGGCCCTCGACCCGACGAATCACCTGCTGTAGCGTGTGAAAGGAGGCCGATGGGCTCATGCGCAGGTTGGACTGGCTATGCGATTCCGTAACGGACATGACCAGGTTGAGCTCATCTGGGCTGCAGGCCATGGCTCTCTCCGCTCCGCGCTCATTGGGAACCAAGACACTGAGCTCACAGGGACTGTTGCGCTGGATCCCGCGCATCACCTCCTCGGCGTCTGCGAGCTGAGGAATCGCTTTGGGTGAGACGAAAGAAGTGACCTCGATGCGCGGAATACCGGTCGCGATGAGCGCATTCACAAACTGGATTTTGTCCTCAGTGCTGACCGCTTTGGCTTCATTCTGAAGACCATCTCGCGGGGAGACATCACAGAGCACAACGCGTTGGGGTCGCATGGGAGGTCTCCTTGAGCCTTAAGCGATGATGGAGTTCGACCGCAGCTGCGCGATCTGGGCGGCGGTGAATCCGGCCTCCTCCAGCACCTCTTGGGTGTGCTCACCAATCTGTGGAGCACGGCTTCGGATCTGGCCCGGCGTCTCGCTGAGCTTGGGCACAACGCCGGGCTGATGTACCGGAAGTCCGTCATAGGCCTGCGTCTCTATGATCATCTCCCGTGCGCGATAGTGGTCGTCTTCGGCAATGTCCTTCGCTGTGTATATGCGGCCCACAGGCACGCGCACGGCTTGCAGTATTTCGATGACCGTGTTCACCTCTCGGTCTTGAGTCCATGCCGCAATGGCATCGTCAATTTCTGCTGCGCGAAGATTGCGGCCAGCGTTGTCTGAGAGGCTGGGGTCATCGCGAAGGTCTAGTCGCCCCATGACCTCCATCAGTCGTCGAAAGATGCCGTCACCATTTCCGGCAACTAAGACCAGTCCGTCAGAGCAGGGGTAGGCGTTCGATGGGGTAATGCCCGGAAGCGCTGAGCCCGCGGGCTCTCGGATTACGCCCGCCTCGGTGTACTCGGGCAGTAGGCTCTCCATAACGTTAAACACCGATTCATGGAGGGCGACATCAATAACCTGGCCGCGCCCGGTTTTTCGCCTGGCCTCTAGCGCTGCGAAAATGCCGATAACGCCATGCAGCGCGGCGAGTGTGTCACCAATCGAGACCCCAACGCGCACGGGCTTTCTGCCAACTTCACCACTGAGGTGTCGTAGCCCACCCATGGCTTCACCGACTACCCCGAACCCAGGGCTGTTTCTTCGGGGGCCGGTCTGACCAAAACCCGATATGCGAACCATGATGAGGCCGGGGTTTTCTGCGCTGAGTGCCTCGTACGAGAGACCCCACTTCTCTAGCGTGCCGGGGCTGAAGTTCTCGATCAGGACGTCTGTCTGCAGCGCGAGCTGCTTGGCCAGTGACTGCCCCTGAGGCTGGCGAAGGTCAATGGCGATCGAGCGCTTGTTGCGAGACTGCACGTGCCACCAAAGTGACGTGTCTCCCCGCATGACGCGCCAGCGCCGCAGCGGGTCGCCCTCGGGAGGCTCAATCTTGGTGACCTGTGCGCCAAAGTCTCCCAGCGTCTTTGCACAGAAGGGACCCGCAATGAGCTGTCCCATTTCGAGGACCTTGAGTTCAGACAATGCCAACATGACGCGCATCGTAGGCGTAAATGTCGGGCTGATCCATGAGGGTTTCTGAGAGCAGACTGAGCGCGAGGTTTCGACCCCATGCCAGCGGTCCAGCGAGTTGGAAAATGCGTCCAGCACGACTCGCGCGCGTCTGTATGGCTGCATTCCTTTGCCAACGCAGGGCTGCGAACTGACGGAGTGCCTTCGTTGGATCCTCAGCGCCCATGGCCGCCAGGCAGTTAGCAAGGACGATGGCATCCTCGAGGCCCATGGCTGCTCCCTGCGCAAGGTGCGGGCGCATAGGGTGGGCCGCGTCTCCAATCAGCGCAAGTCGACCCGATGCTTGCGCAGCTGCGCTGCCCAAGGCGGGGGCGGCCCATAGGGGCCAGGCGAGCCACTCGGGAGCTCTAAAGATGAGATCTCGCAGGGTTGCAGGGAGGGGAGAGAGCGCCCCTAAGAGAGCCTCTGCCTGAACCGGTGCGCCCCAGCCTGGGTTGAGGTGCTCAAAACTCGGGACAATGGCCACGAGCGCAAGCGCTGTTCCGCCTTGAACGGGGTACGTCACCAAATGCCGCCCCGGCGCTGTGTGAACCTCGACAGAGTCAGCGCCCTGCGACTGCCCCAAGGGGATGACCGCACGCACGGCCGTCTGCCCAGCGGCCTGCGGTTCCAATGCGGCCGGCAGATTCGCACGCGTACGGCTCCAGAGGCCATCGGCCCCGATGACCCAGGGCGCTTGAGCGCGGCCCTCAGATGCCATCTTCAGCTCAAGCCCCTCAGGCGTGTGCTGGATCGACTGGACAGCCTGGTTCCACTGGATCTCCAGGCCGTAGGCGGCATGCGCGTCTCTCAGGATCTTGCTCAAGTCTGATCTTAGTATGGTGAGGTAGGGCGCCCCGTAGCGCTGCATCGCGCGCTGACCGAGTGCAAGACGTCCCAGCAGACGCCCGCTGCCCAGGCTGCGCATGACCAGCGACTGTGGGTGCCCCGCAGTCTCGCGAAGGGCTTGACCAACACCCAAAGCGTCCAGCACGCGAACGGCGTTTGGTCCGAGTTGAAGGCCGCCGCCCGCGGGGGTAGCCCGAGCGGCCCTCTCGAGCGTGAGGACGTGAATGCCGCGTTGGGCGAGGGCAATACCAGCAGCCAGACCCGCCACTCCGGCCCCCACCATGATGGGTCGGAGAGACGCTGCGCTCATGGCGCAGTGGAAGGCTGAAACAGAGCGAGTAGGGGGCTCAGAATGAGGTTGAGTGCATCGAAGCTGAGCATCATGAGTGGCCGCATCCAGTAGTCTGCGAGAAGCCCTGTAAAGAGCAGGCCCAACAGAATGAAAAAGCCATAGGGCTCAATGCGGGATACAGCAACGGCGGCGCGCCAAGGCAAGAGTCCGACCAGAATGCGTCCGCCGTCCATGGGCGGCAGCGGCAGCATGTTAAAGACTGCCATGATGACGTTCACCAAGATACCCGCCTTGGCCACCTCTTGGAAAAAAGGGTCTGGGCTACCGAGACCAGCCAAGAGGGTAAACAGGACTGCCCATACAAGTGCTTGAAACACATTGCTGCCCGGGCCAGCCAGTGCAACCCAGATCATGTCGCGCTTGGGACTTCTCAGGGCGCTGAAGTTCACCGGTACGGGTTTGGCGTAGCCAAACAAAAAACTGCCCGCCGTGAGCACATACAGACCAATTGGAATGAGGATGGTGCCAATCAGGTCGATATGAGAGAGCGGGTTTAAGGTGATGCGCCCAGCCTGCTCTGCTGTGTGGTCGCCAAATAGGCGGGCGGCGTACCCATGTGCAGCCTCGTGCAGGGTAATGGCCAGCAAAACAGGAAGCGCGTAGACCGAGATGGTCTGGATCACACTCGCGAGATCAAAGGAGTCCATGTGGGGGGTGCCTTTGCGGAGCGGACGATGAGAGAAAATGGCGCGGCTGGCAGGATTCGAACCCACGACCCCCTGGTTCGTAGCCAGGTACTCTATCCAACTGAGCTACAGCCGCGCGAAAGAGCCGGATTCTATCATGGGTTTTGAGCTGCGCCTGGCACTGATGCTGCTAACGCTGTTTTCATGAGATCCGCCATGGTGCGAGCCTCGATCTTGTCCATGATGTTCGCTCGGTGAGCCTCCACCGTTTTGATGCTGATGTTGAGATCGTCCGCAATCTGCTTATTGAGGCGACCGGCCACAATGCGCTCGAGGACTTGGGCCTCGCGGGGCGTGAGCCGTGATACGAGTTCTTGTGCACGTTGCGCCTCTTGAATTCTCTCAGACTCACCGCGTGCTTTCTCCAGTGCCTTGGCAGTCAGCGCGCACAGCTGCTCGTCGTTGAAGGGCTTCTCAAGAAAATCGATGGCGCCTTTCTTCATACTCTCGACGGCCATCGGCACGGAGCCGTGTCCGGTGATGAAGATGATGGGCAGTGCAACGTTTCGACGAATCAATTCTTCGTGTAACTCAGTGCCGGTCATGCCGGGCATACGAACGTCCAGAATGACGCAACCCGGGCCCGGGGGCATGGCGCCAAGATAGGCCAGAAACCGCTCTGCAGACTCGAAGGCAGCGACGCGAAAACCGTTACCCTCGAGCAGCCAGCGCAGTGAATCTCGAACGGCCTCGTCGTCGTCTACAACAAATACGGTCTCATGCATGGCTGGTCTCCAGGAGGAAGGGGTCTTGGGGCATTTGAGCCTCTAGGGGGAGGGAGAAGCAGAACAAACTGCCCCCCTCCGGATTGTCTTCAAACCAGAGCCGCCCCTGGTGTGCCTCAATGATAGACCGACAAATGTTCAGGCCCATGCCAAGGCCTTCGGCCTTTGTGGTGTAGAACGAGTCAAACAGCCGATCGCGAATCTCGGGTGCCACGCCGGGGCCCCGGTCGACCACACAGAACACCATCTGCATCGACTGCACCCGCACACGCACCCTGAGGGAACGATCGTCACTCTCGCGCATGGCCTCAAGGCCGTTTTTCACGAGGTTGAGCAAAACCTGCTCGATCAGAATAGGGTCAACGTTGAGGGCAGGGAGGTGTGGGTCGAGCTCGGGCTTGATGGCCAGTCCGTATTGACGCGCGTCGATTTCAGCGAGCCCAATGGCCTCCGCCACAATCGCTGCTGGGTCGACGAATTTTCGAATGGGGTCGCTGCGCCTCACAAAGCCCCGAATGCGCTTGATCACCGTGCCCGCACGCTCGGCCTGTCTTGCGGTTTTATTGAGCATGTCGATCAGGTCGTCGGGGGGAATGATCTCCTGCTTGGCTGCGGCCGATCGGATGCGCGCGGCTGCACCCATGGTGTAGTTCGCAATGGCCGTAAGCGGCTGGTTCAATTCGTGTGCCAGAGACGAGGCCATTTCGCCCATATTGATGAGGCGAGAGGTCTGTTGCAGACGCAGTTCGGTATTGCGCTTGGTCTCCTGAGTCATGCGACGCTGCGTGATGTCGGTTGCGACAACCAACTGGACAACGCGGCCGTCTACCCATTGGATGCTGCGCATGCGCACATCGAACCACCGTTGAGCCGAGCTGCTGAAGTATTCACGGCTCTCTGACCAGGGCGTTCGAGGGGCCTCTGAAAGAGATCGATGACCTTTGTCGAGTGACTGACCGAACCATTTGCGGTAGGCCTCGTTGGCAAAGAGCAGTTCGTTATCGGGTGGGGGTGGCGCAACTGAGACAGCCGCATCGAGGGCCTGCAGGACGGTGATGAAGCGCTCTTGCGCTTGGGCAAGTTCTTGCCGAATGCGGGTAGGTTCGGTGATGTCGTTGACGGAGGTCATCCAGCCCACTTGACGACCGTTCTCATCTTGGAGCGGAGAGGTGTACATGCGACAGGTCAAGCGGGTGCCGTCCTTGTGCATGACCGTGACCTGACTGTTGAGGGTGTTGATCTCGCCGAGCAGCAATCGCTTGATGTTGAGCTTGTGCTGCTCCGTCTGCTCGGGTGGCCAGTAGGCATAGGGTGGCATTTGGCCAAGAAGCTCAGACTGGCTCATGCCGACGAGGCGACAGAAGGCGGGGTTGACGTAGGAGATACGACCTTGCAGATCGATGACCCGCATGCCCGTGGGCATGGAGTTCTCCATGGCGCGCCGAAAAGCGATTTCTCGAGACAACTCCGCCTCTGTCTTACGACGCTTGGGTCCGTAGAGCAGTCTGGAGAGGGCGATCCACATGGCTAGGAGTTTATCTGTCCTAGACTCACTGCGTTTTGTTCACAATATGAAACGTTATGTCGCATAGCGGAAAAAGCATTGTGCTGCGTGCATAACTCCAGAACAATCCAAGTCAATCCAACAGCGCACGAGGTCTTGCCCATGTCCACGCTTCCTGAACACGTCAGTCAACTGATGAACACCTCAGCCGATACCGATCCACAAGAGACCTCGGAGTGGCTCGAAGCTCTGCAGGGCGTGATTCGGGCCGAGGGCCCTGAGCGCGCGCAGTTCCTCGTAGAGGCACTCATCGATCAGACACGGCGCAGCGGCGGTGCAATTCCGTTCTCGGCCAATACGGCTTACGTCAACACCATTCCGGCTGCGCTCGAGGAGCATTGCCCTGGGAACCTCGAGTACGAGGAGCGGCTGCGCTCTTGGATGCGATGGAACGCCATGGCCATGGTTGTGCGTGCGAACCGAGCGGATGGTGATCTGGGCGGGCACATCTCGAGCTTTGCCTCGCTCGCCAATATGTTGGGTGTGGGCTTCAATCATTTCTGGAAGGGCCATGAGCACCCCAAGGGGCAAGACCTCCTCTTCATTCAGGGGCACAGCTCCCCTGGCATTTATGCGCGTGCATTCCTAGAGGGGCGCATCAGCGAGGATCAGCTCAATAATTTCAGGCGTGAGGTCGATGGGAAGGGGCTCTCGAGCTATCCGCATCCGAAGCTCATGCCCGACTTCTGGCAGTTCCCCACAGTGTCGATGGGCCTGGGTCCCATCATGGCCATCTACCAAGCACGCTTCCTGAAGTACATGCATGCCCGCGGTTTGGCAGAGACCTCCGAGCGTAAGGTATGGGCATTCTGTGGTGATGGCGAGATGGACGAGCCTGAATCCATGGGTGCCATCGGCTTGGCCTCTCGCGAGAAGCTCGACAACCTCATCTTTGTTGTGAACTGCAACCTGCAGCGCCTCGATGGTCCTGTGCGAGGCAACGGCAAGATTATTCAAGAGCTTGAGAGCGACTTCAGGGGCGCGGGTTGGAATGTCATCAAGGTGATCTGGGGTGGATACTGGGATTCACTGCTGGCGGTCGACCACGAGGGCATTCTCAAGAAGATCATGATGGACACCGTCGACGGTGAGTATCAGAACTACAAGGCCAACGACGGTGCCTATGTGCGCAAGCATTTCTTTGGGAAGCACCCGAAGGCGCTCGAGATGGTTGCCAAAATGTCCGACGATGACATTTGGCGCCTGAACCGAGGCGGCCACGACCCCCACAAGATCTACTCTGCGTTCTCCGCTGCGGTTCGCCACAAGGGGCAGCCAACGGTCATTCTGGTCAAGACCATCAAAGGCTTTGGCATGGGTAAGGTGGCGGAGGGTCGGAACACGGCCCACCAGACCAAGAAGCTCGATGATCAGAGCATTCATGAGTTTCGCGATCGCTTCGGTATTCCCATCTCTGACGAGCAACTGCCTTCGGTCCCCTTCTTGAAGCCTGATGAGAACGCGCCAGAGATGAAATATCTGCGTGAGCGCCGGGCTGCACTTGGGGGCTACCTGCCGCATCGCCGTATGAAGGCCGATGAACATATTCCGGTTCCGGCCCTCGATTTATTTGCGCCGGTGCTCGAGGCCACGCCAGAGGGTCGGGAGATTTCCACCACCCAAGCCTATGTGCGGTGCCTCACCCAGCTTCTGCGCGACAAGACCATCGCGCCGCGCGTCGTGCCCATTCTGGTGGACGAGGCCCGCACCTTCGGCATGGAGGGGTTGTTCCGTCAGATCGGGATTTACTCGGTCGAAGGCCAGAAATACGAGCCTGTGGACCGCGACCAGGTGATGTACTACCGCGAAGACACGAAGGGCCAGATTCTCCAAGAGGGCATTAATGAAGCCGGGGGCATGAGCTCCTGGATTGCAGCGGCGACGTCGTACTCCACGAACAACCGCATCATGATTCCGTTCTACATCTATTACTCGATGTTCGGTCTGCAGCGCATTGGTGACCTGGCCTGGGCAGCGGGTGACATGCGCGCGCGCGGCTTCTTGCTTGGTGGAACAGCTGGTCGGACAACGCTAAATGGTGAAGGTCTGCAGCACGAGGACGGCCATAGCCACATTCTGGCCTCGACCATTCCCAACTGTGTCTCGTATGACCCCACTTTCGCTCATGAGGTCGCGGTCATTCTGCACAGTGGTCTCAAGCGCATGGTCGAGAACCAGGAGGACGTGTTCTTTTACATCACCCTCATGAATGAGAACTACACCCACCCTGGGTTCAAGCCCGGTACGGAGGATCAGATTCTCAAAGGCATGTACCTGCTTGACACCAAGGGCGAGTCCAAGAGTGCGCTGCGCGTGCAGCTCTTGGGCAGCGGCACCATTCTGCGTGAGGTCATTGCTGGCGCTGAGCTCTTGGCACAAGACTTCGGCGTGGCCTCAGATATTTGGAGCTGCCCAAGCTTTAACGAGCTTCGCCGCGATGGTCTTGACGCCGAACGCTTCAATCTGTTGCACCCCACGGAGGCACCGCGCAAGAGTTTTGTCGCCAAGCAGCTTGAGGGACACGAGGGCCCAGTAGTGGCAGCGACCGACTACATGAAGACCTTTGCGGATCAGATTCGCCCGTTCGTACCGGCAGGTCGCACCTACACGGTATTGGGCACCGACGGTTTTGGACGCTCCGACAGTCGAGCCAAGCTGCGGGAGTTTTTTGAGGTTGATCGGCGTTACGTCGCTGTGGCGGCCCTCTACAGCCTGATGAAGGACGGCAAGGTCAAGCCAGAGGTCGTGAGCCAAGCCATTCAGAAGTACGGCATCAACCCAGACCGTATGAATCCCGTCCTCGCCTAACCCAAGGAGCGCTAAACATGCCAACGATTGAGCTGAAGGTTCCTGACATTGGGGACTTTAAAGAGGTGGAAGTGATTGAAGTGTTGGTGAAGGCGGGCGATGCGCTGGGTGTGGAGCAGAGCCTGGTGACGGTGGAGAGTGACAAGGCCTCGATGGAGATTCCGTCTAGCCA
>CAMCRF010000007.1 GCA_945877235.1 Bordetella parapertussis
ATGAACTCCGAGCAGATTGGTGGGTTCAATACGGAGCAGGTTGCCAATCTGACTACCGCTCAGCTGGTGGCCATTGAGACGCGTGACTTCACGACGATGAGCACGGCGCAGGTCTCGTCGATTGCAACGACTGCGGTGAGCTCGCTGACCGCGGAGCAGCTGTTCTCTATGACGACGGCCCAGCTTTCCAAGCTCACGACGGATCAGATCGTTCAATTGGGAGTGACCGGAGTCACGTATCTCGTTACGAGTGATGCCTCTGGGCTTACCACGGCTCAGATTCAGGTTTTGACGACAGCCCAGGTCGCCGGGCTATGGACCAAGTCGCTAGCCTCAATGAGTACGGCACAGATCGCCGCCATCGAGACTCAGGACATCGCAGTCCTGACCACCGCTCAGATCGTAGGACTCTCGGACACCCAGGCCTCTAATCTGACGACAGCGCAGCTCCAGGCACTGTCTACGGCTCAGGTGTACGCACTTGAGACCAGAGACTTGGCTGCACTGACAACGGCCCAGATTGTGGCGCTCGAAACAACAGACTTTGCCGCACTCTCTACGGCGCAGGTGGCCGCATTGACAACCGCGCAGGCCGCAAAACTAACAACTGATCAGATCGCAGTGCTGTCTACGGCTCAAATCTCCACAATGGAGACGCGAGACCTGAGCGCATTGACGACGGCTCAGATTGCCGCAATTGAGACAGTCGATATTTCCAAGTTGACCTCGCAGCAGGTTCAGGCGCTCACCACCGCACAGGTGGCGGCACTGACAACGGATCAGGTGGCGCAGCTCACCACTGCGCAAGTGAGCGCACTGCTGACCATTCAGACTGCAGCGCTCACAACGGCTCATGTTGAGGCCTTGACGACGGCACAGGTTACAAAGCTCTCGGAGAATCAGATTTCAAGTCTGAGCACCGCACAGATTAATGCGCTTGAGACACGTGACGTAGCGGTCCTCTCGACCGCCAACATTGAAGCGTTGAGCACCGCTCAGGTTCAGGGCTTGAGTGCATCTCAGATTGCTGCTCTATCGACGGCTCAGGTCGTTGTGATGGAGACGAGAGATGTTGCTGTGTTATCAACCGCTCAGGTTGCTGCAATTGAGACCACTGACCTTGCCGCTATGACGTCCGAGCAGATCGCGACGCTCTCGACCGCACAGGTTGTGAAGCTGACCAACGACCAGATCGGTGCGCTCACGACGGCACAAGTTGCAGCCCTTAACGTTGAAGATGTCGATGTTTTGACGACGGCCCAGGTCCAACAGCTCTCCACAGCTCAGATTAATGCACTTACCTCATCACAGGCGGCCACGTTGTCTACTGCGCAGGTATCGGTGATTGAGGCCGAGCGTATGGTTGGATTTACCACGGCTCAGATTGCCGCCTTGGATTCAGTTGTTCCTGGCAAACTTAGCGAGGATCAGACTCGTACATTGACGACCGCCCAGGTGTCGGCGCTCACCAGTGATCAGGTGGGCAATCTCACCACTGCGCAGGTGACATACCTCAGTTCGGCTCAGGTAGCAGCATTGAACACAAGCGCAGTGAAGGCATTGAGCGCAGCCCAGGTGGCCAAGCTTGAGGCAGAACAGGTTGCCGCATTCTCGACTGCCCAGATCGTGGCCTTGGACGCTGCTGATATTGGGTCCATCAAGAATGATGCTGTCAGTGGTCTAAGTACCGCGCAGATCAATGCCTTGACGACCAACCAGGCGGCTAATCTCACGACAGCGCAGATTCAGAGCATGACCTCTACCCAGATTTCTGGTCTGGGTACGGAACAGCTTGCTGCCATGACCACCGCACAGATCAGCAAGTTCCAGGGTGATCAGGTACGTGGATTGTCGACCGCCCAGCTGGTCGCGATAGAGACACGAGACATCCAGGTGATGTCGCAGGAGGCGGCGGAGACACTGTCCACCGCACAGGTTCAGGCGCTTCTCACGGCTCAGGTTGCCGCACTTTCCACAGCTCAGCTAGACGTCATGCAGGCCAATCGATTCACTGCTCTGACCACAGCCCAGGTCGTGGCATTGAGTACAGCCCAAGCGGCCGTGTTGAAGGACGAGCAGGTTGCGGCGATGACCACAGCGCAAATCTCGGTCATCGAGACTCGAGATCTTGCGGTGATGAGAAACGAGATCTTTGAGCGCTTCTCGACGGCTCAGTTGGCCGCACTCACTCCCGCCCAGATTGAGGCCATGACCGCTGGGCAGTTGAACTCGATTGAGTCCGCACGTTTCTCAACCCTTTCAACCGCTCAGGTAGCCGCCATTACGACCACTCAGGCCGCTTCGCTGCAGGGGGATCGATTCTCTGCCTTGACCACAGCTCAGATCGTGGCGCTGGACACGAGAGATATTGCAGCACTCTCGAACGCGACGTTTAGCGAGATCACGACCGCACAGCTGGCGAAGCTGACGACCGAGCAGATCCAGGCGATTACAGCAGGCCAGATTGCTGACCTTTCGTCGACCCGAACTGCCGTGTTGACCACCGCTCAGGTTGAGGCGCTCACGACTCAGCAGGCTGCAACGCTGACCGGCGAACAGGTTGCTGTCTGGACCACGGCGCAGGTGAACGCCCTTGAGACCCAAGACTTGGCAGCTATGCAGGCCAGCGTAATGGGTGACCTCACCACGGCACAGATGGCTGGATTCTCGACTGAACAGGTTGAGGCGATTACAACCTCGCAATTTGTTGAGATAGGGGCTGATCGAGTCAACAAGTTGTCCACTGCTCAGGTGGCCGCTTTGACCACCCGTCAGGCTGCAGTGCTCACAGCGGACCAGCTTGGGTCCATGACTACGGCACAGGTGCGGGCACTCGAAACAGCTGACTTCACTTCCCTGAGTAGAGATGCCTTGGGTTCGCTCACCACGGCTCAGGTGGCAGTGCTAACGACGGCGCAGGTTGAGGCCATCTCAACGACGCAGGCCTCCTCGTGGAGCGACAGCCAGATTCAAGCGCTGACCACTGCGCAAATCTCGAAGGTAGAGACGCGTGATCTGGTGTTGATGTCTGAGACTTCGATTTCTGGCCTGTCTACCGCTCAGGTGACCGCGCTCACCACAGAGCAGGTGACGCGCATGACCACCGCCCAGATCGCACAACTCACCACAGCACAGATAAGTGTGTTGACGACGGCACAGATTGAAGCGATCTCAACGACTCAGGCTCCGATCTTGTCAACGAGCCAGGTTGCAGCCCTCACGACTGCCCAACTGGTGGTTCTAGAGACGCGTGATCTTGTACTGCTTGCGGCAGACGCGATTGGCGGGTTGTCGACTGCACAGACGGTCGTTCTGACGGATGAGCAGGTACGCAGGCTGACGACGGCGCAAATGGCGACGATGACGACTGCACAGGTTGCAGCCTTGACGACCGCTCAGATTCAGGCCTTGACCACAATTCAGGCCCCGACCTTGAGTACCGCTCAGGTTGCCGCTCTGACTACGGCCCAGATCCAGGTCATGGAGACACGAGACTTCGAGTTGCTTTCGAGTGATGCAATCCGTAACCTCAGCACCGCTCAGGTAGTGGCGATTACGGACGAGCAGGTTTCCAGACTCTCTACAGCACAGACTCAGGCTCTCACCACGGCCCAGATTTCGATTCTGACCACGGCTCAGATTGAGGCACTGACGACACGCCAGACTGAGGTGCTCACGAATGTTCAGGTGCCGACACTCACCACTGCACAACTGGTGGCCATGGAGACGAAGGACTTTGCTGATCTCACGACCGCAGCTATTGCGAGCTTGACTACGGCGCAAGTCTCGAACCTCACAACGGATCAGGTGAAGGCGCTGACGACGGCACAGATCGACAATATGACAGCGGATCAGACCAAGGCATTTACAACCGCCCAGGTTCAGGCACTAGAGACCAGAGATCTGGTCATGCTGTCGGAAGCCACGAACTTCACCACCGCTCAGGTGGCTGTGATGAGTGCGGCGCAAAACTCAGCTTTACCAAACTAAGCAGCATAAGATTCACAGTGGATCATGACGGGCCAGCGACACTTGTCGCTGGCTTTTTTTTTGCTTATGGTGACTGTATGAGAATCGGACTCATCCAGACCGGCGCCATTGGCGACATCTTCATCGCCGCGCCCATTGCTCAGCACTATATTGAACAGGGCCACGAGGTCTATTGGCCAATTGATGAGGCCTATCTGCGCTTTATTCAGCCAGCGTTGCCTGAAATCAAGTTTCTGGAGATTAGTCGAGCGGCCACAGGCTTCCGATCGTTCGAGTACTTCGTGCAGAGCCCACTTCAAAGGCTGCGGTCACTTGGCTGTGACAAGGTTATCCCACTCTATTCAGCACTAGGTGACCGGGGCGAAGGCATTGTAAACCCTACCTATGCAGCCTCGCTCAAGTTCGACGAATACAAGTATGCCGTAGCCGGCGTGCCCTTTCAGAGAAAGTGGACTCTTAAAATCCATCGGGACTACGACCGGGAAAAGGCCCTATTTGACAGGCTGAACCTTGAGGGGATCCCCTACGTGCTCAGAAATGAGACGGCCGGCTGCGGAACGAGATTCAGTATTGAGATCGATAAGACGCTGATTGGCGACAGAACACTTATCGATATGACTGCGGTTACAGACAGCCCGCTCGATTGGTTGGGTGTTGCAGAGCGAGCGGATGGGCTGTTCTTGATCGATGGCCTGTTGTCAAACCTGGTTGACCAGTTGAGTATTGGCCAGAACCGACACCTAAGGTTGCGTTCATCCGTTGCGAGCACCCCAGTCTTTGCAAGTGGATGGACCTTCATATGAAAAAAATCAACTTTCATTTCCCGGCCGGACGAATATTTCACACTGCTGCCTGCCTGATGCAAGGCTTTTACATGCTGGGATATAGAGTCGCGTCAAGCGTGAAGCCAACCCCCGAAACGATTGATTCAAGGGGCATTTCACGTCCCTTTGCCGTGACCGACCCAAGTTTTGTCGAGCCACTTACTGATCGGAGAGATGGCTTCTTAATTATTGATATCACGCATGGGGTAGACGACTTAACTCGAGAGATTTGCGCTGTAGAGGATTCCGATAGTTTCGCGTTGTTGAATATGTCCGACACCGCGAACTTTATGGACTACGATCCGAGGTATAGGGTCTTCTCTGCGCATCAAAACCGCTTTGCGACGAGGCGAGGCACCATTTACCCCATGCCGTTTGGCATGTCTCAAGACCTCATCATACGAACAGCAGATGCTCGGAAGGTGGAAAGACGCAATGGAATGGTGCTCTCAAACTTCACCCCGTCGCTCTCTCAAGGCGTGAGAAACGCCCTCTCAATTATGCTGGAGGAGCCGCTCGCTCAGCAGGGTATTTTGGATAGGGGCTTGTGGTCAGAGTACGAGTACCTAAAAAAACTCTCGAGTGCGAGCGCGATTCTCTCCTATGGAGGGGACTTCTATCGAGACCTCAGTAAGGCAGAGGCATTTGAAGAAAACCCTCAGTATCGCTTTAAAACGTTCGAGAAAGATGTGGTGATACTCAGGTGGGACAGTTGGCGACTATATGAGGCAATTTCTGCTGGCTGTATGCCTATCGCTCTGGATGAAGTACAGTCGGGATTAATGTATGGACCGAGCCTTGTTCCTAATGCACCCATCTCGAGAATAAAATTGACTTCCCCCGGGTGCTTAATAAGCACACTAGTCAAGGGAATCGCTGCAAAAAATGGGATAAAGTCGACCCCAGATCAAACCCTTGGCGTTGAGTTTGGACCAATTGCATTAGCCGCTGAAATCCTTCGGCGATGAATCCGTTATAATATTATTTTGTGAGATTTCTTGGGGGGAATAAAAAGTAGTCAACTAATTTTATTTGCTGAGGTAATCTAATCGGTGAAAATCCAGACAGACTAGGTGTGTTACGCATTTTAGGGGCAAAATTGTAGGATGTTGCCTGTGGGGTTACCTTGCCATTGTTGAGGCACATTGATAAAAATGTTTGATGACAGATCGCATGTGCGGTTAAAAACCGAGGTAATTTAGCGCCATCCCTAATCGAAATGAGGCTACTGTAGTGAAAAAACAGATATGAATGCCACCTTTATAGACGATTTAATAAAAAAACACTGTGTAGCGAAGCCGAGCTCAAAAAAATTTTTTATACAAGTTGGCGCAGGGGCTGGAGACCTCGACCCACTTGTAAACTATAGGGATGGATTTACGGAACACATTAAGAGGGCGGATCTGCCTCAAACTTCACGAATTCTTCTCGTAGAACCCAATCCTCTTAACATCCCGAGTCTACGGTGCTGTTGGGCGGGGTACTCGAATGTGGAGATCCATCAATTAGGGATAGTTCCAAGGTCCTTGGCAGGCCAACGACTTAACTTCCATTTTGCAGATTGCGATGCACCGCATTATCAAGTGGGATCATTTCGACCGAGTCACGTGTTGAAGCACTTCACTCAGATCTCTCAAAACGACTTGCGTTCAATAGATGTTGAAACGATTGATCTAAACTCCTTCATGAAGAAGTGTGGGCACGACGGTCACATTGTCTTGCTTGCTTTGGATATTGAGGGGCTTGACGTCGAGATATTACTCGATACCGATTTTTCTGCGTTCAAGCCCAGTCTTGTCTCATTCGAGCATCTACACATAGGTGAGCATTATCAAGAGGTCCATGAGCACTTGAGAGGATCCGGCTATGAATTCGTAGGCACTGGCATCGACCATAGTGGCTTTGATCTGCTCTATGAGCATAGCGAAAGCGATCTTTGAATATGCTTTGTTTATGAGCTGCTTCCACCTGAAAACAGGCCTGCGACTTTTTGATTGGGTTGTGTACGTGGTTGCTGACAATACTCGGCCCATCGATCGAATCACCTTTGATTCGGTCATGTACATTTGCCAGCCTCAGCGAGAGCATACTCCGTCCATCAAAGGCGCGCATCCAAGACTCGCCCTCCGTTCTTCTCACCGGAGCGATCTCCCAAGATTTCAGAGCGACTCGA
This sequence comes from Bordetella parapertussis, assembly GCA_945877235.1. Lineage (GTDB taxonomy): Bacteria > Pseudomonadota > Gammaproteobacteria > Burkholderiales > Burkholderiaceae_A > Hahnella. The sequence continues at coordinate 6,988 of CAMCRF010000007.1, forward strand.
TGGATCGCCTCTTTCGGCTTCCCATAGAGCGTTGCAATATCCAGATGCTGAGGTCGATGGTGCTTTCTGCCAAAGCGTGCCTCCCGCGTAGCCAGGCTCGGGTGCATGCAGGGAAGCAAAAGGCTACGGCTCTCTTCTCGCGCCATGACGCAAACCATGTTGTAGATCGGTCGTTGGAAAACCGAACGCGATCGTTCGTAGTCAATAAAATGCGCCAGAATATCACCGAAAATATGGGCAGACAACCGACCTACGTTGAGATGATGCTGAGTCAAATTGAAAGCTACAGGGCTTGGCGAAAGTACTCGCGCGAGCCGTGGGTTAGGGGATGCCACAAAGAAGGCGGCGCAATCCATTATATTTGTAATCTACTTTCTCGCTTTGGGACTAATCCGTTTACATTTTTTCGCTATCTCAACTCCTCACCAGGGTGTTGCAACTAATACATTTTTATGTCGATTGGGCACTCCGAAAAAGGAATACATGATGAGGGATATTAAAGATAAGGTTCTGCTGATAACTGGAGGCACTGGTTCTTTTGGGGAAACCATCCTAGATTATTTTCTCCATACTGATATTGGGGAAATCAGGATTTTCAGCAGAGATGAAAAAAAGCAAGAAGATTTGAGGCTAAAGTATAGAAATCCTAAAATAAATTTCATCATCGGTGACGTTAGGGACTTTAAGTCGATTAATCAAGCACTTTGCGGTGTTGATTATCTATTTCAGGCGGCTGCACTCAAGCAGGTGCCTACCTGCGAGTTTTTTCCCCTACAGGCCATTCAGACCAACATCCTCGGTTCAGAGAATGTTTTAGAGGCTGCCATTCAAAATAAAGTCTCTCGGACGGTCGTATTGAGTACGGACAAGGCGGTTTACCCTATAAATACCATGGGAATGACTAAGGCCCTGATGGAAAAATTGGCTATTTCAAAAGGCCGAGATCCGCGATTGAAAGATTCGGGGGCAAGGATCACGGTAACCCGCTATGGAAATGTTATGTGCTCACGGGGATCGGTAATTCCCTTGTTCATCGATCAGATTAAAACCGATAAGGAGATCACCATTACGGTACCTCAGATGACTCGGTTCCTGATGTCATTGACTGAGTCTGTCACCCTTGTTTTGAACGCATTCGAAAATGGCGACAGCGGAGATATTATGGTTCAAAAGGCACCCGCTTGTACTGTAGAGGACCTCGCAAAAGCTCTACTAGCTATTTTTCAGGCGAAGAACTCAATAAAAGTCATTGGATCGCGCCATGGAGAAAAGCTCTATGAGACGCTTTGCAGCAAGGAGGAAATGTCAAAGGCGAAGGATCTCGGCCGGTATTACAAGATACCTCCCGACTTGCGAGATATGAATTACAGTCGATATTCAAGTATGCATCTAGCTAGTGATTTGGAAATTCCTGAGTACAACTCAAGCAATACCCATCTTCTTTCGCATGAAGAGATCGTAGCAATTCTCATGCAGCAACCCTACGTACGGCAGCATCTGGCGAAATGAAGCTACTGATTCTCGGTGCACAAGGTATGCTGGGTCAAATGGCCTACAGATATTTTTGTGGGATGGCGGACTTTGCCGTCTCTACAATTAACACACGGTATGAGGAACAAAGCCACACTAAGTTCATAGAGCACATTAATTCATTTCATGCAGATGTCGTATTAAACTGCATCGGACTGATCAAGCAGCGCTGCCCTGCTCCGAAGGACTTGTATGACATCAACGCCCGGCTCCCAGGGCATCTCGCTGCAAGCTTGCTTAGGGATACCGTACTGGTGCACCCGTCAACTGATTGCATATTCAAGGGCAACCACACGGGTATGTATGGAGCCACTCAGGCGCACGATGCTGAGGATGATTATGGCATCAGCAAATCCATGGGTGAACTCGCTGTTACGCTGCGCCCGAAGACTATAATTGTTCGCAGTTCCATTATTGGACCTGATGCCCGTCCGGACGGATTGGGCCTCATGGCATGGTTATTAAAGCATGACCGCGGTGCACGCATTAATGGCTACACTAATCACATATGGAATGGGATTACTACGCTGCAATGGTGCAAGTTGGTGGCATCACTGCTTGAAGAAGCACGCGAGAATGATCGTGCGCAGATCGTACAGCCAGGATTAATCAAACCTGTTTCTAAGTACGAGTTGCTTTGTACTATTAATAGAATATTCGATTGTGGATTGGATGTTTATCCTTATGAGGATATACGCTACGTCGACCGATCCTTGATACCAAGCTTTGCTGTGTCTCCGATTGAGCAACAACTTCGGGAGCTTCGACAATTCTGGTAATTGTCCCCATGCTCAAAGGCGGCGCCTTCAAGGGGTAATCGTCCCCAAGATCAGTTGTGGCAGGGAGTAGAATGTTCCTGGTATTAGGGGGTTCCACGGATGAAGAAGTTACGGTTCACGGAAGGTTAGATTGTTGATGCGCTCAGTTAGCGACTCAATATCGACAATAAAATTCGCGTCATGTCCCCCTATGCCACTTTGTGCGAGGTTGGAATGGAAATACTCAGTATGACTCTCAAAAGGCCTGATATACTCATAAGCACCGTATTTGAATGTAGCCGAATTGCGTTGAAACCCTCTTGGAACTAAATACAGCATTAACGAGTTATCATCGCCAAAGATGAAAAAGTTTGTGTTCGCAGATCCTGATGGAATAATAAAAAACTTTTGATCTATTAACAAGTTCCCCAACTCCCTGAAAGAAAGTTGAGAGGGATCTAGGACGATCGCCAAATCTTGACTAATCAGGTGGTTAACTAGTTCCTCTTCATTGGCGACTCGTCGAACGCCTCCCTGATAACCCCTATAGAGATAGATAGGTTTGTAATTGTGCTTCTGTGAATTATTAAAAACCTTTCTGATTTGCCTGCGAATAAGGCACCATCGCATAGAAATAGGAACGCAAGCCAATACTGCTAACCGCGGTACATGATACACCGTGAGTTGAGCTTCACTCTCGGGAAGGAGTGTTACATTCGGGAGTCGTGTGAAGAGGCCTTGCAGCACGTGGGATTGAAACTCAGTCAGATAATTGGATAAAATCTCAAAAGAGTCCCGATGAAAATTTTGATGCCAGATGAATCGGTGCAATACATCGCCGAACCAGTGTCCAAAGTGAGAATTGCCACCAGCCCAAAATAATTCATTCGCATTAGAGAGTTCAATCGACATTGCCCCGCTTAAGTCGAGATTGTAGGCGTTACCGTCTCGCTGTACAAAAGGGAACATGTCAAGCCAGCACTCATGACTCTCGGGCCCGTCAGAGAGAAGGCCTCCTGCCTGAGAAACCAAAAAGAAGCGCTGCCGCGAGTCACGATAAGCACCATTCCATTTCCAAGAGATAATCTTAATATCTCTAGCCCGAATCAGCGAGGGCGAGCCAAACTCAAAAAAGCTACGTGTTGCAGAATGAAAGAGTGGATCACTGAAGATCGCATAATTTGATAGTGCGCCATCAATTATGCTGTGCAGTGATCCTGAGCACCTCGCCCAAGCGGCAGCGCGCTGCACATGCACTCTCATGACCAAAAGCCACGCTGTACAAACGAAGAATGTCTGTCTAACACCCTTGCGACCACTGAACTAGTGGTTAGATTGGAGCGCATATAGGAGTGAATCTTTCGCCTAATGAGATCGTACCTTTGTTCATGCTCAGGATACGAGGCGATCTTATACAACTCTAGCGCGTTGATAAAATCTTCCTTTGGAAAATCATAAAGAGTGAATACAGGGCAGTCACGAATATCAAGAAATAACGGAACACACCCCATGCCCATTATTTCATAATGCCTCAAGCAATCCCACCCTCCCTTCTTGATGGTTATTGCGTAATAGCTGTTCTGATAGTCATCGTAATAGGTGTCTTGAGTGCTAAATATATAAGTCGATCGATCTCTGGGATCAACAGTAGCAATACGCCTAGAGGGCCTACTGATTGGATCCCTAACCAAACCATCCGGAAGCCCAAAATTAATCGGCATAATCTTAGGATGGTATACAGAGAGCTCTCTCTTGAAATACGAACCGAGCGATGTAAGCGGAAGCTTTAGAGACTGATGATCCTCGCCGTCAATAAAAACAACTTGATCACGGTTGTAACGTTGGAGGACCAAATTAAAGAACGGCAGAGAACCCCAAGCGCGTGTGTAAATGACTAAATCAAAATGCCCCTGCTCAAGGAGACTGGTCACTTGCTCCCTCGGCAGGCTATAGTCTCGGTCCAAATGGGCGGTCATGGTAAAGCCACGACCCCAGAATGTGCCGAGCATTGCGGAATTCTCTTCACACCAGGCAGACTCGAGGTATGGCAAGCGCGGATAAAAGTAGGCGTTGTTGCCGAGAAGCCTGACAAGACCCAACACGACAGTTGCTGTCATGTAGTCATAAAGCCCATCGCTAAGGGCTAGAACTTTCATCTTCAGGCTTCCTCATTAGCGTGCGAAGGTGGGGGTGTTGCCACTCTTGGCTGATAATTTCGAATCCACCCCTAAACCCATATTTTGATGCCCACCCACGTTTCCTGTCAAACATATGGGTAAAAGTCTCGTCAGTAATAAAGTTCACGTGGGTTGGGTCAGAGAAGGCTGCAAGATTCGGGTAGCTGGGTGTGAAAGAGAAAAACATACCTCCGGGCCGAAGTACCCTAAATACCTCTGACATTAACTCAACGAACGGGAGTCGCCTTTCAGGTGTGTAAATCAGGCGGGGAAGGTGCTCTAAGAAATCTACGGCGGTAACGTATTCAAAACTCTCATCATTAAAAGGAATATTTTCAACAGCTAGGTCACAAGCGATTACATATTCAGAACTGGAGGTAAGATCTATCCCATACACCATGTCTGCAGAGAATAGGTTTTGGGGCCGCGGGCCACAGCCAAGATCTAAACAGTAAGTCTTTCCTGTGATTCGATTGAGAATCTGATTGGTCATGACTCTTCCTTGCGAAAAAAATTTTGACAAAAAACACTATCACCAACTTGGGAAAACCTTGCCAGAAAAGCTCGGATGAAAATTGAACGTTGCCTACCTGCCGGGTTGATCCTCTACTTTGAAAAAGGAAACTAGCCAAATTACGATGTGAAGCCAAAATGGGATTAACGGAAAATCATAGAGCAACCAATCCGAAAATCTCAATCATATTTCTTATAGAATCACCGCTTTCGTCATTATCATTGACTTCTGTATGAGGAGATAAGATGACGCCAGTACCCTAAACTAGCCTTACTCAAATCTGGGTCATTGGATTTGTGAAACTCTTCAATTAGAAAGTCCATAGTAACACATCCCCAGTCCGTAATTGACAACATAGGAACAGATTTAAAGCTATCAATCCATGTCCGATGATCAATAATTGGAATAGACCCGAGATAGATTGATTCCCATGTACGATGGCAATCAACTCCGTTGCCTTCGGGGGATGCCGTAAAAAGACTTTGCTTAATATTCTTAAGATAATCCAAGAACGGGAAGGAATTCTCATAGACTGTGAATCCGTTATTCATCAGATAAAGCGCCGTATTTGATCGCTTTGGATTTGTTTTTAAAGATATCGCAGAAAACAAAAGCCGTCGCTTGAGGGCTCGTTGGTGGCGCACCCTATTGAACGTTTCAAGGTCCCCGTGCCTCCAGTTCCGATTCGCTAATCCAATTGGGATTGGGGTGAGCTTTGCGTGCGAAATTGTGCAATTTTGTGCAAACCAATGTAGCAATCTGGTGTCTGACAACAGCTCCTTGTGTCTCTCCTCTATGCAATGGTCGCTCGCGTGTGTGATTAGTACAAACGGTTCAACCCGGCGTGGAAGGGCTATATTTATGAACGCATCGAGCAGGTGTGTAGGTGTGAATATAATTTCTCCCAAATCAATTGCCCTAGCCTGACTGGCGGTTATGTTGAGGCCATCTTCGCATTGATTGTAAATGACTACTGTCCCAGCTTCTAGCTTTCCTCGGAAGTGATGCTCATTATAGGTCCGTTGGTCATAAAGGGAGACGTCTGCTAGTGACTCTAATCTCTCCGAAGTAATAATATCGCTGTCAAGAATTTCCTCTGGGTGTGTGATTTTTGGGGGCTCGTGCATGCCAAGGCTTACCCTTCGATAATCCGACAGTCGTTTGGAATGAACGTGCAGGTTAAAAATTTTATGCTCTTCCCCGAGCCTAGAGATGATGCGCGGAGTAAGAAAGCTATTTGAGCCCATTAGCTGCTTTCTCACCTGATAGGAATCGAATTGATGCATTGCGGTCTCGTTTATAAACCCTGCGGTGTCTCTTCCACTCGAATTGCGCGGATCTATACCGTCGATATATTGACCCAACGCGTTTGCATCAAATATATATTGAAGACATTGGTGATTGTGAGAAAAGACCTTCGCGTCGGCTGATTCCTCACCAATCAAATTTCGGTACGGCCCTGAATGTGTGTTAGGAAGTACGGGCAGGCTCTCAATTAGGGTTTGGTTGCTCTGCTTAAACAGTCCTAGGAGTTCCATGTCATTCGTATGGATCCCTGGATTGAGGCAAAAATGATCAGCTATAAACTTGCAGAGTGCCTTTCGTGATGTAATTGAGCCAAACCAAATGAAGCCAGCGACTGCTCTTTTATCGTGGTCAAAGGGTACGCCGATATTTTCGTAAAGATCGGAAATCTTCATAAGCACAGGGGCTAGGGGATGAAAAAGCAAGTTGTCGCCTTCGAGATGCACGCCGCAAGCATCCCCAAAGTACTCCATAACTTCATCAAGTACAAAAAATCGCTCGACGACAAGCCTCCAAAATCCATGACGGAACTCCGAAGCTAGTTCATTGCTCCCTTTAAACCTGTGATGATCCATGCTTACCTGCAGGTCAAGTAAATTGATGATCTCGATGTTCATTTCCTGACATAAGCTAAGAAATGTCGGGCATGTAATCTCGACAACTAGACGTATGGGGCCCTCATAGAGCTCTCTTGCTTGCTTAAGCGAGTGTCTATAGTAGGAAGGGGGGGGGGTGGGGCCGAGGTGTATAAAATATACGGGAGTCATTATTTAGCCGACTTCTAGAGGGTGCATATTTCGGATGATGAGTTGAGCTAGAGATGTTGTCTAAGGTGCGTCATAACATAAGTCCAATTGAAATTAATATGTTGCTCGTGCGAGGCTGCCTTAGAAATATGAGTAATGGCGTTAGTTAGGTCCGCGGGGTTGGCCTCTAAAATATATCCCGTCTCACGCCGTTTGACTTCGGTAAGATTTCTTTGTCTCGATTTTAGAAATATTCCTATATTTGTTTTCACGAAATCATCCGTTGCCCCACCCTTCGTCACAATAACCCTCACCCCACAGGCCATTGCCTCAAGGACGGGCAGGTTGAACCCTTCAGCGCGATAAGGTGACGCATAGACATCCGCCAGGCCATAAAGCTTTCGCATCTCTGGGAGGGCAAGGGTTGCGGAAAGCAACTTTACTGAGCTAACTAGCTCCGGCGTATTGCACTCGGGGTACTGCTGCAGAATCTGGCCCACAACGCCCTGCGCGCCGATGCCGTAGAGGTTTTTGTCGTCTTTAAGAAGAAGAACAGCTTTGGGGTTGCTCTTGCGAAACTCTGCGAAGGCACGAACCAGAATGTCTATGCCCTTGTTATGAATCATTGCTCCGAGGTTCAGCACAACAAAAGCATCCTCAGGAATGCCCAGGCCTCGTCTCGCTTCAAGCTTCTCTTCAAGCGTTAATGGGTAATAGATCTCGGGGCTGTAACCGTGAGGAATTACATACACCTTATCCTCAGGGAAGCCGGCTTCAATAATCTTCATGCGTGACCACCGGCTCGGTGTGACCACAATATTCTCGCCCGCAACGATTCCGTCAATATCAGGTCCGCTTGCCGGGAAGTGCTCAGGTCCCAGGCCGTACTCGGCAGTAAGGAATGTGATGGCCTTTTTACACTTCGTCTTAGTTGGCTTAAACGGCCAGGCAATTCGATACACCACATCGAATACCTCATCCTCTTCTGGTGCCGGGATGGCGTCGATGAGCGCCTGCATATGAGCTGGAAACCCGGCTGAATTCTTCTCTCGATTCCAATCTCGACCGTTGAAGTCTAGGTCTCTGTGTTTGATCTCCAGCTCAGGATCCTTGATGAGCTCAAGGAGTTGAAACTGATTGACCATGCAATACGAGTGATTAATTCCCCGCCAGCCTTCGATGAGGAGCCTGGTCTTCTTCATGCACTCGTCTCATCAGAAGGCAACAGTCCAAGACTTGGAAAGGGCCATTCCTTATGTGTTACCCAAAATTCGCGATCGTAACGCTCCCAAGCATGGCAGGCGAAGGGAAGTTCTCCGCGAATGAATTGGCTGGTAGACCTCGGAGCAAGCTCATGCGCAAACCGCGCGGCAGTTGCCAGATTTGGGAAGCGGAACCCCTCCAGCAGTTGGCCATAGGCTGAGAAGAACATATCTTCGGGATTGCCCAACTGAGCCCAGAACTGCGCTTCAGCCTTGAATCGCCGTAAAAGGGAAATACATCCCTCGATTCGCCTGAGGCTAACGCCCCCGTTACCGATGTAGGTCTTATATGGCGAGTCCACCATAAATCCGGACGCATGCAGCAGGTTTGTAAACTCGAGCCCACCCGGCCAAGGGGCGCCAATATAGTCGTACCCTTGGTTCACCCAATCAATTAGCTCGTTTCTAAAAATAATCCCGTCTTGCTGGAGAATGAGTACGTATTCGTAATCAGGAAAGCTCTCATAGAATGCCTCAGCCAAAAGAAGCCGGCTGTAGTGTCGGTTGGACTTGAAGAACTCTTCGGGGAAGGCAATGCCAGTGGTCAACTGAAGGTGAGTGGTGTACCAAGACACATCAAGTCCCGCTGGGTAAAGCAGTGCAATATTTGCATCAACGAGTTGCGAGATGGAGTACTTGAGCGTCGTGAACTCCGTCGGGCTCAACTCTGCCTGATAGACCGGAATGACGACGATGGCTTTGCTGCTCACCGCATCAATTCCAGGTTGAGTGACTGGGCGAAGTACTGCACTGTGCGCTCTAGGCCGGTGTGAAGGTCAACCTCCGGGCTCCATGCAAGGCGCTCGCGTGCAAGCCCAATATCCGGCCGGCGCATTTTCGGGTCATCGGCTGGCAGTGGCAAATGGGTAATCTGGGAGCGGCTTCCGGTGAGCTTAATCACAGCCTGCGCAAGTTCCAACATGGTGAACTCCCCAGGGTTCCCCAGGTTTACAGGCCCTATGAAATCTGCGGGGCTCTCCATCATGCGAATCATGCCCTCAATCAGGTCGTCCACATAACAGAAACTACGGGTCTGGCTGCCGTCACCGAAAATCGTAATATTCTCGTTTCGAAGCGCTTGAACAATGAAGTTACTCACTACCCGGCCGTCGTTCGGGTGCATCCTCGGGCCGTAAGTGTTGAAAATGCGAATAACCTTAATCTCAAGCTTGTGCTGCCGCCAATAGTCGAAGAAAAGGGTTTCCGCGCACCGCTTACCCTCGTCGTAGCAGCTTCGAATCCCAATCGGATTCACCTTTCCCCAATAGCCCTCAGGTTGGGGGTGTACCTCCGGGTCACCATACACTTCGCTGGTCGAGGCCTGCAGAATTCGGGCACGAGTTCGCTTCGCGAGACCCAGCATATTGATCGCACCATGCACCGAGGTTTTTGTGGTCTGCACAGGGTCATGCTGATAATGCACTGGCGATGCCGGGCATGCTAGGTTGTAGATCTCATCCACCTCGACATAGAGCGGAAAAGTGACGTCGTGACGCATCAACTCAAACTGAGGGTGCCCAATAAGGTGCTCGACGTTTCGCTTGCTTCCCGTGAAGAAGTTATCCACACAGAGTACATCGTGCCCCTGGGAAATGAGCCGGTCGCAGAGGTGGGAGCCCAGGAAACCTGCCCCACCCGTCACCAAAATACGCTTTTGAGATCTCTTCATGAAGCTGTGTCAAGCAATATTTCTGCCAAAGCGCTCGCCTGTTCCGCTTCAGGGAACGGCCAGCCCTTTTCTTGTTTGGCGAGCGCCAAACGATCTCGGGCAGCCTCAGAGCTCACTAAATGCAATGCAATCTGCTTGTAAGAGGCCAGATTGTCTGTGCTCCAGTCCTCTAGCCCTAAGTCTGTCAACAGGCTTGTGGCGACGCGACTCGCAAAACTCTGCCCTCGTAAGGTCACGACAGGCAGACCGGCATAGAGCGCATCGCTCACCGTGGTGTGGCCGTTGTACGGGTGGGTGTCCAGAAACACGCTGGCATGTCGATATCTCGCCAGATGGTCTTCAACCCGTGGCACGCGGGTGGCGAAAACTAGCCGATCTGGGTCGATGCCGGCTGACATGGCGGCAGCGGATAGGTTCCTCTTAACGTCCTCATGCATGCGCATGAGCCAAAGCACGCTCCCGGGCCTCTCTTGGAGCAGCTCCATCCAGACCTGAAAGAGACTGGGTGAGATCTTGTAGTCATGACAGAAGGCACAGAACACATCGCCTTCCGCGGGGAGCCCAAATGCTGAGCGGGGTGGACATTCCTCTGCAGGCTGAATGCTGGTGTCTCTCGGCAAGTAGCAGTGTGGAAGCGCGAACACCCGCTCTGAATAGCAGTGCGCCAACTCGGCCGGCGCAATCACAGGGTCAGCGATGAGGCCGTCCACATAGGGCAGAGCCAGTGTGCCTGGAAACCCGAGATAAGTGAGCTGCCTAGGCGCAGGACGATGGCTCAGAATATCTAATCTGGTTCCGGACGTGTATCCGGAGAGATCTACGGCAATATCAATCTCCATCGCGCGCAGCCATTGGGCAACTTCTTGGCTGGGCATGCCTGCGCAGTCAAGATAGTGAGTAAAGGCATTGCGGTAGCGTTTATAGAGGTCACTTGAGTCTCGAATGCCGACGGCTACGCCGACGGTCTCAAGACCAAACTGCGGGAGCTGCTCAATAAGCCCTACGAGCAGGTATCCAACCGGGTGCTCACGAAAATCTGCGCTAATGAATGCCACCCTTGGCCGTCGGTGTTTGTATTTCTCGCCCCGGTACAGCGGAGCCGCAGCCTCTGGAAACTTGCCTCCAGCAAATATCTGCGCACACCTCAGCTGATCCGCAGCTGATGAAGAGATGGCCATGTAGGCCAACGGGTTAATCACCCGACGCCCCTCCCTCACGCCCTGGTCAATGCTGGCCTTGAGAATGTCAAAGTCTCTCCAGTCACAGGTGTGCAGTCTTGCGTAAAGACGCAGGCCCTCTCCAAACTCGAAGTTCGGGTCCACCTCGAGCACGCGATCGAAGCAGGCGGCTGCAGCTGCGTTCTCTTTGAACTCTGTGAGGAGATACCCCTTGTTCCCAAGCAGCTTGGGGTCGTCGGGCCGGTGCTGAAGCGCAGCCTCAAGCGTCAGCACTGCATCTCTCTGCCGATTCAGGCTGTGAAGCGCTCCACTCTTGTTCGTGTAGGGCTCAATGTATTTGGGGTCAAGCGCGATGGCCTGATCAAAATGCTCGATCGCGAGTTCAAACAGGCCCGCATGCTGTAAGGCAGTTCCAAGTGCGAAGTGAGCGAGCGGACTTGTGGGCGAAGCAGCGACCGCCCGTTCAAGATAGGGAAGGGGACTCTCTGAGTAGGGCGGTCTGCTTACCAAGACGCCCATTGAGTAAAGCGCCACGAAATTCTGAGGGTCAAGGGTTAAAACTTGCTCAAACAGCAAGCGTGCCTGCTCTGATTGCTCCTGCCCCTGGAGCGCAAGCGCTTGGGCATTCAACTGTGCTGCCTGTTGCTCGAATTCGCTGTCTGGCTTTGGGTGTGTTGCTTTGGCCGCTGCCGCAGAGTGAAGCCTTGCACGGTGATCGGCAAGCCCTGCAAGGGTGGGATCAAGCGCGTGGGCGATATCGGCGTCTTTCTGAGCATCATCTACTCGCCCCAGGCCACTCAGAATGATCGAGCGCGCCATAAAACTAGGCGCAAAATCCTTGCGAACTGAGATTGCGCGGTCCGCGTATCGCAAGGCCTGCTCAAGGTGACCCTGCTGGAGTTCGATGGATGCCAGCGAATACAAAGAGGGGACATCCCCTGGCTGCTCTTTGAGGTGTTTTAAAAAGAGAAGCTTCCCCTCCTCAAGCCGACCTGCGGCCTGGGCATCGATAGCTGCCTTGAGGGTTGGGTGCATGAAAGTATTTATAGCATAATCACTTAGCATCTATTCTTAATTTAAGAATGAATTTGTTTATGCCCAATCCAATCTTCATCGCCGGCCACCGCGGCATGGTGGGTTCAGCCATCATGCGAGCGCTGCGTGCCTCTGGGGTCGACGCTTCTCACCTTGTCACCCGGAGCCGGACTGAGCTTGACCTCACCCGCCAATCTGAGGTGGAGCGGTTCTTTGAGGAAGTGCGGCCCGAGCAGGTCTATCTTGCAGCGGCGAAGGTGGGCGGCATTCACGCCAACAACACCTACCCCGCTGAGTTCATTCTCGAGAACCTGCAGATCCAGACCAATATCATCTCGGCTGCGTTTCGCGCTGGCGTCAAGCGCCTGTTGTTTCTGGGCTCAAGCTGTATTTACCCTCGTCTGGCAGCTCAGCCCATGGCCGAGTCGGCCTTGCTCACGGGCCCCTTGGAGCCCACCAATGAGCCTTATGCCATTGCCAAGATTTCGGGCATCAAACTCTGCGAGAGCTATAACCGGCAGTATGGCGCTTCCCATGGTGTGGACTATCGAAGCGTCATGCCCACCAATCTCTATGGGCCTGGCGACAACTACCACCCCGAGAACAGTCACGTCATTCCAGCGCTGATTCGCCGTTTTCATGAGGCAAAGCAGGCGGGGGCCTCTTCGGTTTCCATCTGGGGCTCGGGGACCCCGCGGCGCGAGTTCCTCTATGTCGACGACATGGCGGCCGCCTGCCTACATGTGATGAACCTCTCAAAAGAGGCATACGACCAAGAGACTCAGCCCATGTGTAGTCATATCAACGTGGGGTGTAACGAGGACATCTCCATCATGGAATTGGCCCAGGCCGTCGCCAGGGCCGTTGGTTTTAAGGGTGACATCACCACCGATCCAACCAAACCCGATGGCGCCCCGCAAAAGCTCATGGACTCCACTCGCCTGAATCGCATGGGATGGACACCCAAGGTTGGGCTGGAAGCAGGGCTGACGCTCGCCTACGAAGATTTTCTAAGGACACAGGCATGACCAAAGTCGCACTCATCACAGGCATTACTGGGCAGGACGGCTCCTACCTTGCAGAGTTTCTGCTTGAGAAGGGCTATGAGGTGCATGGCATCAAGCGCCGAGCCAGCCTATTTAACACCGATCGGGTAGACCACATCTACCAGGACCCGCATGTGGCCGATCAGCGCTTCAAAATGCACTACGGCGATTTGAGTGACACCAGCAACCTCATTCGCATCGTGCAAGAAACTCGGCCCGACGAGATCTACAACCTCGGTGCTCAGAGCCATGTGGCGGTCTCGTTCGAGAGCCCAGAGTACACGGCTGATGTCGATGGCCTGGGCACTCTTCGCCTGTTGGAGGCCATCCGCATTCTGGGGCTCGAGAGAAAGACTCGGTTTTACCAGGCCTCTACAAGTGAGCTCTATGGCCTTGTGCAAGAAATCCCTCAGAGAGAGACCACCCCCTTCTACCCCCGCAGTCCCTATGCAGCCGCCAAGCTCTATGCCTACTGGATTACGGTGAACTACCGAGAGGCCTATGGCATGTACGCCTGCAACGGCATTCTCTTTAACCACGAGAGCCCCCGCAGGGGCGAGACCTTCGTCACCCGCAAGATCACCCGCGGTATGGCCAATATTGCCCAGGGCCTTGAAGAGTGTCTTTACATGGGCAACATGGATGCGCTGAGAGACTGGGGCCATGCCAAGGACTATGTGCGCATGCAGTGGCTCATGCTGCAGCAAGAGCAGGCTGAAGATTTTGTCATTGCCACGGGGCATCAGTATTCGGTGCGCGAGTTTATTCAATGGTCGGCAGCGGAGCTTGGCGTAGACCTAGCCTTTGAGGGCCACGGGGTGGACGAGGTGGGCCGAGTCAGCGCCATTCACGACCATGCGAAGGCACCAGCACTCACGGTAGGCCAGGTCGTGGTGCGGGTAGACCCGCGCTATTTCCGACCCACCGAGGTCGATACGCTGCTTGGAGACCCTACCAAGGCTAAGACCAAGCTGGGCTGGGTGCCCGAGATCACCGCAAAGGAGATGTGCGCGGAGATGGTCCATGCAGACCTGGAGCACGCTTGCAAGCAGGCCTTGCTCAAACGACATGGGTTTGATGTTCGCGTGAGCGCTGAGTAAGGACATACGCAAACCCACCGGCGCGTGACCTTCCCCCAGGGTCTGCGGTATAGTCCAAGAGGTCTATATTCCAACCCCTCCAAGGAGACACGCATGAAGCTCGTTGCCGTCGCCGCTGCACTGGCCGTTTTGGCCGGTTGCGCCACGCCTCCCGAACCCAAGAAAGCAGAAGCTCCTGCGCCTGCTCCCGCTGCGCCTGCCCCTGTGGCCAAGGCTGCGCCTGCGCCTGCACCCGTGCCCAAGGTTGACCCTGCCGTGGCTGCACTCGAGGCCGCAAAGAAGCGCCTCGCCTCTGTTGAGCCGGCTGTCTACTTCGACTTCGACAAGTTCGACATCAAGAAGGAATACCACGGCGTGCTCTCCGCTTTCGGCAACTACATGGCACTCGACAAGAATGCCAAGGTCGTTATTGAGGGCAATGCAGACGAGCGCGGTACGGTGGAATACAACCTGGCGCTGGGCCAGAAGCGCGCCGAGGCTGTGAGCATTGGCCTGCAAGCCCTGGGTGCAAACCCAGCCAGCATCGAAGCGATTTCCAACGGTGAAGAGAAGCCCCGCAACAAGGCCCGCTCGGAGACAGCCTTCGCTGAGAACCGCCGCGCAGACCTGATCATTCGTTAAGCCGCAACTGACAAGCCGCTTTCGCGGCCGATCGAGAAGGGCCCCATGGATATTCCATGCCGGGCCCTTTTTTAATCCTCGATGATCTCGTAGCTGTGGGTAATTTCAGCCGTGAGGCCCAGCATCTTGGTGGCCGAGCAGTATTTCTCGTGTGAGAGGCTAATCGCCCGTTGCACCAGACTCTCTTTGAGGCCTTTGCCGCGCAGCTTGAAGTTCAGGTGAATCTTGGTGAATACCTTAGGGTCGGTCTCTGCACGCTCTGACTGGGTGTCAACCTCGCAATGCCGAAGGTCTTGTCCACTCTTGACCAGAATGAGAACCACATCGTAGGCAGTGCAGGCCGCGCTGCCCGAGAGCACCACCTCCATGGGCCGCGGCCCCAGGTTACGGCCGCCCCCTTCGGGTGCGCCATCCATCACAAAGGCATGTCCAGAGCCGGTCTCGGCCACAAAGCTCATCGTCTGAGGGCCGGTCCAGCGAACGGTGGTCTGCATAGGGTTATCTCCGATTCGATTGGATCAAATGCATGTCGTCTGTCTGGGTTACCCTAAACGCCATGACTGATGCGAAGGATACGCTCGACGAAGCCGCCATGGTGCGGCTTGGCCGCAGGCTTCAAGAGGCGCGCCTGGCCATGGGCTATTCCACGGGTGGGCTCGCCCCCTCGCTCATGGCCGCACGCACCCAGCTCGAGGACATCGAGGCTGGTCGCATGGGAACCTTCTACTCCGGACATTATTTTCTCTCGCTCTATCGTCGGTACGCCGCATTCCTCAAGTTCTCGCCCGAGGTCATTGAGGACATGGTGCGTGAGCTCAAGGGCGAGGTCGTTCCTCCCGCGCCAGAGCCAGCGCCAGAGCCAGGTCCCGAGCCAGCGCCGGAGCCCGCTCCGGAGGCCGCTCCGGAGCCCGCACCAACGCCAACGCCAACGCCGCCGCCCGATTCGGAGCGAGGCTCGGGGCCCGTCTCGGAGCCTGCGCCACCATCACCACCTTCCGCTCCAAAGCGTCCGCCGAGCAGCAGCGGGCTGGGCGACAGACTCCTGGCCTTGCTCGCGCTCTTCGCAGTGGCTGCAGTGGCCTGGGTGCTCATTTCCGAGCAGAGCAGCGGCAGCGCGTCGTCGCCCGTCAGCCCTCCTGCTGCAGAACCGGCCCCAGCACCCACGCCTGCCCCTGACCCCACGCCTGCCCCTGCTCCGGTTACGGAGACACCGCCGGCACCCGCTGCACCTGCGACACCGGCGCCCTCCGCCGTGGCCTCCCCTACAGAGACCCCCGGCACAGCCGCCCTGGTCTTGCAGTTCCCCGAAAAGAGCTGGATATGGGTGCGGCGCGCGGATGACACCGTTTCAGAGGTGGGGGTGCCTGCGGGCACTTCGCTTCGATTCGAGGAGATGCCCATCTACATTGTCTTGCCGCGGCCGGGCGAGATTCAGGTCACGGTGCGTGGACGCAAGGTCGCCCTCCAGCGCAATGATGCTGAGCGCGATATGGGAAGATTCACGCGAACCATGCTGGAACAAGCGACGACGCGTTGAATTTCTTTATTTTCGTTCTGCTGGGGGCGCTCTGGGGCGCCTCTTTTTTATTCCTGCGCATTGCAGCGCCCGACTTTGGCGCCGCGCTCTCGGCTGAACTGAGGGTGGGCTTGGCTTGGCTCGCACTCTGGGCGCTGGTTCAGGTCTGGCCCTGGGCCAAAGCCCAGTCAGCGCTTCGCGGCGGTGTGGGCTGGCGCGTTTACGCCCTCATCGGGCTTTTGAACTCCGCGCTGCCCTTTGCGCTTTACGGGCTGGCGGCGCTCGTACTGCCTGCAGGCTATATGGCTATTCTCAATGCCTTGGTGCCGCTCTGGGGCGGCCTGCTCGCGATCCGTTTTCTTAATGAACCGCTACGACCCAAACTGATCATCGGTGTGGCGTTGGCGGCAACCGGTGTCTCGCTCATGGTCCAGCTCGGGCCCCTCGACCTCACGCCCAAGGTGCTGCTGGGCGTGCTGGCCTGCATGGGGGCCACGCTCTGCTACGCCATTGCGGGCATTCTCACCAAGCGATTGCTCTCACACGCCTCTGGATACGCCAATGCTCAGCACAGCCTGTTTTTTGCAACCTGCTGGCTGCTGCCCTTTGGGCTCTGGCAGGCCCCCGCCGCCCAGCCCACGACAGCCTCTTGGCTGTCAGTGCTGGCATTGGCACTGGCTTCGACCTCGCTGGCTTACCTGATTTTCTTTCGGCTCATCCGAGACCTTGGCCCCATTCGGGCCACCAGCGTGACTTTCCTCATCCCCGCCTTTGGCGTGCTCTGGGGCGTGATCTTCTTGGGTGAGCCACTCACCGTTGGCATGCTCATGGGCTTTGGGCTCGTGCTCTCGGCCAGTATTCTGGTGCTAAAAAAATGACCACTCTCACGTCCACGCCCACACTTATTCTGGTTCGCCATGGCGAGACCGCCTGGAATGTTGAGAAGCGCATTCAGGGCCATCTCGATATCCCCCTCAACGACCATGGCAGGGCCCAGGCCCAGGCCGTGCGAGAGGCCCTCGCCCACACGCCCATCCATGCGGTGATGAGCAGCCCGCTGCAGCGCGCCCGCCATACAGCGCAGCCGCTGGCTGATCACATCGGCCTGCCGGTGGAGGCACTCGACAGCCTCGCAGAGCGGCACTTTGGTGTACTGCAGGGCCAGTCGTTTGAGTCGATGCGGGAAAACAACCTGGAGGCAGCACATGCCTGGGCGCGTCGCGACCCGTACTACACCCCACAGGGGGGTGAGAGCCTGCATGTCTTTTACACACGGGTCGAGGCCGCAATGCAGGCCGCGCTGGCATGGGCCAAGCCTGGCTCATCCGTGGTGGTATTTACCCACGGCGGCGTGCTCGATATGGTCTACCGCATGGCTCAGCAGATTGGTCTGTCAGAGCAGCGCGCCTGGGGCATTCCGAATGGGGGGCTCAATATGCTTGCGCATGGGCAAGCAACGGGCTTACGGGTGCTCAGCTGGGCTGAGGTGCACCACCTGTCGCATCTTGTGCGTTCGGATGCAGGTGAGTCGTCAGAAGATCACAAACCGATTTGAAGTCGTGGGCCACCAAAATACGGTCCAAACTGCCAGGGTGCAGAAAGCCCGCCTCGCAGACCTGACGCATGAAGGCCAGCAGGCCATCGAAGTAGCCATCAAGGTTAGCCAGCACAATAGGCTTTTTATGGGCTCGAGTCTGACCGCCCGTCCAGACTTCGAACAATTCCTCTAGGGTGCCAATGCCGCCGGGCAGGATCAGAAATGCCTCGCTCTGCTCCATCATGCGGATCTTGCGCTCGATCATGGTCTCGACCACCTGCAAGTCTGACAGGCCATGCAGGACCGGCTCCGTCTCCATGAGGTAGCGCGGAATAATGCCGACCACATGGCCCTCTTCTTCAATGGCAGCCTGAGCCACGGTGCCCATCAGCCCCCATCGGCCCGCCCCAAAGACCAGGCCCCAGCCTTGCTGCGCAATGAAAGCGCCCACGTCGGCTGCAACTGCGGCCCATTGGTGCTGGTTACCCAGCTTAGAGCCGCAGAACACACAGACTTGAATGGCTGGGGTGGGTTTTGATGTCATGGCGCAGATAATGCCTCGTAAAATGAAGAGATGCTGAAACAAACCCTTCAAGAATTGCTTCGTCAGCTGGGCATTGGCCCGCTGCCGCCCTGGGCCGATGCGCTCATCGCCATCTCGAATGTGCTGCTCATTCTGCTCCTGGCCTGGATCGCCCTTCGCCTTGCTAGAAGGCTGCTGCGCCTCTTTGGTGACCAGCTGCAGAGCAAGGCCGAGCGGGACGAGGACAAGCGCCGCATCGAGACACTGCTTCGGGTATTTCGCTACATCCTCTCGGTTGTGCTGGGTGTGGTCACCATCATGCTGGTGCTCTCTGAGGTGGGCATCTCCATAGCGCCCATTCTGGCCACTGCAGGTGTGGCTGGCATTGCGGTGGGCTTCGGTGCGCAGAGTCTGGTGAAGGACTACTTCACCGGATTTGTCATGCTCATCGAGAACCAGATCCGCCAAGGCGATGTGGTGCAGATTGCAGGCCTTACAGGCACCGTAGAAGACGTCACGCTGCGCTATGTGCAGCTGCGTGACTACGAGGGTGCGGTGCACTTTGTGCCCAATGGCGCCATCACCACCGTGACCAATCGCAGCCGAGTTTTTGCTTATGCGGTGGCCGATATTGGCATTGCCTACAAAGAAGATATTGAGGGCGTCTATGCGGTCATGCGCGAAGCGGCTCAGAGCCTTCGCAACAGGCCGGAGCTTGCCTCTCGCATTCTCGATGGCCTTGAGATTGCGGGCGTCGACCAGTGGGCAGACTCGTCGGTGGTGATCAAATGTCGCATGAAGGTCGTGGCCGGAGAGCAGTGGCTCGTGCGCCGCGAGTTTCTCAAGGCTTTAAAACACGCGTTTGATGCCAACGGAATTGAGATTCCGTTTCCGCACCGAACCGTCGTTAACGTACCGGCGGCTCCGCTGGAGGGCCCGAAGCCGGCCCAGAGTGGTCATCGCGCTGGTGCAGATGGCGAATAACTCTGCGGCCCAGCACCACCAGCACAGCGGCGAGCGGTAAGGCTAGAAGCACCCCCAGGAACCCAAAGAGGCTGCCAAAGAGCATCAGGGCGAAGATCACGGCGAGGGGGTGCAGGCCAATGCGATCGCCGACGAGCTTGGGGGTGAGCACAAACCCTTCGAGTAGCTGGCCTGCGGTGTAGATCACGACCACGGACATGAACCCGGTGAGGGGCCCGAGCTCGAGCATGGCGGCCACCAGCGCGAGCAGGGTCGAGAGCACAAAGCCGACGTAGGGAATGAATACCGCCAGGCCCGAGAGAATGCCAATCGAGAGCCAGCTGCTCACACCTGCGATGAGCAGCCCAACGCTGTAGAACACCGCCATGGCCAAGACCACGCGCAGCTGCCCCTGCAGGTAGCCTTGAAGCGTGCCGTGAATGTCGCCTGCAATCTCGCGTGCATGCTCTCGGTGGCGTTTGGGAATGAGCCACAAGGTTTCTCCCAGAATGCGGGCCCAGTCTTTGAGCAGAAAAAACAGCACCACAGGCACCAGCACCAGCCAGCCAATAATGCTCACCACCACACCCAGTCCAGTCTGTAGCGTGCTCACGGCGGTCTTGGAGATTTGTGCGGACTGACCACCCAGCCACTCCACGAGCTTGGCCCTGAGGGTCTCGGTGTCATCCAGCGAAATGCCGAGCTGAGCCCAGATGGGGTGATCCACCAGAATGGGATACACGCGGGCATAGGCGTCTGCGATGACACCAGGCAGTCGCTGTTGCAATTGGCCCAGCTCGTTCTGCAGCACGGGGATCACTACCGCCACCAGTCCGATGCAGAGCATGATCCCAACCAGAATGGCAACCACACTGGCCAATGCACGCGGTGCGCCCCAGCGCTGCACCTGCCGCGCAATGGGTTCCAACAAATAGGCCAGCAGCAGGGCTGCCGCGAAGGGGGTTAGGACATCAGCCAAGTGCGCTCACTCCTCCAACAAAAATGCAGCCCAGAATGAGGGCGGGCACGAGCCCACCAAACCGCGGGTGCCTCCAGAGCATAACCCCGGCAGCCAGTGTGACGGCGGATATGCGTGTCAGCAGCGATGCCTCTTCTAAGAGTCCAATGGGCATCAAGATGATCCGTGCGACAAGGCCTGCCAGCATGGCGTAGGCCACGCAGCTCATCCATCGAAAGACCTCGCTCTCGGTGTTGATGCGGCCAGAGAAGGCAACCCCCAGAAAGCGCCAGAGGTAGGTGCCCAAGGCGGCCAGGACCAGCCCGAGTAAGGCCTGCTCGCTGCTCATCTCGAGAGTCCATCCAGGCGCCCCTGAGCGCGTCGCTCGCGCCAGCGGTTGAGGCCATAGGCAAGGCTTCCTCCGACAGCGCCGGCAGCCAGAATGCTGTAGTCGGGAGACACCACATAGACACTCAAGCCCACGGTCGCTCCGCAGACCAACGCCAGGCGATTGGCCACCGGTTTCACTTCAAAGAAGGTCAGAAAAAAGAAGAGCGGGTTCACAAACAAAAGCGCGAGGGTGAGGGGCAAGGGCACCTGGCCAGCCAGCAGGTATCCGATGAAGGTCCCCGGAATGGCGCAGCCGTAGCAGGCAGCCGACATGCCAATCAGGTAGGCCTGTCGGTATTGAGGCTCCATCTTGGGAAAGTCACGCATGGCCACGGCCCAGCTGGTGAGCGCGAGCATGTGCACCGTGAGGTAGCGAAACCGGCTCTGATGTTCGGCAGGGATCTGGGGCAGCACGGTGAGCGTCATGGGCAGAAATCGCGCAGCGGTGATCATGGCTGCGAGCCCGGCAAGCCAGGCCGAGGCACCCAGGGCCACCATTTCAGCGAAGACAATCTGCCCGGGCAGGGCGAACATGAAAATGGTGGTGCTGCCGGTCAGCGCAAGGGAGAGGCCAATGCTGTGGCCCAGAGCCCCAAAGCCCAACATGCCTGCAAAGAGCACGGCTGCGGGCACACCAATGCCATCTCTCAGCCCGCGCCGCAATGCCTCTTGTTTGGATCTGAACTGCCAGCGGGCTTCGGTCATGGTGCGATTGTATGATCCTCCCACCATGAAGACACTTTTCTCCGGCCTCTATCTGCGCGTCATGACTTGGTCTCGACACAAGCGCGCCACTTGGGTGCTGGGTCTGCTGAGCTTTGCAGAGTCCTCGTTCTTCCCAATACCGCCAGACGTCATGCTCGCACCCATGAGCCTTGCTCAGCCGCAGCGAGCCTGGTGGTTTGCCACCCTCACCACCGTGACGTCTGTGCTGGGAGGGCTATTTGGCTACTTCATCGGCCTCGTGGCCTTCCAGGCGATCGAGCCCTGGTTGCTGCAGAGCCATTACGCTGGTGCCTTTGAGACGGCCAAGCTCTGGTTCGATGAGTACGGATTCTGGGCTGTGCTCATTGCGGGCTTCTCGCCCATTCCCTACAAGGTCTTCACCATTGCTGGCGGTGTTGCTGCCATGCCGCTGCTGCCCTTTGTGCTCGCCTCGATTGTGGGGCGCGGGGGGCGATTCTTCTTGGTGGCGGGTCTTATGAAATGGGGCGGTGCACCCATGGAGGCCCTCCTCGCCCAGTGGGTGGACCGACTGGGCTGGGGGCTTGTGGTGCTGGTGGTGCTGGTTTACTTGTCTTTGTAGCTGTCGTGGCAGGCCTTGCAGGTCTGCGCAGTGGCGCCAAAGGCCTTCTTGATGTTGTCGAGGTTGCCCGAGGCAGCGGCAGTCTTCAGGTTTGCTGCGGCCTTTTGGAGGTCCGCTGCGCCGGCCTGCACTTTGTCCATTTCTTTCCAAATGGCAGGCTTGGCCTTGCCCCCCTCGGTGCCCGGGCCAAAGCCAGCCCAGGGCAGGGCGCTGAGCGTGGCGACGACATCTGCGTTGAGCGCAGCAGCCTTGGCGTCGAAGGGCTTCTCGCCCTTGACCATGGCGCCAATGTCGGAGAAGTGCGTGGCCATGACGGAGAAGTTGGATTGGCGGTACTTAATGGCCTGCTCGGGCTTGGCAAAGCTCACGGCAGATGCGGCCATAGGGAGTGCGGCCAGAAGGCCAACGAAGAGGGTGCGCGTAACACGGGTCATGGTGGGTCCTTATGTGTTGAGTGGATTTGAAACAGCGCTAGCGTTGGGGCCGAACCACCAGCCACACGCCGGTCACCGTCATGAGTGTACCTAGGACAGTGAGGCTTGTGATCGGTTCATCAAACAGCATCCAGGCCATGATTGCGGTGGTTGGGGGCGTGAGGTAGAGCAGGCTGGTGACCTGGGTCGCTGCCCCCTCGCGGATCATGATAAAGAGCAGTGAGATCGCACCAATGGAGAGGGCCAGCACACTCCAGACCAGTGCACCTATCAGTTCGGGGGCCCAGGTCACCTCGCCAGTCTCAAAGGCGAGGGCCAAGGGTAGGCAGAGTGCAGCAGAGGCCGCGTACTGAATTATGCCGCCCGTGCGCAGGTCAAAGCTGGGGCAGGCCCGTTTCTGATACAGCGTGCCCGCTGTGATGCTTGCAAGACCTATGCAGGCAAAGACGAGGCTTGCGAGGCTCAGCCCCACCAGGCTCAACTTGGTCCAGACCACCAGCCCTACTCCGGCGAGGCCCAGCAGCAGGCCGGCCCATTGGTTGCGGGCAATGGGCTCGCGCGTGAGGGTGACCAGCACCGCGGTGAGAATGGGCTGAAGGCCGACGATCAGCGCGACCAAGCCCGCACCCATGCCCTCTCGAACGGCGGCCCAGACCCCGCCCAAATAGCCCGCCTGCAGGAGCACGCCGGCTAAGGCAATGCGCCAGGCCACGTCGCGGCTGGGCCAAGGCGCACGCCAGATCAACGCCAAGGGCAGCAGCACCACGAGCACCAAGGCAAAGCGCATGAGCAGAAATGTCATGGGTTCGGCATGGGGCATGCCGTATCGCGCCACAATGAAGCCCGTGCTCCAGATCAGCACAAAGATAACTGGAAAGGCAGATCGCAAGGCAGGCGGCATGGTCTTCGTGGATAATGGCCAGATGCAATTTAAAGAACTGGGTCTACACCCAGACATCCTGCGCGCTGTCCAGGATGCCGGATACGAAACCCCCACGCCCATTCAGGCTCAGGCCATCCCTCACGTCATGCAAGGTGCGGATGTCATGGGTGCCGCTCAAACCGGAACCGGCAAGACCGCCGCATTCACGCTGCCTATTCTGCACCGGCTCATGCCGTTTGCGAGCAGCAGTGTGTCACCCGCGCGACACCCCGTGCGTGCGCTCATGCTCGCACCCACGCGGGAGCTTGCCGACCAGATCTACCAGAACGTTGCGCAGTACGCTCAGCATTCGCCTCTGCGCAGCGCCGTCGTGTTTGGTGGTGTTGACTTGGCCCCCCAGACAGCCGCACTGCGCGCAGGTGTTGAGGTGCTCATTGCCACACCGGGGCGGCTGCTCGACCATGTGCAGCAAAAGACCCTGAACCTCTCGCAGGTGAGCGTGCTGGTGCTTGATGAGGCCGATCGCATGCTCGATATGGGTTTTCTTCCCGACCTGCAGCGCATCGTGAACCTCTTGCCCCCCGAGCGTCAGAGCCTGCTCTTTTCCGCAACCTTTTCGCCCGAAATTCGCAAGCTCGCCAAGACCTTCCTGAAGGACAACCCCATCACGGTCGAGGTCGCACGACGCAATGCGACGGCCGAGAACGTGACCCAACAGGTCTACCTGGTCGATCGTCCCGAAAGCAAACGGAGTGCGGTCGTTCGGCTGATCAAGCGACTCAAGCTTCAACAGGTCATTGTCTTTACGAACACGAAGATTGGTGCCAGCCGCCTGGCCCGCGAACTTCAAAAGGAAGGCATTTCTGCGGATGCCATTCATGGAGACAAGAGTCAGAACGAGCGGCTTGTCACGCTTGAGGGATTTAAAAAGGGCGAGGTCTTGGTGCTGGTGGCGACCGACGTCGCTGCCCGTGGACTCGACATTGCCGAGCTGCCTGCGGTCATCAACTATGACGTGCCCTATGCCGCTGAGGACTATGTCCACCGCATTGGCCGAACGGGCCGGGCCGGGGCCTCAGGCCAAGCCATCAGCGTCATGTCTCCTGCAGATGAGCGTCTGGTCCAAGATATCGAGAAGCTGATTGGAAAAAAGCTCACGCGCGAAAAGCTGCCTGGGCTCGACATGCCGCCCGGTGCCGATCCGCTCTTCTTCATGCCCTATGAAGATGCCGCCGATGTTCCCGCTCCCGCCTCTACACCGGCTTCAAGCGCAGCGAAGTCCCCGCTCTTATCGAGTGGGGTCAAGAAGGTGGGCAGTGGTGCCGTGCTCTTAGGCGGAAAGCCCCGCGGCGGGGTTTAGGCGCGTCTGACCCGTTCTGGCTGAAATGCCAGAGGAAAAAGGCTGGGATTTTTCAAACCACTGAGTGACAGATCGACATCAAGCAGAGGCCAATAGAGGTGGTCTGGATGAGGCCTCTGAACCATGCAGACTTTTTGGCGATCTTGACGCTCGAACTCAGGGTATTCAGCAAAAGAGACTTTGAGCGCGAAAGGACCTGTGTCTGGCCCATCGAGTTCGAGCATCAACATGGTGTCTGAGCATTCAGTCACCCTGACCGAGAAAGTGCTTTTTCCATGCATCTCTAAAGCGCCCTTGATGTTGAGAGACCGTTAAAAGAACCTGCCCGATTTCGCTCGGACTCAAGCCGTGAGCGTACGCCAGCCTGATAGTGGGTTCAAGCCAGACTTTTGCCTCTCCGTGCGGATGGGAGACATGAATGTGCGCCCTCAATTCTTCTCGAGAGAAGAAAAAATATCGAAAAGCGCCGTCGCGATGGAGAGTGGGTGACATCCCCCCATCATTCAGAACCCCTGATAAACAAGCTCCCACCGTTCGATTAATGCCCTCGGCATGACCTGCTCTAAGTAATCCCACGCGTCCCGCAGCTGCCGGTGCACGCGATCGCCTCCTGAGAGCGCGGGGGCCTGTGTCTGCTTGGAGAGCTTCTCACCATTCGCATTGCGCAGCACGGGCACATGCAGAACTTCGGGCTGATCGAACCCAAGTGCGCTTTGTAGCCAGCGATGTCGCGGCAGTTCAGCAGCAAGGTCATCGCCGCGGACGATATGCGTGACTTCTTGAAAGGCATCGTCCACCACGACGGCGAGGTGATAGGCCCAGAACCCGTCTGCGCGCTTGACGACAAAATCGTCCTGCCCACTGGGGCTTCGCAGGCGCCAGGCATGGGGTCCTTCAGCTGGCGATAGGTGCACCTCGCGGCAGGTTCCCGGGTAATGGGTATGCCCTTCCAATTGCCGTCTTGTGCATCGACAGACAAACACCTGCTGTCGCTGCGCGAGGGAATGGAGCGCCTGCGCGTAGGCTGCATCTCGCGTGCTTTGAAAGAGCACCTCTCCGTCCCAGTGCAGGCCGTGATCGCGCAGCTGCCCCAGAATGAGACTGGCCGCACCAGGCTGCTCTCGCGGCGGGTCGAGGTCTTCCATGCGCACGAGCCATCGATGCTCGCGTGATCGTGCATCCAGAAAACTCGCCAGGGCCGTGACCAGTGAACCCTGATGAAGCGGCCCGCTGGGGGAGGGCGCAAAGCGCCCTGTGCCCGTCGCGTTCGTGGGGCTTAGACAGGGTTCAGGCAGGGTTCAGGCTCTCCCGAAAGGATTCGCGTGCGGCCTCAAGAATGAGTTCAACCGGTTCACCCTCATGCTGAATCGAGAGGAACCCAGCCTCATAGGCCGAAGGCGCGAGGTACACCCCACGATTGAGCATGGCATGAAAGAAGCGATTGAATGCAGCCCGGTCACTGGCGGTGACATCCGCAAGGGTTTGCGGCGTTCGCGCACTGAAGTAAATGCCAAACATGCCGCCCACGCTGTCAGCAGAGAAGGCAGGCACACCTGCCTCACGGGCGACGTCGCACAGGCCTGCCATGAGGTCGGAGGTAATGGCACCCAGGGTGTCAAAGAAGCCAGGCTCGGAGACTAGTTCAAGGGTGGCCAGGCCTGCTGCCACTGCAACCGGATTGCCCGAGAGGGTGCCCGCCTGGTAGACCGGGCCGAGAGGCGCCACGACCTGCATGATGTCCTTGCGGCCACCAAATGCGCCCATGGGCATACCGCCACCAATGACCTTGCCCAGGGTGGTGAGGTCAGGCTGGATGTTGGTTAAGCCCTGTACACCTTGGGCTCCCACACGAAATCCGGTCATCACCTCATCAAAAATCAATACGCTGCCATGCTGGGTGCACTGGTCTCGCAGCGTCTCGAGAAACCCGGGAAGTGGGCGCACGAGGTTCATGTTGCCGGCGATGGGCTCCACAATGACCGCCGCGATTTCCGCGCCATGTTCGCTAAAGCAGCTCACCACACCCGCGATGTCGTTGTAGTCGAGCACGATGGTCTCCGCGGCAAAGCTTGCGGGCACGCCCGCGGAGTCTGGGTTTCCGAAGGTGAGCAGGCCCGAGCCGGCCTTCACCAGCAGGCTGTCGACGTGGCCGTGGTAGCAGCCCTCAAACTTCACAATTTTGCTGCGCCCGGTATAGCCTCGTGCAACCCGGATGGCAGACATGGTGGCCTCGGTTCCGCTGGAAGTCAGCCGCATCATCTCCATAGAGGGCAGATGCGCTCGCACCCATTCAGCAAGCTGGACTTCACCGCGCGTGGGCGCTCCGAACGAGAGGCCGTGTGCAGCCGCTTTCGAGATGGCCTCGAGCACCTTGGGGTGGGCGTGGCCCACGATGGCCGGCCCCCACGAGCAGATGGTGTCCACATAGCGGTGGCCGTCTGCATCCCAGAGGAAGGGTCCCTGGGCGCGCTCAAAAAAGCGCGGGGTGCCGCCCACCGAACGGAAGGCCCGTACCGGAGAGTTCACGCCCCCGGGGATGGTCTGCTGGGCCTGGGCGAACAGGGCTTCACTCTGAGGAACATTGCGCTGGATCATGGGGGAAAGGCCCTTCAACGATAGAATGGCGTCAATTTTAGTGGCAGGACGTTTATGAAAACCTACATGTGCCTGATTTGCGGCTGGATCTACGACGAAGCTGCGGGTCTTCCTGAAGAGGGGATCGCCCCCGGAACCGCCTGGGAGGACGTTCCCATCACCTGGACCTGCCCCGAATGTGGGGCCCAGAAATCTGATTTCGAGATGGTGGAAATCTAGGCGCGCTTGACCACTGCGAACCGGGCCAGCGTCTCGGCTCTCGCCTGGGCATGGTCCACAACCGGGTGCGGGTAGGCCTCGCCCAATCGCACACCAGCCTGCTCAAGTACCAGGGGTCCCGCTTCCCATGGGGCATGAATAGCCGCATCGGGCAGACTGGCCAACTCAGGCACATACCGCCGGATGAACTGCCCCTTGGGGTCGAATTTCTCGCTCTGGCTCACCGGGTTAAAGATGCGGAAGTAGGGCTGTGCATCGCAACCGGTTGAGGCCGCCCACTGCCAGCCGCCGTTGTTGGCGGACAGGTCAAAGTCGTTTAGGCGCAGCCCAAAGTAGCGCTCACCACATTGCCAGTGAATGCCCAAATCCTTGGTGAGAAAACTGGCCACCACCATGCGCAAACGGTTGTGCATGTAGCCCGTGGTGTTGAGCTGACGCATGCCGGCATCCACCAAGGGGTAGCCCGTTCGGCCCTCGCACCAGGCTGCAAATCGGTGCTCAAACACGGGACCTGCCTCAAGCCATTCGATACGGTCGTACTCCGGCTTGAATGCGCCCTGCGTTACATGCGGCGCGTTGGAGAGGATCTGAATATAGAAGTCGCGCCAGATCAGTTCTGAGAGCCAGGTCTGCGCGCCCTCGGCCTCGGAGGGGCTGCTCTGAATCACGGCCTGAGCCTGCCGCACCAGCTGGCGAATGCCGATGGTTCCGAACCGCAGGTGCACCGATAGGTAAGACGGCCCGCGCTTGCCGGGGAAGTCTCGTGCCTCTTTGTAGCGTCCAAGCCGCGGCAGAAAGTCAGTCAGCAGCGCTTGCGCGCCGCTGGGGCCGGGCCGGAGGGCGGCGATGTCCTCAACTGCCGCAAACCCCATGTCCCCAAGGTTCGGCAGACGGTAGGTGGACCCTTCGGGCGCGGGCACACACCGGTCTGCAAGATCCGTTGTCTCGTGGGGTTCGATGGCCTGGGACTGCGCTGCAAGGCGCTTGAGCCATGCATTTTTGTACGGTGTGAATACAGAGAAGAACTTGCCGGCACCCGTCAACACCTCTTGGCGCTCAAAGACACAGTGGTCCTTCACGGTTTGAAATGCAATGCCCTGCGCAGCGAGCGCCTGTTCAACCACAGCATCTCGGCTGCGGGCCTGGGGCTCGTCATCGTGCGCGCAGACTAAACGCACGGCCTTGAGCGACTGAGCGAGCTCGGGAATGCAGGCTTGTGCTTGCCCATGAAGCACGAAGAGCTGACTGCCCATGCGCGAGAGCGTCTGGCCAACCTCCTCCAGGCTCGCGTGAATGAAGGCCACACGGCGATCCAGGGTGAGGCCATGCGCGTGGAGGGCCTGAGGGTCGCTGCGCAGCGGCGCCAGAATGGCTTCATCAAACACAAAAGCCACGGCGACTGGCTCGGGGTGACGGAGGGCGTGGGCCAGTGCGGCGTGGTCCTCCAAGCGAAGGTCGCGGCGAATCCAGACTAAGCTGCAGGGGGTTGTGTGGCGCATAAAAAAGGGCTGATAGAATCCGACGCATGGGTCAACTCTGGACCGAAGAATTCAATCATGCCTTGGAACAGGCGGACGAGGAGGTCCCAATGACCCAAGACGGTCAGGTCTTTCCCTCGGTGGCTGGTCAGTTGTTGGTGGCCATGCCTTCTCTCACCGACCCGCAGTTCGGTGGCTCCGTGGTTTTCGTCGCCGAGCACACGCCCAAAGGCGCCATGGGCTTGGTCATTAACCGCGTCTCCGAAATGACGCTGGGCACGCTCTTTACCCGGCTCGACCTGAGTCTCGAAGGGCACCCCTTGGAAGATACGCCGGTTCTGCTGGGTGGTCCCGTCCAGACCGACCGTGGTTTTGTCTTGCATGAGCCCAAGGGCAGCTGGAGCTCCACCTTGGCCATGACGGGCGGCATTGGCCTCACCTCCTCGCGCGACATTCTCGAGGCTACTGCCAATGGCAAGGGTCCCGAGCGTCTCATGGTGGCCTTGGGCTACTCCGGATGGTCCGAGGGACAGCTCGATGCCGAGCTTGCAGCCAACGCGTGGCTCACGGTTCCGCTTCACGACCATGAACTGCTGTTCTCCCTGCCCATTGAAGAGCGCATGGGCGCGGCCTTTCGCTCGCTGGGGGTTGACCCGGTCAACCTCTCTGGGGCCGTTGGTCACGCCTGATGTTCTGGCTGGCGTTCTGCTGGCCTTTGATTTTGGAGAAAAGCGAATTGGAGTGGCCATTGGCAATGGCCTCACGGGCGGCGCTCGGCCACTCACGGTGGTGGCCAGTACGCCCATCGCCCAAAGGTTCGCTGCCATTGCGGCCCTCATCCAGGAGTGGCAGCCCAGTGGGCTGGTGGTGGGCCTGCCGGTCTACCCCGATGGTCAGACACACCCGTTTGCCCAGCGCTGCGAGCGATTTGCTCGTCAGCTTGAGGGGCGCTTTTCAAAGCCGGTCATTCTTGAGGATGAGCGATACACTTCCGCACTGGCGCCAGGCGAGGCTCAGATCGACGCCGAGGCCGCGGCCATACTTCTGCAAGGGTTGTTGAATGCCAAAGTCCATCCAGCTCAACGCACGCGGTGAGTTAAACCACCTGCTCTCGACTGAGGGTCTGCCGCGAGCCGTCATGCTGCAGGTCTTGGACCACGCGCGCGATTTCGTTGATCTTGAGCGCATGGAGGTGCGCAATGCCGACCTCCTCGCCGGCAAGACCATTTTCAATATTTTCTTTGAGAACTCCACCCGCACGCGAACCACCTTCGAGATTGCTGCCACCAAGCTTGCAGCCCGCGTGGTGAACCTGGATGTCAATAAGTCGAGCACGGCCAAAGGCGAGTCTTTGCTGGACACCATCGACAACCTTGCAGCCATGAAGGCCGATATGTTTGTGGTGCGACACGCCCAGAGCGGTGCGCCCTACCTCATTGCGCGTCATGTGAATCAGGTGGCTCCTCATATCCACATCATGAACGCAGGCGATGGGCGTCATGCCCACCCCACCCAGGCCTTGCTCGACATGTTCACCATTCGCCACTTCAAGGGCGAGTTTCAGAATCTGCGGGTGGCCATTGTGGGCGACGTACTGCACTCTCGGGTGGCGCGCTCAGACATTCATGCCCTCACGACCTTGGGCGTTCCCGACATTCGCGTCATTGCGCCCCTGACCCTGCTGCCCTCGGGGCTGCGCGAGATGGGCGTCACACCCTACACCGATCTGGAGCAAGGCCTTGCAGACGTCGATGTGGTGATTGCGCTGCGCTTGCAGAATGAACGCATGCGCGGGGCCATGCTGCCGAGCCCGCAGGAATACTTCAAGCATTACGGGCTCACCGAGGAACGGCTTCGCGTGGCCAAGCCCGATGCGATTGTGATGCACCCTGGCCCCATGAACCGAGGCGTGGAGATTGACTCGCTGGTGGCTGATGGTGCGCGGTCAGTTATTCTGCATCAGGTCACCTTTGGCATTGCGGTGCGCATGGCCGTGATGAGCATTCTGAATCGGACCCACGCATGAGCCAATCCTTTCCCAACATCCTGATTCGTGGCGGGCTTGTTCAGGGCACCGAAGCGCGCGACATCTACATCGCGGGCGGCAGCATTCGGGCCATGACTGCTCCGGGCGCTGGCCTTGCGGGCTTTGAGCCCATGCACACACTTGAAGCGGAAGGCCTGTGGGTGCTGCCAGGCCTCATCGACCTGTCTGCGCGGCTGCGTGAGCCTGGTTTCGAATACAAGGCCACGCTCGAATCCGAGATGCGTGCAGCCATCGCCGGCGGTGTAACCCGATTGGTCTGCCCACCCGATACCGATCCACCGCTCGATGAGCCGGGTCTGGTGGAAATGCTCAAGCACCGCGCGAGGCTGCTGGCCCAGGCCCATGTGCATCCGCTGGGCGCGCTCACCGCAGGCCTCAAGGGTGAGCAGCTCACTGAAATGGCCGAGCTCACCGAGGCGGGTTGTGTGGGCTTCTCGCAGTCCACGCACCCGCTGGTCGATACCCAGGTCTTGTTCAGGGCCATGCAGTACGCCAAGACCTTTGACTACACCGTCTGGGCCTATGCCCGTGACCCCTGGCTGGGTGCAAGCGGTGTTGCTCACAGTGGGCCCACTGCGGGTCGCATGGGTCTTCCCGGGGTTCCGGTCGCCAACGAGACCATTCGGCTCTACACCCTCTTTGAGCTGGTGCGCCAGACGGGCGTTCGGCTTCACCTCTGCAGACTGTCATCGGCAGCAGGTCTTGAGTTGGTGAGAGAGGCCAAGGCTGAGGGGCTGCCCATCACCGCCGATGTGGCGGTTCACCACCTGCACATGACCGACCTCGATATTGGCGACTACGACAGCAACTGCCGTGTAGACCCACCCTTTCGCAGTCAGCGGGACCGAGAGGCCATTGCGCTTGCGCTCCAGGACGGCACGCTCGATGCCATTTGTTCCGACCACTCACCGGTCGATGACGATGCCAAGCAGCTCCCCTTTGGTGAGGCTGAGCCGGGTGTTATCGGGCTTGAGCTGCTGCTGCCGCTCACCATGGCCTGGGCACGCGATCATAAGGTGGCGCTTGAGAAGACCCTCGCACTGCTCACCACCGGACCCGCTCGTATTCTCAAGCGAGATGCGGGTGAGATTCGTGAGGGGGGGCAGGCCGACCTCTGCCTCTATGCGCCTCAGGAGCCGTGGCTTATCACTGCCGACACCCTGCACACCCAAGGACGCAACACCCCCTTCATTGGGCGCGAGCTCGAAGGTCGCGTGAAGGCGACCCTGGTGGACGGACGTCTGGTGTATCGCCAGGGACTCACGACGATCTGACCATGCGGGTGCTTCGACTGGCCTGGCGGCTGCCAGCTCTAACCTGTTGGGTGTTGTTCGGCCTGTTCTGGGCGCTCACGGGCCTGCGGCTCATGGGCCCAGCCGGCCGCAAGCAGAGCCTGCGCATATTTGCGCGTGGGGTTCTTGGGCTCTGCGGTGTGCGGCTCATGCCGGAGGGCGACGTGCAGTTTCCGACGCCATGCCTTGTCGTGAGCAACCATATTTCATGGATCGATATTTTTGTTCTGCAGGCGCTCGAGCCCATCACGTTTATTGCCAAGTCTGACATTCGGACCTGGCCCGTGATTGGTCCGCTCGTGACTGCATCGGGCACGCTCTACATCGAGCGCGGACGACGATCAGCCATTAAAGAGGTCATGAACGAGGCTCAGGTCAGGCTCGATCACGGTGCGCGCATCATGTTCTTCCCAGAGGGCACCACCAGCGATGGTCATACGGTGCTCAAGTTTTACCCCAACTTTTTTGCGCTCATCGAACACAGGCCCAGCCTGCCCATGAGGCCGCTCACGCTGCGCTATTTTCAAGACGGGCAGCCCACCACCATTCCTGCATACATTGGGGATATGAGCCTGGTGCAGTCGATTGTGGCGATCATGAGCGCACGAGGACTCACTGCAAATCCGATTCTGCATCGGCCCGTGGATGCACAGCACGTGGTGCATGGCGACGCCAATCCCGACCGGCGCGCCCTGGCCCATGCCCTCTACCCGATCATCGCCGGGCCGCTTCGGCTCAATGCTCCAAGCCCACCTGCTGAAACAGCACCCGATCGTCCAGCCGCACTGCAGTGAGATAGCCCTGCCAGACACAGCCAGAGTCCAGTGCAATGAGCCTGGGACGCAGCTGAACACCCAGCGTTGACCAATGCCCAAAGACCACGGTCTGCCGTGTGGTTTTGCGACCCGGCATGTCGAACCAGGGCACAAGGTTGGCAGGCGCCAGTGCGGGGCTGAGCTTGCACTTGAACTCGAGGTCGCCACTGGTGCGATCGAGGTAACGCATGCGGGTGAGCACGTTCACAATGGCTCTGAGCCGCGCCTGCCCCGTGAGGCCGTCGCGCCAGTGGGCTGGACTGTTGCCGTACATTTCGTACAAAAATTCCTGCCAATGGTCACTGGCCAGCCGATTACTGACCTCTTGTGCGTAGCGAAGGGTATCGGTGAGTGTCCAGCTGGGCAGCACTCCCGCATGGACCAGCAGTGTTTGTCCGTGTGCGTGTGCAAGGGGCCGGTGACGCAGCCAGTGCAACAGGTCGGCTGCATCGGGTGCAGCCAGCACATCGCCCAGGGTGTCGGACGCACCCGCCTTGCGGGCGCCGCAGGCGACTGCGAGCAGGTGCAGGTCGTGATTGCCCAGCACACTGATGGCGTGGGGGCCGGCGTCGCGAATCAGTCGCAAGACCTCTGCAGACTGCGGGCCGCGATTGACCAGGTCGCCCACGCACCACAGGGTGTCGCGGCCTGGTTTGATCTTGAGCTGGTGCACCAAGGCCTTGAGGCTGTCCGCACAGCCCTGAATGTCTCCAATTGCATAAGTCGCCATGAGGCCATCGTAAAATAAAAGCGACCTCCCCGTCAGGGAGGCCTTCATCATGCGCATCCCCATGCAGGAGCACCCCATGCAGACCGGCCTTCCCCCCTCCGTTCCCCCTTCAGGGATTTTCAAGGCGTACGACATCCGAGGCGTGGTTGACGAAACGCTCACGGAACCAGGCGTGCGTCAGATTGGCCATGCGCTGGGCTGGCTGATGACACTCGATGGTCAGACCCGCTGCGTGGTGGGTCGAGACGGCCGACTCTCAGGCCCTCGGCTGCAGGCTGCACTTACGCTTGGTCTGACAGAGGCAGGCATCGATGTGATCGACATTGGCATGGTTCCCACGCCGCTGGTCTACTTTGCCACTTACCTGCTGGGCACAGGCACGGGTGTGGCGATCACGGGCAGCCACAACCCCCCGAATTACAACGGGCTCAAGATGATGCTCGGTGGCAGGACGCTGGCCGGCGACGAGATTCAAAGCCTGCGGGCTGGTCTTGAAGACGGCCGCGTGGAGGCATTCCTGGCCCAGGGCCTTCGTAAGGGCAGCACCACTGCGCGTGATGTCCGGTCCGATTATCTCGGCCGAATCACCAGTGACGTGGCCTTGGCGCGCCCGCTGCGTATTGCCGTCGATGCGGGCAACGGTGTGGCGGGTGAGCTGGGCCCCCAGCTGCTGCGTGCCTTGGGCTGTGAGGTGACTGAGCTTTTCTGCGAAATAGATGGAAACTTCCCGAACCATCACCCAGACCCTGCAGACCCCCACAACCTCGAAGACCTCCAGCGTGTCATTCATGAACGGGGGCTGGATCTGGGCTTGGCCTTTGACGGAGACGGAGACCGACTTGGTGTGGTCACAGCCTCGGGGCAGATTATTTTTCCGGATCGTCAGCTCATGCTCTATGCCCGAGATGTGTTGGCCAAACACCCTGGCGCTCAGATCATCTATGACGTCAAGTGCAGCCGACTGCTGACACAAGACATTGCGCACCACGGGGGGCAGCCCCTCATGTGGCGTACGGGCCACTCGCTCATCAAATCGAAGCTGCGTGAGACGGGTGCACCGCTCGCCGGTGAGATGAGTGGCCATATTTTCTTCAACGACCGATGGTACGGGTTTGATGATGGACTCTACACAGCGGCTCGCCTGCTCGAGATTCTCTCTCGCGAGGACAATCCATCCGCGTTGCTGGAGTCACTGCCCAATGCGCGTTCCACACCAGAGCTGCAGATCAAAACTGCAGAGGGCGAGAACCATCGCTTGGTGGCCGATTTGACGCAGACCGGTGTGTTTCCGAGTGCGGTCTCGCGCACCACAATTGATGGCATTCGTGTGGAGTATGCCGATGGGTTTGGCCTTGCGCGTCCATCCAACACAACACCCGTGGTGGTGTTGCGATTTGAGGCGCAGAGCGATACAGCCTTGGCCCGCATACAGTCCGAGTTTCGCGCAAGCCTTCTGTCTTTGAACTCGCAGCTCGTGCTGCCGTTCTGAAGCAGCGGCTGCCATGCCCAAGGCACTGGTGATCAAAACAGGCACCATGAGTGGCATGGTGCACTGTCTGTCTGCAGTGGCCGAGGCGAAACACCAGCGCCCCGATCTTGAGATTGATTGGGTGGCAGAGGAGCGCCTTGCAGCCATTCCGCTGCTGTCTCCAGCCGTGAACAAGGTCTATCGCGTGGGCATTGACCGAGCACGGGGCCGGCCTTGGGACCTGAGCAGCTGGGATGATTTTCTGCGGCAGCTGAGTGCGGTGGGCGATGAGCACTATGACTACGTCATTGATGCGCAGGGTGCACGCCACAGTGCGCTGATTGCAGCGAAGGTGAAGACCGGTGACGGTGGGCGGTGGGGCTTTGGACAGGGCTCTTCCTCCTCGATGTTGGCCTCACTTCCCCTGGACCATACCGTCGATGTGCCTTACGAGCGCCATGCGGTCGAGCGCCAACGCACGCTCTTTTCAAAAGCGCTTGGCTACACCTGTTTAGACCGTCCGCTCTCTGGGTCCATGGTGGCCATCGGCGTCATGGCCAAGGAATTCGCCGAGGTCTGTGGCCGAATTGGTGCGTCCCCACACGAGTCACCCAACTGGGTGGTCTTTGTGGTGAATTCCGGGCGAAAGACCAAGACCTGGTCGGAGCATCGGTGGGTGGCGCTTGGCAAAGCACTCAAGCGTCGTGGGCTGAGCCCCGTGATTCCCGCCTATGGCGAGAATGACCGTCGGGAGTGTCTCGCGATTGCAAGGGCCTCCGAGGGCCGTCTTCTGCCAACCCTCAGTCTGCGGGACCTGGCGGGCGTGTTGCAGCATGCCAGGGCGGTGGTGGGGGTCGATACGGGCCTGACCCATTGGGCAGCGGGCATGGGGCAGAACACAGTGGCCCTCATGACGGGCTCTGTCAGTGATCGATTCCATGTGGATTGGACGCATCGTGGCATGACCCTCTCGGGGGATGATATTCATCACAAGTCCATTCTGCGTGCACTCACGGAGATGGGCGTGTTGCCAAAGGGCGAGCCGCTCGATGGTGAGGACAGCTGACCCCTTGGCTCATTTCGCCTACCGATTGTTATGGCTGGCCTTGCTGCCTGTGCTGGCCGTGCGACTCTGGATAAAGGGCGGCGCGTATCGCAGGCATTGGGCTGAGCGATTCTGGGGAACGGTGCCCCAGTCGACGCGCCCGCTGATCTGGCTGCATGCTGTCTCGGTGGGCGAGACACAGGCTGCCTACCCTTTACTTCGGTCTTGGCTTGACGACACGCCCGAGGGACAGGTCCTGATCACCCACACCACGCCCACCGGTCGGGCAACGGGCGCTCGCTTGTTTGCGCAGGAGCTCGATACCCGTGTGTTTCAGGCGTATCTGCCTTACGACGTTCCCTGGGCCGTGCGGGCTTTTCTGCAGCGGGCCAGACCTACGGTCGGGCTGCTGATGGAAACTGAGCTCTGGCCGGAGTTGCTGCTTCAGGCTGAACGTTTGGGTATTCCCATGGTCCTGGTCAATGGCCGACTCTCCAAGCGCTCCGCTCATCAGATGCAGCGCCTGTCCTGGATCTCGACGCCCGCTTTGAGTCGGCTTCGATTGATTCTGGCGCAGGCCGACGAGCATGCCGCTCGGTTTAGAGCGCTCAGTCCGACCGCCACCATTCGTCGCACCGGCAGTCTTAAGTTTGACCTTGCGGTCTCTGTGGATCAGGTGGCGCGAGGCGAGGCTTGGCGTGCATCAGGCACGCAGTACACCACGCGCAAGCATGTGGTTCTGCTTGCAAGTAGTCGAGACGACGAGGAAGCCGAATTCTTTGCAAGCTGGGTTGCGAACCCTCCACCTTCCACCCTCTTGGTTGTGGTGCCCCGGCATCCGGAGCGTTTCGATCGGGTGGTGGATCTGGCCCGTGCTTCGGGTCTGACTGTGGGCCGTCGCAGCGAGAGCGACTTGGGAGTTGGGGCCGATGTCGACGTGTGGGTGGGAGACAGCCTAGGTGAGATGCAGGCCTATGTGGCTATGAGCGACCTCGTGGTCATCGGTGGGAGCCTGCTGCCACTCGGCGGGCAGAACCCCATCGAGGCCTGTGCCCAAGGCCGGCCCGTGATTTTTGGCCCCCACATGTTTAACTTTCCCGAAGTCTCGCGCCAGATGCTCGGCGTTGAAGCGGCCAAACAGGTCGAAGATGCGCCCGCGGCCATTCGCGTGGCGCATGACTGGCTGAGCGATGAACCTGAGCGTATGCGCCGAGGGGCAGCCGCCATTTGCTATGCGGAGCAACACCGCGGGGCCACCGAGCGCAGCTTGGCCGCGCTGCGCGAACTGGGCTTACTTTGAGCGGGCTTACTTGGATTGCATGAGCCCGCTGATGCCCTCGAGGTCAGCAGGCTGCAGGCCTCCCACAGCGGCCTTGAGCCGAAGGCTTGAGAGCAAGGTTTCGTAGCGTGCGCGAGAAAGGTCGCGCTGCGCGGAGAACAGCTGCTGCTGGGAGTTGAGCACATCGATATTGATGCGCACGCCCACCTCGTAACCCAGTTTGTTGGAGTCCAGTGCGAGCTGGCTCGAGCGCTCTGCAGCCTCGAGTGCAGAGACCTGCGCCAAACCTCCCACGACATTCAAGAAGGCAGCCCGCGTGTCTTGCTCTGCGGAGAGCAGGGCACCTTGAAGCGCAAAATCTGCCTGGCCTTCACCCGCAATGGCCTCGCGGACCTGAGCACTCACTAGGCCACCGAGGTTGTACCCAATGGCCACCTCGACGCCCACCGTGGTGGAGTCTGTGCGGCTGTCGGGGCTGATGGTCTCGCGGTTGAGGGAGCGGCTACCGAAGAGCTGCACGGTGGGCAGATGCCCCGCGGAGCGCCGGCTGGTCTCGAGCTTGGCGGTCTCGAGGTCGGCACGTGAGCGCAAAACACCCAGACCGCTGGCACGCGCCTGGTCAATCCAGGCGTTGACATCGAGCGGCTGTGGGCTGGGAATCTTGATGGCGCCACGAATGCCGGCGAGGCTTGCAGGCAAGGGGGTGCGCGTGATGAGCGCCAAGGCATTGCGGCGCAGCTCGAGCGTGTTCGTGGCCTCGATTTCGCGCGCCTGGATGAGATCGAACCGAGCCTGTGCCTCTTGCTGATCCGTGATCGTGGAGGTGCCTACCTCGAAGCTGCGCTTGGCGAGCTCGAGCTGCTCGGAGATGGCTTTTTTCTCGGAGCGAACCGTGGCCAGGTTGTCTTGCGCAACCAGCACATCGAAGTAAGCAGAGGCCACCTTGATGAGGGTGGATTGCCGGGCGTTTGCGAAGATGGCTTCGGCCGCGAGGAGCTGCTGCACGCCTTGCTCCGCACCTTTGAGCAGGGCCATGTTGAAGACTGGCTGGCTGACCCGAGCAGTCAGCGTGCGGGCCGTGAGGTGGTCGTTGAGGCCAGAGCCGCCAATATCTGTCACGGCTGCGCTGGCCGAGAGCGTTGGGAAGAGCGTCGCCACGGATTGGGACTTGCGTGCCTGGCTGGCGCGCAGGGACTGCTCTGCCGCCAAGAAGCTCGGGTCATTCTTGAGCGCGAGCGCAGCGGCCTCGTCGAGGCTAAGGGCCCATGCACTGGGCGCGGTAAAGAGGGCTCCAATCGCAAGACCAGCGAGGAGAAGGCGCGGACGGGAATGTTGGAGTGAGGACATAGCGGCAGGGCCTTTATTGTTAGAAACGGAATGCAGGTGTGAATGGGTGATCTTCAAGCATGGGCACGAGCGTATCGAAGAGCACCTGCTCGGACCAGCCATGTGCGCCGCGCGTTATGACGACTGCGCGCATGATGGGTGCTTGACCAATAATCGCGCAAAGCCGGCCCTGAGGTTTGAGCAAGCGCAAGAATGCATCGGGAATTTTGGGCAGACCACCAGAGATCACAATCACGTCTACCTCGCGATGGGCCCAGGGCGCATCGGGGGAGAAACCATTGCCCTCATGCACGCTGACATTTGAAACACTGGCCTGCTGCAGATTGTGCTGGGCAAACGACACCAGGGCTGCGCGTTTCTCGACTGTGACCACGGCCTGGGCCAAGTGGCCCATGAGCGCTGCCATGTAGCCCGAGCCCGCAGCAATTTCAAGCACTGTGTCTTGGGCCGTGAGTGAGAGCGCCTGAAGCAGGCGTGCCTCGACCTTGGGCGCAAGCATGCACTGACCCTCCCCGAGGGGGACCTGCGTATCGACGAAGGCGAGGTGCTCCGAGCCTTCTGGGACAAAGCATTCACGCGGGACCGCCTGCAGGGTTTCGAGAATCTGATCGTCAAGCACATCCCACGTGCGGATCTGCTGCGCAATCATGTTTGCGCGGGCCTGCTCAACAGAGAAAGACTCAATGCGGCTCATGCTGGTGTCGCTTTCTGATTGGGAATTTCCCTTATTATGCTCAACCTATGGAAGAGATTCTTGCTTGGCTTCGTGACCTCCCCGAAGCGGTAAAGGCTGTCATTCTGGGGGTGGTCGAGGGGCTCACAGAATTTCTGCCCATCTCGTCGACTGGACACCTCATTTTAGCCGGCTGGGCTCTGGGCTTTGATGATGACCGCGCAAAGGTATTCGACGTGGCGATCCAGACCGGTGCAGTGCTCGCGATTGTATGGCTGTATCGCGATCGGTTTTGGCTGGCCTGTGGTTTTGGTCAACGCCCAGACACACCGAGAAGCCCACTCTTGGTGCACCTCGCCATTGCCTTCATGCCTGCAGCGGTTCTGGGGCTCTTGTTTGGCTCGCTGATTAAAGCCAACTTGTTTGCACCGGTGCCCGTGGCTGCGGCCTTTATTGTGGGTGGCTTGGTCATTCTCTGGGTGGAGGCTCGCCAGGCAAAAGCACCTCAGGCAATTCGGGTGCACACCGTCGACGACATGCGGCTTGGAGATGCACTCAAGATTGGGATCGCCCAGGCTTTCGCGCTGATTCCTGGCACCAGTCGCT
Organism: Bordetella parapertussis; assembly: GCA_945877235.1. Taxonomy (GTDB): domain Bacteria; phylum Pseudomonadota; class Gammaproteobacteria; order Burkholderiales; family Burkholderiaceae_A; genus Hahnella. The sequence goes on from CAMCRF010000007.1 coordinate 47,393, forward strand.
CAGGTGCGAGCATCATCGGCGGCATGCTCTTTGGCTTCTCTCGCCAGGCTGCAACCGAGTTTTCGTTCTTCCTGGCTGTACCCACGCTCATCGCAGCAGGCGCATACAGCCTTCTCAAAGCCTGGCACACACTCAGCCTCGACGACGTCCCCATCTTCTCGTTGGGCTTGGTCTCCGCCTTTCTCAGTGCATTGGTGGTGGTGAAGTGGCTGATTCGATTCGTGGCTCATCACCGGTTCACGGGATTTGCCTGGTACCGAATTGTCTTTGGCTTGGTGGTGCTGGGAACTTGGCAGGCCGGCTGGCTGGACTGGTCCGTTTGACTGGCCCGTTTAGCAACGCTCAAACAACAGATCCACGACTGGGTGACCCAGACGCAGGCCGCGGCTCTCAAATTTCGTGAGCGGACGCCAATCGGGCTTGGGCGAATAGCCCGTTGCACTGCGGTTTCGCAAATGCGTGCAGCTACTGAGGACCTCGAGCATCTGCTCGCCGTAAGGGGCCCAGTCTGTTGCGCAATGCAAGAGCCCGCCGATGCGCAGCTTCGGCACAAGCTGGTTCACGAAGGGCGGTTGGATGAGCCTGCGCTTGTGGTGCCGCGCCTTGGGCCAGGGGTCCGGAAAATAGATGTGCACAGACTCGAGCGACTCATCAGGAATGCAGTGTTCGAGCACCTCAACAGCATCGTGCTCCATGATGCGGATGTTCGTTATGCCTTCGCTCTCAATGCGCTTGAGCAGTGCGCCAACACCCGCGGGATAGACCTCAAGCCCAAGAAAGTTTCGATCTGGCATGTCCTGGGCCATGCGGGCAGTGGTCTCCCCCATGCCAAACCCAATTTCAAGCGTGGTGGGTGCTGATCGGCCAAAGTGCTCCGTGAACTCAAGTGGTGCATGCTCAAACGGAATCGACCAGCGCGAGAGCAACTGCTCGCGTGCCAAGCGCTGCCCCGCCGTAATCTTGCCTTGGCGGCGCACGAAACTCTTGATGTGACCAAAGGGAAGTTGAGCCATGATGCGCATCTTGCCAGAGCATGGCGCATTGCATCAGCACTTAGGGGCATCACCAACTTGCACACAACCCCGCAAGCATTGATACACTTCGGCTTCCTACACCAACTCCCATTCAAAAAGAGGGACCATGAATAAAGCAGAACTCGTTGAAGCAGTGGCCGGCGCCACAGACCTCTCCAAGGCCAAAACCGATGAGGTCGTGGGTGCTCTGATTGCCACCGTCGTTAAAGCCGTTTCCAAGGGCGACTCCGTTCAACTCGTGGGCTTCGGAACCTTCGGCTCCGGAAAGCGCGCCGCTCGTACGGGCCGCAACCCCCGCACTGGCGAGACCATCAAGATCGCTGCCGCCAAGACCGTCAAGTTCACGGCTGGCAAGGCGTTCAAGGATGCCGTCAACAAGAAGAAGTAAGTTAATTCGCAGTCAATCGCAAAGCCCAGGCTCTGTCCTGGGCTTTGTGTTTTTGGGCTGAACGTTTATGAGCATCGAAACTGAAATCTGCCTGCAGGTGCCCATGTCTATGGCACGACGGCTGACCGCGCTTCCCCTGGTGAAGTCTGCCCAGGCGTCTCGGGAGGTCTTGCGCGCAGTCTACTTCGACACACCACAGGGTCACCTGCAGAAGGCTCGTGCTGGACTGCGGCTGCGCCGCGAGTCCGGGCAATGGGTTCAGACCTTCAAGATCGAACGCGGGCCGTCAGAGCGACTTGAACTCAATGCGCCGCTCCCAGTGCGTTCTGCGCAACCGCCAGCGCTCGCAATCCATTTGATCGATGCCGGGATTGAGCTGCCCGACCCTCGCGGAGGTAAGTCGCGTATTGCACTCGCAGATATTGCCTCACGCTTGGAGCCGCTCTTTGAGACGCGCGTGCGCAGAACACTGTGGCGCGTGTCTTACCAGGGGAGTCAACTGGAGTTGGCGTTTGACCGTGGGGATGTCGTTGCGCCTGATGGCGCAATGGCCGCTGTCCATGAACTTGAGATCGAACTCCTCGAGGGGCAGCCCGAGAGCCTCTGGCATCTGGCACGCGCGCTGTCCGAGCAGCTTGGTGAGGGGCTCGTACTGGAACCCCGCGCTAAGGCGGCCCGTGGCTATGCGTTGGCGGGCGGTTGGCGTTGGCCCAATGTGGCCGATGTCATCTCTCAAAAGGCTGATCAGCACCGACTCGACTTGGCATTCAAGCAGGCCCTAAGCGAGACCGTCGAAGCCTTGAGCTGGCAGATTGCACGCATTCTCGAGACAGAGGAATCCGAAGGGCCACATCAGTTGCGCGTGGCTCTGCGGCGTTTTCGCAGTGTTATGAAGCTGGTGCGGCCACTGCTTGCAGCCCCAGAGTGGCGAGACCTCGAGCAGGCGAGCAAGGCGCTCGCGAGCCGAGTGGGTGTGTTAAGAGACCGCGATGTATTGGCCGAAGATGTGCTCGCCCCTCTGGTTCGCCTGGTTCCTCAAGACGAGGACGTACAGCGACTCTCCACATTGTTGGGTCAGGAGCGGCAGCGCGCGCGAGAGGCCCTTCGCTCCCACTTGCGCTCCGTCGAGGTCCAGCGTTTTGTCTTGGACTTGGCGCTTGCAGCGGGGTGCAGCCTGCCTGGCCTCTCGGCCATTCATGCCGCTGATTTTGCAAAGGAACAGCTCAAACGTCTCGCAAAAAGGGCTCGTCGTCGCGAGGCAGCCCTCGATGCTGCACCAGAGCAGGCCAATGCAGAGGCACGTCATGAGCTGCGACTTGCATACAAGTCGCTTCGATATGCGGCGGGATGGCTCGGCCAGATTGGTGCAGGTGCACAGGCAGAAGCTGCCCGCAGGCACGCATCGAAGCGGCAGCAGCAGCTCGGCGAGCAGCAGGATGCCTCAATGGCTTTGGGTTTGGTCAGTCAGCTCTTGTCAGAGGAACCTTTATCGCGCCAAGCGCGTCTCAAAGGAATGCTGGAAGGTTGGCTTCTGGCGAAGGGATTGGTGTAGTGTCTATAAAGATGAGGAATCCAAAGGCGAACCTACACATGAATGCATGGCTCAACCTGCGTGAGCTGCTCGACGCTGTTGCGCGAGAAAGCGAACTCAAGCACCTCGACGACCGCAGCCAGCGCCTGCTCGAATGGGTTGTGGTGCACCACAACCCCAAGCAGCACACCTTCGTGCAGACCATCATCAATGAGTCAGGTGTGGCCTCACCCGCCACACTCCATAAGTGCATGAGCCTGCTCGAGCGCGAGGGATTTCTGCACTTCGAGGTAGACCCCATTGACTCTCGTCGCCGTATCGTTACCCCGACCGAAAAATCCAAACGGTTGTTTGACAAGCTCGGGCGTCAGGTGAACGACTGGGCTGGACGTATGCAGGCAAAGGCCTAGACCGAGCCTCTCTATGCTCAAGAGCCTGTGGCCGGAGCGACCCAGTGCCTGGGTCCTTGGGTTTGCGGCTACGTATTGGGTTGTTTGGCAGCTCATGCTCGCAACGCCCGAGGCGCTCATTCCGTGGGAAGGGCGCATTCACCTCGTCTATCTCCCTGCGTTTGTTCGGGCGCTAGCAGTGATCGTGGCGGGCCTCGCCGGCGTGGTGGGTATTTTTGTTGGCAGCGTTCTGGTCGCCTTGACGACCCTAGGCGACACCTTCGACATGGCGGTCTCTCAAGGGCTTGCAAGCGCTCTTGCGCCACTGATGGCGTATCTGCTCGTCTGGAAGCTGTTGGGCAGGCGCCCCACTCCGAGCGTCCATTGCCTGCTGCTGGTCGGGGTCTTTGCCTCTGTCTTCAACGCGCTCAATCACGCCGTGAGCTGGTCAGCCTTTGCGGAGTTCAGTGACATGACCCTCTCTTCTGTGGCGCTCATGATGCTGGGCGACGTGCTGGGTGTTGTCGTGGGCTTTGCGCTGTTTCGCCTCTTGGCGGGCTCTCTAGCTCGTCTCTTCCAGAATACGAAGCCGTCCATCTGAACCCGCCTGCCAGATTTGCCGTTTCAGGGTCTGGTTCTCGAAGGTGTCCGAACGGTAGGTCTGTACGAAACGGGCCTCGGTGGCGCCATTGTCGAGCGGTGTGAGCTTGAGCTGCGCAATCTTGATTTCAATAAACGTTGCACGGCCCATGACCCGCTGCTTCTGCCTCGCGAATGCCACACGGTTCTCAAAGTTGGGGTCGTAGAAGGCCAGATAGGCCTCAATGTCTCGGCTCCTCCAGGCCTGTGCCCATGCGTTGATGGCGACACGCACACGCTCTGTGGGCAAAGGCGCACGCGGCGCAGGAGTAGGCGCAACCTCAAGCACTGGCCCCGAGGCAACACTGGGTGTGGGATTGGGTGCGGGTGCAGATGCCGCGGGGAGGGTGGCCACCACCTGATCTGCAGGGGTGCCAGCTCTGGGCGTCCAGAGCGGAGGGGTCGGCTCAACGACGGGGGGCGAGGGATCCGGCCGAAGGGTGTTGAGCTCGTTATTGCTCATCTGAAAGAGCACGAGCAATATGCCCCCGATAGAGGCCACCACCAAGAACCAGCCCGGGGCCCGGCGCTGGTTGGCGTTCTGCACAGAGCTGTCCATGGAGCGTGCGTTAGAGCCGTTCACGCAATACGGATTGCAGCTGTCCGTCGCGCTGGCGCCAGAACTGGCGCACCAGTCGGTCACGGCTCGAGTGCACAGACACCAAGGGGCGATCTGGAGCCACATCGAAGAGTGCCGCCGCGGGCTCTCTGGTGCTGGCAAGCTTCTGAATGAGCGGCTTGGAATGGCTTGCCCATTCCTCAGGAGAGGCCCACTGCACCTTCGGTGCAATGACGATTAGGGTCTTGCCAAACTGAATGTACTTTCTGAGCCTCAACATGTCGTCATTAGAGATGGCCAGGCAGCCATCGGAGGCCTTGGGGGGGCGAACGTGCACCTCATCAGGCACACCATGAATCCAAATGCCACTGCCTGTGCGACCTGCCTTGCGGTCTTCAGGGTTTGGGTAGTCGAGGGTGTAGGCCTTGTGCCCCAGAAAGCCATCGGCCCGGGGGTTCTCGATTTCCTTGAGCACGCGATAGACCCCGATGGGTGTTTTGCGGTCTCCTTCCCTGCGCTTGGGGGCGCCTTCGAGCCCAAGTGTGGTGTAAAACTGCTCGACCAGCACGGGCCCGTTCGCTGCATTTTTAAAGATGTAAATGCGAGACACGGAGAGATCTGCCAACAGGGTGTAAGGCGGCATGCGCTGGTCTGCAGAGAGCTTCAAGATGTTCTTGGGTAGCCAGCCTGGGGGCGGTGTGTAAAGCCGCGCGCGGGCCTCCTCAATAAAGTCTTGATCGGGCTTGCCGATGCGTGGCGCACTTCCGGCCAGGGTGAGCACAGACTGTGCACGCAACCAGTGCGCGAGCCTCGAGCGTGGTTCGATTGCAGCCGCTTCCAAGGCTTTGTCAGCCGCCTCATGGGGCCGCGCTTCGAGACCGTTCTGAAGGGCCTCGTGCAGGATGGGGTCGGGTCGGTCGCGATGGGGCGTGTTCGCCCAGATGGCCTGCGGGTAGGCGCCGAGCAGCACCGTCAGGCAAAAGAGAGACCCGAGCAGGCAGCGCGCCGTTCGGCGCTGCACAGAGCAGCTCACGCTCAGTTGCTCTCGGATTGAATCCGCCATTCTTGCCCCTCTAGCACCCAAGTCTGCGATTTCCGGGAACTGAGCTTGAGGCTTCCGGCTTCATATCGCTGGAGAAACCGCACAGTGGCCTTTTCGGGGCCCTGAAGCTCTACCCTAACCTGTGAAACTTCTACAAGAATGCGCGGCTTGTTGACGATACGTGGCTTTCTGAAAGCAAGCCAGGCAGACCGTGAGGGATGGGTGCTGGTCTTGAATGCCTCGGCATAAAAATCGGCGTAAGCCTCGAAGTTCATGGACGACCAGCTCTTTGCCCAGGCCTCCAAGCGTTGCTCGACCACAGCCTTGGTTGAGGCAGGCTTCGCATTGGGCGCAGGTTTTGCGACTGCGACTGCCTCGGGGGGTCGCGCGGTCTCGCGCGCGGTTTCACGTGCAGCCTCGATGGCCTTGAGCTTGGCCTCCAGCGCAGCCTGACGGACCCGCTCATCTTCGCGGGCCTTTGCGACCTGAACTGCCCTCTTGACGCGATCGGTGCTGAGGTCTTGGGCAGAGAGCGCGAGTTTGCTGCTGGCCGGTGCGGGCTTTCCCATGGCTTTTGCGTAGGATTCAGCGAACTGGCTGGCAGCAATGCTGCGAAGGCTCTGAAAACCCTTCGAGGCTTCGGGGTGCGCCAGTAGTGCGTTTTCAAGGACCTGCCGGGCTCTGTCGACCTGACCGACACCCGTCAGAACGACCGCAAGCTGGTTTGCGATCTCGAGGTTGGCTGGGCTCTGCGCCAATGCTTGGCTGAGCTGCTCGATGGCTTGTGCCGACTGACCGTCTTCGATCAGGCGCAACACCTCAGAGGTTTGAACGGGAGACGTGGTGGCCGCACTGGCCCACACACCAGAGCAGCTCCCCGCCGTAAGCACACCGGCCGCAATACTCAGCAGAAGACGCGAGAACGGTTGTTTCATAAATGCTCGGGCGATGGTATCACTCATTGATCGTCGCGCGAGAGCCAGCGCAGGCCCAGCAAGGCGCCAGCCCCAATCGCGAGGATCGAAATCAAAGAGCCCAGCGCGAGCATTGAGAGCCCACTCAGGCCATGCCCGAAGGTACACCCCATGGCCGTCACGCCGCCCACACCCATGAGTGCTGCACCGATCAGGTGCCGCCTGAGGTCTTGTGCACCCTGGAAGCCTTCGAGCTTGAACTTACCCCGAGCGAGCGCGCTGGCGGCAGCACCGATGGGTAGCCCGATGACCGTCCCAATGGCGAAGGTAATGGCCTGGGAGCGATCGCTGGTGTAGAGCAAATACTCGAGGCTAAACGCAAGTGGGCCAACGAAAGTGAGGCTCTCAGGGCTTTTGCTGTTTGTGGAGAGAAAGGCTGCTTGAAGTGTCTCTGGGTGCTCGGGAACATAGCCGAACCACCCGGTCAGCGCCCATCCGAGCGCTACCAACAGCCCGATGCCAATGCCCCCAATCCAGTGAGACCTTCGCTGAAGAATCTCTCCTCGCCACAGTGCGATCAGGAGCAAGCCCACCGTAATCGCGGCGGTGAGCGCCATGCGCAACCCAGCGCTCGGATCGTCCTCGAGGCTTAAGAGATGGGGCAGGTCTTGCGGGCTTGGGAGCAGGATTGCCGCTTGATCGACCGTATTGGACCGCAGCAATGCGGTGGCCCCTCGAATGGACATGAGGGCGGCCAGACCCATCACCAGAAAGACCACCACAGCCTTGAGGCTGCCTTCCCCAATCTTGATGAGCATGCGACTGCCGCAGCCCGAGGCCAGGGTCATACCAAAGCCAAAGAGCAAACCACCAACAATATGGGAGGCAATGAGCAATCGGCTGCTGGTGTAGAAGCTGGCTTGGTCATTGAGCAAGCCAGCCAAGACAAGGCTCTGGGTCAGGAAAATAGCGACTGCCACGGCGAGAACCCACATGCGAAGCCGCACGAAGTTACCCATGGTGTGGGCATCGGCAATAGCCCCGAGGGTGCAGAAACGGGTCGCTTGAGAGAGTGCGCCGACTGCCACCCCAATGATGACGCCGCCCCAGACCACCCACTGCGCGAGGCGCTGGGCTTCCTCGATTTCCATCATTTCTTGTTGCTCGAGAGGGCTCGGAGTCGCTTCGATGCAAGGCTGGCTTGCTCTGTGTTGGGAAAGCGCTTGCGCAGGTCGGTTAGGGTTTTGCGGGCAGCAGCCACCTTTTTGCTCTCGGCTTGACTTGCGGCCAGTGTGAGCATGGCATCGGGCAGGCGTGTGTGCGTCGGGAATTCGTTGACCAATTCCTCGAGTGCATCCATGGCTGGCGCATACTGTTGAAGGGCATAACGTGTATTGCCAATGGCGTTGAGCACCCAGGGCATAAGCCGAGACCCAGGGTACTGACGCCGAAACTGATCGAAGGCGCGAGAGGCACCAGCAAGGTCGCTCCCACGCAGCAGTGACTCTGCCGTCTCAAAGGCGGTCTTCTCTGCTGGGCTCACGAGAAGGTCTACCTCATCGACCTTGATGAGCTGGGGCTCAAGCAGTGCGAGGCGCGCGTCTAAGGTTTTGATCTGGGACTCAAGTGACAGGAAAAGGTCTTTCTGCTGACTCTTCGCTTGATTGCCCGTTTGGCTCGCGCGCTCCACGGCGCCACGCACCTCTGCAAGCTCTGCGCGCAATTGTTCCAGCTGACGCACGAGTTCGAGTTGACCGTTGGCACTGGCCTCGATCTGACGTCGAAGCGCCTGCTCGGTTTGAAGATGGTTTGCCTCGAGTTCCGCAATCTTGGCACGCACCTCGGTCCGCAGCGCGATGATGGCTTTGCGGGCTTCGTCATCGGAGAAGAGCTGCGCCTGCGCGGGCAGGCCCACCATGAGCAGCGTGAGCAGAATGGCTTTAGCGCAGGATGAGGTCGGCACGTCGATTCTCTGCATGATCGGATTCCTGGCTGCCCCGTTTGCGCGGTTTTTCCTCACCATTGCTTGTGGCTTCAATTCTTCCCTCGTCCACGCCGAGGATCACCAGCGCTCGCTTCACTGTTTCTGCTCGGCGCTGTCCAAGGGCAATGTTGTATTCCGACGTGCCGCGATCATCGGTGTTGCCCTCGATGGTGAGCTGCAAGTCATTGGGTGCCTTCATCAGTGCGGCAGCCCCCTCAACAATGGGCTGATCGGCCCGTCGCACCACAGACTGATCGAACTCGAAATACACACTGGCACGGCCATCTGCAGCAAATCCGGCAGCCAATAGCTCGGATGCAGTCACGGCGCTCAGACCGCGGGCACCCCTGGGCAGCGGAATCGCGCTGGATGGCTGTTGGCCATCTGCATCTTTTGCGGCCTGCGCTGCAGGGGGCTGTCCAGCAGACACGATGGGTGCAGGCCCCTTGGGTGCATTCTCATCGAGGCTCACACTGGAACAGGCGGTCAGGCCCAGGGCGAGCCCCGCAGCCATTCCAAGATGAATGTGCAGTTTCATTGTGGCAATCTCCCCCAAGCAGGACTCCTGATTCCACCGGTATCGAGACTGATCCGGGTGCGTACCTTTCCGTCAACAGAGGCAGCAGAGAGGGAGTCGCGACCGTTGATGCGGCTCGAGAAGATGACCCACTTTGAGCTGGGAGAGAAGCTTGGCGAATCGTCTTTGGGGCCAGCGCTTACGAGCCACTCCGTGCCATCGACGAGGCTGCGCATGGCGACAACGAAATTGCCTTCACGGCGCGCAATGTATGCGAGGTGTTTGCCGTCGGGACTCACAACGGGTCGTGCGTTAAACCCGCCCTCGAATGTGACGCGCTGTGGGGGCTCGGTGCCACTGATGCCCACGCGATAGACCTGAGGACTGCCGCCTCGGTCGGAGGTGAAGTAAACATGCTGCCCATCCGCAGAAAAGCTCGGCTCGGTGTTGATGGAACTGCCGCGCGTCAGACGCTTGAGATCAGAGCCGTCGGGGTTGGCGAGGTAGACCTGAGAGCTGCCATCGCGTGTGAGCACCACCGCCAAACGCTTTCCGTCGGGTGACCAGGCCGGTGAGCTGTTGCTGCCGCGGTGATTGGCCACGACGGATCTCCGCCCTGTGGCGAGCTCATGCACATAGACCACGGGCTTGCCCGTTTCAAATGAGACGTAGGCCAGGCGCGTGCCGTCGGGGGACCAGGTGAGCGAGATGATGGGCTCTGCCGACTTCAATGCGGGCTGAGCGTTTTCGCCGTCGGAGTCGGAAATGAGCAAGACCTGCTGCCCGCCCTCGCGGCGAACATAGGCCAGACGCGTGGCAAAAAAGCCTGGCTCACCGGTGAGCTTTTCGTAAATGAAGTCTGCCACTCGGTGTGCTGTGCGGCGTGCATCCAGGCTTGACGCTGCGCTGGCCAAAACCAATCCTCCGAGGTCCTGTGACGTTTTGGTGTCGAGCAGGCGAAAGCGCAGCTCCACACGTCCATCGGGCAGCGGCACCAAACTAGATGCGACGACGGCATGCGCGCCGCGCGCCTTCCACTGGGTGAACAACTCAGGCGATTGCGCAACCGCCTCGGGAAGGGCGGGCAGCCCTGCTGTAGGCATGAACCCAAAGGCCCCCGTGCGCCTGAGGTTAGCCCCCACCACCTCTTGAACGGTGTCGGCGAAGAGCCGGAGTTTCTCGTCCGCCACGGGAACAGGCATTGCAACGGGAATGAGGCGATCCCCTCGGGTGGTGATGTCGATCTTCAGGCCGCTGGACGTCTGGGCCAGCGCACCCCAAGACAGCAGAGCCAGCAGGAGCGTGAGCAGGATTCTCATGAGCCACAGTATAGTCTTTGCGTTACAGCCCCTCGGCTCTGTGCCGCATTTTGAGCGTCACTGCGCGCAGCCCGTCGGGCGGCTTGGGAAATGCCATGGTGCGAATGGCCTCGAGAACTGCCTGATCGTAGACCGGCGTATTGCTTGGGTTGAGCAGTCGGACGGATTGCAGTTGTCCTGTCGGGAGCAGGAGGATTTCGACCTCAAGATCGCTGGTGTTTGAACCTCGGTAGCGCACCCGGCTCTCGAGCAGGCCCTTAACCCGGTCTGCCCACTCGGCCTCGCGGCCTGTGCGCTCGCCACGTGCTGAACCGGCCGCAACACCAGCCTTGGTCGCGGCGTCTTTGCCCTTATCGGCAGGCTTCGCCTTGGGGTCAAGCCCAAGGCGCTTGAGCTCGGCAGCCCGCTCCTTATCAATTCGCTGAGCCTCTCTCTGAGCTTCTCGCTGGCGCTCTGCCCTCTGCTTTTCGGCCTTCTGCTTTTCGGCCTTCTGCTTCTCAGCCTGCGCTCTCTTTTCGGCCTCCTTCTGTTTGAGGACCTGCTTTTTTTTGTCCTCTTGCTTGCGTTTTTCCAGCGCAAGCTCGGCGTCTGGCTGTGGGGTTGGAGTAGGCGTTGGTGTGGGATCGGGGGCAGCCGGCGCACTGACGGTCGGGCTGCGCTCGGGTGGAAGGCTAGACCAGAGCTCAGCCTGAACAGGAGGGGGATCGAGTGATAGCCAGTCGAGGTTCACCACCAGCGCGACCAACAGAAGTCCGTGAACAACCAGTGCACCGGCCAGTCCGAAGGCGGTGTCTTGGTTGGACCTTGCCATTAGCTGCCTTGTCGAACCGCTAAGCCCACGCGGCCTACCCCAGCGGCCTGGAGTTGAGCAAGCGCCTGCGCAACCAATTCATACCGCACTTCGCGCTCCGCGAGCACGATGATGGGCGTTTCAGGCTGGGGGCTGAGCGCGCGCACACCCTCTATCAACTGGGTTTTGGCCACCTCTTGCTCCTTGGCGCCCGTCTCCCGCTTGCGCAGGTGGTGGCTGCCGTCTTTTCGGATGATGACCTCGATGGCTGTGGGCGGCTCTGCGCTGGCCTTTCCCACGGTGGGCAGCTCAATGGCGCCGGTGACAATCATGGGTGCGGTCACCATAAAAATGATCAGCAGCACGAGCGTGACGTCGATATAGGGCACAACGTTGATCTCACTCATCATGCGGTGGCGGCGGCGACGCATTGATCTAGCCCTGTCGATGGAGAATGTTGGAGAACTCTTCCATGAAGCTGTCAATGCGACTGCCAAGGCGATCTAAGTCGGTGGCCAGTCGGTTATAGGCCACCACAGCGGGAATAGCCGCGAAGAGTCCGATAGCGGTTGCCACCAGCGCCTCTGCAATGCCCGGCGCTACGCTGGCAAGGGTCGCCTGCTGAATATTGGCCAGACCGGTGAAGGCGTGCATGATGCCCCAGACGGTGCCAAAAAGGCCAATGTAGGGAGAGACGGAACCGGTTGTGGCGAGAAAAGGCAGGCCTCGCTCCAGGGTCTCCAGTTCACGTTGTGTTGCCGCGCGCATGGCGCGTTGGGCGCCCTCGAGCATGAGCGCTGAGTCATTGCGACCCTGCTGCCTGAGCTTAAGAAATTCGCGCATACCGGCCTCGAACACCCGGCCCAACCCATCGCCAAATTCCTCTCGCTGAGCTCGCTCATACAGGGTGTTGAGCGCCGCCCCGGACCAGAACTCGCGCTCAAAGTCCTCTGACTCTCGGCGTGCACGACCGATGGCACGCAGCTTTTTAAAAATCAGCGTCCACGAGGCTAACGAGAGCGCAACGAGAATAGCCATGACCAGCTGAACGGGAAGGCTCGCCTGGAGCACCAGGGCCAGCACGGAGAGGTCGTTGGGGGCAGGGGTCATACCAGCGATCCTTGCGAGGGGTTGGGAGGAACTCGGCCGAAATGGGCCCAGGTGAGGGGTGTGGCCATGCGGCCTCTGGGTGTGCGCTGCAGAAAACCCTGCTGAATCAGAAAGGGCTCGAGCACGTCCTCGATGGTGTCTCGGTCTTCGCCGATTGCAGCCGCCAGGTTGTCGAGGCCAACAGGGCCACCCGCAAATCGGTCGATGAGTGCTTCCAGCAGGCGCTGGTCCATGAGGTCAAATCCCTGTTGGTCGACCTCAAGCATGGCCAGCGCAGCATCGGCGATGGACTGGGTGATTTTGCCGTTGCTGCGCACCTGCGCATAGTCACGCACGCGCCGCAACAGCCGGTTTGCAATGCGAGGCGTGCCGCGGGAGCGACGCGCGATTTCGTGGGCTCCATCGTCATCGATGGTGACTTGGAGGAGCCCGGCCGATCGCCGCACAATGATGGAGAGGTCGTCTGCTGAGTAGAACTCGAGACGTCCGACAATGCCAAAGCGGTCTCGCAGTGGGTTGGTGAGCATGCCTGCGCGTGTCGTTGCACCCACCAGGGTGAAGGGCTGAAGGTCGAGCTTGATACTGCGGGCTGCCGGCCCTTCCCCAATCACGATGTCGATCTGGTAGTCCTCGAGTGCTGGGTAGAGGATCTCTTCCACAACGGGGCTGAGGCGATGAATTTCGTCAATGAACAGCAGGTCATTGCGCTCGAGGTTGGTGAGCAGCGCTGCAAGGTCACCGGCCCGCTCCAAGACCGGGCCGGATGTCTGCCGCAGGTTGACTCCCATCTCGCGGGCAAGAATATGAGCGAGGGTGGTTTTGCCCAGCCCTGGAGGACCAAAAAGCAGGACATGATCGAGCGCTTCGGAGCGGCTCTTGGCTGCTTGAATGAAGATATCGAGCTGGCCCTTCACCTTGGGTTGACCAATGTAGTCAGCCAAGCGCGCAGGACGCAGTGCGCGCTCTACGCTCTCTTCGTTGGGGCTCGCGGCCTGTCCACTTACCAGGCGCGTGCTGGCATCGGGCAGGGGGGCGAGATCGTCGTGCTCGATCATGCCGCTAGTCTAACGGGCCAAGCTTTTAAGCGCGTGACGGATGCCGTCTGAGACGTCCATGTCGGGTGGCAGTGTTTTTACTGCAAGGCCCGCCTCTTTCTCGGAGTAGCCTAGCGCCAAGAGTGCATGCAAGACCTCGGTTGTGGCCGCAGGCGCACCTGAGGCGCCACTCACTCCGGGCAGGGCATCAGCGAGTTTGCCTTTGAGCTCTAGGACCAGGCGCTCTGCGGTTTTTTTCCCAATGCCAGGCACGCGAGTGAGTCGGTCTGCCTCTTGCAGGGTCACGGCCTGCGCAAGCTCGTCGACCGAGAGGCCCGAGAGCACGGCCAGTGCAATGCGCGGGCCCACCCCGGAGATCTTGATGAGCTGACGAAAGGCGCTGCGCTCCTTCAACGAGAGAAATCCGTAGAGCAGTTGCGCGTCCTCGCGCACCACGAAGTGCGTGACTAGGGTCAGCCTGGCCCCAAGGTCTGGTAGCGCATAGAAGGTACTCATCGGCACGTCGAGCTCGTAGCCCACCCCTTGCACATCCAGCACGATGGACGGCGGGTTTTTTTGAATGAGAAGTCCAGTGAGCTGAGTGATCATGGGGCATGAGCATGCCAGAAGGCCAGTGCGCAGGCGAGCGCGTCCGCTGCGTCTGCGTTGGGGGAAGACGGAAGGGCTAGTAGGCGACAGACCATGTGCTGCACTTGCTCCTTGCTTGCACGGCCCGTTCCCACAATCGACTGCTTGACCTTGAGGGGTGTGAGCTCCGCAATGGGGAGGTCGTGCGAGGCCAGGGCAGCAATGGCCACGCCGCGTGCCTGCCCCAAGGAGAGTGTGGACTGCGGGTTCACATTCACGAACACGCGTTCAACGACTGCAGCCTGCGGTTTATAGTGGTCTAGCAGTTCGCGCAGGCCCTCATAGAGGGTGCGCAGGCGGTCGGGCTCGGGCAGGTTTACGTCGGGCCGAATGACCCCGCTTCCCACATAGCGCACCGTATGTCTGCCCGAGACATCGATCAGGCCGAAGCCCGTTCGGCGAAGCCCTGGATCGATGCCGAGAATGCGCATTAGTGTCGGAAATGCCGCATACCTGTGAGCACCATGGCAATGCCATGTTCATTGGCCGCTGCAATGACCTCATCATCGCGCACCGACCCTCCGGGCTGAACAATGGCCTTTGCCCCAGCCTGGGCAAGGACATCAAGTCCGTCGCGGAATGGAAAGAAGGCGTCCGATGCCGCAACCGAACCTTGGAGGGAGAGGCCAGCGTGCTCGGCCTTAATGGATGCAATGCGGGCGGAGTCGAGTCGACTCATCTGCCCGGCACCTACGCCCACGGTCATCTGGTCTTTGCAAAAAACAATGGCGTTACTCTTAACCCAGGTGGCAACCTTCCAGGCAAAGAGTAGGTCGTGAAGCTGCTGTGCGGTCGGCTGCACGCGTGTGACGCATTTCAGGTCCTTGGCTTCAAGTGTGTTGCGATCGGGGGTCTGCAGGAGCATGCCGCCACTAACACGTTTGAAGTCCATGCCACTAAAAGCGGCAGCGTCATGGCCCAGGGGTAGGCGCAAGAGCCGCAGGTTCTGCTTGGCCGCAAAGATCGCGCGTGCGCCCTCTGTGAAGTCTGGCGCGATGATGACCTCTGCGAACTGGGCTGAAATCGCTTGAGCTGCTGCCTCGTCGAGTGGGCGGTTGAAGGCAAGAATCCCTCCAAAAGCCGATGTGGGGTCCGTTGAGAACGCGCGGCGGTAGGCTTCGAGTGCGGTCTCGCCCAGCGCAACCCCACAGGGGTTGGCGTGCTTTACGATCACGCAGCAGCCCGTCTCGAAGCTGCGCACGCAGGACCAGGCCGCATCGGCGTCGGCAATGTTATTGAACGAGAGTTCTTTGCCTTGGATCTGTTGGTACCCAGCGAGACTCCCCTCTGGGGCATCGGCAAAGGCATAGAAGGCTGCAGATTGGTGCGGGTTCTCGCCGTAGCGCATGCCCTGTCGCTTCTGAACCTGCAGGCTAAACACTTCGGGAAGTGCGCTGGCCTCCGTTGGGCTGGGCGCCTCAATCCGATCGGTGTCCGTATCGTCAACCTGCGGCAGCGCCGTCATGAAATTGGAAATGGCCCCATCGTAGGCTGCCGTGTGTGCGAAAGCCTTGGCTGCAAGGCGGTGCCGGGTGGGCCAGCCGAGTGCGCCACCGTGGGCTTTGAGTTCGTCTATGAGCGCGCCGTAGTCCTGTGGGTCTACGACGACGGCCACGCCATCGTGATTCTTTGCGGCTGCGCGAAGCATTGCTGGGCCGCCAATGTCGATATTCTCGATGACCTCTTGGTATCCGACTCCGGGCTTCTTAAGCGTTTCGCGAAAGGGGTAGAGGTTCACCACCAGCAAGTCGATGGGGGCAAAGCCGGCGTTGGCCAGCTGATCCAGATGCGCCTGCACATCGCGGCGAGCCAGCAGGCCTCCGTGAACAGCGGGGTGCAGCGTCTTCACGCGCCCGTCGAGCATCTCCGGAAACTGGGTGACGTCCTCAACCGGCGTCACTGGCAGGCCCGCTGCCTGCAGGCTCTTGCAGGTGCCGCCCGTCGAGACGAGCGAGACGCCCATGGCATGGAGGGCCTGTGCCAACTCGAGAAGCCCCTGCTTGTCTGAGACCGAGAGCAGCGCACGGCGCACGGGGAGTCGGTGGGGGCGTGTGTTGCCAAGCAGGCTGGGGTCAAGCTGAACCATGTGCATCCTTCCCTAGGTAAGGCGGTGTTGTTGGAGTTTTTTTCGAAGGGTGTTGCGAGAGAGGCCAAGCAAGTCGGCTGTCTTGCTGATGTTCCCCTGACAGCGGTCTAGCGCGTAGCGCAGCAGCGTGGGCTCGACCGCGCCAATGACCATATCGTAGACGGCATGGGGCTTGGCATCGCCAAGACGCTCAAAGTAGAGGTCGAGGGCTGCAACAAGCGTCAGGTCGATGCGTGGCTCTGCTGGGGCGGTCATGCGGCTTGTCGTTCTTCGATGCGTGCTGCAAATTGATCGACTAAGGCGAGCTGCGCCTCAGCGGTCTCTGCCTGCTCAAGGCCTTCACGGAACACCCGCACCCCACCGAGTCCTTTGAAGGTCCAGCCAATGTGTTTGCGTGCAGACCGCACCCCGCTCAACTCGCCGTGAAAAGCGTAGTGGTCGAGTAGATGTTCACGCAACAGGGCGACGATTTCTGGGAGGCTGGGGTCAGGGGGTATGACGCCCGTGGTGAGGAAGCGATGAATCTGGCCGAAGAGCCAGGGCCTGCCCTGTCCTGCGCGGCCAATCATGACCGCATCTGCGCCGGTGTGACGCAGCACAAGGGCCGCTTTTGCAGCCGAGTCGATATCGCCATTTGCCACCACCGGAATACGCAGGCGTGATTTCACCTCGGCGATGGTGTCGTACTCTGCAGCACCCTGATATTGGTCCTCGCGCGTGCGGCCATGCACGGTGACCATGGAAACACCCAAATCCTGGGCCATACGGGCAAGGGTCACAGCATTGCGACTGCTGCGTGAGAAACCCGTGCGCATCTTGAGTGTGATGGGGACCTGACCTTCGCTGGCCCGCACCACCGACTCCAAGATGGTCCTCACCAGTGGCTCGTCTTGCATGAGGGCAGATCCAGCGGCCTTATTGCAGACCTTCTTCGCGGGGCATCCCATGTTGATGTCGATGACCTCGGCACCGCGCTCGATGTTAAAGCGGGTGGCCTGGGCCATCATGTCTGGGTCGGAGCCGGCAATCTGCACTGCGCGCGGAGATGGCTCGCCTTCGTGATTGAGGCGTCGCATGGTCTTGTGGCTGGCCCAGAGCGCGGCATTGGAGGCAGCCATTTCGCCCACGGCATATTGCGCACCCAGCCGTTTGGCGAGCAATCGGAAGGGGCGGTCGGTCACGCCCGCCATGGGGGCCACGAAGACCCGATTCTCAATGAGGTGCCGGCCGAGGGCCAAAGGCTCAGTCCAGCCCATAGCGCGCAGTCTCAGTGGCCGGTTCGCATAATGGCCTCGATGGCGTCCGGCTCTACCGGCACACCACGCGTGAGCAGGCGACTGCCCTGGGCCTGGACCACGGCATCGTCTTCAATTCGAATGCCCACATTCCAGAAGGCCTCCGGAATGTCTGCAGCGGGCTGCACGTAGAGGCCTGGCTCCAGGGTGAGCACCATGCGCTCGGCCAATGGAAGGGTGTAGTCGCCCACGTCATGAACATCCATGCCGAGGTAATGGCCGGTTCGGTGCATGTAGAAGCGGCGGAAGCTGCCATTGGCAATGACTTCCTCTACAGGGGCCTTCGGCAGCAGGCCAAGGTCGAGAAGGCCCTCTGCAATGACGCGGACCGCGGCTTCATGGGGGGCCGTAAACGCCGCACCAACCTGAGTGGCAGCCTGAGCTGCCTGCTGGGCCTTGAGGACAACCTCATAGGCTGCGCGTTGTGCGCCCGTGAACCGGCCATTAACGGGATACGTGCGAGTGATGTCACTGGCATAGCCATCGAGCTCACACCCTGCGTCAATGAGCAGGAGCTCTCCGTCGCGCATGATGCGCGCTCCCGCACGGTGGTGCAGGATGCAGCTGTGCGGGCCGCTGGCCACAATCGAACCGTAGGCGACGGATTGGGAGCCGGACTTGCGAAATTCTGCGAGCAGAATGGCCTCGATCTCGTATTCCGCCATGCCTGCACGGGTGCCTTGCATGGCAAGGACATGGGCTCGCGCCGAGATCTCTGCAGCTTTGGCCATGGTGGCAAGCTCTTGGTCGTCCTTAAAGAGGCGTTGGTATGAGAGCAGCTCACTCAGGTCGATGAGTCGATCGGGCGCACGAATGCCGCCGCGCGCGCTCGCACGCGAGCGCTCGAGCCAGGTGCGCAGCTGTTGATCGAGACTGGCCGATGCGCCCCAGGCAGCGACCACTGCCCGGCTGCCTTGCATCCATTTGGGGATGTGTTGGTCGATTTCGGTGAGGCTCTGGGCGGCATCGAAGGAGTACCGTTCGGGTGCTGCATCGGGACCTACCCGAACGCCATCCCAGATCTCACGCTCAACATCGCGTGGGCGGCAGAAGAGGGTGTCTTGGTGGCTGCCGTCAGGCGCGACCTGCATGACTAGCCAGGCATCTGGCTCCGGAAAACCTGTGAGGTAAAAGAAGTCGCTGGAGAAGCGAAATGGGTAAGTGTTATCTCGATTGCGGCTGATTTCTTCACCGCTATAAAGCAGTACCAGGGCAGATTCACCCGCTGCTTTTTTAGCAACCGCACGCGCGAAAGCATGGCGGCGCTCGAGGTGGTTAGGTCCGTGCACGGGGCCTGGCACGGGCAGTGGCATGAGGTCCGGGTCCAGCTCAAAGGGGGGGGTGGGTGCGTTCATGGATCTATTTTAAGCGTGCGTTGAGCGCAGCGAGCCTTTCTGGCGTACCAACATCTACCCACAAACCCGCATGTGACCACCCCCAGAGCTGACCAGCTTGAGCGGCGCGGTGCAACAAGGGGCCCAAGGGCGCCTTGACCCCAGGCGCACAGGAGGCAAAGAGTGCGCGGTGGAACACGCCAATGCCAGCATAGGTCTGGGTGGCCGCTGAGGCTGAGCGGCTCGCGTCTGCAGCCCGCAAGGGGTAAGGCGAGTACTGCTCGAAGCCGGCAAAGTCTCCTCGAGGGTGGTGCTCGGGGTTCGGCACCATCACCAGCATGGCAAGTGCGTCCCTCGGCCACTGGTCCTCACAGACTTGTAGCAGCGGTGCCCAGTCGAACTCAATGAAGACATCGCCATTGGCCAGTGCAAAGAGAGGGCTCGTCGCGTGGGGTGGCTGCGTGCGCCACGGCTCGGCGGTGGCAATGCCCCCAGCCGTCTCGAGCGCACCGGGGGGCTCCGGGCTGTAACGGAGCTGCGCACCATAGCGAGCGCCATCACCCAGCAAGGCGGGAATTTGCTCGCCCAGATGGGCTGTGTTTACCACTAAGTGCGTGACACCCGCCTGCACGAGGCGCGTTAACTGCCACTCCATGAGGGTCTGGTGCCCTGCTTTGAGCAGCGGCTTTGGCGTGTGATCGGTGAGGGGGCGCATGCGCTCGCCTCGACCGGCCGCAAGGATCATGCCCTGCATCATGGGTGAAGGCGATCGAGCAGGCGCTTGAGCGGCCCGAACGCCACATAGCGCTGTGCCACTTCCCGGGTGTAGTGCAGCACCACGGGTAGATCCTGAAGATACTGATGCTTTCCGTCGCGATAGGCGAGCCGGGCAAAAATACCCAAGACCTTGAGGTGGCGCTGTAGCCCCATCCACTCAAAGTCCATCCAGAAGTCGGCAAAATCATCAGAAACCGGCAGTCCGGCAGCGCGGGCCTCTGTCCAGTACCCGATTGCCCAGTCAAGCTGATCGGCCTCCTCCCAGCGGACGTAGGCATCGCGCAGCAGCGACACCAAGTCATAGCTGATTGGGCCCATCACTGCATCTTGAAAGTCGATCACGCCGGGATTTTGATCTGGGCAGACCAGCAGGTTTCGACAGTGATAGTCCCTGTGAACAATGACCTGAGGCTGGCGTAAGGCGCGCTGCGCCAGGTGCTCAAAGACTGCGTGGAGAGATTGCTCCTCTTGAGGCGTAAGGCTCGAGTTGAGATGACGCGTGACATACCAATCCTTGAACAAGGACATCTCAGAGAGCAGCTTTTCATGGCTGTAGGGTGCGAGCCAGGCCATGGACTCAGCGTGGTCAAGCCCCCAGCGCTGCAACTGAATGAGGGCTCTCCAGGCGTCTCGGTAGAGGGGCGTTGCCGCCGCCGGCTGCTCGCCGTCGAGTGCTTGCTGGTAGTGCAGGGTGCCCAAATCTTCGAGCAGAAGAAACCCCTGCGTGGCGTCTACAGCCAGCCGCTTGGGTGCGTGTAGCCCAGCCGCTGACATGAGGTCTGCCGTTGCGAGAAACGGCGCGAGTGGCTCCTTGTCGGGCGGAGCGTCCATGAGCACCAGATGGCCATGGGGCTCCCCGGGTTGGTTCACCCTGAGGTAACGCCGAAACGAGGCATCGGCAGAGGCAATTCGGAGGGAGTCAGGCTCAAGACCTTGGAGATCGAGGGTATTCAGCCAGGCTTTTGCAGATTCGAGTCGGGAGTCTTTAAGCATTTCTTATAATAATTTATGCGCTCCCTTGCTGCCCTGCTGGCGATTCTCGCCGGGCCTGCTCTCGCAGCCTCATGCCCCGTGCCGGACAGCAGTGGACAGGGGCTGCGGCTCGACCCAAGGCTCACCTTTTCAGCTCCCCCTCGCGAGGGGAGTGGCCCGCTGTATTTGCGGGGCAAGGCACTCAAGGGCCAGATCGACGACACCGTGACGGCAGCAGGCGACGCCGAGCTCCGCCAACTGGGCAGCACACTCAAAGCGGAGCGCATTGAACTGGATCAGGTCTCGAATGAGATCGTGGCTCAAGGCGGGGTTCGCCTGTTTAGAGAGGGCGAGCGTTATTCGGGGCCCTCGCTGCGACTCAAGCTTGGGACGATGCAGGGCTCCATGGACGAAGTGAGCTACGAGATTGCTGCCATCAATGGCCGGGGTGCAGCCAAGCGAGCTGAGCTGCTTCAGCCACAGCGATCCCACCTATGGGACGCCACCTACACCACGTGTCCGGCCGATCGGCCGGCTTGGGCTATTTCGGTTCGACGCCTGCTCATTGATCAGATCCGGGAGGTGGCCGAAGCAGACTCCGCCACCCTGACCTGGAATGGCTCACCGGTGTTGCCGCTTGGCGACATTCACTTCGCCTTGAGCGATCGCCGTCGCAGCGGTTTTCTGCCGCCTCGGTACGCGGTGACGTCGCGCTTGGGCCTCGAGATCACTGCGCCGTATTACTGGGATATTGCCCCTAACCGGGACCTCACGCTCTATCCGACGGTCATTGCTCGGCGTGGCCTGCAGCTGGGATCCGAGTTTCGATACCTTGAGGCCCAGCATTCCGGGGAGCTCTTCGTCGAGGGGCTGACGCAAGATCGCGATCGCGGGGGCTCGCGCGGATTTCTCAGCATGGAGCACCGCACCCAGCTGCCCCAGCAGTTTCAGCTTCATCTTTCTGCCCGCCGTGCATCGGACGATGACTACCTCGCAGACTTCGGAGACTCCCTGCTAGAGGCCTCCCAGCGAACCCTCGCGACGACCGTCTCGCTCTCGGGCCCGATCTCAGGCTGGTCGTTTCAAGCATTGGCTCAGCGCTATCAGCTCTTGCAAGACCCTGACGCACCCGTTTTAGCGCCCTATTCATTGGCACCCAAGCTGGTTTTGTCCAGAACCCATCGAGGCACGGGCTTGGATTGGCAGGCCCAAGTCGAGGCTGCTCGGTTTGATCATCCCACCCTAGAGCGAGGTCTCCGATCCGTTGCGCTCGCACATGCAGCCTTTCCATTGGAGCTCACCCTCATGACGCTCACCCCCCGCGTGGGCGTGCATGCCACCCGCTACACACCTGAGCGGGAGGGCTCGTCTTCACTCACCCTGACTCGCTACGGCATATCGGGGCTTGGGGTGTACGCGAACAACGTAGGTACCGATCCGCGCGGTTACAGCCGGGTGCTGCCCAGTCTTAGCCTCGATGCGCAGATGTTGCTTGAGCGCCCAACACGCATTGGGGAGCGGCCTGCATGGCAGACCCTCGAGCCGCGGCTGCTTTACTCGTACACGCCCTTTAAGGACCAGTCCACACTGCCTGTGTTCGATTCGAGTGTGGCCAACCTCAGTCTCTCTCAGCTCTTCTCCGACGCCTCACTCAATGGCCAGGATCGGGTGCCCGATCAGAATCAGCTCACTGCAGGTCTGGTGAGTCGTGTGCGCGACGCCCAAACGGGTCAGGAGGTGTTTCGCGCCTCTGTGGCGCAGCGATTTTATTTTGATGCCCAGCGGGTGGTACTTCCGGGTCAGCCTGAACGCAAGGACCAAGAGTCAGACTTGCTCACTGAAGTGGCAGGGCGTGCGGGGCAGTCGTGGCGCTATGAGGTGATTACGCAATACACCCGCAAGTTGGCCCGTTGGCAGGCGGCATCCGCTGGCATTCGCTACGATCCACGCATTGGCACCACGGCGAGCGTGTCCTATCGGTTTGTGAAGGACGCTCTGAACTCTGTGGACTTCGCCATGCAAATGCCCATCGCTCAGCACTGGTCGGTTGTGGGCCGCTACAACCTGTCGATTCAAGACCGCCGCGCCTCAGACGTTACCCAGAAGCCAGGTCTGATCGAGGCCTTGCTGGGTGTGGAGTACGACGGCGGATGTTGGGCTGCACGCATGGTCATGCAGCGATTTGCAACGGGTGCCGAGCGCAAAAACACTGCGATCTTTCTTCAGATCGAGCTCAATGGGCTTGGTCGGATCGGCACTGACCCGTTGTCTGCACTCTCGCGTAGCATTCCGAACTACCGGCCTGCCAACCAGCAGCGCCCCCTTCCTGCCCGATTCGAGAACTTTGAATGACGCCCATGATGCGACTGATGACTTTTGGTTTTTGTGTAGCTGCAATGTCTATGCTGGCCCATGCCTCTGCAGTTGCAGCGACTCCCTCGTCCCGCGTGGTTGACCGGGTGATTGCGGTGGTCGACAACGAGATCATTCTCGAGAGTGAACTTCAGCGTCGTATCGGTCAGGCGCTGCGGGCCATGAGGCGCGCAGGCGAGACGCCCCCATCCGAAGCCGCCCTGCGGGAGGAGGTGCTTGAGCGCATGATCGATGACCTAGCCTTGCTGCACCGCGCGGCAGTGGTCGGTGTTCAGGTCGAACCATTTGCCCTCGATCGCACCATCGAGGCGATCGCCGCGCAGAATGGCATGTCCATCAATCAACTGCGCGACCAACTCGAGCGAGAGGGCATTCCTTTCGCGCGCTTTCGCAAAGACATTCAAGACGAGATGACCCTCACGCGACTCAAAGAGCGTGAGGTCGATGGAAGGCTGCGTATCACCGAGGCCGAGATTGAAGCGTTTCTCGCGGCCCAGGGCCAGAGCCTTCAAAAGGCCGAGGAGTATCTGGTTCGTCAGGCGCTCATTCCTGTGGCGGAGTCCGCCAGCGCATCGCAGAAGGCAGAGGCCCGAGATAAAGCTGATCAGCTGCTCGCCCGCGTTCGCACGGGCTCGCTCGAGGGTCTGGAGTCCATGGGGTGGAGAACGCTCGATCGACTGCCCACCTTGTTCGCAAATGCGCTCAAGTCAGAAAAGGCCGGTGCAGTGATCGGACCGCTGACCAGCGGGTCGGGCCTGCATGTGCTCAAGCTCGAGGATCGGCGTGAGCGGCTTCAGACCCCTCTGGTCGATGCCTATCTATCGCGGCACATTCTGATGCGTGTCGATCCAGAAACCTCCGAGTCTCAGGCGATTGCAAAGCTCCAGGCTTTGCGTACTCGCATTGAGAACGGCGAGTCCTTCGAGACGCTCGCAAAAGCGCACTCACAAGACCCTGGAACGGCACCAAAGGGGGGCGATCTGGGCTGGGCTTATCCCGGTGACATGGTTCCTGAGTATGAGCGTGGCGCGGCCAAACTTGCGGTGGGAAAGGTGAGTCCGCCCGTGCGCTCACAATTTGGCTTTCATCTGATTCAAGTCCTTGAGCGTCGCCAAGAGCCCCTGCCAGAGGATCGGCTGAGGATGCGTGCCAGGCTTGCGGTTCGGGAGCAGAAAATGGCCGAGGCCGTTGAGAACTGGACTCGCGAAGTGCGGGCCGCAGCCTTCGTTGAGATGAAAACCAACACGCCTTGAATGCCTCTGGGGCCAAGAAGCGGTTTGGCCAGAACTTCCTGCATGACAAGGGAGTCATTGCACGCATCTTGGGTCATGTTCGTGCGCAGCCCGGACAGGCCCTGGTCGAGATTGGCCCTGGTCGTGGTGCGTTGACCGAGGGGCTGATCCGAGCGGCGGGATCCATGACGGCGATCGAGATTGATCGCGACCTGATCGATGCGCTCACGCGCAGATTCGGTGTGGCGCTCGACTTGGTGGTGCAAGATGTCCTCACGGTTGATTTTGCTGCGCTCGCTCAGGCACGGGGTCAGAAGCTTCGCATTGTGGGCAACCTGCCCTACAACATCTCAAGTCCCATCCTGTTTCACCTATTGCCGGTTGCGCATCAGGTGTTGGATCAGACGTTTATGCTGCAAAAAGAAGTGGTCGATCGCATGGTCGCACCCGAGGGATCGAAGGTCTTTGGGCGTCTCTCTGTCATGCTCCAAGCCCGCTACACGCTAGAGCGGCTGTTTATGGTTCCACCCGGTGCATTCTTTCCTGCCCCGGCGGTCGACTCCGCAATCGTGGCGATGTGGCCCATTCCCGAGGATCAATGCCAGGTCAAGCACTGGCCAACTTTTGAGCGACTGGTTGCCGATGCCTTCTCGGCACGTCGCAAGATGATTCGCAACACGCTTGCGACCTACGAGGGGCGACTGGACCTTGCTGCTGCGGGTGTTCAGGCGACGGACCGGCCGGAGGCAATCTCGGTGCAGTCGTATATTGCGCTGGCCAACCAACTCACGTTACCGAGTTAGGGCTCGAGCGCGACGCCTTTGATCTGACTGCGACCTTCCTCGAAGCTTGGCAGAATTTTTGCCACCTCTTGCCAGAAGTCCGGGCTGTGATCCATGGCGCGCAAGTGAGCAAGCTCATGCGCCACGACATAGTCAATGACGGGCAGGCTAAACCGCACCAGTCGCCAGTTCAGGCGAATGACGCCATCTTGCGTGCAGCTGCCCCAGCGGGTCTTGGCATGTGAAATGGCAAAGCTCTGAAAGCGAAGCCCCGCCTCCGTCGCGAGTCGCTCGAGTCGCTCTTGGAGGATGCGTTTAGCCTGCTGCTGCAGCCAACCTTCCACGCGATCTTTCACTTGCTCGGGGCTAGACTGTGGCGAGAGTGCGAGACCCAGTTCACGGGCGGGCTCATTCCAGTGCACCTGCCGTAACGAGGGGTTGAGTCGAATGGTGACGGTACACCCCAGGAACTCCACACAGCCTCCGTCGGCCCACTGGACCTCAGGCGCAATGCGGGCCGCCTCGAGCGAGCGCCACTCACGCATGCGTGCGCAGAGCCAACGGGATTTCGACTGCAGAATGCGCTCAATTTCCTCAATGGTGACCCATCGGGGGGCGCGAACCACGATGCGTCCCTGCGAGACGATCATGCCAACGGTTTTGCGATGGGATCGTGTGAGCGTCCATTCAAAGACTTCGCCTTCGAGCACCAGCCGGCGTAGCCTCCCGGTGGTGGTGGATTCATCTGGTTGCCCGCCAAAGAGGCTCGGGGCAAAGAGCGCGAGTTGATCAGACAGCGCCACGCACATGCTCCTCAATCCAGGTTTGAACGGCCGCCATGAGACTCTCGGGTCCATCGTAATCGCGCGGCAGCATGGGTGGACCAATTTCAACGTGTATTGTGCCGGGTGTGAGCCTCAGTTTGCCCTTGGGCCAAAAGAGTCCCGCGTTGTGGGCCACGGGAATGATGGGCAGATTCAAGGCAAACGCGAGGCGAGCGGCTCCCGTTTTGTATCGACGCTGCTCCCCTACACGGGTGCGGGTACCCTCCGGAAAAAATACGAACCAACGACCCAGCGCTTGCTGCGCGCGTCCTTGTTCGGCCACATGTTCGTAGGCCTCTGCCCCTTTGCTGCGGTCGATATGGACCATATTGAGCAGCCGGATGCCCCAACCAAAAAAGGGCACGCTGAGCAGCTCCTTTTTAAACACAAAACAGAGCTGTCGGGGCATGAAGCTCGGCAGAAAAAACGTCTCCCAGGTGGATTGATGTTTGCTACAGATGATGGCCATCTGCCCAGTGTGGGCGGAGAGATTTTCCGCACCCGACACCCTCCATCGAATGCCCATTTGCACTCGCGCAAGCCAAACTACAAAGGCTGGCCAGCGCATGGCAAATCGATAGCGACCACGCAGCGTGAGGAAAGGTGAAACGAGGATGAACGCACTGGCCCAGACCATAAGGGTCATGGCCTGAATCAGGAAAAAAAGAAAAGAGCGAATCAGTGTCATGCCTTTTGGGGCGACTGCCGCAGGTGCTCGCCCGCAGCGGCAAGGTCATCGAAGATCAGCGTGCCCGGGGGCAGGGGTTTGCTGTCTTGTGCAGCAAGGGTTTTTCGGCCCTTGCCTGTGAGCACGAGGCAGGGCTGGGCACCCACCATCTGGGCGGCTGTCAGGTCACGCAGGCTGTCTCCCACCACGGGGACACCCGATAGGGGGCGACCGAGTCGACGCGAGATGTCTTGAAGCAGACCAGGCGCAGGCTTTCGGCACAAGCACCCTGCATCGGGTCCGTGTGGACAAAAGAAAATGCCCGCAAGCTCACCGCCGGCCTCCTCGATGACGTCATTCATTTTGCGGTGTATGGCATGCAGCGTCGGCAGATCGAACAGGCCGCGGGCAAGGCCTGACTGGTTGGTCGCGACGAAGACTTGCCACCCCTCATGACAGAGCTCTGCGATGGCCTCTACGCTGCCGGAGATGGGCTCCCACTCATCGGGTGTTTTGATGTACTGATCAGAGTCGTGGTTGATGACCCCATCTCGATCCAGAATGATGAGCGGGCGCAGCTCGGCGGATGCATAACTCATAGGCTGGTCAAGCTGCGAGACGAGAGAGGTCCGCGACCTGATTCATGGCACGGTGAAGGGCATGCATCAGAGATAGCCGGTTGTTTCGAAGGGCGAGGTCATCCGCATTCACCATCACCGACTCAAAAAAGGCATCGACAGGGCCTCGCAGGCTGGCAAGCGCGCGCATGGATTCCTCGTATTGGCCGTCTTGGGCACACTGCGTCGCGTGTGGGGCCGCTGCCAGAAGTGCCGAGGACAAGGCTTGCTCTGCAGGCTCCTGGAGCAGCGATGGGTTGACTTCGCCCAGAGCAGAGGGCTCAGATTTCTTGAGAATATTGCCAATGCGCTTGTTTGCGGCGCAAAGCGCAGCGGCTTGATCGGAGGCCATGAAAGACCGCACCGCCTTCAGCCGGGGAATGAGCTGGTCCAGTCGGTCGGGGCATTCAGCCAGCACCGCTTCGATGGCCTCTTGCTCAAAGCCCTGGTCGCGCAAGTAACCGCGGGCGCGATCATGAATGAACGCGATCAGGTCTTTGGTGGGGAGCTGGACGTTTGGGACCTGTGAGAAGCTGGCGACGGTGGCCTCGACAAGCTGGGTGAGTGAGGCAGGAACCCTGCGTTCGATGAGCATCCGAATGACGCCCAGTGCAGATCTGCGCAGGGCAAAGGGATCTTTGTCTCCGGTGGGAATGAGCCCAATGCCCCAAATCCCCACCATGGACTCGAGCTTGTCGGCCAGTGACACGGCAAGCCCTACAGCACTGCGGGGCAGTTCGTCACCCGCAAACCTGGGGCGGTAATGATCCTCAATCGCCCACGCAATGTCATCGGCTTCGTGCTCGTGCTGTGCAAGCGTGCGACCGACTAAGCCCTGCAGCTCTGGGAATTCTCCCACCATGTCAGACACCAGATCAGCCTTTGCAAGGCGCGCAGCCCTGCCCGCTGCCTGAGCATTGGCGCCGACCAGGGGCGCTAGGCCGCAAGCTAACTGTTCGAGCCGTGCAATGCGCTCGGCTTGGCTTCCAATCTTGTTGTGATACACGACCTGGGCCAGTACCGGCAGTCGATCCTCAAGTCGGCGTTTACGATCTTGATCAAAGAAGAACTTGGCATCGGAGAGCCGGGCGCGCAGCACACGCTCGTTGCCATGAACCACGGCCTCGGGATGCTTGGATTCCAGATTTGCTGCAAGCAAAAACCGATGGACCAGCTGGCCTTGTGTGTCGGTCAGCGCAAAGTACTTCTGGTTTTGCTGCATGGTCAGAATAAGGCAGGCCTGCGGCACCTCGAGGAAGGCCGGGTCGAAGGTACCCTCGAGCACAATGGGCCATTCCACCAGACTGTTTACTTCGTCGAGGAGCGCATCGGGCATGACGACTTGATGGCTGCCGGCAGCCGCTCTAAGACCTTGCTCGAGCCGCGCGCGTCTGGTGTCAAACCCTGCAATGACGTGGCCCTCATGCTCGAGCAGAGACTCATAGTCTTGTGCTGTCGGAATGCTGATGGGTGCCTCGCAATGAAACCGATGGCCTTGGGTGATGCGATCTGCATCGAGGCCAAGGGCATGCAAGGCAAGCACGTGCCCGCCATGCAGTGCAACGAGGCGATGGGCGGGGCGCACAAACTTCACTTCGATGGCCTCACCCGTTGCAGTGCGCTTTTGGTAACGCATGACCTTGGGGATGGGCAGTTTTGCAATGGCAAGCTCGAGCGCCTCTTGGGCGCCGACTCGCAGGCTTGCACCGGGCACGACCGTGTCAATAAAGAGGGTGGCCTGGGCGCCGTCCCCTTCGCGAATCAGGTCGTTGAGCTGAATGTTTCCGCCAAGCGTAAACCCGAGACCACTGAGTTTTTTTGCGAGTGGGGGTTGGGGGCTGCCTTGGGCATCGAGCGCAACCGAGACGGGCAGCAGCTTCTCTCGTTTGGGAAGATCCTCTGCTTTTTCTCGGACATCTTGAATACGCACCGCCAGCCGTCGTGGGCTTGCGAAGGGCTCAACGCGTGCGTCGACAGGTGCGAGTCCGAGCTTGATGAGGTGCCCAGAAAGGGTTTGGGCAAAGCTCTGCCCGAGCTGGCGAAGGGCTTTCGGGGGGAGCTCTTCCGTGAAGAGTTCAATGAGGAGTGCTGAAGACATGAGAAACCCGTGGGACGTTAAGCGGCGGTGGACTGCAGCATGGGGAATCCGAGCCGCTCACGCGAGTCGTAGTAAGCCTGGGCAACCTGACGTGAGAGGTTGCGGATGCGGGCAATGTATTGGGCGCGCTCGGTCACTGAGATCGCGCCTCGGGCATCGAGCAAGTTAAAGCAGTGGGCGGCCTTGAGCACCTGCTCGTAGGCGGGCAATGGCACTGCAGCCTCCAGGAGCCTGCTGGCTTCTGCCTCGTGCTCTCCGAAGCGATTGAGCAGCACAGAGACATTGCTGAGTTCGAAGTTATAGGTGGACTGCTCCACTTCGTTCTGGTGGTACACATCACCATACTGAATACGCTGAACCTGGCCGGCCTCGGTCCATTGGGTCCATTGCAGGTCGTAGACATTCTCGACCCCTTGCAAGTACATGGCTAGGCGCTCAAGCCCGTAGGTGATCTCCCCGGTGATGGGGCTGCAATCAAGGCCCCCAACCTGCTGGAAATAGGTGAACTGGGTAACCTCCATGCCATTGAGCCAGACCTCCCAGCCCAGACCCCATGCACCCAAGGTTGGGTTCTCCCAGTCGTCTTCCACAAAGCGGATGTCGTGGGTTTGGGTGTCGATGCCAAGCGCCTGGAGCGACCCGAGGTAGAGTTCGAGAATATTCTCGGGCGAGGGTTTTAGGACCACCTGGAATTGGTAGTAGTGCTGCAGTCGATTGGGGTTCTCGCCGTAGCGGCCATCTTTGGGCCGGCGAGACGGCTGCACGTAGGCTGCTCTCCAGGGCTCGGGGCCGAGTGCGCGCAAGAAAGTAGCGGTATGCGAGGTACCTGCTCCGACCTCGAGGTCGATGGGTTGCAGCAGCGCGCAGCCCTGCTGCGCCCAGTAGTTCTGGAGGGTGAGAATGACATCTTGAAAGTTCTTCATGCCGCCATTCTAAATCGCCCAGTCAGCCACAGCCCCCCAATGCCCACGAGCGCGAGCAGCAGTGCCCCGAGGTTTCCTATTCGGACAAAGGGCGTGAGCCCCTGAGTACCTTGGACCTGTGCCAGCAGAATACCCTCGCGCATAGTTGCGAGCTGCTCCTGCACGCGTCCACGAGAATCGATATGCACGGTCATTCCCGTATTCGTGGCGCGAATGCTTGGCCGTCCGAGTTCGAGCGATCGCATGCGGGCAACACCGAGGTGCTGGCTCAGTGCAATGGTGTCTCCGAACCACGCGAGATTGCTCAGATTCAGCAGGATGCTGGGGTGATCGGAGGGGGTGCGGCTGGGTGCGAGTGCGCGCGCGAGTTCCTCACCGAAGAGATCTTCAAAACAAATGTTGACTCCAATGCGTTGATCCCCCACAGCCAGGCTCTGCTGCACGGGCGCACCGCGTTGAAAATCGCCCAGGGGCATTTGCATGAGGTTGACGAACCACCTGAATCCCCAGGGAATGAACTCTCCGAAAGGCACCAGGTGGTGCTTGTCATAACGCCCGACGGGCTGTTCGGGCGGCGTGTCGCTCTGCTGTGGCGAGAGCATCACCAGGCTGTTGTGCCAGCCGGAAGAGTCGCGCATTGGCATGCCTGTCATGACCGCGGCCCCGCTTCGGTTGGCCAATCGTTGCAGGCCTGAGGTGGCCTCAGGGTCGTCCTGCCAGGATTGAATGAACGCGGTCTCGGGGAACACAATCAAGTCAACCCGAACTCCTGGCGTGCTGAGTGCCGCACCCATCTCAAGGTGACGCCGCTTGGTCTCTTGAACAAATGCCGGGTCGAATTTCATTTGCTGGTCGACTGCACCTTGAATCAGGGCAACCTTGAGCGGTTCGCCCAATGGACGGTCGAACGAGATGCTGCCAAGAGCCCCGCCCAGAAGCGGCACCAGCAGCGCTGCAAAGAGGGTCTGGGGACGGGCTGCCGCAATCAGCGCTGCTGTGAGCGCTGTGAAAAACGTAACCCCGTAAACGCCCAACCAGGGAGCAAAGCCTGAGAGCCAGCTGTCGATCTGCTGGTAGCCCCAACCCAGCCATGGGAAACCAGAGAAAAGCCATCCGCGTGTCCACTCCAGCAGCGTGATAAGTCCCGCAATGGCCGGCATGATGAACCACAGGGAGCGGCCACGGGCCCAGCCCGATTGAGCGCGACGGACCAGCCAGCCGGCCAGCAGGCCATAGCTCGCCACATATAGGGCAAGAAGTGCCGTGGCAATTGCCGCGACGGCAGGGTGCATCAAGCCGTAGGTGTGCAGGCTAATGAAAATCCAGTGAAACCCATACAGGCAGGAGATGACCAGGAGGGCAGATGCAATCCAGGGTCCCCGCCTGTTTGGCCACTGCCAGAGGCGAATGAGCAGCGCGAGAAAAAAAAGTGAGGCGAGGCTAGGAAGCCAACTGGGCATCGGACTCGTCCTCCGTGTCCTGCGGGGGGAGTCTGCGAACGATCAGCATCTGCACGGTGCGGGCGTCTGCACGCTGAATCTCGAATTCGAATCCATCGAGCGCGATTTTTTCGCCCTTGTGAGGCACCCGACCGAGGTGATCGGTGACGTAACCGCCAATGGTGTCGACGTTCTCATCGCTCAGCTCAGCACCCATAACCTCATTGAACTGCTCCAGTGTGGTGATGGCCTTGATGCGAAAGCTTCCCTCTTCGTGGGCAACCGCGAGGATGTTGTCCTCCTCGTCGTCGATGTCGTGTTCATCTTCGATGTCTCCCACAATCTGCTCGAGGACATCCTCAATCGTGATGAGCCCCGCTACACCGCCATATTCGTCAACCACGATTGCGATGTGATTGCGATTTCGGCGAAAGTCACGAAGCAAGACATTGAGTCGCTTGCTCTCAGGCACAAATACCGCTGGTCGCAAGAGCCCCCGAATATCTCGCTGTTCGAGTGCGAGCACATGGAGTAAGTCTTTGGCAAGGAGAACGCCAATGATGTTGTCTCGCTTTCCGTCCATGACGGGGAAGCGAGAGTGGGCTGTGCGCGTGACGACCTCGAGGATTTCCTCCAGAGAGTCGTTGATGTCGACGACGTCCATCTGGGCGCGGGGCACCATGAGATCACGCACGGAGAGGTCGCCAACCTGCAGGACACCCTCCATCATGGAGACTGCGTCTGCGTCGATGACAGAGTGTGCCTCTGCTTCGCGAAGCTGCTCGAGGAGTTCTTCTTTTTCGTCGGCTCGCCCGAAGATTCGATTGAGCAAGCGCTTGAGGGTATGACTCAGGCCTGAGGGCCTAGGGTCTGGGTCGTTCATGCAGGTGCATGGGAAGTTACGGTGCCTCTATGGTGCCATAGGGATTTGAAATTCGAAATCGCTTGAGGATTTGGCCCTCCAGCGCCTCCATGGCCTCGGCCTCGCTCTCCTCTTCATGGTCAAGCCCACAGGCGTGCAGGCAGCCATGCACAATGAGGTGCATGAGATGGTGCTCAAGCGATTTCTTCTGCTGCCGAGCCTCGCGCTGGATCACCGGCAGGCAGAAGACGAGGTCTGCTTCCACCGCCGGGGGGGCGCTGTAAGCGAAGGTGAGCACATTGGTCGCATGGTCCTGGCCCCGGAACTCCCGGTTCAGGGCAAGTCCCTCGCGCTGATTCACCAGGCGCAGCGTGAGTTCGGCGGACTCTGTCGTTGCATCGAGGCTCGCGAGCACCAGGCGCCGAATGCGGGGTCGGGAGATCGGCCAGGGTTCCCCCTGCAGTGAAAGTGCGAGCCGCGTCATGCCTAGGTCTCGAAGGCTGCGTAGGCATCGACAATGCGGGCGACCAAGGGGTGCCGCACGACGTCTTTGCTCGAGAAGTGCGTGAACGAGAGCCCGCGAACGTCCTCGAGCACGCCCATGGCATGTTGGAGGCCGCTGGTCTGGTGTTTGGGCAGGTCGACCTGGGAGGGGTCTCCCGTGATCACGGCCTTGCTGCCAAACCCAATGCGGGTGAGGAACATCTTCATCTGTTCGACGGTCGTGTTCTGCGCCTCATCGAGGATCACAAAGGCATGATTGAGCGTTCGCCCCCGCATGTAGGCCAGGGGTGCAACCTCAATGGCCTGGCGCTCGTAGAGCTTCGTGACGCGATCCAGGCCCATAAGGTCATAGAGCGCGTCATACAGTGGCCGCAGATAAGGGTCTACCTTTTGATTGAGGTCTCCAGGCAGAAAGCCCAGCCGTTCGCCGGCCTCTACTGCGGGGCGCGTGAGCACAATGCGTTGAACGAGGTCTCGCTCCAGTGCATCGACAGCGCAGGCGACGGCGAGGTAGGTCTTACCGGTTCCGGCGGGCCCAACGCCAAAATTGATGTCGTGCTCGGAGATCGCCCGAAGGTAGAGCCGCTGATTGTGGGTTCGGCCACGCAGATCGCGCCGTCGAACGCGAAGGTCTGGCATGTCTGGCGACGCTACTGCGTCGTCTTCCGGTGCAGACTGAGACTCGACCACGGCCAACTGAATATCGTCCAGGCTGACGGGCTTTTGCGCTCGAGAGGCCAGTTGGGCCAGCAGATCGCTTGCAAGCCTCGCCGCCTCCTGCGGTCCCACCACTTCAAACACGCTACCCCGCCTGCGGATTGCCACATCGAGTGCCACCTCGAGGCTGCGAAGGTTCTGCTCGAGCGGGCCGCAGAGGTTGGAGAGCCCCTCATTGTCGCCATCGAGCAGGCTTAGGCGCTGGGTCGATTGGGCGGGCTTGCGTGGGCTCATGCGAGCTCCCCGCGCAGGCTGTGGGGTAGCGCGCTCATCATGCGCATGGTCACTAACTGGCCAACGAGGCTTGGATCGCCAGCGAAGTTCACCGAGCGAAAGTTACTGGTGCGACCCGTGAGCTCCGCGGGGTTGCGTTTGGCCGGTCCTTCGACCAGCACCTCTTGCAGGCTGCCGACCATCGATTGGGCCATGGCGCGGCTGTTCGATTCAATGAGGGCTTGAAGCCGCTGCAGTCGCTCGAGCTTGAGTGCCGCAGGGGTGTCGTCGTGTAGGTCGGCAGCGGGTGTGCCCGGCCTTGGGCTGTAGACAAAGGAGAAGGCGCTATCGAAGCCCACGGCATCGATGAGGGCCATGCTTGCCTCAAAGTCTTCTGCGGTTTCCCCGGGGAAGCCCACGATGAAATCCGTCGAGAGCGAGACATCTGGACGCGCTGCCTTGAGGCGTCGGACGATGCTCTTGAACTCGAGTGCTGTATAGCCGCGTTTCATCGCCGAGAGGATGCGATCGCTGCCAGACTGCACGGGCAGATGCACATAACTCGCCAGCTTGGGCAGGCTTGCAAAGGCATCGATGAGACGTTGGGTGAATTCTTTGGGGTGCGAGGTGGTGAATCGAATGCGCAGAATGTCGGGCAACTCACTGATCAACTCGAGCAGCCCTGCGAAATCAAGTTCGGCCGCCTCATCTCGGTAGGCGTTCACGTTCTGACCCAGCAGGGTCACCTCGCGCACGCCCGCTGCGGCCAACTCTGCAATTTCAGTTAAAACATCCTCTGCAGGACGGGAGACCTCGGTGCCTCGGGTGTAGGGGACCACACAGAAGCTGCAGAATTTGCTGCAGCCTTCCATGATCGATACAAAGGCGGTGGGACCCTCGACGCGTGCTGGTGGGAGATGATCGAACTTCTCGATCTCTGGGAACCGGATGTCCACCTGGGGGGTGCCCGTCTCGCGGCGCGCGCGGATGAGGGCAGGAAGTCGGTGCAGCGTCTGCGGGCCAAAGACCAGGTCGACATAGGGCGCCCTTCGTACAATGGCCTCACCTTCTTGGCTTGCCACACAGCCGCCGACACCGATGAGCAGGTTGGGGTTCAGGGCCTTGAGTTCCCGCGCTCGGCCAAGGTCTGAAAAGACTTTCTCTTGTGCCTTTTCCCGGACAGAGCAGGTGTTAAAGAGAATGACGTCGGCTTCCTCAGGCTTGTCGGTTGGGACGAGGCCCTCTTGGTCATTCAGAATGTCAGCCATTTTGGACGAGTCGTACTCGTTCATTTGGCAGCCGAAAGTGCGTATGTAGAGTTTTGCGGTCATGAGGGTTACCGTCTCAGGCTTATAACTGGAGGGCATCTCAGGGATGAATGAACCAACAAGTGTGCCTGAAACAGGCCCTCGTCGCAGAGATTACTGGGCATGGGCAAGCCTAGACTTTGCAAACTCTGGCTACACCACCGTGGTGATCACGGCCGTTTTCAACGCCTATTTCGTGTCGGTGATCTTGGGCGGGGCTTCACATGCCACGCTCGCCTGGACCGTTGTGCTCTCGATGAGTTACCTGTTGGTGCTGTTGAGCGCCCCCTTGTTGGGTGCCTATGCAGATGCCCATGCAGCGAAGAAGCAGGTTTTGTGGTGGGCCACAGCGGTCTGTGTGCTTGGCACCCTTGGCCTTGCTGCGGCTGGTCCGGGCGACTGGGCCTTGGCTGCTGTGCTCTTGGTGGTTTCAAACCTGGCTTACGCCACACACCAGAACCTGAGTGCAGGATTCCTGCGCGAGATTGCAATCGAAGGGAGTTTGGGCAAGTGGTCCGGTCTGGGCTGGGCCTGGGGTTATCTGGGGGGTCTGCTCACGCTGTTGCTGGCACTGGTGTGGGTTCAGACCCCAGGGTTAACTGCCGCCGCCCAGGTGGAGGGTGCACTCGTCTTAACGGCGGTGGTCTTTGCGCTGGTGGGGTCGATCGCGTTATCGCAGTTGCGCGAGCGCAGTCCGCCGACTCGGGTTCAATGGAGACATGCCTGGCACAGACTCTGGAGCGACCTTCGCGGCCTTCGTGAGGAGACCGGGCTGATTCGTTTTCTGATGTGTGTGGTGGTGTATCAGGCTGGCGTTGCAGCAGTGATTGGGCTCGCAGCCGTTTATGCACAGGCGGTGATGGGCTTTGATCTCTCTCAGACCATTCTGCTGGTGCTGGTGGTAAACATCACTGCGAGCTTGGGTGCAGCAGGCTTTGCCTTCTTCCATGATCGGCTCGGGCACCGCAATAGTCTGGCCCTCTCGTTGTTGTTGTGGCTTGCCATGGTCGGAGTTGCCAGCACGGGGTCCTCTGTAGCGTCATTCTGGCTGGCAGCGAATCTGGCCGGCCTTGCCATGGGCAGCAGTCAGAGTGGTGCTCGGGCTGCTGTGGCGTCCCTGGCGCCCAGGGAGTCACAGGCCGAGGCCTTTGGTGCCTGGGGCGTTGCCGTCCATCTGGCCTCTATTCTTGGGCCCTTGGTCTACGGCATGGTGACCTGGCTGACCGACAATGACCACAGGCTCGCCATCCTATCGGTGGGCGTTTTCTTTCTACTCGGCCTGTTGCTGCTGTTTCGGGTTCCCTTTCATGCCGCCATCAGGAATGCGCGCAAAGAGGGCCAATGCTGAGCAAAATCTGAGAGGCCATGATCTGAACCCTCCACCACGCGATGCGTGGCGCCTGGGTGGGCTGCGACCATCTCTTCCCACGACAGGAGTTCATCTCCCTTGGCGGCAATCAGGAAATATCGGTGGGCCTGCGTGATGGGGCGCTCCATGGCTTGCAGGTCTTGCAGGTACTCGACCTTAAATGCGAGTCGATCATCCGAGTGCCATGCCTTGTGCACACCGACCTGGCCTGCGAGGTCTCGCGCTGGTGCGACGGCCGGATTGATCAGGCCGCATCGAAACTGACCTCGAGCAGGGTGGGTCTCCATGAGAAACCGGGTGTAAAAGCCACCGAGAGAGCTGCCAATGATCCGGGGCGCATAGCCCTGGTCCAGGAGCTCATCGACCACGGCCTCTGCTTGCTCAATGGCTTCGTGTGGGCTGATAGAGAGCTGAGGGCACCGATAGGCAACGCCCTCTGCTGCAAGCCACTGCGTGAGCTGTTGTGCCTTGGTGGAAGTGGGTGAGCTGAGAAACCCGTGGAGAAAGAGAACGGCAGGTGCGTTGTTGGACATGGCAGGATAAGCACTTCACTGTTTCGGAGAACCTTCATCATGCCCCAACAGATTGCACTCGTTACAGGCGCGGGCTCAGGGATTGGCCGGTCCGTCGCGCGCGCCTTGCTTGAGGACGGTTGGCTGGTTGCGCTCGCCGGGCGACGCCCAGAGCCCCTAGAGGAGACGGCGCAGGGGTTTGAATCTCAGGCGCTGCTGGTCCCGGCTGACGTCTCGCGAGAGGGTGATGTTGACCGTCTCTTTCAATCGCTGGAGCATCGTTGGAAGCGGCTTGACCTGTTGTTCAACAACGCCGGTATTTTTCCAGCGCCTGGGCTGATCGATGAGATGCCCGTTGAACGCTGGAGACAGGCAGTCGACATCAACCTGACGGGCTCCTTTCTGTGCGCTCGGGCGGCCTTTGGCCTCATGCGACGTCAATTGCCTCAAGGTGGCCGAATTATCAACAATGGCTCCATTTCGGCCCATGCGCCAAGACCACACGCTGTGGGCTACACCACCACCAAGCACGCCATTTCCGGATTGACGAGACAACTCTCGCTTGATGGCCGCCCGTTTTCCATTGCCTGTGGCCAGATTGATATCGGAAACGCCGCGACGGAGCTCGCAGCCGGGTTTGGTCAGGGCGCGCTCCAGGCGGACGGCAGCCGACGACCCGAGCCGATGATGGACATGTCTCATGTGGCCGATGCAGTGCGTCAAATGGCTGCTTTGCCCTTGTCCGCAAACGTTCAGTTCATGACCCTCATGGCGACGAACATGCCGTTTGTCGGCCGCGGGTGAGGGGGGAAATCCCCAATGTATAGAACCATATGGATCGGGATCATCGGGGCATAACGTCCACAACAGGAGACAACCCCGATGAAGCAGTTCCTCAGAACCACCGTTCAGCCTTGGGCTTTGGCCAGCGCCCTCGCAGTGACCGCAGCTTTCGTGATTCCCCAGGCAGCCTCGGCGATGGAGATCAAGATCTCCCATCAGTGGAAGGCGAACGTAGACGGCCGTGACCGTGCAGCACGACTGTTTGTGAGTGAGGTAGAGAAGGCGGACCCCAGTTTTAAATTCCGAATCTACCCGGCTCAGTCCCTTGGCATTAAGCCGGTGGCGCAGCTCGACGCCATTCAGAATGGCACGCTTGAGATGGCTATCTTCCCTATGTCCTACGCTGTGGGCAAGGCACCCGAGTTCTCTGGAGTGATTCTTCCTGGAACCATTCCCAATCTTGACTTTGCCATGGGCCTCAAGAAGACGGGCTACTACACCAAGCTGCAACAACTCGCCGAGAAGAACGGATTTCGCATCATTACCTGGTGGTGGACGCCTGGCGGTTTTGCGACGAAGTCTGCCACGGTGACCGGACCCGATTCCGTCAAAGGCATGAAACTTAGGGCTGCCGACCCCACCTTTGAATCCATGCTCAAGGCAGCAGGCGCCTCGGTGACCGCCATGGCGTCATCAGAGATCTATTCGGGCCTCCAGTCTGGTGTGCTCACCGGGGCACTAACCTCAGCTGAGACCTTTGTCTCTATGCGCCTTTATGAGCAGACCAAGTTTGCGACGGTGGGTGGTGACAGCGCCCTCTGGATGCTGCTGCAGCCACTGGTCATGTCCAAGAAGGCATGGGATCAGCTCACCCCAAAGCAGAAGAAAATTTTCCAAGACGCTGCCGATAAAGCCGACGCTATGTTCCTCACGATCCAACGCGAGGCAACTGACAAAATGGCTGAGGCCTACAAAAAGGCCGGTGGACAGTCCAGCGAGATGAGCAAGGCAGATTTTGACGCTTGGGTTGCCCTAGCCAAAAAGACGGCCTACCCCGAGTACGCGGCCATTTCTCCGGCAGCAAAGGGCCTCATGGACGAACTCCTTAAAGCGGCTGCCCCCAAGAAGTAGTGTGCGCATAGGAACCCAAGGGCCCCGGCGGGTGTTGCCGTGGCCCTTTTTTGTGGGAGCGTGAATGTCGTCCTTTATTCGCGGCATGGACCAGGTGAGCAATGCGCTTGCTGTCGTGGCCGCCTGTTTTCTTGCTGTTGCCACCCTGGTGATTTGCTGGATGGTGGCCTATCGCACCATGGGCTACTCGACGTCGTGGGAGCTCGAGCTGGGCATTTTCCTGATGGTGTGCGCGTTATTCCTGGGAAGCCCATACACCCTCAAAACCAAAGGGCACGTCGGCGTAGACCTCATGGCCTCGATGCTTCCTGACCGCTACGCACGGAGCTTGCAGCTCGGCGTACTCGTGGTTGGACTCTTGGTGGTGGTGTTCTTGGCTTGGTTAGGCTTTGAGTTTTCCCTGCATGCGTTCGAGAAGGGCGAACGCACAGAGAGCGTATGGGCGCCCTACAAGTGGCCGCTCTACGCCACTATGCCCATTGGTTTCGGAATCACGGCCCTTCAGTACTTGGCAGAGATCCAACGCCATCTTCTACGCCTGGAGGCCCCTCATGAATGAGCTCCAGATTGGTGGCCTGATTCTGCTCATTACTCTCTTGGTGTTGTTCTCTGGCCTTCCAATTGCATGGGGCCTCACACTGGTTGCAGTCGGGTTTCTGGTCACCTTTGAGGGGGCAGGAGCGTTGGCAAATATTCCGCTCATCATGATGGATGAGCTTGCCTCGTTTGCGCTCCTGACCATTCCACTCTTCATACTTTTGGGTGCGGCGATTGGCAGCACCAATGCAGGTCGCGATATTTACGAGTCCTTGCACCGCTGGCTAGACCGTGTGCCTGGGGGGTTGGTGATTGCCAATATTTTGGCCTGTGGTCTCTTTTCAGCCATCAGCGGATCGAGCCCAGCGACAGCCGCAGCAATTGGCAAGGCGGGTGTTCCCGAAATGATCAAGCGCGGTATATCGGTACGTCTGGCCACGGGGTCGGTCTGCGCAGGAGGGACCTTGGGCATTCTGATTCCCCCCTCAATCACGATGATTCTGTATGGCATTGCCACAGAGACTTCAATTGGCCGGCTCTTTTTGGCAGGGGTTATCCCAGGCATTCTTTTGGTGGTGATGTTTTCTGTTTACGCCTGGGCCGTGAGCCGATTTCAACTGGGACGTGTGGAGCCCCTTCGCACCTCGAGCGTGCGCTACACCCTTGCAGAAAAGATGGAAGGATTGGGGCGCGTGTTCCCCTTCATTCTGATCGTGATCATGATCGCCTATGCCATGTACGGCGGAATCGCTACGCCCTCTGAGGTGGCGGCGATATCTGCTGCGCTTGCCTTGGCCTTGGTGGTGGTGATTTACAAGGCACGCACCCGTCAAGATCAGTGGAAGATTTTTCGCGAGACCGTGCGTGAGTCGACCATGATTCTCTTGATCATTGCTGCGGCTGCTGTTTTCTCCTACATGATGTCACTGCTGTACGTCACCCAGTCGGCGGCCCAGTGGCTGGTGGATCTGGAGCTCAATCGCTGGGTGTTGATGCTGGCGATTAACTTGTTCTTGCTGGTTGCGGGCATGTTCCTGCCCCCAGTTGCGATCATTCTGATGGTGATGCCCATCCTGACACCCGTACTCGAGGCCAATAACTTTGACCTGATTTGGTTTGCCGTCATGCTCACCATCAACATGGAGATTGGCTTGATCACTCCCCCGGTCGGATTGAACCTTTACGTCTTGAAGGGCGTGGTTCCATCGGTGCCCATTCGAGACATTCTGATTGGATCGATGCCGTTCGTTGTGCTGATGATGATCAGCATGGTGATTCTTGCGTTCGTACCCGAGCTTGCGCTTTGGCTTCCCAACCAGATGATGGGCGCAAGCTTCTAGCCAGAGTCGCAGCGCACCCAGTGCTCGTCTGTACCCAGCTGCGCGTCTCGCTCGATTCGGACGTTGCAGGCGAGAGGGCCTTTAGGCGTGCGCGTGGAGAGTGGAAGTTGATGGCGGGGCTCGAAGTCAATATAGCCATCGGGGCTTACATACAGCGGGAGTCCCTGAGCATCTGCCAGCGCGAAGCCTTGCGGCGCGCTGCTTGGGTCGATGCGGTAGGTTGCGGTGAGCGCGGGTGCTGAGTGTTTCATCAGTCGATAGGCCCGCCTGCGGTCAGTCTGAATCAGCACTTGGTTAAATGGTATTGCATGCTCCAGAGGAAGGCGCTGGCTATTGACGCGCAGGCCCACTGAGGCGTGCGCAGGTATGCGGGCGAATGCAGCAACGCCCCTTGCGTCCGTTGTCGCGGTTTGGCCTTGATGATCTATTAATTCCAGCCCACTCACTCCGGTATTGATCTCGACTAGGTTGTACTCACCTACGGGCCCCAGTCGAGTGGTGTGTTCGGTCAGCCAGAGCCGTGTTGAAACTTGCGGATAGAACGTCAGTGGGCCCCCTCGATTGGAGCGAGTGAGCTGCGCATGCCAGTCCCCCCAATACGGCTGCTGGTGAATCGCCAAATCGAGCTGTGTCGGATTGGCCCTCACGTTCCAGCCCAGTGCCTCCGGCGTGGCTGGGCTCTGGGAAATCTGCAACTCTGCACCTTGCTGGCGCTGTGTGACGCTCATCGACTGAGACTTCCCCAGGGTGAAGTGCCACTGCAGATAAATCGATTGAGCGGTTGGGGATTGGGTCAGGCTCAATCCCATGCGGATGCGCGAGCTGATGGCCCAGTGCGCCTGTGCCTGCAAATGTTGTGGCCCATGCGCGAGGGCGATTGTTCGTCCCGATCCGATTGCCCCCGTGACTGAGATCTGCGGCCGGCTTCCGCTTTGCCAGGTGGCTTGAAGATGCGAGCCCTTCCACAGCGGAGCTTGGACGGCGCCGCCGGCAGCGGGTGAACAAGCATGACGGCACGAGAGCCCGAGGCTGCCTGTCCAGATTACGGCTGGCATACGACTGGTGACCCAATCCAACCTGGCTGAACGCTCGGTGCTCGAGGCCGACAGCCACAGGCTGTCTTGGGCGCTGAGTCCCTTGCCCACGGTTCCAAACAGGTTTCTGTGGGCGTCTGCAGATACCTCCCATCGCATCCTTCCCTCATCGAGAATCTGCGCATGATGGCTCCATGGAACGATCTGCTCACTCACCACGCCGTCGGCCCCCTCAATTTGCACGCGCAGAAATCCGGGGGCTGTCGTGCCGGTCGGCCCGATGACTCTGTATGGGCCAGCGGGCAG
Source organism: Bordetella parapertussis (assembly GCA_945877235.1). Taxonomy (GTDB): domain Bacteria; phylum Pseudomonadota; class Gammaproteobacteria; order Burkholderiales; family Burkholderiaceae_A; genus Hahnella. The sequence continues at coordinate 89,325 of CAMCRF010000007.1, forward strand.
TGCGGTTACCCCCAATACCTCTTGGGCGTTGCCATTGATCATTCGGATGCGGCTCGGATGCTGAAGGAGGATGTGGGCGCTTGCGAGACCAGACGACGCGGAGCGCGTCGCAGAGGATGTAAGCCGCAGGCCTTGAAAGCGCTGGGGTGCTCCCGAGAGTGCCAGTGGCGAAGTGATGTCTCCCGCTTCGAGGTACACGCCGGTGGGGTGTTGCCAACTCCCCGTCCAGTATTCAAGGCGGCCCCGTGGATTTAGCGAGAGACTCAGTTGAGTCCCCTCATGACTGAGGATCAGCCCAGTGCGCAGCCCATTCCGATTCGCTACAAAGTCAAGTGCGATGCTGTTATCTGCTGACATGGATTCAACAGTGTCTGCTCGCTTGAAGAGCATGAGCTGACGGGTTTTAAGGAGGGCGGGGTCGATGTGCAATCGAGCGACTCCGAGCCGCTCGTCAATGACGCACGTCCGGTCCTGATGGGTAAAGTCTGTCCAGTCTGGCGGCGTTGCAAGTCGCAGGTGGGCCTGTATGTCTTTGCTGTCTACTCTGCACCCACCGGTGTGTCGATAGACCAGGGATCCGCGTGAAATGCGTTCCCCGTTGAGCTCCAACTCCAGTAGCGTGGCATCCGCAGCGGCCTGGCTAATTGACGGTAGAAGCCACCCCACAGACAATGCCATGAGGGCGCTTGCAGTCGGGTGACCCATGGCCTCAGGGGCTACCGGTTTTTAAGGCAGCCGGCCGTCGACAGTATTCGGATGACTGTCCCGGGAGGAGCGTGCGCAGGCCCATGACATCCGAGGGAAGAAGGACTTGAATGGCGAGGTTCTGGGTGTTTTGAAGGCGCTCACAGGTCGACTGAGGGCGAAGGTCCAGGCGATGCTTGAGTGGCTCCTGTGAGTGCCGAAAGACCGGGAGCGAGAATCGAAATTGAAAGCTCAGGCCTTGCTGTAGATCCTCTGAGGGAATCTGTTCAATGACTAACCGGTGGTAGCCCCCTCGGTTGAGCGGTCGCGCGCGGATGACCTGTATTTCATTTGGGGCGAGTGAGAAGAATCGTGGCGAAACTTGACCTGGCGCAGGCTCAAAGGGGCCTGATTCGGAAGTCCAGGTCACCAGCCGAACGCTCCAGCGTGAGGTTTGCCCGAGGCTACTCTGTACCTGTGTCACAACCACTCCCTGCTCGTCGGGAGTGAGTTGTGGCGGAGAAATGGTGAGTGCTGCCCATGCTGCGAGCGGCATGAAGCCAGTGAGCAGCAGGAGCCACCAGAGCCAAATTACGAGGGAGGCCACGGCTAGTAGCTGATAGTGGCAACGATGGTGTCAGCGTATGAGCCCGTGTTCGGAACGGATTGCCCTGCAGGAACCCGGCCAAAGATCGTGTGACTTTGCGCAGAGCCGTTTCCAGTTCCATTTATGCCACTAGACGAACTCCATGTTGCGGTCCGAGAGCTGTCTTTATAAAGGTCGTAGTTGACGTAAGAGCCACTGTTACTCATACGTCTACCGCCAGAGAAATTTTGTCCGTTGTCTAGGCTAATGGTGTAAGGAGTCGATGCTGAGCAGGTTACCGTTACCGCCGCTTGACTGTCAGTCCCCGCCGTGGTGCCCGTTGGCATTGCGTTGAATGTCAGGGTCGACGCAGACAGCGCGCAACTCGCTGTGACATCCATTCCGACCTGAAAGCTACTCGTCTTTGTCTCCGCTTGGGCCGACGTGGTGGATAGGATTGCGAGGCAGAGCAGGGCTCGAACGCTGTGTGAGATCTGTGATGGCATGAAAGTCTCCAAGTGAAGCGCGCAGGGTTTGCGCGGTCTTGAGACTCTCTTTTGTTTGGTCTGTAGGGAACAGAGGCCAAACGGCCAATGCAAAAACTTCTGACACCCGTGAGTGGTCATTCACAGGGGCTCGGGGCGCGCGATTCCAAATTTCTTAATGTAGTAGTAAGCCTGCTCACGGGTGAGCGACAGCCTGCGGGCCGTCTCGGACACGTTGTGTTGGGTGTCACTGAGTGTGGTTCGAACCATTCGCTCAATGACCTCCTCACGAGCAGCCTTGAGTCCGCCTTCCGACGAGGAGTCGGCCACAATCAGGACGGGAAACTTCTGCCCTGTCTCGCGCAATCGACGTTCGGCCCCTGAGAAGAGTGCAGCGCGACGCAGGCTCTGCTCCAGTGTTCGAAGGTCAAAAGGCTTATGCAGAATATCGAATGCACCGCATTCAACACAGTCCAGCAAAGCCTCGTGCTCGACTTGGGCAGACGTGACGATGACCTTAACCGGGAGGCTGAGTGCGCGCACGGTTCGAAGAAAGGACAGGCCCCCCTCGGGGAGATGGGCGTGCGGAGGTAGTCCGAGGTCAAGGATGACGATGCTGATCTCTGGATCTCCCACGAGCATGTCCAGCGCATCGTCTCGGTTGTCTGATTCGTCTACGGCGTGGCCAAGTGACTCAAGGAGTCCGCGCGCTGCGAGACGCAAGGTTTTGTCATCTTCAACCACTAGGATTCTCATGTGCCTGAGTTTAGGAATGCCATGCAGTCCCGTCCATCTCACGTAAATGACAACTCGCTCCCCGATGCGGTCTGGGTAACCCGCGCCCATGCCATGCGAACCCCATTGGCCGTGATTTCTACGGCCGTGGATCTGGCCAGAATCGCAGCGCCGGCGAAGGGATCGATCGACCACGTTCGGTTAACTTTGGCGCTGGCCTCTATTGAGAACGCACTGCAACACGCAGTGGAATTGGTCGAGGAATGGCGTGCTGAGCCATAATGGCTTTATGAACGCCAAAGACCTTTTCTCGGACGCAGACCTACAGAAATTCACAGCGTTTCGACGCGACATCCACGCGCACCCTGAACTCAAGTTTGAGGAAGAGCGCACCGCGGCCCGTGTGGCAGATGCCTTGCGCGAAATGGGTGCCGACGAGGTGCTCACGGGTATAGGTGGGACGGGTGTCGTTGGACTCATTCGGGGTCAACGTCAGTCCCAACCCGGTGAGATCTCCTGTGTGGGCTTTCGTGCAGACATGGATGCACTCCCCATGACAGAGCAAAACGGGTTCCCCCACGCCAGTATCTTTCCCGGAAAGATGCATGCGTGCGGTCACGATGGGCATACGGCCATGCTGCTCGCTGGGGCGAGTGTTGCCTGCAAGAGTAGACAGTTTTCGGGCACGGCAGCCTTCATTTTCCAACCCGCAGAGGAGGGGGGCGGTGGTGCTAAGGCCATGATCGAGGACGGCCTGTTCGATCGAGTCCCTTGTGAGATGGTTTTTGCGATTCACAACTGGCCTGGCCTGCCGGAGGGGCATTTCGGTCTGAATCCCGGCCCCATGATGGCGTCGAGTAACCAGTTCGAGATCACGGTCTCAGGAAAGGGTGCGCATGCGGCTATGCCCCACCTTGGAGTGGATCCAGTCTTGGTCTCAACGCACCTCATTCAGGCGTTGCAGACCATTGTCACGCGGGTGAGTAAGCCCATCGAGGCCGTCGTCATCTCCGTGACGCAGGTGCAAGCCGGAGAGGCCATTAATGTCATTCCGGACACCTGTACCCTAAGGGGAACCGTACGCACCTTCAGCCTTGAAGCCCTCGATGTGGTCGAGGCCTCAATGCAGAGGATCTGTGACACCCTCCCGACTGCCTTCGGGGCCACGGCCAGTCTGCGGTTTGAGCGTCAGTATCCGCCAACGGTCAATCATCCAAAACCAACAGAGATTACTGCTGAGGTAGCGCGCGAACTGGTGGGCGCGCATGCGGTGGTCATGCCGATTGAGCCCACCATGGGCGCAGAGGATTTTTCATACATGCTGCTCGAGAAGCCCGGCAGCTATATTTTTCTGGGCAATGGCGAACTACTCGGCAAGCATCGTGAGGCAGGGCACGGGCTTGGGCCTTGCGCGTTACACAACCCGAGCTACGACTTCAATGACCGTCTGATTCCTGTGGGGGCTCGGTTCTGGGTTGCCATGCTGCAGCGGCTCATGCCGCTGTAGTGCGACTCAGTACACGTTCGGAATAAACATCTCATCCGGAACAGGATTGCGGTGATAGTCAGGATGATGAACCCGCTCGGGCAACAGCACCTCGGGGTGGGCAATGTCGCCGTAGGGAATTTGGCTCAAGAAGTGATGGATCACATTGAGGCGAGCACGTTTTTTATCCACGCCCTCGACCACCCACCATCGAGCCTCCGGAATGTGGCTGCGCTCTAGCATGACCTCCTTTGCCTTGGTGTATTGCTCCCAGCGGCGCCGGGATTCCAAGTCCATGGGGGAGAGCTTCCACTGCTTGAGCGGGTCCCGAATACGCATGGTGAAGCGAATGTGCTGCTCTTCGTCGGTGATGCTAAACCAGTACTTGATTAGGATAATTCCCGAGCGCACGAGCATCTTCTCGAACTCGGTCACGCTGCGAAAGAATTCCTCGTATTCCTCGTCTGAGCAGAACCCCATGACGCGTTCCACGCCCGCGCGGTTGTACCAGCTCCGATCGAATAGAGCGATTTCGCCTGCGGCAGGTAGGTGGTTGCAGTAGCGCTGAAAGTACCACTGGGTTTTCTCGCGCTCGTTAGGCGCAGACAGGGCAACCGTTCGGCAAACCCGCGGGTTGAGGCGCTGGGTGATGCGCTTGATCGCGCCACCTTTTCCAGCAGCATCGCGACCCTCAAAAATCACCAGCACTTTGAGACCTTTGTGGACAACCCAGTCCTGCAGTTTGACGAGTTCGCCTTGCAGTCGAAAGAGCTCACGAAAATAGAGCCTACGATCGACCTCACCCTCGCGCACCGGTCCTTGTGCGGGGCCATCCATCAGGAGCTGATCGAGCCGGTCGTCGTCGAGCTCCATCTCGAGCTCCTCATCGTAGCTGTCAAGGGTGTCAGCTTCGGCACGTGCGCGAAACTCTTCGGCGGTCATCGAGGGGTGCATGGGTTGTGTCATACGATTAGGCTAAGGTGAATGTGTGACTTGATTGTGACTGAAGGGACGCTTGACGTGAGCTTAGTAGAAAACTGCCCCATAGACGAGCTCCAGGTGGGGGCATCCGCAACCATGTGCCGAACCCTCACTGCGCGCGATATCGAAGCGTTCGCCGCGGTATCTTGGGACACCAACCCCGCCCATTTCGACCCCGTTGTCGCCGGCCAGTCTGTTTTGCACGGCGTGGTGGGACACGGGATGTGGACAGCCTCTCTCCTCTCAACACTGCTGGGTACGCGGCTCCCAGGGCCTGGGACAATCTATCTTGGGCAGACCCTCACGTTCCTCCGCCCGGTTCACATCCAAGATACCGTGACGGCAACGGTCACGGTTCTGTCAGTGGACGTTGCGCATCAGACCGCGGTCCTGCGTTGCTCGGTGGTGAATCAGCGGGGGGAGCAGATCCTCGAGGGGGAGGCCAAAGTACTTGCCCCTAAGGAGAAGTTGCGCATTGAGATGCCAGAGGTGCCAACCTTTCAAGTTTTCGATCCGGCAAAGCGTCTCTCAGATCTGATCGAGACCGCTGCACATTTGGACCCGATTCGCTGCGCGGTGATCCATCCCTGTGATGAGGGGTCTCTTCAGGGAGCCTTGGACGCCGCGAAACAAGGCCTCATGGTTCCGGTTCTGGTGGGACCGCGTGCACGGATTGAGGCTACAGCATTGGCCCTTGGTGCGTCTCTCGCCGGTATTGAGGTGATCCATGCCGAACATAGCCACGAGGCTGCTGAGCAGGGCGCGATGCTGGCTGGAGAGGGGAAGGTGGAGGCCATCATGAAGGGCAGTTTGCATACAGATGAGCTAATGCATGCCGTGCTTGCCCAAAAAAGCCTTCGCACCAAGCGCAGGCTGAGTCACGTGTTTCGATTTGATGTGCCGCTGTATTCCAAGCCGATCATGATTACCGATGCGGCACTCAACATCTCCCCCACGCTTATGGAGAAGCGCGACATCGTTCAGAACGCGATTGACCTGGCCATCTTGATGGGCTGCGAGCACCCCCGTGTGGCCATTCTGTCGGCCTTGGAAACGGTGAACCCCAGCATTCCCTCAACGATCGACGCTGCAGCGCTGTGCAAGATGGCGGATCGCGGGCAGATAAGTGGTGGCGTGCTCGATGGCCCACTCGCCTTTGACAATGCAGTCTCGCCTGAGGCGCTTCGGATCAAGGCGATCCGTTCTGCTGTGGCGGGTCAGGCTGACGTCCTGATGGTGCCCGACCTCGAGAGCGGAAACATGCTCAGCAAACAACTCGAATACCTGGCGGGCGCGTCTGGGGCGGGGGTTGTGCTCGGCGCTCGTGTTCCGATTGCATTGACCAGTCGCGCCGATGGCCCGCGTGCACGGGCTGCCTCGGCGCTTCTCGTCAAGCGGATTGCGCACCATTACCGCCAAAATCCTCCCTAAAGAGGTCAATCTCGAGACTTTGCTTGCATTCTTGAAGTGAATGCGAGCAAAATCGAGAAAGGATATTGAAAAACAAGGAATTTGGTGGCGCAGTCTCCGCTCAAAATCATTTTGGTGAGTCAGAAGGGAGGGGTTGGCAAGAGCTCTATTGCTGCCAATCTCGCCGCATGGTTTTCCGCCAAGCGCGCAAAACAGACCTGCCTGCTCGACTTTGATCCCCACGGTTCCTCGAGTACCTGGGTAAGCGATGCGCGCCCGATTGGGCTCGATGCCCGCCACCATCCCCTAGACGAGTCGGGCGCACGGCGCTGGCTCTTGGCAGCGCGCACTGCGTTACGGTACGCCTCAGAGGCAAATGAGGTGGTTGTCGCCGATCTCACCTGGACGGCCCAGGTCGATCCCGAGTTCCTGATGAGCTTCGACCTGGTCTTGGTTCCCTCTGGCGTCTCCGAAATAGAGCTTGCCGCCACAACAGGGTTTATTGAGCGCTATCGCTGGGTGTTTAGTCCGGCGGACCGAACGATCCTGCCGCCAACCTTGGTGGTCTGCCCCTCTCGGATTCGACAAGAGCAAATCCTGGCACACGATTTCTCCGGAGCCGCTTTCTCAGTTCCGTTCGTGCTGGCTCCTCCCGTGTTTGATGAGCCCCTCATGCGCACGCTCTTTCGGAAAGACTTCTTGCCCTGTCACGAAGGACCGGAGGCACAGCCTTTCCTGCGGTTCGCAGAGGGTGTTGCCACAGCGGCTGCCGTGCATCTTGCGCGGATTGAACAGCGTCCAGCAGCCAAACCGGTGTCCAAACCCATTTCCGGTTACAACAGCGTGTTGTCGCGGTATGTTGCGGAGCGTGCTAAGGAGAAGCAGGACAAGCCCGCAGACAGAACGCTGCGTCCGGTGGTTGCGTCTACCGCACCCAAGCCAGCGTCCTCCAGTTCCCTGGGCTTATTGAGTCGTTTTTTGAGCAAGACCGCCGACCCGGTGCAAGCCGGCGGTGACAAACGCTAGGCTTTTGACTCCGCGCTAACCTGAAGCAGTCGACCGCAGACTTCAGAGAGGTCTGTGGACAGGCTGGGTTGCGACTTGAGGCGCTCGATCGCAAGCTGCATTTGGGTTCGGATTGGGGGAGCGTAAGCCTGCCAACGGTCCAGCGAGCGTGCAAGACGAGCCGCGAGCGAGCTGTTTCGGGCATCGAGCTCCGCGAGCGTATCGGCCCAAAGCGCGTAACCCTGACCATCCTCTCGATGAAAGCCAACGGGGCATTGTCGAAAGTACACCCCCAGAACGGACAACACGCGATTCGGATTCCCCGGATCAAAACGAGAGTCCTTGAGCAGTCCTCGCACTCGCTCCAAGACTGTCAGGCCTGCGGGGTCACGAAATCCGATGGAGTAGACCTGCACTGCAAACCACTTGTCCATCGCCAATGCGTTGCCCGCGTATTTGTCTGCGAACTCGTCGAGTGCGAGCAGTGCTTGCTGCCCGCCAATTCGGCAGAGCAGGCCGAGTAGCGCCATGCGGCTGGTGATGTTGTTCGCCATGCGAAAGCGTGCGAGGAGTTGGTCCGCACGCGCCTCATGGGGGAGGATTTGGGTGAGCGCTGACTGAGCAAGGTGCTGGATCGATCGTCTCGCGACATCGAGTGGGCTGGGCTCATAGGCTGGGGCAGCCTGATCCAAGGTGCGATCGAGCAACAGGAAGCGATCTTGTGAGGCCTCGGCGATCGCGTTCTGCATGCGTTCAACGGCCTGGTGGATGCGCAGTGGGTCGATGGGTTGGGCACGAGCCGCCCAGGCTTCGGCTACAACGGACTCTGATGGCAAGCTCAGGGCTGCGGCTTTGAACGCGTCACTTGCATGGGGGTCGTCCCAGACTGCTTGAAGTGCAGTCACTGCATGTGCGCGCTGCACATCGGATCCGATGTGTGCAGCGTGAGGGAGCAGGGCCTCAAGAATCAGCCGCTGGCATGCTTCCCAGCGATTGAAAGGATCGGTGTCGAACCGGGCAAGGCACTGGAGTGCCTCAACGCTTTGATTGGCCTCTAGGTGAACCGGGGAGGAGAAGCCGCGCAGGAGCGAACATACGGGTGCAGCGTGCCCCCGGTAAGCAGGGAGCTGAAACCTGAACGTGGCACTGGCCTCTTGAAGCAAGAGCGTGTTGGGGAGCTGCGGGTCGCTCCAGGGGTGACCGTCTTGACCGATCAACCCGAAGCCAACGGGAATCATGAGTGGCTGCGTCTGATCCTGATTTCGCGGGTCGAGGGTCTGGGTGAGCACGACCTCTAGCTCGGCTGCATCTGCGTGCCACTGACTTGAGACACTCAGGCGAGGTGTGCCCAGCGTGGAGTACCAGCGCATGAAAGGCTCAAACCAGTCCGAGTGGTCATTGGCATCGAGAATAGATGAGACAAAGTCCTCACAGCTTGCAGCCTCCCCGTCGTGGCGTTGGAAGTAAAGATCCATACCCTTTCGAAATCCGTCGACACCGAAGAGCGTTTGAAGCTGGCGAATGACCTCGGCGCCCTTCTCATAAATGGTGGCCGTGTAGAAATTCCGAATCTCTTGGTATGCGGCGGGGCGAATGGGATGCGCCATCGGACCGGCATCCTCTGGGAACTGCAGGGCACGAAGCGTGCGCACGTCATCGATGCGTTTGACTGCTCGGGCGCTCGCGGCCTGTTGCTCTGAGAGCCCCGATGAGAGCATGTCTGCGGTGAACTCTTGATCTCTAAAAACCGTCAGTCCCTCCTTGAGGGTGAGCTGAAACCAGTCCCGGCAGGTAATACGATTGCCAGTCCAGTTGTGAAAGTATTCGTGCCCAATTACAGCCTCGATTAATTCGTAATCGCGGTCCGTTGCGGTGTCGGCGTCTGCAAGGACAAAGCGGGTATTAAAGAGATTGAGCCCCTTGTTCTCCATAGCACCCGAGTTAAAGTCCGGTACCGCGACAATCATGAATCGCTCTAGATCCAGCGCAAGACCAAAACGATGCTCATCCCAGGCCACAGCACGCTCAAGGCATGCCAGGGCGTGGGTAGCCTTTCCAATGTCTTGTGGCTTGGTGTACACCTGCAGGAGTTTCTCCTCCCCAGATTGGACTTGAATCGTCTTCTCGATTTTCGTCAGATCTGCAGCAACGAGCGCAAACAAATAGGATGGCTTCGGGAATGGGTCATGCCAGACCGCGCGCCGAATACCCTGCTCGACTGTCTCCTCCATTAGGTTTCCGTTGGAGAGCAACACGGGAAATTGATCCGCTGGAGCCTTGAGCGTTACCGTGTAAACGGCAAGCACATCTGGGCGATCGAGGAAGTAAGCGATTCTGCGAAAGCCCTCTGATTCGCACTGGGTGTAGAGGCCGCTGCCGCTCGCGTAAAGTCCCATGAGTTGGGTGTTTCGGCTTGGGTGTATGCGCGTTTGAATGCGCAGGCGCCCATGGCTTGCATGATGAAGCTCGAAATAGTCCGCACCCACAGAATAAGCCGAGGGTTCAAGGTGCTGGTCATCCAACCATGCGTCCACGAACTCGAGTTCATCGCCGCAGAGGCGAAGCGGCAGTCCTGATCCACGTGCCGGGTTTGAGCGAAACCCAAACTCACAGCTGACCAGCGTAATCTCGAGCGCCAAGTCGAACTCGAGGTTAACCCACTCGATCGTATGTGAGGGGGGGAGGTAGTCCTCGCGTCGCGTGAGGGTTGGGGCGACTGCTGCGTCTTTCATTGTGAGGGCTCTTTGTCTGGAATTGGCGTAAGAATGCGACTCCCAGCGTTGCGTGCGTACTGAGAGGGAAGGTTGGGTGACGTGGCCCGTGCCCCCACACCACTGGGCGCCGCGGATCCAGGCTTGGCCGTGATGGGGGTTTGTGCAGGGCGCCCCAACGCCAGAACCGCCTCGGGGTTGAGCAGTCGTGCGCGTGCCCGTGAGGGAACATTCACAATCTGCGCGCCCATATCAGCACGGAGTTGATTGAGGAGAGGATCACCGGAAAAGTCGGGGAGCTTCATTGGGCGGACGCTTGCGTGGCAATGGCCTGGGCCATTTTTGCGAGTCTTTCCTCGGCGTTGGTCACAATCCGAAATTCAACCCGCTGGGAGGCCTGATCATCGATGTCTCCGGAGACCAGGATCGGTTTGGAAGACGACAACCCATTCGCAGTGACGCGCTCTCGAACCCAGTTGAGGTGGGCCTGAGTCTGTGGGCTGCGCAACAGGTACTCGAGTGTCGACCGGGTTCTGGCCTGCGAGAGGGTCATGTTGCGAAGGTAGGCGTCTATGGGTGAGGTTGCCGTGGTCCAGAACTGAGACGTGTGGCCTTCGATACGAATCTCTTTAATGGCTCCCTTGTAGGGCTCTTGGGTCAGAATAGCCAGATATCTGGGAAAGAACTGATCGAGTATGTTCTGAAAGGCTGGCCGCAGTTTGTCGGACCCGGTTGCGAAGAGCACGTCTGGATTTCTGAACCGAATGGTCATATCTCCCAGAAGCTCTGCATCCCACTCTTTGAAGTTTTCGGCAAACTCCGCCTGAAGTGCACGCTGAAGATCGTTCTTGGTGACCTCATATTCGCGAACCACCAGTGTGGTGGTCTGCTCCACGCGCAGCATGTAGAGGGCCGCGAGCAGCATGAACACCATCATGAGGCCCATCATCAGGTCACTCAATGGAATCCAATGACTGTTGCCGGACTCTATGTTTCGGTGCGAGCGCATGGTTCTGGACGGCTAGATCCGCTTGCTGCTCTCAACGAGCTCTCTGAGCCGCTGCGTGAGCGGTGTGTAGTCCTCGACGAAGCGATTTGAGAGTGCCGCCAGTTGACCCGCGAGCGATTGCAGTGCGGTCTCGAGCTCTCTCTGGAGGGCGACATCAAGCGCCAAAACAGATTGCTTCACGATCTGGCTCTGTGCCTGGAGCTCCTGTTTGAAGAGAGACTGGTGCTCGGAGAGCTGGTCGAGCATTTGACGGTGTGCCTGCAATTGGGCAGCCTCTAAGGACTGAGCCAGTGCGTCAGCAGCGCGAGTCATTGCGGACTGAACACGCGCCAGTTGCTGTTCAGTGGACTGTGCGGTTCCAGACACCAGCTGACGCATCTCTCGGTGACTCTCAAGCATGCGGTCTGCAATGTCGCGCGTGACCTTTGTCATCCCGGATGAAACCTCGGTCAGCATCTCCTCTGCTTTGGCCGAGAAGGTCGGTGTGACGTCTCTGAGCGTCTCGAGGAGCCTTGCGAGCGCTTCCTCTTGAGCAAAAAGACGCTCGCGGGTATGGGTGAGTTGGGTGATCTCTGCCTCGAGTGCATGCGCGGTCTGCGCAAAGTGCCCAGCGCTTTGCGCCATGCTGGAGAGCGAAGCTCCGGCCTGCTCGAGTGCTTGTTGCGATTTTTGCTGTTCAACCTGGAGTTGCTCGAGTGTTTCTCGATATTGCTGCTGCCAGGTTACGAGCTTTTCCACGGCCGCATTGAGTTGTTTGAAGTTTTCACCAAACTGCTCAGTCAGTTGTTGGTTGAAATCGCGCACTACCTCCCTGAGGGCGTCTACAACGGCTTTTTGGTTGTTCTCCACCATGTGTTGGGAGAAGTCTTGGAAGGCGGAGATCAGCCGACTCTGATCCTCGGCCTGACGACGGTCCATACGCTCGATGGCACGCACCACATCAACAACCTCAGCCTCTTGTCCAGCATCTGACTCAGGCTCGGTGATGGAGCGAAACCGTTGGGCAAACCGCAGTGTGAGGGCCCCCAGGACGCCTGCGAGGGACGCCCAGAACGCCGTTCGTATACCGCCCAGCAGGCTTGGAACGCTCTGCTGAATGTTGTTCGGATCGAAGCTAAAGAGCGCGATGGTGATGCCCGTGAAGCAGCCCAGAATGCCCATGGTGGTGAGGACCTCCGGGCCATGGCTGACGCTAAACCGGTCAAATCGAATATGAAAGTAGATCGTTGTCGCTGCAATGGCTGCAATAAAGCCGATCTCGAGAAGCGTTGTGACGTTCATGGGTTATTTGGATGCGCGCATTTTCTCAAGGATCGCACGGTTCTTGGCACTTGAGTCGGCAGAGGGACGCATGACAGGGCGGACTACGCCATCGGGATCTGCGGTTGGGGCTGGGGGGGCTGGGGCCAGGGGGGGCGTAGTCGATGCGGGTGTGGTCGCGATCGATTGTGTAGACGCACGGGTTTGAACACGGGCGCGCACCAATTTATTCTGTCCAGCAAGTCGAAATCGCGCTTCAGCTTCCGGAATATCTCGGATCTGAGAGAGGTGGTCGACATGAATTGAGGCCTCCCCAACGCCCGAGGAGAATGCCGGGTGATTGATATACCGGACGGGCTGGACCACATCGCTGACGGTCACCCATCGGCCGACCCAACCGTCATGCGGCAGTAAGTTGCGGCTGCCCGTATGCCCTTCGATAACCTCGGGGAGCACCTTCACGCGCACCACTTTTCCCTGTGAGACTGGTAGGAAGTCGAGATAAATATAGGGTCGCAGGACTGGGCTTGCTCCAAAGCTGGTTTTCCCACTGCGAACATCAACAACCTTGCCAATGAGTTCAACACGTTGTCCAACGAAGTGACTGACTCGGACGAACTGGCTTGCGGGTACTACCGGGTAGGAGCCCACGTAGATTTCTTCAATGGCCCGAGCCTGCATGAGATCTGCGCGGGTTTGCTTGGGCTTGGGCTTGAACTCGACCGGGGCCGCAGCTGGGAGGGGGACGGAGGCGGGGGGCTGCCCTGTCGACGGGGCTTGGGCTTGTGCAAGAGCGCGCGGATTTGCGAACTCCCAGGGCAGGGGAACATCGTCAAATGCGCTCCCGCAGAGCTGCGCGAGGCGTTGTACTCGATCCTCTAATGCAGGGATCTGCGAAGCCGACAGGAAGGTCTGTGAGTGCGCGGGTTTCGCGAAGTCATTGGCCCGAAAAATGAAGCCTTCCTCGTCGCTGAGGGTTCGATCCCAGAGCGTTGGCTCTGCGATCAGCGCTGCCAGCGAGAGGTCCAGCGTGATGAAAGAGAATCGATCGAGCCGAGCATTGAAGTGGTGATCCCTGCGCTGGGGGTGCTGAAAGTTGATGTGGCCAAGCTCTGACGCTGTGAGCCCCTCAAGCGCGGGCACGAACATTCCGTCGTAATCGATGAGTTGAACTGAACGCCCCTCCTCTCGGACCAGAATGTTGCCGGGCTGAATATCACCATGTGCGATTCCGGCCTCATGTAGCGCCCTTGAGAGCCGCTCGAGCGATGCGCGCAGCGCCTCTAGATAGCGCCGTGATCCATGATGAGAGGCAACGAACTCTCCGAGCGTCGGATCGGTAGACCACCCCATTTTTATGAAGGGCACTCTCTCTCCTTGCACCCGAACGCCCTGTGGCTGGTATGAGAATGGCAAGAAGTAGGGCTTGAGCGCAGGCGCATGAGCACTGGTCTGTAGCATCTGGGAGATGGCGCGGTAGCGGTGCTCTGACTCTCTGGCGATGCGCGTAAAGCACCTTACTGCGAACGCGCGTTGGCCGGCCTGTACTTTGAAAACAAGTGCGAAGGCGCCAGAGCGAGTGCGTGGCATGCCGAGCGCATTGCACTCAACCTCGCCTCGCCTAAGTTCCTCGTCGTCGAAGATCTGAGAGAGTGGCTGTTGAAAGGCCTGAAGGTATTGCTCAAGATTGGGCAGTCGCATGAAGGCAGATGAGTGCGAAGGTGGTGTCGTCTTTTCGGATGTTCCTAGAAAAGCGCTGTTGGCTTAGCCAAAACCGGAAATGATCAGGGGTTTGAGCTAACACGGGAAGGGTCGACCCAAGTCCACCCTTGAGCGATTCTCTTAAGACGTAGTGCCCAATGGCATCCGTGAGCAGGACAACATAGCCTCCGTCAATGTCACGCTTTGGAATGGTGATCCAGCCCCAGCGGGTGCGCTCTTTGGAGAAAACGGTCTCATCGCCCCGGGGGTCAGTAGAGAGCAGCACAGGGTTGTGGGCAAATTCTGCTGGGTCTTGAATGGGGAAGCTCTGGGGCCTACCCTCTGGGCTTTGCCAGACGGCAATGCTGTCGCCGATTGCGAGCACTTCAACACTGTCCTTGAGCTCTCTAATGCCCAGCAGTGTGGCAAAGTTTCCGCGGTCATTTGCAGCCTGTTGAGACCAACTGAGTACCCTCTGGCTTAAGCCCTCCGCAAAGCGGTCTCGTGCGTCCGACAGAAGAGCCTTGACATCAATCTCCTGAATTGAAGCCGAACTCTTGGACGCCCACTCAAGATAGGCCTCGCAAAGCAGACGGCCCCAGGTCTGTGAGTCGAAAGACTCACTAGCTCCATCGCTCAGTGCGAGGGCACGACCATCGGGGCTCGCCAGATAGACATCCTCGTTGGCCTTTGGATAGTCTGGCTCCTTTGGACAGGAGATGGCCCTGAGGACCCGCATTTTTGTCTGGGATTAAATTAGCGCAGCAACATCGACTGCGAAGATGCGCGGGTTCCAATATCGAAGAACTCGACCATCTCGACAGGCTCTACGTTGAAGAAGAAACCTCTTGCACCTGCAGCGACCGGGTAGCCGCGCTCTTTTGCTGCAAGGGCGATGCTGGGGGGTAGCTCCGAGGACATGCGAAAGAGGACCTGTGCATAAGGATCTTTGATGCTGTCCTCATACGAGGGAAACTTGATGGAGGCGCCGGAGCGCCCGTCAACGTGGAGATTGAAGAAGAGAAGTTCACCGTCGTCGGTTCCGAGTTGGCGTAAATGGTCTGCCATGGGTTCGGGATCGCCGTCGGTCGGCTCACCATCGGTAATATGTAACACCGTTGGGGGGAAGGAGTTTGGATGCGAATCGCACCAGTCGACCAAAGCTTCCGCTGCCGAACGAATGGCCTTGCGCATCGGCGTTCCGCCATCGGATTGGGGTTTGAACCAAACCGGAAACTTAACTGTTTGGGTGATAAACCCCCCGGCGCCGTCACCGACCTTGCGTTGGCGAGACTCTACAGCCAGAGGGGTTCGCTCAAATGCTGAGATGGGATGAAAGATTTGGCTTGAGAATGAGCCAGACAGGGCGTTTCCTACGCCTTGTCCGCCGTAGCCAATGGCCCCGACATGAAAGTAGTCCCTCACCCCCTCAGACTTGGAGCTTCGTGCAATGAGGTTCATGACCACTCTATTGAGAGAGTCGCAAAGAAATTCTGCCTTGGTGTAGCTCGTATCCCCAACCGGCTCGCACATGGAACCAGATTGGTCAA
Source organism: Bordetella parapertussis (assembly GCA_945877235.1). GTDB lineage: Bacteria > Pseudomonadota > Gammaproteobacteria > Burkholderiales > Burkholderiaceae_A > Hahnella. The sequence continues at coordinate 104,928 of CAMCRF010000007.1, forward strand.
TCAGAAACAGGAATGCAGTTGGGTTTGAACGGCTGATCTCAGCTACGTACGACATAACACCTCCAAGCGAAATTAGGCCCGGAAGCGCTCTACCTCCTGGCGGGTTGCATCTGCAATCTTAGACAACTCCATGACGGTTGCGGTGATTTGCTCTGCGGCGGCTGCGTTGGAGCGTGCGATCTTGTCTAGGCTTGAGAGGTTGGCGTTGATTTCTTCAACGGCCGAGCTCTGCTGCTCGAGGGCTGCGGAGATGCGCTGGAGCATGGCGTCGGTCTCTTG
>CAMCRF010000008.1 GCA_945877235.1 Bordetella parapertussis
ATGAAGCGACCATCACGCCGGCTGCGAGAATCGGCTGCAACGACGTGGTAAAAAGGGCGCTTGTGAGAGCCACCGCGGGCAAGTCGAATGACGACCATAATGAACGTTCCTTGGGCAATCGGTGAAAAGCCTTGAATTCTATCAGTCGCCCCCATGATTGCAACATGAAAGACACACAAGCCGCAGAAACGCGACGCAGAGTCATCCGGTACGGCCTTGGGCTGGGGCTGGGGCTGGGGTTGGGTCTGCCCCGTGTTGCGCTGGGCAAGGCAAAGAGGGGCCTTCCCGACTGGCTGCGCCAAGACGCATTCGAGCAGTTCATAGAGCAGGCAACCCAGAGCGCAGGCCTCCCTCGGTCTTGGGTCTTGCGCCAGTTTGATCGGGCAGAACGACAAGACAGAGCGCTTGCGCTTGCCAACCCTGAACCCAACCCCAATGCACCGGCCCGATCCCTGCGTCGGCGGCTGGCAACCAACCTAACCCCCAAGGTCATCGAAGATGGCCGCCAGTACCTTCGTCTTCACCAGGCATCCTTCCAAAAAGCAGAGCAACGCTTTGGAGTCCCCAGCCACGTGCTCTGTGCCATCCTGGGCATTGAGACCCGTTACGGCAAAATCCTTGGGCGGTTTCCAGCAGTCGACACCCTGGCGAGCCTCGGGTTTGCCTCCCCTCGTCGACAGGAATACTTTCGATCTGAATTGCTCTCCCTTCTGCGCATGGGCCACCGGGGTGAGATCTCCCTCGATGGTCTGCGCGGATCCTTCGCTGGCGCGTTGGGAATTCCACAGTTCATGCCGAGCAACTGGGGGCGTTTTGGAGAAGACCTCGACGGAGATGGTCGACTCGACCTCGTCGGAAGTCCCGCCGATGCGATTGGATCGGTCGGCCGTTTTCTCAGTGAACATGGGTGGATTCAGGGACAACCGACCCACACGGTGCTCTCTGAAATCCAGCGCACACTGGTCATGGACCCAGCCCTGAACAGTCGCTTCGTAACCCATGGCCTGCGGCCTCTCGATACCGTCGGTCTGCTGAGCGGGCTTGGATTGGTTACGCCAGATGCTGAGTTTCCAACAAGCGCCGCAGCGAGCGTTGTCATCCTCCCTGAAATCGAGAATGAGGGCCCCGCGTGGATGGCGGGCCAAAACTTCTTCGCGATCTGTCAGTACAACCGCAGCTATCTCTACGCAGCCTCCGTCATTCTGCTTGGGCAGGCACTGCAAAGCTGAGCGTGGCTACGGCCGCCTCGTGATTAAAACCTCCTGCAGACCAAGACGCCTGAATATCTGGGGCTGTGAGTTGCACGAAGGCCTCAACCTCCCCATCGCAGGGTGTAGGTTCGAAACCCTCGGGGGCTTCGAGCCCAAAGGTCCAGACGCGCTCTACCAGTAGACCCTCTGGCAATGTTCTGAATACACGCACGGCCCCAAAGAACTGGGCACGCGCCGTGAGCGCAGTGGACAGACCCGCCTCCTCTTTTGCTTCTCGAAAGAGCGCCATGATCGGGGATTCCATGGCCGTGAGCCCACCGGCCACGCATGCATCGAACAGACCCGGATCGACGGCCTTGCTCGATGCACGGCGCCCAGCCCACCAGATTCCTGAGCGCGCCTGCAGATTCACCTGAACCGACTCGGACATCAGCCCCAGAGCTCTAAACAGGCTGCGCTCTAGCGAGAGCGCGGGACTTTGCGATCGCACACCTTGAGGGCCAATGAGACCAAAGCGCTCATTGCGCCATCCATGGCCTCCATGCATCTCGCGCATGCGCGCCTCGAGGGCGGGGAGCGCATCGGCGGGGACGCGTGCATCAAAAGACTGCACCACATCTGCGGCAGGACCAGGTGCCGCAAGACCGAGCGCCCAGGGCGCACCTGACGGGTGCAACACCACCCACGGCAAATACCCATAGTGGACCAACTGATCGGGCGTCATCCACGCGCCAAAGCGCTCTTGGCTTAAGCACTCACCGGGAATCATCGCGGGCCATGCGATCATCGGGTCTCTATGGTTCGTCTCGTTCACGGATTTGCTGTCTTTCTGGCCTGGGCATTGTGCCTTGCGCCCTTGCCTGGCCTCTCGTTTGAGCGCGGCGCAGACCTCTCCCGGCTCACGCTGGTCCGTGCGTTCGACGGGGACTCCATGGTCCTTCGACACCCAGAGCGCGGAGTGCTGAAGGCACGCCTCGCCGGCATTGATGCGCCAGAAAAAACACAGCCCTTCGGCGTGGACTCTCGTAAGCGGCTCGAGGCCCTCTTAGCCTCGGGCCGTGTATCTGCGACCGCCCTCAAGCTCGACGGCTTCGGCAGATGGATTGTGACGATTGAAGTCGACGGACAGGACCTCGGTGAGACCCTCATTCGCGAGGGGCTCGCTTGGTACTTTCGAAAATATGAGCGCGACTTACCCAAGACGCTCAGGCCGCGATATGACGCAGCGGAGGCGCAGGCCAGACGCAACAAGAAAGGCCTCTGGACGCACGAGGACCCACTCGCCCCCTGGGCCTATCGTCAGAAGCGCTCGCGCTGACGCACTGCCTCATAGCAGGCCACTGCGCAAGCAACCGACACATTGAGGCTCTCCACCTGGCCCATCAAGGGAAGCTTGATGAGCGCATCGCATTGCTCTCGAACCAGTCTTCGAAGGCCCTCGCCCTCAGCGCCCAATGCCAATGCCAGAGGGCCGGTAAGGTCTGCACGATAAATCGAGTCCTTCGCCTCTCCGGCAAGCCCCAACACGCGATAGCCCTCATCTTGAAGACGCTCAATGGCACGCGTGAGATTGGTGACCTGAAGGTAGGGCACAGATTCAGATGCACCTGCAGACACCCTCCGTGCAACATCACTCAGGGGGGCCGATCGATCTTTGGGGGCAATGACTGCCGACACTCCGGCGCCGTCGGCTGCGCGAAGCACGGCACCCAGATTGTGTGGATCGGTTACGCCATCGAGCAGCACGAGCAGCGGTGGACGGGTGGCCCCTTGAAGCGTCTCCAACAAGCTCTCAAGATCGCTCGGCTGTTGTGTCTGCTCAGCCAGCGCAAGAATGCCTTGATGCCGCTCTCCCCGAGCTTCCTGATCGAGTCGCGCTGCATCGACGGGCTGAGATGTGATGCCAGCGAGGCTCAACGCTTCTAAAAGGGCCTTAAGGCGCGCATCGCGACGATCTGCTACGTAGAGCACCCGTCGCAAGGTTTGCGGTGCGGCCTTCAGTCTGGCCCTCACTGCATGAAAACCCAGGAGGACAGATTCCCTCTCGGTACTCCTCACTAGCGCCGCTTTCTGCGGGTTTTGCTGCGCCCTTTGGGCGCCGGGGCAGCCTTCCCGGAAGTGGGCTTTCCGGCCGATGGCAGGGCCTTTGATGGGGTCTTTCGCGCGCGAGGCTGAGGGAAATCGTCGTCCTGAGGCTCGATTAGCAATGCATCGAGCTCTTCTGGGCCTGGCCCCTTACCCTTCTTCACGGGGCGCACCTGAGAGGGCACCAGCCGGAACTCAATGCGCCGCGCGTCCAGATCGACCCGCGAGACCTGCACCGTAAGCGCATCGTAGAGTCGGAAGCGACGGCCCGTCCGCTCGCCGCGCAACTCATGGGCGACCTCATTGTGTTGAAAGTACTCAGCGCCGAGCTCAGAGATGTGAATCATGCCCTCTACATAGAGCGCATCGAGGGTCACGAAAATGCCAAAAGGCGCAATGCCCGTAATCGTGCCACTGAGCTGCTCGCCCACGCGCCCCTTCATAAACTGACACTTGAGCCAGGCTTCGACATCACGAGAGGCTTCGTCAGCTCGGCGTTCGGCCGCAGAGCAGTGGTCTCCCACCACACGCCAACGCTCAATCGAGCTGGACTTCTGGCCTGGGACGACATCGCCGTAGGGCGGCTCGTAACGCTTCTGAGCCAAGATGGATTTGATGACCCGATGCACCATGAGATCTGGGTAGCGACGGATCGGTGAGGTGAAGTGAGTGTAGGCCGGATAAGCAAGGCCAAAGTGGCCTGCGTTGTCTGGGCTGTAAATGGCCTGTTGCATAGACCGCAGCAGCAGCGTTTGAAGCAATCGCGCGTCGGGGCGCTGTTTGATCTCTCGGGAGAGTCGAGCGTAATCGGCGGGCTGAGGATCCTCTCCTCCGCCCAACCGAAGGCCTTGAAGCTTGAGGAAGTCGCGCAGGGATTTCAGGCGCTCGGGCGTTGGACCCTCATGAACCCGATAGAGACCCTCACGCTTGCTGCGAATGAGAAAGTCGGCTGCGCAAGTATTAGCCACCAGCATGCACTCTTCAATGAGGCGGTGGGCGTCATTGCGATGTCGGGGCTCAATGCTGGCAATGCGGCCCTGCTCATCGGTTCGAATAAACGTCTCGATCGTCTCAAGCTCAATTGCACCTCGCGCCTCGCGTTGGGCCAAAAGCGCACGAAATACCGTGTCAAGGGTTTCGAGCACCACGAACCTTGAGCCGAGCACACGTGCGGCCGGGCCAATTGGATTGGAGAGCGCGTCCCAGGCTTGGGTGTAGGTGAGCCGTGCAGAGGATTCGATCACGCCGTCGTAGAACTGGTAGGCCTTTACCGTGCCATCGGGGGAGATGATCATGTCGCAGACCAAGGCCAAGCGCTCGACCTGCGGATTGAGCGAGCAGAGGCCGTTGGAGAGCTTCTCAGGCAGCATGGGGAGTACGCGCCGAGGAAAGTAAACCGAGGTAGCGCGCTCAAAGGCGTCTCGATCGAGCGCGTCACCACTCTTGACGTAGTGGCTCACGTCCGCAATCGCCACGAGCAGTCGCCAGCCGCGCTTGCCCTCAGACACCGCATAGACCGCATCGTCAAAGTCGCGGGCGTCCTCGCCGTCGATGGTCATGAATGGGAGATCGCGAAGATCGATGCGACCTTTGACGTCCGAGGTCCGAACGGCCTCAGGCAACTTCTTGGCGATTGCCTCTGCCTCGGCCGAGAATTGATGCGGGACATCGAACTTGCGCACAGCAATCTCGACCTCCATGCCCGGATCATCGAGGGAGCCCAACACCTCGACCACACGGCCGATTGGGGGCGTGTAGCGGGTTGGGGGGTCGATGATCTGAACCATGACCACTTGGCCGGGCTGTGCGCCGCCCGTGTCACCCGGGCTCACGATGATGTCGTGCTTGATACGCTGGTCCTCTGGGACGACCAAAATAATGCCGCGCTCGTGCACCAAACGCCCAACCAGTCGATCGACGGTGTGCTCGAGTACCTCGAGAATAGTCGCCTCTGGCCTGCCCTTGCGGTCTTGCCCGGTCACCTTTGCAACCACACGATCGCCATGCATGGCTTTGAGCATCTCGCGAGGCGAGACAAAGACATCGTCTCCACCCGCATCAGGCCGAATAAATCCAAAGCCGTCTCGGTGGCCCATCAGCTTGCCCGTGAACTGAAGGTCATCCGAACCTTCAGTCGCTGGAATCGTTGCTGTCTTAGCGGTTGGTGTGGATGCCGCTGAGCGGCGAGGTTTTGACAATTTGAATAATCTCGTTAAAGTAGCGGGCTTGCTATCGGCCCAGATGGCGGAATTGGTAGACGCACTAGGTTCAGGTCCTAGCGGTGGCAACACTGTGGAGGTTCGAGTCCTCTTCTGGGCACCATCCCCCCCTTCCCTCTTTTATACCCCTTCTGTTTGAAAGGGGTGAGACATGAGAATGGTCTCGTCCCTGTCGGGGCCCGTCGAAATCATTGCAATGGGGGCTCCGCTCAGTTCAGCGAGTCGAGTCAAATACTGCTGCGCCTCTTTCGGCAGCTGGTCCCACTTTTGAATACCCGCGGTCGACCCTGCCCACCCTTGCCAGGTCTCGTAAATGGGCTGACAGGCATCCACAGCGTCCGCCCCAAATGGGAGCACATCGAGCCGCTGACCATTGGCCTCGTAACCCACACAGAGCTTGATCTCGGGGAGGCCGTCGAGCACGTCGAGCTTGGTGATGCATAACCCCGTAACCCCGTTGATCTGAACCGATCGACGCAGCGCTGCCGCGTCAAACCAGCCGCACCGCCGTGGACGACCGGTCACAGAACCAAACTCATTGCCTTTTTGGGCCAGATGCTGGCCCGTGGCGTCAAATAGTTCGGTTGGAAAAGGCCCTGAGCCTACGCGCGTGGCGTAGGCTTTCGTGAGTCCCAGCACAAAATCGATTTCTCCCGGACCAACGCCCGCTCCCGCTCCAACAGCGCCAGCTACGCAGTTGCTGCTGGTGACATAGGGATAGGTGCCATGGTCAATATCGAGCAGCGTGCCTTGAGCGCCCTCAAACAACAAATGATGACCTGCTTGCATCTGCGCCTGGAGCAGCAGCGGTACATCGGCCGACATCGCCAGAATGCGCGGGGCCATGACCATGAGGGCATCGAAGGTGGCCTGAGCGGAGACAGGCTCAGCGTGCAGCAGCCCGGTTAGCACGTGATTGTGTAGACGATGTAATTCTTCGAGCTTGGCAAGGAGACGCTCTGGGCGCTGAAGGTCAATGAGCCGAATGGCCCTTCGCGCAACCTTGTCCTCATACGCCGGGCCAATCCCCCGACCCGTAGTACCAATCTTCGCGTCCCCGCGGGCAGACTCACGGGCTTGATCGAGTGCAACGTGAACGGGGAGGATGAGTGGGCAGGCAAGGCTGATCTTGAGCCGAGGCTCTACGGACAAGCCACTGGACTGCAGTTCGTCTATTTCTTTGATCAGAGCCTCAAGCGATAAAACGACCCCGTTGCCCACATAACAGGTGACCTGAGGGTGCAAGATACCCGAGGGGATGAGCCTCAAAATGGTCTTCTTTCCATTGACCACCAAGGTGTGCCCGGCATTGTGCCCGCCCTGGAAACGGACCACACCGGCGACCTCTTCCGTCAACCAGTCGACAATCTTGCCCTTGCCCTCGTCGCCCCATTGGGTCCCCACAATGACGACATTGCGTCCCTTGCGCGCTGCGCGCAGCGATGCTGAATACATATCTCCCCTCTTTATTCTGAAAGACTCGCCAGAGCCCGAAGCTCGAGGCTAAAGCCGGTCGCAGGTCGTGCTCGCCCGAAGGATTCCCCCATGCCGTCATATCGACCACCGCGAACCAAGGCATCGGGGTGGCCGTCGACATAGACGGAGAACATCAGACCATTGTGATAACGCCAGCCCTGAAGATCGGCGAGATCGACGGTGAGCTGGCAGCGCGGATGCTCGGTAAAAACGGCTGACTCTGTCACCGCCTGGAGGCGATTGAGGCTCGCGTGAATAGAGTCTGACTGCGGCAGCATGCGTCGTGCACGCGCAAGCACGCCCTCCGGGCCGTCTGGCGGACCGTACAAATCGAGAAGTGCCATGAGCGCTTGCGCAGCGGACGGGTCTAGTGCCTGACAAGCGAGCCTCAGGCCCACGGGATCTTTGGCCGCAAGCGCCTGGGTAACCTCTGGCTCGATGGCAGCCAAGCCCGGAACATGCGCCTTGAGCGCAGACAAGATTGACCGATCGGACAAGTTCAAGTGGACCCTTTTGAGCCCGGCGAGACTCAGAGACGCCAGAGCAAGAGACTGGATCTCGAGATCCGCCTCAAGGCCCGCCTCGCCGAAGAGCTCACAGCCCACCTGAAACGGCTCACGGCTCGACGCAACGCCAGAGGGCACCGCGTGAACTGCGGAGGCGGCATAGCACAGCCGGTTAATGCCGTTGCCGTCCATGAGGTGGGCGTCGACTCGCGCGGCCTGGGCCGTGAGATCCGGGCGAATGCTGAGCAGCCGTCCTGATGCGGGGTCGGTCAGCTTAAAGCTGCGGCGCTCAAGGTCGTCAGCACCCTGCACCCGCAAAGACTCCACGTATTCGAGCAGGGGCGGAATGAAATAGTGGTAACCGCGAGACGCGTAGTGGTCAAGCAGAACCCGCCTGAGACGCTCCACACGGAGCGCCTCGCTGGGCAGGACATCGGAGATGTGATCGGGAAGAAGCCAAGTGGGCATGGCTCCATTATCGCCTGCTTTTGTGCAGGTTATTTTTTGCCCGTTGAACCTCGGAAATACCGCAGGAAATCGGACTGCGGATCGGTGATGATGACGTCGCTGGGCTTATTGAAACTCTCACGGTAAGCCTGCAGGCTGCGGTAGAACGCCGCGAACTCTGGGTTCTGACCGAATGCAGCAGCGTACATGGCTGTAGCCTTAGCGTCTCCGTCGCCCTTGACGATCTGTGCCTTCCGATACGCCTGGGCCAGCACGCCCACCCGCTGACGGTCTGCGTTCGCGCGGATCTTTTCTGCCTCGGCAGCACCTTGAGAGCGTCGCTCGCTTGCAATGGCCTTACGCTCGGATTCCATACGACGGAAGACAGAGTCGCGAATTTCGTCTGCAAAGTCCACTCGGCGCAGTCGCACGTCGACGATAGCAACACCGATCTGCTTCGCGTCTTCAGAGACACGCGCCAAAATGCCCTGCATGACCTTCTCACGCTCGCCTGAGATCACGTCGTTGACGGTGCGCGTGGCAATTTCGTTGTTGAGACCGTCTCGAAGGGCACGCGAGATGCGGTCTTCTGCGCTGGCTAAACGACCGGCCACGCTGGTGTAGAAGGCCTTGGGGTCTTCAACGCGCCACTTCACGTAGGTGTCGACCACCACGTTCTTTTTCTCACTGGTGATGAATCGATCTGCATCGGGGGAGTCGATGGTGAGGATGCGCTTTTCAATAAACACCACATTCTGGAATGGTGGGGGCAGCTTGAAGTAGAGCCCCGGTTCGCTCACGACACGCTTGACCTCACCCAGCGCGAACACCAGGCCGAACTGTCGTTGATCGACGATGAACACACAGGACGACACCAAAAGCACCAGGACTAGCGCGCCCGAGAGTGCAGCAAATAAGCGGTTCATTAGCGAGCCTCCCTTAGACGGTCACGGAGACTGGGTGCTGCTGCAGGAGCAGGAGCAGTCGCAGGTACGTTCTCAGCACCAGGGGACACGGGATTTCCTGCTGCAGTTGAACCCTGGACAGCCGCTGCGGCGGCAGCCTGAGAGGCAGCCTGCGTTTGTTGCATGATCTTGTCGAGGGGCAGGTAGAGCATATTGCTGTTCGACTTGTTCTCGACCATGACTTTCGACACGTTGGTGAACACCTCTTGCATGGTTTCGATATAGAGACGCTCACGCGTGACCTGGGGCGCCTTGGCGTACTCCACCACAATGCGTTTGAAGCGATCTGCGTCACCAGCCGCCTGGGCAACGACCCGCTCGCGGTAACCCTCAGCCTCCTCAATGAGGCGATCCGCCGCACCTCGGGCCCTAGGCACGACGTCGTTTGCGTAAGCCTGGCCCTCGTTCTTGAGGCGCTCAGAGTCTTGGGCTGCCTTGATGGCATCGCTAAAAGCTGCCTGCACTTCCTCCGGCGGCTGCACGTTCTGAATGGTGACGTTCACAATAGTGAGCCCTGCTGCGTAGCGATCAGCAATGCGCTGCGTGATGTTGAGGGCTTCGCGACCAATGGCCTCTTTGTTCTCGTAGAGCACGGCGTCGCTTAGGCTGCGGCCGACCACCTCGCGCATTGCGGTCTCTGCGGCCTGGGTGACGATGTCGTCGGGGCGCACATTGTTAAACAAATAGTCCTCGGGCTTAGAGACGCGGTACTGAACGGCAAACTGGATGTCGATCATGTTCTCGTCTTTGGTGAGCATGAGCGAGTCACGCCCCTGTCCGCTTCTCTCGCCGCGAAAGCCCACAGTGGCCTGACGCAATTGAGCGAGGTTCACGACCTCGTGGGACTCAAAGGGATAGGGCATGCGCCACTTGAAGCCTGCACCCGTGGCGTACTGGTATTTGCCAAAGCGCAGCACGACACCCGTCTGGCCCTCTTGAACGATGTAGAAGCCGGAGGCGAGATAGAGGCCCATGAGCGCCAGCAGAATGATGCCAATGAGACCCTTGCCGACCTGGAACTGGGGGAAGCCAGCGCCTGGCCCGGAGCCATTGCCGCCACCATTCCCATTGCCCCACGGGTTTCGATTCCCTCTGCCCCGTTGCCCTTTGCCACCGAAGAGATTTCCAAGCTTACGGTTGAAGTCACGCCAGACCTCGTCGAGATCGGGCGGCTCATTTCCCGGACGCTGCTGGTTGCGGGGGGGCTCGTTGCGGGGAGGCTGATCGCCTTCAGGCGGGCGGGTGTCGTTCTGGTCCGACTGCCGGCCCCAGCGTGGGTCGCCAATGGAGAACAGGCGAAAGAGGCGATGGATCATGGGGAGGAGTGCGTGCCTATGTGAATAGATGTTGTGATTCTGTTTGCTGATTGAGACTGCCGAGCAGATCCTGGGTTCCCTCTGCAACATGGGAAGGCCAACCGTGGCTTTGAATCGCCTCTCGCAGCAGACCAAGCCCAGCGCCCTGCCCGGCGCTTAGCCATACCCGTTGAATCCTACCATGGGGGTCTCGCTCGACCCGAGGCTCGAGCCCAACCCGATCAATCTTATTGAAAATCTCGATGCGGGGGACATCTGCAGCCCCGATCTCGGTGAGCACAGACTCCACTGCATCTTGCCGCGCCATGCGGTCAGGATCGGATGCGTCAATGACATGCAAAAGCAGGTCCGCCTGGACGGCCTCCTGCAGCGTGGACTGGAACGCTTCGACGAGTGTGTGGGGTAATGACTGAATGAAGCCCACGGTGTCAGAGAGCACCATGAATCGGTCGGGTGCCAGGAACACCCTGCGGCTTGTCGTGTCGAGGGTGGCAAACAGCTGGTCGGCCGCATACACCCCAGCTCGGGTAAGGGCATTAAAGAGTGTGGACTTTCCAGCGTTGGTGTAACCAACCAGAGAAACGTCGAGCGTGCCTGATCGAATACGAGCACGCCTGCGGTTCTGCCGTTGCTTGGTGATGCTTGCCAGCCGCTGTTTGAGCTGCTTAACGCGCTGGCCAATGAGGCGCCGGTCGGTTTCGAGCTGGGTCTCGCCCGGGCCGCGAAGACCAATGCCACCCTTCTGACGCTCAAGGTGCGTCCAGCCACGCACCAGGCGCGCCGACAGGTAATCGAGCTGAGCAAGCTCGACCTGGAGCTTGCCCTCGTGGCTGCTGGCTCTCAAGGCGAAGATGTCGAGAATCAGTTGAACACGGTCAAGTACGCGGACGGCCAAGATCCGGGAAAGATTGCGCTGCTGAGCGGGTGAAAGCTCGTGATCAAACACAACCAAATCAATGCGATCAGACAGGCAGCGCAAGCGGATTTCGTCTGCCTTCCCTGTGCCAACAAAGAGGGCGGGGTCCGGCCGGTCTCGGCGCCCCGTAATGGTGCCAACGACCTGAGCCCCCGCGGACTGGGCGAGCGCAACGGTCTCCTCTGCATTGCTGGCATGGGATAGCGCCGAGTGCCCGCTCAGCAGAACAGACACCACGAGGGTTCTGGGCGCGCGCGAGAAATCGCGCTCGGAGGAGGACGGCGAGACAAAACTGCCGAGATCGCTCAGCGTGCCCCCCTCAGCTTTTCTTGTCGGCCTTTTACGGGGGCGTTACTGACTGTCGGACTCAATGGAGAAGTTCACCACGCGGGAGGGCACGATGGTTGAAATGGCGTGCTTATAAACCATTTGGGTCACGGTGTTCTTGAGCAGCACGACGTACTGATCGAAGGATTCGATATGCCCCTGCAGCTTAATGCCATTGACCAGGTACACCGAAACGGAGACGTGCTCGCGCCGAAGGGTGTTGAGAAAGGGGTCTTGTAAGGCCTGGCCTTTATTCTGCGTCATTCAGAGCTCCATCTTATTTATTGTGATTTTGCGTTGACCGTCTCCACGTCGAGACGTTCACGCATTTCCCAAAACTATACCGCCAAGGCATGAAATTTCAGTCTTGGGGAGCGTATGGATTCTTGGAGACCTTCCACTCAATGCGGAGCGGAGTGCCCTCCAGGTCGAAGCGAGCCCGGAACTGGGACTCGAGGTAGCGCTTGTAGACGTCGGTCACGCTGTCGAGTGCATTTCCATGCACCACCACGATGGGCGGATTCTGGCCACCTTGGTGCGCGTACCGCAGCTTCGGGCGAACCTGGCCCCGCCTGGGGGGCTGCTGACGCTCAACAGCCTCGCGCAGCGCGCGGGTGAGCTTTGGCGTCGACAGCTTTCGCGTGGCTGCGCTGTAGGCCGCGAGCACAGAGCGCATGAGCGGGTCGAGTCCGTTGCCCTGCAAGGCAGAAATATGGTGCACGCGCGCCCACACCAAAAAAGGGAGCTTGCGGGTGATCCGCCGCTTTACGTCTTCTCGCTCAAGTGCGTCCAGCCCATCCCACTTGTTCACGGCGATCACCAGCGCGCGTCCGGCCTCCATGATGTAGCCCGCAATATGGGCATCTTGGTCGGAGATGTCTTGCTGTGCATCGAGCATAAGCACTGCCACATGACACGATTCGATGGCCTGCAAGGTTTTGATCACTGAAAACTTTTCGATGGCCTCGAAGACCTTCCCCTTGCGACGCAGGCCAGCCGTGTCAATGAGACGAAACTTGCTGCCGTTGCGCTCGAAAGGAATCTCAATGGCATCGCGGGTGGTGCCGGGCATATCGAATGCAATGACCCGCTCCTCCCCCAAGAGGGCATTGATGAGGGTCGATTTTCCGACGTTCGGGCGCCCGGCGATGGCGACTCGAAGCCCGTGCAGTGGAAGCCCGTCCTCCCCGCGAGGCTCCGAGTACTGATCGGGCGTAACACCCTCGGTGCCTGCGGCTGGGGTTGGGAGGCGCGATAGCGCGTCTTCCACCAGCGAATACACGCCGTCGCCGTGTGCGCCTGAGATGGCCACGGGCTCGCCCAAGCCAAGTTCATAAAACTCGGCTGTTCGGCCCTCGTATGTAAGGCCTTCGAGCTTGTTGACCGCCAGCAGGGTGGGACGACCGGACCGGCGAAGCTGTTGGGCAATCTGGTGGTCCTGCGGCGCGAGGCCAGACCGACCGTCGACGAGGAAAATGACCACATCGCTCTCGGCAATCGCTTGTAAGGTCTGCTTGGCCATTTGAGCCAGGATGCCGTCCTTCGCAACGGGCTCAAAGCCGCCCGTATCGACTACGATGTAAGGCCTCGGACCAACGCGACCTTCTCCAAAGTGCCGGTCTCGAGTGAGCCCAGGCATATCAGCCACGAGGGCGTCACGTGATCGCGTCAGTCGATTGAAAAGGGTGGACTTTCCAACGTTGGGTCGCCCAACCAGAGCGACCACAGGTTTAAATGACATACAGGTCCTAGGACTTGAGGAGACTCAAGCGGCCGCCCTCAGTTTGAATCAGAAGGCCTCCGCGCGTGAGCAGCATCGGGCCTGATGGCCGTCCCCCCTCAAGCCGCACGCGGCCAATGGGCGCGCCAGTCTCTCTTGCGAGACCATGGAGGTAGCCATCAAAATCTGCCACCCACACAGCTTGTCCAAGCGACACGGGCGTTGTGAGTCTGCGCAGAAAGAAGGCCTCGGTCTTCCAACGCTCAGCACCCGTTTTGGCGTCGAGCGCGAAGACGCGGCTGCTGGCATCGACGGCATAGACGGAGGTGACGTCGACAGCAACTGGCAGGCCCACGGCCAAATTCTTTCTCCAGAGCACCCGACCGGTCTCACTCTGAAGGCAGGCAACCTGATTCTGATAAGCCGCCACGCAAACCTGTTCACCCTGAACCGCCGGCAATCCGAGGAGGTCCGCGATGCGCTCGACCTCGTTAGAGCCCTTGGGTGTCGCAACCTGGGCCTCCCAACGAACCGCTCCCGTGGCTGCGTTCACCCAGACCATCCGCCCAGCAGGCATGGTCACGACCGCATCAACGGTGCCCAAGGCGGGCGTGCTGATCGCTTCCACGCTGGAGGGCGCTCCACGCACACCGGACTGACCATGCAGTGCGAGCGACGGCATGGTCCGCTGGAAAATCCAACGGCGACTGCCCGTTTCCAGATCAAAGCCGGCAAGCCGATTGTCTGCCAGCCGAACCACCACCAGCCCGCCAGAGAGCGCAGGACGCTCGTGGCTCACCCCGCCAATTGGCACGCGCCAGCGAATGCTGCCCGAGTCATCGATGAGCACAAGTTCACCATCACGGGTGATCACTGCAAAGCGCCCCTCGGCACTGCCGCCGCCGAATCCAACGCCTGCCGCCAAGGGCGCACCCACCCCCACGCGCCAGCGAGAAGCCCCCGAATCGAGCGCGAAGGCCTGGACATCGCCTGACGGCGCAGCGACCACGGCCAACCCGCCAGAGGCAGCGGGTGCGAATGCACCCTCGCCGCTGCCGCCGGTTGGCGTTTTTGGCACCTCAACAGACCAGACTGCCGCAAGCGAGGCAGTGGGCTTCAGATCGGTGAGGCTCGCAGGCTTGAGCTTGCTGGTCGAACACCCAGCGAGCGCGAGGAGTGACAAGGCCACAACAGCTGAACGCATCATGGATTTCCTTTCTGTTGTGCCGCAATCACGGCCATTTTCCGATCGATGAGATCAAGGGTTCGCGGGGCAGCGTCGGCCGCCAGCCCAGCGCGAGCGCTTGTCCACGCTGCGATGGCGTCGGTAGGCCTGCCAAGCGCTGCGAGGACATCGCCTCGGCGGTCCTCCACGAGGGGCTTCACGGCATCGGGTGGTGTGCCGTCGAGCGCCTTGAGGGCCTCCTCGGGCTTGGATTGGTCGAGCAGCACACCCGCCATGCGAATGCGCGCAACCCATGCTAGAGCGGGATCCTTTGAGTCTTGCGCAATCACGAGCGCGGCGCGCGCACCATCGAGGTCACCAGAGCCAGCCGCCAGCCGAGCCAGTTGCAAGGCGGCCATGTCTGCCTGGGCAAGCCCCGCGTAGCCATCAAAGAGGGGCTGGGCGGCAGCTTTAGCCTTCTCGAGGTCTTGAGACTCAATCGCCTTGTTCAGCGCCTCGAGCAGCAGAGTCGCCTTCTCTGCACGATTGGCCTGATACACGTTCCAGCCCGTATACCCCGCAAGTCCCAGAGCGCTCGCAATGAGCAGCGACAGCACCCAGCGCTGGTTCTCCTTCCACCAGCCCTTGATCGCCTCCATTTGTTCTTGCTGCTCTAAATCTTCACGCACCTGCGACTCCTTGAGTGAGGAGGGACAGACACTGTCCCGCCAAATCGTTGATAGAAACTGTGACCTGACTCGCGTCGATGCGAAGAGGCTTTAAAATCACCTGATTGCTGTCACGCTCGGCTTCTCCGATGAGCACGGCAACCAAGGCACCACTGGCATCAGCCTTCTTCATTTGGGACTTCACGCTCGTCGTGCTGCCATGCAGCTGTACACGCAGTCCGGCCGAACGCAGCCGCTCCGCAGCCTGGAGCGCCAGGCCCTCCGATCGGTCGGCAAAATGCACGACATAGACATCGATGGCGCGCTCGGGCTTGACCGGCGCAACCTCCTCAAGCAGGGCGAGCAACCGCTCGGCCCCAATGGCGAATCCTGCTGCTGGGGCCGGCTTTCCACCCATCTGGGCCATAAGGCCGTCGTATCGCCCACCGCCACAGACCGTGCCCTGCGCACCGAGTCGATCGGTTACCCATTCGAACACCGTCAGGTTGTAGTAGTCGAGTCCGCGCACCAAACGGTGGTTCATCTCGAAGGGGACCGAGGCAGCAGAGAGGGATTCGAGCACGCGATCTTGATGCGCGCGTGAGGCATCACCCAGGAAGTCAGGCAACCGCGGGGCTTGCTCAATCAGCGGCTGCATCTCGGGGTTTTTGCTATCGAGAATGCGAAGCGGATTCGTGCCCAGGCGCCGCTGGCTGTCGGCGTCGAGGTGCGCTGCATGGTCGGAGAAAAAACGGATGAGGGCCTCACGATGCGCAGCCCGCTCCTCGCTGCTGCCGAGTGAATTGAGCTGCAGCTGAGGGCGATCGGCAACAGGAATCCCAAGCGCCTCCCAAAGCCGCCAGATCAGGAGAATCTGCTCGGCATCGACAATCGGATCGGCATAGCCGAGTGCCTCGAGGCCAAACTGGTAAAACTGGCGATAACGCCCTTTCTGGGGACGCTCGTGACGAAACATGGGCCCGAAGTACCAAAGCCGTCGTGGTCCATCGTAGAGCAGGTTGTGTTCAATGGCCGCACGCACCACGGCAGCCGTGTTCTCAGGTCGCAGGGTAAGCGCTTCGCCATTGAGCGCGTCGGTGAAGGAGTACATCTCTTTCTCGACGATATCTGTGACCTCACCGATGCCGCGAATAAACAACGCAGTCGGCTCCACAATGGGCGTGCGGATAGCGCGATACCCGTATTGCTCAAATACGGCAGCCACAGTGGACTCGACCCGCTGCCAGACAGCCATGTGCTCGGGCAGCAGATCGTTCATGCCCTTTACTCCAAGAATCTTCTCCATACCGACTGCTTATACCTTTGCCTTTCCGTACCGGCGTTCGACGTAATCCGCCACCATCTGCTGGAACTCCTCCGCAATCTGGTCTCCCTTGAGCGTTGGTCCGCGCTCACCATCGATATAGACCGGGGCTACCGGCTGCTCTCCGGTGCCAGGCAGGCTAATGCCGATGTCAGCGTGCTTGCTCTCCCCGGGACCATTCACGACACAGCCCATCACGGCGACATTCATGGACTCCACCCCCGGATACTCTCGACGCCAAATGGGCATCTGATCCCTGAGGTAAGCCTGGACCTTTGAGGCGAGTTCTTGGAAAAAGGTTGAGGTTGTTCGGCCACATCCCGGGCAGGCAATGACCATGGGCGTAAAGGCGCGCAGCCCCAGCACCTGGAGCATCTCCTGGGCAACCACGACCTCTTTGCGACGATCGCCGCCCGGCTCGGGGGTGAGCGAGACTCGAATAGTGTCTCCAATGCCCTCTTGCAGGAGCACACCCATCGCAGCGGTGGAGGAGACGATTCCTTTGCTTCCCATACCGGCTTCGGTGAGCCCCAGGTGCAGCGGATAGTCACAGCGACGCCCGAGCTCTCGATAGACCGATATGAGGTCTTGAACGGCAGAGACCTTGGCAGACAAGATGATCTTGTCGCGCCCCATACCCCACGCCACTGCCTGCTCCGCACTCTCAATCGCGGAGGTGACAAGCGCCTCGCGCATGACGGCTTGGGCATCCCAAGGATCTTTACGGGCGGCGTTTTCGTCCATGAGGCGTGCTAGCAGGTCTTGGTCTAGGCTGCCCCAGTTGACACCAATGCGAACGGGTCGATCGAACCTCATGGCCGCCTCGATCATGGCGCCAAATTGGGTGTCACGTTTGCTGCCGCGGCCCACATTACCGGGATTGATGCGGTACTTCGAGAGGGCCAAAGCACATTCGGGGACTTCAGCCAGCAGCTTGTGACCATTGAAGTGGAAGTCGCCTACGAGAGGCACTGGGCAGTTCATGCGATCGAGTTGCTCGCGAATGGCCGGAACCGCCTTTGCGGCCTCAAGGGTGTTTACGGTGATCCGAACCACCTCAGACCCAGCGAATGCCAGGTCACGCACCTGTATTGCCGTTCCGATGGCGTCTTCTGTGTCGGTGTTGGTCATGGACTGAACCACCACAGGCGCATCGCCGCCCACACGCACCTGGGTGCTGCCCCAGGCTACTGTGACCTGCGTGGTGGAGCGACGGGGCAGCGGACCGCAGGCAAATGGCTGGTTAGACATGGACCCTCCCATGGAGCTGAATGCGTTGGGTGATGGTGGTGCGATCTTGGATGTCGCCGGCCAACTGGCCACAGGCAGCATCAATGTCGTCTCCTCGCGTCTTGCGCGTGGTGACGACGAAGCCCTGGTCAGCGAGGATTCGTCCAAAAGCACGAATGACGTGCTGAGAGGATCTTCGCAGGCCGGACTGAGGAAAAGGGTTGAATGGGATGAGGTTGAACTTGCAGGACATCTCGTGGCGGCGCACCAGCTCGACGAGCTCCCACGCATGTTCGGCGGAATCATTGACCCCTTCGAGCATAACGTACTCAAAGGTGATGAAGTCGCGCGGGGCCACCCGTAAGTACCTTTTGCATGCTGCCATGAGCTCGGCGAGCGGGTATTTCTTATTGAGGGGCACGAGGTCGTCTCGCAGCCGATCATTGGGTGCGTGCAGCGAGACCGCCAGCGCAACGGGACACTGATCAGCAAGGCGATCCATCATGGGGACGACCCCAGAAGTCGAGACCGTCACCCGTCGACGCGAGAGCCCATAGGCGTTGTCATCGAGCATGAGCTCAAGCGCTGGTGCAAGCTGGTCGAAATTCAGCAAAGGCTCGCCCATGCCCATGAGCACAACGTTGGTAACACGCGAATCGAGTAGACGATTGGCCATGTGGAGCTGACCAATAATTTCTGCCGTGGTCAGGTTGCGAGCAAAGCCCTGATGGCCAGTGGAGCAGAACCTGCAGGCGACTGTGCAGCCTGCTTGTGACGACACACAGAGCGTTCCGCGATCGTCCTCGGGAATGAAGACTGTCTCAATGGCATTGCCCGCACCTGCGTCTAAGACCCATTTGCGTGTGCCATCGGCAGAGAGATGGTCACGCAAGATCGGAAGCGACTCAATACAGGCCCGCTCTTGCAGTGCCTCGCGAAACGAACGAGCGAGGTCGGTCATCCCCTCAAACTGGTCCGCTGACCGCTGGTGAATCCATTTCAGCAGTTGGCGGGCTCGGAAGGGTTTCTCGCCGATGGACTGCACCCACTCGGTGAGTGCGTCAGGCCCCAGTCCGAGGAGATTGACCGTCACATGCCCTACCGGCTGTAGATGGCAAGCGCAGGGAAGAAGAATGCAATCTCCTGAGCTGCGGTCTCAGCGCCATCGGAGCCGTGCACCGCGTTGGCGTCGATGCTGTCCGCGAAGTCTGCGCGAATGGTTCCAGGCGCAGCCTTCTTGGGATCCGTTGCCCCCATGAGGTCACGGTTGGTGGCAATTGCATTTTCGCCCTGAAGCACTTGGATCATGACGGGGCCGGAAACCATGAAGTCGACCAGGTCTTTGAAGAAAGGGCGCTCACGGTGAACGGCATAAAAGGCCTCTGCTTCGCCGCGTGAGAGGTGCTTCATTTGCGCGGCGATAACCTTCAGGCCGGCGCCTTCGAAGCGGGAATAAATCTGGCCAATGACGTTCTTGGCGACTGCGTCGGGCTTGATGATCGACAGGGTGCGTTCTTGCGACATGATTGCTCTCACTTGTGGTTAAAACATTGAAATGTTTGGAACATATTTGGAACTTCTTCCCTGTTATTGGTCTATGTAAGGACAGGAAGATTCCCCAAATGTCTCGGCAAATTGCTTGATTTCCAAGACAAACCTGAGAGTATAACGGCAGCGTTTTTTTAAACAGGAGTCAGGCCACCATGTTCCCTCAGTCTCAGCAGTCCTTTACCGCAACCCGCGCGTCGTCCGCACTGCAAAACCGCGTGCTGCGCAACACCTACTGGATGCTTGCCGCAACCATGGTGCCCACGGTTCTGGGTGCTTGGGTTGGCATGTCCATGGGCTTTTCGCTCTTTTCGGGCAGCCCGCTGATCAGCTTCCTGCTGTTCATGGGCATTGCTTTCGCTTTTTTCTGGGGCATTGAGCGCACCAAGCACAGCATCACGGGCGTCTACCTGCTCCTCGGATTCACCTTTTTCATGGGGCTCATGCTCTCCCGTCTGCTCGGGGTGGCCTTGGGCATGGGCAATGGCGGGCAGCTCGTTGCAGTGGCGGCTGGCGGTACTGGCGCCATTTTCTTCGGCATGGCCAGCCTCTCCACGGTCATTAAGCGCGACCTCACGGGCATGTCCAAGTTCCTATTCATCGGGGTTCTGTTGCTGATCCTGGCGTCCGTCGCCAACATCTGGCTTCAAATGCCTGCACTCATGCTGACCGTATCCGTCCTCGCCGTCGGAATTTTCAGCGTGTTTCTGCTCGTTGACCTGCAGCGCATCGTGAACGGTGGAGAAACCAACTACATCAGCGCAACGCTGGCGGTCTATCTCAGCATCTACAACATCTTCAGCAATCTGCTGGTCATTCTCATGTCACTCTTCGGCGGCGGCAGCAAGGAGTAACCGCTCGAAAACAGCCAGCGACTCGACATGCGCGGTCTGGGGGAACATGTTTACCACCCCAGCCTGCGCGAGTCGCCAGGCACCCTGATGCACCAAAATTGCCGCATCCCGCGCCAGCGTGGCCGGGTTGCATGACACCATCACGATTCGATCTGGCCCCCTGCCTTCTCTCGACTGCGCTGCGAGCGCCTCACACAACGACTGAGCGCCCTCGCGGGGAGGGTCCACCAACACTCTGTCCAATGGGCCCAGGGCGTCGAGCCACTGCAGATCCACCTCAAAGAGGTTCTTCGCCTCAAAACGGGTTTTCTGGTCGAGACCCTGCGCTCGGGCGTTCTGTTCAGCCTGGTCGGTCAACGCCTGGCTACCCTCAAACCCCAAGACCTGCGACGCACGTCTGGCCATTGCAAGACTGAAATTTCCAAGGCCACAGAAGAAATCTGCTGCGCGGTGGCTAGATTGCAAATCGAGCCGACGAAGCGCCTGGTCAACCAGCACCCGGTTGATTGCAAAGTTCACTTGGGTGAAATCGACTGGCGAGTAGGGCATGGTGAGGCCGAATTCGGGCAGCGTGTAGGCGAGCTGAGTCGTTTCACCCCGCCCTCCCGGCAGCGGTGCAGCCGTGCTTGGACCCTTGGGCTGAAGCCAGAAGGCTACATCGGTGTATTCCGCCTCGAAAGCCAAGAGTCTTTGTGCATCCCCTGGCCCGAGCGGCGACAGATTGCGCAACACCCAGACTTCGAGCCCCTCGCCCATGGCCAGCTCAGCCTGTGGAATTTCCCGGGCAATGCTCAGTGAGGCGATGAGCGCGCGCAGCGCCGGCAAGCGCGCCGCAACCGGTGGGGGAAGGACCTTACAGGTCTCCATTTGGGTTACGAAGCTGCTGGAGCGTTCGCGAAAGCCCATGAGCAGCCCACCCTTTTTGTCGACCCATCGCACCGACATGCGTGCACGCATGCGGTACCCCCAATCGGGGCCCCGCATAGGCGATAGCACCTCCAGAGGCTTGAGCCGCCCGATATGCCAGAGTGCGTCCTCAAGCGCACGCTGCTTAATGGCCACCTGCGCAGCACCACTTGCATGCTGCATGGAGCAGCCCCCGCAGACACCGAAGTGCGGGCAAGCAGGAGTCACCCGGTCTGGCGATACGCGGTGCCAGTGCACTGCACGTGCCTTAGCGTAGCTTGGCCGCTCTCGCAGGATCTCCAGATCAACACACTCGCCAGTCAGTGCACCCGACACGAAAAGGACCTTGCCATCGTGGCGCGCAATACCCTGGCCTTCAAGGTCAACAGACTCGATCTCTATGGATTGAAGGGTGCGCACCACGCGTGGTGCGCCAATCGTGCGCCGTCCCAAGGCCTACTCCTTTTCGTGCGGCCAGGCTGCGAGAAACCGCTCCCAGTGCTGACCACTGAGTGGGGCATCGGGCTGACCAATCTGGGCCTGCAGCGCGCTGCGAACCAGCTCCAGCTCTTGCAAATAGGCAGCTTGATGCAGCTCTCCGCGCAACAGTCGAAACCGGGTGAAGAGCAGATAGGTGTTCACGACATCTGTCTCGCAATACGCTGCGACCTCTGCCCAGCGGCCCTCGAGATAGGCATCCCATACCTTTGCGCCATCCTCACCTAGCTTGCCCGGAAAGCCGCAGAGTTGGGCCATGGCGTCGAGCGGGGCATTCGCGCGCCCGCTGTAGGCCGCCAGCACATCCATGAGGTCAAGGTGTCGGCTGTGATAGCGCGCAAGGTAGTTGTTGTATTTGAAGTCTCGATTGTGTTCACCCTGGTCCCAGTAAACGCCGCCGGGAACGCTGCGCATCATGGCGCGCTGGTGAAGGACTGGGGCATCGAAGCCGCTGCCATTCCAACTCACCAGTTGAGGCTGGTGCCGCTCGATGGTGTTAAAGAACTGACGAAGCCGCTGTGCCTCCTCTTCATCGGACACCCCCGGCGTCGCGCCCAGACATCGAATCCGAAATCCCTCGTCGTCTCTAAAGGCGCAGCCAATGACCCAGATGCGCTGGAGATGGTGAGGGAAGAAATCAGACTGCCCCGCATCCAGCCTTGCCTGACGTGCGTGAGAAACGCCGTCTGAATCCGAGAGTTCAGCGGGAAAGTGGCCCAAGGCCCGAAGGCCTGCAGCATCCGGAACGGTCTCCAGATCGAAACAAAGAATGGGAGTCATGAACGGCCCTCGCGCCTCGCTAGCGACTGGGCAAAAAACCCAGAGGGTCGATGGGCTTTCCCCCCTTACGCAACTCAAAGTGCAGCATCGGTCGGTCGGCATCGGACATGCCCAGCTCGGCAATTTTCTGTCCGCGTCGCACAGACTGCCCCTCCTTCACCAGAATGGCCCGATTGTGTGCGTATGCCGTAATGAAATCATTGGCGTGCTTTACGATGACCAGGTTTCCATAGCCACGCAGGCCGTTTCCGCTGTACACCACGCGGCCGCGCTCTGCGGCAAAAACAGCCTCGCCGGGGGCGCCAGCAATCGCAATTCCTTTGCTGCCCCCCTCAGAGAACTGGGTAATCACACCACCATTTGCGGGCCAGACCCAGCTCAAACCGTCTGTTGCTGGCTCGGCTGGTGGGGCAACCGGCGCCTCAGGCGGTGTCGATGCCGCCGGCGGGGGTGCAATAGGAGGCGTCACCGGGGCCGAGGCAACGGGTGGGGCCGAAGCAGCAGGCGAGGGCGAAGCGGCGGGCGCCAGGGGCTTGACGTCGATCTGACTCGAGATCGCTGCCTGTTGAGAGGGAACCAACGCTGCGGGCGGCGCGGCGCTGGGCCCACGCACGGTGAGCATCTGCCCGACCTCAATGCGATTGGGATTGGTGACCTGATTCCAAGACGCAAGCTCGCGCCAGTCGACTCCGTATTCCAGGGCAATCCCAATCAGGGTCTCGCCACGTTTGACACGATGCATACCCGCAGGGACGGGCTGTTCTGGCTCGACCGCGGCTTGCGTAACTGCGGGTGCTGCGCTGGCCTTTGCCTTGCCCGTAATGCTGGTCTGACTGGGGGAATCTGCCTGCTGAACGGTGCGGGATTCAATGGGCGCTGGTGGTCGATGCGCACATGATGCAAGCGCCAAAGCCAGAGTCAGGAAAAAGAGTTTCATCTTTGAATACCGGATCGAATAGGAACAAACTGAACGACATCGTAGGTGCTGGTCTTGAACCCAAGCGCTCGGTCCTGGGTAATCACCACCAGCCGTTGCTCTGGGCTTCCAAGAGGACCAACCAAAACACCACCGTCGCTTAATTGTCTCAGCAATTCGGGAGGCGGGTGGGCCATCCCAGCGGCCATGACCACTACATCAAACCCCGGACCATCCTCAAGGCAGAGCTGCCCATCGGCCAGCTTGAGCGTGACGCGGTATCCCATCTCTGTGAGCCGCTGAGCGGCCGCCTTGTGAAGGGGCTCGATGCGCTCCAATGAGACGACCTCATCAAAGAGCTGGGCCATCACGGCAGCCTGGTAGCCGCAGCCCGTACCAATCTCCAGGGCACGAAGCGGCCGTGCACCGTTGTGTGGCAGCGCCAGCGAGACAGCCTCTAAGGCCAGAGAGAGCGATCGGGCGACGACATAAGGCTGAGAGATCGTCTGGGCGTGGCCAATCGGCAATGCGGTGTCCTCGTAGGCCCGGCTTGCGAGCGCGGGATCCACAAACCGATGGCGCGGCACCGATGCCATCGCACCGAGAACGCGCTCATTCTGAATGCCCGCGCGTCGAAGCCGCTCGAGCATGCGATCGCGATATCGATCGCTGGCCAGACCGGGATTCATGTGAGGATCCGCGAGCGTAGCCTCGCGGCTGATTGGCTTCTGCATCCGCCGCGCAGCGGGCACGGACTGACCCCACTTTGGCTCTAAGACCCGCTCCGCGGGGGCCTGTGGGCGAGGCGCCCCGGGGACTATGATGGGCTTACGAGCCAATCCAGCACCTCTTGCTGCGCGTCTGTGTCACCCAGATCGACCCGCAAGGGGGTAATGGAAACCTGGCGCGCAGAGAGCGCGTGAAAGTCGGTTCCTGGCCCAGCATCGCGAATGCCACCGGGCGCGCCAACCCAGTACATGGGCTCTCCACGCGGGGACTCCACCCGCACTACGGGCTGAGACGCATGCCTGCGCCCGAGTCGCGAGACAACATAACCCTCCAGGGCCTCGATGGGAACGCTGGGAATGTTTACGCTCAGAAGCTTCGGGGACGTAAACGGCTGTCGAAGCACCTTGGCCACGACGTGCTTGGCCACATGCACAGCCGTGTCTAGGTTCTGAAATCCCCGATCGGCGAGCGAGAATGCAATGGCGGGGATGCCCAGGAGGTAGCCTTCCATGGCAGCGGCGACGGTGCCGGAATACAGCGTGTCCTCTGCAACATTCTGCCCATTGTTAATGCCCGAGACGACAAGATCAGGGGGTTCGGCCAGGAACCCCGTAACCGCCACGTGAACGCTATCCGTTGGTGTGCCATTCACGTAATGAAAGCCGTTGGCTGACCTGCGGACATACAGCGGGCGATCTAGGGTGAGTGAGTTGCTTGCCCCGCTTCGATCAGCCTCTGGCGCAACAACGGTGACGTCACCAAACTCCCGCATAGCCTCTGCCAGCGCCTCGATGCCAGGGGAGAAGTAGCCATCATCATTCGAGACAAGAATTCTCACTGGCCGCTCTGCCCTTCCTCGGTTGGCCAATCGCGGATGTAGGCCTTGAGCATCTTGTTCTCAAAGCTCTGGGCCTCGAGCACTGCACGGGCCACATCATGGAACGAGACAACCCCAAGGAGGGTGTCTGCATCGATGACCGGCAGATAACGCTCGCCACAGGCATTCATGACCCGACGAAGCTCGTCTACAGTGAGCTCCGGATCCACGACAGTGGGACGGGCATTCATGACCTCGGAAACGAGAATTTCGGCCATCGTCGGGGTGGGCCCAATGCGCTGCTCTTGCTGGCGCTTTGCTAACACCCGCATGACTTCGCGGAACGTCAGCATGCCTGCCAGACGACCAGACTGCATGACGACGACGGAGCCAATGTCACGCTCGGCCATGGTGATCACGGCCTCTGCGAGGGGAGTGTCCGGGTTAACGGTAAAGAGTGTATTCCCCTTAAGCCTGAGGATTTCTGCAACTTTCATGTCGATGTCTCCTCTTTTTTGAACATGCTAGCACTCGAAGATGGCGCCCATGGCATTTGCGAGGCGACCAATGCGCCCAGCAGAAAAATCCACCAGGTCAGGTAGGTCCAAATTAAGAAGAGCGGAAACGCAGCCAAAGGCCCATAGATCTGCCGATAGGTGGGAATGGAGCCCAAAATTCCGCCGAAGAAGGCCTGTCCGATCTCGGTCAGGATGGCAGCACAGAGCGCCCCAACGGCGGCATGACGCCAGGCAACCGGGGCATTCGGAAGGATGCGATAGCAGAGCGTAAGTGCAAGGAACGTCACGAAGAGGTTGGTCCAATCGAACCAGGTGGATGGTGAGCGCCGCTCCAGCATGGAGAGCGCCAAGGAGCCCCCTCCAGCCACGAGAGGACCTACGAAGAGCGCAACCCAGTACATCAGGAGCCGCTTGAGAAAGGGGCGGTGCTGACTCACCCCCCAAATGAGATTGAGGGTTTTGTCGAGCGTCAACATCATGATGGAGGCGGTGAGCGCCAGAAATACGAAGCCCAGCAGCGAAAGGCTTGCGGCCTTTCTGAGGAACTGGTCCAGGTAACGTGTCAGTTGCCCACCAATACCTTGCGGCAGAAAGTGCTCAAAGATGAGTGCTTGGGCACTTTTCCGAATGTCCTCTAGCTCAAAGAAACTGGTGCTGAGCGCCAGAGAGACAGTCAAGAGCGGCACCATAGCCAAAAGCCAAGCAAAGCTAAGGCTCGCGGCCGCCTGCCCGAGCCGAAGGGCATTGAAACGATGGAATAGCCCGACAAGCCAACGCGAGAAGTGCATGAACATCTGTCTATGATAGGTGGATGAGCGCACAAATTTTGATCGTCTACTACAGCCGTCACGGCGCAACCCGGACGTTGGCTGAGCAGATTGCCCAGGGCGTGGAGTCCATTCCAGCTTGCAGCGCGGTTCTGCGAACGGTCCCAGCAGTGTCCGCAAACACCGAAGCAACGGAGCCCGCAATACCCGACGATGGCCCACCCTACGCTGATGCGCAGGATCTTGAACGCTGCGATGGCCTGATCTTGGGGTCCCCCACACGCTTTGGGAACATGTCAGCCTCGATGAAGTATTTCGTGGACGGCACGCTCAGCACGTGGATCTCTGGCGGGCTGGTCGGAAAGCCGGCTGCTGTGTTTACCAGTACAGGTAGCCTTCATGGAGGACAAGAGGCAACGCTCTTGACCATGATGGTTCCACTGATGCACCACGGCATGTTGTTGGTCGGCCTACCCTATTCGGAGCCTGAGCTCGCGGCCACCCAGTCGGGTGGTACACCCTACGGTGCGAGCCATTGGGCGGGCTCAGACGGTCAACGACCCGTGAATGAGACCGAGAAATCTCTGGCCAGGGCACTCGGTAAACGGGTAGCCACTGTCTCACTGGCACTCAAACAGGCCAATCGAGCATGATCGCCCCTCACTGGAGAGCCTGGGCCGCTAGCTTGACCGTCGCCATGATCGCCTATGGAGTGGCGTGGGAGGGGGTGATAGACCCCATTCGAGAGGGCTCCTGGCTGTGGCTTAAGGTCGTGCCACTCGCCTTGGCCTTGCCGGGCCTCTGGCGGGGCAAGGTCTACACCTATCAATGGATGAGCCTGCTCGTGTGGCTCTATGTCTGTGAGGCCCTGGTGCGTGTCCTTGGAATGACCGTCACGGAGCAGTTGCTCGCGCTAGGTTGGCTGATTCAATCACTCGCGCTCACGCTCGTGGTGCTGTTGGCCATTCGGGCCTGTCGACGCCAGACCGCCAAAGGCGATTCCCCCTCACAAAGCGACCTGCGCCACTGACGTGCACCGGGCTGCCCGTGCAGGAGCCCATGCCAGTGACGCGTAATGGACTTCGCTGAAACCCCTTTTTGAACCCAGTCTGAAAGGTATTGATCGAGCGGCTCGAGCACCGCCTCACGGCAATCTGGCCGGCGAGCATCCTCACCAAAAAGGGCCGCATCCAGCTCCCTGAGAAGCCAAGGATCATGATAGGCAGCCCGCCCCAGCATGACCCCATCGAGCCCGAGAGCATCTCTCGAGGCGAACGCTTCTTGACAGGCCTCGATGGAGCCCAACCCCCCATTGAGGACAAAGGTCAGGTGCGGGAAATCGTTTTTGAGTTGGCGCACGACCGAGTATCGAAGCGGAGGCACTTCTCGGTTCTCCTTTGGAGAGAGTCCTTTGAGTATGGCCGAACGCGCATGCACGATAAACACGCTGCAGCCCGCCAGCGCAACCGTCCCAACAAAATCTCGTACAAAGGCGTAGTCATCTCGCTGATCCACGCCGATGCGATGCTTGACCGTGACCGGGCAATCCACGGCATCCCGCATGGCCTTCACCCCTTGTGCAACTAGCGTGGGCTCGTTCATCAGGCATGCGCCAAAGGCTCCTTTCTGGACCCGTTCGCTTGGACAGCCACAATTGAGGTTGATCTCCTGATAGCCCCATTGCACTCCGATCCGAGCCGCCCGGGCCAGGTCCTGAGGCTCGCTTCCACCGAGCTGCAGGGCGAGCGGATGCTCCGTGACGTCATGCCCCAGAAGCCGCTCCAAGTCGCCGTGGAGGACTGCTCCTGTGGTGACCATTTCGGTGTAGAGCAGCGCATTCGGAGCAAGAAGTCGGTGAAAGTACCGGCAATGCCGGTCTGTCCAATCCATCATGGGGGCGACGGACAGACGATGCGAGAGCGGTTGAGAGGGCTGAGGCATTTGCATAGCCACAGTTTAGAATGCCGCGTAGGCCTCCGTAGCTCAGTGGATAGAGCATCCCCCTCCTAAGGGGAGGGTCGCACGTTCGATTCGTGCCGGAGGCACCAACCATTTCTGCGCTATGCCCATTCTCAACATCGCCGCTTATCACTTTTCCGAGATCTCGAACCCAGAAGTGGTGCGAGATTTCATCTTGAACGCTGCGACAGCACTGGACGTCAAGGGCACCATTCTGGTCACGCCAGAGGGGCTCAATGCCTTCCTGGCTGGCGAACAATCGGACGTGCACCACGTCTTGCGTACGCTGCGCACCATTTCGGGCTTTGAACAGCTTCAAGCCAAGGAAAGCTGGTCAGACACCGTTCCTTTTCAGCGCTTTAAGGTCAAGCTCAAGCGCGAGATTATTCGCATGGATCACCCAACCATTCGACCGGCTCAGGGCCGCGCTCCAGCCGTCGATGCGCAAACCCTTGCGCGCTGGTTGGACCAAGGCCACGACGACCAAGGCCTACCCGTGGTAATGCTCGACACCCGAAACGACTTCGAGGTTGATGAGGGCGCGTTTCACAATGCCATTGACTGGCGCATACAGAAATTCACCCAGTTCCCTGAGGCCGCCAAGGCTCACGCGGAGGACCTTCGGGGTAAAACTGTGGTGAGTTATTGTACCGGTGGCATTCGCTGCGAAAAGGCCGCCATCTTTATGCACGAGATCGGGCTTACGAATGTATTGCAGCTAGAAGGCGGCATTCTGAAGTACTTCGAGCAGACGGACGGGCGCCATTTCCAAGGCGGCTGCTTTGTGTTCGATGACCGCCGCCTGCTCGACCCCGGGCTACAGCCTACCCCGCTCAGAGTGCCAAGCGCGTCCTGAGTCCAATCAGCCAGTTGCGAGGCAGCCCAGGCTCGAGCGGAGCTGAATTATTCACAATGACCGAGGCGACATAAGTCTTATCCGTGAGGTTTTCCGCCCGAGCGAAGAGCGTCCAGTCCCAACCATGAGCGACCCCGCGGTAGCCTACCCAAGCATTCATCAGCTGGGTGCCGTTCACCCTGACTTGGTTCAGATCATCGGCCACCCGAGACCCGAATGATTGGCCCTCGAGGGCAGCACTCCAGCCCATGGCTTGGCCACTGCGATCTCGGGCAGAAGCCCACTCCAGGGCGGCAAACGCCTGATGGCGGGGAACCGATGGGATGCGAGATCCGGATGTGATGAGACCCAGAGTGGATCGGGCCGAGTCTGAATAGACAGCTCGCATCCAGGTGAGTGCCGCAGAGGACCGAAAACCCAGGCCCCAGTCCTTGGCATGGGCGAGCTCAAGTCCTTCACGAATCGTCCCAGGCGCATTCCGAAAAGAAGTCCGACCGAAGGCAGACTGATCGGTCACGACCTCGTCAACCGTTTTGGCTCGAAACCCCACCAAGTCAAGCCGCTCTTGCGGGCTCGGCCTCCATTTCATGCCGACCTCAAACTGGCGATTCACAGCGGCCTTGAGTGCTGAATTAAAGTCGCTGGTGGGAATCGCGCCAGACGGCGCACTGGCGTATGCCACCTCGGCAAGGGTGGGAGACTCAAACCCTCGGCCCACACTGGCAAACACATTCAACTTTGGGGATGCGTGCCAGGTCAGGCCCACGACTGGACTGGTCTGACGGTACTGCACCTCACCGCTGCTATTTCCATTGCTGAGATAGAAGTCAGAATTCTCCAACCGCAGTCGGCCAACACGAACGCCGAGCAGGCCAGTGACTTGCTCTGCAAGTGGAACTTCCCAAGATCCATAAAGACCAGTTGCAATGGCAGCGTTGTCCTCATCGCGGTTGAGTCCAGCTTTTTCGCCCAAGGACGCAGGGCCAGCTTGACGCCGCTCCACCGCGCGGTCGTGCTCTAGTCCGAGCAGAAATGCGCCGGGAACCGAGGACCCAAGGCGCAGACCCGACAGCTGTAGGCCCAAACCCGAGAAATCACGCTCCAGCCCAACCCAGGCATTAAAGGCTTGGTATTGCAGGTTAGAGCGTGTTCCCGCATAGACTCTCGCCTCCAGCGCAGCGGACTTCGAGAGCTCAGAACGCAAGCGTACCCCTAACTGACTCTGATCCGTGATCTTACGAACACGACGGGCAACGGTATTGGCGCCAGCCTGCTGAGGGTTTTGCTCGAAGGCTGCCGGGGTGAGGCCCGCAGGGTCCTCTGCGAGTGGCTGATCCCAGTCGCTAAGCACCACGGACCACGTTGTTGCGGGGCTGATCCGTAGGTCGAACTTCGCATGCAACTGCTCGCGCTTGGCAGCGGATTGGTCGCGATGGCCATCGGTCTCAAAACGAGAGACATCGACCAGGAGCGCGCTGCGGTCGTTGGCCTGATCCAACTGAAGGCTTTGTCGCATCAGTCTATCGGATCCCCAGACCGCAGATGCAGTGCCCGAGACCCCGGTGGCGGGTGTACGACTGAAGGACTGGATGACGCCCCCGGATGCATTGCCATAGAGGATCGCCAACGGACCTCGAATCACCTCAATGCGATCGGCAGAACCGAGCGCAAAGCTCGAGGCCTGCCCTTGACCATCGGGAATGCTCGCGGGAATGCCATCTGCAATGAGGCGTATGCCGCGCACACCAAAAGCAGCACGTGCGCCGAACCCGCGGATGGAGATCTGCGGGTCTTGGGCGTAATTGTTCCGATTGCTGGCCATGACCCCAGGGAGCCTTGCAAGTGCCTCTGTCAGATTCACCTGCGGACCCGCCGTCTGCAAGACCAATGACTGCACGGCGTTCACGGCGGCAGGCGCATCAAACCCGTCCTGCTCGACACGCGTTGCACTCACCACCACCTCGGGGATGAGCGTGGCCTCCTGGGCACAAACGCCCGCACTCAAAAACACCGCCCCAAAGGCGGGGAATAATTTGATGTTCATGATCACGACCCCGGTTCGACCTGAATCCGAATCGACGCATACCAGGCCGAAAGGTTCTCAATGTCCAGATCTGTCAGTGGCTTCGCAATCACACCCATGACCTCATGCTTGCGCTTTCCGCTGCGATACGCCTTGAGCTGCTCGGATAAGTACAAAGCCTGCTGACCCGCAAGATTCGGCGCGCTTGGCATGGGGGCAATGCCAAGCGGACCATGGCACACCGCACAGGCCATGGCCGCCTTCTGCCTACCCTGCCCTGGATCCGCCGCCCACACCGCACCGCTCATCAAGAGCGGTGCGAGCAGGCATAGCGTGAAGCGACGACTTGGAATGGCAGCCATTAAGGGTTGTAGCTGATGCGATAGATCGCGCCCGCGTAGTCGTCGGAGACCAGCATGGAGCCATCTTTCATAACCGCCACATCGACCGGTCGTCCGCGATAGAGACCCGTTTCAGGATCGAGAAAGCCCGATGCGAAGACTTCCATCTTGCCAGCGGTTCCGTCGGGTTTGACAGGGATGTACTGAATCTCTGCCCCGGACGGTTTGGTGCGGTTCCACGATCCGTGCGCAGCGACAAAGGCTCCACCCTGGTACTTCGCAGGAAACTTTTTACCGGTGTAGAAAGCCATGCCAAGTTGCGCCTGGTGCGCGGGAAACTCCACCTGCGGGAAGACAGCGCCTGCTGGCTCCTTCATGTCCTTGAGGTCGGGAGCAGCAGACGAACCCGCTACTTTGAACTTTCCGTTCCAGTATGGGAACCCAAAATGCTGACCCGTCTTTGTCGAGCGGTTGAGCTCGCCCGGAGGAATGTCGTCACCCAAGCCATCGACCTGGTTGTCTGTCCACCATAGGCTCCCATCTTTCGGATTGAAGTCCATGCCCACAGAATTACGAGCACCCATTGCAAAGACCTCACGGCCCTGTCCGCTGAAGGGGTCTAGGCGAATAATTCCGCCGATTCCAACCTTGTTGTAGAGATCGATTTTTTCTTTGGGCTGCACGTTGTAGGGCTGACCCAGGGTGATGTAGAGCTTGCCGTCTGGACCGACACGGCAAGTGCGCGCGCCGTGGTTGAAGGACTCTTCGTCGGTGGGAATGAGCTTGCCTTTGGCAACCACCTCGATCACTGCAACATCGGGGCCCTCGTAGAAGAACTCAGCTGCGGGGAAGTTGAGCACACGGTTGTGCTCGGCCACAATGAGAAATCCGTCTTTCGTCCAGCAGACCGCATTGGGGTTAGTGAATTTGAGCGACGGGGCAAAAGACTTCACCTCGTCTGCAACGCCATCGCTGTTGCGATCCGTCACCGCCCAAACCGTCGTCTTGCGTGTGCCCACGAAGAGCATGTTAGTTGAGGGTGCAACCGCCATGTGGCGTGCATCGGGCACCACAGCAAACAACTCAATCTTGAAGCCATCGGGAAGCTTGACCTTCTTCAGGTTTGCCCGAATGGCATCGGCATTCTTTCCTTCTTGTGCAACGACAGGAATGTTCAGATCGGTTGTGGCCACCTTCATTTGCTTAAGGGTCGAGAGATTGTCTGGTGCGGCCCAGACGCTGCTCCCCACCAGCGCGGCGGCAACTGCAATCGCCACCGCAGACTTCTTCATGATGCTCATGTCGCTCTCCTGGATGTGAATGTAATGGGCACGGTGAACTGTGTTTCATCACAATAGTGATAATTTTTGATTGGGTGGCCTGTGAGAAACCCTGAGAGACATTCCTTCATGCGCATAGCTTGGTACTGGGGTGAGTACCAAGAGACAAGCACGCCAGATCTTTTGATGATTTCACATGAACAATCCCAGGAGTTTTATATGAAAAAAATATCAAAAGCATTCGGACTGACGATCATCGCCGCGGCCTTCACAAACGCCGCAACGCCCGCGCTCGCGCAAGCCTGGAAGCAGGGTATGACGCCAGAACAGGCCAATTCCACGCTCGCTCCTCACGCAGGCAAGGCGACTGTCACCCCTGCCACGGATATCCCACTCTCAAAGCTCAAACTACCCAAAGGATTCGTAGCTGAGGTGTGGTCTACCGGCACGCCCGGGGGCCGTGCCATGGCGATGGGAGACAACGGAAAGATCTATGTCGGAACCCGTGCACTCGGTAGGGTTTACGAGATTTCAGACAACGGCAAAGAGCGTGCTTCGCGCGTGGTCATCGACAAATTGACACAGCCCGCAGGCGTGGCCTTCCGAAACGGAAGCCTCTATGTCATGGCTATCGACAAAGTACTTCGATTCGACGGGATCGAGCAGAACCCCAATGTGGCACCGGTTGACATGACCGAGGCCTTCAAGCTGCCCAAGGAGCAGCATCACAACTGGAAGTACATCAAGTTCGGACCCGATGGGAAGCTCTACGTCCCTTTTGGCGCGCCCTGCAACATCTGTGAGCTGCCTACCTCTGAGTACGCCCAGATTCGCCGCTACAACCCCGACGGCTCAGGTATGGAGGTCATCGCAACCGGCGTGCGCAACTCGGTTGGCTTTGACTTTCACCCTCAGACCAAAGACCTCTGGTTCTCAAACCACGGCAGAGACTGGATGGGAGACGACTTACCAAACGACACACTTCATCGTCTTGGAAAGACCGGCGCAAACTTTGGCTTCCCCTACTGTCACCAAGGCAGCATTCCCGATAACACCATCCAAAAGGCAGATGCCTGCAAAGGCGTAGACAAACCAGTGGCCCTCATGGGCCCCCACGCGGCTGCGATGGGTGTCACGTTCTACACCGGCAACCAGTTTCCGAAGGAGTACCAGGGCGCAGCACTGGTGGCACGCAAGGGGTCCTGGAATCGCACCAAAAAGATTGGGTTCGATGTGGTGATGGTCAAGGCTAACCCAGACGGCAGCAATGCCAAGGTCACGCCCTTCATCACGGGCTTCCTCGACGAGGGCAGCCAGAGCTTCTGGGGGCGCCCTGCCTACATGCTCCAAATGAAAGACGGTTCTTTGCTCTTGTCTGACGAGCAGCTCGGCGCCATTTATCGCATCAGCTATCGTGGTTAAAGCAGTCTTGGCGTGGCACGCTCCTCTGGGTGCCACGCTGTTGTTCTTGGCTTTCGCCATGAACGCCCCCTCGATCGGGGCAGCGCCGCTCGCCCAAGTGATCCACCAAAAAGCCTGTGCGGCCTGCCACGGTCTTGATGGAAACGCGCCCGTCGACGGCGTGCCGTCGCTTGCTGGTCAGCCAGCGGTCTTCATTGAAACGCAGCTCGTGTACATCCGCGAAGGACTGCGCGACGTGCCCGCAATGCGAGAGGTCGCCAAAGGACTCAGTGATTCAGAGATGACACAGCTCGGTCGGTGGTACGCCACCCTGCCCGCGAAGACCCAGAGCAGTCGCTTTAACGCCGCTGCTTTCGCGCGTGGTCAAGTCCTGGCCAAACAAGCGCTCTGCGGCACCTGCCATATGCCGAATTACCAGGGCCAGCAACAAGTGCCGCGGCTGAGCAGCCAGCGGGAGGACTATCTTCAAGTCACGCTTCGACTGATGCGCGATGGGAAGGCTGCAGGCAGGGACACCATCATGACCACGGCGCTCGAGGGTCTCGACAACCAAGCACTTGACGACCTCGCGCATTATTTTGCAAATCGAGATCAGCCCGGGAACAGCCCTGTGCTCAAGTAGCGATCTCCACGATCACAGACAATAAACACGACGGTAGCCTGCTCGAGTTGCTCCGCAATGCGCAGCGCAATGACGCAGGCACCCGCTGCTGACGGGCCGCAGAACAGCCCCTCCTCTCGGGCGAGGCGTCGAGCCATCTCCTCGGCCTCAGCCTGCGTGACTTCTTCAATCTGATCGATGATGGCCTTGGACCGGATTGGCGGCACATAGGCCGGAGCCCACTTTCGGATTCCGGGAATAGAGGACCCGTCTGCTGGCTGCGCACCAACAATGGTGACTTGAGGGCTCTGTTCTTTGAGGTACCGTGAGACGCCGGTAATGGTCCCCGTGGTGCCCATAGCGGAGACAAAGTGAGTCACCTGCCCTCGGGTGTCTCGCCAGATCTCGGGCCCGGTACCCTCGTAATGGGCCATCCAGTTGTCATCGTTGGCGAACTGGTCTAACACTCTGCCCTCACCGCGAGCCTGCATGGCAAGCGCCAGATCGCGTGCCCCCTCCATGCCCTCCTTTTGCGTGACCAACACGAGTTCGGCCCCAAAGGCACGCATGGTCTGTCGACGCTCAAGAGAGAGGTTGTCGGGCATGATGAGCACCATGCGGTAGCCTCGAATGGCCGCGGCCATAGCCAACGCAATTCCCGTGTTGCCACTGGTCGCCTCGATGAGCGTATCTCCGGGCCGAATTTCGCCTCGAGCCTCCGCCCGGGCAATCATCGATACGGCTGGCCGATCTTTTACTGAACCTGCTGGGTTGTTGCCCTCGAGCTTCCCCAGAATGCGGTTCCCGAGAAGTCGGTTGCGCTCGCCGCTGACTCGAAGCAGCTCCACGAGCGGGGTATTTCCAATCGATGCTTCAACGCCTGCTGACATGCCCCTAGCCTCCACTCTTTTCACGTTCTTTTGGCGGCAACACCGGGGAGCAGCCCGAGAGCTCGACCGATTGAATCAGCGTGCGAAGCGCTTCGAGTGCCGCCCGTCGACCAAAACTCTTGCGCCACGCCAAACAGACGCGGCGCGTTGGAACCGGTGCTGTAAAGGGCACAAAGGCCAGCAGTGCATCCGCGGTGCTGGCAACGGACAAGCGAGGGAGTACCGTCACGCCCAGGCCCGAGGCCACCATGTGTCGAATCGTTTCGAGCGAACTACCCTCGAAGCTCTTTTGAATACCAGCGGAACTCTGAGAGAGCCTGGCGGACTCCGGACAAACCTCAAGCACATTGTCGCGAAAGCAATGACCGACCCCCAAAAGCAACATGGTTTCGGTCTTGAGGTCCTCGGACGGGAGAGACTTCTTGGCTGCCCAAGGGTGTGGCTTGGGGACCGCAACAATAAACTCCTCATCGTAGAGCGGCATGAGGTCTAGGCCCGTGGTGTCGAAGGGCTCCGCCATGATGGCCGCATCAATCTCTCCGGTGCGCAAGAGCTCCAAGAGCTTGTGGGTGTAGTTCTCAAAGAGCATGAGCGGCATCTTGGGGTACTGCTTGATCATGGGCTTCATGATGCGCGGCAAAAGGTAAGGCCCAATCGTGTAAATCACACCGAGCTTGAGGGGTCCCACCAGCGGGTCACGGCCCTGCACTGCAATGGTCTTCATCTGCGCGACTTCATCGAGCACCCGCTGGGCCTGAACCACCAACTGCTCACCGATTGGCGTGAGCGACACTTCTGAGCCACCGCGCTCAAAGATCTGGGCCTCCAGTTCGGTCTCGAGCTTTTTGATGCTGACCGAGAGCGTGGGCTGACTGACAAAACAGGCCTCCGCAGCGCGGCCAAAGTGGCGCTCCCGGGCAACTGCAACGATGTAACGCATTTCGGTCAGGGTCATCCTAGGCACTCGTCAAATAGTCTTCTGTGCGGTACGCCCAGCGATCGAGAAGCTGGCTCATGATCTTCGGCTCCAGCCCGTCGTGCACGAGCTGTGCGCCAAACTCTACCGCAAACCGCACCATAGACTCATCTTGGGAGAGGTCGCTGTATCGCAAGGCCGGCTCACCAGATTGACGGGTTCCAAGCAGTTCTCCTGGCCCTCGAATCGCCAGGTCTCTGCGTGCCAGCTCAAACCCATCCTCACACTCGTAGAGCGCCTTGAGGCGGGCACGCGCAAGCTCAGAGAGTGGCTCCTCATAGAGGAGAATGCAGGTGCTCTGACCCTCGCCTCGGCC
This sequence comes from Bordetella parapertussis, assembly GCA_945877235.1. GTDB lineage: Bacteria > Pseudomonadota > Gammaproteobacteria > Burkholderiales > Burkholderiaceae_A > Hahnella. Next base: position 36,573 of record CAMCRF010000008.1, read on the forward strand.
TACTCGCCCGCGAAGCTGATGGAGTTGTGCAAGACCAAATCGCTCCGCATGGTCAATGACCATGAGCCGTGCCTGGGGCACATCAACGCCCACCTCGATTACTGTGGTTGCCACCAGTAACACGCACTCACCCGTAGCAAATGCAGCCATGGCGGCGGACTTCTCGGCTGTAGACATGCGCCCGTGGACCGCACGCATGCGATCACCGAAATGTGGCTGTAGCCAGGCCTGGGTCTCTTCCAGTGCGATGAGCGCGCGCTCCGCCTCCTGCTGCTCCTCAATCACGGGGCAGACCCAATAGGCCTGCCCCTCGGTCTGCGTAAAGTGGAGCAGTCGACCCAGCAATTCCTCGCGTCTAGCTTGAGAGAGTAACCGCGTGCGAATAGGCTGGCGGCCTGGTGGGCGGTCGGAGATCACCGAGACATCAAGGTCCGCAAGATAGGTCATAGCCAGACTGCGTGGAATGGGCGTCGCAGACATACCCACGATGTGGACACTTGTGTTGTCTTGGCCCTCGCGCAAGGCGACCCGTTGGGCAACACCGAATCGATGCTGCTCGTCGACCAAGGCCAAGCCCAGCCTTGCGAACTGGACACCCTTTTGAATCAGCGCATGGGTTCCAACAACCACCTGTGATGTGCCCCCCTCCATATTCGCGAGCACCTCGCGCCGAGCGGCTGCAGACTGACCGCCCACAAGGGCCTCCACGCGAATATCGAGGGGCCCCAGCCAGCCCGACAACTTGGCAAAGAGCTGCTGAGCGAGGAGCTCCGTAGGCGCCATAACTGCCGCCTGGTAGCCAGATCCGATGGCCTGAACCACAGCAAGCGCTGCCAAGACGGTTTTGCCGCTGCCCACATCCCCTTGAATGAGCCGATGCGTTGGGCGATCCGCGCTAAGGTCCTGACTCACCTCACGCCAGGCCTGCTTCTGACCGTCCGTGAGCGCAAATGGAAGCGAGTCCAACAGGCGCAAGACCAGGCCCTGCCCATCGCGAAGCGCTGGCGCCTTGCGCTGCTGGCGACGGCCGCGGGCATATCGCAGAGCCAGCTGCTGGGCAAGCAGCTCATCGAGTCGGATGCGGTCCCAGGCTGGCCCAGAGCGCTGCACGACCTCCTCTACAGTGGGCCTTCCATGCCGACTGACACTCGGCGCATGAATACGCTCAAGGGCATCAGGCAGCGGCAGCACACCAGCCTGCTCGAGTACCGACGTGGGTAACCACTCCTTGAGGTCGAGGGACTGCATGGCCCGCTGCACATGCCTGCGAATAACAGACTGAGCCAGCCCCTGTGTAGTCGGATAGATCGGGACCAAGGGCTGCCCTGTGAGCGCATCGGCCGACATCCAGCCCACCCGCACCGAGGGATGCACAAACTCGAGCTGAGCACCGAAGCGCCTGGCCTCACCGAGCACTCGGATGTGCTTTCCGGCCTCAAACTGAGCCTGAATGTTGGCGTGAAAGTAAAAGAATCTAAGGCGCGCTACGCCGGAGTCGTCCTCAACGTCGACCACGAGCGTGCGCCTTGGCTTGAACTGCACCCGCGCTGACAGCACCCGCACTTGACACTGCACCGAAGCCCCGGAGACCACAGCAACCAGGGGCCAAACGCGCGATTCATCCTCGTAGCGGGTTGGAAAATGCAAAACCAGATCTACAGATCGACGCAAGCCGAGCCGGTTGAATCCCTCGGGCCAGTCTTTACCCATCAGGTGAAATACGAAATGACGCGCGCGTGCTTCATGCGCACAATCATGCTTGATACCTCCTCCCAAAACAAAAGCGACTGAAAATCCACCATGAACTTGATCACACACCTTATCGCCGGCCAACACGATGCGGGGGCGAATGGCCGCCGCCAACCCGTCTTCAATCCAGCAACTGGTCTTCAAACCGCGGAGGTCTGCCTAGCCGGTGCGGCAGAGGTCGACCGCGCCGTGCGGGCTGCGCAGACCGCTTTCCAAGGCTGGTCCCAGGTGCCGCCCTTGCGCCGCGCACGTATTCTCTTTAAGTTTCTCGAGCTGCTTAACCAACATCGAGATGAACTCGCCCGACTCATCACCGCTGAGCACGGAAAGGTCCTGAGCGACGCCCAAGGCGAGGTCACACGCGGAATTGAGATCGTAGAGTTTGCGACGGGCATTCCCCAACTGCTCAAAGGCGCTTTCACCGATCAGGTCTCGACCGGAATTGACAACTGGGTATTTCGGCAGCCACTTGGCGTCGTAGCGGGCATCACCCCCTTTAATTTTCCCGTCATGGTCCCCATGTGGATGTATCCCGTCGCAATTGCCTGCGGCAATACCTTCGTGCTCAAGCCCAGCCCAATAGACCCCAGTGCAAGCCTGCTCCAGGCGCAGCTTCTTAAGGAGGCCGGCCTCCCTGATGGTGTTTTCAATGTCATCCAAGGCGATAAAGATGCGGTTGAGGCACTTCTCGATCACCCCGATGTCCAGGCCGTCAGCTTTGTCGGTTCAACCCCGATCGCCAACTTCATTTACGAGCGGGGTGCTCGAAATGGCAAGCGTGTCCAGGCGCTCGGTGGCGCCAAGAACCACATGGTCGTCATGCCCGATGCAGATCTCGACCAGGCGGTCGACGCGCTTGTTGGTGCTGCGTATGGCTCTGCGGGCGAGCGCTGCATGGCCATCAGCGTCGCTGTGCTCGTGGGCGACGTGGCCGACCGCATCATGCCCAAACTGACTGAGCGGGCGCGGCAGCTCAAGATCATGAATGGCATGCGTGCCGAGGCTGAAATGGGTCCCATTGTGACGGCACAAGCCAAGGCTCGAATTGAGGGCTACATCACCTCCGGCATTGAAGAGGGCGCCACACTGCTGGTTGATGGGCGTAACCCTGACACAGCGGGCATGGGTGAGGGTTGTAGCGAGGGGTTTTGGCTGGGCGGATCGCTCTTTGACCATGTCAAACCCGACATGAGGATCTATCGCGAGGAGATCTTTGGGCCCGTGCTCTCCTGTGTCCGTGTCCAAGACTTCGCGCAAGCAGTTGCGCTCATCAACGCACATGAGTTTGGAAATGGTGTCTCGTGCTTCACCCGCGACGGGAATATCGCGCGCGAGTTCAGCCGACGGATTCAGGTCGGCATGGTGGGCATTAACGTTCCCATCCCAGTCCCCATGGCATGGCATGGCTTTGGCGGGTGGAAAAAGTCTCTTTTTGGAGACACGCATGCGTATGGAGAAGAAGGGGTTCGGTTCTACACGCGCCAGAAGTCGATCATGCAGCGCTGGCCCGAGAGCATCGAAAAAGGCGCGGAATTCGTCATGCCAACCGCCAAATAGCATCGACCTAGACAAATGTGTCATTGCAGCTTGACAAATTAAACTGTCTAGTCAAATCTACACACACCCCGAAGGGGTATCCCTTTCATATAAGGAGTGTGAAGATGACTGACAAAGAAAAGGTCTGGCCCACGGGCTTGACAGAGGCCGAGTCGGAGGAAATTCACCGTAATCTGATCCAAGGAACCCAGTTCTTCGGGATGATCGCGGCCTTCGCTCATCTACTGGCGTACATTTATTCCCCATGGCTGGGTTAAGGAGCGCGACATGATCTACGGAAAAATGTGGTGTGTCGTAAAGCCCTCTGTGGGCATTCCTATGTTTTTGGCGGCCGTTGCGATTGGATCTTTTCTGGTCCACCTCGCGATTACCACCAACACAACCTGGGTGAAGCGTTTCCTCAACGGTGAGCCCGTGCGAGTCACCGCTGTTGCCGAAACCCCCGGAGCAGCGCCTGCTGCCCCGGCTCCTGTGAAGCGCTAATCCAGCGCGTAACAGGAGTGGCCTGCTGAGTTGAATCATTTGGTCAGCTCATCAGGCCTCTTCGGCAATCACCTCTCGTGCGTGACCCCGACATCGGTCTTCCAAACAGGCGATTTCGTCTCGCCCTCTCCTTCCTTCCTTTCGCAGACGTTGCGAGCCCAGATCTGCCGCTCAGCAGGCTGCTGAGACTCTCCCTGTTTCAGGTCTCGGTGGGCATGGCGATGGTCCTGCTGCTGGGAACCCTCAACCGAGTCATGATCGTCGAGCTCAAGGTGCCCACCGCACTGGTCGCGATCATGGTCTCGCTCCCCATTCTCTTCGCTCCCTTTCGCGCGCTGATTGGTTTCCACTCTGATCGGCATCAGTCAGAATTGGGCTGGCGCAGGGTTCCTTACATGTGGCGAGGAACGATGGCTCAATTCGGTGGCTTCGCCATCATGCCCTTCGCACTACTTGTACTTGCCGGCGCGGGGCAAGCCGCCCACGCCCCCCTCTGGATCGGCTATGTGGCAGCTGGCGCAGCCTTTCTGCTAGTTGGTGCGGGCCTACACACCGTTCAGACCGCGGGACTTGCCCTTGCCACCGATCTCACCGCCGAGCATTCCAAGCCAAGAATGGTTGGTCTGATGTATGTCACGCTCTTGCTCGGCATGGCAGTCAGTGCACTTGTTTTTGGCCACCTGCTGAGCGACTACAGTCATGGCCGGCTAATTCAGGTCATTCAAGGCGCTGCCGTGACCACCATAGTCCTCAATACCATTGCACTCTGGAAGCAGGAGCCACGCAATCGCGCGCGGGCTGCCCAAGCCTCTGACAATGAGCCTGGCTTCTGGCAGAGCATCGAGCAATTGGCACCCTCGCGTCGCCAAAAAATTTGGCTGCTCACCATTTTTATTGGCACCCTGGCTTTCACCATGGAGGACGTGCTTCTCGAACCCTATGGTGGAGAGGTCCTTGAACTCAGCGTCTCTGCGACAACCTACCTCACGGCGACACTCGCCCTGGGCAGTCTGATTGGCTTCTGGTGGGCCTCTGAACAACTTGGGCGGAAAGCCTGCCCCTATCGACTCACCCGGCTCGGTGCATGGGTCGGCGTACCAAGCTTTCTTGTCGTCATGCTCGCGGCGCCTCTGCAGTCCCATCTGCTGTTTTCGGGTGCAGTCTTCGGCATTGGCCTCGGGGCTGGCCTCTTTGGACATGGCACCCTAACCGCAACTATTCTCGCTGCACCCCACGGTCAGTCCGGGCTTGCCCTTGGGCTCTGGGGGGCCCTACAGGCAACAGCTGCAGGCCTCGGGATGGCGAGCGGGGGGATTTTAAAAGACTTGGCAGGGCAGATCCTAAGCCCAGGCCCTTCGTATGCTGTGGTTTATGCTTTGGAGCTGCTGCTGCTTGGCCTGACTCTCATACTGCTACGAACATCGCCTCTCAACACCCAAGGACACTCTCGTGGACACTAAAGATATTTTGTTAATTTTGTTTGTCGTCGTCATGGTCTTTCAACTGGCAAACTGGTACAACCGCCCCCCCAAAAAATAACGCCCCTTCGAAAGCGAGTTCACTATGTTTGGTTTGCCATTCCTTTTCGTTGTGCTCTTGGCTGTTCTGTTTATCGGCCCCCTCATTCACCCGGTCATTCTGCGCAACAAGGGCGTGGAGTTCAGCAAAGAAGCCAAACAGCACCAGACGCTCATGGTCTGGGGCTATTTGCTCGTGATTGGCCTACTCCTTGCACAGGCGGTTCAGAGACCCTGGTAGGTCGCGCGCAGTCAGGTCACTGAGCGCGCTTGTAGCGCTTGGGGACGAAAGGTAATTTCGCCGCACTGAGCGCTAAGCGCTTGTCGCGGACCACGGCAAAAAGGGGCTGTCCTGCAGCCTCTGAGTGCACCATTGCCATCAGGATGGGGTAACCCAGAGACGGCGACACGGTTCCGCTGGTGACCTCGCCCACCACATCACCCGAGGCCAGCACAATTGCTGCATGCGCCCGAATGGGCACCGGCTCTTTGCTCGTGAAGGCCAAGAGCCGTTTGCTCGGCTGCCCCCACTGAGCACCAATGGCCTGAGCACCGGGATACCCACCTGCCTTCGCCCCAGCAGGCCGGCGAGCACTGGCAATTCCGAAGGTCAGTCCAGCCTCAACCGGCGTTACCGAGGGGGTCATGTCGGAGCCGTGTAGCGGTAGGCCAGCCTCTAGGCGCAGGGTGTCGCGCGCGCCAAGACCAGCACACGCAACCCCCTCGGCAGCCATGAGCGCACGCACCACGCGTTCCGCATCCTGTGTGGGGATTGAGATCTCGTAGCCATCCTCACCCGTATAGCCGCTGCGCGTCGTAAAGCAGGAGGCCCCAAGAAGATTCAGCTCAGCAGCCTCCATGAAGCAAAGCCCCACCGCCCGCGCGTCCAGTGCGGCCAGGACGGCCTCAGCACGGGGGCCTTGCAGCGCGATGAGCGCCGCATCGACCCACTCGAACCGAAGGTTGGGCGCGAGCCGCTGCATGCGCGCGAAGTCTGCATCCCGGTTACCGGCGTTCACGACGAGACGCACTTCATGACCAAGCCAAACCGCCATAAGGTCGTCTTCAATGCCGCCTTGGTCATTGAGCAACAACGAGTAGCGCTGCTGGCCCACGGGCCAGCCCTGAAAGTCCAACGGCAGAACAGCCTCAAGCCCCTGAGAGAGGGCCTCTGGGGAGGATGCCGTGACTCGGATTTGACCCATGTGAGAGACATCGAAGAGGCTCGCAGAAGCACGACAGTGCAGGTGCTCCGCCTTCAATCCCATGGGGTACTGAATGGGCATGTCAAAGCCCGCAAACGGGCCAAACTTCGCACCGAGCTCACGATGCAGGTCTGCGAGCGGAATCTGGCGCGCCGTCATGACACGTAGTCCGAGACGGGTGGGCAGGTGCAGACGAGGTTGCGATCTCCTGCCGCGTTATCGATTCGCTTGACCGAGGGCCAGAATTTTGCGGCTCTCACCCAGGGCAGGGGGTAGACCGCCACCTCCCGCGAATAACTGTGCGACCAGTCTCCTGCAACCTCAGTAGCGGTGTGCGGAGCCTGCTTGAGGGGGTTGTCTGTGCGGTCCCATGCCCCTGAGCGAACCTGCTCAATCTCCGCTGCAATCGCAATCATCGCGTCGCAGAAGCGATCGAGCTCAGCCTTCCCTTCAGACTCCGTGGGCTCCACCATGAGGGTGTCAGTGACAGGGAACGAGAGCGTTGGCGCATGAAAGCCGTAGTCCATCAGTCGCTTCGCAACGTCCTCAGCCGTAATGCCCAGTTCACCTTTGAGGGACCGCAGGTCAAGAATGCACTCGTGTGCGACCCGGCCCGAGGGCCCGGTGTAGAGAATCGGGAAGTGAGGCGCAAGCCGGTGGGCCATATAGTTCGCGTTCAGGATGGCCGTTTCCGTTGCCTTGCGAATGCCACTTGAGCCCATCATACGAATGTAGAGATAGGAAATCGTGGTAATGAGCGCACTGCCAAACGGCGCGGCAGACACACTGTTTGCCGCCTCGGGCTGCTCAAAAGGATGCACAGGCAGAAATGGGGCAAGGTGCTTGGCCACAGCAATAGGCCCCATTCCCGGGCCACCACCGCCATGCGGAATGCAGAAGGTCTTGTGCAGGTTCATGTGACAGACGTCCGCACCGATCTGCCCAGGCTTGGTTAAGCCCGCCTGCGCGTTGAGATTCGCACCGTCCATATAGACCTGCCCCCCTGCTGCGTGGATCTGGTCACAGACGTATTGAATGGAGGCCTCAAAGACCCCGTGAGTCGACGGATACGTGACCATGAGTGCACTGAGCTGGTCCGCATGCTGAGTGATTTTTGCATCAAGGTCACGGAGATCGATATTGCCCTGCTCATCGCAGGCGACCACCACGATCTTGAGGCCCATCATTTGAGCGGTGGCAGGATTCGTGCCGTGGGCGGAGGACGGGATCAGACAGACGTCGCGATGCCCTTGGCCCAGAGAGCGCTGGTATTGACGAATGGCCATCATGCCGGCGTACTCGCCCTGCGCTCCAGAGTTGGGCTGGAAGCTCACCTCATCAAAGCCCGTGATTTCACAGAGCCAGTCGCGCAGGTCCTTGAGCATCATGGCGTAGCCCTTAGCCTGCTCGGGCGGAACGAACGGGTGAAGCGATGCAAACTCCGGCCAGCTGACGGGCGCCATTTCCGTGGCCGCGTTGAGCTTCATGGTGCAAGAGCCCAGCGGGATCATGGAATGGACGAGGGAAATATCTTTGTTCTCCAGGCGCTTGAGGTAGCGCACAAACTCGGTCTCGCTCTGGTAGCGATGGAAGACAGGGTGCGTCAGCACCGAATCTTGACGCAGAAGGTCCCCGGGCACTGACGCTGGTACCTGGCTCATTGGAATCTTGCGCAGGTCATCTGTTGATATGCGTCGACCGCCTAAGACTTCAATCAGGTCGGCCAGGTCCGTGAGCGTGACTGTCTCATCGAGGGCCACTCCAACGGCCTGACCAGAGACGCGCAGGTTGATCTGCTTCGCAGCAGCGCGGCTGAGAACAACCGCTCGCTGACTGCCGAGCTCAAACCACAGCGTGTCGAAAAACTGCGCATGGGCAGGTTTTACGCCAGACACCTCAATGAGGAGCCTCGCAAAGAAATTGACCCGCTGAGCAATGCGCTGCAGCCCTTGCGGCCCGTGATACACCGCGTAGAAGCTCGCCATGTTCGCCAACAGGGCCTGCGCAGTGCAGATATTGCTGGTGGCCTTGTCTCGCCGAATGTGCTGCTCGCGGGTCTGAAGCGACATGCGGTAGGCAGGATTTCCTGCGGCATCGACTGACACCCCAATAATGCGTCCCGGCATCGAACGGACCAGATCGGCCTTCACCGCCAAAAACGCAGCATGTGGTCCGCCAAAGCCCATGGGCACGCCAAACCGTTGCGCGTTGCCCAGCGCTGCATCGGCCCCCATAGCCCCGGGGGACTTCAAAAGCATGAGCGACAACAAGTCGCAACCAACCGCAAGCCGGGCACCGTTAGCATGCACTTGCTCTGCAACCGACTCCAATTGGAGTACACGCCCCTGCGTGTTGGGCGTCTGCACATGCACGCCGAAAGCCGTGGGAAGCTCTGCCGCAAGCACAGATGCATCCAGGCAGTCACAGACCATCACCTCGACACCGAGCCAGGCGGCGCGGCTCTTGATGACTGCAATCACCTGAGGATGAACCTGCGTATCAACCAGGTAGCGATTCGCCGGGGCGCGCTTGTTGGCCCTGAGAAACATGCCCATCGCCTCTGCCGCAGCTGTGGCCTCATCAAGTAAAGAGGCGTTTGCGGTCGGCAGCCCAGTGAGGTCAACCACCACCTGCTGAAAGTTCATGAGCGCCTCGAGCCGCCCCTGGGCGACCTCTGCCTGGTACGGCGTGTAGGCGGTATACCAGCCTGGGTTCTCGAGCAGATTGCGCTTGATGGGCTCGGGCGTGTGGGTGCCAAAGTAACCGGCCCCAATGTAAGTTCGCCATACCTGATTGTGGCGCGCAATCTCACGCAAGCTCGAAAGTGCCTCTACCTCGGTCTCTGGCTCGGGAAGGGCCAGCGGTCCGGGCGACAAAATGGCCTCTGGTACGGTGGCCTGAATGAGATCCTCAACCGAGGCCACGCCGAGAGCCTGAAGCATGGACTGCTGCTCGGCGTGAGAGGGACCGATATGGCGTGCATGGAAAGCCTCTGCATCGAGCAGGCCTTCGAAGGAATCAACAGGCTCGTATCCTTGCATGGTCTTAGGCTCCCTTTCCCGGACCCGCGGTGTAGGCCGCTACCGTCAAGAGTCCTGCAAGTGGGTCAGCCTGCGCGGGGCGAATTTTAAAGAGCCATCCGCCTGCATAAGGCGCCTCATTGACGAGCTGTGGCTCAGAGCTAAGGGCTTCATTCACCGCAACCACCTCGCCCGCGATCGGCGCATAGACATCTGATGCCGCCTTGGTCGATTCGACCACGGCGCAGGCCTCTCCAGCTGTCACAGCGCGGCCAATGGCCGGAAGTTCCACGTAAACCAATTCTCCGAGCGAGTCCTGCGCGAGTTCGGTGATGCCAACAGTGACCTCACCAGAGTCGAGCTTGGCCCATTCATGGCTTTCGGTATAACGCAGTTCTTGGGGAAATTGCACAGCAGCCTCCAGAGGTTGACGCGATGGAGCCCATCGCATGCCCCCCTCTGTCCTTGGCGCCTGAGAGATTATCCTTCGGCGGGTCGCTCACGGGCGACCACTCTCCAGAGTGCGCGGTGCTGTTGGTCCTTTTGCCTGAGAGTTTTTGGGGATCTACACCTTCGGCGACAGGCATAAAAAAACCTGTTCTCTCCCAAGAGCACCTCTGCGCAGGCACTAGTGTTCAAGAGCCGCCACTTGAAGTCAAGGAGCCCCTAAACTCCAAACTGAAACTTCAATCATTTAGGGTTCTAGGCTCATGAAATATCTACACACCATGGTCCGCGTGACCGATCTCGATGCCTCCATTCGGTTCTACACCGAGGCCCTGGGCCTCGAACTCCTGCGCCAGCGCGACATTCCAGCTGGTCGCTTTACCTTGGCGTTTCTGGCTGCGCCCGGAGACTCAGAAGCCCAGATCGAGCTCACCTACAACTGGGACCCCGAGGTCTACACGGGCGGGCGAAACTTCGGTCACGTCGCCTATGCGGTCGACAACATCTATGCGACCTGCCAGCGGCTCATGGATCACGGCGTCACGATCAATCGGCCCCCCAGGGATGGCCGAATGGCCTTTGTCCGCTCCCCAGACAACATCTCTATTGAGTTGCTGCAACGCGGCGATGCATTACCCCCCGCAGAGCCTTGGGCCAGCATGCCCAATGTGGGCCAATGGTAGTGAACGCAGACTGGCTCAAAGGCCGAAGAGGCTTGATTATCGGGGTGGCCAACGCCCACAGCATTGCTTTTGGTTGCGCGACAAAACTACGTGAGATGGGCGCTGAGGTCGCACTTACCTATCTCAATGACAAAGCCTTGCCCTACGTGGAGCCGTTAGCCAAACAACTCGATGCAACACTCCTGCTTCCGCTCGACGTGACACAGCCCGGAGCCATTGCGGCGGTGTTTCAGACCTTGGAAGACCACTGGGGCGCTTTGGATTTTGTCATTCACTCCATTGCCTTTGCCCCGAGAGAGGACCTTCATGGCCGCATTGTGGATTGCTCAAGAGAAGGCTTTCTGCTGGCCATGCAGGTCTCCTGTCACTCGTTCATAGAGGTTGCCCACCACGCAGAACGACTCCTGCGTCGCGGCGGTGCCCTGATCACCATGAGTTACTACGGGGCAGATAAAGTGGTTCAGAACTACAACCTCATGGGCCCAGTCAAGGCCGCTTTGGAATCCACGGTGCGCTACATGGCCAATGAGCTCGGACCCGCCGGCATTCGGGTTTATGCCGTTTCGCCAGGGCCCCTGCGCACACGGGCAGCCAGCGGGATCGACCACTTCGATGAACTGGTCCAAATGGCCGTCGACCGCACCCCCGAGCACCGACTTGTCGACATTGCCGAAGTAGGCCAGGTGGTCTCCTTTCTGGTGAGCCCAGCGGCGTCGGGCATGACGGGTGACACCGTCTACGTCGATGCGGGGCTCCACAACATCGCATGACCGACGCGGTCCTGACCCTCAACGCCGGGTCCTCCTCACTCAAGTTGGCCGTATTCGGGGCGCAGGGCGATGAGCCGTTTCTCACCGGTCAGGTTGAGCGTATTGGGGCGCAGGGCAGTCTGCGACTGCAATTGAGCGACGGCGCAACCGTCGCACCTCCCCGCGTCCCTCTCTCAAATCATGCCGAGGCGTTAAGTGCTGTCATCCAGGCGTTGAAGCAAGCGCTCCCAGACCTTGCCTTCTCTGCAATTGGGCACCGGGTTGTGCACGGTGGGGACCGCTTCACCTCGCCCGCGCGCGTGACCCCAGCCGTCATGGAGTACCTGACCACCCTGGAGCCCTTTGCTCCCCTGCACCAGCCGCATAACCTTGCGGGCATTCGCACCGCGATGGCTGCCTTCGGAGACGTTCCCCAAGTTGCTTGCTTCGACACCGCCTTCCATCGTGGTCACCCCTTTGTGAACGATAGCTTCGCCCTTCCCTTTCGCTACTTTGAGAGGGGCGTTCGCCGGTATGGGTTCCATGGGCTGAGCTACGAGTACGTGAGTGCTCGCCTGCGAGACCTCGCACCTCAGATCGCGCAGGGACGTGTGGTCGTTGCGCACTTGGGCAATGGTGCTTCGATGTGCGGCATGGTCGACGGGAAATCTGTCGCATCGACCATGGGGTTTTCTGCGCTCGATGGTCTGCCCATGGGTACGCGATGTGGCCAGATTGATCCGGGGGTCTTGCTCTACATGCTCGACCAAGAGGGCCTCTCCTCCTCCGAGATCCGACACACCCTGTATAACGAGTCAGGTCTACTCGGCCTCTCGGGGGGCCTCTCTAATGACATGCGCACGCTAGAGGCGTCCAACACCCCAGAGGCCCAGCGCGCCATTGACTATTTCGTCTTTCGCATCCAGCGTGAGATCGGCGCCATGGCTGCCGCCATGGGCGGAATCGATGCGCTGGTGTTTTGTGGGGGCATCGGAGAGCACTCACTAGGGGTGCGTGCTCGAGTATGCGAACGCATGCAGTGGATGGGTATCGAGATCGATCACCACCGCAACACCCAGAACGCACAGGTCATCTCCCCGGAGGGCTCACGCACCTGCGTGATGGTCATTCCCACGCAAGAGGAACTGGTGATTGCGCGGGCAGCCAGAGCGGTCAGTGGCCTCTAAGACGGTTGTGGACTGAGCGCCGCACTCACGCAGTAGCGCCCGAGCCGCCAATTCGCCTTTACGCCAAGCGGGCTGACTTCGGGTGAGAAAAGCTCGGGCCTTGGGTAGACCTCGAAGCGCTTGAGAAACTCAAGCACAAGCCGTCGCGGTAATGCCGGCCAGCCTGAGAGGTCTCCAAAATCCACCGCGGCAAGATACCCGTCGGGGCTGATCCAGCTGCTGGCGTTCTGAATGGCCAGGTCCGGGCGAGGCATCATGGACAAGGAGTAGGGAAACATCACCACATCCACGCAACCTGCTGGGCGATAGGACTCTGCAAATCCATGGACCAGCGTAATCTGAGCTGTGAGCCCCGCCTGCCTCACCTTACGACGAGCCATCTCCAGCATGGCCTCTGATGCGTCAACCCCAATCAGTTGGAGGTCGGGACGACGTCTTGCGAGACGAATCAGATTGTGAGCCGTGCCGCAGCCCATTTCACAGACACGGCCGCCCTCGGGCGGATCCAGCGTGTCGACCAGTCGGTCGCGCCCGAAAAGAAACAGGGGTCGAGTCCAGTCGTAGACGTAACGCGTCCAACGATAGACGCTATCCATCTTGGCGCCGTGCTGTTCGAGCGAATCCATGCGCGCTACGCTGCTGGGAATGCTTGCCGCTGCATGAGGTGAAACCCCCCGTAGATGGCCGATCGGTCTTGCTTGTGAAGGTGCGCTGAGGTCTCACGGGCGTAGTGCCAGTTGCGCAGCACTTGCTTGTCAACACGATGGAGCAAGATGTTCTCTGCACCCGCAGTGCGAAAGATGACACGCGCTTTCGGCGATGCCGCACGCTGCACTTCACTCCAAAGCGCGTTGAGCTGCTGATCATTCATCCAATCTTGTGCGTCCAGGAAGACAAACGCATCAACGGACTCCGCCGGCTGGGCCTTGAGAAAGGTGGTGAGCATCATGCGATGCATCTCGACCTGCCCAATGCGCTGACGCAGATTCTCATAGTGGCGCTCCTGCAGGTACCGAGGTAGCGCCTCTGTCTGATCGAGGTCATATCTGCGCCCAAACGCCTGCCAGGCAAAGTAATTGGTCGAGAGGTCAAAGTCACAGGCCAGTCGACGCAAACGGTCATGCAGAACCATTGACATCGACGGCGCATCTCCTTGGAGCTTCTGGAACTGAGCGGCTGGAATCCCGAGACCATAGAGCGCGAACGGATTCTGAAGCGCCCTCTGCACAAATGGACGTTTGAGCACCCGCCCCATGGTTGCATCGAATATTTCAGCCTGCTCCTGACGGTTCGAGGCGCTGAGGATGTCCCTTGGGTTCACGCCGAAGAGACGAGCCGCGAGGTGGCTCGCGCCGATGAAGCGCCCAAGTACCCCTTTGGTATAGAAATTCTCGGTGAAGGCATCAATGCGGCGGGTAAAGGGTGTCCGCTTCTCCCAATACGCGCGGCTGGCTTGGTCGAGATGGGGGGCAATCTTTTCGAAGTAACGCGCACGGTTCTCGCGTTGATTGGCGTGACCAAAGAAAGCCAAGAAGTCTTCATGCTGGTCAAGGCCGCGGAGGGCTGCATGCTTCAGGTGATTGAGGGCAATATGCGCGCGACTCAAATCCAATGCTGAAATCCGAATTTCGGCCGCCGTCAGCATGTTGAGGAGGTTGCAGCCACCAGATGCGATCGCTACGACATGCTCGCCGTCTTGTAGCTGAAGTGCCTGAAGATCGACCTCGGGATCCTCCCAGATCTGGGGATAGACAAGGTGGTTAAACAACGCCGCAAAGATGCGGTCTGAGATTCGAAGACCGCGCTCGGAGGGGACCTCTCCCAGAACGGCGTCTACAGCGATAGATTTGCTTGACATGCGCGGCACTCACTCCCGTGACGTTCAAGGCGAACGAATTAGCGGCAAAGCGTGAATGACCGAGATGACAAAAGCGTGACAACACAGGTTGGGTGCCAGAGTTCTCAACGTTTATTGAATTATCTGGTTTATTTATCTGTGAGACCCATTTAAGCCGCGATTCCGCGATAGCATGAGCCGGTGGATCCCTCTCAGACACAGCATCCGGCCATTGGGTCCCCCCTCTCAGAGGAGCGATACAGACGCCTCTTCGAAACCGCACAAGACGGGATTTTGTTGATTACCTTTCCGGAGGGCATGGTCTTCGATGCGAATCCATTTTTCCTACGAATGGTCGGGTTCCAAAGTGAGGACATCCTTGGGAAGCGGCTCTGGGAACTCGGGCTTCTCGCCGATAAAGCGGCAAATGAAGGCATGCTCCGAGAGTTGATGCATCTTGGCTATGCGCGCTACGAGCACCTCGACCTGCTATCACGAGACGGACGCACCGTTCCGGTTGAGTTCGTCAGCAATGTATACGAGGTACATGGTCAAAAAGTCGCGCAGTGCAATATTCGCGACATCAGCGATCGACGGAGGGCCGAATTGGCCTTGCAACGAGAGCAAGAGCTCCGTCAAGGGCTGCTGCTTGAGGTCATTGAGACACTTGGCTCCGTGGTGGCTGGTCGAGACCCCTACACAGCAAGCCATCAGAGGCGAGTGGCGTCACTTGCCTGTGCAATCGCAAGGCAGATGTCCCTACCCCCCGAGAAGATTCAAGGGGTGCGTATTGCAGCCCTACTCCATGACATCGGAAAGATCACCGTTCCGATTGAAATCCTTACCAAGCCGGGAGAGCTTTCAGCACTCGAGATCGCCATACTGCGAACTCACGCCCAGGCAGGCCACGATATTCTAAAAACAATTCAGTTTCCGTGGCCCATTGCACTCATTGTGCTGCAACACCACGAGCGACAAGACGGATCTGGATACCCCAGAGGACTATCGGGAGACCAGATTCTCCTTGAGGCTCGCATCCTCGCCGTGGCTGACCTGGTCGAAGCCATGTCGAGTCAGCGCCCATATCGCGTGCCCGCCTCGATCGATAGAGCCCTTCAAGAGCTCGAGCGCGGTGCAGGCGTGTGCTACGACAAAGAGGTCGCAACATGTTGCCTCGACCTCTTTAAGCATCAGGGTTATGCATTTCCAGCCCCCGACTTTCGGATGCTCCCACTTCAGGTCTCTGCCCGGAGCACCCCCTAAATGGGGCCAGACGCGCTGCTTTACAGCTTAGCCGCGCTCACGCTCCTCACGCATGCAGCAGGCGTGCTCCTAACGCTCTCGGTGGCGCACAAAACCTCACGTCACCGCCGACTATGGCTCATTTTGACGGTCTGCCCGCTGCTGCTCATCGCGCATGGTCTACTCGAAATCAACTCTCCCAACTTCGCGAGCACCCACGTAGTGCTTCAGGCGACCTTCTCTCTTGTTATCGCGGCTATCCTCACGCTTGCCGTGCTGCTTCTGCGAGTGCTGCTTAAAGATCTGAACGACAAGTCAGCGGTGCTAGAAAATCGATCTCGAATAGACAACCTGACAGGGCTCTTGCAGAGAGAGGCCTGGGTCACCTCGGTGGAGCGGGAGATTGAGACTGCCTCGCGAGATGGATCGGTTTTGTCCATTATGGAAATAGACGTTGATCACTTTAAGCAGGTGAATGACACCTTCGGTCATGGGGTTGGGGACGACACTCTTATGCATCTTGCAGCGCTCTGCAAAGCAGCAGTTCGCGAGACTGACCTATGGGGCCGACTCGGCGGCGAGGAGTTTGTCTGTGCAATGCCGCATACAGACATCTCCCTCGCCGTTGAGATCGCTGAGCGGTTGCGTGCATCCGTGGAGCATCAGAGCTGCGTCTTTGGCTCAAAAGCAATCACAATCACAATCAGTATTGGGCTCACGTCACTACGTCCTTCTGACCACCTCGCAATCGATAAGCGCACGTTGATTAAAGACCTTGTGAGAGAGGCTGACGATGCCATGTATGTAGCCAAACAGTCAGGTCGAAACCGCTGCTGCGTTTTCTCGCGAGAGACACAGCACTAAAACCAAATGATTAATTCTTGCGTGAGCGATCGGTAGGTGTAGGAGTCGCCACGTATACCTGCGCTGCGCTTGAGAGTAAGCACCGTGCGAAATGTCAGTGACGCTTTACCCAACGGCTCAATCGAGACCTCTGCAAGCTGCGAATCGGATTCAGGGGAGAGTGCAACCCGCTGGATCCCCCAACCGAGGCGCGCCCGGACACGAAGATCCGGAGTCCGTCTGTTGAGACCCAAGAGCACCAGCGTCTCTCGGTAGCGATCAGCACTGAAGTAAATCCCCCTGGCCTGCATCGGATCATCGTCTCGATGGATGCGATGCCAGATCTGCACTGTCACCCCCTCGGACGGATATAGGTCAAAGACCAGCTTGGTGAGGAGGCGACTTCGCGTGTTGCGATCAGAGAACTCAGTCTTTGACCATGACAGCACGGTGCTCCATTGCTCAGCCCATTGGGTCTCTAGCCCGGCCCCCACAAGCCAGAAGCGGCGGTTGGTCTCAAATCCCCGCCGCGTCTCTACTGCATCCCGCAACAGGAAGCCCTCCGCGCGTGAAGCCTTAAAGAGTGGGAAGGAGACCCTATTTTCGGTTGTGATGAGCTGGTCAGCCAAACCATCGCCCATGTAAACGTTGCTCTCGACCTGGAGCCCGCTCTCCCCCGATGATCTATAGCTGAGGCCCAGCTGGCTGGTGTGCAGTGTCCAATCCAATTCCCGATAGCGGGATTTTTGTAGCGACCACCTCCAATGCTCCTGAGCAGTCTGCTGATTTGGTGAGAATGACTGACGAAGCTTGACAGCCTCAAAGCGATCCGTATCGCTCGACAGCAGCCACTCTGTTGCAAGTGACTGCGCTCGCGCACTGGTGCTCACCGAGAGCGCCAACAAAGCAGCCAAGGGGAGGGTCAGCCAATATGGGTCTTTGGCTATTTTGTTCCCCAGTTCTTGCGCACTCCAAGGAGCTCGGAGATGTAGCCGTACACACAGGATGGCTGAAGAATAAGCCCGTAAGCAAGGGTATACGAGAGGAAGCCCATGTAGTTCTTCCGCACCTTCAGGTCCTCTTCAAAAAACATTCTGGCCTCAGCAACATACATGACCCGGGTCAACAGAAGGCCAGGCGGAATAAGTGCAAGGGTCATTGGACCAACGATCCAGAAGTGGCCAAAGCACGCCAGAATAAGGCCGGGGATGAAGCCAATTGTGTAAGCGAGATCCATGAGCGGGAATATGGCGTTCCACACAACAAACATGCTGCTCCATCTTGATTTGACAATCAGTCGAGGACTGTCGCGAAAGGCCTCAATCAAACCCCGAGACCATCGCTGCCTCTGCTTTACGAATTTCCAAATGGTGTCGGGACAATTCGTAAACGCGCAGGCATCGGCTGCATGACCCACGCGAAACCCCTCCCCCAAGAGTCTCCAGGTGAGCACAATGTCCTCACCCACGGTGTTGGGCCAGCCTCCAACGCGCTCAATAGCTGATCGCTCATAGAGTGAAAATGCACCCTGCGCCACCAAGGTCCCTTGGAATAAAGACTGAACCCGCTTGACAGCTGCAATGCCAAGAAAGTAGTCCCATTCCTGAGCCTTACACAACCAATTTTTACGAGAATTTCGAATCAAAATCGCTCCCGCGACTGCCCCCGTATTCACGGGATCGCCGAGATAACGCTCAACAAGGTTGAGCACTCCATTGCGCTTCACCCAGCAATCTGCATCGACGCTTACGATCAGATCCGTCTCACTCTGCCGAAGCCCCTCGTTGAGTGCAGCAGACTTTCCACCGTTGTGGGGTAGGTCTATAAGCCTGAGTCGCTGATCTCGAAGGCCCATCGACAGTACCTCTTTTACGGTCCCGTCAGACGAACCGTCATTGATCAAGAGAATCGTCAACTCGCCAGGGTAGTCTTGGTCCAAGACACTCTGGACGGTCTCCCGAATTGAGCACTCTTCGTTAAACGCCGGGATCAGTATGGTCACTGGAGGGTATCGCCTCGGCTTCACACGAGCTGGTCGTTTGTCCAGCAACATGGAGGCCACGACGAATGCGTTCATGAAGCCAGGAACGATGGCAATGAACGAAATGAAGAAGACCGCAAGCGGCTGCCCGACAGCTTCAGTCAGATCAGACAGCCATGGTTGAGCGAGAACAATAGAGATCGCCATCCACGTTGAAGCAATGGTGAAGACGATCCAGAACTTCTTGCGAATGGTTATGTATTTAGACACCTAGAGGTCGTTATACACCTTAACGACGAATCTAAAATACATTGATAGGGCGCACTGTCCTTTTAGTCTCCCGAGATCAGTCGCCAATCCTCCCGAGATCAGGCGCCAATCAAGCGGCGTGTTAGCAGGACACTTTACTTAGCTGGCATCAGGCCAATGCTTTGGGGGCCTTGAGCAGGGCGACTTCTTGCAAAACCGCATTGCGGGCGTCATCCTCGATGGCAGCCTTGATAAAGCCTAAAACGTCTTCAACGCATTTGCCCGGTGTGTGGTCTCCCCCCTCAATGTAGGCAGCGACGTTTTCGCTGATAAAGCGATAAAACAGAGGGCCCAAGACGTACTGCTTGAAGTCCCAACCGTCCAAAGCTCCTCGGACATCGTTAGCGATTTGCTAGATCCGGCGTTGCAGTTCGGCGGGTTGTTGAGGGCTGGTCATGCTTCTTTTCCTGCCGAATGTTTGTGTTGTTTGAATTCGTATTTTTTTCACTCCGGCGCGACCAATCGGACGGTCGGGAAATAATTCTTATAACGCCGAGTATCTCGGGTTAATACCGGCAACCCGCTGACGGCGGCGTGAGCACCAATAAAAAAATCCCCGAGCACATTACTTTTTACACCGCCACTGCGACGGTATTGCACAAATGCTTTTCCGGCCAAAAACAAGGCGGGCTTGGGTATCTCTAGCATGCGCAGCTCCATACTATCGAGCACATGGTCCAGAGCCTCGACCGTAGAAAACGTCAGCGACAGCTCAGAGTAGATGATCGGGTTGATGACCAGCCGGTGCACCTTGGACTGTGCCTGCAGCTGCGCCATGGACCAGTCGACCCAGTCCCGATCGTTCTCCAGGAGATCTAAAAGAACGTTCGTGTCGACAAGCATTAGGCCATATTCCCTGCATCATCGCGCAGCAAGGCCATCAGGTCTTGGGTTCGCCACTGCACATCGGCCTTGCCTCGGGCGGCTTCGAACCGGTCAGGCTTGCGCTTGCCTGAGCCTTCTGCCTTGTGGATCACAACCTCGCCGTCTTGGTTGACGGCAAAGTCCACTGGCATACCAGGCCTCAAGCCCAGTGCATCGCGGATCTGCTTGGGGATGGTGACTTGCCCCTTGATGGTGAGCGTGGTCGACATGCAGCCTCCTGTGTTTTACTTTAGATTGCATGGTAATACTTCCTGCCATAACGGGCAATAGTGGCGCTGTGGGCAGCATTGCTGAGATCACCAAGCGCGAGGGGATGGAGAAGATGCGGGCGAACAAATTCATGAAAATGGTCCGGCTTGCGCACACGATGTGTGGAGGGCGTTGGCGTGTTGATCAGGCGCCCAACAGTCGGCGTGTGAGCAGCGACTGCATGTCTCGGCGGCCATCGGCAATCACAAACACCACCACGTCAGACAGCGGCTTGACCTTGCCAGCGGCCACTTCCTGCAAAACCTGCTTGAATGCTGGGTTCTTGGCAGATGACCACCAATGCACGGGGCAACAACGGACGAAAAAATGGCCTGAGAGGTTCAGGCCATTGAATGTGGTGCCGGTGAAAGGAATCGAACCCTCGACCTTCGCATTACGAATGCGCTGCTCTACCGTCTGAGCTACACCGGCAACACACCCATTCTATCAAAGCCCGTTAAATCTCCCGCTTCGACATCAGGGACACAATGTGATCAGCCTGCCGAAGAGCCAGCGCCACAATGGTCAGCGTGGGGTTCTCCGCCGCACCGGTGGTGAACTGGCTTCCATCGGAGATGAACAGGTTCTTGATGTCATGACTGCGGCCATAGGCATTCACCACACCATCCTCTGGCTTGGCGGCCATACGGCAGGTGCCCAGGTTGTGGGTGGAGGGATAAGGCGTCGTGGGGAAGAAGCGCGTGGCGCCGGCCGCCTCATAGACCGCCATGCCTCTTGCATAGGCGTGGTCCCGCATCTTGATGTCATTGGGGTGATCATCAAAATGAACGTTCGCCACCGGCAGGCCATGCTTGTCTTTGGCTTTGTCGTGCAGGGTGATCCGGTTGGTCGCCTGAGGCATGTCCTCACCCACCAGCCACATGCCGGCCATGTTTTCGTAGGCCTCCATGCCCGTGGTGAATTCCCGGCCCCATGAGCCCGGATCCAAGAAAGCCGCCATAAAGGGAACCCCGAGAGACAGCGTCTCCATCTCATAGCCCCCCACAAACCCGCGCTTCGGATCGTGCTTGGCTTCGTCCTGGATGATGCCGGCCATGGTGGTTCCGCGCCACATCTTCACGGGGCGATCGAAGCTGGCATAGACCGAGCCAGTCATGTGGCGCATATAGTTGCGGCCCACCTGGTCCGAGGAGTTGGCGAGGCCCTTGGAGAACTTGCCCGAAGCCGAGAGCAGCAGCAGCCTTGGGGTCTCAATGGAGTTGCCGGCAACCGCCACCACTCGGGCCTTCTGGCGCTGGGACTTCCCGTCCTTGTCATAGTAGACGACGCCTGTGACCTTGCCGCTGTTGTCGTGCTCGATCTTGTAGACATGACACTGGCTGCGCACTTCGAGGTTGCCCGTCTTCTCGCCCTTGGGCAGTTCGGCATAGAGCGTGGACCACTTTGCGCCGCTCTTACACCCCTGGAAACAGAATCCAATCTGCTGACAGGCTGCACGACCATCGCGTGGCTGGCTGTTAATCGCCATATTGCCGGTGTGCACCATGGAATAGCCGATCTTCTTGGCGCCATATTCCATGACCTTGAAGTTGTTGTTGCCCGGCAGGCCTGGAATGCCATTCGTGCGCGTTACACCCATGCGGTCTTCGGCCATGGCGTACCAGGGCTCCATTTCCTTGAGGGTGACGGGCCAGTCCAGCAGGTTTGCGCCCTTCACCTCGCCATAGACACTCTTGGTCTTGAACTCATGTTCCTGAAACCGCAGCGAGGCACCCGCCCAGTGGGTGGTGGAGCCGCCCACTGACTTCACGATCCAGGCCGGCAGGTTGGCAAAATTACGCGAGACTCGCCAGGAGCCCGAGGTCATGCGCATATCGGTCCATGCAAGCTGCCCGAATGACGCCCACTCGTCATTGATGAAATCTTCCATCTCGTGACGCGCACCGGCCTCAAGACACACCACCTTCACGCCCTTGAGGGCGAGCTGGGTGGCCAGAGTTCCGCCGCCAGCGCCCGATCCGACAATCACAACGACCGAGTCATCATCCATCCGAAATTTTGTAGTCATTTTTGTTCTCCCCTCGTGCTCAGAGCCAGGTCAGATCGTTGAAGCCACGGTTGATATAGCCACCCTTGGAGGCACTCTCGCCCTCATAGCCAAAGACCGGCCAGACCTCCTTTTGGTTGTAGAGGCTCACCACCAGGTCTCCGCGAATCGCTTGGAAAAAAGGAGTTTTCTCAACAGCCTTCAAGATCTTTACCCGATCAATTTCCCAGCCTACCGACTCGTAGTGAGCACGCTGGTGAGCTTTCTTTGCGCGACCATTGAGGTCGGCAACCCCTTTCTCCAACATGGCCTTAAACTTCGCATCCCCCGCTGCTTTCGCGTCCATTCCCTTGATCGCCACGGCGTAATACTTGGTGGCAATACGGTCGTGTGGATAAATGTCGCGCGCTAACTGAATGAGTGTGCGTGCGGTTTCGGGCTTGAGCGCCTTGAGCTCAAGCGCCCAAGCCTCCGAGCTGTTCATCAAGGCGCCTGCCGAAACGACCACCGACGCGGCCACGCTGGCGCGTATGAACTCCCGCCGAGCGGGCTTCTGTGGCGTAAAGCGAATCACTTGCTCCATGGTTGTCTCCTGTTTTTTGAATGGATAACGCTGTGCTACCGGTAATGCCCGTGACGCTCCAGGACTTCGATCTTGTAGCCGTCTGGGTCCGTCACAAAAAAGAATCGTGCTGCAAGCTCGCCTTGATAGTTCATAGCCTTGATGTCGCCAAGGGTCATGCCGAGCGCCGACATCCGGCCATGCTCCGCTGCCAGCTCATCAACACAGACTGCGAGATGCCCGTAGGCGCTACCTTGCTCGTAGGGCTCTGCTCGTCCCTTGTTCTCGGTCAACTCAAGCTCAAAGTCATTCTCGTCATTGCGCAGATAGGTGAGTTTGAAAGTCTCGTAATCCAGAACATGCACGGGCTTGAGTCCAAATGCCTTTTGGTAGAAGTCCACCGAACGCTCGGTGTTCATGACGCGGATCATGGTGTGAATTGCCTTGGCCAAATGCCTGCTCCTTTTATTTGAGTGAAGTGAGATATTCGATAACCAGTGCACGCCGCTCCGGGCTTCGCATGGCATAGCCCATGGTGTTTCCTGGCACCAGCGCCTGTGGGTCTTCAAGCCACCGATCAAGGGTCTTTGCGTCCCAGGTGAGATTGGCCTTTGAGAGCGCTGCGGAGTAGACATAACCCTCGACACTTCCAGAGGGGCGCCCAATGACTCCCCTGAGCATAGGCCCCGATTTCTTGGGCTCTTGTGCGCTCACTGCATGACAAATCGAGCAGGCCTTCTCAAAGAAGACTCTGCCCTCTTGGCTTGCGAGGACCGCGCTTGAGATAAGGCTTGAGGCAAGGAGGACAACAGCGCCACCCCCCCTGCTTACCCACCGGCTCATTGACGAGTCGCGCGATTGATCGCGCCCATGTCCGAGGCGTGGAAAGATTCGGAGGAGTGCTCAATGTCCTCGGATGCGACCGCTCCTCCCTGCAACTTTCGGTTCAAATACCGCAGGCAGGTGACCCTCAGGAACGAGGCAAAATTTGGCGTCTCACCGTTGGCATGCATCACCTCGCGGTGCAGCGTGGAAATCAGCGCATTCGTGGAGCTGGCCTCGTCCTCGGCAATACGGGCCAGAATCTCCCACACAAAATTCTCTAAGCGAATGCTCGTCACGACCCCGTCAATGCGGACCGTGCGCGTGCGGGACTCATACAGAATTGGATCGGCTTTTGCGTAAAACTCACACATCGAAGAATTCCCCTTTTTTGTGTTGAGGAGGGGTTGAATGTGTGAAGCATTGTTCTGTGATTGAAGTCTCTACCGGTAATAGTGGGTTACATACCCGAGTAATCCCTGACCTCGTTAGCATGTGCACATGCAAAAGATTCCTACGTCTCGCATTGTCGCTAGCATGCCCGGCAGCCTCCCCATGGGGGGTGCGCAGCCCAACACGCCCATCTACGCGTTCGACGAGGCATTGTTTCGGCCCGAGGAGCTCGTACCGCCATCAATCGCCCCATCGCGCACTGACCTCGCGCTCGACGGTCAACTTGCCTTTGTCATCACTGGCGTGCTGACGCGTGCGCAATGCCAACGCATTGTGCTGGCCACCGAGGCTTTGGGATATTCAGCTGCAGCACCAGGCATTGCCACGCCGCCGGGCATGCGAATGAACGAGTCCGTGCACTGGATTGCAGATGCACACCTCATGGCATGCATAGCGGCCCGTGTCATTCCGTTGGTACCACCCACCATCGACGGCCGCCGAGTCCAAGCGCGCCTGAGCCAACGGCTCAACATGTATCGGTACCACCCCGGGGATCAGTTCCGATTTCATATCGACGGTGATTGGCCCGGCTACGGCCTGGACGACCGGGGCCAACGCATGGTGGAGTGGAGTGATGCGCGTTCAGCGCTGTCGATGCTGCTTTACTTAAACGACGCTCGCGACGGACTTGAAGGCGGTGCGACCCGGCTGCACAGCCGGCTAGGCGCCGTTGTAGATGTCAACCCGGTGGCGGGTGACGCGCTCTTCTTTCGCCATGGTTTCTCCCTGGACTCCGTTCAGCACGAGGGCTTACCCGTGAAGGCCGGAATCAAGCACCTGGCAAGAATCAATGTGATGTACGAGGAGCCCGCCGCGGGTTAGCTCAACCCCTTAGGCAGCGGGAACCGAATATGCTCCTCGGCGCCAGGCAACCGGCGCACCGCCCCAGCACCCAGACCCTTCACAGCCTGAACCAAGCCCTGAACCAAGGCCTCCGGTGCCGAGGCACCCGCGGTAATGCCCACGCGAGACTTCCCCGCCAACCAGTTGGCGTCAAGCTCAGAGGCGTCATTCAAGAGATACGCGGGAACCCCATGGCGCTCTGCAACTTCACGCAGTCGATTGCTGTTTGAGCTTGAGCGGCTCCCCACCACCAGCACCACGTCGACCTGCCCACTCATGAGCTTCACCGCATCCTGTCGGTTCTGTGTGGCGTAGCAGATGTCACTGAACTTGGGGCTGCGAATGTTTGGGAAGCGCGCCTTGAGCGCATCGACCACCACCTTGGTGTCGTCCATCGACAACGTGGTCTGCGAGACATAGGCCAAGCGATCGGGTTTGGTGACTTCAAGCGTCTGTACTTGCTGCTCGTCCTCAACCAAATAAATTCCTGAGTCGAGCTGACCCATCGTGCCCTCAGTCTCAGGGTGGCGGGCATGACCAATCATCACAATCTCATAGCCCTCTGCTGCCAGCTTTCGCACTTCGACATGCACCTTGGTGACCAGGGGGCAGGTGGCGTCGAAGACATCAAGCTCGCGCTCTACTGCGTGCGCTCGGACCTTGCGGGACACCCCGTGTGCACTCATGATCACGCGGGCACCCACGGGAACCTCCTCGAGGTCTTCAATGAAGACGGCGCCCTTTTCGCGCAGCTCACGCACGACATGGTCGTTGTGCACAATCTCATGACGCACATAGACCGGCGCACCAAACTTATCGAGCGCCCGCTCCACGATCTCAATGGCCCGATCAACACCTGCGCAGAATCCGCGCGGCTCGGCCATCACAATTTCAGATGCGGTCTCTGCCATGACTAGAGGACTCCAATAATCTGTACTCGGAAGTCTAAGGGTACCCCCGCCAAGGGGTGATTGAAGTCGAAGATCGCCTCATCGCCATCCCACCCTTTGAACACGCCCGCAAAGCGCCCGCCATCGGGACTGGGAAACTCAATCAGATCCCCAGGCTCGAGGGGGTCGGCGGGATCTGCATGTGCGTCCATGAGTGATTTGGCCAAACGTTGAACCAGCTCCGGATTTCGAGGACCAAATGCATCGTCTGGTCCCAGCCTGTAGGAGCGTTCCTCGCCCTCGCGAAGTGCAAGCAGACAACGCTCCAAGCCCTCCGAGAACTGTCCGAGGCCCATCTGTAAGGTTGCGGGCTTGTCATCAAAGGTGCTCAGAACAACCTGCCCATCGTCGAGCGCGAGGCTGTAGTGGAAGGTGACGTGGGAGTTCACATGAATCATGTCTGGAGCATCCTTCTAGGGGGCTAATCGTCCTGGACTAAGAGAGCCGGGGGGCTGTGCGGCAGCGGGCCGAGCGAGTCTCGAGCATTTTAAGCGAGGCAAGCCTATGCACACCGAAATTGGCCCCAGAGAAAAAATGTCCCGTTGGGGCGCAGCACAGCTGAGTGACGCTGAGCTCTTGGCAGTGCTCTTTCAAACAGGTCGACCGGGCGAGAATCATCTCCAACAGGCCCAGCGGCTGATTGGGGTGTTCGGGAATCTGAGCTCTCTCATGCGAGCGCCCCAGGGTCAACTACTGGCGCAGCGTGGAATTGGCCCAGCGCGAGCAAGCCTCATCATGGCTTTCCGAGAACTGACTCGGCGCATCACGGGCGCACTGCCCAGAGGGGCCCACATTCAACGACCCGCCGACCTTCGGCCCTGGATCGTTGAGGAGGTCGGTGGGCTCAACCACGAGGCCTTTGGGGTGGCCTTCTTAGACACCCACCAGCGACTGATCGCCATCGAGATCCTCTTTCGGGGATCACTAACACAGACCAGCGTGTACCCACGGTCGATCGCCAGCCGAGCCTTACAACACAATGCAGGTCGATTGGTACTCTTTCACAATCACCCATCCGGAGAACCCAGCGCCAGCCGAGCAGACATCCAATTGACGCAGCGGCTTCAAGACCTTTTTTCACATCTCGAAATAACAATCTGGGAGCATCTGGTGGTCGCTGATGGAGAGGTCTACGGTATTCTGCAGCCGAGCATCAGAGACTTGATTTAGGCTGGCTGGCCGGCTAAACTCTTGGATTACCCGTCGCTACCGCGACATTTGTTTCGATAAAAAGGATTACAGCCATGGCACGTGTATGCCAAGTGACCGGCAAAAAGCCCATGGTGGGGAACAACGTTTCTCACGCCAACAACAAGACCAAGCGTCGCTTCTTGCCAAATCTGCACTATCGCCGATTCTGGGTCGAGAGCGAGGGCCGTTGGGTTCGTCTGCGGGTGTCTAATGCAGCCGTACGGACCATCACTAAAAACGGCATTGAGTCGGTGCTCGCTGACCTGCGCGCCCGCGGTCAGGCTTAAGGAGAAACAGCATGGCAAAAGCCGGACGCGAAAAGATTAAGTTGGAGTCCACCGCTGGCACGGGGCACTTCTACACCACCACCAAGAACAAAAAAACCATGCCCGAGAAAATGGAGATCAAGAAATTCGATCCCAAAGCACGCAAGCATGTCATGTACAAAGAGGCCAAGATCAAGTAAGGCGCTCCTGTACCTCCGTTGTCCTAAAGCCCCGCCACCGCGGGGCTTTTCATTTTCAGTGACCGATCAGTGTCCGTGCAGTAGGCTGGTCGCCAACGCAGCGAGCCCAACCCCCAGCAGCATCAACAGCGGCTGCTGCCAAGCGGCCTTTCGCTGACCACCATGGTGGTGCGAATCCGCCTGTGCATGGAGTTGGGGAATGAGATCAGACAAGGCGATGTAAATGAAGTTTGCCGCGGCAATCGTTAACACAAACGGCAGCCAGCCCGCAGCCTCCGCCAATAAAAAGTAGCCAGCCAAGCCGCCTACCAGAGAGCCAACCCCCGTGAGCAGATTGAAGAAAAGCGCCCGAGCGCGCGTAAACCCACTGTTGAGTAGCACAAAGAAATTCCCAATCTGCTGAGGCACCTCGTGGGTGGCAATGGCTGCGGCCGTCATGACGCCCAAGAATGGGTCAGTCCGGAATGACGCGGCAATCAGTACGCCGTCAGCCAACGCGTGAATGGTGCTTCCAATGAGCAGCGTGAACCCACCGCGCCCCGCAGTTTTGGCATCGTGCCCATGCTCGTGATGGTGGCCATCGTGCTCATGATGATGGTCATGACGCAACAGAGAGAGCCGCTCAAGAAAGAAAAACACCAAGAGCCCCGTCAAGAGGGTGGCTGTCATGGTGTGGACATCCACATTGCCCAGGTGAAGGCTCTCAGGGAACAAATGCAGGAGGGCTGTGCCCAACAACATACCCGCCGAGAAGCTCACCATGCGGTCGACGAGTCGAGACAATCTCCCAAGCGAGACGATTGCCGCCAGGAGAATACTCAGGAAGGTTGCAGCCACACAGGCCAACAGAATTGAAGTTAGGGTCAGCACGCCGAAAGCATAATCCGATTGTCACGTGCGTCGGGCCACAATGCAGAAAAAGTTTGGAGCCAATCATGTTTGAATCGCACGAAGATCCCATCACAAACCCGAATCCAAGCGTTCATTTTCAGGATGTGCTTGAGGCCAGCCTCAATAGCCCTGCACGCCGCCAAGTGCTCCGCGGCGCAGTGGGGCTAAGCGCTGCTGGGCTGTCCCCGCTGGCCGCAGCGGCTGCCCCGACGCCAGCCTCCTCACTGGGCTTTAAGGCCACAGAAAAGCTCGTCACCGATGACGTCATGCTGCCCCCTGGCTACAGTTACCGAGTGGTGCATGCAACGGGCGATGCAATGGATTTCCAAGTGCCCAGCTTTGGTGCGCTTGGACTCGAGACCGATGACTTCAGTCATCGCATCGGTGACCAGCATGATGGTATGGCGATCTTCTTCATCAATGCAGAGGGGCAGTACACCCAGCAAGACACCGGACGTGCACTCCTCTGCGTGAATCACGAGAGCTCAGCCCTCTCTGTTTTTCTGCACGTCAAAGGACAGACCAGCAACGGCAAGTCAGGTCAACGTTTTGGCGGGACCGGCTGGGATGGCGGAGTTCGGCCCCTTGAAGAGGTCCTCAAGGAGATCAACATTCATGGAGTCTCCGTTGCTGAGATCCAACGCACCAAGACGGGCTGGCAACTGGTGCGAGGCTCCCCCTTCAATCGGCGAATCACACCCGAGACAGCAGCGCGTGTAGCCGGTCCCAAGGCCCACCTCAAAGACATTCAGGCGCGCTTCGCCACGAAGCGTTTCCCCAAAGGAGACAGAAGCCGGGGCACCATCAACAACTGTGGCATGGGCCAGACCCCGTGGGGCACCTACCTCACCTGCGAGGAAAACTTTTATGCCTACTTCGTGCGAACACGAGGTGCCTTACCCGATGTAAAAACATCGCGGGCATTCCTGCGCTATGGCGTCTCAATGGAGCTGGTTCAGGCTGGCGCTCGCAATCGCAGCCAGGGCTGGGTGAGCGTGCGCGGCACACAGGACGACAGCCGCTTCGAACGCTGGGATACATCCATCACGGGCGCCCGTCCCGAGGAAGATTACCGTCAAGAGCCCAACACATTTGGCTACGTCACCGAGATCGACCCCATGGATCGCACGAGCGCGATTGTGAAGCGCACCGGACTCGGACGGTTCGTGCATGAGGCGGCCGTCTTTGCCCGACCTGTGAAGGGTCAACCCTTGGCGGTCTACATGGGCTGCGATGGTCGAAACGAATACATCTACAAGTTCGTAAGCAAAGCCCTTTGGGACCCATCGGATATCGGTGGCGGTCTCGCGGTGGGCGATAAGTACCTCAATGAGGGGCAGTTGTACGCCGCGAAATTCCGCGAGGACGGGCGCGGCGAGTGGCTGCCCCTCAGTGACTCTAACCCAGCCATTGCCGCCTACGCCGACTTCCCCTTCACCAGCCAGGCAGATGTGTTGGTTTTTACACGCATTGCCGCCGACGCAGCCGGGGCCACGGCGATGGACCGCCCCGAATGGGGTGCAGTCAACCCAGCGAATGGCGAAATCTACTTCGCGCTCACCAACAACAGCGACCGCTTCCGTCAGCCCAACTCAACCAACGCATCCAATCCGCGTGCCTATCGGGATCCAGACGGCAAGTCCTACAAAGGCAACCCCAATGGCCACATCATTCGGTTCCGAGAGGACCGTGGCCTGAACACCGCCAATGGCTTTCAATGGGATGTCTTTCTCTTCGGTGCTGAAGAGGACAGCAGAGACATCAATGCCTCGAAACTCACAGCGGCCAACAGTTTTTCATCGCCTGACGGCATCTGGTTTAGCAAGGCCACAGGTATTTGCTGGATTCAGACGGACGACAGCGCCATGACCGATGAGAGCAACTGCATGCTGGTCGCTGCCATTCCGGGAAAGGTGGGCGATGGAGGCCCCCTGACCATCACCAATGAGATCGACGGGGTAAAGGGTATTCAGCAGACATTCGTGGGGGCCACGCTAGGGGCTAATCAGCTCAAGCGATTTATGACGGGCCCAACCGGATGCGAAGTGACTGGGCTATGCGAAACGCCCGATGGCAAGGCACTCTTCGTCAATATTCAGCACCCGGGCGAGAACACCAAGGTCGAAGAGATGCTCGACGAGACCTATCAGAGCCGCTGGCCAGGGAACCGGGGCTATGGTCGCCCCGGTCGCCCTCGCTCAGCCACTATTGTGATTACGCGCGACGACGGCGGTCCTATCGGGCTTTGAGGGTCTTACTAAACCAGGCAAGACAACGCCTCCAGCCATCCTCCGCCTCCGCCTTGCGATAGCTGGGGCGGTAGTCCGCGTGAAAAGCATGTGGGGTGTCTGGGTAGAGCATGATCTCTGACGCCTTGGCCGCCTCCCCGCCGAAGGAGAGCAAGGTCTTCATCTCGTCCACATCGGAATTGGGAATGCCCGTGTCAGCCCCGCCGTATAGCCCAAGCACCGGCCACTTGAGCTTCTCGGCGATATCGATCGGGTGAAAGGGGTTGGCCTCGTTCACCGTGCTGCGAATGCGTCCATACCAAGCTACCCCACCGCTGAGTTCGCCCAGCTCGGCGGCAGCCAGCCAGACAATACGCCCCCCCCAGCAAAACCCGGTAACGCCCATGCGCCCCTTGGCCCCGCCCTGCTTCAGCGCAAACGCTGCAGCCGCGCGAAGATCGCCAAGTACCTGGCGATCGGTGGCTTTGCTCACGACCTTCTCAAAAATCTCTGGAATGCTCTTGAGCTGGCGCGGATCACCCTGGCGATGAAAAAACTCCGGCGCCAACGCCAGATAGCCCTGCTTGGCAAAGCGACGGCAGACATCGGCAATATGCTCGTGCACGCCGAAAATCTCGTGGGCCACGATGACGGTCGCAAGCGCAGTCTGCCCAGCCGGCTTGGCCATATAAACGGGAACATCGCCGGAGTCGGTGGGCATTTTGGTCCACCCCGCATCGAGGCCTTGGGTATCAGTGGTGATGGTCTGCGCCTGAAGCGGCCCCGAAGGTGCCGCCGTAGCAGCGAAGCCTGCCAACGCTGAGGCCTGAAGAAAACCGCGGCGGCTGCCGGGTAGAAGGCTGGGATTGGGCGGGGTGAGGGAGTCAATTTCTTTCTGTGCTGCGCTCGTCCAGTCATTCACGGCCAATGCTCCTATGGGTTGAGAAGAAGATAGGACTAGTGTGCATCATCCCAGTTCGTTCCGACGCCCACCGAGACCAGCAGGGGCACGCGCATCTGAGCGACCTGCTCCATGACCCGAGGCACCAGTTGCTCCACAGTGGCGAGCTCCTGATCTGGAACTTCGAGAATCAGCTCATCATGGACTTGCAGCAGCAGGCGGGCTTTAAACCCACCCAACGCAAGCTGCTCATGAACCTGCACCATCGCAAGCTTGATCAGATCGGCTGCCGTGCCCTGCATGGGGGCATTGATGGCAGCTCGCTCGGCTGCGGCGCGTCGCGGCCCATTGGGTGATCGAATTTCATCGAGCCAGAGGCGTCGACCGAACACTGTCTCAACGTACCCCTGTGCCTTTGCGAGGGCCTTGGTCTGTTCCATGTAACGCGCAACACCGGGATAGCGGTCAAAGTAACGGTCGATATAAATTTTGGCGGCGTCTCTCGGTATGTCTAGATTCTGAGCAAGGCCAAACGCACTCATGCCGTAGATCAGTCCGAAGTTAATCACCTTCGCATATCGCCGCTGGTCATCGGTGACCTCAGCCAGACTCACCCCAAAAATCTCCGACGCCGTCGCGCGGTGTACGTCTTGGCCTGTCTCGAAAGCCGTCACCAAACCCGGATCTTCAGAGAGATGCGCCATGATGCGCAGCTCGATCTGTGAGTAGTCTGCGGAAAGCAACTGATGGCCCTGAGGCGCAACAAATGCCTGACGGATTCGCCGCCCTTCAGCGGTGCGAATGGGAATGTTCTGCAGGTTGGGCTCGCTGGATGCGAGGCGACCCGTCACGGCCACGGCCTGAGAGAAGGTCGTGTGAACGCGCCCTGTGGTCGCATCGATCATGCGCGGGAGCTTGTCTGTGTAGGTACTCTTGAGCTTCGAGAGCCCCCGCCAAGCCAGCAGCGCCTTGGGCAAAGGGTAGTCTTGCGCGAGCTGTTCGAGTACGTCCTCGTCGGTGCTGGCCGCCCCTTTGGCGGTTTTCTTGATGGGCTTATATCCAAGCTTCCCAAAGAGAATTTCGCCCAACTGCTTTGGAGAGCCCAAATTGAAGGCCTCGCCGGCCAGCTCATGGGCCTGCTCTTCCAGACCGCGAATCGACACTGCAAGCTCCCGGCTCTGCTGGTCGAGTAGCGCCGCATCGACCAAAATGCCTGCCTCCTCCATGGCCCAGAGCACACGCAGGCTGGGTAGCTCGATGTCCTCATAGACCTTGCGCAGACTCGGCTGCGCCTGAATCTGCGGCCAGAGCACCTGATGCAGATGAAGTGTGAAGTCTGAATCCTCGCCCGAGTACTGGGTGGCCACATCAATCGCGACCTGCTCAAACCCAATGCGAGCGGCGCCTTTGCCCGTGACCGCATCGTATGAAAGGCCAGACCGACCCAGATGGCGATCGGCTAAAGATGCCAGGTCGTGTGATCGGTGGGCCTCCAGCACATAGGACTGAAGCAGCGTGTCGTGCGCAATGCCGCAGAGGCGAATGCCCGCCCGAAGCAGCACGTGCGCGTCGTATTTGAGGTTCTGCCCGACCTTTTGCCGATCCGGGTCCTCGATCCAGGGCTTGAGCTGCGCCAGCACCCAGTCTCGCGAGAGCTGATCAGGCGCACCGGTATAGGCATGCCCTACCGGAACGTAGACCGCATGGCCAACCTCCCAGGAGAAAGAGAGGCCCACCAGATCTGCCGCGCGAGGGTCAATGGAGGTGGTCTCGGTGTCGAACGCGACCAGATCTGCCTGCCACAGCTGCTGCAACAGACCTTTGAACGCGTCCTCGGTCAGTATGGCCTCATAACGGCCCTGAATTGCGGGATGAGGGGTCGCCTGATTGATGTTCTGGGTCGGAGCCCCGACGGCGGTACCTTCATCAACCAGCCCTCGCAGGCTTCGCCCAAGGTCGAGTTGCTCCCGCAGGCTCCGCAAGGCGTCTGCCGAGGGGGCCGTCGGAATCAATGTATCGAAGCCTGGCACGGCGTCGCGCAGGTCTGCATCGCACTTTACGGTCACCAAAACGCGGGCCGTTGGAAGCCATTCAAGGGCCTTTCGCAGATTCTCGCCAACCACGCCCTTGATCTCTGCAGCGCAGGCCATAACCGCCTCCAGGGAGCCATACTCCGCAATCCACTTGGCAGCGGTCTTCGGGCCCACCTTCTCCACTCCGGGCACGTTATCCACGCTGTCACCCACCAGGGAGAGGTAATCCACAATCTGCTCTGGGAAAACCCCAAACTTCTCCATGACGCCCTGCCGATCCAGATGCCTCGGAGGCCCACCGTCGCGGGTCATGGTGTCGACCAGCGTGACCTTATCGGTCACCAACTGTGCAAGGTCTTTGTCCCCGGTGGCTATGAGCGTCTCGAGACCAAGCGCGCTCGCCTGTGTCGCTAGGGTTCCAATGACATCGTCGGCTTCAAGGCCGTCGATCACCACAAGGGGCCAGCCCAATTCGCGCACCGCCTCGAAGATGTAGGGCAGTTGCGTGCGAAGGTCATCCGGCATCGCCGAGCGATTGGCTTTGTAGTCGGGGAAGATCTCATCCCGGAAGGTCTTTCCGGGTGGATCAAAGACACAGGCCGCATATTGGGCAGGAAATTCATCACGCACCCGCCGAAGCATGTTCACCATGCCGGTCACGGCCCCCGTGGGCAGCCCGGATTTGCTGCGCAGGTCGGGGAGGCCGTGGAAAGCGCGGTAGACAAAGCTCGAGGCGTCGATCAGGAGGAGGCGGTCGGCAGGCATGTAGGGATTATGCGGCAGAGCTTCAGTACACTACGGGGCATGTCCGACACCCCCACCGAAGTCACGCATTTCCTGCGTCAAATCATCGAAGCCGACCTCGCAGCAGGCCGGGTCGAAAACGTCATCACCCGGTTCCCACCGGAGCCAAATGGCTACCTTCACTTTGGCCACGCCAAGTCGATCTGCCTGAATTTTGGCCTCGCCCAGCGTTTCTCGGGCCGCTGTCACCTGCGACTCGACGACACGAATCCGGCCAAAGAGGAGCAGGAATACGCCGATGCCATCGAAGAGATGGTGCGTTGGCTGGGGTTCGATTGGGGAGAACATCATTATTTCGCCAGCGATTATTTTGAGCAGCTCTACCAATTCGCCGAGGCCCTGATTCTGTCCGGTCATGCCTACGTCGATTCGCTTGCGGCTGACGAGATGCGGGCGCTCCGCGGAACCCTCACCCAGCCGGGGGAGAACTCTCCTTTTCGGACGCGCAGCGTCGAGGAAAACCTCGACCTCTTTCGTCGCATGCGGGCCGGCGAGTTCCCCGACGGGACCCATGTACTGAGGGGCAAGATCAACATGGCCTCACCCAACATGAACCTCAGGGATCCGGTGTTCTATCGAATTCGGCATACCGAGCATCACCGGGCAGGATCTGCATGGTGCATCTACCCCCTCTACGACTATGCGCACCCGCTCTCAGATGCCATTGAGGGCATCAGTCACTCCATTTGCACCCTCGAATTCGAGGACCACAGGCCGCTCTACGATTGGCTCGTAGACCGAGTCCGAGAGACAGGCCACCTCGCAGGCCCTTACCGACCACACCAGTACGAATTCGCTCGCCTCAACCTCACCTACGTCGTGCTCTCCAAACGAAAGCTCATCGAGCTCATCGAATCAAAGGTTGTGACCGGCTGGGATGACCCACGCATGCCCACCTTGGTTGCTGCGCGCAGGCGAGGCTACCCACCTGAAGCATTCCGAAAATTTGTAGACAGCACGGGCGCATCGAAGTCCGATGCCTGGATCGACTACAGCGTCTTTGAGCAGGCTATTCGGGATCACCTCAACGAGATCGCACCACGTCGCGTGGCCGTGCTGGACCCGCTTCGCCTCGTTATTGAAAACATTGAGGCGGGCGAGGCACACACCTGCATCGCACCCAACCATCCGCAGCACCCAGCGCTTGGCAATCGAGAGATGCCGCTGACGCGTGAAGTCTTCATCGAGCGCGAAGACTTCATGGAAGTGCCCAGCAAAGGGTTCTTCCGCCTTAGCCCCGGGGGGCGTGTGCGACTCAAATATGGTTTTGTGGCCGAGTACCTCAGCCACACACACGACAACAGCGGTCAAGTCGATGCGGTGCACGTTCGCATTCTGGAAGACTCTAAAAGTGGAACGCCGGGAGCCGATCAGTACAAGGTCAAAGGCGTGATCCATTGGGTCAGTGCGACCCATGCCGTCAAGGCCGAAGTCCGATTGTTCGATCGTTTGTTCTCCAGCCCCACCCCCGGCGCCCGTCGCGAGGGAGACCCTCCCGACCTCGAGCGCCACTTCATGGACGACCTCAACCCCGACAGCCTGACCACCATACAGGCCATGCTTGAGCCAAGTCTGGTTGCGCCCGTTCTAGGCCAAGCAGTTCAGTTCGAGCGCCACGGCTATTTCGTACCGGACAGCATCGACAGCCGTCCGGAGCATCTGGTTTTCAACCGAACCGTCACGCTCAAAGACTCCTGGGGGAAGCAGCCAACATGAGACGTATCGACCACCAACCCGGCGGAGGGCCTGAGTGCCTGCACCTGATCGAGGCTGAAATGCCCAAGCCTGGGCCTGGCGAGGCCCGCATTCAGGTCGCCTACGCAGGCGTGAACCGCCCCGATGTGCTGCAGCGTAAAGGGCTCTATCCACCCCCGCCTGATGCCAGTCCTTACCTCGGACTCGAGGTCAGCGGGGTTGTCTCTGCAGTCGGCGAGGGAGTCGACTCGGCGCTCATCGGTCAGACCGTCTGTAGCCTGACCCCTGGGGGTGGCTACGCCGACGAGGTTTTGGTGCCCGCGAGTCACTGCATGTCGGTGCCCGCAGGCTTGGCCCTGAGAGACGCTGCCTGCCTGCCGGAGACCATGATGACAGTCTGGGCCAACCTGATCGAGCGCGGACAGCTCATGCCTGGGCAGTCGGTGCTCATTCATGGTGGGTCCAGCGGTATAGGGACAACAGCCATCCAGCTCGCACGCTGGGCGGGTGCATCACGCATCTTCGCCACCGTCGGCTCCGCCGACAAGGCCGAGGCCTGCCGCGCATTGGGCGCAGACCGTTGCATTCAGTACAAGGATGAAGACTTCGTCGAGGTCATTCGCACAGAGATGCACGACCAAGGTGTCAACCTCATTCTCGACATGGTCGGTGGGGATTACATTTACAAGAACCTCAAGTGCCTTGCCCTTGAGGGGCGCCTGGTGCAGATTGCCTTTCTATCAGGTGCAAAGGTGGACATGAACTGGGATTTGCTCATGCGCAAGCGGCTCACCTACACGGGTTCTACGCTTCGCCCCCGCAGCATCGAGGAGAAAGCCCGAATCGCTCAGAGCCTGCAGCAGGCGATCTGGCCCGAAGTCGCCGCAGGGCGGATTCGCCCCATAGTTCACGCCGAGTTCGACCTCACCGAGGTGCGTGCCGCCCACGCCCTCATGGAATCCTCTCAACACGTTGGAAAAATTGTTCTCAAGGTACAACCATGACGACCCCAACCAAGCTCCACATCATCACAACATCCGAACCATTGGCCTTGCTTCGCGCAGTCCGATTTCTTGCCCAGGCCGGCATCGCATGCGAGATCGGCGGCAACTTTGTGAAGTTCCCGCGTGGCGAAGAGACCGCAGACCAACTCGCGCATCAGCTCAAAGATATTGGCTTCAAGCCCATTGCCTCCATGGATCGCTTCTCACCAGACACTGCGGAAAATCTGCATGAGCGCGTGGCACCGCTGCTGACGCACCATGATCACGGGCATGCGCACGACCACGGGCATGTGCATGGTCCTGGCTGCGGTCACGATCACCACCACTCATGACCATTCGCGTCCGAGGGGCACGACAGAACAATCTGAAAGACCTCTCGCTCGACATTCCGCTCGGCGAGCTCACCGTCGTCACAGGCGTATCTGGCTCAGGCAAGAGCTCGCTCGTCTTCGACACGATCTACGCCGAGGGACAGCGCCGCTACATTGAGACCTTCTCAGCGTACGCGCGGCAATTTCTCGACCGCATGGACAAGCCGCAGGTCGACGCCATAGAGGGCGTTCCCCCTGCCATCGCAATCGATCAGACCAATCCGGTTCGCACCTCCCGATCCACCGTGGGCACCATGACCGAGCTCACCGATCACCTCAAACTCCTCTTCGCACGAGCCGCCGAACTGATCTGCCCAAGCTGCAACCTGAGCGTGCAACGGGATCATGTCGACGGCATGGTCACGCTCGCGCTCGCCCAGCCAGAGGGGCAACGACTTGCGATAGTCTTCGCACGCGACGTACCTGAAGAGCTTGAGCAAGAGCAGCTCGAAGCCTGGCTCTCTGCGCAAGGTCTCACCCGTATCTACAGCCGCGAAGCGGGGCGCGTGTGGGTGATTGTGGATCGCCTCTCAGTCCAACCCGACACGGAGCGCAGCCGGCTTGCAGAGGCGTTTGAGACTGCGTTGCGATTTGGCGAAGGCCACTGTGAACTGATTCTCATGGCGGGCAAGGAAGCCAGCGACCAGGACCGGCGCCTTCGGTTCTCCAGCGCGCTGCAATGCGCAAGCTGCGGGCTCGGATTTAAAGAAGCCCGGCCCGCCCTATTCTCATTCAACTCGCCCATCGGTGCCTGCGAAAGCTGCCGTGGATTTGGACGGGTGATTGGCATTGATCGGGGGCTGGTGGTCCCCAATGAGCGCCTCTCTCTGGCCGAGGGCGCCATCAAACCCTTCCAGAGCAAGTCCTACGAGGACTGCCAACAAGAGCTCTTAGCAGCTGCTCGCCGACGGGGCGTGGCCCATGACATTGCATGGCGAGATCTGCCCCCAGAGGACCGCAGCTGGGTCTTTGAGGGCGATGAGGACTGGTCAGGTGATTGGAAGCGGCAGTGGTATGGCGTGAACCGATTCTTTGAATACCTCGAGAGCAAGGCCTACAAGATGCATGTCCGGGTGCTGCTCTCGCGCTATCGGTCCTACACCGAGTGCCCGGCCTGCAAAGGCGCTCGGCTCAAACCAGAGGCCCTCGACTGGAGGGTGCTGGGACTGAACCTCCCAGCGGTCATGCAGATGTCAATTGACGAGGCGTGGGATTGGCTTGAACGGGTGGAGTCGGGGTGGGGTGAGTCCTCAGCCAGCGCCAGTCAGACTGCAGCCGCACAGCTGGTCTTTCGCGAGATGCGCGCCCGTCTGCGCTTCCTGCGAGAGGTGGGGCTTGGGTACCTCACGCTTGACCGACAGTCCAGAACACTCTCTGGCGGGGAGGTGCAGCGGATCAATCTCACCACTGCGCTCGGGACTTCCCTGGTGAACACGCTCTTTGTGCTCGATGAACCCTCCATCGGCCTACACCCCAGGGACCTTCAACGGCTGATTGGCGTCATGCACCGACTGCGTGATGCAGGCAACAGCCTGCTGGTGGTCGAGCACGACCCAGAGGTTATGCAGGCTGCAGACCGGATTATGGATATGGGTCCAGGCCCTGGAGAGCTGGGCGGGAGCCTATGTTTCAATGGACCCTACTCGGAGCTGCTGCGCGCGAACACCCTCACGGGACAGTACCTGCGCGGCGAGCGAAAGACCCAGGCTCAGCCGCCAAAGCCGCGTGCAAGTGTGCTGCAGGCCCATCGGCTGCGGCTGACCGATGTCCACGCAAACAACCTCAAACATCTCGACATTAGCATTCCGCTTCGTCACCTGGTCTGTGTGACTGGCGTGTCTGGCTCCGGAAAATCGACGCTGATTCAGGATGTGCTTTTCCCCGCACTCTGCAAGCACCTCGGCAAGGCAACTGAACCCCCCGGGCCGTTTGGTCAGATGGAAGGTGCGGCCCTCATCGCCGATGCACTTTTGGTCGATCAATCGCCCATCGGGCGCACCACCCGGTCAAACCCTGCGGTCTATGTGGGCGCGTTCGACGCCATTCGACGTCGCTTCGCAGAGGCGCCGCTCTCACTTCAGCGGGGCTACACCACGGGAACGTTCAGTTTCAATGCAGGAACCGGTCGCTGCCCTACCTGCGCGGGGAGCGGTTTCGAGCAGGTCGAAATGCAGTTCCTCTCCGATGTCTACCTGAGCTGCCAAGATTGCAAGGGCAAACGCTACCGTCCTGAGACATTAGAGGTCACTCTCGAGGGCCATTCGATCGGCGATGTGCTTGACTTCACAGTTCGGCAGGCGCTGAAGTTTTTCCACGCCGATCCAGAGGTGCAGCGCAGGCTGCAGCCGCTTGTGGACGTGGGGCTCGATTACCTCCGACTTGGGCAGCCGGTACCCACCCTATCGGGCGGAGAGGCTCAGCGGCTGAAAATTGCAGGGCACTTAGCAGAGGCCAATGAGCGGGGAGGTAAAGCGAAGAAGGGCATGATGCTGATCTTCGACGAACCCACCACGGGGCTTCATTTCGATGACATTGCCAAGCTCATCAGAGCCCTTCAGGCTCTCGTGAGCGCAGGCCACTCTCTGGTGGTGATCGAGCATAACCTCGACCTGATTGAGGCCGCTGACTGGATTCTCGATCTCGGACCCGAGGCGGGACCAGCGGGTGGAACCCTTGTGGCACAGGGTCAACAAGAGGACCTAATCGCCTGCCCTAACTCCCATACCGGACGGGCGTTGGCGCGCATGCGCGGGCTTACGGTCGAAGAGCAGACACCCGCTCCGAGGGCACGCATGCAGCCTGCCGAGGCGATCGAAATTCACCATGCCCGAGAACATAATCTGAAGGATGTCAGCCTCACCATTCCGCGAAACAAGCTGACCGTGATCTCCGGCGTCTCGGGGTCGGGAAAATCAACTTTGGCCTTCGACATCTTGTTCTCTGAGGGGCAACGCCGTTATCTAGAGTCGCTCAACGCCTACGCCCGCCAATTCGTGCAGCCCGCCTCCCGGCCAGATGTCGATGCGATTTACGGCATTGCCCCAACGGTTGCCATCGAGCAGCGCACCAGTCGGGGGGGACGCAAGAGTACGGTGGGAACCCTCACTGAGATTCATCATTTCTTGCGCCTGCTGTATGTCAAGCTCGGCCAGCAGCACTGCCCAGAATGCCAGAGCCCCATTGCACCTCAAAGCCCCGAGGCGATCACAGCGAGCCTCATGCGAGACTACAAGGGTCAGCATATTGGCGTGTTGGCCCCGCTGGTGGTTCAGCGCAAGGGCCTCTACCAAGACCTGGCCAAATGGGCACTCTCGCGCGGACACACGCACCTGCGCGTAGACGGCGAGTTCCTGTCTACCGAGAAGTTTCCGCGGCTCGACCGATATCGCGTGCACACCATAGAGCTTCCCATTGGCGACCTGGTTGTTCTGCCTGAGCACGAGGCCCAGTTGCGAACGCTCGTCGACGAGGCGGTATTGCAGGGCCAAGGCAGCCTCACCGTGCTCTCCCCATTGCAAGGCCCATCAAGCCCACAGGCGCGACTCTTCTCGACCAAGCGTGCCTGCCCAGTCTGCACGACCAGTCTTCCGGAGCCCGAGCCTCGGATGTTCTCCTACAACCACGCGCTTGGCTGGTGCCCGGGTTGCACGGGTACCGGCCTATTTGGTCAGGCCCTCAAAGAGGGTGAGAGTGGTGAGGAAGACCAATACCTCGAGCGCGAGCCCACGGATGAGGAAGACACCGAGCTACCTTGCCCGACCTGTGAGGGTGCGCGTCTCAATCCCGTTGCCCGTGCGGTCACCATTGCACAGACTGGGCTGCATGAGGTCTCCGACCTCGCGCTCGATCGCTTGCCCGCGTGGCTCTCAGCGACGGCAGCAGGTTTCAATCCCCGCGAGACGGCGATCGCTGAGGGGCTCATTCAAGAAATCCAGGCACGGGTGGCCTTCTTGTGCTCCGTTGGGCTTGGCTACCTCAACCTCAACCGAGCAGCGCCCACCCTCTCGGGCGGAGAGGCACAACGCATCCGACTCGCCGCGCAGTTGGGCTCGAACCTGCAAGGTGTCTGTTATGTCTTGGATGAGCCCTCTATTGGATTGCATCCGCAAGACAATCAGGCTCTATTGCTGCTGCTGCGCCAGCTTCAAGAGAAGGGGAACACCGTGGTGGTGGTCGAGCACGACGAGGAAACCCTCGCCATTGCAGACCACCTCATTGATATGGGCCCCGGTGCGGGCAAACGTGGCGGTGGCGTGGTGGCTCAAGGCCAGGCGAGCGATCTCATGGCCTGCGAGGCCTCGGTCACGGGGCGCTACCTGCGTGAACCCATGCAGCCACCCCAGGCCCCACTGCGTGCGCCTGCCGAGGACTGGCTCGAGATTCGGGGGGCAAACCTTCACAACCTGAAGGGGATTACCGTTCCCATTCCATTGCGACGACTTACCGTGGTCACCGGGGTATCAGGCTCTGGTAAGTCCACCCTTGTGCGAGATGTACTGAGGTCAAACCTAAGCCGCGCAGTCGATCAGCAACGCTCTCGCGCAGGTCGCGCAAGGCAAGTCCTCTGGGCTGGCTGCGAATCGATTGAGCACTGGGAATCGATCGACCGCGTGCTGGAAGTCGACCAGACGCCGATTGGCAAGACCCCCCGCTCCACACCGGCGACCTACACCGGCCTGTGGGATGACATTCGTAAGCTCTACGCAGATGGCGAGGATGCACGAAGGCGCGGCTGGGCGGCGAACCGCTTCTCTTTTAATACGGGCCAAGGTCGATGCGAGGTCTGTGAGGGCCAAGGCTGGCAAACCATCGAGATGAGTTTTCTACCGAATGTGCGTGTGGTGTGCGATGCCTGTGCAGGCAGTCGGTTCAACGCGGAGACGCGCCTCGCCCGCTGGAGGGGACATGCAATTTCAGACGTACTCTCGATGTCCGTCGACGAGGCGCTCGAGGCCTTTGATGGCGTCTCAAAGATTAAGCGTCCATTGCAGCTCATGCAGGACTTAGGCCTTGGCTACTTGAGCTTGGGTCAGCCCAGCCCAACGCTCTCAGGCGGAGAATCCCAGCGCATCAAACTGGTCGCAGAGTTGGCCAAGACCCGTCAGACAGGCCACACCCTCTATGTGCTCGATGAGCCTACGGTTGGACTCCACCTCTCCGATGTCGAGCGACTGATCCACGCGCTGCATCAGCTGGTCGCACTCGGGCACAGCGTGGTGGTCATCGAGCACCAGCTCGACCTCTGGGCACAGGCCGACTGGCTTGTGGACCTCGGCCCCGCGGGCGGTGCGGCGGGTGGACAGGTTGTTGCATCCGGTCCTCCTCGCACCGTGGCGCAGCAGCCCACACCAACTGGCAGGTGCCTGAACGAATTCCTTACGAAGGCTTCTTCGCGAGGTCGGCCGCCGTTGTAAAGGCGTCGGCGTAAAACTCGTCCTCTGGCAGCCCGCACTGGGCAACAAAATCGGCTTTTGCCGACTGAACCACAATCGGCGCCC
Source organism: Bordetella parapertussis (assembly GCA_945877235.1). Taxonomy (GTDB): domain Bacteria; phylum Pseudomonadota; class Gammaproteobacteria; order Burkholderiales; family Burkholderiaceae_A; genus Hahnella. The sequence goes on from CAMCRF010000008.1 coordinate 79,236, forward strand.
CACAGGCATACACACAGTGGCCCGACAGGTCAGGGAAGTCTTGCATGACCGCCTGGTGCACAAAACCAGTGCGACCGGTCCAGGCATCCTCCGCGAGGGCATCACTGACCACCGGCACGAAGGTGAAGTGGGGCAGTTCACGCGCCCAGGTTTGGGCAAGCTCCATCATGTACAGGTCGTGCGGACGACGTCCTCCCCAGTAGAGCGTCATGGGACGCTCAACATGCTTAAAGCGCGCATGTTCGACCACCGCCTTGATGGGCGCGAAACCCGTACCACTGGCCAATAGCACCATGGGGCGCGCACTGTCCTCACGCAAAAAGAAGGTGCCTTGGGGGCCCTCAAATCGGAGGATGTCTTTTTCCTTGACCGCATTAATGGATGGAGTACCCGAGCCGAACAACGCGTCGGTGAATGCGCCCCCCGGCGTGTGTCGGATGTGCAACTCAATGGGGCCCTGCTCATGGGGTGCAGAGGCCATGGAATAGCTTCGGCGTTTTCCATCCTTCAGCAGAATGTCAATGTACTGGCCAGCCAAGAACTCAAACTTCTCGGTGGCGGGAAGCTGGAGCTTTACCACTGCAACATCGGGCGCTGTGCGCTCAATACTGGCAACCCGACAGGGCAGCTTTCGAATGGGAATCATGCCCTCTGCAGCAACCACGCGGGCTGAGACCGTGACATCGGATTCTGCACAGGCTTGGCAGAGCAGCAGCCCACCCGCATCCCGCTCCGCGTCGCTGAGCGCCTTCTTTTGGTAGGTGCCATGGTCGACGGACCCGGCGATGAGCGTGGCCTTGCAGGAGCCGCAGGCCCCATCCTTGCAGCCATACGGCAGAACAACCCCCGCACGCAGGGCTGCTGCGAGCAAGGTCTCGCCATCGTCAACAGGAAAACTTCGGCCGGAAGGTGTGAGGGTGCAGGTTTTGGTCATGATGTGAGGGATTGTAACGACGGGGCCACTAGAGTCCCCTTCGTTGGACCCAGGAAAAGAGCAAGGTTGCAAATACCAAGGCGGCAAAGCTGGGCAGAAAGACAACTGCTGCGGGCGGCCATGCTGCTAACAGACCCAGGTGCGAAAAGAGGCTATTGACCAGATGGAACCCCAGACCGGCCGCAATGCCCAGACTCAGCTTGAGGCCAAGCGAGCCCGAGCGGCCTTTTACATAGGCAGCGGGTAGGGCCAGCAAAAGCATCACCCAGACCGTCCACGGGTAGAGGATTTTTTTCCAAAGGGCGAGTTCATAACGCACCGACTGCTGGCGCGCCTCCCGCAGGAAGGTGCTTGTGGCGAAGAGGTCGCGGGCAGACATTTGCTCGGGCTTGACGCGCAAGGCCGAGACCGCGCCGGGAGTGAGGGTGCTCTCGAGTTGGGCCTCGGGAACCTCAAACCGGGCCACACGCCCATCCGGCTCAAAAATAAAGCCCTGGACGGCCTCAAGGCGCCAACGGCTGCCCACCGGCGGGGTGCCCACCTGGATCTGAGCCCGGCGCGCACGAAGCACACGTTGAAGCTGTCGATCTCGCCCAAACTCGTAGATCACCACCTGTGAGAGTGACTGATCGGGGAGTACGCTGGAAAAGTTGACCATGCGTTCCGAGACAGCACCACTCAAAGCACCTGCTGGGTCTCGCAGCCAATATCCAGACTTCAGCGCACTTCGACCAGAGGCGCCCAGGGCTGAGGCCTTCACCCGAGCCGACTCTGCCTCCGTCGATGGCACCACCCACTCGGAGACCCAGGCAGTCGCAAGGGCGAATGGCAGCCCCATGAGCAGCACCGCAAGAAGGGCACGAGCGGGCCCATAGCCCGCTGCCCGGGCTGCAGTGAATTCAGAGTCCCCCGCAAGCTCCGCAAAAGCCCACAAGCCCCCAATCAGGCAGGCGATGGGCATGAGCTCAACCGCGAGCGCAGGCAGTCGATACAGGGTAGCTTGCAGCGCGGTCGTAAATCCGAAGCCTCCGCGCCCAATGCGGTCTAGCTCTCCGACCATCTCAAAGACCGCAAAGAGGCCCAGGAGGCCCACCAAGACCATGACCACGCGCAGCCAGACCAGACGGGTCATGTATCGAGAGAACCGGTCCATAGTGGCTCAGCGCCCCCGTCCCTGGGCGTTTTGGGGCCCGGATGAGGAGAAGCCCGCCAGGACGGCAGAAAGTCGCGCAAAAGGCCCACGCCTGGGCCGATACCGCCACCAGAGCAGCAAGGTGATGACGACGATCAGTGCGGCGTGAAGCGGCCACCACCCCCAGGTGAAATCCACCTTCTGTTGCGCGATCCATGCCTGTGAAACCGTGAGGAGGTTCAGGGCTGCCATGGAGATTAAGAAGGCCGATGCCATGTGGAAAGAGCGACCTAGACGAGGGTTCACGAAAGACAGCGGGATGGCCAGCAGGGCCAGCAAGCATGTAAGCAACGGAAGCCCGATCCGAAAGGCCATTTCCCCTTGCGCCTGCGGCCCCCAATCCGCCCAGAGGCCGTCGACTGAGCGGGCACGAACCGAGGCGTCGAGTGCTGGTCGCGGCGGGGGTATGTCTAAGCGCAAGGCATAGGATTCAAACGACATGCGACCCACCTCAAGTGCGTTTGGTGACTGCGGCGAATTCAGATCGACGCGCATGCCATCCCGCACCTTCGCCCACGAGAGCCCATCAGAGTCGACCTCCAACCGCCCTCCAGAGGCCATGAGCACCATCTCGGCACCATCGGCCTCGCGCTGAAGCACAAAGACCAAGCCCAGTTCACCCGAGCCTGGATCGGGATTCTCCACAAAGAAAACCCTACGACCCGAGGAGGATTCTCCGAACTGCCCCGGAGCGAGGCGCTGAGCATCGCCACGAGCCTCAAAGCCCTCCCTGAGCTTGTCGGTTTGATCGCGGGTCCATGGCGTAATGACGAGGGTTGAGGCCGCAGTCAGCAAGACCCACGGCAGAGCGAAGCGCACCACAGGCGTCATGAGGCCAAGGGCGCTCACCCCACTGGACTGCCAGATCACCATTTCAGAGCTACGCCACATCCGTGAAAACACCAAGAGCACGGAGGTGACCGCGGTGAGGCAGGCAATGAGCCCCAGAGAGCTGAGCGAGGACAGGGCGATGAGCGGCAGCAGCAAAGCCTCGTCAGCCTTACCCGCCGCGGCCCGGCCAAGCTGCCGGATGAGCGCCGAGGTGATGACGATCGCGAGGATGGTGGCAAAGACAATTCCTGCCGTGCTACGCAACTCACGCACCAGAGATTTGTGAAAGATCACGAACTTTTATAATGTCGCTTTGCTGAAGAAAGGCATTGTGTCATGACCGCCACCTCTACCCCCAAAGAATCCAAAGAAACCAAAGACCTAAAAGACCCCGGCGAAGCCCGTGAGTCGATCGATTTCAGCGCCAGCAACAAGCCGGTTGACCGCTCGAACGCAGACTGCGCTTGGGTTGGTGTGTATGCCACTGCTGCTGGGGCAGAGCTCTCTCCCTCGGCCCGCGTGGTCGACAAGGTGTCGGATGGCGCCATTGCCAAGCTTTTAAAGGCTGGCGACTTTGACGCCAAGCTCGGGAACTGCTTCTTGGTCCGAGACCTTCCAGGGCTGGGCATCAGCCGAGTGCTGCTCGTAGGCCTTGGGAAAAAAGACGGCTTTAACGAAAAATCTTATGCAGACGCCGTGAAGGCCGCATCGAAAGCCATGGTGAGCCTCAAAGGTGTTCGCCGCGTGTCGTCCTACCTCACTGAATTGGGCATGGACAGCCAAGACGGTGAGTGGCGCGCTCAGACCCATGTCACCGCTATGCGCGAAGCGCTCTATAGGTTCGAACGATTCAAAACCCGCAAGGACCAACCAGAAGACAAGGCCTCAAACGCCAAGACGGCCAAGACCGTCAAGTCCGATCAGCCAGCCCTGCGTGAAGTCGAGATGCTGCTGCCCGGCGATATGCGCCCAACAGACGCCCCGAAGGTGCTCACCGACGCCGTGGCTATTGCCAATGGCATCGAGCTCGCCAAGGACCTGGGCAATCTTCCCCCCAACATTTGCACACCCACCCATCTCGCCACGGTTGCCCGAGGTATGGCCCGCCAGTTCCGCATGAAGGTCGAGGTCCTCGATCGAGCCGCCATGGAGAAACTCGGGATGCACTCTCTGCTCGCCGTGTCAGCGGGATCAGCGCAGCCCCCCCAGTTCATCGTCCTTCATCACCACGGTGGCACCGCCAAGGAGGCTCCCATGGTGCTCGTGGGCAAGGGCATTACCTTTGACACAGGCGGCATCTCACTGAAGCCGGGCGCCGACATGGACGAAATGAAGTACGACATGTCCGGCGCCTCAAGCGTCCTGGGTGTCATGCGAGCGGTCGGCGAGATGAGCCTCAAGCGCAATGTGATCGGGGTCATTCCAACCTGCGAGAACATGCCCAGTGGCACAGCGACCCGACCCGGCGACATTGTGACGTCCATGTCAGGTCAGACCATTGAGATCCTCAATACCGATGCCGAAGGCCGCCTGATTCTCTGCGACGCACTCACCTACGTCGAGAAACACTTCAAGCCAGCCTGTGTCGTCGATATGGCCACCCTGACGGGCGCCTGCGTCATTGCCTTGGGCCATGTGAACTCGGGCCTTTTCTCCGCCGACGATGCCTTGGCAGATGCGCTCATCAAAGCTGGCAAGAAGCGCCTCGACCCCGCCTGGCGCATGCCGCTTGAAGAGGACTACCAAGAGCAGCTCAAGTCCCCGTTTGCCGACATGGCAAACATCGGCGGTCGCGCGGCAGGCAGCGTCACCGCCGCATGCTTCCTCTGGCGTTTTGCCAAAGCCTACCGTTGGGCTCACCTCGACATTGCCGGCACCGCATGGAAGAGCGGAGCACAGAAGGGAGCCACCGGGCGGCCCGTGGGTCTGCTGGTGGAGTTCCTCAAAAACGGCCTTGCGTGACGAGTGTTGACTTCCACTTCAATGCACCAGACCGGCTGAGTCACGCCTGCCGTCTGGTGCGCAAGGCCATGCGCAGCCGTGCAGCCAGTGACGACAAGCCACTGGTTGTCTTCTGCGCTGATAAGGCCCAGCTGCAGGCCTTCGACGACCTGCTCTACACATTCTCGGACGACGACTTCCTACCGCACGTCCATGCCGACCATCCGCTCGCAGACGAAGCACCTGTCATCCTCTGCAGCCAACTCTGGACACCCCCCCCTCCTCGGGTCCCACACCTGCTGATCAACCTCGATGCGCATGTGCCTGACATCTTTAGCCAGTTCGATCGTGTCTTTGAAATCGTAAGCCTCGATGAGGCCGATCGTCAGGCAGCGCGCGTGCGCTACGCGTTCTATCGAGATCGCGGCTACCCCCTCACACGCTATGACCTCGGACAAACCCAAAATGGATAGCCTCGCCAAATCATTTGAACCTGCCAACCTCGAATCCGAGTGGGGTCCTGAGTGGGAGCGCCGAGGCCTCTACACCGCGGGCTTGGCACCCCAAGCGACAAGCTTCTGCATTCAGCTTCCGCCGCCCAATGTCACTGGCACACTGCACATGGGGCATGCCTTCAACCAGACGCTCATGGACACCCTCTCGCGCTGGCATCGCATGCGCGGCGACAACACGCTCTGGCTCCCTGGAACCGACCACGCTGGTATTGCCACCCAGATCGTGGTGGAACGACAGCTCGATGCCAAGGGTGTGTCCCGACACGACCTCGGACGAGAGGCTTTCCTCAAAGAGGTCTGGGACTGGAAGCAGCAGTCTGGCTCCACCATTACGGGGCAAATGCGCAGACTCGCGGCGAGCTGCGACTGGTCACTTGAATACTTCACCATGAATCCGTGCTGCTCGGAGGTGGTCAAGCAGGTGTTCATCAGCCTCTACAAGCAGGGTCTTATCTACCGCGGCAAGCGCCTCGTAAACTGGGATCCCAAGCTGCATACGGCTGTATCGGACCTTGAGGTGGTGTACGAGGAAGAGGACGGAAAAATCTGGGAGATTCGATACCCGCTGGCGGACGACCCCACGCAAGGACTTGTGGTTGCTACAACTCGACCGGAGACACTGCTCGGCGATGTGGCGGTTGCAGTGAACCCTGAAGACGCCCGTTATGCTCACCTGGTCGGCAAAGCGCTCGTGCTGCCGCTGGTGGGCCGCCAAATCCCCATCATTGCAGACAGCTATGTCGACCCCGCCTTTGGGACCGGCTGCGTCAAGATCACCCCCGCACACGATTTCAATGACTACGCCGTGGGTCAACGCCACGGGCTCGTCCCGATCAACATCCTGACGCTTGATGCTCACATCAATGACCAGGCCCCTGCCGAATACCAGGGGCTTGAGCGCTACGCGGCCCGCCGCCAAATTCTGGTAGACCTGCAGGCCCAGGGCCAGCTGGTCTCAGAGAAGCCCCACAAGCTCATGGTTCCTCGCGGCGATCGCACCGGGGTTGTCATTGAACCCATGCTCACCGACCAATGGTTCGTGGCCATGTCCAAACCCGCTCCAGAGGGAACGCACACGCCGGGCCTCTCCATTGCGGAGCGGGCGCTTCAGGTGGTGGATCGAGGTGAGGTGCGATTCTTTCCCGAGAACTGGACCAGCACCTACCGCCAGTGGCTCGAAAATATTCAGGACTGGTGTATTTCTCGGCAGCTCTGGTGGGGCCATCAGATTCCAGCGTGGTATGCCGCCGACGCGCATGGGCAGCCACTCGAAGGGGGTGCAGTTTTCGTAGCCAGCAGCGAAGAAGAAGCGCAAGCGCAGGCCCATGCTGCTGGATTTACCGGCCCACTGGTGCGTGACCCCGATGTACTTGACACCTGGTTCTCATCCGCTCTGGTGCCGTTCTCCACGCTCGTCGCGAATGGCGAAGAGTGGGACCCTCACCAGGGGCAAGACCAAGGGCTGCGGTTCGGTGGTCCGCGCCTAAAACCCGAGTTGGCGCAGTACCTGCCCTCGAGCGTGCTTGTCACAGGCTTTGACATCATCTTCTTCTGGGTGGCTCGCATGGTCATGATGACTTGCCACTTCACCGGTCAGGTGCCCTTCCGTGACGTCTATGTGCATGCGCTGGTTCGAGACAGTGAGGGCCAGAAGATGAGCAAGAGCAAGGGCAACACCCTTGACCCAATCGACCTCATCGATGGCATTGCACTCGATGCCCTTGTCCAAAAACGCACGGTTGGGCTCATGAACCCCAAGCAGGCCGCCCAAATCGAGAAGAAAACCCGTAACGAGTTTCCGCAGGGGATTCCGGCCTACGGCACCGATGCGCTGCGCTTCACTTTTGCCAGCCTGGCCACGCCTGGGCGAAACATCAACTTCGACCTTTCGCGATGCGAGGGCTACCGGAACTTCTGCAACAAACTCTGGAATGCCACCCGTTTTGTTCTGATGAACTGCGAAGGCCAAGACAACGGGCTCTCCGTCTGCGCCGGCGATTGCGGGCCGGAGGGCGCACTGCATTTCAGCTTTGTCGATCGCTGGATTGTGTCCGAGCTTCAGCGGGTCGAACACGAGGTGCACACCCAGCTGACCGACTATCGATTCGACCTCGCAGCCAAGGCCATTTATGAGTTCATCTGGAATGAATTCTGTGACTGGTACCTCGAGCTCGCGAAAGTCAGTATTCAAGCGGGGCCTGAGAACCGTGCCCGGGCAGCCCGCCGCACCCTGTTGCGGGTGCTCGAGGCCACGCTTCGCCTCGCTCACCCTATCATTCCATTCATTACGGAAGCACTCTGGCAAGTGGTTGCTCCATTGGCTGGGCGCTCGACAAAGCTTGCTTCCGGAACACCGGACAGCATTGTTACGGCCCCCTACCCCGTGGCCGAACCACAAAAAATCGACCCCGACTGCGACACCCTGATGCAGCAGCTCAAGGCGATGGTTGCGGCTGTCCGATCCCTGCGATCAGACATGGGCCTATCGCCGGCAGAGCGGGTCCCACTGCGGGTCAGCGGACTCGCGAACCCCGCACAGGAGACCCACCAATGGATGGCTGCGGGACTCAAGGCGCTGGGCAAACTCAGTGAGGTGGTCTTTGTAGACGCGCTGCTCGCCCCGGGGGAAACCCTTCGTGCCCCGGTTCAGCTGGTCGGCGCACTTCAGCTCATGCTTGTCGTCGAGATCGATGTAGAAGCCGAGCGTGAGCGTCTCGGTAAGGAGGCGGCGCGGCTTTCTGCGGAGATTCAGAAGGCACAGGGAAAGCTATCGAATGAGAGCTTCGTCTCCCGAGCCCCCGAGGCCGTGGTGGCCCAGGAACGCGCCCGGCTAGACGAGTTTCAGTCGAGCCTTGCCCGAGTTCAGAGCCAGCTTGACGGCCTCTGAGCGAAAAAAGACAGAAAAAAAGGCGAGGCAGGCACAGCCTGCTTCGCCCCCAAAAGGCCGCTTATCGACTTGCGTCACGGCCTCTCCTCCTCAACGGTTCCAAGGCTATGGCGTAGCGCCCGTCATCACAAGTTGCGATGCAGCAGTAACTCCCGTTTGACGATGACTTGTTCAGGTGAAGGGTGAGACAACACCCTCAAACCTAGGGAAAGTCCCGTGAAAATGAAACGTTATTTCCGACGGATGAGAAAGCGGTAAACCCCGCCCGTCTCGTCCCGTTGAATCAACGCGTGTCCTGAGTGTTGGCAGAAGTACTCGAAGTCATCCCATGCCCCACCATCGGTGGCGAGAACCTCCAGCGTCTCTCCGGAGGCCATGGACGATAAGGTTTTTTTCGCCCGAAGGATCGGGAGCGGACAGCTCAGTCCCTTCACATCAAGCGACTGAGTCGCAGCCGCGCTCACGACCCACACTTCGCTTGAACGAAGGCCGTTAAGCTCTGGAGCGCGCCTTCAAGCGCCTGTGGCTGCGTGCCACCACCTTGCGCCATGTCTGGCCGCCCGCCCCCTTTGCCGCCGATCTGTGTCGCGACATGGGTAACCAACTCACCCGCCTTGATCCGACTGGTGAGGTCCGCGGTGACGCCAGCGATGAGGCTGACCTTGTCGCCGTCGACTGCGGCCAGCACGATGGCAGCCGACTTGAGTTTGTCTTTGAGCCCATCGAGCATCTCGCGAAGCCCTCCCGCATCGGTGCCCTCAACACGTGCGGCCAACAGGGTAACACCCGCAACGGACTGGGCCTGAGCAGCCAAATCTTGGCCTGCAGCCGCAGCCATTTTTGACTTCAGACGGGCCAGTTCTTTCTCGGTCTGTCGACTGGCGTCAAGCGCCTGAGCCAGGCGCGTGGTGAGCTCAGCGGGTGCGGTCTTGAGCATGGCGCTGGCCTCCTGAACCTGCGCCTCCAAAGACTGAAGCCGAGCCAAGACGCGATCTCCACAGACGGCCTCTACACGGCGAATGCCTGCCGCAACACCGCTCTCAGAGATGATCTTGAACAGGCCAATGTCGCCTGTTCGAGACACATGGGTGCCACCACAGAGCTCGCGCGAGCTGCCAATATCCAGCACGCGCACTTCATCGCCATACTTCTCACCGAAGAGAGCCATTGCGCCACCCTTGACCGCATCGTCAAAGGACATGACCTGGGCATTCGTGCCCACGTTGGCCAAGACCTCTGCGTTCACAATCGCCTCAACGGTTGCTATTTCTTGCGCCGTCATGGGCTGCGTGTGCGCAAAGTCAAAGCGTGTCTTCTCGTCATCGACCAAGGAGCCTTTCTGCTGAACATGGCCACCGAGGGTCTCCCGAAGTGCCTTGTGCATGAGGTGGGTAGCGGAATGATGTCGGACAATGCGGGCGCGCCGTTGCAGGTCAACCTCGGCTGTGACCGAATCGCCTACTTGAAGGCCGCCAAGCGCGACCGTGCCATAGTGCCCAAAGACCTGGCCCGTCACCTTGAGACAGTCGTCTACCCGCACCTGCCCTCCGGTTGCAACGAGTCGACCCGCATCACCCACCTGGCCGCCGGATTCTGCATAGAAGGGCGTGGTGTCGAGCACCACCACGACAGACTGCCCCTCAACCGCTCGTTCGACGGATACGCCCTCGACATAAATGGCCTGAACCCGCGCCGCATGCGTGAGCTGCTCGTATCCGACGAACCGGGTGTCGGTGCCCTCATAGCTCAAGGATGCACCCGCCTTGAATTTGCTTGCGGCTCTAGCCTGCTCCCGCTGGCGGTTCATGGCGGCTTGAAAACCAGCCTCATCAACGCTCACCTCACGCTCCCGGCAGACGTCTGCGGTCAGATCGAGCGGGAAACCGAAGGTGTCGTAAAGGGTGAAAGCGGTCTGACCATCTAAGGCCTGCCCCTTTGCCAAACCAGCGAGCGACTGCGAAAGTATGGCCATGCCCTTTTCCAAGGTCTCGCCAAATCGCTCCTCCTCCTGGCGCAGCATATCGGCCACGCGGGGGCCCGCGGCAGCCAACTCGGGGTAAGCGGCACCCATTTGTTCGACTAAGTCGGGGACGAGCTTGAAGAAGAATGGCTTGGGCTGTCCAAGCTTGTGGCCATGGCGCAAGGCACGTCGAATGATTCGGCGCAGCACATAACCCCGGCCCTCATTACCTGGAATGACGCCATCGACCATCAAGAAGGAACAGGCGCGAATATGGTCTGCAATCACGCGCAGAGAGGGGTTCTCGAGGTCTTCACAGCCGGTCTCTCGGGCAGCAGCGCGAATAAGGGCTTGAAAAAGGTCAATCTCGTAGTTGCTGTGCACGCCCTGCAGCACAGCCGAGATGCGCTCTAGGCCCATGCCGGTGTCTACACATGGCCTGGGCAGTGGTGTGAGCACGCCCTGCGCATCACGATCGAACTGCATGAACACCAGGTTCCAGATCTCGATGTAGCGGTCGCCGTCTTCCTCTGGGGACCCCGGAGGCCCGCCCCAGATCTCTGGGCCGTGATCGAAAAAGATCTCGCTACAGGGCCCACAAGGGCCCGTGTCAGCCATCTGCCAGAAGTTATCGCTCGCGTAGCGGGCGCCCTTGTTGTCGCCAATCCGAATGATTCGGGCAACAGGGACCCCAATCTCATCGCGCCAGATCGCGAAGGCCTCATCGTCCTCGGCGTACACCGTTACCCAGAGCTTCTCTTTGGGGAGTTGGTAGACCTCGGTCAGGAGGGTCCATGCGTGACGAATGGCATCGCGCTTGAAATAGTCTCCGAACGAGAAGTTCCCGAGCATCTCGAAGAAGGTGTGATGGCGTGCTGTGTAACCCACGTTTTCAAGGTCATTGTGCTTGCCGCCCGCGCGAACGCTTCGCTGGGACGACGTGGCACGCACGTAAGGCCTTTGCTCACGCCCGAGAAATACATCTTTGAACTGCACCATGCCACTGTTGGTGAACAACAAGGTGGGGTCGTTTGCAGGCACCAGGGCACTCGACGGGACCACGGTGTGTCCCTGGGATTCAAAGTAGCCGAGAAATTTCTGCCGGATCTCGGAGACGGAGACGAAGGGGTGGTTTGAGCTCATAGTGGGAGTTTAATAGAAGGCTGCCCCAGCTCGGGCTATCCTATGGCCCTACCTTCATCCAACCCGAGGTCCGCCATGTCCAGCATCCAAGCCAAGTCCTACGATTCCATGACCCCCACGACGGTTGCATTTATTGGACTTGGTGTCATGGGGTTCCCCATGGCAGGGCACCTGGCCAAGGCCGGGCACAGCGTCACGGTCTACAACCGAAGCCCTGAAAAGGCTCAGACCTGGGTTGCGGAGTTCGGGGGACGCGCTGCGCCCACCCCCCGGGAGGCAGCTCAAGGCGCCAAGATCATCTTTTGCTGCGTTGGCAACGACGATGACCTGCGCAGCGTAATCCTCGGCTCCGATGGCGCTTTTGCAGGCATGCAACCGGGGGCACTCCTCGTCGATCACACCACAGCCTCCGCACAGGTCGCCCGGGAACTCGCAGCCATTGCTGCCAAGCAGAACCTGGGCTTCCTGGACGCCCCCGTCTCGGGAGGACAAGCTGGCGCGGTCAACGGTTTGCTTACGGTCATGGTGGGCGGTGACCTCGCTCGGTTCGAGGAGGCCCGACCCGTGGCCATGGCGTTTTCACGCGCCTTTACCCGCATTGGCGAAAGTGGAGCAGGTCAGCTCGCAAAGATGGTTAACCAGATTTGCATTGCAGGACTGGTTCAGGGGCTCTCCGAGGGTATTGCATTCGGCCAGAAGGCAGGTCTCGACATGAAACTCGTGCTCGAGGTCATCGGCAAAGGCGCCGCCCAGTCTTGGCAAATGGATAACCGGGGCAAAACGATGGTCGATGACCAGTTCAACTTCGGATTCGCCGTGGACTGGATGCGCAAAGACCTGGGGCTCTGCCTGGATGAAGCCAAACGCAACCACGCCAAACTCCCAGTCACAGCCCTCGTCGACCAGTTCTACTCAGATGTGCAATCCATGGGCGGTGGGCGGTTTGACACCTCCAGCCTCATCAAGCGTCTTCGCTAGCCCAGCTACACTCTCGGACATGGCTGTCTTCACCCCCGTGTCCTCCGAGGCGCTTGAGCAACTTCTCACGGAGTACCCCCTCGGTACCCTAACCCAGTTTGAGGGGATTTCGGCTGGCATTGAGAACACCAATTACTTCGTGGACACCACAGAGGGGCGCTTCGTACTGACCCTCTTTGAGAAGCTCAGCGCCCAGCAGCTGCCGTTCTATTTGAGTCTCATGCGGCACCTGGCTGATCAAGGTGTGGCCTGCGCCAAGCCGATGTCAACCCGAAACGGTGCACTCCAGACCTCCTGCTGCGGCAAGCCCGCAGCAATTGCAAGCCGCATCCCAGGTCGTGACGTGAAGCATCCCACTGCAGCCCACTGCCGAGTGCTCGGCCGTGCCTTGGCTCAGGCCCACCTGGCGGTGCATGACTTTCCAGGCCAACAGCCCAACTTACGCGGTCTGGCCTGGTGGACCGAGACCGTGCCCACCCTGCTCCCCCTGCTTGCAGAACCCCAAGCACGGCTGCTTCAAGAGGAGCTTGCAGCACAAACGGCATTCGCTCAGACCGAGTGCTACCGAGGCTTAGCGCAAGGCGCAGTCCACGCGGACCTCTTTAGAGACAACGTGCTCTTCGAACATGACAGCCCAACCGACCCTCAGATCGGAGGCTTTATCGACTTCTACTTTGCAGGCGTTGATCGGCTTGTCTTCGACCTCGCCGTCACGGTTAATGACTGGTGTGTTGATCAGGCCACAGGCGACTCAGGTCACCTCGACAACGGTCGCGTTCAGGCCCTGCTCGAAGGCTACGATGCAGTCCGCATGCGCCCGATTGGCGAACGTGAGTCGTGGCCCATGATGCTCAGAGCGGCCGCCCTGCGGTTCTGGATCTCCCGGCTCTACGACTGGCACTTGCCTCGCGAGGCCGCCATGCTCACGCCGAAAGATCCGAGCCATTTCGAACGCCTATTGCGCGCCCGGAGAGCAGGGCAATGAGGCTGAGTAGCCGCCCGCACCTCCTGCCTGCGAGACGCGGCGCCGCCTGGGTCGGTCTCGGTTTCCGGCTCTTTCATCAGCAGCCCCTGGTCTGGTTTGTCACCATGGTGAGCTACTGGCTGGTGCTCGTCCTGGTCAGTAGTCTTCCCCTGGTGGGCATCGCAGTCTCCATGGCGCTCTCACAGGTGATGGCATTCGGCCTCGTGGCGCTTGCCTTTGCCATTGACAAAAGGGACCCTGAACAACCCGCAACGCCTGCAACCCTCTTCTCCGGATTTCGAATGGGCCGCGAGACAGCGATTCGGCTGATTCAGCTGGGGCTCATCTATGGGGCCCTGCTTGGGCTCCTGCTGCTCGTCTCCATTGGCCTTGATCCCAGCGCAGGCCCATCCACTTTAGAGCCAAAGCCTGCGCCCGAGTCTCCTGATGAGGCTCTCGAGCAGATGAGCCAAAGCGTCCCGGGCTCGTTCTTCCTACTGGCCCTGCTCTATGTGCCCATCCTGATGGCCTTCTGGTTCGCACCTCAGTTGGTCGTCTGGCAGCAGCTTGCGCCGCTCAAGGCCTTGTTTTTCTCCTTGGTTGCCGTCTGGCTCAATAAGGGGGCCTTTCTGCGGTATGGGCTGCTCTGGGTGGGGGTCATTCTGGCCTCAAGCGTAGTCCTTGGGCTCCTGATCACGGCGATTGGACTCAGCGGTGGAGGGCTGCTCATGGCCGTATTGCCACTCTCTTTGCTGCTGATGGCCATCGGCCATGCAAGCGCCTACATCAGCACCCGCGAGGTGCTTGGCGCCGACAGCTCAGCAGCGCCCACTACGCCCGATCTAGCTTAGCGACCGAGAGCGCGAGCCACTTACTGCCGGCTCGTTTGAACTGAACCTGGGCGCGCGCGTCTTGGCCACTGCCCTCGAGCGCGGTGACCACCCCCTCACCAAAACGCGCATGACTCACGGCCTGCCCAATGCGAAACCCGCTGTCATGGGTCTGCCCAGAGAGCCTTGCAGGACCACCCAGGTATGGCGTGTCGGCGGAGACGCGCTTGGCATGCATGGAAGCATCGGGGTCAAAACTGCTCACTGAAGAGCGACCCGACATGGAGAATCCCGGCTGTGCAGGCCGCTGAGCAATACGTGGTGCGAGCCACTTGAGTGCCCCCTCGGGCAGTTCGTCGAGAAAACGACTGCGCATGTTGTAGCGGGTCTGGCCATGCAACATGCGGGTCTGGGCCAAGGAGATGTAGAGCCGGCGGCGAGCGCGCGTAATGGCCACGTACATGAGCCTTCGTTCTTCTTCGAGGCCGTCGAGCTCTGAAAGGCTATTCTCGTGCGGGAAGAGCCCCTCCTCCAACCCCGTGATAAAGACCACGTTAAATTCAAGCCCCTTGGCTGAATGGATGGTCATGAGTTGCACAGCATCCTGCCCCTCAGCGGCCTGGTTGTCGCCCGCCTCAAGCGATGCATGCGCCAGGAACATGGAGAGCGGGCTTGAGAAAATTTCTCCCGAATCGTCAATTGCAGCACCCGTTACGCCCAAATTGGCTGGCGCCTCAAGCACAAGCCCCTCGTCGGCGACAAAGGCTGCAGCAGCATTGACCAGTTCACGCAGGTTCTCTATTCGCTCTCTGCCCTCTTTTTCGGTCTCAAAATGGCGGACAAGCCCCGAGCGGTCGAGCATGGCGGTGACCATCTCGTGTAGTGGCAAGCCCTGGGTTTCGAAGCGCAAAGATTCAATCATCTGGACAAATCCACGCACACTCGTCCCCGCCTTGCCATCGAGTGCTGAGGCTGCCTCGTAGAGGCTGCAGCCGCGGGCCTTGGCCAGATCTGAGAGCTGCTCTATGCTGCGCGCGCCGATGCCTCGCGTGGGAAAGTTCACCACACGAAGGAATGCATTGTCCTCATGCGGATTGTCCATGAGCCGCAGATAAGCCAGGGCATGCTTGACTTCTGCGCGTTCAAAAAAGCGAAGGCCACCAAACACTCGGTATGGAATGCCCGCATTGAAGAGCGTCTGCTCGATGACCCGAGACTGGGCGTTACTGCGGTAGAGGACGGCCACTTCTGAGCGCAGGCGGCCCTCCTGTGCGAGCTGACGAACTTCCTCTACGAGCCACTGGGCCTCAAGCAAGTCTGTGGCAGCTTCCATGATGCGGATGGGCTCCCCCACGCCAGCATCCGTCCAGAGGTTTTTGCCGAGCCGGTCGCTGTTGTTGCGAATCAGCGCGTTTGCGGCATCGAGAATATGCCCGTGTGAGCGATAGTTCTGCTCGAGCTTAATCAGGTGCCGCACGCCAAACTCGCGCTCAAAGCGCTTCATGTTCTCGACGTCTGCTCCTCGAAAAGCGTAAATACTCTGATCGTCATCGCCCACTGCAAAGACCCCAGTGCTCGGTGTCGAGAGTTGCTTGAGCCACTCGTACTGCAGCGGGTTGGTATCCTGAAACTCATCAATCAGTACATGCCCAAAGCGCTGGCGATAGTGATCGCGCAGAACCGTATGCCGTTGCAGAAGCTCCACCGACCTCAGCAACAGTTCTCCAAAGTCCACAACTCCCTCGCGCTGGCATTGATCCTCGTAGGCCTGATAGATCTCTACGAACTTGCGGTTGTAGCCATCGGAGTCATCCACGGCAGATGGCCGCAGCCCCTGCTCCTTTGACCCATTGATGAATGACTGGACTTGACGTGGTGGAAACTTCTCATCGTCGACGCCCATGGCTTTCATAACCCGCTTAATGGCCGACAACTGATCTTGGTTATCAAGGATCTGGAAGGTCGCAGGCAGCGCTGCATCGCGGTGATGGGTGCGCAACAGTCGGTTACAAAGGCCATGGAACGTACCAACCCAGAGCCCCTTGAGATTGACCGAAAGCATGCCACCCAGCCGAGTGAGCATCTCGCGTGCGGCCTTGTTGGTGAAGGTCACGGCGAGCAGGCCATAAGGACTGACCTGACCGGTCGACACGAGCCAGGCAATGCGGGTGGTGAGCACGCGGGTTTTACCACTGCCTGCGCCCGCGAGAATCAGGGCAGGCTCGGCGGGAAGCGTGACCGCTTCGCGTTGTGGGGGGTTGAGGCTCTCGAGCATGGGTGCATTCTACGGGCTAGAATTCTCAGCTTATGGACACTTATCACCCAAAAGCCCTCGAGGCCGCTGTTCAGGCCGAGTGGGACGCGCAAAACGCATACTGCGCAACCGAAAACGACCCCCGCTACCCCAAAGGCAAGTACTACGCCTGCTCTATGCTGCCCTACCCGTCGGGCAAGCTGCACATGGGTCATGTCCGCAACTACACCATCAACGATGTCATGGCTCGCTCCCTGCGCATGCAGGGCTACAACGTGCTCATGCCCATGGGCTGGGATGCCTTCGGACTGCCGGCCGAGAACGCGGCTATGGCCAATGGGGTTGCGCCTGCGGCCTGGACGGATGACAACATTGCTCACATGAAGGGGCAGATGCGGTCCATGGGCCTCGCCATCGACTGGTCTCGCGAGATTGCGACCTGCAAGCCCGACTACTACCGCTGGAACCAATGGCTTTTTCTGAAGATGCGGGAGAAGGGCATTGCCTACCTAAAGACTGGCACCGTGAACTGGGACCCAATCGACCAGACGGTGCTGGCCAATGAACAGGTGGTTGACGGGCGCGGCTGGCGCTCAGGCGCGCTGGTCGAGAAGCGCGAGATTCCCATGTACTACCTGGGCATCACCCAATATGCCGACGAGCTCATCAGCGGCCTCGAGGGACTGGGCTGGCCCGAACGCGTCAAGCTCATGCAAGAAAACTGGATTGGTCGCTCCGTAGGCGTGCGTTTTGCATTCCCCCATGCCATTACAGACGACCATGACACGCTGATTCAAGACGGCAAGGTATTTGTCTTCACCACGCGGGCGGACACAATCATGGGCGTGAGCTTCATGGCAGTTGCGCCTGAGCACCCCCTGGCAAGTCACGCTGCGCGCACAAACCCCGCCCTCGCTGCCTTCATCGAGACCTGTAAGGCTGGCAGTGTTGCAGAGGCCGATATCGCGACGCGCGAGAAGGAGGGCATGGATACAGGGCTGCTCGTGCAGCATCCCCTGACCGGTCAGCCCATTCCCGTGTGGGTCGGCAACTATGTACTCATGAGCTACGGTGACGGAGCGGTCATGGGCGTGCCCGCCCACGACGAACGAGACTTTGCCTTTGCCAAGAAGTATGGCCTGCCCATTCAGCAGGTCATGGCACGTGAGGGCCAGGTGTTCTCAACCGATGCATGGCAGGAGTGGTATGGCCAGAAAGACGGCGTGCATTGTGTGCACTCCGGAGATCTCGATGGCCTCTCTCACAGCGAAGCGGTAGAGGCTGTCGCCGCTCGGCTGAGCGCACTTGGTCTGGGTGAGCGAAAGGTGCAGATCCGTCTGCGTGACTGGGGCATTTCGCGTCAGCGTTATTGGGGCACCCCGATTCCGATCATTCACTGCGGCGCCTGCGGCGAGGTGCCGGTTCCTGAACAAGACCTACCTGTGGTGCTGCCGGTTGATCTGGTTCCCGACGGCAGTGGTAACCCGCTTAACAAATCGGATGCGTTTCTGCGTGTGAACTGTCCGTCGTGCGGCAAGCCCGCACGCCGTGAGACAGACACCATGGACACCTTCATCGACTCGAGCTGGTACTTCATGCGCTACTGCTCACCTGACAGCACCACTGCGATGGTCGATGCGCGCACCGCCTACTGGATGCCCATGGACCAATACATTGGTGGCATCGAGCACGCGGTCCTTCACCTGCTCTACGCTCGGTTCTGGACGAAAGTGATGCGCGACCTTGGGCTGGTGCAGTTCGATGAGCCATTCTCTAACCTGCTCACCCAGGGCATGGTGCTCAATGAAACCTACTATCGAGAGGACAGCAGCGGGCGGCGCCAGTGGTTCAACCCGGCAGATGTCGATGTCTCATTCGATGACAAAGGAAGGCCCGTTTCAGCGCTGCTTCGCACGGATGGTCAGCCTGTGGAAATTGGCGGCACAGAGAAGATGGCCAAGTCCAAGAATAATGGTATCGACCCCCAGGCGATTATTGATCGCTACGGCGCGGATACAGCTCGGCTCTTCACGATGTTCGCCTCCCCGCCAGAGCAGACGCTGGAATGGTCCGACTCTGGGGTTGAAGGTGCCCATCGATTCCTCAAGCGACTGCACGGCCTTGCCGGTCAACATAACGCCTGGATCACCCATCTAGCACCCGCAGTGCTCAGTGATGCAAAGGCGGAGACAGGTCCGGCCAAAGACCTTCGCAGACAAATCCATGAGCTGCTCAAGCAGGCTGACTTCGATATGAGTCGGCGCCAATACAACACGGTGGTCTCAGCCTGCATGAAAATGCTCAATCTGCTCGACGATCTTGCGAAGGCGAATGCCTCGGGCCTGCCATCGGATCTTCAACCGGCATTTGCTGAGGGGCTGGGTATCCTGCTGCGTGTGCTTTACCCCGTGGTGCCGCACCTCACCTTCGAGCTCTGGCAATCAACTGGTTTCGCGCGCGCACATGGCAGCCTGCTCAACGCGGCATGGCCCTCGGTCGATGAGTCAGCGCTTGTGCGCGATACGCTCGAGCTCATGCTTCAGGTCAATGGGAAGCTGCGAGGCAGCCTGCAGGTCGCCGCAAGCGCGTCGCGTGAAGAGATCGAGGCGGCTGCCCTGGCCAGTGAGGCCTTCAGCAGATTCAGCGAGGGTAAGCCAGCCAAAAAAGTCGTTGTTGTTCCGGGGCGGCTGGTGAATCTGGTGATTTAAGGTGCGACGATCGCTCATTCAACTCATCGCGCTGAGCCCCTTGGTATGGGGTGCAGGCTGTGGTTTTAAGCCGAGGCCTGTCCGGCTGAACCTGCCCTTCCAACGCATCTACATTCGAGAGGATAAGCCTCAGAACGCTGCGCCAAATAGACCGAGCCTTGATCGCGGCCAGACTCAAATTACCCAGCGGCTGCGTGAGGCACTGGGCGGGCGGCTTCAGCGTCAGATCGTGAATTCCGCGGAACAGGCTGAGGTCATCTTGCGAATTTTCGAGAGCGAGTCTCAGCGCATCGTCGTGGGCTACTCCGGCACAGGGCGCCCTCGCGAGGTGGAGTTGAGACTGCGTTTGGCCTTTCGCATTGAAGACCGCGCAGGCCGGGCCCTCGTGCCGGCCGACGAGCTCGATATTCGACGCACCATTCGAATCAATGAATCCGACGTGCTCGCCACCGAGGATGCCGAGCGCAGTCAACAGATCACCATGGAGGAGGCTATCGTCCAAGAGGTGCTGCGCAGACTCGAGGGGGTCCGTACCGATGCAACTTCGCCTCGATCCTAGGCGCAGCGAGGCCTTTGAGTCGGAGTTTGCGCGGCTGCTGCCCCAGTCTCGCGGTGTCTGCGCGCTGTCTGGAGACGACCCACTGCTCATGACAGAGGCCGCCGATGCGCTGCGCAAGGTCCTTCGCCAGAAGGGCTTCGCAGATCGCGAATCGGAGGTCACAGACCGAAGCTTTCCATGGTCCTCGTGGCTTGCTCAGGCGAGCACGGGTTCGTTGTTTGCCGACCAGAAATTACTGGAACTTCGGCTACCAACAGGCCGCCCTGGTGTTGAGGGCGCAAAGGCACTTCAGGCCTGGGTGCAAGCGCCCCCCGAGGGACGATTTCTGGTCCTACACCTACCAAGACTTGATCGGGCTGGGCAGAGCAGCGCGTGGGCGCAAGCCTTGTCTAGCCAGGCACTCTGGGCACAGATGGGGGAGCTCTCCGTTGCGGACATGCCCGCCTGGATTCAATCGCGACTTGCCCGCCAGAAGCGCACCGCATCAGCAGATGCAATCCGATGGCTGGTGCAGCAATGCGAGGGTAACCTCACTGCTGCCCACCAAGAAATCATGAAGCTCGGGGCACTTCCCCGCAGCCAGCCCGATGCCCCAATTTCACTGCAAGAGATGCAGGACGCCATCTCCGACCATGCGCGATTCAACCCATTCTCCCTTGGCGAGGTCCTCACGGCCGGTGATGCACGCAGAAGCCTGCGTGTCATTCGTACACTGCGCGAGGAAGGGGAGCCGCTGCCCATGTTGGTCTGGAGCGCGGCGCAGGCCTGTAGAAAACTGCCAGCCCGACGTGCTGGCCCAGCGCTGCAGGCGCTCAGTCGGATCGATACAATGGCAAAAGGCCTGGCGCATGGCCAAGACCCTTGGATGGCGCTTGAGCGCCTCGCCCTTTTTCTGGCCCACCCACAAGGCACGCGATAACCCCCGATGACGATTCAAGACACCCTCATCGCCCTCGGCAAAGCAGCCCGGTCGGCGAGCCGCCCTCTGGCCGCAGCCAGCACGGCACAAAAGAACCAGTGCCTGCTTCACTTGGCCAACCTGATCGAGGCCTCTCGCGATGCACTGAGGGTAGCCAATGAAATGGACCTTCAGGCTGCCCGAGCGCAGGGGCAAGATCCTGCCTTTGTCGATCGACTCGCACTCTCCGATAAGGCCATCTCCGGGATGGCCGAAGGGCTTCGCCAGGTTGCGGCCCTGCCCGACCCGGTCGGAGAGCTCGGGCCCATGCGCCAGCAGCCCAGCGGCATTCTGGTTGGCCACATGCGGGTGCCTATTGGGGTGATCGGCATCATCTATGAATCCCGACCCAACGTAACCGTCGATGCGGCTGCACTCTGCCTCAAGAGCGGAAACGCAACAGTACTCCGAGGCGGCTCAGAGGCGCACCACTCCAATCAATTCCTGGCTGGACTGATTGCAAACGCCCTTGAGGCGCAGGGGCTCCCTCCTGCCTGCGTGCAGGTCGTGCCCACCACCGATCGCGCCGCTGTGGGGGCGATGATCACCATGCCCGAGTTCATTGACGTCATCATTCCGCGAGGGGGGAAGTCGCTGATCAGCCGCATTACGGCTGAAGCCACTGTGCCAGTGATCAAGCACCTCGATGGGATCTGCCACGTCTACATCCATGAGCAGGCAGACCTCGAGAAGGCCGTTCGGATTGCAGATAATGCAAAAACGCAACGCTATGCCCCGTGTAACGCCATGGAGACCCTTCTGGTCGACCATGGCATAGCCGAGCGGGTGCTTCCACCCCTATTTGAAATCTACCTCAGCAAGGGCGTAGAACTGCGCACCTGCCAAGCAACGCGGGCCGCACTTCAGTCATTCAGCTGGGCTGACAAACTCCTACCCGCAAGCGAGGACGACTGGCGCACCGAGTATCTGGCCCCCATCCTCTCCGTTCGCCTTGTCCATGGTCTGGATCAGGCAATTGACCATATCGCCAAGTATGGCTCAGCCCATACCGATAGCATCATCACCGAAAACCACACCATTGCCATGCGCTTTCTGCGAGAGGTCGACTCTGCATCGGTCATGGTCAATGCGTCCACTCGCTTCGCCGATGGATTTGAGTTTGGACTCGGTGCAGAAATTGGCATCAGCACAAACAAACTCCATGCGCGGGGTCCAGTTGGCCTCGAGGGGCTTACAACCCAGAAGTGGGTGGTGCTCGGCAACGGTCATATTCGCAGCTAGGAACAGACATGGACGAAATCTGGTTTGGGGCTATGCCTTGGGTGAAGTCGCTGCATATCGTAATGGTGACCAGCTGGTTTGCAGGGCTCTTCTACCTCCCCCGCATTTTCGTAAACCTGGCTATGGTGCCTCCTGGTGAGGCCCATGTCGCCGAGCGAGAGCGACTCTTGCTGATGTCCCAGAAGCTCTATCGTTTCATGCGTCCGCTCATGATTCTGGCGCTGGTCTTTGGCTTGTGGCTCTGGCTGGGCTACGGCATTGGCAAGGGGCCTGGAAACGGCTGGATGCACGCCAAGCTGCTGCTCGTGGTTGGGCTTTTGGGTTATCACCATGTCTGTGGACGCATACTCAAACAATTCCAGCAAGGTCTTTGCACCAAGAGCCACATCTGGTTTCGCTGGTTCAATGAGGTGCCGGTCATCGTCTTGCTCGTCACCGTCGTCTTGGTTGTGGTGAAACCCTTTTGAAGACGCTTTTGGCGGCCTTTGCCGTCTGTCCTTCAGGACTTGAGCCGCTACTGGCTGCAGAACTCGCAGCCATGCCGGGAATCACAGAGAGCCAGCCAGGCAAAGGGGGTGTCTCCTTCCGAGCAGACCCAACGGCCATCGCGCGCGTGAATCTCTGGTCCCGACTGGCGACGCGCATTCTGGTTTTGGTGGATCAGGTTCGTCTGCGCGGGCCCGAGGATCTGCTTCAGGCGGCTCAGCGCATTGCTTGGGAGAAATGGCTCACCCCGGACATGACCATCCGGGTGGACGTGAACCAAGGGCGACCGCTTCACCCGCCGATTGGCCTCGCGCTGGCTGCCCTCAAAATCAAAGATGGCCTCTGCGATCGGCTCACCCAGCAGATGGGCAGGCGCCCCTCCGTTGACACACGCAACCCCGACATCCGCGTCTGGGCCTATCTCGACGGCGACAAAGCCACCATCTCCGTCGACACCACAGGAGAGCCGCTCTTTAAGCGAGGCTGGCGCCTTTCAAAGGGCGAGGCCCCCCTTCGTGAGAACCTTGCGGCCGCCCTCATTCAAATGACGGAGTGGCGTGCGGGCAATACAGACCAGCCGCTCTTCGATCCAATGTGTGGCAGCGGGACCTTGCTCATCGAGGCGGCCAGCTGGGCCGCAGGCCTTGCCCCCGGCTTTCATCCAAGCAGGCCTCGGCCCTTCTCATTTGAGCAGTTTGCATCAGGCAGCCCTTTCAGTCGCGTCTCCTTGCCAGAGCTTCAACGGGAGTGTGCGCAAGCCTGGCAGCGGGCAAACCTGAAAGTGCTCCCACCCATCGTGGGCAGGGACCTAGACCCTGAACTGGTCATGCACGCAAGGGCGAACGCAGCCCGAGCCCTGCCCGAGGGCATTGCCCAGCAGCTCGCATTCTCCGAGGGCGATTTCTTTGAGGCCGATCCACCCCAGGCACTCAAGGGTGCACATGGCATGGTGGTCTGCAACCCGCCCTATGGCAAACGCCTTGAGCTCGGCGAGGACGCACGTCGCGTCTCAGAGGTACTCAAACAGCGCTACACCGGTCAAACGGTATGGCTGCTGAGCGATGACCTCAAGTTTGATAGCGCTCTGCGCCTGAAAGCCGCCCGGCGCATTCCGGTTTACAACGGAGACCTTGACTGCCGGTGGATGCGATTTGATATGGTGGCGGGCTCTGCCCGTCGCCCCAAAACCGATGAATCCAGCCCCCAGCCTTGAACTGCTCCGCGATCGACTCGATCAGCTGATTGCCAGAGTCTCGAGCGCATGCGCGAGCCATGCGCTGCCGCCAGACCGCGTGGCCATTCTGGCGGTGAGCAAAACGTTTGAGGCCGATGCCGTGACACAAGCTTGGCGGCTTGGCCTTCGGCACTTTGGTGAGAACTATGTCCAGGAGGCCGTAGCCAAGAGAGCAGCGGTTGAAGCCGCTCTCGAGGCGATGGGAGAGGACTGCTCCATTGCAAGGCCCACCTGGCACTTGATTGGCCCGCTGCAGAGCAACAAGACTCAAACGGTTGCAGACCACTTCGACTGGGTGCACAGCGT
>CAMCRF010000009.1 GCA_945877235.1 Bordetella parapertussis
CTCCATGTCCATCAAGCGCCTGATGGATCTGGGCTGTTATCGCGGTATGCGTCACCGCAAGGGCCTGCCTGTTCGTGGTCAGCGCACGCGCACCAATGCCCGCACCCGCAAGGGACCGCGCAAGGGCAGCATCACCCTGAAGAAATAAGAGAGGATCTCTTTAATGGCCAAGGCTCAAGCATCCGCTCAGCGGACCCGCAAGAAAATTCGCAAGAATGTCACCGACGCAGTCGCACACATTCATGCCTCGTTCAACAACACCATCATCACCATTACAGACCGTCAGGGCAACACGTTGAGCTGGGCGACGTCTGGCGGTGCAGGATTCAAAGGCAGCCGCAAGAGCACACCGTTCGCAGCTCAGGTCGCGGCTGAGGCAGCAGGGCGTGTCGCCCTCGAGTGTGGTGTAAAGAACGTCGAGGTGCGCATCAAGGGCCCCGGCCCCGGACGCGAGTCCACGGTTCGCGCCCTCAATGCACTCGGTATGCGGGTTACCCAGATTTCAGATGTAACTCCCGTACCGCACAACGGCTGCCGCCCTCCAAAGCGTCGTCGTATTTAAGACAGGGCGGCTTTTGGGCCGCCCCAAATAGGGGAGTGGCGAGTTTTCTCGCGCACTCAATGGAAAGACCACCGTTCGCTGATGCGGACATCCTGTAACCCCATGGGGCTGCAGCATTCGAAAGGAACTCGAAGTGGCACGTTACGTTGGACCTCGTTGTAAGCTCTCCCGCAGGGAGGGCACTGACCTTGGACTCAAGAGCGCTCGTCGCTCACTGGACTCCAAGTGCAAACTCGACAGCAAGCCCGGACAACATGGCCGTACGTCTGGCGCGCGCACCTCTGATTACGGCAAGCAGCTGCGCGAGAAGCAAAAGGTCAAGCGCATCTATGGCACGCTCGAGCGTCAGTTCCGTCGTTACTTTGCGATGGCCTCTCGCAAGAAGGGCAACACAGGAGAGAGCCTTCTCAAGCTGCTCGAGTCTCGCCTGGACAATGTTGTATTCCGGATGGGCTTTGGTTCGACCCGCGCTGAAGCGCGTCAGCTCGTGAGCCATCGTGCAGTCCTGGTCAATGGCCGCGTATGCAACATTCCGTCTGCACAGATCCGTCCAAATGACGTGGTTGCCATTGCCGAGAAGTGCCGTGGACAGGCTCGCATCATTTCGTCACTCGAACTCGCCGAACAGAACGGTTTCCCGCTCTGGGTCACGGTCGACTCCAAGAAGATGGAGGGTGTTTTCAAGCAGATGCCCGACCGAGCAGACCTGCCCGCCGAGATCAACGAAAGCTTGATCGTCGAGCTCTATTCCCGCTAACGGGCATTGGCCCACTTGAAGTGAGGAACATTGAATGTTGAATGCTTTTTTGAAACCCCGAATCATTGAGGTGGAGCCGCTCGGCCACAACGCGGCCAAGATCATCATGGAGCCCTTTGAGCGCGGCTTCGGCCACACGCTCGGCAACTCGCTGCGCCGCGTGCTGCTCTCCTCCATGGAGGGTTATGCCGCAACAGAGGTTCAGATTGCTGGTGTGGTCCACGAATACTCCACGATGGAAGGTGTGCAGGAAGATGTCGTTGACCTGCTGTTGAACCTCAAAGGCGTGGTCTTCCGTCTTGAAGGCCGTGGCGACGTATTGCTCTCTCTGCGTAAGCAGGGACCAGGCCCAGTCCTCGCCTCAGACTTCGACCTGCCCCACGATGTCAGCATCCTGAATCCTGATCATGTCCTGGCCACGCTCTCAGACGATGTGCGCCTTGAGCTTCAGGCCCGTGTCGAAAAAGGGCGCGGCTATGTGCCTGGTACCCTTCGGCACATTGGCGATGAGGCCACCCGGTCCATCGGTCGCATTGTCTTGGATGCGTCTTTCTCCCCCATTTGCCGGGTCAGCTACAGCGTAGAGAGTGCTCGGGTCGAGCAGCGCACGGACCTTGATCGCCTCGTGCTTGAGGTTGAGACCAACGGCGTGATTGAGCCAGAGGACGCAGTCCGCCAGGCCGCTCGCATCCTGGTAGAGCAGCTCTCTGTCTTCGCTGCATTGGAAGGTGCTGAGCCCACGGCTGAGTCTGCACGCGCGGCAACTGTCGATCCCATGCTGATGCGCCCGGTCGATGACCTGGAGCTCACCGTACGTTCCGCGAATTGCCTCAAGGCCGAGAGCATTTATTACATTGGCGACTTGATTCAGCGCACAGAGAATGAGCTTCTCAAGACCCCTAACCTGGGTCGCAAGTCGCTCAACGAGATCAAAGAGGTGCTTGCTGCTCGCGGGTTGACCCTGGGCATGAAGCTCGAGAACTGGCCCCCAGTGGGCATGGACCGTTAAGAAGGAGACCCGTCATGCGCCACCGTCATGGCCTTCGTAAACTCAATCGCACTTCTAGCCACCGCCAGGCTATGTTCCGCAACATGGCCAATGCCCTGTTGCGTCACGAGGCGATTCGCACCACTCTGCCCAAGGCCAAGGAGTTGCGCCGTGTCGTAGAGCCCTTAATCACCCTGAGCAAGGATGCCACGCTTGCCAATCGGCGCCTGGCATTCAACCGCCTGCGTGATCGTGAGATGGTCATCAAGCTCTTCGACGAAATCGGCCCCCGATATGCTGCTCGCCCAGGCGGCTACTGCCGCATTCTCAAGTGGGGTTTTCGTGCCGGTGACAACGCGCCGATGGCGCTTATGGAGCTGGTTGATCGACCAGAGGCCTCCGAGGTCGTAGACGCAGAGGCAGCTTAAGCGTCCAAAGCGGTAAAATCAGGTCAGGATGCGTACGGTCGCTCCGGCGCCGCCTGACCTCACCCATTTCTTGCTTCTATGCAGGCTGCCCGTTTAACCAGGCAGCAACCTGCGGGGCCGAGTAAGTCAAGACGCCATCCGCCCCGGCCCTTTTAAAGCACAGCAAGCTCTCCAAGACCGTCGACCGCTCGTCGAGCCATCCGTTCTGTGCGGCAGCTTTTAACATCGCGTACTCCCCGCTGACCTGATAGGCAAATGTGGGGCGGCCAAAGGCTTCCTTCACACGGTGAATCACGTCGAGGTAAGGCATGCCTGGCTTGACCATGACCATGTCAGCGCCCTCTTGCAGGTCGAGGCACACCTCGTGCAACGCCTCGAGGCCATTGCCCGGATCCATCTGATACGTCTTCTTGTCTGCTTTTCCGAGGTTGGTCGCCGAGCCGACTGCGTCGCGGAAGGGCCCATAGAAGGAGGATGCGTACTTTGCCGCATAAGCCATGATCCGCGTGTGGATCAGTCGTGCTGACTCGAGTTCGGCACGAATCGCCCCGATTCGGCCGTCCATCATGTCTGAGGGGGCCACCATATCGACTCCCGCCTCAGCCTGACAGTGGGCTTGGCGCACCAGCACCTCAATGGTCTCGTCGTTCAGGATTCGGCTCTCTTCATCAATGAGGCCGTCTTGCCCGTGACTGGTGTAGGGGTCGAGCGCAACATCTGTCATGAGCCCGAGCTGCGGAAACTCGCGCTTGAGCGCTTTGACCACCCGAGGCACCAAACCCTCTGGATTGAAAGCCTCTCGCCCATCAGGGGTCTTGAGGCCGGCCTCAATGACGGGGAAGAGCGCGATGAGCGGTATGCCCAATCGGGCCGCCTTCTCCACTTCCGGCAGGAGTCGGTCGAGTGACCTTCGCGCGACACCAGGCATGGAGGCGACGGGCTGCTCCAAGCCGGTTCCGTCTAACACAAAGACCGGCCAAATGAGGTCGTTTGTGGTGAGCGTATGCTCACGTACGAGTCGTCTGCTCCAGTCGTCTCGCCGGTTTCGGCGGGGCCGCACCAATGGATAGCCGCTACCTGATGAAATCCCTAAGTCATTTTTCGACATTTTTTTGTCCACCCCCTTGAAACTTTTTGTTCTAGACAACACTCTATGCAACAGACCTCGCGTCTCCCGCTTCTCCTCCCTGAGCGGGTGCCTCCTTGGAAGGCATTTCCGCCGGCAGCGTGTCTGCCGGTTTTTTTTTCCCATCGTTTTCATCGCCAGCAAGCCCCAGCCACACACTGATGCGCTCAATCACAGGCTCACGCCCGGTTCTGCTCAGGCCTGAAAACAAAGAGCAGCTGACCGCCGGCCCCCAACGGTCCCCCATTTTCATGGCCGTGTTCCGCGCCGTACTGAGCGCCCTCTGTTGCTCTGCCCGATTGAGCTTATCTGCCTTGGTGAGCAGGAGGTGCACCGGTTGGCCGCGCTGGCCAAACCAGTCCAGCATCTGAACATCGAGGGGACCGAGGGCATGGCGCGCGTCGGTCACCAAGATCAACCCGGAGAGGCTTGAACGCTTGTTCAGGTAGCGACTGAGTTGCTCGCCCCACTGCTGGCGCGTCTGCTTGTCGACCTCTGCGTACCCGTATCCAGGCAGGTCGACGAGGCGACCAACCTCGCTCTCGCGCCAACAGAGGCTAAACAGGTTGATCAACCGCGTTCGACCGGGCGTTTTGCTGGCAAAGGCCAAACGCTTGCGCTGACAGAGCACGTTGAGGGCGGTCGACTTGCCCGCGTTCGAGCGACCCGCAATGGCGATCTCAGGGACGCTCGGCGGTGGCAGGTCGCTCAGCTTTGCTCCGCTCTGCAGAAACTGGATCTGAGATATCCATCGATCCAGTGCTGGCGGTGGTCCTACAGGGGGAAGGGGCATGGAGAGATAAGGGGATTAATAACCCCGAGGGGCAAGAGGATGAACTAAACTAATCAGGTTTTTTGGTCTCAAACCGAGGAGCTCAATTGGGGGCTCCCTTGACATCGCTACACAGAACAATGCCTTCGGGAGCGCGATCTTATGAAGTCTGACATGAAACGCCGCATGGGCGCCAACCTTCTCCGCACAACAACCCTCTTTTCTCTGGGCATGGCCTTGGCCTCGGCCCATGCTGCCGCCCCTGCATCAGCCCCACCCGTTGATCTCAAAAAAGGCGCTGAAATTGCCGGTCAAGTCTGCGCGGCCTGCCACGCGGTAGATGGCAACAGCAACATTGCCGAGAACCCCATTCTCGCCGGTCAGCACGCGGGATACCTTTCCAAGCAGCTCCACAATTTTCAGGTACGCAATGGGGCAACAAAGGCTGAGCGAGAGAACGCCATCATGGCTGGTTTTGCGGCCATGCTCTCGGCCGATGACATTCGCAATGTGTCCGCCTTTTATGCCTCGCAGCCGATCAAAGGCGCCTATTCGACCAACAAAGACCTCTTGGCAAAAGGCCAGCAAATCTATCGTGCAGGCATTCCTGCGCGCGGTGTCCCGGCCTGCGTGGGCTGTCATGCACCCAATGGAGCGGGTATCCCCATTCAGTATCCTCGTCTCTCTGGCCAGCATGCCGCTTACACCCAGGCTCAGCTGGCTGGCTTTCGCTCCGGTGCACGCGCCAACAGTGCACAGATGATGAAGATTGCTGCTCAGATGTCCGATGCTGACATCTCCGCGGTCGCTGAATACATTGCAGGACTCCGCTAAGCGCTCTGGGAGCGTAGCTCCCATCGACCTCCCTGAGGGCCATAGGCCCTCCACGGGGGGTCTTGAGCTGCAGTCTGGCCCGGACATACTCCGGGCCTCCGTGGAGCTCCTGAGCTCCATGCGGTTTGCGATTTCTGCCCTCACGGTGGTTGCGATTGCGAGCGCAATTGGCACCATCGTTCCTCAGAATTCGCCGCCCATCAATTACGTCAACCAGTTTGGTGCGTTCTGGGCAGAGGTCTTCTCGGCCTTCGGCCTGTTTCATGTCTACAACGCGGGCTGGTTCATTCTTGTGATGGCCCTCATGCTGGTCTCAACCAGCCTTTGCCTGATCCGCAACACGCCCAAAATGCTCAAGGACGCAAGAGCGTGGCGTGAGCGTGTGCGCATGAACAGCTTTCAAGCCTTCGCCCATCGTGCGGAGCGCACTGTGCCAGCGGAGATGGGCACCCAGGCCATGCTCATGCACACTACACAGCTGCTCGAGGCCCGTGGCTACAAGGTGCGGCAGCCAGACTCAGAGGGCCTCCCGCTCGTGGCCAAGAAGGGCACGAGCAATCGGCTTGGCTATATTGCGGCCCACCTCTCCATTGTGGTGATTTCCTTGGGGGGGCTCATGGACAGTGAGCTTCCAACCCGCCTTGCAGCCTGGTGGTGGGAGAAGGAGCCCGTGCAGCTCGCCGGGCTCACCGGCGACACAGTTCCTGCTTCCGCGAAGCTGCCAGTCGCAACGCCCACGTATCGCGCGAACCTCCTCATACCGGAAGGTCAGAGCTCCGACCTGGCAGTGCTCTCGCGTCCGAACGGAGCGCTTTTGCTTGACCTGCCTTTTGAGCTGACGCTCAAGGCATTTCGCGTGGAGTACTACGCAACCGGCATGCCCAAGCTTTTTGCAAGCGACGTGGTACTCAAAGACAAAGAGACCGGCGCGACCAAAGAGGCCACCATCGAGGTCAACAAGCCACTGATTCACCGCGGTGTGGCCATCTATCAATCAAGCTTTGATGACGGGGGTTCTCAGCTCAAGCTCAGTCTGCTCCCTCTCCAGGGGCCCTTCACGCGCGCGCTTCCCATTGAGCTTGCGGTCGGGCAGTCCCAGCCGCTCTCGAGCGGGCAGGAGCGGCTCACCCTAGAGGTCTCCTCCTTCAAGCCCATCAACGTTGAGAACCTGGGTGGCCCCCGTGGGCAGGACGACCGCTTTCAGGATCATGTGGCAACGGTGCTCTCGCCAGCCACTGGGTCGGGGGATCGCAAAATGACCAATGTCGGCCCCTCTTTTCAATACAAACTCCGAGATGCTTCTGGCCAGGCCCGCGAATTCCACAGCTATATGCTGCCCTTCGAGCTTGATGGTGCTCGCGTGTTCCTTGCCGGGGTGCGTAACTCGCCCGATGAGAGCTTTCAATACCTGCGCATACCCGCAGACGAGCAAGATTCCCTGACGGAGTTCCTGCGAATCCGGGCCGCACTGTCCGACCCCTTGCTTCGTGCCAAGGCGGCTGAATCGTTTGCACGTGTCTCTGCGCCCACCGAGCTGCGTCCAGCATTGGCCAGCAGCGCGCAGCGCGCACTGGACGCCTTAGCAGAAGGGGGACTTGCGGCACTGGCCAACGTCATCGAGTCTGCCGTCCCTGAGGCCGACCGTGAGAAGGCAGCTGACGTCATTGTCCGCATGCTCAGCGGCGCCTTCTGGGAACTCTGGCAGCAGTCGCGCGCCCAGGAGAACCTCGGCAGGTTAGAGCCCAACGAGGCACGGCAAGCTTTTGCCCAGCGCGCACTCAATGCTTACAGCGATAGCTTGCTTTTTGCGGCCCCCTTCCTGGTGACTATGACCGACTTCCAAGAGATCAAAGCGTCAGTTTTCCAGGTCACGCGCTCGCCGGGCCAGACCATTGTCTACCTGGGTTGTTTGCTTCTCACCTTGGGGATATTTGCCATGTTTTATGTGCGTGAATCTCGAGTCTGGGTCTGGCACGCTCCAGATGCAGGCGGTGATCGCCTGCTGATGGCTGCCTCGAGCCCTCGACAGTCCCTTGACTTTGACCGTGATTTTCAAGATCTGACGCAGGCATTTCAGTCCATGCCGCAGGAGTCCAAATGAACACCACCAGTCTTCAGCAGCCCCTCTCTCACGCTGTCCTTACACCGGTTGGTGGTGGTCGCATGCGCTGGCCAGATGCGCTCTATGGTGGGCTCCTTGCAGCCTTGGCAGCTTATGCGACTGCGACTTACGCCGACATGATGGACATCTACTCCCTCATCATTCTCTGGTGTTGCGTGCCCGCTTTGGTCTTTCTGGGCTGGCGCTGGCCGGCGATGCGCCTCTTTAGTCTGGGCTGCGGTGTCTTGGCCTATTGGGGCATTTCGCTCTACGCCGGAGACCTCGCCCGTGGGCAAGATCAGTTCTTGCTGAAGTACCTGCTCTCCTCTCAATCCGCCATTCTCTGGATGTGCGCGCTCTTCGCATTCGCAACGGTTGCATACTGGGTTGGCTTGCTGGCGCGGGGTGCAACCGCGCTCTGGATGGGCACGGTTCTGACATGGGCCGCGTCGGTCTTCGGCCTTGTGGGCCTTCTGGTTCGCTGGCATGAGACGCACCTGATTTCGCCCGATGTCGGCTATATCCCGGTGAGCAATCTCTACGAGGTCTTCATTCTCTTTGCGCTCATTACCAGCCTCTTTTACCTGTATTACGAGCGCCGCTACCAGACCCGCAGCTTGGGGGGATTTGTCTCTCTTGTGATCGTTGCGGCTGTCGGATTTCTCATGTGGTACATGGCAACCCGCTCGGCCCACGAGATCCAACCCCTCGTGCCGGCACTGCAGTCCTGGTGGATGAAGATTCACGTTCCAGCCAACTTCGTGGGCTACGGCACCTTCTCGATTGCAGCCATGGTGGCCTTCGCCTACCTCGTAAAGGTCAATGCAGAGACGAAGTCATGGCGCTCGCTCATTCCGCTCTTTGTGCTGGGTGTCTTGTTATGTGCAGAGCCTCTGGTCTTTCGCCGCGCAGGCTTGCCCGACTACTGGGCGCTCTACTTCGGTGTGGCGGCTGTGTTTGTCGGTGGCGTATTGGCCTTGCGCAGACGCATTGGCGAAGTGCTCCCGTCGCTCGAGGTGCTCGACGATATTCAATACCGCGCGATTGCGATTGGGTTTGCGTTTTTCACTGTGGCGACCATTCTGGGCGCACTCTGGGCTGCTGAGGCATGGGGTACTTACTGGCAATGGGATCCGAAAGAGACCTGGGCGCTCATTGTCTGGCTGAACTACGCTGCCTGGCTCCACCTGCGACTCATGAAGGGGCTACGGGGCCAGTTCGCCGCCTATTGGTCCCTCGTTGGTCTGCTCATTACGGGGTTCGCCTTCTTGGGTGTGAATATGTTTCTGTCGGGCCTGCACTCTTACGGGCAGCTCTGATGGCTCGCGCTGACATGTGCCAGATCAGGGGAGACAGACTCTCGGCCGAGGTTACGCCCGAGACTGTCTGGCGTGCACACCGCAGGGGACTCCTCAAGGGAGTGCCAGCGATAGCCGGTGGGCTCGCTGGCTTCGGCCTGAAAGCCTCGCCGCTGGGACCCAAAGACACGCGCCCCCTGGCCGCTGGCAAAAGCGCATATGTGCTCATGGAGCCGCTCACGCCCATTGAGGACGTCACGGGGTACAACAACTTCTACGAGTTCGGCACCGACAAGGCCGATCCTGCGCGTCGGGCGCCAGGGCGCCTCAAGACCAGCCCTTGGACGGTCCAGATCTCAGGCCTCGTTCAAAAGCCCCTCACCCTCGACCTCGATGACCTCCTGAAGCTCGCCCCACTCGAGGAGCGTGTCTATCGGCTCCGATGCGTTGAGGGCTGGTCGATGGTCATTCCCTGGGTTGGCTATTCCCTCTCACATCTTATTCAACGGGCTCGGCCGCTTGGGTCCGCAAAATTCATCTCTTTCGTGACGCTTGCAGATCCGGCCCAGATGCCCGGTCTGAACTCCCCGGTGTTGGATTGGCCGTATCGCGAGGGCCTTCGCATGGACGAGGCTCGGCACCCCCTCACGCTCTTGAGTCTCGGGCTCTACGGTCAGACGCTGCCCGCGCAGAACGGCGCTCCGGTTCGTCTCGTGGTGCCCTGGAAGTATGGCTTTAAGAGTGCGAAGTCCATCGTCCGCATCGAGTTTCTTGAGCAGGAGCCTCAGACGAGTTGGATGCGTGCTGCCCCACAGGAATATGGTTTTTATTCCAATGTGAATCCCTCCGTGCCGCACCCGCGATGGTCTCAGGCCTCAGAGCGACGCATCGGTGAGGGCGGGCTCTTCAGTCCGCGTCGGGCGACGCTTCCCTTTAACGGGTACGCCGACCAAGTTGAAGGGCTCTATCGTGGCATGGACCTTCGCCGATTCTTCTGAAGAGAGCAGGGCTCAAGGACGCTTTCGGTTGGCCCTCTGGTTGTGGCTCGCGGGGCCCTTGTGTGAACTCATTGCGCGCGCGGTGTTCGATGCACTCGGTGCCAACCCGCAGGAGGCTCTGCTCAGGGCGCTGGGTCAGCAGACCCTGGCCCTTGTTTTGTTGGTGCTCGCCGCACCCCTGATCGGTGCCTGGCTGGCTCGGCCGCTGGGCCCGACATTCATGGGCTGCCGACGCATGATTGGGCTCTGGTGTTTTGCTTATGCGAGCATTCACCTGCTCACCTATTGGCAGTTCGAGCATGACCTGCATTGGGCATCGCTATGGACCGACATCTGGACACGGCCATTCGTCACGGTGGGGGTTGTGGCCTGGCTCTGCCTTGTGCCGCTTGCACTCACCTCAAATCGATGGAGCATGCAACGCCTCAAGCAGGGTTGGAAGCGGCTTCACCGGTTGGTCTGGCCCATTGTAGCCTTGGGTCTGGTGCACTTTTACTTGCACAAAGCGGGGAAGAACGACTACGCCGAACCGTTGCTCTTTAGTCTCGTCTTGCTGGCGTTGCTCGTTCTTCGAAGGCGTCTGCAATCGAGCCTTCGAGCTGAAAGTGTTCGCCGTGAAGGCCACGCTCGGACTCAATGAGATGCTGGAGAGTCTCGCGCTCGCGGATCACCCGAATCGAGCCGTCAGACCGCACCAGGACTTCGGCAGGTCGAGGGCGAGAGTTGTACTGAGACCCCATCGAGCTGCCATAGGCCCCCGCAGAGGCAAGCACCAAGAGATCCTCTGCCTCCAGCGCAAGTAATCGATCTTTGGCAAGCCAGTCCCCGCTCTCGCAGATCGGACCGACAAGATCCCAGACCTGTGCGCCTTCTGGCGCCCGCGTACGCACCGGAATGACCTCATGCCAGGCCTGATAAAGCGAGGGGCGCATGAGGTCATTCATGGCCGCGTCAACGATGGCGAACTGTCGCCCTTGGCTTGAGGGCTTGAGCATCTCTACGCGGGTGAGCAGCACACCGGCAGAGCCCACCAGGGCGCGACCCAGCTCAAAGAGAATCTTCGGCATGGAACGATTGCGTCGCTGGGCCCAGG
This sequence comes from Bordetella parapertussis, assembly GCA_945877235.1. Lineage (GTDB taxonomy): Bacteria > Pseudomonadota > Gammaproteobacteria > Burkholderiales > Burkholderiaceae_A > Hahnella. The sequence goes on from CAMCRF010000009.1 coordinate 10,958, forward strand.
CTGAGATCGGGTTGAGCACTGCTTGCATAAATGCCTCTGGGCTTGGGGGGGCTTCGTCGTGGTAGCAGATGCCGAGCCCACCGCCAAGGTCAATGTGCTCGATAGCCAAGCCTGCGTCGGCCAGTTGGTCCACCAGACTGAGAATGCGATCGACGGCCTCCACGAACGGGGACAAGCTGGTGATCTGAGACCCAATGTGGCAGTCCACACCCATGACACTGAGCCCGGGGAGTCGAGCTGCGATTGAGTAGAGCCTTCGGGCATCTTCGATGGCCACGCCAAATTTGTTGTCCTTGAGGCCCGTCGAAATATACGGATGGGTCTTTGGGTCAATGTCTGGGTTCACCCGCAGTGAGATGGGCTGTGCGCGACCGAGGGCGCAACAGACCTCGCTGAGTCGGTAGAGTTCTGCCTCGCTCTCGACATTGATGCAGCCCACTCCTGCCTGCACGGCCTGCGCCAGCTCAGCCTGCGTCTTGCCTACCCCGGAGAACACAATGTCCTCTGCGTGAGCACCGGCCAATGCTGCACGGGCCAGCTCGCCGCCAGAGACAATGTCAAAGCCGGCGCCAAGCTGTGCAAAGGTCTGCAGAATTGCGAGATTGGGATTGGCCTTCACGGCAAAGCAGATCTGCACGGGGTGATCGCCGCATGCTTGCTTGAAGGCGGCATAGGCCTCGGTCAGTGCGCGCTCAGAATAAATGTAGAGCGGCGTGCTGAACTGCTCGGCCAATCGTGGCAGGGGAACCCGCTCGCAGCAGAGCGTCTGGTCTTCAAACGAGAAGGCCTTGGGCAACATGGGAAATGGGGTCATGGGCTGTTGTAGGCTTTAGGTACGGGAACGAGTGGCCCCTTCTGGCCGCAGCCCGAGGTGGTGGCCAGAGCCAACGCAAGTCCGACCCCAGCGAGTCCGCGAAGCACTGAATTCATCATGAGGTGAGTATGACCGAATCCGACTACCAAGAAAAAATAGAGGCGGCTTTTCAATGGATCGAGAATCAGGCTGACCAGTGGTCTCAGGCCTACGACATGGATCTCGAGTGTCATCGCACGGCCCGAGTCATGGAACTCGAATTCGACTCAGGAGAGAAGATCGTCGTCAATGCACAGGCGCCGACCCAGCAGCTCTGGCTAGCGTCGCGATTGGGCGCACTGCATTTCGTGTGGGAACCTGAGCTCGGCTGGCAAGACACACGAGGTGCGGGCGATTTTGAGTCGGTGTTCTGCCAGCATGCCAGTGGGCTGTCAGGGCAGGCTCTGGAGGCTAACCTGCCTCGATGACGGGTGCCGGCAGGGGTGCACCGTCGGTTGGCGTCGGATTCGCAGGAAGGGGTACACCCGAGGGACTCAGTTCCTTGGCCTGGGTATTTGGAACCTGATAACGATCGACACCCACCCCAGGCATATTGCTCTCGGTGTAGAACTCCTGGTTGATGCGGGTGACGCCTCTGGGTGGAACCCGTGGTGCCTGGGGTAGTTTTTTGAGTGCCTCAGACATGAAGCCCATCCAGATGGGCAGGGCCAGTCCGCCACCCGTCTCTCGCTCTCCAAGGGATCTCGGCTGGTCATATCCCACCCAGGTGAGTGCAACCATTTTGGGGTGATACCCCGCGAACCATGCATCCTGGGCGTCATTGGTGGTGCCTGTCTTTCCGGCCAGGTCGGTGCGCCCCAGACTCATCGCCCGTTTTGCAGTGCCTTGAGACACCACGCCTTGGAGCAATGAATCGGTGAGAAAGGCATAGCGCTCGTCCATGACCCGTGGCGCATTTTCCCCTGCGCGCACGGGCTCTGACCGGCTCACGAGGCCACCGTTCTCATCGACAATGCGATCGATGAAATAGGGCGTAACACGGTAGCCTCCATTGGCAAAAACGGCGTATGCCGCGGCCATTTGCATCGGCGTGGTGCCACCCGCGCCAAGGGCGAGCGTGAAAAACGCGGGGTTGCGCTCTGCCTCAAAACCAAAACGAGTGAGGTAGGCCTGAGCCTGTTTGGGCCCGACGGCCTGAACCAGACGAATGGAGACCATGTTCTTAGACTTGGCCAACGCCGTGCGCAACGTCATGGGACCCTCGTACTTCTCGTCGTAGTTTTTGGGTTCCCAGAGTTCCCCGCCGGTCACGAAGGGGTCGAAGCGAATCGGCAGATCGTTGACGAGTGTGGAGCCGGAGAAGCCATTTTCAAGGGCGGCTGCGTAAACGAAGGGCTTGATGGTGGAGCCTGGCTGCCGATAGGCCTGAGTGACGCGATTGAACTTGCGCTGGCGAAAGTCGAATCCCCCCACCAGAGCCCGCACGGCGCCTGTGTCCGTGCTCAGAGCAATGAGCGCGCCCTGAACCTCGGGCATTTGGGTGATCTCGTACTCTTGTGGGGTTTGAAGGGGTCTGATCCGGACCACCGCACCAGGACTGAGCTTTTGCTGGGCATTGGCGTTGGGTGAGAGCCCTTTCTCGCAGAACTTCAGACCCTCACCCCGAATGGTGAAGGTCTTGCCGTTGTGCCGCATCACGACGACACGATCGGCCAGGACCTCGGTAACCACCGCGGTAAAGAGCGATTCGCTGTCGGCGCGCTCCGCGAGCACTTCTTCGACCGCATCTTGGAGTGCTTCGGCCTCTTTGGGCAGTGCAACGCGAGCCTCGGGACCTCTCCATCCCTGCTTACGGTCATAGGCGAGCAGCCCCTCACGCACGGACTCCTGCGCCGCCCTCTGCTCGGATGCGCGCAGGGTTGTGAAAACGGTCAAGCCTCGGCTGTAGGCATCTTCAGGAAAGAGGCTCACCACCTGCTGGCGTACCATTTCCGCAACGTATTGGGCATCGACGCCAAAGTCCGTGGGACGTCCCACCACGCGGATCTGCTCCTTCATGGCTTCGAGGAACTGGGCATTGCTGATGAGATCGAGCTTGCGCATGCGGCCCAGGATGTATTCCTGCCGGGCCTTTGCGCGTCGCGGATTCACGATGGGATTGAAGCTCGACGGCGCCTTTGGGATGCCAGCAAGCATGGCCGATTCTGCAATGCTCAACCGATGAATGGGCTTGCCGAAATAAATCTGGGAGGCGCTTGCGAATCCGTAGGCCCTGCGCCCCAGATAGATCTGGTTCATGTAGAGCTCGAGGATCTGGTTCTTCGAGAGGGAGCGCTCGATCTCCAGGGAGAGCAGCAGCTCGTATGCCTTGCGGGTGTATGTTTTTTCGGTGGTTAGAAAGAAATTACGAGCGACCTGCATCGTGATGGTGCTGCCGCCTTGCCGCTTCTCGCCAGTGGCCACCAGAATGCCTGCTGACCTGGCCAAGCCGAGTACATCAATGCCCGGATGCTCGTAGAACCGATCGTCCTCGGCCGCCAGAATGGCGTCGATGAGCGACTTGGGAACCTGGTGCAGTCGCACGACGCTGCGCCGCTCCTCGCCAAATTCCCCAATGAGCACCCCATCGAAGGTCATGACGCGCAGGGGCACCTTTGGCCGGTAATCCGCTAGGGCAGAGACTTCTGGGAGTTGAGGTGTAGCCAGTGCAATAAAGAGCAAGACAAGGCCCGTGACAGCAGCAGCGCCTGAGACCAGGACGACGGCGATGGAGGTAAACAGGCGCATAGGGGCTTAGTGTATCGCCTGCTAGACTCGTTTCATGAATTTGAATCCCCCGCAAAATATTGTGCTCATTGGCCTCATGGGCGCGGGAAAAACCACCGTGGGACGGCGGCTTGCTCACCGAATCGGATGGCCTCTGGTCGATACCGATCATGAAGTGGAGCTGCGCTCGGGTGCGACCATTCCGACCATTTTTGAGATGGAAGGGGAGGAAGGGTTTCGCAAGCGTGAGGAGCGGGCAGTGGTGGAGGCCATGTCCGAGCCGGGGCGGATTGTGACCACCGGCGGAGGGGCACCGATGCGGGAGGCCAATCGTCTCGAACTTGCGCGGGGGTACGTCATTTATCTTGATGCGCAGCCTTGGCAGGTCTGGCAGCGCCTGCGCACCGATCGTTCACGCCCGCTGCTCAGCCAGTCTCCTAATCCGAAGGCAACGCTCGAGCGCCTGCATGCCGAGCGTGACCCTATTTATAGGGAGATGGCAGACTACGTTCTGCCTGCGAGCCGTGGATCATTGGCCCATGTCGTTGCGCACCTGGTTGAACATTTGTCAGAGCGAGGCTGGGCCCTCAAGGAGTCGGAGAATTCACTATGAAGGGTTTGCTCACCACCTTGTCAGTGGCGTTGGGAGATCGACAGTACCCCATCCAGATCGGCCAGGGCCTTTTGGGTCAGCCCGAGGTTTGGCGGCCCTTGATTCGCTCGCGGCAGGTCGCGATTGTTACGAACACCACCGTTGGGCCGCTTTACCTTGAAACACTGCAGTCTGCCTTGGCACACCTTGGGCTGGTACCCCTGGTCATTGAACTTCCTGATGGTGAGGTCTACAAGACCTTTTCAAGCCTTCAGGTGATCTTCGATCGCCTGATGGAGGCTCGCATGGAGCGCAAGGCGACATTAATTGCTTTGGGCGGCGGCGTTGTGGGTGACATGGCTGGGTTTGCGGCCGCCTGCTACCAACGGGGCATGCCTTTCATTCAGGTGCCCACCACACTGCTCTCGCAGGTGGACTCCTCTGTGGGCGGGAAGACGGCGGTTAACCATCCTTTGGGCAAGAACATGATTGGTGCGTTCTATCAGCCCCAGGCTGTAGTGATCGACATGAATGTCCTCTCAACGCTCCCGGATCGGGAGCTCTCTGCAGGATTGGCAGAAGTCATCAAGATGGGTTGCATCCTGGATGCAGACTTTTTCGCGTGGCTGGAGGGGCACATGGATGCATTGTGCGCGCGCGATCCCCAGGCCCTCTCCATGGCCATTGAGCGCTCGTGTGCGCTCAAGGCGCTGGTGGTGGCGCAAGATGAGCGTGAGTCTACTGGGCGACGTGCGTTGCTCAATTTTGGACACACCTTTGGCCATGCCATTGAGGCCGGCCTGGGATTTGGGGTTTGGCTGCACGGGGAGGCGGTGGGGTGTGGAATGGTAATGGCCAGTCATCTCTCTCAACAGCTGGGTCTGCTGAGCGATGCACAGCGAAATCGCGTCATTCGCCTGGTCGAGCGCGCAGGCTTGCCGACGCGAGGGCCAGACTGGTCCACGGAGACTTACCTCGAATGGATGGCCCACGACAAAAAGGCAGAGGCAGGAGAGATTCGCTACATCGTGCTCAATGGCCTGGGGTCTGCTCGCCTCTCGACAGCGAGCCAGGCTCAGGTGGGTTTGGCGCTTGAGCAGCACCGAGGGGAGTGGGTATGAGTCGCATGCAGGTGGCAGCCTACGCAGCGCAGTCTGAGGCCTCACGGGGGCGCGTGCACTCCGAGCCAACGCCGGCGGGCCGATCTGAGTTTCAGCGTGATCGGGATCGCATTGTCCATGCCACGGCGTTCAGGAAGCTTTTGTATAAAACCCAGGTCTTCGTCAATCATGAGGGCGATCTCTACCGCACTCGGCTTACGCACAGCCTCGAGGTGGCTCAGATTGCGCGATCTGTGGCGCGCCGCCTTGCACTCGATGAGGAGCTGACCGAGGCCATCTGTCTGGCGCACGACCTCGGGCACACCCCGTTTGGTCATGCGGGGCAGCATGCCCTTAATGCATGCCTTAAGGAGCACGATCCCCAGGGAGAGGGCTTTGAGCACAATCTCCAGAGCCTGCGAGTGGTCGATCAGCTCGAGCGGCGGTATGCCGAGTTTGACGGCTTGAACCTATGCTTCGAGACGCGAGAGGGCATTCTGAAGCACTGCTCGCGAAGGGCTGCCCTCAAGCTCGGGCCGCTGGCGCTGCGGTTTTTGGAAGGGGGGTCGCCATCGCTCGAGGCTCAGCTCGCCAATGTCTCCGACGAAGTGGCCTACAACCACCACGACCTGGATGACGGGCTGCGCTCAGGGCTATTGAGTTTGGAGCAGATTCTCGTCCTTCCAATGGTTCGGCGCCACTTCGATGGGGTGTACCGACGTTTTCCCCAGATTCAGCCCGACCGTGTTGTGCCCGAAATGATTCGGGCCATGATCAATGAGCAGGTCGACGATTTGGTGGCGCAGACCCGATCGCAGCTCCAGGGCCACGGGGTGGAGACTTGCAACGATGTACGCAAGGCTCCGCCACTGGTTGCCTTCTCTGGGCCTTTGGCCCAGGAGGTTCGGGAGGTCAAGCAGTTCTTGTTTCAGAACTTGTATCGCCACCCACGCGTCGTTGCGGTGACCGATGTCGCCGAGGGCGTGCTCAAAGACCTTTTCACTTGGCACTTCGATCGGGCGCAGCGATGCCCCGATCAGTATGAGAGCAGTGAGCAAATGCTGCGACATGTGGCTGATGAAGTCGCGGGCCTCACCGACCGTCAGGCCATGCTTCTGCACGATCAGGTATTCCCTGGTCGTGCACAGTGGCCCCACCGCAGCGCATCAGGGGCATGACCTCTTGGCTCGGCGGCCAAGGCTTGCATTGGGGGGGCGTCTGATCCATGTCCAGCAGAGATCACGCCCCGATGCGCCACTCGCCTTCGACGCACAGGATCGAACGGCGTACTTAGAGTGCCTCTTTGATGCGGCCCTGGGATTGGGCCTCTCGATTCATGCCTGGAGTGTCACGGGCCAGGAGGCCAATTGGCTTGTGACCCCTCAGCGCGCGACAGCCCTTGCCGAGGCGGTGCAACAGATTGGCCGGCGCTATGTGCGCATGCTCAACGATCGATGGGCCCGCAGGGCCAGCCCCTTCGATGGCCGTTATCGCGCGTATTGGCTCAGCGAGCCCAGTCATGCCCTTTGGGTGATGCGTTGGATCGATCACCGTGCAGTTCGTGAGGGGCTCGTGGGTCAGCCCTCGGACTGGCCTTGGTCGAGTGCGGGCGTGCTGCAAGGGCATCGGGCTGTACCTCCTCGAGTGCCCTTTGTGGCCTTGCCCAGTTATTGGGCCTTGGGCAATACCCCGTTTGAGCGTGAGCAGGCCTATGCGCACCTGGAGTGGCAGGGGCGGGACTTTTCAGACGCTTTGAGCCTTGGGCTGAGTCAGGGCCGCCCCATGCTGACCGAGCAAGAGTGGGCTGCCTTGCCCGAAGCAGACCGGCTGGTTTGGCAGCGACGTCCCAGAGGTCGCCCCCGAAAATCTTGATCTCTGTTGTGTCCCTATTATTTAGGGGAGAGGCGGCGCGCAATCTTTAAAATATGGTCTGACCCCATTTAAATCCCAGTGCTGGTGCCCACAGCCGTGCGATTCGCCCGATAATTCGAGTCCCTTTTGTCATAGCGCTGTCAAGGAGTCAGGATGGGCATCCCCGCATTCGGTTTATACGACCCCTCTCATGAGCACGACGCCTGCGGGGTGGGATTTGTGGCCCATATCCGTGGCCAAAAGTCACACGCCATCGTCGAGCAGGGTCTGCAGATTCTCAAGAATCTCGACCATCGCGGTGCAGTGGGCGCAGACGCGCTTATGGGAGACGGGGCGGGGCTGCTCATGCAACTTCCCGACATCCTGTTTCGTGAGGAGATGGCGCGCCAAGGCGTTCAGCTTCCCCCGCTCGGAGAATACGGAGTCGGCATGGTGTTTCTGCCGAAGGAGCATGCCTCTCGTTTAGCCTGCGAGCGGGCGCTGGAGCGCGCGGTTGTCGCAGAGGGCCAAGTCCTCTTGGGGTGGCGAGATGTTCCCACCGATGCCAGCATGCCCATGTCCCCCCGGGTGCGAGACCGCGAGCCCATCATGCGGCAGATCTTCATTGGTCGCGGCGACGATGTCATTGTGCAAGACGCGCTCGAGCGCAAGCTCTATGTCATTCGCAAGACGGCTTCGAGCGCCATTCAGGGCTTGGGACTCAAGCATGGCAAGGAGTACTACGTGCCTTCCATGTCGAGTCGCACCATCGTCTACAAGGGTCTGCTCCTGGCCGATCAAGTCGGCATTTACTACAAAGACCTCTCCGACCCGCGCTGCACCTCGTCACTGGCGCTGGTGCATCAGCGCTTCTCGACCAACACTTTCCCCGAATGGCCGTTGGCTCACCCCTACCGCATGGTGGCGCACAACGGAGAGATCAACACCGTTAAGGGCAACTACAACTGGATGCGGGCCCGCGAGGGCGTGATGCGATCGGCCGTGTTGGGTGACGATCTGCAAAAGCTCTACCCAATCAGCTTTGCCGGCCAGTCCGATACAGCCACGTTCGACAACTGCCTTGAGCTGTTGGTGGCTGCTGGCTACCCCATGGCGCATGCGGTCATGATGATGATCCCCGAGCCTTGGGAGCAGCACGCCACCATGGATGCCTCACGCCGGGCGTTCTACGAGTACCACGCGTCCATGATGGAGCCCTGGGACGGTCCTGCATCGATTGTGTTCACCGACGGTCGTCAGATCGGGGCAACTCTCGACAGAAATGGGCTGCGTCCTTCACGTTACTGCATCACCGATGACGACCTGGTGATCATGGCGAGCGAGTCGGGTGTGCTGCCGGTTCCGGAGGACAAGATCGTTCGCAAATGGCGTTTGCAACCCGGGAAGATGTTCCTCATTGACCTGGAGCAGGGTCGCATGATCCACGACGAGGAGCTCAAGGCCAGCCTCGCCCAGTCGCGTCCGTACCGACAGTGGATTGAGAACGTGCGGGTGTCATTGCAGAGCCTTGGCGACGAGCCTTCAGCGGTCACAGCGCCCGCGAGTGATATTCCGCTGCTGGATCGACAGCAGGCCTTTGGCTACACCCAGGAAGACCTCAAGTTCCTCATGGCGCCTATGGCCAAGGCGGGAGAGGAAGCAGTCGGCTCCATGGGCAACGATTCCCCGCTTGCTGTCCTCTCGGACATGCCAAAGCCACTGACGAGTTATTTCAAGCAGCTCTTTGCACAGGTGACCAACCCACCTATTGACCCGATTCGTGAGGCGATCGTGATGTCCTTGGTCTCGTTTGTGGGGCCAAAGCCAAACCTGCTCGACATCAATCAGGTCAATCCGCCACTTCGGCTCGAGGTTAAGCAGCCCATTCTGGATTTTGCCGACATGGACCGCCTGCGTGCAGTGGCGCAGCACACCCGGGGCAAGTTCAAGAGCCAGTCGATTGACATCACCTACCCTGTGGTCTGGGGTAAGGAGGGGGTCGAGGCGCGACTGGCGACCCTCTGTGCTGAGGCTGTGGATGCGATCGCTGCGGGCGCAAACATTCTCATCCTCACCGACCGTACGGTGAGCGTTGAGCGCGTGGCCATCCCGGCGCTTCTGGCCTTGTCTGCTGTGCACCAGCATTTGGTTCGGGTGGGCAAGCGCACCCTGGCTGGCCTGGTTGTGGAAACAGGCTCGGCCCGCGAGGTGCACCACTTTGCCGTCCTCGCTGGCTACGGTGCGGAGGCCATCCATCCCTACCTCGCCATGGAGACCATTGCCAACATGCAGGCCGGTCTGGTGGGGGACCTCAGCCCCGAGAAGGCCATTGCCAATTACGTAAAGGCCATCGGCAAGGGCCTCTCCAAGATCATGTCCAAGATGGGCATTTCAACCTACATGTCCTACTGTGGCGCACAGATCTTTGAGGCCATCGGACTCAACCAAGAGACCATCGACCGTTACTTCCCCAACACGCCCAGCGCGGTAGGCGGAATGGGGGTGTTCGAAATTGCCGAGGAGGCCATTCGGACGCATCAGAAGGCCTTTGGCAAGGACCAGGTCCTGCAAGGCATGCTCGAAACCGGCGGCGAGTACGCCTGGCGGGTGCGCGGTGAGGCCCACCTCTGGACCCCCGACTCGATTGCCAAGCTTCAGCACGCCACCCGGTCCAATCAGTTCTCTACCTACAAAGAGTACGCACAGCTCATCAACGACCAGAGCAAGCGCCACATGACGCTGAGGGGTCTGTTTGAATTCAAAGTGGACCCCGCGCGCGCCATCCCCCTCGACGAGGTGGAGCCTGCAGCTGAGATCGTAAAGCGATTCGCCACGGGCGCCATGTCACTGGGGTCCATCTCTACAGAAGCCCATGCCACGCTGGCTGTTGCCATGAATCGTATCGGCGGCAAGTCCAACACCGGTGAGGGTGGTGAGGACAAGCGCCGCTACCGCGATGAGCTCAAGGGGATTGCCATTCAGAACGGCGCCACCTTGGGGTCGGTCATTGGAGCCGAAAAGGTCGAGAGCGACATTGCACTCAAAGCGGGCGATAGCCTGCGATCGAAGATCAAACAGGTGGCCTCCGGCCGATTCGGCGTGACCACGGAGTACTTGGTGTCGGCTGATCAGATCCAGATCAAAATGGCCCAAGGCGCAAAGCCCGGCGAGGGAGGGCAGCTGCCTGGCGGCAAGGTCTCTGACTACATCGGCGAGCTGCGACACTCTGTGCCTGGTGTCGGTCTCATCTCGCCTCCTCCGCACCATGACATCTACTCGATCGAGGATCTGGCCCAGCTTATTCACGATCTTAAGAATGTCGCTCCGAGCGCAGACATTTCTGTGAAGCTGGTGTCTGAAATTGGTGTTGGCACGGTGGCAGCCGGCGTGGCCAAGGCCAAGGCGGACCACGTGGTCATCGCTGGCCACGATGGCGGCACGGGCGCGTCTCCGCTCTCTTCAATCAAGCATGCAGGATCGCCCTGGGAGATTGGCCTGGCCGAAACCCAGCAGACGCTGGTGCTCAACGGCCTGCGAAGCCGCATTCGCGTTCAAGCTGATGGCCAGATGAAGACCGGCCGCGACGTGGTGGTTGCTGCCATGTTGGGCGCCGATGAAATGGGCTTTGCCACTGCACCTCTGGTGGTCGAGGGCTGCATCATGATGCGTAAATGCCATCTGAACACCTGCCCAGTCGGCGTCGCGACCCAGGACCCACAGCTGCGTAAGAAATTCCAAGGCAAGCCCGAGCATGTCGTGAACTTCTTCTTCTTTGTTGCTGAAGAGGCTCGGGCCATCATGGCCCAGCTGGGTATTCGCAAGTTTGAAGATCTGGTTGGACGTGCCGACCTACTCGACACCCGCAAGGGCATTGAGCATTGGAAGGCCAATGGACTGGACTTTAGTCGGCTGCTCGCGGTACCCCCCGTGAACAGCGTTGAGCAACAGCGACACTCAGAGACCCAAGACCATGGCCTTGAGAAGGCACTCGATGTTCGACTGATCGAGCGCAGTCACGATGCCATTCACAAGGGACAGCGCATTCAGTTTATGGAGGTGGCGCGGAATGTGAACCGCACCGTTGGCGCCATGCTCTCGGGAGAGGTCATTCGGCACCATCCCGATGGCCTTCCCGATGATTCCATTCGCATCCAGCTTGAAGGCACGGGGGGCCAGTCGTTTGGCGCATTCCTCGCCAAGGGCATTACCCTCTATCTGATTGGCGATGCCAATGACTACACGGGCAAAGGCATGTCGGGTGGCCGCGTGGTGGTCAGGCCCTCCATTGACTTCCGTGGCATTGCGCACGAGAACATCATCGTCGGTAACACGGTGCTCTATGGCGCAACGTCGGGTGAGGCATTCTTCCGTGGAGTAGCCGGAGAGCGCTTCGCGGTTCGACTCTCGGGGGCGAATGCTGTGGTCGAGGGCACGGGGGACCACGGCTGCGAGTACATGACGGGCGGTACTGTGGTGGTGTTGGGGAGAACAGGCCGCAATTTTGCAGCCGGCATGTCCGGGGGCGTGGCCTATATCTACGATGAGGACGGACAGTTCTCGACCCGATGCAATCTCTCAATGGTCAGTCTGGAGCCTGTGCTATCCGATGCTGAGCAACGAGACAAGGTGCCCTCAAGCATTTGGCACCGAGACATGACCGATGAGCAGCAGCTGCGCAAAATGATCGAGGACCACCACCGCTGGACGGGCAGTGTGCGCGCGCGCGATCTGCTCGATCAGTGGGCAACGTCTCGCTCCAAATTTGTGAAGGTCTTGCCCAACGAGTACAAGCGCGCCTTGGGCGAGATCCATGCCCGTAAGCAAGCCGCACAGCCCGTCCAGGTCTGAGTCTAAAGAGAGAGCACATCATGGGAAAAATCACCGGATTTATGGAACTTGAGCGGCTCGATGAGGGCTATGAGGCCCCCGAGAAGCGACTCAAACACTACAAAGAATTTGTCATTGGGCTGAGTGAGGAACAGGCCACGCAGCAGGCGGCGCGCTGCATGGACTGTGGCATTCCGTTTTGCAACAACGGCTGCCCAGTCAACAACATCATTCCCGATTTCAACGACCTGGTGTTTCAGCACCAGTGGAAGGCGGCGCTCGATACGCTGCACTCGACGAATAATTTCCCCGAGTTCACTGGGCGAATCTGCCCTGCTCCATGTGAAGCTGCATGCACGCTCAATGTCAACGATGACGCCGTGGGTATCAAGTCCATCGAACACGCCATCATCGATCGGGGCTGGTCGGAGGGCTGGGTGGTTCCACAGCCGCCTGAGCAGAAGACTGGCAAGCGTGTAGCGGTCGTTGGTTCTGGCCCAGCGGGTCTTGCCGCGGCTCAGCAGCTTGCTCGCGCCGGTCATGACGTGGTGGTCTTTGAGAAGAACGATCGTGTTGGCGGCCTGCTGCGCTATGGCATTCCCGATTTCAAAATGGAAAAGCACCATATCGATCGACGCGTGGCCCAGATGCAAGCGGAGGGGGTGGTCTTTCGCACGGGCGTCCTGGTCGCAAAACTGCCCGATGACACGAAGGTCACCAACTGGTCTCAGGAGACCCTCTCACCCGAGGCCTTGGTGGCGGAGTTCGACGCAGTTTTGTTGACGGGAGGCGCCGAACAGCCCCGCGATCTTCCTGTGCCTGGGCGAGATCTCCAGGGGGTCCACTTCGCAATGGAATTCCTGCCCGAGCAGAACAAGGTCAATGCAGGGGACACCCTCAAGGGCCAGCTTCGTGCAGATGGCAAACATGTCATTGTCATCGGTGGGGGTGACACCGGATCTGACTGTGTTGGCACGAGCAATCGCCATGGGGCGGTGAGCGTTACTCAGTTTGAGCTCATGCCCATGCCGCCTGAGCACGAGAACAAGCCCCTGGTCTGGCCTTACTGGCCCACGAAGCTGCGCACCTCCAGCAGCCACGAGGAGGGCTGCGAGCGCGAGTTTGCCATCGCGACCAAGGAGTTTCTGGGCGAGAAGGGGCGCTTGACTGGACTCAAGGCGGTGCATGTCGAGTGGAAGGACGGTCGCATGCAGGAGGTCGAGGGCAGTGAGCAGATCTTCAAAGCGGATCTTGTGCTCTTGGCCATGGGGTTTGTCGCGCCCGTGGGCAGCATTCTTGAGGCTTTTGGTGTGGAGTGTGATTCCCGCGGAAACGGAAAAGCCGCCACGGATGGGCAGCGGGCCTATGCCACCAATCGGCCCAAGGTATTTGTTGCCGGTGATATGCGCCGCGGCCAGTCGCTTGTCGTCTGGGCCATCCGTGAAGGGCGACAGGCTGCCCACGCCATCGACGCCCAGCTCATGGGCTCGACTAACCTGCCTCGCTAAGCACCGTCTCCACGTGAATCTGCCCCTCCATCAGACGATGGATGGGGCATTTGTTGGCGATCTCGATGAGCCGAGCGCGCTGCTCCTCAGCAAGATTGCCAATCACCGAAACCGTGCGACGCAGACGATAGTGAATGCGCCCGTCGTCTTCTCTGGCCTCTGACACCCGATCGACCTGACAGTCGATGCGTTTTACATCCCAGTCTGGTTTGCGACGCAGGTAGAGTTCCAGCGTGAGCACGGTGCAGGCGGCCAATGCAGAGTCCAGCAGGTCGTGCGGGTCGGGGGCGGCGTCATGCGAGCCGAGGTGTTTCGGGACGTCCGAGGTCCAGGCGTGGCGGCCATTGGTGAGGCTAGTGATCAGCCCCGTGTCGCGGTGTAGAAAGGCTTGAATACGCGCTTCGTTCATGGAACCTATCCGTCCTTGGGTCGTCTTGAGAATCAACATTGAAGCAGAGAGGCGGTAACGTGACAAATCCCAATCGTCGGCAAGGACTTCGCGCCTTGGGCCTCATGGCTGTCTTGGGCTCACAGTTCACACGGCCGTTTGTACCCTCCGCCATCGCTACCGCCGCAATTCAAGATTCGTTGCGCAGGCCCGGCGCCATCCTGTTGATTCGCCACGCGCAGACTGTGTCCGGATTGGGTGACCCCGATGACTTCCGATTGGGTGACTGCTCAACCCAAAGGAACCTCTCCGAGGAGGGCCGAGTGGCGTCGCGCGCATGGGGCGATTGGCTTCGTCAGATGGGGCTGGTACCCACCGCGGTTCGATCAAGTCAGTGGTGTCGCTGCCTCGATACAGCGCGCTTGATGTTTCCTCAGCAGACTGTGCAGGAATGGGTTGCGCTGAATTCGTTCTTTCAGGGGCATGGCAATCGAGATGCGCAACTGCTCATGGCACGCCAGGCAGCAAAGGCGCGTGCACGCAATGTCCCAGGGTTCGAGGTCTGGGTGACCCATCAGGTCGTGATCTCAAGCCTTACAGGTCAATACACCAGCATGGGCGAGGCCATTGTGGCGCGGGGTGTTGAGGACGCATCCGCAAACCTTCAGGTGCTCGGTCGCAGCAGCGGTCCGAGGTAGCGTCCCGTATGGCTCTCGGGGGTTCGCGCAATCTCCTCTGGGGGACCTTGTGCAATTAACTGACCTCCACCCGCACCGCCCTCGGGGCCCATGTCTAAGATCCAATCGGCGGTCTTGATGACATCAAGATTGTGCTCAATGATCAGCACGGTGTTGCCAGAGTCTCTGAGCCGCATGAGCACCTGAAGGAGCATCTCGGTGTCGTAGAAGTGCAGACCCGTGGTGGGCTCATCGAGCACATAGAGTGTTTTGCCGGTCTCACGCTTGGAGAGCTCGCAGGCGAGCTTGACGCGCTGAGCCTCTCCTCCCGAGAGGGTTGTCGCGCTCTGACCAAGCTGGACATACCCCAGGCCGACCTCTTGTAGCAGGTGCAAGCGGCGCGCAAGCGGAGGAATTGCAGCAAAGCACTCGCTTGCCTCGTCGACCGTCATTGCGAGCACGTCGGCAATGGTTTTTCCTCTCCATCGCACGTCGAGCGTCTCCCGGTTGAACCGGAGCCCTTTGCAGAGATCGCAGGGCACATAGACATCGGGCAGAAAATGCATCTCCACGCGCACCATGCCGTCGCCCTGACAGGCCTCGCAACGCCCACCCTTCACATTGAAAGAGAATCGCCCAGCGTCGTAGCCCCGCTCGCGCGCCATGGGCGACTCCGAGAAGAGCTCGCGAATGGTGGTGAGCATGCCGGTGTAGGTGGCGGGATTGCTACGGGGTGTTCGACCAATGGGGCTCTGATCGACATTGATGATCCGATCGAAATGCTCGAGCCCCTCGATCCCATCGTGTTCCGCCGCGCTTCGATGACTGCCATTTAGACGCGCCTGGGCCTCGGCCACCAGCGTGTCATTGATCAGGGTTGACTTCCCGCTACCTGAGACTCCAGTCACGCAGACGAGCAGCCCAACTGGGATGCGAACGGTGAGGTGCTTGAGATTATTTGCGCGAGCACCTTTGAGTACCAGCCATCGCTGGTCTGGCATTCGCCGTGGATGGGGAATTGGAATGGCGCGTTTGCCGCTGAGGTACTGACCCGTTAGCGAGCGTGGATTCTGCAGAATGTCCTTTAGGCTTCCTTGGGCAATGACCTGCCCTCCCTGCCGGCCGGCCCCGGGGCCCATGTCAATGATGTGGTCGGCCGTGCGAATCGCGTCTTCGTCATGCTCAACAACGAGGACAGAGTTGCCCAGATCACGCAGATGCGCCAGGGTCTTGAGAAGCCGGTCATTGTCGCGCTGGTGTAGGCCAATGGAAGGTTCATCTAGGACATACATCACGCCCGTGAGCCCCGCGCCAATCTGGCTGGCCAGCCGAATGCGTTGCGCTTCGCCTCCGGAGAGGCTGGATGCCGTTCGATCCAGACGCAGGTAGGACAGACCCACATCAATGAGAAACCGCAGGCGAGACTGCGTCTCGTGCAGCAGACGTTCTCCAATGGCCTTGCGCATGCCCGTTAAAGGGAGGGTGGCCAGTGTGTCGGCCGCAGCAGAAAGCGGCAGGGCGAGAAGCTCTGGCAGGCTCAACGAATGTTCGACTGGGCCCACTCGAACATGGCGGGCCTCTGCACGCAGGCGAGAACCCTGGCAGCCGGAGCACGCGCTCAGTCGCCGATATCGGCCAAGCTCCTCGCGCACCGCCGGGCTGTCGGTCTCTGCAAACCGTCGGTTGAGATTGGGGATGATGCCCTCAAAGACGTGCTTTCGGACTGTTGATTTGCCCTGCTCTGAGGGATAGGTAAAGGCAATCTTCTCTTCACCGGAGCCTTGCAATAAGAGTGCTTGATGGGCGGGGGTCAGTGCTTCAAAGGGTGTGTGAACCGAGAAACCACAATGCGCAGCGAGGCTCTCAATCATGGCAAAGGCAAAGCTGTTGCGGGCATCCCAACCCGCAATAGCGCCGTTTGCCAGCGAAAGGTGGGGAAACTCTACGACGCGCTCAGGATCAAACCGAGACTCCTCGCCCAGGCCATCGCATTGTGGGCAGGCGCCGGCAGGGGAGTTAAAAGAAAAGAGGTTCGGCTCGAGGTCACGCAATGAGAAGCCGCACTCTGGACAGGCAAAGCGCAGAGAGAGCGACCGCTCCTGCACCGGCCCGTCATCGGACTGAACCAGCGCAAGCGCTTGATCTTGGCCCATGCGCAGTGCGGTCTCTAAGGACTCGGCCAGACGCTGCTGAAGATTGGGTCGACGCTTGAGGCGATCGACAACCACATCGATGCTGTGATGCTGCGCTTTTTGCAGGGCGACGAGGGTATCGAGACTGACATCCTGCGCTGGCCCATTGCCTGTCTTCACGCGGACCCGAACAAACCCCTGGGCGCGAAGGCCGTCCAGCAGCTCTCGATGCTCTCCCTTTTGGTGCACGACGACCGGTGCGAGTAGGCTGATGCGCTCGCCCTCTGGGCCCTCAAGCAGCGCATCGACCATTTGAGAGACCGATTGAGACTCAAGCCGCTGATGGGGATGATTCGGGCAGTGGGGTACGCCTACCCGGGCAAAGAGTAGCCTGAGGTAATCAAGAATCTCGGTGACCGTTCCAACGGTTGATCGCGGGTTGTGACTGCTGGATTTCTGCTCAATCGCAATGGCAGGTGAGAGGCCCTCGATGAGATCCGCATCGGGCCGTTCCATGAGCTGCAGAAATTGGCGTGCGTAGGGCGAGAGCGACTCGACATAGCGCCGCTGTCCCTCGGCATACAGGGTGTCAAAGGCCAGAGACGACTTCCCAGAGCCGGAGAGTCCCGTAATGACCACGAGCTGGCTTCGAGGAATATCGAGATCGAGGTTCTTGAGGTTGTGGGTGCGAACACCGCGAAGTCTGATCATGGGAAGAAGCCTAGGCCAATCCACTACTATAGCGAGCCATGAGTCCTTCTCCTGAACCGACGCTCACCCTCACCTCACAGGAGCGAACTGCCAGCCTTGGGCTCGCATCGGTCATTGGGCTGCGGATGCTGGGCCTCTTTCTGATGCTGCCTGTGCTGGCGATTGGCGCGGGCACGCTCTCCGGCGGCCATGACCCGGTCTGGCTGGGCCTGGCGATGGGCGCATATGGGCTGACTCAGGCCGTGCTTCAGATCCCCTTTGGCATGGCTTCAGATCGATGGGGACGCCGCCCTGTCATTCTCCTGGGTCTTGCTGTATTTGTGTTGGGCAGTGTGGTCTGTGCGCTGTCCTCGAGTATTGAAATGCTCGTGTTTGGCCGAGCCCTCCAAGGTGCGGGTGCCGTGTCTGCCGCCGTCAGTGCCTATCTGTCTGACTTGACCCGAGAGTCTGTGCGCACTCGGGCGATGGCCATGGTCGGCGCTGCAATTGGGCTCTCCTTTGCGCTCTCGATGGTGATTGCGCCCCCACTCTTCGGACTCTGGGGGCTTGCAGGTCTGTTTGCCTTTACCGCGGGCTTGGCCATATTGGCGATGGCCGTCGTGCTGAGGCTGCCCACCCCATCCCAGCGGCCGCCAGAGGGTCGCTTGCCGTGGGCCAAGCTTTTGGGTCATGGGCAGCTCCAAAGGCTCAATCTGGGCATTTTCACCATGATGGCGATTCAGACCAGCCTTTTCGTAGCAATTCCTCAGGCGCTTGTTGGGCTCGACTTGCCGGTGTCCGATCACTGGCAGGTTTACCTGCCACTCATGCTTTTGGCCTTTGCACTGATGGTGCCTCCGATCATTTGGGCGGAACGCAAAGGACGGTTTAAACCCGTTTTCTTGGCCTCCATTGGGCTTCTCGTGTTGGCGATGGCGTTGTTTCTCACCGCCAGACCCTTTTGGACTTGGATGTTGGCCATTGCTGTTTTTATGTTGGGCTTTAATCTGCTCGAGGCGCTATTGCCCTCTTGGGTGTCACGCCTTGCTCCGACCGGGCAACGAGGGCAGGCGATGGGCGTCTACAACACCAGTCAGTCCTTGGGTCTCTTTGTCGGGGGTCTTGCAGGGGGTTTGGCTCTGTCTCAGGCAGGCCTTACAGGGGTTTTCTGGCTCTGCGGCGGGTTGGCCTTGTTTTGGGGCATGATGTCTCTTGGATTGCACGAGATCGGGCCTCGATCTCGTCTGATCGAGCCAGAGGCTCAGCCAATCGAAGGCTAGTGTGCGTGCCCCGGACTCGCTAGGGTGAGGGCCCGTTTCAAACCATAGGAGAAGATGCATGGCATCTGTGAATAAAGTGATTCTGCTGGGCAACCTAGGCCGTGATCCCGAAGTGCGCTACTCGCCAGACGGAGGCGCCATTGCCAATGTGTCCATTGCCACAACCTCGCGCTATAAAGACAAATCGTCTGGCGACATGAAGGAAGACACCGAGTGGCACCGGGTCGTTTTCTTCGGCCGTCTTGCTGAAATTGCTGGCGAGTACCTCAAGAAAGGGCGTCCGGTCTATGTCGAAGGTCGTCTGCGCACGCGCAAATGGCAAGACCAGTCGGGCCAGGAGCGACTCACCACCGAGGTTGTTGCCGAGCAGATGCAGCTGCTCGGTGGTCGAGATGGGGGCGGCTCATCCGGTGGCGGGTCCTCGGCTCCCGCGCTTGCCGACGAGGGAGGATACTCGGCCCCGGCCCCGTCCGCTGCCCGCGCGGCACCGAAAGCAGGATTTGACGACCTCGACGACGATATTCCGTTCTAAAATCTCGGATCGGAGTCAAGAGCGCCGCGAATTCCGCGGCGTTTTTTTTAACCCCTGAGTTCTAACCCCCGAGGGCGAGAGCCGTGCTCAAAAAATTCTTCATTGCGGGCTTACTGATCTGGGCGCCCATCGGCATCACGGTCTGGGTGATCACGGCCATCGTGTCCACGCTCGACAATATCGTTCCGGAGGGCCTGCGTCCTGAGGCCCTTTTTGGTCAGGCCATCCCTGGATTTGGTGTCGTGGCCGTTGGACTCCTCATCTTTGTTACGGGTGTGTTGGCAGCCAACCTGTTGGGTCGCCGACTTGTACTGGTCTGGGAGGGGCTGCTTGCTCGGATCCCCCTGGTTCGGTCGATCTATTCCTCGGTCAAACAGGTGAGCGACACGATCCTTGCCCCGAATGGGCAGGCGTTTCGCCAGGCCGTCTTGGTTCAGTATCCGCGCTACGGGAGCTACACCGTTGCCTTCGTAACCGGTTCACCGGCAAGTGAGCTATTGCCACACCTTCCTGGGGAGTGCATCAGTGTCTACGTTCCCACCACCCCGAATCCGACATCCGGCTTTTTTCTCATGATGCCTCGTGAAGAGGTCATTCCACTCAACATCCCCGTCGACAAGGCACTGAAATACGTGGTCTCGATGGGCACCGTCTCACCTTCTTCCCAATAAAAGGTTTTCTATGCGCAGTCATTACGCAGGCCAGCTCTCGCTGTCCCAACTCGATCAGACCGTAACACTGTGTGGCTGGGTGCACCGCCGGCGCGATCACGGGGGCGTGATTTTTGTGGACCTGCGAGATCGTGAAGGCATTGCCCAGGTTGTATGCGACCCCGATCGCCCCGAAGTTTTTGCGATTGCCGAGTCTCTTCGCAATGAGTTCTGTGTTCGATTGGAGGGTCGTGTTCGACGGCGCCCTGAGGGTACAGCCAATGCCGCTATGGCCAGTGGTGAAATTGAGCTCTTGTGTCTCTCGCTTGAGGTCCTGAACCCCTCGGTGACACCTCCGTTCCAAATGGACGAGGACAACCTCTCCGAGACCACACGCTTAACCCATCGCGTGATGGACCTCAGGCGGCCCGCGATGCAACGCAACCTCATGCTGCGTTACAGAGTGGCCATGGCCGTGCGTCGGTATCTGGATGCCCATGGGTTTGTCGACATTGAGACGCCCATGCTCACCAAGTCCACCCCGGAGGGCGCTCGTGACTACCTTGTGCCCTCACGGGTCCACGCGGGCGAGTTTTTTGCGCTCCCGCAGTCTCCCCAACTCTTCAAGCAGCTGCTCATGGTGGCGGGCTTTGACCGCTACTACCAGATCACCAAGTGCTTTCGCGATGAAGATCTGCGTGCCGATCGGCAGCCAGAGTTCACCCAGATCGACTGCGAGACGTCCTTCATGACTGAACAAGAGATCCGCGATCTCTTCGAGAACATGATGCGCACGGTCTTTACAGATGCGATCTCCGTCGATCTGCCCAACCCCTTCCCAGTCATGAGCTATGCCGATGCCATGCGGCTCTATGGTTCAGATAAGCCTGATCTGCGGATTGCAATGGCCTTCACGGAGCTAACCGATGTCATGGCCGATGTCGACTTCAAGGTCTTTTCAGAACCTGCCAACATGGCCAATGGGCGTGTCGTCGCATTGAGAGTGCCTGGGGGGGGCGGGATCTCGCGCAGCGAAATCGACGCCTATACGGAGTTCGTCAAGATCTACGGGGCCAAAGGTCTCGCCTGGATCAAGGTCAATTCGGTCGCACAGGGGCGAGAGGGGCTTCAATCGCCCATCGTGAAGAACCTCCACGACCGTGCCATCGCCGAGATCCTTCAACGCTCGGGCGCACAGGATGGAGACCTGCTGTTCTTCGGTGCGGACAAGGCCAAGGTGGTAAACGATGCCATCGGGGCCTTGCGCCTGAAGATCGGCCATAGCGAGTTTGGTCAGAAGACTGGCCTGATGGTGCCGGGTTGGAAGGCCCTCTGGGTGGTTGACTTCCCCATGTTCGAGTACGACGAGGAGTCCGGCCGCTGGGCTGCCGTTCACCATCCGTTCACGGCCCCGAAAGATGGCCACGAGGGGCTCATGTCCGAGCGGCCCCAAGACTGTTTGGCCAAGGCCTATGACATGGTGCTGAATGGCTGGGAGCTCGGGGGCGGGTCCGTGCGGATTCACCGTGAAGAGGTTCAGTCCAAGGTCTTCTCAGCGTTGGGCATTGGACCTGAAGAGGCCAAGCTGAAGTTCGGCTTTCTGCTCGATGCCCTTCAGTACGGCGCCCCCCCACATGGGGGCCTCGCCTTTGGCCTGGATCGGCTCATTACACTCATGACGGGGGCAGAGTCGATCCGCGACGTGATTGCCTTTCCGAAAACCCAGCGGGCCCAGTGCCTGCTCACCCAGGCGCCTTCTCCAGCCGACGAAAAGCAGCTGCGTGAGCTTCATATCCGTCTGCGGGAGGCTCCCAAAGTCGTTGCATGACGCACGCTACAGCCATCGGCCGTCGTCGAGCCCTGGTCTATGGCCCCATGGCGGTGCTCTTGGGCGGCGCGGTTTGCCTCATTTTGGAGCCGAGCCTGGGCTCGCAGGTGGCGCTCACCGCATGTGCGGCTGCAGCGGGTGTTGGGGTCGTGCACGCACTGGTTCGCATGCTGCTGCAGCGCCGTCCTGGGTCTGATGCGGTGTTTTCTGGCCCAGTGGGGCTGGTCTTGTCGCTCTGCCTGCCCGCCTTTCTGGTGCTTCTTGCGTGCTTCGCTTATGTCGATCACCTGCCTCCGATGGGCCTGGCGATGGCGGGCTTTGTGTCGCTGGCGATGGGGGCCTATTGGCTCTCAAGCGCCTCGAGATGGGCCTGGGCCCCACGGTTCTCTGCTCTCATGATCTACTTGGGCGGCCTCTTGCTGCCAGTTGCAACCCTGTTTGCGCTTGCACCGGCCGCGAGTGTCTGGGCTGCCTTGGCTGCTGTCCCGGCCTGGCATGCACGCCGCATCATGCTTCGCGACCCCGACTCTCGCGAGGTGGCCGGATCGCTTCTCTCTGCGGCGGTTTTTATCTTCGCGCTTGTGCTGGTTACGGGGGCTGCCGTTACGGCGCTCTTGTCTCTGCGCACGGGCGGCTCTCTCTAGAGCCCCTCGGCAATGCCGGGCACGAAGATCCCCGTCTCGGTGCTCGTGGTCATTCATGACGGTCAGGGCGGCGTGCTGCTCATCGAACGTGCAGACCATCCTGGTTTCTGGCAATCGGTTACGGGAAGTCTTGATGCGCTTGATGAGCCACCGGCGTTGGCTGCGCAACGAGAGCTTGCAGAGGAGACTGGCATCGCACGTGCGATGGACCAGATTGTGAACTGGGAACAGCAAGAGCGATATGAAATTTTTCCCCACTGGAGGCACCGATATCCGGAGGGGGTTACGCACAACACCGAGCATTGGTTCTCCGTTCGGGTTGACGTTGGGACTGAGCCCCGGCTCTCGCCCCGGGAGCATACTCGGTGGTCTTGGATGCCCTGGGCGGAGGCGGCAGAGCGTTGTTTCTCCTGGACTAATGTGCTGGCCATTCGCGAGCTCGCCCGAAGAGAGGGCTGGACTAGCTTTGCTTCAAACGGTCAAGCCAGCATGCCGAATCGCCCGTTGCGCACGGCGAGCTATAACATTCACAAGGCTCAGATGCGTCAGCTCACCTTGCGAAGCCGCTCGGTCATGGAGGAGCTCGTCAATGGCATTGCCGTGCTGAACGCGGACCTTGTCTGCCTGCAAGAGGTTCAGGGTCGTCACGACCGGTGGGCGTTGCGTCAGGGACAGCATGAACGTCTGGCCGAGCTCGGCTATGAGACCGCCTACGGGGCAGCTGCGCATTACCTTCATGGCCATCACGGTAACGCGCTGCTCTCGCGCTTTCCCATTGTGTACTCGGAGTCGCGAGATTTTTCAGACCATGCACTGGAGAAGCGGGCAGTGCTCCATGCGGTCGTTCAGCTGCCCACGCAGCCGTTGCATGTCTTTGTCGTGCACTTTGGCCTGTTAGCCTCTGGGCGTCACCGACAAGTGGAGCATCTGGCGGCGTGGATACGCGCGTGCGTTGCGCCGAAAGCATCCGTGCTCGTCGCAGGAGATTTCAACGACTGGCAGTTGAGGCTCGGTACTGCACATTTCGATGGCCTGGGCCTATCGGAGATCACCCAGCCAGGCCGCTCTGCGCCCCACCGAAGCTTTCCGAGTTGGGCTCCAGTGCTAAGCCTTGACCGCATGTTTCAGAGAGGCTTTCACGCCCGAGCGCTGCGCCGACCCAGAGGCCCACGCTGGTCACAGATCTCGGATCATGTACCGGTTTTGGCTGAACTGGAACCGCAGGGGTGACGGAAACATTTGAGCTGGTGCGCGGTGCGGAATCGCTGTTCGCAAGCGCGATCGGTGACATAGAGCGTGCGCAGCGACGTGTCTGGATCGAGAGTTACCTTCTTCATGATGACCGCGCGACAAGGGGGTTCATTGAGTCCTTGGGTCGCGCGGCTTCGCGCGGCCTCGAGATTCGGCTGCTGGTCGATGGATTCGGAGCGGGGGCCGATGCGCAGCGCATGCGTCCCTGGATCGAGGCCCAGGGCATTGAGCTGCGTGTTTTCCGGCCACGGCTTCGGCCCTGGGTGCTCAGCGCCTGGCGACGGCTTCACCGAAAACTCATGCTGATCGATGAGGACTTGCTCTATATCGGAGGCATCAATCTCCTGAGTGATTGGGAGGACCCCAACCATGGGCCGCTTCAGGCGCCTCGACTCGACTATGCAGTGCGATGCCAGTCTGCGAGGCTCTTGGCACAAGCGATAGGGCCTATGGCGAAGTCTTGGTGGCGGGCTGGCTGGCGGCGAGGCACGCTTCGCCTGCAGTGGACCCGAATGCGGCGTGACCTGGCCTCTGCTCAGGCCCGACTTGCCTCTGGTCGCGTCACGGGGTTGGCGAACGCGCGATTGGTTTTTCGAGATGACCTCCGCCGCTCTCGGGCGATCGAGCAGGAGTTGCGTCGGCTCTTGCGACAGGCGCGAACGGAGATTTGCATCGCAATGGCCTATTTCGTTCCCACAGGGTCGCTGCGACGGCTCCTGGTCGAGGCACGGCAACGGGGCGTGCGGGTCTCACTGCTCATTCAAGGCAGGACCGAGTACTGGTGGGCGCGTTGGGCTGAGCAGGTGATGGTTGAAGAATTACTCGAGGCGGGCGTGGACGTCTGGGAATTTCAAGAGAGCTTTCTCCATGCCAAGGTGTTGGTTGCTGATGACTGGACCACCGTGGGGTCGAGTAACTGGGACCCCTTTTCTCTATGGCTCGCAATGGAGGCGAACCTGCTCCTCAAGGACGCCGACTTTGCCCAGAGCCTGAAGGCCGACCTCCAACGACACATGACACCCGAACGGGCTTCGCAGCGCGTCACGCGCAGTGCACTTGGCGGACTGCTACACCGCCCTCAGCGGCTGTTGCAGCGCCTGATGCTCTCAGGCGTGCTCTGGGTTTTGAGGGCCATTCGGTAATGCATGTCATCACGCAGCAAGGCGAGCTTCTGATCTTTGGGGTGGACTTCAGCTCTGCCCCCTCGGTGCGCAAACCCATCACCGTTGCCATAGCAACCCTGTCATGCAGCCCAACTCCCATCCTGCATTTGGACCGTGTGGACTTGGTACCTGACTGGCCTCACTTTGAGGCGTTTTTGCAAACGCCGGGCCCGTGGCTGGGTGGATTCGATCTGCCCTTTGGACAGCCAAGGGCGCTCATTGAACACTATGGGTGGCCCACGGATTGGGCCGAGTTTGTCGACTTCTTCTACGAACAGTCGCGTGAGGATTTGCGCGATGCGTTTAAGGCCTGGTGTGATGCTCGGCCAGCAGGTCAGAAATTTGCCTGGCGTGCAGCCGATAAGCCTGCGGGCTCGAGCCCGGCGATGCGCTGGACCAATCCCCCCGTGGCGTGGATGATGAAGGAAGGCGCAAAGCGACTCAAGGCAGCTGGAGTCTGGTTGCCTGCACATCAATACCCGGCAAGGCTGCCGGCGTCTGCCAGACCGCCTGAATCGAGTGGCGATCGGGTCGCCCTGGAGGCCTATCCGGCCTTCCTCGTCCGACAGATCAGTCGCGCCTCCTACAAGAGTGACACCCCATCTGCACAAACGATAGAGCGGCGGGGGGTCAGAGAACAGATCGTTGCGGCGTTATGTCGTGCAGGGGCGCCTTGGCCTCAGCTCAGGCTCTCTACCCGTTGGAGACGGCGCCTGGTGGATGAGGGGTCTGCTGACCAGTTGGATGCAGTCGTCTGCGCGCTTCAGGCGGCTCAGGCCGTTCTCGTCCGTGACTTCGGTCTGTCTGCGCAGGTCGATCCGCTTGAAGGGTGGATTGCAACCGTGCCCTCGATCTAGATCCAGTCTGGTGCGCCCCGCGCACCGCTATGCACCGAGTTGGTGAATCGCACGCACCGCCCTGGTGGCTGCTCGACACGGGTCATGTGCTCACGCTTGGGCTCCGCGACGGTGTACGGCGGATGCAGGGCTTTTTTCAGGAGGACAAAAGGGTCTGGCACGGATGATGCAAAACCGGATGGGTCATCCTCAGAACCCGGAGTCAACCCATGTCCCTCTTCAACAACCCTTTTAGTGAAAACAGTCGATTGAAGTCGACCTGCTCCTGTGGCCAGCATGCCTCAGAGCTTGAGCACCGAGAAGCCCAGATAGCGCAGCACCACCAGCAGGGAGACGCCCTGCTCGAGCGTGTGGTTGAGCAGGGTCTCATGCGGGCTTTGTTTCCAGATGACGGACTTCGCCGCGCATTTCTCAAGGCAGTTGGCACGCCCACTGCGTCCGCGGCCATTGCGAGCCTCTTTCCACTGGCGGCTGCAAAAGAAGCCTTCGCTCAGAGCGCCGGTCCCTTGGAAAAGACCAAGCTCAAGGTGGGTTTCATTCCCATCACCTGTGCGACACCAATCATCATGGCTCACCCCATGGGCTTTTATGCCAAGCAGGGCCTTGACGTGGAGGTTGTCAAGACTGCGGGCTGGGCGGTGGTGAGAGACAAAGCCTTGAACAAAGAATATGACGCGGCCCACATGCTCTCACCGATGCCGCTTGCCATATCAGTTGGTGCTGGCGCAGCCCCCCAGCCTTACACCATGCCGGCGGTAGAGAACATCAATGGTCAGGCCATTACCCTGGCCATCAAGCACAAGGACAAGCGAGATCCCAAGCAATGGAAGGGATTTAAGTTTGCTGTTCCTTTTGACTATTCCATGCACAACTACCTGCTGCGCTACTACCTTGCAGAGTACGGGCTTGATCCTGACAAGGATGTGCAGATTCGTGTCGTGCCTCCGCCCGAGATGGTTGCGAATCTTCGCGCAGACAACATCGATGGGTTCCTTGCACCAGACCCCGTGAACCAACGTGCGGTATACGACGGCGTGGGCTTTATTCACATCCTGTCAAAAGAGATCTGGGATGGCCACCCCTGTTGCGCGTTCGCCGCGAGCAAGGCGTTTGTTACGGAAATGCCAAACACCTACGGGGCGCTGCTGCGCGCCATCATCCAGGCGACGGCCTATGCCCGTAAGCCTGAGCATCGAAAGGAAATTGCGGCTGCGATCGCACCTCCCAACTATCTGAATCAACCCGTAACAGTGGTCGAGCAGATCCTGACGGGCACATTTGCGGATGGCCTGGGAAATGTGCGCAAGGTGCCTGATCGCATCGACTTTGACCCCTTCCCATGGGAGTCCTTTGCGGTCTGGATCCTCACTCAGATGCAGCGCTGGGGGCAAATTAAGGGGCCTATCGACTATCAGAAGGTAGCGCGCGAGGTGTTCTTGGCGACAGATGCCACCCGATTGATGAAGGAGGCAGGCTTAACCCCGCCTACATCCAGCACGAAATCATTCTCAGTGATGGGTAAGACCTTCGACCCCTCCAAACCCGTGGAGTACGTCAATAGCTTCAAGATTCGGAGGACGTGATGAGACACATGTCCATCTCGCTGCGGGCTGCAATGCTCTCGATCTTTCTGCTGGGCGTTTTCCTTGTGACCTGGCAGGTGGCAACGATGCCCACGGGTGGTGCTGTAGTGGTCGATGATGAGTACGCCAAACTGGTCGGAGGCGCTGCAGCCACGGGACAGAAGTCGGCCTTCCCCAGACCGGCAGATCTTGGCGAGAAGCTACTCGAGGCCGTCTCAGACCCTTTTTATGATCGGGGTCCCAACGACAAGGGCATTGGCATTCAGCTCGCTTATTCGATCTGGCGAGTGGCACTGGGTTTCGGGATTGCGGCCCTGGTCGCCATACCGTTGGGCTTTGTCATTGGCATGTCGCCCCTGCTCATGCGCGCTTTTGATCCGTTCATTCAGGTGCTCAAGCCCATCTCACCTCTGGCATGGATGCCTCTAGCCCTCTTTACCCTGAAGGACAGCAACGTCTCCGCAGTGTTTGTGATCTTTGTCTGCTCGGTCTGGCCGATGCTGATGAACACGGCCTTTGGGGTTTCGACCGTTCGAAAAGAATGGCTTGACGTGGCCAAGACTCTGGAGCTTCGACCGCTCAGGAAAGCATGGTCTGTGGTGTTGCCAGCCGCAGCCCCGACCATCATGACCGGCATGCGGATCTCGATCGGAATTGCGTGGCTCGTCATCGTGGCTGCAGAGATGTTGGTCGGCGGCACGGGGATCGGCTACTTCGTATGGAACGAGTGGAACAACCTTTCGATTGCCAACATTCTGGTGGCGGTGCTGGCGATTGGGCTGGTCGGGATGCTTTTGGACTCGGGTTTTGCCCGTCTCCAACGCGCTGTGACCTATCGAGATTAAGGGATCAACACCATGAGTTATTTGAAAGTCGATCAGCTGCGTAAGGTCTACCCCGGCCGGACTGGTGGCGAGACTGAAGTCTTTGCGGGCGTGAACTTCACCATTGAAAAGGGGGAGTTCGTCTGCATCATCGGCCACTCGGGCTGTGGCAAGACGACCATCCTCAATGTCTTGGCTGGACTTGAATCGCAGAGCAGTGGCCAAGTCTTTATGGATGGACGAGAGGTCTCTGGACCAAGCCTGGATCGCGGCGTGGTGTTTCAGTCTCATGCCCTTATGCCGTGGCTTACCGTGCTCGAGAACGTTGCCTTCGCAGTTCGCGCGAGGTATCCGGACTGGTCGCGCCAGCAGATTGAGACCCACGCCCGTCGGTTCATTGAGATGGTTCACCTGGGCGGGGCGGAGAAAAAACGGCCTTCGGAGCTCTCTGGGGGAATGAAGCAGCGCGTGGGAATTGCGCGCGCTTTTTCCATTCAGCCCAAGATGCTGTTGCTCGATGAACCCTTTGGCGCACTCGACGCGCTGACACGGGGCAGCATTCAGGATGAGCTGCTTGGCATTGTTCAGCAGACTGAGCAGACGGTGTTCATGATCACCCACGATGTTGACGAGGCCATCTTTTTGGCTGACAAGATCTTCCTGATGTCCAATGGGCCACAGGCTGTGATTGCCGAAATTGTGGTCAATACGCTGCCCCGGGATCGCAAGCGCGCAACGCTCCATCACGACCCGCAGTACTACCCCATTCGAAATCACCTGGTCGACTTCCTGGTGAACCGAGCCAAGGCGATCGCTGCGGGGGAGGAGAAGAAGCCCTCGACCGCGCGCCTGGTTACGCCGGGCCTATCGAACCATACCCAAGCTTCTGTCCTCAACTAACTGGAGAAACTGCATGACCACAGCAATTACGACGCCTATGAATCGAGAGGATGTGACAGATCTCATCATGGCCGCCAAGATCCAAAAGAAGATTAAATGGGCCGACGTTGCAGCCAAGCTCAAGCTCTCGAAAGAGTGGACGACGGCAGCCTGCTTGGGGCAGATGACGCTCACCAACGCCCAAGCCAAAACCGTTGCAAAGATCTTTGGTCTGCCAGCTGCTGCGGTTCCCATACTCGAGGCCGTCCCGTACAAAGGCTCGTTGCCGACAGCCGTCCCGACGGATCCTCTGATCTACCGATTCTACGAATTGATCTCGGTCTATGGGACCACGTTCAAGGAGTTGATCCATGAGGAGTTCGGCGACGGCATCATGAGTGCAATTGACTTCAAGATGGACATGCAACGGGAGTCTGATCCCAACGGAGATCGTGTGCGCATTGTGATGTCTGGGAAGTACTTGGCTTACAAGACTTACTGAGTCGAATCGATCGACGCCTCATCGCTTCGATACGATGGAGGGATGCACAACGCCTCCCTCCGCTCCACCGCCGCTGCCCGGTCTGTCTCGGCCCGTTCAAACTGGGCCGTCATTCGGGATCTCGTCCCCTACCTGCTCGCCTATCGCACGCGCATTGCCATTGCGCTGGCTGCGTTGCTGGCAGCCAAGTTCGCTACCGTGGGCGTGCCCGTCTTGCTCAAGGCCATCGTGGATCACCTCTCTACGCCGGCAACGGCGGCGCTTGCCGTGCCTGTGGGCCTTTTGCTTGGGTATGCAGCGCTGCGACTCGCATCGACGGCCTTTACCGAGATCAGAGAGCTTGTCTTTGCGCGGGTGACTCAGGGCGCGGTGCGTGATATTTCGCGTCGTGTATTTGAGCACCTGCATAGCCTCTCTCTGCGATTTCATTTGGATCGCCAAACCGGCGGGCTCAGTCGCGACATGGAGCGCGGGGCGCGTGGCGTCGCGACCCTGGTCAACTTCACCCTCTACAGCATTCTCCCGACGGTGGTCGAGGTGCTACTGGTCTCACTCTGGCTGGCCTTTCATTACCCGCCGATCTTTGCACTGATTGCCCTTTCTGCACTGGTGATCTACGCCGTGTTCACCATCATGATCACCGAGTGGCGGACCCATTTTCGACGCCAGGCCAATGAGCTCGACAGCAGGGCCAATGCCAAGGCAATCGATTCTTTGATGAACTACGAGACGGTGAAGTACTTCAATAACGAAGCCTACGAGGCAACCCGTTATGACGAGAGTCTGCACCGATGGCAGGAGGCCGCCATCAAGAGCCAGGCATCGCTATCGCTGCTGAACGTGGGGCAGTCCTTAGTGATTGCAACCGCGGTAGGCCTCATGATTTGGCAGGCCGTGGTGCGTGTGCAATCGGGCGAGATGACCTTGGGCGACCTCGTGCTGGTGAATGCCTTCATGATCCAGCTCTATCTGCCCTTGAACTTTCTTGGCGTGCTGTATCGGGAGACCAAGCAGAGCCTCACCGATATGGAGCGACTCTTTGGCCTCTTGGGTCAGTCCCGTGATGTGGAGGACCTGCCGGGCGCCCCAGCGCTGGAGGTAAAAGGCGGCGCAGCCATTGATTTTGAGTCGGTGGGTTTTGCTTACAACCCCGATCGCCCCATTATCCAAGAGCTGAGCTTTCGGGTGCTGGCGGGTTCGACGACCGCGATCGTTGGGGTTTCGGGCGGGGGCAAGTCAACCCTCTCTCGACTGCTCTATCGTTTCTTCGACCCGCAAAGTGGACGCATTTTGATCGATGGGCAGGATATTCGGTCGGTGACCCAGCAGTCTCTGCGCAAGGCTATCGGCATCGTCCCGCAGGACACAGTCCTGTTCAACGACACGCTTGGCTACAACATTCGCTATGGGCGCCCCGATGCGTCCGATGCGGAGTTGATGCAGGTTGCGCATGCGGCGCACCTTTCGGGGCTTTTGGCCCAGCTGCCACAGGGCCTTGATACCCTTGTCGGGGAGCGAGGGCTCAAGCTTTCGGGGGGTGAGAAGCAACGCGTAGCCATAGCGCGAGCGCTCTTAAAGCGCCCCCGGATCATGGTCTTTGATGAGGCGACGTCATCGCTCGACAGCGAGTCGGAGCAGGCGATTCAAAGGGAAATCCGAGAGATTGCCCAGGGCCGCACCACGTTGGTCATCGCCCATCGACTCTCCACAATCGTGGATGCGGACCAGATTCTGGTGCTTGAGGCAGGCCGGCTCGTGGAGCAGGGCCGTCACCACGATCTTTTGGCTCAGAATGGCCGATATGCGGAGCTTTGGGCGCTCCAGGCACACCAGTAGTGTTTTCCCTAGGTCTCTCCCAGGCATGGCCGCATTTGGCTTGGCCTGAGGCACACTTCAAAGGTTAAGTACCCCTCTTTAAGGAGATTGAGATGTTCAAGAAAACTCTGGTTGGACTGGCAGCAGCGGCTGCCTTGTCGGTTGCTGCTGGACCCGTAATGGCAGGAAAGACCCTTGATTCTGTGAAGCAAAAGGGCGTTTTGTCCTGCGGCGTAAACGCCGGCCTGGGCGGGTTCGGTATTGCGGACAGCGCAGGAAAATGGACTGGCTTCGACGTGGACTTCTGCCGTGCTGTGGCTGCTGCCGCGCTCGGGGATGCCAACAAGGTGCGCTACGTGCCCCTGAATGCTGCGCAGCGTTTCACAGCGTTGCAGTCCGGAGAGATTGATCTGCTCTCTCGCAACACCACCTGGACCATGAGTCGCGATACGCAGCTTGGACTGAGCTTCGGCGTAACAACCTTTTACGACGGTCAGGGCTTTCTGGTGCCAACCAAGCTCAAGCTGAAGTCCGCCAAGCAGCTCAAAGGCGCAACGGTCTGTGTGCAGTCGGGAACCACCACCGAAAAGAATCTTGCCGATTATTTCCGCAGCCAGAAGATGAGCTACAAGCCGGTGGTCTACGAAGACCTCAAGGCCCTTATTGCGGCCTATGCCGAAGGGCGTTGCCAGGTCTTCACCTCTGATGCGTCCCAGCTCGCAGCCATTCGTGCCAATGACATGAAGAACCCCGCTGACCATGTCATTCTCCCCGAGATCATCTCCAAAGAGCCTCTCGGACCTGCGGTGCGTCGCGGTGACGAGGACTGGTCCACGCTGGTGACATGGGTGCACTTCGCCATGCTTGAGGCCGAGGAACTTGGCATTACGTCACAGAACGTGGAGCAGAAAAAAGCAGACACCAATCCAGGTGTGCAGCGCCTGCTCGGCCAGGGCAATAATGATTTTGGTAAGGCCGTGGGTGTCGATGCCGCATGGGCTGCTCGCGTAATCCAGCAGGTGGGTAACTACGGCGAGGTCTTTGAGCGCAATGTGGGCAAGAACACGCCGCTCAAGCTCAACCGTGGCCAGAATGCACTCTGGACCCAGGGCGGACTGCAGTACGCGCCCCCGATTCGTTAATTCCTGATCGACCCGAGGCGCCCTCGTAACCCGAGGGCGCTCTTTTTTTCCTGCTTCCATGACCCTGAGTCTCACGAATCCCAAGTTTCGGGCCCGCCTCTGGCAGGGCCTGCTGGTCGTGGTGTTGTTGGTGTGTCTCTGGCTCTTGGTAGCGAACCTCCAGAAGAACCTGGCCGCGCGCGGTGTGGAACTGGGGTTTGGCTTTCTCTCTGGCCCAGCAGGCTTCGATATTGCCGAGCGGCTGATCGCCTACAGCGCAGAGAGCAGTTACTGGATGGCGTATGCGGTGGGGATTCTCAACACCCTTCGCGTGGCGATTCTGGGTGTTCTCATCGCGACAGGCCTGGGATTGTTTGTCGCCATCGGTGCGCTCAGCATCAACCCCTTGGTGGCCTGGCTCTGTCGGACTTATGTTGAAGTGCTGCGCAATGTGCCCTTGCTGTTACAGCTCTTTTTTTGGTACTTGTCGCTCGCGGCCTTGTTGCCTGAGAACGATGCGCCCCTGACTCTGTTGCCGGGCGTATTTCTGAGTAAGGGAGGTCTTTCGTTCCCTTGGTGGGTCGATGGCTTATGGGAGATACCCGAGCTGGGCCCATTTGGCATGGTGGGTGGGGCGGCGCTATCCCCGGAGTTTTTGGCCCTGCTCGGCGGGCTCTCGATTTACACCAGCGCATTCATTGCAGAGGTCATTCGCGCCGGCATTCTCTCTGTGCCCAAGGGGCAGTCAGAGGCTGCGAAGGCGCTGGGGTTCTCAGGCTGGCAGCAGCTTCGACTGATCATCCTTCCCCAAGCGATGCGGGTCATTGTTCCCCCCATGACCAATCAGTACCTCAACCTCACCAAAAACAGCAGTCTCGCGGTTGCGATTGGTTACCCCGAGTTGGTGAGTGTGGCCACCACGACGCTGAATCAGACAGGCCACGCGGTCGAGGCCATCAGTCTGCTGATGCTGGTCTATCTCACCCTCTCACTCCTGACGTCCTGGCTCATGGCCCGTTTTGAACGCGCCTCCCGGCTCAAGGAACGCACATGAACCCGCCCAGGGCAGCCGGTCCGACGTTGGCTCAGAGCCTGTTTCGTGGAAGGCTCAATACGGCCTTGACGCTCGTGGCTGGCGGGCTGCTTCTGTGGTTTCTCATCCAATTTGTCCCTTGGGCGATTGGCCACGCGGTCTGGTCGGCCGACCTTCAAGCCTGTCGAGAAGCGCGGGGACAAGGCGCCTGCTGGGGCGTGGTGTCAGAGAAGTGGCGGCTCATTCTCTTTGGCCGATATCCCTTCGAGGAGCTCTGGCGGCCGGTGGTCGCATGCGTACTCATGGTTGCGGCTGTGCTCGCAATTGCGCGGCGCGAATGGTGGAAGCCTTGGGTTTTTGTGAGTGCTTTATTGGCGATTGTGTTCGCGGTATTGCTCATGCTGGGTGGATTTGCTGGCCTCTCGGAGGTGCCCACCGAGCGCCTGGGCGGGCTCTCGCTCACGCTGCTTCTGGCCATTATTGGAAATATTGCCTCGCTCCCCTTGGCCGTGGCACTGGCCTTGGGAAGGAGCTCAGACCTTCCTCTGGTGCGCGCAGTCTGCACCACGTTCGTCGAGGTGGTGCGGGGGGTTCCTCTGGTGACGGTGCTCTTCATGGCGAGCTTCATGTTCCCGCTGTTTCTGCCCTCGGGTATGAACCCCGATGTGCTGCTGCGGGTGGGTGTGGGGCTGACCCTGTTTAGTGCTGCCTACCAGGCAGAGGTAATTCGTGGAGGGATTAACTCCGTGCCGAGGGGGCAGATCGAGGCCGCGCAATCGCTCGGCATGGGCTACTGGCTCACCCAGACCAAGGTGGTGTTGCCGCAGGCCTTTCGGGTGGTGGTGCCACCTCTGGTCAATAGCTTTATTGCCCTGTTCAAAGACACCTCATTGGTGACGATCGTCAGCTTGTTTGAGCTCTTCGGGAGCTTGCGGTTGGCGCTGGCCGATCCAGAGTGGAGACCGTTTTACGTCGAGGGCTTCTTGTTTGTAGCCTTGGTGTACTGGGTGTTCTGCAGTGCTATGAGTCGCTACGCACGTGGGCTCGAGCGTGATTTTGCGTCCGCAAGACGATAGGGAATCGACATGTCGGTGATTCAGTTTGAACAGGTCTCCAAGTGGTATGGCAGCTTTCAGGTTCTGACCGATATAAATCTCGGTATTGCTGCCGGTGAGCGCGTGGTGGTCTGCGGCCCATCGGGCAGTGGAAAGTCCACCCTCATCCGATGCGTGAACGCGCTTGAGCCCTATCAGGCGGGACGATTAACGGTCTGTGGGACGCATCTCACCGATGACCTCAAGTCGATCCATGAAGTGCGCGCCAAGGTGGGCATGGTGTTTCAGAGCTTCAACCTCTTTCCTCACCTGACGGTGCTGCAGAACCTCACCCTAGCGCCCATGCATGTGCGTGGTGTTGCCCAGGCCGAGGCCGAGGCTGAGGCCATGCGCCAGCTCGAACGGGTTCGTATTGCGGAGCAGGCACAGAAGTATCCGGGCCAGCTCAGTGGCGGCCAACAGCAGCGCGTAGCCATTGCGCGAACGCTCTGTATGAGGCCCGAGGTGCTGCTCTTTGATGAGCCGACCAGCGCACTCGATCCCGAGATGGTCAAGGAGGTGCTTGACGTCATGGTGAGCTTGGCCCAGCAGGGCACCACAATGATCTGCGTGACGCATGAGATGGGATTTGCCCGTGAGGTCGCTGATCGGGTGATCTTTATGGATGCCGGCAAGATTGTGGAAGAGGCTCCACCAGATCAATTTTTCAGCGCCCCGAAGCACCCGCGCGCAATCGACTTTCTCTCGAAAATTCTCGCTCATTAACTTCTAAAGGATAGATATGTCGCGCTACAGGATTGCAGCAATCCCGGGGGACGGGATTGGTAAGGAAGTGTTGCCTCAAGGCATTCGCGTGCTTGAGGCCTGTGCCAAGCGCTTTGGTCTGCAGCTTCAGTTCGATGCCTTCGATTTTGCATCGTGTGACTACTACCATGCGCATGGTGACATGCTGCCCCCAGACTGGAAGGCCCAGATCGGTAGCCATGATGCGATTTTCTACGGCGCGGTTGGCTGGCCCGCCACCGTGCCCGACCACGTCTCGCTCTGGGGCTCGCTGCTGAAGTTTCGGCGGGAGTTTGATCAGTACATCAACCTAAGGCCCGTTCGACTCATGCCTGGGGTGAAGTCGCCGCTGGCCGACCGTAACCCAGGAGATATTGATTTCTACGTGGTCCGTGAGAACACCGAGGGAGAATATTCCTCTGTTGGGGGAACGATGTTTGCCGGCACGGAGCGCGAGGTGGTAATTCAAGAGACCGTGATGACCCGCGTGGGCACCGATCGGGTTCTGAAGTTCGCTTTTGAGCTCGCGCAGCGACGGCCAAAGAAGCATCTGACCTCGGCGACCAAAAGCAATGGCATTGCCATCACCATGCCCTGGTGGGACGGACGCGTTGAGGAGATGGCCAAGGCCTATCCCGATGTGCGGTGGGACAAATATCACATCGACATCCTCACGGCCCATTTCGTTCAGCATCCGGATTGGTTCGATGTTGTGGTGGCAAGCAATCTCTTTGGCGACATCCTCTCGGATCTCGGCCCTGCTTGCACCGGAACCATCGGCATTGCACCCTCTGGAAATCTCAACCCCGAGCGCAACTTTCCATCGCTGTTTGAGCCGGTGCATGGCTCTGCCCCCGATATTGCAGGCAAGGGCATTGCCAACCCCATTGGTCAGATCTGGTCTGGCGCCATGATGCTTGACTTCCTGGGCCATGCTGACGCGCACGACGCCATTCTGCGTGCCATTGAGTTGGTCTTGCGCTCTGGCCCCAAGACCCGCGACCTTGGAGGCACAGCGAATACAGTGGAGGTTGGTGCCGCAATTGCTGAGGCGGTGAAGACGGCATGACTCACCATGGGCCTGCATTGCTGCAGGCCGCGTTCAATGCGGCCGTAAAGGCCGCAGATCCACGCGTCTGTATGCAAGGGCGACTACCGAACCCACCTGCGGGGCGCACGCTGGTGGTCGGAGCGGGTAAAGCTGCCGCCAGCATGGCCGCAGCCGTAGAGGCACAGTGGCCGAAAGACGCCCCGCTCTCTGGGCTGGTCATCACTCGGTATGCCCATGGCCTGCCGCTTCAACGGATTCGCTGTGTGGAGGCGGGCCACCCCGTGCCTGATTCGGCTGGGCAGCAGGCCGCGCAAGAAATCCTCGGCGCCGTGACGAGCCTGGGTCCGCAGGACCTGCTGATCGCGCTGGTCTCTGGAGGAGGCTCCAGCCTCTTGAGCCTACCGGTGGCGGGCGTCAGCATGCAAGACCTCCAGGCTGTGACCAAGGCCTTGTTAACGTCCGGCGCGCCCATTACTGATATGAATATCGTGCGCAAGCACCTCTCGCGCATTCAGGGGGGACAACTGGCCCTCTGCAGCCGTGCACCGGTTCATGCCCTGGTGATCTCCGACGTGGTGGGCGATGACCCTTCGGCGATTGCCTCAGGGCCCTGCTCGCCAGACCCCTCACGGTTCCTGGATGCCAAGGAGGTCCTGGATCGCTGGGGCGTAAAGCCCCCGGAGTCCGTTGCGCGGCACTTGGCCGCTGGGCTCGCAGCCGCCGTACCCGAGACACCCAAGCCAGGTGATGCACGCCTGTCGCATGCCACCACCGACCTCATTGCAACGGCTCGGATCAGTCTGGACGCTGCATCTGCTGTACTTCGCGCACAGGGCGTTCAGGTGGTGAACCTCGGTGATGCCGTTACGGGTGAAGCGCGTGATGTAGCAACGGCGATGGCTTCTTGGGTGCGAGAGCTCGCACAGGATCGCGACTCAAGCTACGCGAGGCCTGTTGCACTGGTCTCTGGCGGGGAGTGCACCGTAACGGTCAGGGGTGCGGGGCGAGGCGGGCGCTGCTCAGAGTTTCTGCTCGCATTGGGTCTCGCAGTCGAGTCGCTTGGCGTGGGTGCGCAGGTGACCGCACTGGCTGCTGACACAGACGGGATTGATGGCGTGTGTCCATACGCGGGTGTCTGGCTGACCCCAGGCACCCTCTCAGCGGCGCGAGCAGGTGGTGTCTCCCCCATGCAGGCGATGGACACCAACGACGCGCTTGCGGTCTTTGAGCCGCTTGGGCAGGTGATCCAGACAGGGCCGACCAGGACCAATGTCAACGATTTTCGTGCGATCCTCATCCAATGACTGTTGCCACCCACACTGAACTTCGCATGACCAGGCCAGATGATTGGCACCTGCACCTGCGGCAAGGCCAGGCCCTGCTCGATGTGGTCAATGCCAGCGCATACTGGACTGCTCGAGCGCTTGTCATGCCCAATCTCACACCGCCAGTGACCACGGTGGCGCAGGCGCTGGCGTATCGGGAGGACATTCTTCGAGCCGTTCATCCAGGGCTTGCTTTTGACCCCCAGATGACGCTCTACCTCACCGACAACACATCGGTTGAAGAGGTCCTTTGCGTCGCCCAGACACCGAATGTCCTTGCGTTCAAGCTCTATCCGGCTGGTGCCACCACCAATTCCGATAAAGGCGTGACCGATCTGGCTCGTTGCGATAAGGCCCTCGAGGCCATGGCCAAGCACGGCGTCGTGCTGTGCGTGCATGGCGAGGTGACCCACGCTGAGGTGGATGTCTTCGATCGGGAGGCACGGTTTGTTGAGGAGGTGTTGGCCCCCATGCGCAGGCGGCACCCCGGGCTGCGCGTGGTCCTTGAACACATCACGACCCGCGAGGGGGCCGACTATGTCGCCCAGAGCGAACCGGGTATTGCTGCGACCATCACGCCACAGCATCTCTTGTTGAGTCGCAACGCGCTGTTTCAGGGGGGGTTGCGACCCCATGCCTACTGCCTGCCTGTACTCAAGCGCGAGACCCATCGACAGGCCTTGCTCAAAGCTGCCACCAGCGGCAACCCACGCTATTTTTTGGGAACAGACTCTGCACCGCATGCCCGAAGCGCCAAAGAAAACAGCTGTGGCTGCGCCGGCTGCTATACCGCGCCCCACGCCCTCAGTCTCTACGCCCAGGCGTTTGATCAGGTAGGTGCGCTGGACCGGCTCGAGGCCTTTGCCAGCCATTTCGGTGCGGACTTCTACGGCCTGCCGCGCAACCAGGCGCAGGTTCGCCTTGTGCGACGCCCAATGCAAGTGCCCGATGCCCTTCCGTTTTGCGCAGAGACCATCACGCCGCTCATGGCTGGGCAGACGCTTGACTGGTCGATGGAGCGTGACGGGGCATAGCCCAGCTTGGCTCGGTGAGGTTCACCCACCAGAGGCCTGGACGCGCTGTGTCCTTATGGATCCGCATGCAGATGCGTTCGGCAGATGGCTGGACTGGATCAATCATCAGGCCCATGCGCGCGATGTTCGCCTCGAGGACGGACGTCCAGTTCGTTTCGTGGCGCATGACCGCTTGCCACGGGATGCAGCCTATGAACAATGGATTGCTCAGACAGCCTGTGTCCCGACGCGAGACAATCATCACGATCGGCTCAACGCCTTCGTCTGGCTGCGGCTGCCGCGTCTCAAGGCAAGGCTCAATGCCATCCAATCTCTCTGGCTTGAGAAGCAAGGCGCACAGGGGCCCCGAGGTGCATGGCGTGATTGGGCAACCTTAATGGATGAAAACGGTGCCATCGTGCTCGATGCCAGCCCTCATGGGCGCCTGGCCTTGGCACTCCGATCCCGGCGCTGGATACAGACCTTTGTGAACGACCGCGCGGACTGGCAGCAGGGCAGGGGGGTGCACCTTCTCGGGCATGCGCTCTTAGAGAAGGGACTAGACCCCTACAAGGCGATGACCGCCCATGCCTGGATCCTGCCACAGCCCCCGGCAATGACCCGGCCATCCTGGCCTGCGGTCGATGCCTATGTGCAATCGGCCTGCCCAGAGGCCGCCGAAACGCTCCTGCTACAACCTCCAGAGCTGCTGCCTTTGCCCGTGTTGGGCGTTCCGGGTTGGTGGCCGGCGAATGAGGCCGCAGACTTCTATGCAGACGAGCACGTCTTTCGTCCGCCCCGCGCAGCCCGTATGATGTCGAAGGACAGTGGGTCGGACGATCGCTGCTAGCGCTGCTAGGAGAGGAAGGTCCGGACTCCACAGGGTAGGGTGACGGCTAACGGCCGTACGCAGCAAGCGCGCCTCGGCGCGCCCAAGGCGAGGAATAGGGCCACAGAGACGAGTAACCATGGGCGACCATGGGGATGTGAAACGCGGTAACCTCCACCCGGAGCAACACCAAATAGGCGTGTGCAGGTCCTCTCGAGGACCGGAACGGCGTCCCGTCGGAGCACGCGGGTCGGTGGCTTGAGCCCGTCAGCAATGACGGGCCTAGAGGGATGATCGTCATAGGGCCTCGTGCCCCGTAACAGAATCCGGCCTACAGACCCACTGTCCATTTTCCTCATAAAACACCTGAATTTTGTCGGCTTATCCCCTTGATTTCATTCTAATCTTTGGTGTGAATTTG
Organism: Bordetella parapertussis; assembly: GCA_945877235.1. Taxonomy (GTDB): domain Bacteria; phylum Pseudomonadota; class Gammaproteobacteria; order Burkholderiales; family Burkholderiaceae_A; genus Hahnella. The sequence goes on from CAMCRF010000009.1 coordinate 50,742, forward strand.
AGGGAAAGTTCGCCCGTAAGTCATTGTTTGGAAAAGAAAAATCAGTCCTGATTGGCTTGACCCTCATCGGCATTTTCCGTAAAGTGGGAAAACGTGTGAAAAAGTGGAAAAAAGTGGGGATCTCTCCTGCTTGCCCTGCGCGCACGCTTGATGACCATGCCGATTGCCTTGCCCATGCTGACCGGTATTTCCGCTCTTTCCCTCGATGCGAAGGGGCGTATGACGCTGCCAGCGCGTTATCGCGAGGCGCTAGGTGTAGGCGACCCCACGGGCAGCACCTTGGCCTTGCTCGAGAGCGACAACGGCTGTCTCTTGCTTATGTCCCACGCCCGCTGGGTGGCCAAGATCAATGGGCTCTCTGAGGACGAGGCGGACGAAGATCGTCGACGGTTCTGGCTTGGCCTGAGCGATACCCCAGAGATCGACTCGGCGGGACGCATTCTGCTCAACCCCGTGCTGCGGGAGGGCGCAGGCATCAGCCGCGAGGTGATGCTTCTCGGGGTTGGCCCCCACTTTGAAATCTGGGATGCCGCACGACTGGCTGCACACAAGGAGCAGGTCCGTGCGCGCAAGCTGCGAGGGGCTCCGTGATTGGCTGCGCCAGAGCACCCGGAGCATCAGACCGTCTTGCTCCAGGAGGCCTGTGCCTTGCTGGTGACGCGCCCAGAGGGCATTTATATCGACGCCACCTTCGGACGTGGTGGCCACAGCAGGGCGATTCTTCAGAGGCTCGGTCCGCAGGGCCGGCTGCTGGCCTTCGACCGAGATCCCGAGGCCATTGAGTCCGCGAGCACCCTCATGGATCCCAGGTTCTCAATCCAGCATCGTCCCTTCTCTGAGTTCAGTCAGGCGCTCGATGCACTTCGCATCGAGCAGGTCGACGGTGTGCTGGCCGACCTCGGAGTGTCCTCCCCACAAATCGATCAGCCTGAGCGAGGCTTCAGTTTTCTTCGCGACGGACCCCTGGATATGCGCATGGACCCCTCTCAGGGGATCTCGGCTATGCAGTGGCTAGATCAAGCCACTCCCAATGACATTGAGGAGGTGATTCGTGACTACGGTGAAGAACGGCATGCTCGGGCGATTGCAGGTGCGATTGTGGCTCGTCGTGAGGCGGCGCCATCTGAGGGCCTCCCTCCCCTTGAGCGCACTGGGCAGCTCGCCGAGCTGGTGGAAACGACCTTGCGTCGCCTCGGTCGGGCACGCGAGCCGGGGCACCATCCCGCGACGCGCACCTTTCAGGCTCTACGGATTTACGTCAATGCAGAGCTGGCCGAGCTCGATGCGCTGCTCACGCAGGCACCGAGCCGCCTGCGCCCCGGGGGGCGTCTGGCGTGCATCAGCTTTCACTCGCTTGAAGATCGGCGCGTCAAGCAGCGGTTCCAGGCACTTAGTCGCCCGCAGCGCCTAGCACGGCCTGCAGGTCTGGGGCGCGCTCAGTTTGCTCTGCTTCAGTCCGGGCAAGCGCCAGAGCAAGACGAGCCGCCGAGCTATCGCATCTGTGCTCGGGAGCGTGCCAGCAGCTCGGAGGCAGCACAAAACCCGCGCGCTCGTTCGGCCATCCTGCGTGTCTTGGAGCGCTGTGTCTTGGAGCACCAGTAGTGCGCCCCTGGATACTCGGCCTGGTGTTGGTGGTCTGCGCATTGGCCTTGGTAAACGCGCGCTATCACGAGCGGCGGCTCTTCGCTCAGATTGAGCAGACCGATCGGCTTATGGCCCGTCTCTCGTCAGACGCTGCGGCCCTTCGGGTGCAGCTGGTTTCATTGCGAGCACCCAGTCGGCTCGACCGCATTGCCCGTGATCAGCTGGGCATGGAGCCGATTCGGCCATCAGACACCGTCAGTCTCGGGGCACGCACACCATGACGCCGCGCGCGCTGCATCGATCTGATGCACCCATCCTGACCTGGCGGGCCACTGCATGGCGCTCGAGGCTCGTCTTGGTTGCCATCTGGGGGGCCTTGGCCGCAGTCGTCGTCAAGGCCTTTTTACTTCAGCATGTGCAGGTCGATGAATGGCAGCGAAGGGCCGAGACACGCTACGAGCGGCTGAGGGACATTCCCGCGGCGCGTGGTCGTCTACTGGATCGGCATGGCACGGTCGTGGCGATGAGCATTCCCGAGATGCGATTGGGTGTCGTGCCCAAGCTGCTGCCCGCCGATCATCCAAAACTCACCAAGCTCGCACAGATCCTTGGTATGTCTGAGCCTGCACTCAAGCGCAGGCTGCGTCAGGCCGATCGATTCTTCTACCTCTCGAAGGATCTGGACCTCGGGGCTGCGGAGCAGGTTCGAGCCCTAAGACTCCCAGGGCTCGAGCTTGAGCAGGACTATCGTCGGCACTATCCGCTCGGCGAGACCTTCTCCAATTTGGTTGGATTCACCGATGGATCCGACCAGGGGCAGGAGGGAATTGAGCGCGCATTCAATGCACGCCTGAGGGGTGCACCAGGCACCGAGCGCGTCATGGTGGATCGGCGGGATCAGGCAATCTCGCAAAAGCGAATCAACGAGGCCAAGCCTGGCACAGATGTTCGCCTCTCCATCGATGCCAGTCTTCAGTCGATTGCGCATCGTGCCGTGAAGGACGCGCTGGCTGAACACCGCGCGAGAGGTGCAGCAGCCGTTGTGATCGATGCTCGCAACGGGGAGCTGCTCGCATTGGTGAATGCCCCGAGCTTCGATCCGCTCCAGCGCGCGAGGATCGATGCTGGGCGCATTCGCAATCGAGCCGTGCTCGATAGCTTTGAGCCGGGTTCAACGCTCAAGCCGTTTGCGATTGCAGCCGCGCTTGATGCGGGGAAGGTCAAGCCCTCGACGATCTACGATACGTCTGCAGGTCAAATGACCATCAGTGGTCGGACTATCCGGGATTCTCATCGGCACGAGCGGCTCACGCTCAGTGAGGTGCTCGAGAAGTCGAGCAATATTGGAACTGCTCAGGTTGCACTGATGCTGCCCGCACAGACCCTGCATGCAAGCCTTCGGCAGGCTGGTTTTGGTCAGTCCGCTGGTCTGCCAATTGCCGCTGCAACTGCTGGACGGCTTCGCCCCTGGCAGAGCTGGGTGCCCATTGATCAGGCCACGATTTCCTATGGGCATGGCATTGCCGTGTCGCTGGTTCAACTGGCCCGCGCTTACACAGTCTTTGCGGGTGATGGGCGACTCTTACCCCTAAGCCTAGAGCCGCAGCCATCGATTCCGACCGGAGAGCGTGTCTACTCTGAAGCGACAGCACTCGCCGTTCGCGGGATGCTGGAGCGGGCTGCTGGTCCCCTGGGCACTGCGCCTAAGGCCCAGATCGATGGCTTCAAGGTGGCGGGTAAGACAGGAACTGCACACAAGCCCGAGCGCGGTGGCTATGCACGCAATCGTTACATTGCCTCCTTCGCAGGCTTCGTGCCTGCAGACCAGCCGAGACTCATCATTGCGGTGATGGTGGATGAACCCTCGGCGGGACGTCACTATGGGGGAGAGGTTGCTGCCCCCATCTTTGCTCAGATTGCGAGTGAGTCGCTGCGTCGACTGCAGATGTCGCCTGACCCGAGTGTCCGGGTCGTCCCTTCCTCAAGACTCCTCGGGGAGGGTACCTGATGGCGGACCTGCATCCGATGGCATGGGCCGATGAGACCGCGAATCTGATGGGAGAGTCCCTGCGCGCGGAAGCACCCAAGGCGAAGCTCGTCAGTGACACGCGTGCGCTTCGCCCGGGAGACTGGCTGGTGGTGCGCCCCGGGCAGCAGTGGCCGCTTGAGCGGATTCTTGGGGCGGCCATGGCCGGTGAGCCCGGTGGTCTGGTGGTGGACTCGACGGACCGGGCTGCCGTTGAGCAGTGGCTGATGACGCAGCCTACCCAACGATTCAAGAGCGTCCTGGGGGTTCGAGACCTGCCCCGACTCGCGAAACGCATGGGTCACCTAGCCTCTGCCTTTTATGGCCATCCGTCTCGGCAATTGGCCATTACAGCAGTCACGGGCACAAATGGAAAGTCAACGGTGGTGCACTTGCTGGCACAGGCCTGGGCCAAGCTGGGACATCATTGCGCAAGCATTGGCACCCTGGGTGTGCGGAGTTTTCATCCAGACGGCACTCAGCGCGCATGGGCAGAGCCGGGCCTCACCTCTTGGGACGCCGTAAGCCTTCAGGGCCTTCTTGAGGCCCTCGCGCAAGCTGGTGTAACGCAGGTGGCCATGGAGGCGAGCTCGATTGGCCTGGCTCAGTATCGACTGGCGGGTTGTCGGCTGCACGCCGCTGCATTGACGAGCCTTGGCTCTGATCACCTAGACGTGCACGGGACCTTGCAGGCGTATGGGGCCGCGAAGGCCTTATTGTTCGAGCAGCCTGGTTTGGATGCTGTGGTGGTGGCTGCGCCCCTGCGACCGTTGTCAGAGGAGGATTCGCTCTGGGCTGGATGGGCGCCCATCCAGCAGGCACTCGATGTCTTGCCAGCGTCTGTTCTGACTCGGGTCTCGGTAGAGCACTCGAGTGGCCGTATACAGCTGAGCGACCCTGAGGTGTCGGGGCTAAGCCTCTCTTGGCAGGTGCGCGATCGCCTCACGGGTGAACAGACCCGTTGTCTGCTGCCGATGGGCCGACACAACGCCCAGAACGCCGCGGTCGTGCTGGGGCTGTTGGTTCGAGAAGGTCAGTCCATCCTGCGGGCCAGCGATGCCCTGGACGGCGCGCTGCCGCCCAAGGGGCGTCTGACGCCAGTGCATGTCGCTCAGCCCAACCGCCCTGCCGTTTTTGTGGACTATGCGCATACAGCCGATGGCCTGGAGCAGATCTGTGAGGCGATGAGCCCCTTGGTAAAAGCCAGGGGTGGTCGGCTGGTGGTTGTGTTCGGGTGCGGCGGCGACCGCGATCGAAGCAAGCGACCCCTCATGGGTCAGGCCGCGGGAGCGCGAGCCGATCGTCTGGTGGTGACCTCCGACAATCCCCGATCAGAGCCCAGTGGGCGCATCATCGAGGACATTCTCGGGGGACTCAGCAGCGAGGCCCGGCAGCGCACGCGGGTTGAGCCCGATCGCAGCGCTGCAATTCGACTTGCCGTGGGCACAGCAGGCCCGAGTGATGTGGTGGTCATCGCGGGTAAGGGCCATGAGCAGACCCAGATCATTCAGGGTGTTGCGCTGCCATTCTGTGACGAGACACAGGCAGAGGCGGCACTTGAGGCCTATACGCCGCCCATGACCCTCACAGAGCTCTCCCAGGCAATGCAGGGGGCTCGACAGCTGGGATTAGCCATCGACCATCGCGTGCAGGTGGAGTCGGTCTCAACCGATAGCCGTCAGGTGAGACCCGGCACAGTCTTTCTGGCACTTGTCGGCGCACAGCACAATGGTCACGCATTTCTCGAAGAAGTGGTGCAAAAGGGCGCAGTAGCCGTCGTGGTCAGTGAGATGCCAGTCGAGGCCGTGCTCAGTCGCATTCCAGTGCTCCAGGTTCCTGATACGCGGCGGGCCCTGGGCGAGCTGGCCGGCGCTTGGAGGCAGCGGTTTCGCGGAAGTGTCTGGGCGGTCACCGGCTCAAATGGCAAGACCACGGTCAAGGAAATGCTGCTCTCGATTGCGCGCGCGCATGCAGGCGAGGGACGAGCCTGGGCTACCCCGGGCAATCTGAACAATGAGATTGGGCTGCCACTGAGCCTGCTGGGCCTAGGGCCACAGCACGAGGTGGCGGTCATCGAAATTGGCATGAACCACCCAGGGGAGATCATGCCCTTAGCGCAGTTGACCCGCCCCAATGCTGCTGTGGTGACCAATGCCCAGCGCGAACATCAAGCCTTCATGGGTACGGTCGAGGCCTGCGCGCGTGAGAACGGCAACATCTTTGAGGCCCTCGTGCCCGACGGAATTGCGGTCTTCCCGTGCGATCCCGCCCATGAGCCGATCTGGCGCGCCCAATCGGGCGGACACCGCCAGATTCGATTTGGCTTGGCGGGCGATCCAGAGCTGCAGACAACGCCTGAACCCCCGGCGATCACCGGTGAGTGGCTGCCCAGCCTCGAGAAGGGCCCCAGGCTGCGCATGACGCTCGGCGGCCAGCGCCTTGATATTCCCCTCGGTGGGCTCGGGCGCCACTTTGCCATGAATGCCTGCGGTGCTGCAGCGCTCGCATGTGCAGCAGGCGTAAGCCCCCAGCATATTCTGCAAGGCCTGAGCAGCTTCGCACCGGTTCGTGGCCGCGGAGCATTGCACCGTCTGCCCTCTGGGCATTGGCTGGTCGACGATACCTACAACGCCAACCCAGATTCGGTCTTGGCGGCGATTGAGGCGCTCTCCCAGCAGCCGGGCCCAAAGGCACTGGTGCTGGGCGACATGGGCGAAGTGGGCGAGCAGGGTCCTGCCTTTCACGAGGAGGCGCTGCGTGCCGCTGCCGCAAACGGAATCGACGCGATCTGGCTCCTAGGCTCGGCCTTCATGCAGGCCAGTCAGCAGCTGCAGATTGGTCGTGTGGCACGTGACTCCCAACAGGTCGTCACAGAACTCACCCATTGGCTAGACGAGACAAAGCGATACTCGGTCGCCACCCCCGCAACGGTCTGGTTCAAAGCGTCTCGGTTTATGCGCCTTGAGCAGACCCTTCACGCCGTGATCGACGCGGCCAACCCTTCAAAGGCCCCCCATGCTGCTCTTTCTCATTGACCTCCTTCAGGCCTACGTCAAAGGACTGGGGGTCTTTGGTTACTTGACGCTGCGTGCGGTGATGGCCACCCTCACAGCGCTGGGCTTGGGGCTGGTGCTGGGCCCCTGGGTCATTCGCAGACTGACGGCCCTCAAGATTGGGCAGGCGGTGCGCCATGATGGCCCGCAGACCCATCTGGTGAAGGCGGGAACGCCCACCATGGGTGGCGCGCTCATTCTTTTATCGATTGGGGTGACAACGCTCCTTTGGGCAGATCTCTCCAATCGTTTTGTCTGGATTGTCTTGCTTGTCACCATGGGGTTGGGTGCGGTGGGCTGGGTGGATGACTATCGGAAGGTGGTTTTCAGAGATCCCAAGGGCCTTCCCGGAAAGTGGAAGTACTTCTGGCAGAGCGTGATTGGCCTGGTTGCGGCTGTCGCATTGGCCTTTTCTGTCTCAGCCAATAGCAATGCAGAGGCCTGGTCTCTCTTTGTGGCCTGGGTCTCGGGTGAGATCAACTTCACGCTGCCCACCCAGTCCAATCTGATCGTGCCGTTCTTCAAGAGCGTGGTCTATCCGCTCGGTGTGTGGGGTTTCGTGCTGCTCTCGTACTTCGTGATTGTGGGCAGCAGCAATGCCGTGAACCTCACAGATGGGCTCGATGGGCTCGCCATCATGCCGACCGTTCTGGTTGCAGCAGCCCTGGGCGTATTTGCCTACGTTGCTGGCCATGCGGTGTTTTCAAAATACCTGCTGCTCCCCTTCATTCCGGGTTCCGGTGAACTCACCGTCTTTTGTGCAGCCATGGTGGGTGCTGGCCTGGCCTTCCTCTGGTTTAACGCATACCCGGCCACGGTCTTTATGGGAGACGTTGGGGCACTGGCCCTGGGTGGAGCACTCGGCGTGGTCGCGATCGTGGTGCGCCAAGAGATTGTGCTGTTCATTATGGGTGGGGTCTTCGTCGTGGAGACGCTCTCGGTCATGCTCCAGGTGGCCTACTTTAAGTACACCAAGTATCGATTTGGCCAGGGGCGACGCATTCTGCGCATGGCCCCTTTGCACCATCATTTTGAGGAGTCGGGCTGGAAGGAGACTCAGGTGGTGGTGCGTTTCTGGATCATCACCATGATGCTGGTTTTGGCGGGGCTCGCAACCCTGAAGATTCGGTGAGTTTGGCGTGAACGCACTGGCATCTCGCCCCCTCTTGCTCCCCGAGTCCGAAGCCGACTGGGTGGGCCTCAACACGCTGGTGTTGGGCGCTGGGGAGTCCGGTCAGGCCTGCGCGCGCTGGCTTGCAGCCAGGGGCGCGCATGTGACGCTCGTCGATAGCCGCACCATGAACCGCCCGCCACTCGATGCAGCCATCACCTTTGAGTCGGGCATGGACATGCCCTTCTCAGAAGCCTTGCTTGAGGGGCGTCAACTGGTGGTGGTCTCGCCGGGCCTCAGTCCCTATGCAGACCGTGCGGCCTCCGTCTCCAACATCGTATTGGCTGCACAGGCCGCAGGCATCGCATTGGCGAGCGAGCTCGATCTTTTTGAGTGGGCGCTCGATGCCTTGGGCTGCGAGGATCACCCCTCCGAGGGGCGGGATGACGCCCCCGAGCTTGCGCTGGGTCGCCCTTCGGTCGTGGCAGTTACGGGAACCAATGGAAAGACGACGACCGCTGTGCTCACAGCCAAGCTGCTTGAGTCAACGGGATTGGATGTGCAGCTGGCTGGAAATGTCAGCCCGTCCATGCTGACGTCACTGCTCGAGCGACAGGCGAGTGGGCGCCTCCCACAGGCTTGGGTCTTGGAGCTCTCGAGTTTTCAACTGGCCTGGTCGCATCGCTTTCGACCAACGGCGAGTGCCATCTTGAACCTCACGGACGACCATCTCGATTGGCATCTCGATCGCGCTGAATATGCCAGTGCCAAGCTGCGGATTCTGGGACTGCCGGCGCCACAGGGTCGCGTGCTAGCGCCGCGCGAAGACCCGGGCTTGTATGGGGCCATGCAGGCCCGCGGGGGCAGTCGGATCGAGGCGCTCTGGAGCTTTGGCCGATCACCTGTCCCGCCGGGGTCAGCAGGGCTGGGCCTTCTGGTGGATGGCATCGAGTGGATCGTGCTTCGACGCGACGCGCAGGCCCCCCTTGAGCGGCTCATGCCTGCTGCTGCGCTTCGGCTCGTGGGGTCTCATAACCGCTTGAATGTGATGGCGGCCCTGGGTCTGGCACTTGCGGTCCGAGATGACCTCGCGCCCATGCTTCATGCCCTGAGAGCCTATGCAGGCGAGCCGCATCGGCTCACGCCGGTGCGCACCGTGGCCGGTGTGGAGTTCATCAATGACTCCAAGGGCACCAATGTGGGCGCAACCATTGCAGCCCTCGCTGATGGCGATTTTCCGCTGGCGGTCATTCTGGGCGGTGAGGGCAAAGGTCAGGACTTCGAACCCTTGGCGAAGGCCCTATCCGAGAGGGGTGCTTGCGCGGTAGGTGTGGGGCGGGATGGCCCCCACATCCTCGAGCGTGCTGCAGCCAAGGGCGTTGTGGCCTTGGCTGCCGAGACGCTTGAGTGCGCAGTGCCATTGGCGTTTGCATGGGTGAGGGACCGTCTCAAGGAGACCGGTCGCAGCTATGGGCAGGTCCTGCTCTCACCGGCCTGCGCAAGTTTTGACCAGTTTCAGAATTACGGCCACCGCGGAGACCGCTTCGTTGACGAGGTTGAGCGTTTCGCCCAAGACCAGGAGGGGCAGCTCTGATGAATCCACAGAGAGGCACCCAGAAAGGTCTTCAAGCGGCGCTTGATACGCCCCTGCTGGCAGTCTTTCTGGGCCTGCTCATGCTCGGACTGGTCATGGTCTATTCCGCCAATCTTCCGCTGCCCAGCGCCAATGCCGAGGAGGTGTTCTGGCGTCAGATGCGGGGCCATCCCATGCACCTGGCCATTGGTATGGCTGTTTTTCTGCTGATGCTGCGGGTCCCAACCGCCTGGCTCGAGCGCATGTCGGGTCCCGCGCTGGCGATCGGCATTGGTCTGTTGGTGGTGGTGGCGCTGATCAAGCTGATCGGGGGAACGGCCTTTATCCGGGATGGGGCCGTTCGGGCCATACCGCTTGGCCCACTGACACTTCAGCCCTCTGAGCTCATGAAGGTCTTTGCCCTCATGTTCGCGGCAGCCTATGCCGTGCGCCGGCAGGACCGCATGATCCAAGACGTTTGGCGGGGTCTGATCCCCATTGGCAGCCTCATGCTTTTGGTCATCGCGCTGCTGCTCTATCAGCCAGATTTGGGGTCTACCGTGGTCATTACGATGACGGTTGCGACGGTGTTGTTCTTGGGGGGCATGAGCCTTCGCGTGATTGTGCCTCTGATGATTCTGATGGTCGGTTTTTTTGTGCTCATGGTGTATTTCACGCCTTGGCGTCTGATGCGCTTGATCTCCTACCTGCAGCCCTGTGATCCAGCGCATGTGCAGACGACTGGGTATCAGCTCTGCGGCGCCCTGATTGCCTTCGGGCATGGTGGGTTCTTCGGCTCCGGACTGGGCACTGGGGTCGCAAAGCTTGGCCATTTGCCGCTTCCCCACACCGATTTTATTTTTGCGGTGATCGGAGAGGAGCTGGGCTTTGTTGGGGTGACCGCTGTCCTTCTGGCCTTTGGGTTTGTTGTGCGGCGCGCATTCTTCATCGGGCGGATGGCCATGTCTCAAGAGCGGCTCTTCGCGGGCCTCGTGGCTCAGGGCATTGGGGTCTGGATCGGCCTTCAGACTTTCATTCACGCTGGCGTAAACACGGGCCTCTTGCCAACGAAGGGGCTGACCCTCCCGTTTATCAGCCACGGCGGTAGCTCGATGTTGGTGGTCTGTTTGGCAATGGGGATCTTGCTGCGCATCGATCTGGAGAATCGGCGCCACGTCAGGGGTCGGGTTGCCGAGGCGGGCCGCCCTGCAGCCCGGGAGGCGATAGCATGAGGGTGCTCATCGCTGCGGGCGGCACGGGGGGCCACGTCTTTCCGGCACTGGCTGTTGCTCAGTCGCTTCGCGCGCGTGGCGTCGAGGTGCATTGGCTTGGGACCGATCGTGGACTTGAGGCTCGGACCACGGCTGCGGCGGGCATTCCGCTCACCATCCTGCATGGCTTTCGGGGTGTGCGTGGCAAGGGCCTTGTGGCCTGGCTCCAACTGCCGCTGCGACTCATGCGTGCCATGGGTCAGACCTGGCAACTCATGCACGCTTTCAAACCCCGTGCTGTCATGACCTTCGGCGGCTATGTCACGGTGCCAGCCGGTCTGGTGAGTCGACTGATGGGGCTTCCCCTGCTGGTCCACGAGCAGAACGCGGTCATGGGATCCGCCAACCGCCTTCTTTCGCGCTGGGCGACGGTGGTGGCGGTGAGCTTTCCCGACACCCGGCGATCGCCCCATACCGCTGCATTGACCGGTAACCCAGTGCGCCCCGAGATTGCCGCGCTCGGTCCGAGTGCATCCCGAATCCGTGAGCGTTCGGGTCCTTTGCGGCTGTTGGTGGTGGGCGGCAGCTTGGGAGCGCAGGCGCTCAATCGTGCGCTGCCAGCCTTGTTGATGCGTGCGGCCCAGGCTTCAGCCGGGGGTTTTGAGGTCTGGCATCAGACGGGTGCCGCAGACGAGACCGAGACACGGGCGACCTATGCCGCACCAGAAGGCCCAGAGAATCTGCACTCGGTTCGGGTCGATGCCTTCATTGATGACATGGCAGCAGCCTACACCTGGGCTGACTGCGTGATCTGTCGGGCTGGTGCTTCGACCGTGTCTGAGCTCATGGAGCTGGGTTTGCCAGCGATTCTCATTCCGCTGCCGAGTGCCATCGATGATCACCAGACAGCGAACGCACAGGCCATGGTCGTAAGGGGTCTGGCGCGGGCCATCCCGCAGCGTGCGACAGATTTTGATGCCCAGCTCCTGCGCGCCCTCACAGAGATGACGCGTGCGCAGCTCAGCGGCCAAGCCGATGCAGCCCGACCAGAGCAGGCCACAGAGCGGCTGATCTCTCTGGCCTTGCCTTACCTCATGGAGCCATCCGTTTGAAACACAAGATCAAGACCCTTCATTTCATTGGCATTGGTGGCTCGGGCATGTCGGGCATTGCCGAGGTGCTGCTCAATCAGGGTTATGCCATTCAGGGCTCTGACCTCCAGACCTCGGCAGTCAGTGAGCGTTTGAGCGCGCTTGGAGCCCGCGTGTTTGTGGGGCATGCCCGAGAGCATATTGCCGGTGCCGATGCCGTGGTGGTCTCGAGTGCAGTGAAGTCCGATAACCCCGAGCTCCTGGCCGCGCGGGCTGCGAAGGTCCCTGTGGTGCCGCGCGCATCCATGTTGGGTGAGCTCATGCGTCTCAAACAGGGCATTGCGATTGCCGGCACGCATGGCAAGACGACGACCACGAGCCTGGTCGCAAGCATTCTTGCGGAGGCTGGTCTTGACCCGACGTTCGTGATTGGTGGGCGACTCAATAGCGCTGGTGCCAACGCCAGGCTGGGACTGGGCGATGCCTTTGTGGCTGAGGCCGACGAGTCGGACGGATCCTTTCTAAACCTTTCGCCCATGCTTGCGGTGATCACCAACATCGATGCGGACCACATGGAGACGTATGGACATGACATGGCCCGTCTGAAGCAGGCGTTCATCTCGTTTACGCAGCGTTTGCCTTTTTACGGAACCGTCATCGCCTGTCAGGACGATCGTCATGTTCGCGAGATCCTGCCGTTTCTGTCCCGGCCGGTGGTGACCTATGGGGTCAGCGCGGAGGCTGACTTGCGCGCCGAGGCAATTCGTCCCGACGGCATGGGCATGCGTTTTGAGTTGCTGAGAGCCGGTCAGCCCACCCGAGAGGTTCGCTTAAACCTTCCTGGACACCATAACGTCCTCAATGCGCTGGCTGCAATCGGAGTGGCGCAGGAGTTCGGAGTGCCCGATGAGGCCATGCTCCGTGCCCTTGCGCTCTTTAAGGGGGTGGGCCGCCGCCTGCAACATTGGGGGGCTGTGCAGATTCACGGGGGCTCGGTTGACCTGGTGGATGATTACGGCCATCACCCGGTTGAAATTGAGGCCACACTCTCGGCGGTCCGAGGCGCCTTCCCGGGTCGGCGACTGGTCTTGGCATTTCAGCCGCACCGCTATAGCCGGACCCGCGATCTCTTCGACGATTTTGTTCGCGTGCTCTCACATGGCCCTGATCTGCTGGTGCTCACCGAGGTCTATGCCGCTGGCGAACAGCCGATTCCTGCGGCAGATGGGCGATCGCTGGCGCGCGCGATTCGGCAACTCGGTCGGATTGACCCTGTGCTGATCGATGGGCCGGACCACCTTCAAGATGCGCTCTGTGCGGTCTGTCGAGAGGGCGATGTCCTTGTCACGATGGGCGCCGGATCTATTGGCGCCACACCGGCTCGGCTTCTCTCTGTTCAGCGGGATCAGGGGGACGTATGCCCGTCATGAGCTCACGCTTTGGGAAGGTGGCGGTGCTCTGTGGTGGGCACTCTGCAGAGCGCGAGGTCTCCATGATGTCGGGGCAAGGTGTGCTCGATGCCCTCGAGGAGAAAGGGGTCTCGGCCTTTGCCTTTGACCCCGCCGAGCAGCCCATGGAGGATCTGCGTCGCCTGGGCGCGGAGCGCGCGTTTGTGGCCTTGCATGGTCGGTATGGTGAGGATGGTGCCGTCCAGGGCGCTCTTGAGCTGCTCAAGATCCCCTACACCGGGTCGGGTGTGATGGCCTCGGCTCTGGCCATGGATAAGGCGATGACCAAACGCATCTGGAGTACTTGGGGCATTCCGACGCCGCGATTCATGCCAGTCGATGCAGCGTCCTTACCCGACGATGTGGTCGAGACGGTGGGCCTGCCGATGGTGGTCAAGCCCCTGCGCGAGGGCTCGTCGCTGGGCATGACGCGTGTCAGTGAACCCGAGCACATCCGCTCAGCCATTACCTTGGCAACTCGCTTTGACCGACAGGCGCTTGCAGAGGCGTTCGTCGAGGGCCGCGAGCTGACCGTGGCATTGCTTGGTGGCACCCCTGGTCAGCCAGTGCGTGCCTTGCCAATCGTCGAAATCGTTGCGCCTGAGAGTGGCTACGACTATCAGAACAAGTACTTCACAGACGTGGTGCGCTATCACTGTCCGGCAGACCTTCCGGCGGCCGTCACCCAGCAGATTCAGGATCTGGCGTGTAAGGCCTTTGAGGCGATTGGCTGCGAGGGCTGGGCCCGCGCGGATGTGCTCTGGAAGGCCGGTCAGCCACCCATGTTCCTAGAGATCAATACTTCTCCGGGTATGACCAGTCACTCGCTCGCGCCCATTGCAGCGCGCGCGAATGGCATGAACTACGCCGATCTTTGCTTGGAGATTCTCTCCGGGGCCCGGCTCAAGCTTTCTGCCGTGGGAGCGGGATCATGAACCCGCTGATGGCATTCTGGTCGAGCCCCGCCTGGCTGCACCGGGTGGCCGTCGGGCTTGTCGTGCTCGGCATTGCGGCCCTGGTGTCCGCGGCGCTGCTTTGGGTCGCTCAGCGAGAGACCTTTAGTCTCAAGTGGGTAGAGGTGCACGCATCGGAGACTGGCCTTCGACATGTTCAAGATGCCGACATTCGCGAGGCGCTGGAGCGGGGGCTTGCGGGCAGTGTCCTGGCGACGCCACTCGCTCCGATTCGCGACGCTCTCGATGATCATCCGTGGGTGCGTGAGGTCAGCCTTCGGCGTGTCTGGCCCAATCGATTCTTGTTTCAGATCCAAGAGCATGAGCCTGTTGCCGCGTGGCGAGACGGGCGCTTGCTCAATCGCCAGGGCGAGCTCTTTACTGCGGATCGGGCCTGGGCGCAGACGGAGGCCGAGGTGCTCTATGGCTGCCGCCTGGTCGAGCTCTCTGGTCCTGTAGGGAGCCAGGCGCGTGTGCTGACGCGCGCAGCCCAGACTCAGCGCATCTTGGAGTCGTATGGATTCTCACTCAAGGCCCTGACGCTCTCCGACCAATTCGCGTGGCAGGTGAGCTTGAGTGACGGCCTTGAGGTGGCACTCGGCCAAGATGAACTGCCCACACCCTGGGACCAGCGCCTGGGCGCGCTCAGTCAAGTGATGCAACGCATTGCCGTTGAGCCGTCGAATCAGTCTTCGTTTGTGCGGGTCGATCTGCGCTACGCAAACGGATTTGCATTTCTCTCAACACCGCTGAGTGCGACCGTGCCTGCGCAGGCTGGTCCCACACCCCCGAATTGCCTCCATCGACTTGCTCAAGGAAATCAACATGCCGCGTGATGCGAAAAGCCTTCTCGTGGGCCTCGACATTGGGACATCCAAGATTGTGGCCTTGGTTGCTGAGGTTCAACCAGACGGGCGTCTCGAGGTGATCGGCCTGGGTCATAGCGAGAGTGATGGCCTCAAGAAGGGTGTTGTCGTCAACATCGATGCCACCGTCGCTTCTATTCAGAAGGCCCTCGAAGAGGCTGAGCTGATGGCCGATTGCAAGGTGGCCTCGGTCTGGACCGGCATTGCGGGTAGCCATATCCGAAGCTTTAACTCTTCAGGCATGGTGGCCATCAAAGACAAAGAGGTCAGCCAGGCAGACGTGGACCGTGTCATGGAGACGGCTACCGCCGTCAGTATTCCCGCAGATCAGCAGATGCTGCATGTCTTGGCACAGGAATACATCATCGATGGCCAAGAGGACATTCGAGAACCCCTAGGCATGAGCGGTGTACGCCTTGAGGTACGCGTGCATATCGTGACGGGCGCCGTGAGTGCTGCCCAGAACATCATCAAGTGCATTCGGCGCTGTGGCCTAGAGGTTGAGGAGCTCATTCTGCAGCCCTTGGCGTCCGCTCATGCTGTGCTCACAGAGGACGAGCGTGAGCTCGGTGTCGCCCTGGTCGATATTGGCGGCGGCACGACCGACATCGCGATTTTCTCGGGCGGATCCATTCGCCACACCGCTGTGATCCCCATCGCCGGGGATCAGATCACCAACGACATTGCGATGGCGCTTCGCACCCCGACCAAAGACGCCGAGGACATTAAGCGTCGACATGGCGTTGCCAAGCAGACCTTGGCTGACCCCACCGCAAGCTTTGAGGTTCCGGGACTGGGTGACCGGGGTCCGCGCATGCTCTCTCACCAGGCACTGGCTGCCGTCATTGAGCCTCGGGTAGAGGAGCTCTTCTCCTTGGTGGCCCAGGTCATTCGGGAGAGCGGGTTCGAGGAGCTGCTCTCCAGTGGTGTCGTACTTACAGGTGGCAGTGCACAGCTGCCCGGCATGGTGGAGCTTGGCGAGGACGTCTTTCTGAAACAGGTTCGTGTGGCCAGCCCAAGTTATCGGGGCAACCTCGCGGATGTTGTCTGTACCCCACGGTATGCCACCGCCATGGGGTTGTTGGAGGAGGCAAGGCGGCAAGTCGCGCGCGGGGAACCGGTGGACAGGCAGACCGGATCATTCCGGGACACCTTTCAGCGCATGAAGTCATGGTTTTTGGGCAATTTCTGAAGATTCGAAAGGAGTGTGCAAATGGGCTTTGAGATGCTAGAGACAGAACCGCTCGGTACCGTCATTAAGGTGGTGGGCGTGGGGGGGGCCGGCGGTAACGCCGTGCACCATATGATCGAGAAGGGTGTGCAAGGTGTGGAGTTCATCTGCGCCAACACCGATGCGCAGGCGCTGTCGAAGTCCAGGGCGCATCAGGTCTTGCAGCTTGGGGGGACGGGTCTCGGGGCTGGTGCAAAGCCCGAGGCCGGACGTGCCGCGGCACAGGCCGATCGCGAGCGCATTGCTGAGGCGCTTCGCGGAGCGCATATGGTTTTCATTACCGCCGGTATGGGTGGTGGTACCGGCACGGGCGCAGCGCCTGTCGTCGCCGAAGTTGCAAAGGAGTTGGGGGCACTGACCGTGGCTGTGGTGACCCGTCCGTTCTCCTTTGAGGGTGGGCGTCGCATGAAGTCGGCGGAGATGGGCCTAGCTGAGCTGGAGGAACAGGTCGATTCCCTCATCGTCATCCTCAACGAGAAGCTCGAAGAACTGCTGGGCGATGACGTCACCCAGCGAGAGGCCTTTGCTGCTGCAGACGATGTGCTCAACAAGGCCGTCGCTGGCATTGCCGAAATCATCAACGTCGAGGGTCTGGTCAACGTGGACTTCGAGGACGTGAAGACGGTCATGAGTGAGCAAGGCAAGGCCATGATGGGAACGGCTACTGCAGCGGGGCCTGATCGCGCACGTGTGGCGGCTGAGCAGGCTGTTCGCAGCCCGCTGCTGGAGGGCGTAGACCTCTCGGGCGCTCGCGGAATTCTGGTCAACATCACGGCCAGCGACACCCTCAAGCTCAAAGAGACCCGTGTGGCTATGGACGCGATCCGTCAGTACGCTGCGGAGGATGCCACCATCATCTTTGGCACCGTCTACGATGAGTCGCTCGGCGAGGATATGCGGGTAACGGTCGTGGCCACTGGACTAGGACAAACCCGAGCCAAGCCCACCCTGGTGCCCATGAGCCAGCCACGCATGGCGCAGGCGACGGGTACCCATGATGCAGTTGCCATGGCAGCGGAGCCAGCCCCACCTGCTGCCCCACAAGCCCCGAGTTATGAGGGTTATGAGCCACCTGCGATCTGGCGTCAGCCTGCTCGCAGCGAGGCGGCTGCCCGGGTGATGGCGCTTGAGGAGGGTGGCATGGCCCGACTCGACATTCCTGCATTCCTGAGAAAGCAGGCGGACTAAGGACAGCACTGCTCTGGCACACTCTCAAGTCGTACCGGGGGCCTGCCTGCCCTCGGTACGTTCTTGAACTCACTTCTACGGAGCAGCTATGGCCATTCAAGCAGGGCAAGCACTGCCCAACATCACCCTCTACGAATTCATTGAAGATGAAACACCGGGCTGTGCAGTAGGCCCAAATGCATTTCAGGTCTCAGACCTCGTCAGAGGCAAGACCATCGTGATTTTTGGTTTACCCGGCGCCTACACGCCGACCTGTTCTGCCAAGCATGTGCCAGGATTTGTCGCGCATGCTGAGGCCCTCAAGGCCAAGGGCGTCGACGAGATCTGGTGTGTCTCCGTGAATGACGCCTTCGTGATGGGCGCATGGGGACGTGAGCTCGGCACAAAGGGCAAGGTGCGTATGTTTGGCGATGGAAATGCCGAGTTCTCAAAGGCCATCGACCTCACGCTAGATCTCACGGGGCGCGGGCTTGGTATTCGTTCAAATCGCTACGCGATGATTGTGCGAGATGGTGTGGTTCAGTCCGTCTCAGTAGAGGCGCCCGGTCAGTTCACGGTGAGCAGCGCAGAGGCGGTGCTGGCCCAGCTCTAGCCTACCTCCACCCATGCTGAGGCAACGCACGCTGCTCTCGGAGGTCCAGGCCGAAGGACTTGGGCTTCACTCCGGCCAGCGCGTTCGCCTCGGTCTGCGGCCCGCTCCGGCCGATCACGGGATCGTCTTTCGGCGTACAGACCTGCCGGCCCCCAATGAGGTCCGTGCCGATGCGGCTGCGGTCGGTGACACCCAGATGGCTTCTACAGTCTCTGAAGGGGCCGTGAAGGTTTCAACGGTTGAGCATCTGATGTCCGCTTTGTCGGGCTTGGGCATTGATAACCTGTTGATCGAGGTCAGCGCCCCCGAGATCCCCATCATGGACGGCAGCGCCGCCAGTTTTGTTCACCTCATTCGTTCGGCAGGCGTCCAAGAGCAGTCGGCTCCCAAACGGTTTGTTGAAGTCACTGCGCCGATCGAGGTGCGTGACGGCGATAAGTGGGCTCGGCTTGAGCCCTACTTCGGTTTTCGACTCGATTTCACCATTGACTTCCAACACCCCGCCATTGATCAGACGGGCCAGGAGGTACATATCGACTTTGCACAGACCGATTTCCAGTCCGTGATTGCCCGGGCTCGAACCTTCGGATTCATGCGCGATGTCGATTTTCTGCGCGCTCGGGGCTTGGCCCTCGGGGGTAGTATGGACAATGCCATTGTTCTGGATGAGACCCGAGTGCTCAATCCTGAGGGGCTGCGTCGGCCCGATGAGTTCGCCATGCACAAGGCGCTCGATGCCATTGGCGACCTCTATCTCTTGGGCCGTCCCCTCATGGCGCGATATTCAGCCTACAAGTCGGGGCATGGACTCAACAACCAACTCCTGAGGGCACTGATCTCCAAGCCTGAGCATTGGCAAGAACGGGCGTTCGACGAGCTCTCCGAGGCCCCTTTGGCCTGGGCCCGTCAGTGGTCTTGGGCGTCTAGCGCGGCCAACAGTCTCTGACGAGCAGACTCGGGTATGTCGGGCCGCTTGCCCATGGGCCGCGGGCGCACGGGCTCGGTATAGGCCTTGGCCACGCGGACATCGACCGACTGAATTCCGTGGACCGGACCGACTGAGGCAACACTGCGCTTGAGGCTCTGGAGCGACAGCCGAACCCGGGCCGCCGCAGAATGCGACCGCATGCGCAAGGTCAACTCGCTGCCTCGAAGTCCGCGCAGCGGGTTGGTGCGGATCGCCGAGTAGAGCTCTCCGACCAGCGTCTCGAGGCCGGCGTCGCGCAACAGGCGCTGACCCAGACCAAGGAGCACCTGCTGTTCTTCGAGTACGGACTTGAGGGGGACTCCCTGAGCCGAGT
Source organism: Bordetella parapertussis (assembly GCA_945877235.1). Taxonomy (GTDB): domain Bacteria; phylum Pseudomonadota; class Gammaproteobacteria; order Burkholderiales; family Burkholderiaceae_A; genus Hahnella. The sequence goes on from CAMCRF010000009.1 coordinate 69,970, forward strand.
GGCGATCTGAGATGGCGCCTCGGAGCGCCTGGTCCAGAGATTTCATGGGGCTCATGCTACCCTAGACCCTCTATGCTCAATCGCCTCCTTGCGTCCATTTTTGGCAGTCGCAACCAGCGACTTTTAAAGAAATTCCAGTCGCGCGTCGACGCGATCAACCGGCTCGAGCCGTCGCTCGCCGCGCTCAGCGATGCGGACTTGTCAGCCAAGACCCAGGAGTTTCGCGCACGGCTTGCCCAGGGCGTGTCACTCGATGCGCTGCTTCCCGAGGCGTTTGCGGTATGCCGAGAGGCCTCTAAGCGCGTGCTCGGTATGCGGCACTTCGATGTGCAGCTCATCGGCGCCATGGTGCTTCACGAGGGCAAGATTGCCGAGATGCGCACGGGCGAGGGCAAGACCCTCATGGCCACGCTGGCGGCTTATTTGAATGCGCTGCCTGCCAAGGGGGTGCACGTCGTGACGGTCAACGACTACCTTGCCCAGCGTGATGCCCAATGGATGGGTCGTCTCTACGGATTTCTGGGGCTCACGACGCGGGTGAATCTTGCAGGCCTCTCCTCTGAAGAGAAGCGTGAGGCCTATGCAGCCGACATCACCTATGGCACGAACAACGAGTACGGCTTTGATTACCTGCGCGACAACATGGTGGCCGATCGCGCGTCACGCTGTCAGCGTGGCGTTCAATTCGCCATCATTGATGAGGTGGACTCCATCCTCATCGACGAGGCTCGCACCCCGCTGATCATCTCCGGTCAGTCCGAGGACACTACGGAGCTCTACCGCGCACTCAACGGTCTGCCCACGTTGCTCAAGCGCCAGGCCACGGAGGACGGCGAGGGTGACTACTTTGTCGATGAGAAGGGCCGTCAGGTTCACCTCTCAGAGGCAGGCTTTGAGCGGGCAGAGACGGCACTTGCTGATATGGGTCTTATCGGCGAGGGCGAGAGTCTCTATGACGCTGCGCGCATCACGCTTTTGCACCACCTCATGGCCGCACTGCGCGCCCACACGCTCTACCTGCGTGATCAGCACTACGTGGTGCAGTCTGGTCAGGTGGTCATCGTCGACGAATTCACCGGCCGATTGATGGCCGGTCGCCGCTGGGCCGACGGTCTGCACCAAGCCGTCGAAGCCAAAGAGGGTGTTGCCATCGAGCCGGAAAACCAGACGCTGGCCTCGATCACATTCCAGAATTACTTCCGCATGTACGGCAAGCTCTCCGGCATGACGGGTACCGCCGATACCGAGGCCTTCGAGTTTCAACAGATTTACGGGCTTGAGACGGTCATTGTTCCGACCCACCGGCCCATGGTTCGTAAAGATCTTCAAGACCAGGTCTACCGCACCGCCGATGAGAAGGTTGAAGCCATCATTTCAGACATCCGCTCGCGGCATGCGCAGGGCCAGCCTATTCTTGTGGGTACCACCTCCATCGAGTCCTCGGAACTGCTCTCCGGTTTGCTCTCAAAGGCAGGCCTTGAGCACCAGGTGCTCAATGCGAAGCAGCACGCCCGAGAGGCTGAAATCGTTGCCCAGGCTGGACGCCCAGGCATGATCACCATCGCCACCAACATGGCTGGTCGTGGAACCGATATCGTCTTGGGCGGCAATATCGAAAAGCTCATCGCCCAGATCGAATCCGACGAGAGCCTCGAACACCAGGCGCGTGTGCAGCGTATCGACGCGCTTCGCAGCGAGTGGCAGGCACTGCACGACCAGGTGGTTGCCGCAGGTGGGCTCCATATTATCGGCACCGAGCGACATGAGTCTCGCCGCATCGACAACCAGCTGCGCGGGCGCTCTGGTCGACAAGGCGATCCGGGTTCATCACGATTCTTCCTCTCTATGGACGACCCACTGCTGCGGATCTTCGCCGGTGACCGGATGAAGGCCATCATGGATCGCCTCGGTGTGCCCAGGGGCGAGGCCATTGAGGCTGGCATGGTGACGCGCTCGATCGAGGGTGCACAGCGCAAGGTCGAGAATCGAAACTTCGAGATCCGCAAACAGCTCCTGGACTACGACAACGTGGCCAATGAGCAGCGTCAGATCATTTATGCCCAGCGCAACGAGATCCTCGAGTCTGACGATCTCTCTGGTCTGGTCAGGCAACTCAGGGAGGGGGCCATCGAGTCGGCAGTGCGTGGCTTCGTCCCGGCTGAAAGTATCGAAGAACAGTGGGATGTGCCGGCTGCAGAGGCAGTGCTTCGCGAACGGTTTCGGTTGGACGTTCCCTTGCAGGCGCAGATTCAGCAGGCGCAAGAGATCGATGACGCCGGCGTGGTCGCGTTAGCCCTTGAGGCAGCCCAATCCGCCTACGATCAGAAACTCGCATTGGTGCCATCTGGTGCGTTTCATGAGTTCGAGCGATCCATCCTGCTTCAACACCTGGACTCCGCATGGCGTGAACACCTCGCTGCGTTGGACCATCTCCGTCAGGGCATTCACCTGCGAGGCTATGCGCAGAAAGATCCTAAGCAAGAGTACAAGCGCGAGGCCTTCGCGCTCTTTGAGCAGCTTTTGGCGCGCGTGCGCGACGAGGTGACGGGACTGCTCATGTCGGTCGAGATCGCCAGCGAGGAGGAGGCTGCTCGCGCGGCGGCAGACGCGGAGGCGGCGCGTGAGGCCGCGGCCGCGGCGGCAACCAAAGGTATGCATTTCACGCACGCAGCCACTCCAGAGGAAGAAGCATTCGCGGGCGAGGGTGATACATCTGCCATGGTTGTCGCGTCGCAAGATGCCGGCACTGTGCGCAGAGACGCCCCCAAAGTTGGCAGAAATGAGCCATGCCCATGTGGCTCCGGTAAGAAATTCAAGTCTTGTTGCGGCCGTCTCGGCTAGGAGCGCGCTATGCCTGTTGGTCTGCCCCTCGTCCAGCGTGATCACTTGCTCGCGATCGCGGGCTGCGAACTTGGATTTGCCCAGGCTGGCATTCGCAAGCCCGGTCGCAAGGATGTCCTGATCATGCGGCTTGCCCAGGGTAGTGCCGTGGCGGGCGTCTTCACCCAGAATGCGTTTTGCGCAGCGCCCGTTCAGCTCTGCCGCCAACACCTAGCCAAGGGTGATGGCATTCGCGCCTTGGTTGTGAATACAGGCTGCGCGAATGCCGGAACGGGTCGCTCCGGCCTGCAAGACGCCCAACAGACCTGTGAGGCCGTTGCCCAGCAGTTGGGGGTTTCGCCCACCCAGGTCTTGCCCTTCTCCACCGGGGTCATCCTTGAGCGCCTCCCCATGGACCGGCTGCTGCCGGGTGTGCGGGCTGGTGCCGCCGCCTTGGGAACTGCCGACTGGCTTGATGCCGCAGAGGCCATCATGACCACAGACACCCAGCCCAAGGCCGCCAGTCGTGTGGTGCACCTGACGCGCGGTACGGTGACGCTTACCGGTATCTCCAAAGGGGCTGGCATGATTCGGCCCAACATGGCCACCATGCTCGGATACCTCGCCACCGATGCGCGCGTTCCGCAGGCCATGCTAGCGACACTGGTTCGGCACGCAGCCGATGAGTCGTTCAACGCCATCACAATCGATGGCGACACGTCCACCAACGACTCCTTCATTGGAATCGCAACCGGCTCTGGGCCGGTCTCTTTCTCCGCCGAGGATGCCCACAGCGCCGACTGGGCCGCGTTTCAAGCGGCTTTCATCGAACTGGCCCAGGCGTTGGCGCAGGCTATTGTTCGCGACGGGGAGGGTGCAACCAAGTTCATCACCATTTCGGTCGAGGGTGCACGCGATCGAGATGAGGCACGTCAGGTCGCCTACGCGGTGGGACATTCTCCACTGGTCAAGACGGCGTTCTTTGCAAGCGACCCAAACCTGGGCCGAATCTTGGCGGCCATTGGCTATAGCGGACTCCCTGACCTCGACGTCTCAGGTGTCTCGGTCTGGATTGGGTCGACCTTGGTCGCTCAGGCCGGAGGGCGTGCAGCCAGCTACACCGAGTCGCTAGGGCAGATGGAAATGGCGAAGGCCGATATTCCCGTGCGCATTGCATTGGGCCGTGGCTCAGCGAAAGCCACCATCTGGACCTGCGACCTCTCCCATGATTACGTCAGCATCAATGCCGACTATCGATCCTGAGGTCGTCCAACGGCTCCTGCGCAAGCTCGATGCCCTGCTGCCGGAGCCTGCTCCTGCGGTCGATTTTGGGCGGGACTGGGCGTTTCAGTGGCGGCGACAGTCCAGTCTGTTGGGGGAGCAGGGCAGTCTGCGCCCGGTCTCGCAGCCGGCCTGGGTCCGTTTTTCTGACCTGCATCACATCGAGCATCAGGCCGATCAGGTCGCCCGCAACACCCGACACTTTGTTGAGGGATTGCCCGCCAACAATGTACTCATGACAGGCGCTCGGGGCACCGGGAAGTCCTCTCTGGTGCGCGCCTGTCTCACGGAGTTCGGTGCGCAGGGGCTTCGCCTGATTGAGGTGGACCGAGATCACCTCGCCGATCTCCCTGCGATTGCAGATCGCATCCATGGCCAGCCTCAGCGATTTGTCGTCTTCTGTGACGACCTCTCCTTTGAGCCAGGTGAGCCCGGATACAAGGCGCTCAAGTCTGTGCTCGATGGGGGTGTGTCCGCACAGCCAGCCAATCTGCTGATTTATGCCACTTCGAATCGCCGTCACCTCATGCCGGAGCAGGTGGCCGAGAACCTTCAGGCCCGCATGGACGCGCTAGGTGAGTTGCATCCCGGGGAGGCGACCGAGGAGAAGGTTTCCCTCTCCGATCGATTTGGCCTCTGGGTCTCCTTCCACGGATTTGCCCAAACCGCCTATCTCGACATCGTCCATCATTGGCTAGGTCAGCTCGGCGTTCCGCAGGCACGATGGCCAGAGGCCCGGCTCGAGGCGCTGCAATGGGCCACTCAAAGAGGGTCACGCTCGGGGCGTGTGGCGCACGCATTTGCCCGCGACTGGGCGGCGCGAGTGCTTGCCCGTGACTGACCCGGGATTGTCCGATCGGGTGCAGGTCGGTGTTGGTCTTGTGCGTAACGCAAAAGGCCAATGGCTTTTGGCAAGTCGACCTGCAGGAAAAGCTTACGCGGGCTGGTGGGAGTTTCCTGGTGGAAAGGTCGAACGGGGCGAGACGCCAGAGCAGGCGGTTTGTCGAGAGCTACACGAGGAGCTTGGCCTGCTTGCACGCACTGCGCGCATCAGAGATGTCCTGGCTTACGACTATGCGCATGCACGGGTCTTGCTGCATTTCTGTGAGGTCACCGATTGGTCCGAGCCGACAGGGGGGCTCAGGGGCCTGGAGGGGCAGCAGTTCTGTTGGATCTGGTCCTCGGGTCCGCACCCGTTTCCATTGCTGCCAGCAAGTCGGCCCATTTTGCAGCGCTTAGAACTCGCAGATCGCCAATCGAAAACTGAGTGAGCCCTGAAACGGCTGGGGCTGTAGGCGCTCGTTTACAGCACGGAATCGAACGGCCACGACGTACTTGTTGGCACTCATATCGCAGATCAGGCCGCGGCCTGCTGGCGCCCAGACCCGAATGAGCTTGGCCTGACGGCCTCCGGGATTCATTTCAAAGAGCCCGCCTTCTGCAGTCATTTCCTGCGGCTCAGCCACCTCACGCAGCAGCCGAAGGCAGAGCTGAGCCGACCTGAGCACGGCACTCACGGGGGCAACCCAGCTCTCCATATGACTGCGACGCTTGTCAGGGCTGAACGTGAGCCAGAGCGAGAGCACAGGCAGATCGAAGGGGCAGTCACCAGCTGGAATCCCAGCACGGCCCTTGAGTGACTGCAGAAACTCGACTTCCGGGACATGCGGCCCGAGTCGCATCTGCACATCGCCGAGGGTTTCGAACAGGAAGGTGACCTCTGTCAGCACGGCCTCGAGCCGCTCGCTGGCGACCCCAGGCTGCCCTACGAACCGCTCGAGCTGAATGCGCTGGCGCTCGAGCTCCTGGAGCAGCTCATTCTTGATGTCGCTGCGACTGGAGAGCAGATCAAAGAGCTCGAGGTAAGACGATAGCCAGGCCCGATGCGCAGAGGCCTCACTTGCAAGTGCGAGCTTTTCGAGCCGATTGCTGATGCACTCGAGCCGCATCATGGTGCGAACGCGCTCACTGCAAGGGAGTTCGAAGATCTGCTCGAGCGAGGGCGGAGGCGCGATGGGTGCTGGCGACGACATCACGCGATTATGTCTGATTGCTGAGGGAATCGGGGCCGTGCTGCGCGGATCGTTCGCTCAGCCAGAGCGCATGCAGCTCAAGAATGCGCGCCGCAAGCGCCTGCGGGGACCCATGGTTTTCAATCACCACATCGGCGAGCGCCAGTCGCTCATCGCGGCTCGCCTGCAGGCCCATGATGCGCTCAAGTGTCTCAGGCGCAATCGGCTGACGCTGGAGCACACGCGAGCGCTGGGTTTCTGGCGGCACATCGATCACAACCACCTTCCAGACCCAAGCGGGGCGCTGGCGGCCCGTACCTTCTGCCCAGAGGGGAACCGCATAGAGGGTATAGGGTGAATCCGATGCCTCGAGCGCCGTCATGGCCTGAGCTTGAATAAGCGGGTGCAGAATAGATTCGAGCTGCATGCGCTCAGCGGGATTGTGAAATGCGCGTTCGCGCATGACCACGCGGTCGAGGCGGCCGTCTGGTCCAATGACACCCTCCCCAAACGCGGCTCGAATCTGGGGCATGGCTGCGCCCTCGGGGCCTGTGAGTTGATGTGCGATCTGGTCCGCATCCACAATCGGCACACCCAACGATGCAAAGACCTGGGAGGCGGCCGTTTTGCCTGAGCCAATACCCCCGGTCAGCACGACCACTGCTGTTCTCATGACATCCAGCCCTCGGTCAGGACCCATGGCAGCACCACGATCCCCGCCATGCACAGGCCCGGACCAAACGGAAGCGCTGTCGATCGGCTCCAGCCGAATCGCAGCATGCCCCAGGCGATAACGGGCAGCATGACAAGGCTAGCCCCAACCAGAACCAAGGGCAGTCCCGAGAACCCGACCCACAGGCCCATCGCCCCCAGCAGGGCAAGGTCCCCTCGCCCAATGGCTTCGCCACCCTCGTCTTGTGGGTCCGTTGTGCGTTTGCGCATGAGTCTGCCCACGGCCCACGGCAGCAGATAGCCAAAGGCCCCGCCCGCAAGCGCAGACCAGAGTCCCGGGCCGAGTCCAATGAGTGCGGCACCTAAACCCAGTAAGGCCAGTGAAATCGTGAGTCGATCTGGCAGCAGCCGGCAACGCAGGTCAATGAGCGCGCAGCTTGTAAGGAGGCCTGTCCAGAGGCCCAGCATGAGCGCCTCTTCGATGGTGGGCCCTCGAAACAGCAGGCTCAGGGGGATCATCGCTATGCAGGCCGCAAGGCCTGCGTACACCGGGGTTGCGTGAAGGGCAGGTGCCTGATCTCCGAGCCAGAACGAGACCTCGGACTGGGCGAAGACCTTTGCCGCAATTGCGATGCCGGCTGCAGTGAGTGCAGCCAGGGAGACGGAGAGGGCGTCAGGCCACATGCTTGTGCATGAGCACCCGACGAATGGTTCTGTCTTGGACCTGCTGAATCTCGATGGGCACCCCGCTGATCTTTAGGCTGAGGTTGGCTTCAGGGAGGTCCTGCAAGGTCTCGAGGATGAGCCCATTGATGGTTCGGGGACCGTCAACGGGCAGCGATAGACCCAGTCTGCGGTTTATTTCGCGCACCAGGGTGTCGCCATCGACCGCTGCCGTGCCATCGGCATCCCAGTGCAGTTGCCTTGGCCCGGCACCATCGGTGCTGAGTTCTCCCACCAACTCGGAGACGATGTCCTGCACGGTCACCATGCCTTGAACCTCGCCGTACTCGTCGACCACCAAGGCGAGGCGGGCGCGGTTGGCCTGAAACACCTGCATCTGGGCAAAAAGGCTGGTGCCCTCTGGAATGAAATAGGCTGGCATCAAGGCCTCGACGAGCGCCTCTCGGCTGAATTCATCGTTGGCCAGCATCGAGACCGCCTTGCGAACATGAAGGATGCCGCGGACCTGGTTGAGCTCGCCGTCGTAGACCGGCAGCTTGTTATGAAAGCAGGTGCTGATCTGCTCCCTCAGTTTGATCTCGTCATCCTCAAGGTTGAGCGCTTCAATCTTGGGGCGCGGCACCATGACGTCGTCAACGGTGAGGTCCTCCAAGTCAAAGAGATTGAGCAGAATATCTCGGTGCTGCTTCGGAATAAAGGCCGCCGACTCCACCACGGCGGCCCGCAGCTCCTCGGGCTTCAGGCCTTCCTCGCGCTTGGATTCATTGAGCTTGAGCAGGCGAAGCAGCCCGTTGACGAGCAGATTCACCGCCTCGACCAGTGGTCGGAAGATGATTGTGAGCGGCGTGAGCAGAAAGCTGGCCCCAATGGCCACCTTCTCGGGTCGATTGGCCCCGATCACCTTCGGGAGGATTTCGGCAAACACAATCAAGAGGCTGGCAGCCACTGCTGTGGCAATTGCCAAAACTTCGTCGTTGTTGCCAAAGGTGTTGATGGCAATTGCAGTGATCAGTGCTGTGAGCGCAGCGTTCACCACATTGTTACCCAGCAGAATGGTGGCGAGTAGGCGGTCGGTTTTGTGGAGCAAACGGATCACCAGTTTGGCGCCACGATGTCCCTGCGCAGCGAGGTGGCGCATGCGATAGCGGTTAACCGCCATCAGGCCTGTTTCAGAGCTCGAGAAAAACGCTGATAGCGCCAGAAGGGCCAGAAGCGCGAGGCCTTGCGCCCACAGGGGAAGATCGCTCAATGGGGGACCGAACGGGTTGCCATGACGCCTCTAGTGTAGGTCATTCATGGTCGGGGTGAGAGGATTCGAACCTCCGACTCCTGCGTCCCGAACGCAGTACTCTACCAGGCTGAGCTACACCCCGACGGACCGCCAGAGGCGCACTTGACTGACGCCTGCTGGTGATGAAAGACAACACGTCTAGCAGGGAAGCCTTGTGTTCGGACGGGCTCAGCGGTTCGAGCGCGGCACGGGCCAGGTCGCATTCCGCACGGGCGGACTCCCAGGTTGCATGGAGCACACCAGATTGACGAACCATCTGAATGATGGCGCCGAT
>CAMCRF010000010.1 GCA_945877235.1 Bordetella parapertussis
GCCTCGATCCAGGCCATTGCTGCTGCAACCCCCAGCCCGTCCTCCCGTTTTGTGTCGCAGGCGCTTAGCAAGAGCGATCGGCCGGAGCTTGCGAGTGCACGGGTGGTGGTGAGTGGGGGCAGAGCCCTGGGCTCGGCTGAGCAGTATCAAGCAGTGCTCACGCCGCTGGCGGACAAGCTCAATGCGGCGCTGGGTGCTTCGAGAGCGGCGGTGGATGCGGGGTATGCACCCAATGACTATCAGGTGGGGCAGACGGGCAAGGTGGTGGCGCCGCAGCTCTATGTGGCCATTGGGATGAGTGGAGCGATCCAGCACTTGGCGGGGATGAAGGACAGCAAGGTGATTGTGGCGATCAACAAGGACCCTGATGCGCCGATCTTCCAGGTGGCTGACTATGGCCTAGTCGCCGACCTCTTCACCGCCGTGCCGGAGTTGGTCGAGAAGCTCTAAGACAGGAGAACGTCATGCCCGTTGAATACCAAGCCCCCCTGCGCGACCTGCGCTTCGTGTTGGAAGAGCTCACTGCTAGCGAGGCCGTGGCTGGGTTGCCTGGCTTTGAGGAGTTCAGCCCGGACCTGAGTGCCGCAGTGCTCGAAGAAGCAGGGAAGTTTGCAACGGGCGTGCTCTCGCCGCTGAATTGGCCCGGTGATCAGCACGGCGCGCAGCGCCAGCCCGATGCCTCGGTCAAGACTGCGCCTGGGTTTGACAAGGCCTACTCGGCCTTTGTTGAAGGGGGCTGGAACAGCCTCTCGTGCAATCCTGATTTTGGCGGACAGGGTCTGCCGCAGCTGCTTGCCACGGCCGTGAACGAGATGTGGAACGCGAGCAATATGAGCTTTGCGCTCTGCCCCATGCTTACCGCAGGTGCCATTCATGCTATTGAGGCCCACGGCACGCAGGCCCAGAAAGACTTGTACCTGCCCAAGATGGTCTCGGGCGAGTGGACAGGCACCATGAACCTCACTGAGCCGCAGGCCGGATCTGATCTGGCCGCTGTTGCGACCAAGGCCTGGCCGCTCAACAAGCCTGGGCCTTCCGGTGAGGCCTCCTACTGTGTGCACGGCACCAAGATCTACATCACCTATGGCGAGCATGACCTCACCGAGAACATCATTCATCTGGTGCTCGCTCGCCTGCCGGACGCGCCCGCAGGCGTGAAGGGCATTTCGCTCTTTATCGTGCCGAAGTTTCTGGTGAATGCCGATGGCAGCCTGGGCGCGCGCAATGACCTGCAGTGTGTCTCGCTCGAGCACAAACTGGGCATACACGCGAGCCCGACCGCGGTGATGAGCTACGGCGAGAAAGAGGGCGCCGTGGGCTACCTGGTGGGTGAGCCTCATCGCGGGCTCGAGTACATGTTCACCATGATGAACGACGCGCGTCTGCAGGTAGGCGTGCAGGGCGTGTCTATCTCAGAGCGGGCCTATCAGCAGGCCCATTGGTATGCCCACGATCGCGTTCAGGGCCGTGTCATGGGTCAGTCTGAGCCGCGCCCCATTGCGTATCACCCCGATGTGCGCCGCATTCTGGCCACCATGAAATGCCGTATTGAGGCGATGCGTGCACTGGCCTGTGAGGCCGCCGCCGAGCTCGATCAGGCCGCACGTCACCCTGACAGCGCTCAGGCAAGACTGCATCAGGCGCGAGCCGATCTGCTCATTCCAGTGGTGAAGGCCTGGTGTACGGAGTCGGGGGTCGAGATGGCCTCGCTGGGCATTCAGGTGCATGGCGGCATGGGCTTCATTGAAGAGACGGGAGCCGCACAGCACCTTCGCGATGCGCGCATCACCACCATCTATGAGGGCACCACGGCCATCCAGGCCAATGACTTCATCGGCCGCAAGCTCGGTCGCGACAAAGGGGCTGAAGCCATGCGGCTGCTCGCAGAGGTGAAGGCTACCTCTGACGCACTGCGGGCCTGCGGGCACCCTGATGCTGCGGGTCTGGCTGATGCCCTTGCCAAGTCCGTCGCCGTTTTGTCAGAGGCCCTTGAGGCCACGCTCGAAATGAGTGCGCAGAACCCTGTGGGCAGTTTCTTCGGCTCCGTCCCTTTGCTCATGCTGACCGGCTCCGTGCTGGGCGGCTGGATGATGGCCCGCTCCGCGCTGATTGCGCAGGCCAAAACCGCGGTCGAGCCCTTCTATGCCCAGAAGCTTGCCTCGGCAGTCTTCTATGGACAGAGTGTCCTTCTGCCCAGCCTGGGACTGGTGCATGCCGTGCGGGCGGGTGCTGCAGGCTACGCCCAGGCAGAGTCATTCACCGGGCAGTGAGTAACCCTTAGTCCATTTGTGCCATGGCGGTCGGGTGCTTAGCCGGCACCCTTTCGCTATGCACATCTGCGAACATATTCGGGTTAGTCAGTCTGGCCACACGCTGCGCATTGAGATGCATCGGCCAGAAAAACGCAATGCGCTCACCCTCGATATGTACTCCGCAATGGCCCACGCCTTTCAAGAGGCTACAACCAAGGAGTCCATCCACCTGGTCCATCTCACCGGAGGCCCTGGACAATTCACAGCTGGCAACGACCTTGCCGTTTTTGATGCTCAAGAGGGCCCGCTGCCATTTGATATTCGGCATTTCATGCATGCCCTGATGAACTGCTCCAAACTCGTTGTGGCCGAGGTTGATGGCCCTGCAGTCGGAATCGGCGCCACCCTGCTGCTGCATTGCGACCTGGTCTATGCGTCTCCTGGTGCTTTCTTGAGTTTCCCGTTCGTAAAGCTGGGGCTCTGCCCGGAATATGGCGCAACGCGCCTGCTGGTTGATCGCATCGGCTGGGCAAAAGCCATGGAGCTCTTTCAGCTCGGGGCACGACTGCCAGCGGACGAGGCGGAAGGACTCGGCTTGATCAACAAGGTGGTTCCAATGGGCCTCTCCGATCATGTGCAAAACGTGCTGGATCAGCTCGGGGAACGGTCATCCGCAGCGCGCCTGCAGACCAAACATCTCATGCACAAGGCGCAAGATCGCTCGATCTCTCTCACCAACATGATTGATCACGAGCTCGATGTCTTTAAGTTTCTCCTGGATCAGAGAGGTGAAACACCCTGATGCCGCAGCTGTTTCATCTGGAAGGGCTTACCGCATTAGTCACCGGCGCAGGGCAGGGCATGGGGCTCGGTGTTGCCCGTGCATTGGCCTTGCAAGGTGCCAAGGTGGCGCTCAATGACCTCTACCCGGAGCGCGCAGAGGAGGCATCTGCCCGGCTGCGCGCAGAGGGACTGAAGGTCCAAGCATTCGCGGGGGATATCACCTCTTCGGTGGTCAGAGAGACCATGGTCAAGGACGTAGAGGCCTGGGCTGGCGCGCTCGACGTCATGGTCAACAACGCCGGTGTGCCCATTGGCATGTCGACCTCATTGCGAACCTTCGATCAGCTCTCGCAGGATGACTTCAATCGGCAGCTCGACCTTAACCTGCATGCCATCACAGGATTTGCGCATTTGGTTTTGCCCGGCATGACGCGTCGTCAGTTCGGTCGCATCATCATCATCAGCTCAGAGTCATGGCGCATTGGGCTCCGATATGGGCTGAGTAACTATGCCGCAGCCAAGGCGGCAGCGCTTGGGTTTATGCGTCACTTGGCACATGAGGTGGGCAGAAACGGCATTACCGCCAATGCAGTCTCGCTTGGCACCATGAACAACTACGGCTACGAGGATAAGGGCTCCGCAGTCGGCCGCACCGGTACACCCGACGATGTCGGAGCCGCCGTTGCTTTTCTCGCCTCACGCGAGGCCGCTTGGATGACCGGTCAAACGCTTGCCCTCAACGGAGGGGCCCTCACGGCCTAATTCAGGAGAAACGTCAGTGCCCATTCAGCATTTTCTCAAGTCCCTCGGGCCAGCGCTCATTGCTGCAAGCCTTGTCTCTGCCATTGGGGGTATGCCCTTCAATGTCCTCCCGCAGATCATCAATTCGGTTGGGACCAGCTTTCAATGGGGCCCGGAGCAGCTCGGGCTCTTTGGCTCCTCCTATCTGGGGGGCTACTTCATTGCGACCCTGACGGCACCCCTCTGGCTGGAGCGTCTGCACTGGAGAAAGCTCTCTTGGGTCGCTGTGCTGGCGTGTGTTCTCGCCATGATGTTCTCTGCCTCTCTGGGTGGCGATCAGCCGACCGCAGTCTATGCGTCTTGGGCTGTTGTTGGTTTTTTTGCAGCCACCATGACCTGCCTGGGCATGCGCGTCGCTTCTGGTATGCCCAATAAAGAGCATGGACTGGGTTCACGCCTGGGAATTGAGCTCCTCTGCGCTGCTGCGGCCTTCTTCATGTTGCCATTCGCCATTGAGGCGGCTGGTTATGTTGGCGCGGTTGCCTTGCTCTGTGTCGTGTTTCTCGTGCTTTCGGTGAGCATTCTGCGGTTACCAGCCAGTGGTCGCGAGCTCGACACCCACAGCGAGACCACTGTGGATCTGCGCATCACTAAGGAGGGGTGGATTGGACTGGGTGTGTTTGTGCTGTTCGCGATCGGCCAGATTGGCGTCTATGCCTTCTTGGGGCAGTTGGCAATTCAAGATGGGGTCACTGAGGCTCAGCTTTCCTTTGTGCTTGCTGTGCTCAAGGTCATTGGGGCGGTTGCGGCGATCGGCATTGGGCTGATTGGCCTGAAGTTTGGCGTCAAGCGGTCGCATGTCTTTGCCTTCCTGGGGCTCTTCGGATCGATGCTGCTGTTGGGCAGCTCGGGCGGGTTTGCCGGCTATGCGGCGGGCGCCTGGCTCTGGGAGCTCTCCTTGGTTGCCAGCTGCGTGTACCAGACGGCTGCCATTTCACGCCTCGATTCCAGCAACAAGGCCATCATGTTGGTGCCAGCTGCATTCGCATTGGCAGGCACCATTGGCCCAGCGCTCGCAGGCACGCTCGTTGCGCAGCACGGGTTTGGGGCGTTGCTCACCTTTGGCGCTGTAACTGCGGCCATTCCTTTGTTGATGTATCTGCCGTTGGCCGGAAAAATTCGCGCACAGCTCTTGGCGTCAGCCCCAGCGGTTTGATTCCATTCCGCCGTCTACATCCAGTATCTTTCCGGTGATGTAGCGCGCTTCCCTGGAGAGCAGGAAAATGGCGGCATTGGCGATGTCTTCGGTCTCTCCAATGCGCCCGAGGGGGATTGAGCCCGTCATGCCTTTCTCAATCTCAGGCGTGAGCACCCGGGCCAATGCATCGGTGCGAATTGGGCCTGGCGCTATGGCGTTCACGCGAATATTGCGCGGCCCGAGGTCCTGAGCCAGCTGTCGCGTGAGATGGTTGAGGGCCGCTTTTGCAGCGCCATAAGCTGCGAAATGCGGCTGTATGAGCCGACCAGCAGCCGAGGAAATATTCAACACGGCGCCACCGCCATTCGCCTTGAATCCAGTGAGGCAGGCCTGAATGGCTGTGTAAGCGGAGGTGACATTGAACCAAAGCACGTCATGAAAGGCCTGGGGGCTCATCTTGTCGATCGATGAGGGACCAGAGCCCCCCGCATTGTTCACCAGAATGGATGCTGGGCCGAGAGCAGACTGTGCGCTCGCAATGGCTGAAACGATCGATGCCTCGGACATCACGTCGGTTGAGATGCCCGTGGCGCGAACACCCAGCGCTTGAATGTCTTGGACCACATCGTTGAGCTCGGTCTGCGACCGTGACAAACAGGCAATCGGGTGACCCTTGCGGGCAAGCGCGAGTGCGATGGATCTGCCAATGCCCTTGCTGGCGCCTGTGACAATCGCTAAGCCTGGCGCTACGCCGGATTCGTTTCTTTTCGCGTCGTCCATAGCGAGGGGAGTCCTGGGTCGGTATGCACGATGACCTGCTTAAGGAGGGTAATCAGTGCCTGGGTTCCTGAGAGGCCAAGCCGCTCCGATAGGGCTTGACCAACGCCCTGGGCGTTGCGAATCAGATCGCGTGCAATCTGATGACCCTCTTGGGTGAGCGCGAACTCGCCCGAGAGCCGTTGAATGAACCCCAGCGTCACCAGCTTGGTCACGGCCTCTGGGGTCACCATCAGGCCGGTGTAATTAATCAGCTCCTGAAGGGACTCGAGGTCCACTTGCCTGCGGATCAGCAAGGTGGCAAGGGTGAAAAAGCCGAGGTCGTCAAGCCCCAAGGGCTCATAGTGCTGGCGCATCTGGGCCAACACCTGATGGTGTGCGCGGCCCAAGAGGTATCCCAGTAGCTCGTCGTTGTATTCCGCAGTTGAGAGGTCTTCAGCCTCGCCCAGGGCAATCTGCTCCAGGTGGCTGGTCAGGGAGTACCGGCCCTTGGAATACGCGAGCGGTGCTCGGTCCGTCGCGTCAAACGCCAGGACCTCACCGAGCAAGACGTAATGATCTCCGGCCTCCACCACCGACGTTGTTTTGCACTGGAAGCGGGCAGCACACGACGGCAGCAGTGGCGCAGAGGTCATACCCTGATCAAGTGCTACACCCGCAAACTTGTCGACGCCGGGCTTGGCGAAGGTAGAAGAGAGTCCCTGCTGGTCGCTGGCGAGGATGTGAACATTCCAGTGCTCGGCCTGTGTGAAAGCGGCGAGGCTTTTGGCCGTTTTGGCAAGGCTCCAGAGCACGATGGGCGGAGAGAGCGAGACCGAGTTGAAGCTATTGGCTGTGACACCAACGGCCTCGCCGTCTTGGGCGCGCGTGGTCACAATCGTCACGCCCGTGGTGAAGGTGCCAAGCGCGCGTCTGAATTCTGTGGGGTCGATGGCAGCCATGGGCTCATGGTTCGAGATTTACGACGGGGGGTCATCGTCTGCCTGGACGATGTCCTCCAAGCGGTCGCTCGAAAGAATCTCTATACATCATCCAGAAGGATAAGCCCATGTTCCAGGTCCAAGAGTTGGCCTATGTCGTTGCAGCGCACCCTGATCTCTCGGCCTGGCGCACCTACGGGGAACAGGTCCTCGGTATGCAGGCGCTCGACGAGACCGGCGCGCTGCTGCTCAAAATGGATGAGCGTGCCTATCGCATTCAGGTTGAGCAAGGTGACCAGGCCCGCTACGTGGCCTCCGGCTGGCTGGTGCGCAACGAAGACGCATTTGAGTCCGCCCGTGCGCACTTCAAAGCGCATCAGGTAAAGGTTGAGGAGGGCTCACCCGAACTCTGTCAGAGACGTAAGGTGACTCAGATGCTGATCGTTCATGACCCATCGGGCAATCGGCACGAGCTGGTGTGGGGTTATCAGTCAGACTTTTGCCGCATGGTCTCGCCTGTTGGGGTGCCGCATTTTGTAACCGGTGACCAAGGCATGGGCCATGTCGTCCTGCCAGCCCCTCAGTTCGCTGAGACCGTCTCTTTCGTGCGCGATGTCCTGGGTTTCGGGCTCTCTGATCTGTTCAACTTTAAGCCAGCACCCGAGGCGCCCGCATTGCCCATTCATTTTTTCCATTGCAACAACCCACGTCATCACAGCTTGGCGCTTGCTGCTTTTCCGGTCCCCTCTGGCTGTGTTCACATCATGGTTGAGGTGCCCGACATGGCAGAGGTGGGTCGAGCCTTCGACCGCAGGATTGCACACCAAGTTGCTCTGTCTGCCACCCTTGGCCAGCACACCAACGATCGCATGATCTCCTTCTACATGAAGACACCCTCTGGTTTTGACGTAGAGGTCGGTACGGGGGGCGCGCAGGTGGACTGGCATGCACATGTCACCCATGAGTTCACCAAGGTGTCGCTCTGGGGGCACGACTTTTCGGTGGGGCAGGGCTGATGCTAGATAAAACCCAGTCGCTCGAGGCCTGTGCTGCACGCGTCAAAGACGGCATGACCATTGGTGTTGGAGGTTGGGGGCCCCGCCGCAAGCCCATGGCATTGGTGCGTGAACTGATCCGTCAAGGCAGAAAAGACCTCACGGTCGTAACCTACGGTGGACCCGACGCAGGCATGCTCTGCGCTGCAGGCGCCGTCAAGCGACTCATCTATGGATTCGTCTCGCTCGACGCCATTCCGCTCGAAGCCCATTGGAGAAAGTCCCGAGAGAGCGGCGGTTTTGAGGCCATCGAGATTGATGAGGGCATGTTGCATTGGGGGCTGCGAGCAGCGGCCATGCGTCTTCCGTTTCTGCCGACCCGCGTGGGCTTGGGAACAGATGTCCTCAAGCACTATCCCGGCATTCGGCTCATTCAGTCCCCCTATGACGATCAAGAGTGGCTGGTGGCAATGCCGGCGTTGCGGCTCGATGCCGCCCTGATTCACGCCTCTCGCGCAGATCATTTGGGCAACACACAGAGCTTGGGTAGCGACCCGTATTTCGATGACCAGTTTGCGAGGGCAGCCGATCACGTCTTGGTGCAGACTGAGTTTTTGGTCCCCCGACTCGATCTCGTTCATAGCGACAGTGCGCACTTCAACCTTTTCGAACGAAGCCTTGTGACTGCAGTCTGTGAGGTGCCGGGTGGTGCGCATCCCACCACAGCCCCCACGCAGTACGGCTGGGACATGGGACATCTCAAAGACTACTCTGGCTTTGCCGAACAAGACCAAGGGTTTGATGCCTATCGGCAGCAGTTCCTCTCGGGATCCGAGGCCGACTACATCGAGGCAGTTGGCGGTCTGGAGCGGGTTCGTGCGCTCGCGCAGCCCATCTTCTAGAGGATTTCATGACCACCTGTACCCTTGCAGAATTGATGATTGTGGCCGCATCTGAGGCATGGAGAGGCAACGGGGAGTTGCTGGCTAACGGCATTGGGCCTGGGCCTCGATTGGCTGCCTCCCTGGCAAAGCTGACCCACAGCCCCGAGTTGCTGATGACCGACAGCGAGAGTCGATTGGTTGAGGAGCCTGTACCCCTCGGCCCTCGCACAGGCCCCTTAGAGGGGTATGTCCCACGGTATTCGGGGCGCGCTGATTTTTCTCGCATCTTCGACATGGTCTGGAGAGGCAAGCGCCACGCCATGATCGGACCCACACAACTGGACGGATGGGGTCAGACCAACCTCTCCTGTATCGGGGACTATAAACGACCTAAGTCAGCCATACTGGGCGTGCGAGGGCTGCCGGGCAACAGCATTTCGCATCGCAACTCTTTTTTCATGCCTGCGCATTCCAAGCGCGCCTTTGTGTCTAGGGTAGACATGGTCTCGGGCGCTGGCCGAGATCCTGCCCAGTGGCCGGACGGGAAGGTGCCAGAGATTCTGTTTGGCCTTGTGATCTCAAACCTCGGCGTTTTTGATTTCAATGCCCCTGTGGGCCAGATGCGTGTCTGCAGTCTGCATCCTGGCGTTCGCATCGACACCGTGATCGAGCAGACGGGTTTTGAGCTGTCCTACGATTCCAGTCCGGCTGTCACTGCAATGCCCACCGAGGATCAACTCCAGCATCTTCACCGGCTCGACCCACATGACTTTCGCTCCAAAATCTTAAAGGGGAACCCCATTGTCGAAGCTTGATGGCCCGAAGGTGAGTCGGCCCGACGAGAGTCAGTACGAGACAGATGCGCCCATCAAGACGGAGTTTAAGGACGGGGTGCTTTGGATCACCATGGACCGCCCTGCATTTCACAATGCCCAGAATTCTCAAATGACCTACGCGCTCGACGCAGCCTTTCGACAGGCGGTCGACGATGACGCGGTGCGGGTGATTGTGTTGAAAGGTGAGGGCAAACACTTCTCTGCGGGTCATGACATAGGCACCCCGGGACGTGATGTCAACAAGCCTTTTCCGAGGGTCCATCTCTGGTGGGATCACACCAACAAGCCCGGCGGCGAGTACCTCTATGTGCGTGAGCAAGAGGTCTATCTCAATATGTGTCGCCGCTGGCGTGACCTGCCCAAGCCCACGATTGCCATGGTCCAGGGAGCGTGCATTGCGGGTGGGCTGATGCTCGCCTGGGTCTGTGACTTCATCGTCGCATCAGAGGACGCATTTTTTCAGGACCCCGTTGTTCGCATGGGCATTCCCGGCGTGGAGTACTTCGCACATGCTTTTGAACTGCCCCCGCGAGTGGCCAAAGAGTTCCTGATGTTGGGCGAACGCATGCCCGCCCAGCGGGCCTTTGAGCTTGGTATGGTCAATCGCGTAGTTCCTCGTGATGCGCTACAAGAGACTGTTGCAGCGATGGCAGACAAGTTGGCTCAGCAGCCTCGTATGGGTCTTGCACTGACCAAGCAGGCGATCCATCACGTGGAGGAACTCCGCGGCAAGCGCACCGCTATGGACGCAAGCTTTGCTTGGCACCACTTCGCGCATGTTCACAACGAGCAGGTGACTGGCAATCTGCTTGGGGGGTTCGACGCCCAGTCAATGGCCAAAGCGAATAAGCAACAAGAGGGGCAGTCTTGATCCAGACCGAACTGACACGCCGTTTGGGGTGCAGAGCCCCCATCGTCCAGACTGCGATGGGCTGGGTGGCCGATGCCGGCCTGGTCATTGCCTCCACGCGCGCGGGTGCATTTGGCTTTCTCGCAGGGGCGACCATCGAGCCCGAAGACCTCGAGCCCCAGATCTTGCAAGTCAAGGCTGCGGTCGGACCAAACTTTGGCCTGAATTTTCATATGTTCCAAGAGAATGCTGAAGACTGCATTCGGCTGGCCATTGCTCACGGGCTTCGGGCGGTCAGCTATGGGCGCGGACCAGATGCCAAGACCATTGCGCGGCTCAAGGACGCTGGCGTGCTCTGCATCCCGACCGTCGGCGCGGTCGAGCATGCCATGAAGGCTGAAAAACTAGGGGCTGACCTCATCACGATTCAGGGCTCCGAGGGGGGCGGCCATACGGGTCGCGTGCCGTCGTCTATTCTCCTACCTCAGGTGCTCGACGCGGTAAAGGTTCCCGTGATTGCTGCAGGTGGCTACAGCACTGGCCGCGGGCTCGCAGCTGCACTGGCCGCGGGTGCTTGCGGCATTGCCATGGGCACACGGTTCATGATGTCTGCGGAGTCCCCCACGCCCAAGCGCACGATGGCGCGATACCTTGAAGTGAAGGACCCTGGCCAAATTCGCGTGACCGAAGCGGTCGATGGCCTTCGGCACCGCATGATCGAAACGGACTTGGTGCGCCGTTTGGAGGCCAGCTCTGGTCTGCGCAGACTCTTGGTTGCACTCGGAAATGCATGGCGATGGAAGGCGCAGACTGGGATGTCTGCGCAACATCTCGCTAAGGTTCTGGTGAAATCGTTTCGGGAGGACCCGACTGCTCTGGCCACGACCATCATGGCAGCGAACCAGCCGATGTTGATTCAGAAATCCATGATCGAGGACCGACCAGAGGAGGGCTTGTTGCCCTCAGGCCAGGTGGCTGCAGCCATTCGAAGCCAGGACACCTGTGAAGCGATTGTCAATGCGCTGGTCCAAGAGGCCGAGGCCTGCCTGCGTGCATCGACCCACTATGTATCGGAGCCCGTCAGTCATGCAGCTTGAATCACTCTCGTCCGCTTTCTCTGTGCATGCGGAGCCTAACGGCGTGGTGGAACTCGTGATCTCCCAGCCGCCCGTCAATGCCCTCGACAGCGGCCAGTGGCTGGCCCTGGCACGCCAGATTGAACAGATTGGCGCACACGCACTCACCCGCGTCTTGATCATTCGCTCTGAGGGCAGAGGGTTCTGCGCTGGCGTCAACATCAAAGAGCTCGACCAACACCCCGATCGCATTGTGGAGGTGAATCGGGGCAATTACGAGACGTTTCGTGCCATTCACCGCAGTCCGGTGCCTGTCATCGTCGCCGTTCACGGATTTGTGCTGGGCGGTGGCATTGGCATGACGGGCGCTGCCGACATTGTCGTGGCCTCTGAGTGCGCAAGCTTTGCGCTGCCTGAAGTCGATCGGGGGGCAATGGGCGGCGGGGCGCATTTGCAGCGATTGCTGCCTGTGCAAAAGGTGCGCGCAATGTTTTTTACTGGTGAGGCCTTGAGTGCGCGCGATGCAATGCCCTTCGGATTCATTGAGACGCTCGTGCCCCACAAGGACCAGTTGCGCAATGCAGCCCTGCGCATTGCCAACGTCATTGCTCAAAAGAGCCCATCCATGATCCGTTTGGCCAAAGAGGCGCTCAACGGCATTGAGGACGGCGATCTCGAAGCGAAGTACCGATGGGAGCAGGGTTTTACGTTGCAGGCCTACACCACCCAAGACTCCAGCGAAGCGCGTCGAGCCTTTGTGGAAAAGCGCGAAGCCGACTTTAAGGAATAGAACCGCGTGAAGCTCACCTATACCCCCGAGCAGATTGAATTCCGCCAAGAGGTTCGTGCTTGGCTAGCAAAACACAAGCCCACTGAACGATTTGCTCACCATGAGATTCGAGAGGGCTTTCAGCAACACCGAGCCTGGGAGCAGACACTTGCGGATGCTGGGCTCAGCATGGTGACCTGGCCCGAGGGCTGGGGCGGCAGGGGCCGCAACCTGTTCGATTGGCTCATCTTCGAAGAAGAGTATTACGCAGCAGACGCCCCATTTCGCGTCAACCAGAACGGCATGTTGCTCTTGGGCCCGACGCTCATGGAGTTTGGAACCGAGGAGCAAAAGCAGAAGATCTTGCCGCGAATGGCCCGGTGCGAGGATATGTGGGCGCAGGCCTGGTCTGAACCGGGCGCTGGGTCCGATATGGCAGCCATCCGGTCTCGGGCTGAGCTGCGCGGAGACCGCCTGATCATCAACGGACAGAAGACCTGGTCCACCCGGGCACTCTTTGCCAACTGGGCATTTGGTCTGTTTCGCACCGATCCTCAATCGGAGCGTCACCATGGGCTGAGCTACCTCATGGTGCCCCTCGACGCCAAGGGCGTTACCGTCAGACCCATCAAGGCGCTCAATGGCAAAGCTGCGTTTGCGGAACTCTTCTTCGATGACGTGGAGGTTGGTCTTGACCATGTCATTGGTGAGGTGAACAAAGGGTGGCATGTGGCCATGGCAACCGCAGGGTTCGAGCGCGCACTCCTATTGCGATCTCCCGCACGATTTCTGCGCACTGCCAGCCAGCTTATGGAACTGGTGCGGCGGAGGCCAGATCGCCTGAAGGCAGACCCATCGATCGTTTCCGACTTGGTGAGGGTCTGGAGTCATACGCAGGCCTATCAGCTCAATGCGTACTGGTCGGTCAGTCGCTACCTCAACGCAGAGGCGATTGGCGCAGAGTCTTCGGCCAATAAGGTGTTCTGGTCTGAGATGGATATTCACTTGCACGAAGTTGCGATGCGCGTGCTCGGGCCCGAATTCGAGTGCCTCCCAGAGGCCGAGCACTGGACCTCTCGGCCATCGACAGAGGCCGAGTGGCTGGAGGGCTTTCTGTTCTCGCTCGCTGGTCCTATTTACGCAGGAACCAACCAGATCCAGCGCAACATCATTGCAGAGCGCATGCTCGGCATGCCCCGCTAAAGGAAGCAAGCGATGGAATTTATTTTCACGACCGAGCAGGTCGAGTTCCGAGACGCGATCCGACGGTTTCTCATGGTCGAGGCGGCTCCAGAGTTCCTCCGTGAGATCTGGGAGACCGACAGTGGCCGATCGCCACTGCTGCGTCAGCGACTCGCTGAGCAAGGTCTTACGGCTGTGTCTGTGGCTGAGGCTCAAGGCGGGCTCGGTCTAGACGACGTCACTTGGTGCCTGCTGCTGCAAGAACTGGGGTACTTCGCCATTCCAGACTCCCTGGTCGATAGCGCTTACTTGGGCGTGGCCGTGCTTCAGGAGGCTCTGCCGCATGTCACTGCTGAGGATCGAGTCGAGATCGAATCACTCCTGACGCAGATCGCCGAGGGCACGCTTCGTGTGGCCGTTCACCATCCAGTCAATCGCTGGGTGGCGGATGCGGCAAATGCGGGGCTTCTGGTCTGGCTAGACGAGCAAGGGCTCGCCCTGTTGCGTCAGGGAGCGTTCACACATACCCCGCAGCCGTCCTTGGACCTCTCGCGGCGGATCTCCCGTGTGGATGCAGTCCCCACACGCTGGGTGCTCACTGGGTCCGTCGTGAATGGAATGCTTCGGTCTTTGGAGGCACGGGGTGCGCAGAGTGTTGCTGCCCAGTTGGTCGGGCTCTCCCAGCGCATGCTCGACCTCGCGATCGACTACACGAGCAGCCGTAAGCAGTTTGGAAAGCCAGTCGGAAGCTTCCAGGCTGTGAAGCATCTGCTCGCAGACGTAGCCACCTCGATTGAGTTCAGCAAACCTGCTGTGGCGTACGCGGCGGCTGCCCTGGCTGCCCAGTCCCCGGGAGCGCTCAAGGCCGTACGCCACGCGAAGCTCTTGGCCACCGAGGCCGCACTCCTCGCAGCGCGCAACACCATGCAGGCGCACGGTGCAATGGGATACACCTGGGAGGTCGATCTGCAAATGTTCATGAAGCGAGCCTGGGTGCTGGCGGGCTGGTGGGGTGATGCGCTTCATCATCAGGGGGCGCTCTGGGAGACGCTCACCACCACACCAGACTCCTGGGCTGTGAATCGAGGAATTGGACTGACCCATGCCTGAGGCCTACATCATCGATGCGCTGCGCACACCAACCGGCAAGCGCAAGGGCAGCCTCGCGCAGATGCACCCCGCCGACCTGGCGGGTTCAGTGCTCTCAGCCTTGGTTGCTCGGCAGCCCATTCCAGCCGAGGACTATGACGACGTGGTCTTTGGCTGTGTTGACACCATTGGGCCTTTGGCTGGAGATATCGCCCGCACGGCATGGCTTGCTGCGGGACTGCCGCTCGAGGTTCCGGGCACAACGGTCGACCGTCAGTGTGGGTCTTCGCAGCAGGCCCTTCACTTTGCCGCTCAGGCAGTGATAAGTGGCACGATGGATGTGGTTATGGTGGGGGGTGTTCAGACCATGACTGCAATCCCAATTTCCTCGGCCATGTTGGCCGGTCAGCCCTTGGGTTTCTCGGATCCTTTCTCTGGCAGCAAAGGCTGGAGGGCGCGGTTTGGCGACCAGCCTGTGAACCAGTTTTACGCGGCTCAGCGAATTGCAGACCATTGGTCGCTGAGTCGTGCGGACATGGAATCCTTTTCGCTGGAGAGCCACACCAGGGCACTCGGGGCCATGGCCAAGGGTGATTTCGATCGCGAGGTCTTGCGGCTCGCAGAGCTGGCCATGGACGAGACACCGCGTCAGACCAGCCTCGAGAAAATGGCCACACTCGAACCCGTTATGGCCGAGTATCCCGCCATCACAGCGGGCGTATCCAGTCAGACCTGCGATGCTGCTGCCGCACTGGTCATTGCTTCTGAGCAGGCGGTGAAACGTTATGGGCTCAAGCCCCGTGCGCGCATCCTGCACATGAGTGTCATGGGTGACTGTCCCATTTGGCATTTGCGTGCACCGATTCCCGCCACGCAGCGCGCACTGGCGAGAGCCGGCCTTCGAATGGCCGATATCGATCTCGCAGAGGTAAACGAGGCTTTTGCCAGCGTGGTCATGGCCTGGATGAAAGAGCTGGACTATCCCCATGAGCGCACCAATGTGCGAGGGGGGGCTATTGCGCTTGGCCATCCCTTGGGAGCCAGCGGCGCAAAGCTCATGACCACGCTCTTGCATGCCCTTGAAGACCGTGGCGGCCGATTGGGACTTCAAACCATGTGTGAAGGTGGCGGGCAGGCTAATGTCACGATTATTGAGAGGATGTCGTAATGGCAGCAGAGCTGGGTGCAGGTCGGGTTGTTGTAGTGACCGGCGGAGGGGCTGGTCTGGGGTTGGCCTATGTTAAGGAGTTGCTCGCGCAGGGCTACCGCGTGGTGATGAATGACCTCCATCAGCACACGCTCGATGATGCAGTCAGTCGCATGGGTGCGGCGCATCCCGCAGCAGCTGCCCATCTGGTGGGATTCGCAGGCGATATTGCCGAAATGGAGACCGCGCAAGGACTGGTTTCGCTTGCCCTGTCCTCCTTTGGTCGTCTCGATGCAGTCATCAACAATGCGGGACTACTGCGCGACAAAATGTTCGCAGGCCTTGAGGTCGGCGATTTTGATCTGGTCATGCGCGTTCATCTGCGCGGCCACTTCTGTCTCTCAAGCGTTGCAGTTCAGCATTGGCGCGATCAGGCCAAGGCCGGGCATCAGCCCACGGCACGGATTGTGAACACCACTTCCGGTGCGGGTCTGCAGGGTTCAATCGGGCAGTCCAATTATTCGGCCGCCAAAGGGGGCATTGCGACACTCACGCTGGTTCAAGCAGCCGAGTTGGCGCGCTACGGCGTAACCGCAAATGCATTGGCGCCTGCAGCGCGAACAGCAATGACCCTCGCAGGCATGCCCGATCTTGTGAAGGCACCGAGCGACGGTCAATTTGATCACTACGATCCGAAGAATGTCGCGGGCTTTGTCGCATGGCTATGCTCTGAGTCGTCCCAGCATGTGACGGGCCAGATCTTTGAGGTTGATGGAGATCGGATTGGTCTGGCAGAGGGATGGGTCAGTGGTCCAGATCAGCGCAAGGGAGGTACCCGTTGGGAGCCCCATGAGGTTGGTGCTGTGGTTGACCAGCTGCTCAGCCAGCGCAGGCCGGCGCAGAAAGTCTGGGGGTCATCATGATCGAGGCGCCTGTTTGCCCCCCCGGGCATGGCCTGCTCCGCGGCAAGCGAGCACTTCTCACCGCGGCTGCTGGAGCGGGCATTGGCTACTCAGCCGCCGAGCGATTCCTGGCAGAGGGCTGCGAGGCCATTGTCATATCCGATATTCACGAGCGCCGTCTCCATGAGGCTGTTGAGCGTTTATCGGCGCTCTCGCCACAGGCGGTCGTAAAGGGTGTGCTGTGTGATGTCAGCCAGCAAGCCCAGGTCGATCACTTGGTTCAGCAGGCCCAAACATGCCTGGGCCGCATCGATGTACTCGTCAATAACGCTGGCCTCGGGGGCGAGAAGCGGGTCGTCGAGATGTCTGACGACGAATGGAATCGTGTGCTCGATATCTCGCTCACAGGAACCTTTCGGATGACCCGGGCCGTATTGCCCATCATGCAGGCGCAAGGGTCAGGCGCCATTGTCAACAATGCGTCCGTCTTGGGCTGGAGGGCACAGAAGGCTCAGGCACACTATGCAGCCGCAAAGGCTGGCGTCATGGCTTTTACGCGCTGTGTTGCACTCGAGGCCGCCGAATTCGGTGTTCGAGTCAATGCAGTCTCACCTTCAATTGCACTGCACCCCTTCCTCAAGAAAAGTGCCGACCCCGCGCTGTTGGAGCGGCTCTCCGAGCAGGAAGCCTTCGGCCGAGCCGCCGAGCCCTGGGAGATTGCGAATGTGATGGTGTTCTTGGCCAGCGATTACGCCAGTTACTTGGTCGGTGAGTCGTTGGCCGTCAGCTCTCAGAGGGCATAGCCATGGCAGTTGAGATGGCAGTGTTTTCGAGCCCTGCCGATTTTGTGGCCCGAGAGGGCGCGCTCTTGGGCGTCACGGACTGGGTCGACATCCCCCAATCTCAGATTCAGGCCTTCGCCGATGCAACGGGCGATCACCAATGGATTCACGTCGATGTGGAGCGGGCAACGCAGGGTCCCTTCGGAGCGACCCTTGCGCATGGCTATCTCGTGCTCTCGCTCGTGAATCGCTTCTTGCCCGAAATTGTCTCTGTAGAGAATATGGAAATGGGCCTTAATGTTGGATTGGATAAGGTGCGATTCCTCTCGCCTGTGAAGTCGGGGTCCCGACTGCGCGGCCGGGTTGAGTTAAAGCACGTCAAGCTGCTCGATGAGCGGTCTGTTCAAGTGACCATGACGGTCACGATCGAGCTTGAGGGCGCAGAGCGTCCGGCTTGTGTGGCCGAGCCCATTAGTCGCTATTTCTTTTCGGCCTGAGGGCCAGGGGGTTTTATATGCATGAGGCTGTCATCGTCTCGACCGCGCGCACGGGCATTGGCCGCGCTTACAAAGGAGCTCTCAACGATACCGAGGCGCCTGTCATGGCCGCGCATGTGATCCGTCATGCAGTCGCCCGCGCACACCTGAAAGATGGCGAGGTTGACGATGTCATTCTGGGCGTTGCTGCCCAGCAGGGGACACAGGGTTATACCGTGGGCAGGCTCTCGAATTACCTTTCTGGCCTGGGTGAGAAGACGCCGGGGATGTCACTTGATCGCATGTGTGCCTCTGGGTTGGTGGCAATCTCGAATGCCGCGAAGGACGTCATGGTGGGCGAGCGTGATGTGGTTGTGGCTGGGGGCTTTGAGTCGATCAGCCTGGTTCAGAACCAGCACAAGAACAGCTACAAAGCCCAGTCTCAGGCAGTGCTCCAGGCCTACCCCACAGCCTATATCAGCATGATCGAAACAGCCGAGCTGGTGGCATCTCGTTATGGTGTTTCGCGCGCGGACCAGGACGCGTATGCGCTGATGAGTCAGCAGCGAACCGCTGAGGCCCAGGCAGCTAATCGCTTTGCGGAGGAGATTGTGCCCATGCCCTGCGAGCAGTTGCAGTTTGACTCGGAGGGCAAGCCCTCAGGCCACAAGACGGTAACGCTCGACCGTGATGAGGGCAATCGGGCGGACACTACGCTCGAGAAACTTCAGTCCCTCAAACCGGTGCTCAAAGACGGCCAATGGTCGGGGCCCGGCCAGTGCATCACGGCTGGTAATGCCTCTCAGCTATCCGATGGCGCGAGCGCCTGCGTCGTGATGTCCAGAGAGAATGCTGCTGTGCGGGGACTCGCTCCCTTAGGGATTTATAGGGGATTGGCGCTGGCGGGTTGTCCGGCAGATGAAATGGGGATAGGCCCGATCCATGCTATTCCCAAGCTTCTCCAGCGCCACGGCCTAAGCATTCAGGACATTGACCTCTGGGAGATTAACGAGGCGTTTGCCAGTCAGGTTCTGGCGGTGCAGCGAAACCTAGGAATTCCCCTAGACCGCATGAATGTAAATGGTGGTGCAATTGCCATAGGTCATCCCTTTGGAATGACCGGGTCCCGATTGGTTGGCCATGGGCTTTTGGAGGCGCGCCGCAGGGGTGCCAAATGGCTTGTGGTGAGCATGTGTGTCGGGGGTGGAATGGGCGCAGCGGCACTGTTTGAAAGTCTTCCCGGTTGAGCAAAAACTGTATTGAACTCTCTCATTTCGCGGAGCTGGTGGATCGGATCTACCAGTCCGCCTATTCACCGCGCGAGTGGGTGGAGAGCCTCAATGCGATTCGTCAAGCCTTTCGATCGACCTACGCCACGCTGATTGTCCGCCCAGTCTCGGGGCACGATCCAGGGCTTATGGTCAATGCAGGCCTTGCCGATGGGCAAGGCGGCGGCGTGGTGCCTGCCATTGAGTACTACAGTGCGCAGAGCCCCTTCATTGGCATGACCTCTCAGAGAATTTTTACCGTGCAGGACCTCATGTCGGAGGAGACGTGGGTTCGGTCAGATTACTACCAGACCTGGTGCGCGCCGCGGGGTGTTCACCACATCCTTGGCGTGAATCTGCAGACCCTCGACACCGAGGGCTATCGGCTTCGGCTCACGCGGGCTCGGTCCGATGCAGCATTTTCCGACCTCGATCGCCAACTGCTCGCACTCTTGATTCCTCACCTGCAGCGGGCCTTGCACCTGCAGACCCGGCTGGATACCTCTGAGCAGGTGGCCCATGTCTATGGCAGTGCGATTGGCAGCCTGAGTGTTGGTACCGTAACCCTGGACATCACGGGGCGGGTGCTTCAAATGAACTCGATTGCGCGTGCCCAGATCGATGCAGGCGATGCACTGAAAATCAGCAACGAGCGGCTTCATGCGCTGAACAACCAGGACAACCGCGAATTGCAGCGCATGGTTCAGGAAGCAGCCTCTCATGCCAATGGTGTCGAAGGGCCTGTGGGGGCGGTTTCTGTGACTCGCAACTCCAGTCCTCAGGGGCTAGGCGTCATTGTTCAGCGCCTCGGCCCCACGGTGTCATGGCTCAATGGCCGCCATCAGCCCGCCATCGTCTTGTTCCTTCGCGATCCCGAAATCAAAACCCAGCCGCCCTCCAAGGTAATTCAGCAACTCTTTCATTTCACGCCTGCAGAGACCACGCTTGCCATTGAGCTGGCCAATGGGCTCTCGCTGGACGAGGCAGCGGAGTTACTGAATATTCGTCGTAACACCGCGCGAGCTCACCTCCGGTCGATCTTCTCAAAGACGGGTGTACGCAGACAGACCGAATTGGTTCGGTTGATTCTTAACAGTGTGGTGTCACTGGGGCACCAAGGCGATCGCGAGCCTGAGCTCAGTTCGCTCTACTAGTTACCCGCCGCTCACCTCGTCGCGGTAGGGGCGAATGGCAAGCGCATACACCCAGGCGGCCAGCGGAGCGGTTGCCACAATAATGCCCATGGCGTAGCGCAGGGACTCCTGCCCGTATGCGGGTTCAAGCAGATCGCTGATGGCTCCCACAATGATTGGCCCCACGCCCATGCCTGCCAGGGTAAACAGCAGAAGGAAAACCGCGTTGGCCAGCGAGCGCCGGTGCGGCACGCAAACGGTGCTTACTGCTGCCATGCTGGGGGCAATCCACCAGGTGGTGAAAAAGCCATGCAACATGCCAAAGAGCGCCGCGGTAGGGACGGGGATCGTACCCAGATGGCCGACCAGTCCTTGCGGCCACAGGAAGTAGGCGAGGCCCGCAGGGGTTGCCAGCAACAGGCCAACAATGGGTACACCCACTTGCCAACCAGGATTGCGTGCGGCCATGGTGTCGGTGAGCCATCCCGAGAAGATCGCGCCGGCAAAGGCGCCGCCCACAGAGATCAATCCGAGCAACAGGCCCGCATCTTTCACGCTTAGCCCGTGTGAACGCATCAGGAAGCTGGGGCCCCAAATGCCAACGGAATACGCTTGAACTGCTGCGATGGCTGCGCCTATGCAAATGAACAAGTAAGCACGCTGTTTGAACAGAAACCGCAGACTCTCCTTGAGTGCTTCTGCAGTAACGGCCGCGGTCTCAGCGGCACTGTGTTGAGGGTCATAGCGCCCCCGGGGAGGCTCTTTGAGCGTGAGCAACATGAGAATGCCGAGTGCGATTCCAGGTGCACCCACCACCAGAAACGCGGCTCTCCAGCCGTAGTGGTACGCCATATAACCTCCGACGCCCATACCCACCAACAGGCCAATGTGCGCACCAAGTGAGTAAATGCCCATGGCGAGTGAGCGGCGACGCTGGGGGTAGGAGTCTGCGATCAGCGAGAGCGAGGTTGGTGCCGATCCGGCTTCGGCCACTGCAACGCCCACCCGCGCGAGTGCGAGCTGAACGAAGCTGCCCGCGAGTCCGCAGAGCATCGTCATTCCACTCCAGGAAATGACATAGATCCCCATGAGACGAACTCGGTTGGTGCGGTCTGCCAAGCGCCCCATGAAGACGCCAATGAAGGCATAGAAGAGCGCGAACAAGAGCCCGGTAACGAGGCCCATTAAGGTGTCACTGACACCGAACTCTTGCTTGATGGGTTCGATGAGGACGTTGATGATGTTGCGGTCCACATAGTTCGCAACATAGCCCAGGACCAATAAAAACAGGGTGTAGTGAGAGTGTCGTGGAATTCGATCTTGCTCGGCTTGCATGGCGTCCCCTGTTACGTTGTTGCAGGTTGAGCGCATCGTCCCTGATGCTCATCGTCCATTTAGACGACGAGAATCTCTCAGTCCAGACCAATCATGAGCGCCTGATCATGGCGCCCGACTACCACCCCCTTGTCGTTGATCGGGTTATCCCCGAGACCCCCGACGCCAGCACACTGGCACTCCAAATACCCGCCTCACTGCAACCTCTTTTTCAGTTCGAGCCTGGTCAGTTCCTAACCCTTCGGATACCGCGTGAGGACCGCTTCTCCCCTCGCTGCTACTCGATTTCCAGTGGCAGCCCGACTTGCATCTCTGTAACGGTCAAACGCGTGCGTGGCGGTTTTGGGTCGAACTGGCTCCTCGATCACCTCAAGCCAGGTGACACGATCGGTGTTCGTCCGCCCTCTGGTCGGTTCACACTTCGCCCCTCTGTTGCGCCGCTCGTATTTTTTGCAGCAGGCAGTGGCATTACGCCAATGATGTCCATGCTTCATCACGCAGCAGCTACGGGATCGACTCGCCTCATGGCAATGTTTTATGCGAACCAGTCTGCAGAACAGGCCATCTTTGGTGAGACGTTGAGGGTATTATCGGAGGGATCGACACCCGCATTTCAGCTCTGTGAGTGGCTCGATGACGTCAGTGGTTATGCCACGGCCGAGGACATCCGCGGGTTCGCAACACGGTGGAGCGCTGCACAGTTCATGGTGTGCGGGCCAGAGCCCTTCATGCATCTTGTGATTCATACCCTCGAGGAGATGGGCGTACAGCCCGATCAGATCCAAACGGAGAAGTTTCAATCCCTCGCGGACGAACCTTTGGAACCCTCGATTGCGATGAGAGGGGCTGCCGATCAGACCGCGGGCTTTGCCGCGCTACTCGAGGTGAGCGTCTCGGGCGAGACCCACACCGTTCCTGTGCACACGGGGGAGACGCTTCTGGCCGCCATGGAGCGAGAGGGCCTTGCCATCCCCTATTCATGTCGAGAGGGCAGTTGTGGGAGTTGCATGGGCAAGTTGCTAGAGGGCACGGTAGAGATGGACGTTACGGACGCATTGAGCCCGAGGGAGCTTGAGCGGGGCTATGTGCTGACGTGTCAGGCGAGGCCGACCGCGGCTGTCCTGAGGCTTGATATCGATGCCTAATTTGCCCAGCAGCAGTGTTCAGGCGCTGACTACCGCAGCGGCGCGTTGGCCAGACCGTGCTGCAGTGGTCGATCAGGGTCTTACCCTGAGCTTTCACGACTTGTCTGAGCGGGTCGCAGGTTTGCGGACTGCACTCACGCAAGCAGGGCTTCGACCCGGTATGGTCGTCGCGCTATGTGGTCCGAACAGCTGGCAGTGGATTGTCCAGGCATTGGCCGTTCAGTCGCTTGGCTGTGTCTTGCTGCCTTTGAGCACAAGATTGCGGCAGGCAGAACTGCAGGACATGCTCCAGCGCAGCCGTGCGTCCGCGGTCATTACTGTCAGTCGGTTCCTCGATTTCGATTACCACGCTCTCTTTACTCACCTGCAGGCCGCGCTTGATTTTCGGCTCTGGGCCTGGGATTGGCCAGGGGGGGAGCAGATCCTGATGGCCACTCCCGAGCGTTGGCCTTCTGGCTTCTCTGAGCATGCACTCGAGCACGCAATTGCGGATCTCATGTTCACATCCGGCACAACGGGTAGGCCCAAGGGCGTGCTCTCGAGTCAGTCGCAGAACGCACGAGCGTTTGGTGCCTGGACCCAGGTGGTTGGGCTCTGTGAACAGGACCGCTACCTGGTTGTGAACCCCTTTTTTCATGCCTTCGGGTACAAGGCGGGCTGGCTGTCTGCCCTGATTCGGGGCGCCTGCATCTACCCCATGGCAGTGTTTGATGCACGCGCTGCATTGGCCACGATTGAGCGAGAGCGCATCAGCTTTCTGCCTGGACCTCCAACGCTCTTCCACGCGCTGCTGGATCACCCCGATCGAGCGCAATTCGATCTTCGGAGCTTGCGGGTCGCAGTGACGGGCGCCGCGACCATTCCGCCCAGCCTAATTAGACGCATGCGTGAGGAATTGCACTTTCAAACCGTGACCACCGCCTACGGACTGACGGAGTGCAGCGGTGTGGCAACGGTTTGTGACCCGCAGGCATCGGACGAGAAGATATCGACCACCAGCGGGCGTGCACTTCCTGGAGTAGAGGTGGAGTGCCACCGACCGGACGGATCAACCTGTGCTCCCGATGAAGTCGGTGAGATTGTCATTCGCGGTTTTAATGTGATGCAAGGTTACTTTGAAGATGCCGCGGCCACGCGTGAAGCTATTGACGCTGAGGGCTGGCTGCACACGGGCGATGTTGGATCCATCGATGCACAGGGGTACCTCAAGATCACCGACCGCCTCAAAGACATGTACATCAGCGGTGGATTCAACTGCTACCCCGCCGAGATCGAGCGACTCATGCACAGCCATCCGTTGGTCTCCCAGGTTGCAGTGATCGGTGCGCCCGATCCTCGACTTGGTGAACTCGGGGTGGCGTTTGTTGTGAGGAAACCAGATGCAGTGCTCACAGCGTCCGAATTTCAGGACTGGTGCAAAACGGTGATGTCGAACTACAAGGTACCCCGCAGGGTGGTGTTCGTCGAGCAGCTTCCGCTCAATGCGGCAGGGAAGGTTCAGAAGGCTGAGCTTCGGGCCCAGCTTGCGGACGCGTAGTCCCTAAGGACGATGACCAGACCCCAAGCCACGGCGACAACATCACCCTATTCAAAACAGTTCACGAGGAGAGAGCAATGCGGTTTTCAGGAAAGCTGGCACTGGTTACCGGGGCGGGGCAAGGCATGGGTCAGGCCATTGCTATGCGACTGGCGCGCGAGGGTGCGACTGTGGTTGCAGCGGACATTCGTGGGGATGCTGCACAGGCCACCATTACTCAGTGTGAGGGCTCTGGCCACTGGGGTGTGGCACTCGACGTATCGAAGAGTGACGCCGTGCAAGCGCTCTTTGCCCAGATTGAGCAGCGCTTCCATGGCATTCACATTCTGGTGAACAACGCAGGCATTGGATCCGCGCCGAATGATGGCTTTCCGAAGCTGCTCGAGCGGCTCGGACAGCGTGGTGCGCAATTGGCTAAGGGAGAGACCCCGACAGTTTTCCCCGATCTTATTGTGGACATGGAGGATGAGGGCTGGCATGGCGTGATGGGGGTCAATCTTCACGGAGCCTTCTATTGCCTCAGGGAGTCGGTACGACTCATGATCAAGGCAGGTATTCAGGGTTCGCTGATCAATATCTCGAGCACATCGGCAATGTCCGGTGAGGGCGGCCTTCATTACGTAACCTCAAAGGCGGCGCTGCACGGCCTCACTCGGGCGTTGGCCCGAGAACTGGGGCCTCGTGGAATTCGAATTAACAATGTGGTGCCAGGCCCCACCAACACGCCCATGATGCAGTCGGTGGGTGAAGACTGGATTCGCTCTATGGTTGCGGCCATTCCCTTGGGGCGCATGGCTGAGCCCGATGACATTGCCCGTGTGGTTGCATTTCTCGCGAGTGAGGATGCAGCGATGGTGACGGGCCAGGATGTAGTCGCCAATGGCGGTTCTTACTTCAAGTAAGCGGAGGATTTATGAGTGCATCACATCAAAAGCAGATTGCCCTGGTCACTGGTGGCGGCAGCGGAATCGGTGAGGCGACAGCCAGGCTGCTGGCCTCTCGGGGAGCCACCGTCATCGTTTGTGGTCGACGCGCAGAGCCACTTGAATCGGTGGCAGCGTCTATTCGTGCGGACGGTGGTCAGGCTGAGACACTGGTACTTGATGTATCGGATGAGGCCCAAGTGACCCAGGGTATTCAGGGCATCGTGAGCCGTCACGGCCAGATTGATCTTGTCGTCAATAACGCCATGGCCTACAGCTGGGGGGCCATTGAGGAGACGACAACAGAGGCTTGGCGATCAAACTTTCTAACCACGGTCGATGGGACCTTCTGGGCCTGCCGTGAGGCGGGCAAGCACATGAAGGCTCGCGGTACGGGTGCGATTGTGAACGTCTCGTCGATCTGCGGAATTTTTGGCATGCCCTGGATGGCGGGTTACTCGGCGGCGAAGGCTGCCGTATTGAACTTCACCAAGGCCGTTGCCTCTGAGTGGGGGCCAGCGGGCATTCGGTGTAATGCGGTGATCCCAGGCGTAGTAGACACCCCCGCAACGGCAGGCATGCTGTCCGACGAAAAATCCCGCAGAAACACGGAAAAGCTCATTCCACTGCGGCGCGTGGCCAAGGCACATGAGGTGGCAACCCTCATTGCATTTCTCGGCTCGGACGAGGCGTCTTACATCACCGGTGCCTGTATTCCCGTTGACGGCGGACGGTCGGCCGAGCTCTACACGGTGCTAGAGGGGTGAGCGCGATGGATGCTCTGCTCGCTCGCGTGGATCGTCTCGAGTCAACGGAGGCCATTCGACAGCTAGTGGGGCGATATAGTCTGTCGCTCGACATGCGAGACCTCGATGCGCATGTGAATTTGTTTGCGCCCGATATTCGTGTGGGTCGCGAGAAGACGGGGCGTGCCCATTTGAAGGTCTGGGTGGACGACACGCTTCGTCACCAGTTCACTGGCACGTCACACCATGTTGGCCAGCACATCATCGAGTTTGAGGACGCCGATCATGCACTGGGCGTGGTCTATTCGAAGAACGAGCATGAGTGTGGCGGTGAGTGGGTGATCATGCAAATGCTCTATTGGGATCAGTACGAACGAATGGACGGGCAGTGGTTCTTTCGTCGGCGACTCCCGTGTTACTGGTATGCGACAGACCTCAATCGTCCCCCAGTGGGTGAGCTCAAAATGAGGTGGCCGGGGCGCGCACCCTATGCAGGAACCTTCCACGACCTTTTCCCATCATGGAAGTCCTTCTGGTCAGGACCTGCCCTCTCCTCTCTGCCAGACCTTCCAGAGGTGGCCGCCCCCGCTCCCATCGATGGCTTTCTCCAGACCATGCGTGCTGGAGCCCCCGACCCCAAGATCCGCGTTCGCTAGAGGTGCTTACATGCCCGTCTTGTTAACTCCAGTTCAGATTGGTGCCTTCACGCTTCCGAATCGCATCGTGATGGCGCCCATGACCCGCAATCGTGCAGAGCCGGATGGACGGGCATCGCCCCTTATGGCGCAGTACTACGAGCAGCGGGGTCGGGCGGGCATGGTGGTTGTTGAGGGCACCACACCCTCACCCGATGGATATGCCTACGTGCGCATGCCGGGGCTCTGGTCGCACGCGCATGCTGAGGCGTTTCGTCCCGTTGTGGAGGGGATTCACCGAAAGGGGGGCATTGCAGTTTTACAGCTTATGCACGGTGGACGTGTTGCATCGGCAAGCAATCGTGGGCTTGTGGGCGGCAGAACTGTTGCACCATCTGCCGTGCAGCTTGAGGGAGAGATCTGGACAGACTCCTCCGGCATGCAGCCCCATGACGTCCCGCATGAAATGAGCCTGACCGACATTGCGGAGAGCATCCTTGGTTATGCGAGTGCAGCCCAGTTGGCCAGGAAAATTGGCTTTGATGGCGTGGAGTTGCATGGAACCTCCGGTTACCTGCCTTCCCAGTTCCTCTCTGAGAATGTGAATCAGCGTAAAGATGCTTATGGGGGCTCTCTTGAGAATCGCGCGCGATACTTTGTCGAGTTGATGCAGGCCCTTGTAGATGCTGTGGGAGCAGATCGAGTCGGTTTAAGGCTCTGCCCGGGCAATCCCTACAACGGAATCCAGGACTCCGATCCGGTGGCCTCTACGCGACTGCTGCTGCGCGAAGCACAGCACCGTGGCCTTGCTTACGCACACATCATGCGCTCACCATTGCCCACCCTCGATGCCATTGAACTTGCGAAGGCCAGTTTCTCAGGTGCCTTGATTCTCAACGACAGCTATCAGCCCGACTCTGCAGAGCAAGCCGTTGCCTCGGGCATTGCGAGTGCAGTGTCTTTTGGCAGGCATTTCATCGCGAATCCTGATTTGGTCGAGCGCATTCGCATGCAGACTCCGCTCGACAAATTCGATCGCAAGACGCTCTACACCGCGGGACCACAGGGCTATACCGACTATTGAACCGTCGTTATTTGCCTTGCCACTCCGGCCGACGCTTTTCGATAAAGGCTTGCATGCCTTCTTTCTGGTCTCGAGAGGCGAAAAGCACCTGGTTTGCCTTGCGCTCGAGTGCCAGTGCGCCTTGAAGCGAGAGGTCTGCGCCCAGTTGCATGACCTCTTTAATTTGCATCACGGCGAGCGGCGGCATGCCTGCAATGCGGGATGCAAGCTCAATGCTGCGGTTTTCTAACTGACTGGCTGCGACGATCTCCGAGACCATCCCAGCCTTGTCGGCCTGCTCGGCACTGATCGGTTGACCGGTGAGCAGCATTTGCATGGCCTTGAAACGGCCGACCGATCGGAGCAGGCGCTGAGTGCCCCCGATGCCTGGCATGATGCCAATCTTGATCTCTGGTTGACCAAACTGCGCTCTATCGCTGGCGAGAATGATGTCGCAGTGCATGGCAAGCTCGCACCCTCCGCCCAGCGCAAACCCGTCGACAGCGGCAATCACCGGTTTTGGACAGTCCTGAATGGGCGCCCAGAGCAGCTCCGTATGACGTTGCCAGATTTCAATCGGCCCGCACCCCGCTAGGCTATGGATATCTCCGCCAGCCGCAAAATTTTCGCCGGCACCCGTCAGAATAATGATGCGCGTCTCATGGTCTTGCGCGAGTCTCGAGAATGCTGCCGAGAGGGCCTCTTGCAGGGGCAGGCTCAGCGCGTTCATGACCTCGGGGCGATTCATGGTGAGGCGTGTCACGCCCGGGCTGGGATGGTCTTCGAGAAGGAGCGATGTCATGTTCAAGAGATTCAAAGGATTGGGCAGTGCACTCATCGTCCGTCCGGACGACGAGCGATTGTTCCAAGTTTAAGAGCATCCTCTACATGAACGATATCCGCGCGATTCCTGTTATTCCTGCTCGAGAAGAGACGCAGGCCAGGCTCGATCGACGCGCTGCTGCTGCGGCGCAGTTCAAGCCGAAGGACCCCCACACCATTGCGGATCGATGGGCTGATGCCGTCCGCCGATGGCCCGAGCGGACCTTTCTTTGCTGGGCAGATCGCACCTGGACTTATGCGCAAGCCGACGCAGTCATCAATTCCTACGCCAATGTCTTGCTCGAGCACGGTGTGAAGCCAAGGCAGAGTGTGGCGCTCATGATGGAGAACCGGCCGGAGTTTTACTGGGTATGGCTTGCCCTGATGAAGCTTGGCGCACCCGCCGCGTTCATCAATGTGCACTTGAACGACAAGCCGCTTGCACACGCTTTGAGAGAGACTCGGGCCACGCATTGGGTCTATGGCAATGAGTGCGCAGGTGCGGCTGCGCTTGAGGGGGTGGATCATCTGGCTCGCCTGTGGGTGGAAAACCCGCATTGGTCAGGTTCAGCAGACCCCGAGACGCTCAAGGGGC
Source organism: Bordetella parapertussis (assembly GCA_945877235.1). GTDB lineage: Bacteria > Pseudomonadota > Gammaproteobacteria > Burkholderiales > Burkholderiaceae_A > Hahnella. The sequence continues at coordinate 28,862 of CAMCRF010000010.1, forward strand.
TCGAGCGTGTTCCTGAGCTCTCGAGGCTGGCCTCATTTGCACCCGTACATGATGTGCCCGCTGCCCAGCGGGCTGGCATGGTGGGTGAGGACGTCGCGCTCTACATTTTTACCTCAGGCACCACGGGTCTGCCCAAGGCAGCACTCACCAGCCACATGCGCTGGATGATGGCGGGTGCGGTCATGGAATCTGTGCTGCAGACCAATGAGAGCGATGTCTTCTATTGCTTTCTGCCGCTCTACCATGGAGCTGCTTCCATGGCACTCACATCAACCGCCCTGATGTGTGGATCATCTATTGTCTTGCGCAGAAAGTTCTCAGCGAGTCAGTTCTGGCCCGATGTGCGCCGTTATGGTGTGACCAGCTGCCAATACGTGGGCGAGATTATTCGCTACCTACTGGCACAGCCTGAGCGGCCAGACGACAGACAGCACACGCTGGTTCGGCTCTCTGGAACCGGGCTCAACCGCGATACTTGGCTTCAGTTTCAGGGGCGTTTTGGTGTGCGCGATATTTTCGAGAGCTGGGGTTCGACCGAGGGCAATGTCAACAGCCTGAACCTCGATAACGTCCCTGGATCCTGCGGCCGTGTCCCATTCTGGGACAAGACCAACCTGCGCTTGATTCGGTATGACATCGAACACGATGAGCACCTGCGCGATGATCAGGGCCGATACATCATCTGCAAGCCGGGTGAAGTTGGCGAGGCTGTAGGCTTTATTGTGGAACATCCGGATATTGGTGGAGGCCGATTCGAAGGCTACACCTCGCAGTCTGAGACAGAGAAGAAGATTCTCCGCGGTGTGCTGTCTGAGGCAGACAAATGGTTTCGCACTGGAGATCTGCTCCGCGAGGACGAAAACGGGTATTTGTTTTTTGTCGATCGACTGGGCGACACCTTTCGCTGGAAGAGTGAGAACGTCTCGACACTCGAGGTGGCCTCGGTGCTTGAAGAGTTTCCGGGCGTTCTCTTTTTGATTATTTATGGTGTTGAGGTTCCAGGCTTTGAGGGTCGCGCTGGAATGGCTGCCATTCAGATGCAAGACGGGGCAGACTTCAATGCGCAGGCCTTCTTTGAGTTTGCGAAGGCCCGCTTGCCACGCTATGCCCTGCCGCAGTTTCTGAGACTTGCAACCTCGCTTGACATGACGGGTACCTACAAGCTTAGGAAGGTCGATCTGCAGCGCCAGGCCTATGCCCAAACGTTGGTCGCTGATCCCCTCTGGGTTATTCATGAGGCACAGGGAAGCTACGTACCTCTCTCCGCTCAGACGCTGGCCGAGGCGGGCTATCCCCTGCACCCCCAGGATCGATGAGTATCGGGCTGCAGTATCCACTGCCCAATCCGCCAGCTGCTGGTCAGACGTGCATGGTGGCCGATGGCGTGCTCTGGGCGCGCATGCCCATGCCATTTTCGCTCGACCACATCAATGTGTATGTTTTGAGGGATCGGGATGGCTGGTGGGTTGTTGACACGGGTTTGAATCGCGAGACCTGCCGAAGACTTTGGCACGAGATTTGGGCTGGCCTCTCTCCTGCAGGGCCGCTTAAGGGGGTCATCTGCACCCACTTCCACGATGACCACACAGGCCTTGCGGGGTGGTTTGAGCAGGAGTGGCAGGCACCCATCTACATGTCCGTTCAGGAGTACCTGACGCTTGCGACGGATCGTCGGCTCTCCGATGTGATTGCAGCGCCTCCTGCGCATCACCTGAGGTACTTTCAGCGTGCTGGGTTCGATTACGACCAGACCACGACACTCTTGCAATCTCTGGCGGGAAGTTCTCATGGCCCCATGGTGCCGAGCCAATACCGCAGACTCAAGCACGGCGATGTCCTAACGATCGGAGAGTGCCATTGGCAAGTGATTGTGGGCTCCGGTCATTCACCAGAGCACGTCTGCCTGTATAGCGCCCAACTCGGGTTGTTGCTATCTGGCGATCAGGTGCTTCCCGGCATTACGTCTAATGTCTGCGTGACCCCCGTCGAGCCGCTGGCCAATCCGTTGAGGGACTGGCTTGAGTCTCTCGAGCGCCTCATGGCAGTGCCAGATGATGTTCTGGTTCTGCCCAGTCATCAGTTACCGTTCAAGGGGCTGCATGCTCGATTGCAGTTTCTGTATGCCCATCACGAGCAGGCCTTGCGTGAGACGCGGCAGGCCTGCGAGGGCGAGGGTGCCGATGCGGTGTCTGTCATGCGGGTGCTCTTTCCGCGCATACGCTCGTCGATCGATCAGTTCCTCGCACTTGGAGAGGCGATGGCGCACCTTAATTATTTGCTTGCCCGAGACGATCTTGAGGCCCTTGAGCGTGAGGCCGGTGCGACACGCTACCGAACCCGTCATCGCGGCAGCTCACTCACCCACGAAGAATGGATACACGAATGAGTCGCGCGAAATCAACAACTCCACAGGCGTTTCATACGCTAGAAGACGACGCCTTCCGAGTCGCTGCCCGCGAGTGGCTCTCGGAGCACTGCCCTCCAAGTCTTCGTGGCCGGATCGCGCCATCGGAGATGATCTTTGGAGCGCGTGAGGTCCATTTCAAGACGGAGGAGCAACGCCGCTGGTTTGAGTCCATGCGTGACATGGGCTGGTTTGCACCCGACTGGCCACGTGAGTTCGGTGGTGGTGGTCTGAATGCGAGCCAGACCCGTATTCTCGAGTCGGAGATGAAGCGGCTGCAGTGCTTTCCCCCTCAGGTGAATCTCGGAGTCTGGATGCTAGGCCCGGTGCTGCTCGAGTTTGGGTCGGAGGAGCAGAAGCAGCGCTACTTGACGGAAATGACAGCGGGTACCTGCCGATGGTGCCAGGGATTCTCCGAGCCCAATGCGGGCTCTGATCTCGCAAGCCTCAAGACTTTTGCGCGGCGGGAGGGAGACCGTTTTATCCTGAATGGCAGCAAGATCTGGACCTCTCACGCCGGTGAAAGTGACTGGATGTACCTTTTGGCGAGAACCCGGAACGATGGCCCGAAGCAGGCAGGCATTGGCTTTTTTCTTGTTGATCTGCGCAGCGCTGGGGTTGAAATTCGACCCATTGACATGATCAGCGGCAAGTCTCATTTCTGCCAGGTTTTCTTTGATCATGTCGAGATCCCTGTCGATCAGCTCATTGGGCGTGAGGATCAAGGCTGGGAGATTGCAAAGCGATTGCTGGTCTTCGAGCGGTTGGCAATGTCGAAGTTTGACGACGGAGGTGCGCCATCCCTGGACTACGCGCAGCTGTTCAAGCAGGCAACGCTGCCCTCCGATGAGCGCTCCCTCATGTCACGTGAGCATTATTCGGCAGAGATTGACGACTGGTGTTTCAAGCTGCTCACCCGGCTCTCCTTTGAGGAGGGGCGCGCTGGACGCCCCACCCAAGCCATGACTGGCTGCTTCAAGTATCTCTCTGCAGAAATTGAAAAGCGACGTGCCGAGTCGGCCCTCAATGTGCTGGGACTGGAGGCACTCGAGCAGGCGCATCCGGTGGGGTATCACTGGATGCAAAGCAAGACGCTCTCGATTGCTGGAGGCACCTCGGAGATTCAGCTCAATATTCTGGCGAAGCGTATTTTAAAGATGCCCGATGAGCCGCAGGTCGGGGAGAACCGCTAAATGCTCGCACTCTCTGAAGATACCCAAATGCTCGCCGAGAGCGCAGCCGATGTCTTGACTGGGCACGACTATCCAAGTGTCATCCGCGCACAACGGCCCCTAGGGCCGGCTGCTACCGGCTTTGAGGCTGAGCAGTGGCAGGCTGCCGTTGAATTGGGCTGGACTGGCATTGCCATTCCCGAGCCCTTGGGCGGCCTGGGATTCCCAGTTCAGGGACTCTTCGGGTTGTTCGAGTCCGCAGGCCGATCGCTGGCGGGCTTGCCCCTGCTCACCCAACTCGTCATAGCGCCCAGCTTGCTGTGTTCGGCGAGCGATAACTGGAAGCCCCGCACTGAGGCGATAGACTCTTTGGTGCAGGGAACGCAGTGGTTCGGCTTGGCACTCGATGAGGGCACACGTCACGCCCCTGCTCTTTGCCAGACCTTGGCAACGCCCTGCGGACTTGGCTGGTCATTGACGGGGCATAAGCGCTACGCACTGGATGCAACGCACGCGCAGTCGCTGCTGATCACAGCGTGTCTCGCGGACACCCAGGAGATGGCGCTTTTCTGCATTCCTGCAGACACACCTGGTGTGCAGGTCGACCCCTGTGCCTTGATCGATCAGCGCAGCCGTGCGCACGTCACGCTCTCAAGCGTTGCGCTGGGTCCGGATGCCCTTGTTTACCGGGGCGCTGAGTTCACAGTCGCCATGGACCAAGCACTCTTGTTGGGTCGAGCCGTCGTGTCCGCTGAACTGTTGGGTATCTCTCAAACCGTTTTTGACACCACGCTGACATACCTCTCTCAGCGTGAGCAGTTTGATCGTAAGCTCGGAAGCTTTCAGGCCTTGCAGCATCGTATGGCAAGGCTTCATGCCGAGATTCAGCTTGCGAGAGCGGGTGTCCTCGGTGCTTTCGAGGCGCTCGAGCGTGGGCCTTCGGTTGCCACTTCAAGCGCAGTGGCCATGGCGAAATTCAAAGCAGGCGAGGTTTCAGACCTTGCCACCAATGAGGCCACGCAGCTGCATGGCGGCATGGGCGTAACGAACGAGCTCAACATTGGCCTGTTTCTCAAGCGGGCGCGTGTGGCCGAGGCACTCCTTGGAGATCAGACCTACCAACTCGCGCAGTTGACCTCCCTAGAAGGAGCCTCGGCATGACACCGGTCTCATACTCGCCGCGTTTTTCTCCCCTGATTCAGGCCGGTGCACCATTTGAGCTGATTGAGCAAGAGGGCCTTCGACGGTTTAAACATGCGCCGCAGAGCCTTGTCCACATGCTGCATCGAGCCAAGCCAGAGGCGTTGGGTCAGACCTTTGTGGAGTGGCTGGATCAGTCCATGACCTTCAGTGCCTTTTTTCAGGAGGCAGAGCGCGTGGCGGGCTGGATGCTTGACCGAGGTCTTGAGCGAGGCGATCGTGTCTGCATCGCCATGCGAAACCGCCCGGAGTGGCTTGTGGCCGCCTGGGCCACGCTGATCGCGGGCGGTGTGTCTGCCCCGCTCAATAGCTGGGGGCGTCGAGAGGAGCTGGAACACAGCCTCGCAGTTGCAAAGCCTAAATTTGTATTTGTGGATCACCCCCGATGTGCGTTGGTATCTGCAGGTGCGCAGTCGCTCAAGGCAGATGTGGTGTTGGTCTCTCAGGTGATCGGGCGCGAAGGGGGGTGCGAGATGGGCACCTACCCAGTCCATCAGTATTCAGACATCGTCGCTACTCCTCGGGATTGGACCGCACCCACACTCCATCCGTCTGATCAAGCGGTGCTGCTTTTTACCAGCGGCACGACCAGCAAGCCCAAGGCTGCAGTCTCGACCCATGATGCCGTCGTGCAATCGCTCATCAACATTCAGCTCAACGCTGCGGTGTCGGGTATGACCTCACCGGAGCAGGTCAAGGCCATCATGAGCTCTGGGTTTACGCCGGCTGCACTCGTTGCAGTTCCGTTTTTTCATGTCAGCGGCTTTCACGCGCTCTTTCTTTTTGGCTTGGCCAGTCTTCGAAAGCTCGTGCTCGCATGGAAATGGGATATCCAGGAGATTGTTCAGTTGCTCGAGACCAAGCACGTCACGCAAATCAATGGCTCTCCCGCGATGATGCGAGAGCTGCTTGCCTCGAGCGCATTTCGCAACGCCAATCGCAGCAGTCTGGGCGCACTCGGGCTGGGTGGGGCAGCAGCCCCCGCGATGCTCATCGAGGAGATGCGCGCGCTGCTACCGCTGGGGATGATGGGGATTGGCTACGGCGCAACCGAGACCAACGGGCTGGGCGCGCAGACGTCTGGGCAGCCCTTTCTCGATCGGCCTCACGCATCGGGATACGTGAGTCCGCTGGCCGAGATTCGGGTGCGGGATCTCGATGGCGCACTTTTGCCGCATGGTGCAACGGGTGAAATTGAGATCCGATCCTCCGCAAATATGGTGGGCTACTGGGATGCAGATGCTGGGTGTCCCATGCCCTTGGAAGGTCATTGGTACGCGACGGGTGACGTGGGATTTGTCGATGAAGATGGCTACCTTCACATCGTCGATCGGGTCAAAGACATTGTGAATCGCGGGGGGGAGAAGGTGAGCTGTGCCGAGGTTGAGGCTGCGTTGCTGTCCTTACCCGGTGTGCGAGATGCGGTGGTCATGCCGCTTCCAGATATGGAGCGGGGTGAGATTGTCTCGGCTGTTGTCGTGCTCGATCAACCCGCCTCGGCATCCTCCGACGCCCTTCGGGACCTGCTGATCGAGCGCCTAGCGCATTACAAGGTGCCCGAGCGATGGGTGATCACTGACCAGGCTGTTGAGCGCACACCCTCGGGCAAACCCATTAAATCCCTACTCAAACCTCTGTTTGGGCTAAACGGCTAGGGCAGCCTCAAAACCAGATCGCAGGGCTCCTTCAATGTACCCAAGGGCCTGGTAGTCACCCAGCGCCTTCCATGGAATCTGGGCAGCATCCAAGGTGCGCTTCAGCTCCGCTTGCGCGTCGCTTGCCAAGCCCTCTTGCGCCGCATTCGCGATCACCAGATCTGAGGGGTGGAGGATCTCAGTATGCTCGACCACTTCCTGGGTATCGGGCTGCTTGGTTCGAGTCGTCACACAGAGCCCACCTGAAGGACCTACGCTTGCCTGTGCCCGAGTGATGAGGCGGGCCCCGTGATCCTCCAGCCCTTCAATGACCCGCCAGCGACGCACGATCGAGAGCTCCCTTCCCAGTGACGGGCCGGGCTCAAGCACGGTAACCTTGCGTTTGTATTCGACCAAGAGTTCAGCGAGCTCGAGACCGACGAGGCCACCGCCCAGAATGACCACGTGACTGCCAAATGGCAGGTAGACCGAGGCCCCCGTGCGAAGTCGACTGACTGTATCGAGCAGCCCAAATCTCGCTGCAGCCCAAGCACCGTAACGAATGACGGGATTCAGGTGCATGGGCATTTGCTTGAGGTCACCCTCAAGCAGCGCACGCAGGCTGGGCCCACTCCAGACGCGCGTGTTTTCAAGTCCGCTGAGGTCGGGGGCCTCGGCATAACTCGCTCCGGTGGCCAGCAGCACCATGTTGGGTTTGAGCTGCAGAATCATTGAGGCCGTAACGGTCTGACCGAGCCTCACGGTGATGAGAGGGTGTTTCATCGCATGGTGGAGGTTATCGAGCAACGCCTCATTCTCGGGGTAGGCTAGGCTCGCCAGCTTGAGGCTGCCGCCCAGCGCATGGCCGCGCTCGAGCAATGTGACCGAGTGCCCTTGTTCTGCAGCAACCCTGGCAGCCTCCATACCAGCTGGCCCACCCCCCAAGATCACCACGTGTTTCGGGCGTGACGGGGCAGGACGTTGGGTCAAGAGATATTCCTGCCCAGTGGTTGGCTGCACCGCACATTTAACTCGCTCGTTGACGAAGATCTGCGAGACGCAGGTGTAGCAGTAGATACACGGCCTTACGCTTGCGATTTGTCCGGCACGCCATTTGTTGGGCAGTTCTGGATCGGCGAGTAGCTTTCTTGCCAAGGCAACAAAGTCAGTTTTTCCGGTGCGCACGGCCTGCTCGCAGGCAGCAGCATCCAAGCGTCCCGCGGCAATCACTGGTAGCTCTGCCCCTGCTCGAATTGCGCTCGCCCATTCCAGAAAACCGGCGGGCCTCTGCACCAGGGGAGCCTCCGTGAATGCAGACCCGCGTGTCAGGTTCGCGTACGCAGACACACTCACTGCTGCGGCACCGGCCGTCTTTGCGATCTTGGCGGCTGTAATCGCGTCATTGAGCGTGATGCCGCCCTTCATGCCAATTTCTTGTGCATCCAGTCGGATCCACACAGGCATCTCTGGCCCAACCCGTTTTCTGACGGCCTCAATGACCTCGCGCATAAAACGTGCGCGGTGCTCAATCGAGCCGCCATACTCATCTTCTCGCGTGTTGGTGTAGCCAGAGAGAAAACCGGCGATGAGGTAGGTGTGGGCACCATGGATCTCAATGCCGTCGAATCCTGCCTGCTGAGCGCGAGCCGCGGCATCGGAGAACCACTGAATCGCCGTGGCAATATCAGCGTGCGTCATGACCTGGATCTGTGGCTTGGTGCGCCCCGCCTGCGAGATAAATGCTGAGAGCTCCTCTTTGGTGAGGCGCTCCATCATGTTGCTCGATACACGAGGAGGCACCGAAGGTACCCAGAGCGGACGCCCCTCGGCCAGGTCTCGAACCGATGTTTTTCCTGCGTGTTGGAGTTGAACCGCAATCTTCGCTCCGTGTTGATGGACACGTTGCGCGAGCTTGGAGAGTCCAGGTATGAATTTGTCATCTGATAGCCCGACCTGGAATGGCTCCGCAGTGCCTGCCGGGAACGCGACGGAGACGACACCCATGGTTAAGAGGGCCGCACCGCCTTTTGCGCGCGCCTCGTAATACGACTGAATACGATCACCGCAGGTCCCGTCCGACTCCGCATAGTTCGACCCCATGGGGGCCATGATGATGCGATTCTTGAGGTGGAGCGCGCCGATCTGTCCGGGTTCAAAAAGAGGGTTCATGCATGAGCTCCTGGCGTCTGTGGTTTGAGCTTTAGAAAAGCGAGAATGGAAAACAGCGGCGCGAGCGCGCTGACAGCGAGCGCTGGCCCTAGGGTGTGGGCCAGACCGAGGGAGGCGAGTAAGTCACTCACCATGCCAACCAGAACGGGTCCGAGACCGATGCCAATCAGGGTGCTCATCGAGGATAACGCGGCCAGTGAGAGGGCACGCGCCTGATCTCCTCCGAGCTTGGCCGCGGCGCTGAACGTCTCTGCGGTCCACCAGACAGAAAAAAATGCTGTCAGCGCACCAAAGACCAAACCGAGTGGCCAGACTCGGCCGGCCAGTGTGACGCCTACCTCCGATGGCCAAAAGAAATACACGATGGCGGTGACAAAACCGAGGCCAACACCCCAGCAGGACACGCCGAATGACCAGCCACTCTCGTTGGGTCTGAATCGGTCGGAGAGCATGGCGCCGACCATCATTCCCAGCGCGGATGGAAGCCCAAACCCGAGCCCGGAGAGCAGGCCTGCATCTGCGAGTGAGAAGCCGTGCGTGCGAACCAGGAACGCGGCGTTCCACATGGCCAATGAGTATCCGCCCAGGGTGTTGAGACCCGCCGCCAGCGCGAGCCAACGAAAGCGGGGGTTATTCAGCAGTGCCCGCCCAGATTCGACGGTCATTCGAATGACCCGGCCCACCGCAGGGACTGAGGCGTGTGGCCTGTCGCGCAGCACGATCCAGCATATCCCTGCTGAGAGGATTGCGAGGAGTGCGACTCCCCAGAAGACTGGGCGCCATCCGAGGCTACCCACGAGCACCCCTCCGAGAGCAAGACTTGCGACGGCTGACAGGGTTGGGGCTGCGGTTAGGACGCCCATGGCTGCGGCCTGTCGGTGCGGTGGCGCCAAGTCCGTGACGAGGGACATGGATGCAGGGGTGAGTCCTGCCTCCAGCACGGCATGGAGAAGCCTTGCAAACAGCAGCATCCAGAGCCCGTGGGCCCATGCAATACCCACGGCTGTGAGGCCCCAGGCTAGGAGTCCGACGGCGATCAGCAGGCGTCGATTCACTTGGCTCGCCAATTGGCCCATGGGCAGCGCAGTGAGTGCATACGCCACGGCAAAGAACGGGCCATTCACCAAGCCCATTTGTGTGTCTGAAAGGCTGAAGTCTATGCGCATGGGTTCGACGGCAACTGCCATGAGCTGCCGCCCTGAGAAGGTAATGGCATACCCTAGGAAGAGCGTCAAAAGCACCCACTGGAGGGGCCGGTCGACCGACGGAGCACTGTGTTGAGCCATGGAGCCTGTAGGGTCACTCGGGAGAGACGGCTTGGCATCGTCCGGTCAGACTGCCTGACAGCGCCTGTGTCAGCCGAGCGTTCTCTCTGGCACCTGCGGAGCTAGTCTGTTTGCGTGATGTTGACTTCACTCGGAATTCATAACCTGCGGTCATTCCTACCCAAAGGAGCTTGACAATGGATCGTGCACCAGATCAGTTGAAAATCGAAGCCCAGCTCATGGCGGCGGCCCGTGAGATTGGCCCTCGCCTCGCTGCCCGCGCCTATCAGGCCGATCAGGACATGCGCATCCCCGATGAGACCATCGCGGAAATGAAGGCCGCTGGCCTGTTCAAGATTCTTCAGCCCGCCCGCTGGGGTGGCTTTGAAATGGACCCCCGCACGTTCTACAAGGTGCAGACGGTCTTGGCGGAATACTGCATGTCCACCGCCTGGATCTACGGTGTCATGGGCGTTCACCCCTGGCAGATTGCTCGCTACCCCATGAAGACCCAAGAGGAGATCTGGGGTGAAGATGTCAACACACTGGTTGCCTCGACCTACATGCCTACGGCGAAGGTCACCCCGGTCGAAGGAGGCTATCAGGTCAGCGGTCGCTGGGGCTTCTCCAGTTGTTGTGAGCATTCAAGCTGGTTCTTGCTCGGCGGCATTGTTCCCGAAGCCGATGGACGACCTCCTGAGCACGGCACCTTCCTCATTCCCCGGTCCGAAGTCACCATCCACAAGAATTGGGACACGCTGGGCATTCGCGGAAGCGGGAGCCACGATGTTGAAGTCAAAGGCTGTTTCGTGCCCGCCCACAGGGTCCAACGCACCAACAGCACCAAGGTCGACGACACCCCTGGACGCAAGGCCAACACCAATCCCATTTACAACCTGAGTTTTGCGTCGGTATTTGTTCGCGCAGTGTCCACTGCATGCATTGGCGGGCTGCGCGGAGCCATCAACGAATTCACACGTTACTCGAGCCAGCACGTGGGGAACCACGGAAGCAAGACGGCCGAAGATCCGCAAGCCCAGCAGGCGGTTGTTGAGGCAATGTGTGCCGTCGACGCCATGGAGTTGGTGCTCGAGCGTGACTACTCAGAAATGATGGATTACGCAGAGCGCGGAGAATTGCCTCCGGTCGAGAAGCGGCTGCTTTATCGCTACCACTCCTCCTCGGTTCCCTCTGCCTGTGCAGACCATGTCAGCACACTCATGCGGTGCATGGGTGCTCAGGGCATGTACAGCAAAAGCCCGATCGGTCGTATTTTCCGGGATATCCACCAGGCCCGTGGGCATATCGCAAATAACTACATGGCTCATGCCCGAGTCGCCGGAGCGGTCTTCCTGGGCCTGCCCAATCCCGATCCCTTCGTCTGATGAGCGAGTCACCCCAGGCGTTTGACGCCGAGTTTGACGTTGTCGTGGTGGGGTCTGGTGCAGGGGGCATGTTGGCAGCCCTGAGGGCCCATGATCAGGGCCTTCAGGTCTTGGTGGTCGAGAAGGCAGAGGTCTACGGCGGAACCTCGGCCATCTCAGGCGGTGGCATTTGGATCCCAAACAACAGCCACGCCAAGCGCGCTGGTCTGAGCGATTCCGAGGCCGCCGCGACGCAGTACGTGCAGGCATCCGTCCAAGGAACGGTCGACGCTGATCGTGTCTCCACCTATTTGCGCGTTGCACCTGTGATGGCCGACTACCTCGAGCAGAAAACGCGCGTCCGTTATGCCGTAGCTGCCCAATACCCTGACTACTACCCCGAACTTCCCGGCGCTCTGGCGGGTGGTCGCACCCTCGACCCCGAGTTGTTTGACGCAAGCGTGCTCGGTGACGAGCTCAAACGGCTGCGTCCACCGTCTCCGACGACCCTGCTCATGGGCAAGATTGCCTGGACCGCACGGCAAGCTCACAAGGCCATGTCGAAGTCTTTCGGCTGGCGTTTCATGATTGTCTGGGCAATGCTGAAGTTCAGGCTCGATAAAAGTTGGCGCAGAAGAACAGGCCTCAAGCGTGACCGATACGCAGCGCTTGGCAGTGCCCTTGTCGCAGGCCTTCGCAGGTCCATGATGGACCGAGATATGCCTCTGTGGCTGAACTGCTCCCTCACTCAACTCGTCGAGCAGGGCAATCGTGTCGTTGGTATCGACGTGGTTCAGCATGGGGAGAAGAAATCCATTCGCGCGCGCCGCGGCGTGATTCTCGCCTCGGGAGGCTTTGAGCAGAATCAGGCATTGCGTGAGCAGCACCTGCCAAGTCCCACTTCAGCCAAGTGGAGTGCCACACCCGCAGGCCAGAACACGGGCGATGCCTTGCTGGCAGCCCAGCATCTCGGTGCTGCAACCGCGCTCATGAATTGGGCGTGGTGGTGTCCAACCATTGGGGTGCCAAAGGAACCGAATCAGCGCGGGGTTTTTGCGGAGCGTGCCTTTCCGGGTGCGATTGTGGTCAATGGGCTTGGCTTGCGCTTCACGAATGAGGCTGGGCCGTACCTTGAGTTCGGCAAGGCCATGTACGACGACCATCAAAAGACTGGTCAGACGCTGCCTGCCTGGGTCATTTTTGACGCGCACTTTCGCTTCCATTACGCGATGGGGCCCATCATGCCGGGGCAGATCATGCCCGACAGACGGATTCCCGCGGACTGGTGGAATGCTGTCCTTTGGACTGCAGATTCGCTCGATGTTTTGGCCGCCAAGATCGGCGTCGACGCGGCCGGTCTGAAGGCAACGGTCGAGCGTGTTAACGGATTTGCCAAGTCTGGAATAGACGCGGACTTCGGACGGGGTGGGAATGTGTACGACCGCTACTACGGGGATGTCAATGTGAAGCCTAACCCTTGCCTTGCGCCAGTCGCGAAGGCGCCCTTCTATGCCATGCGCATGGACGGTGGCGACATTGGCACGAAGGGAGGAATTTTGACCAATGCATCTGCACAGGTGCTGCGTGAAAATGGTCAGGCCATTGCAGGCCTCTACGCCATCGGGAATTGCTCTGCCTCGGTCATGGGCAAGAGCTATCCCGGTGCGGGGTCTACGCTGGGACCCTCTATGACCTTCGGATACATCGCGGCAGATCATCTCAGTCAAGTGGCTGTTGCGGCATGACATCAAAGCGGTTGGACGATGTTGATGTGATCGTTGTGGGTTGGGGTGTGGCAGGGGCGTGCGCCGCACTTGAAGCCCTCGAGTCCGGGCTCTCCGTAGGCATACTCGATCGATTTTCTGGCGGTGGGGCCAGTCGAAAAAGCGGAGGCGTTGTCTATGCCGGAGGGGGCACCCGACACCAGCGTGCAGCGGGCTTCGAGGATTCCCCCCAGGCGATGTTTGAATATCTTCGTCATGAGGTCAGCGACGTCGTCTCCGAGGCAACGCTGCGACAGTTCTGTGAGGACAGCGTGGCGAACCTGCAGTGGCTCGAGGGCCATGGGGCACCCTACGCACATCAGGTCCCACCGGGAGGAAAGACCTCCTACCCCTCCGATGGCTACTATCTTTATTACTCGGGAAATGAGCTTGTGCCGGAGTGTGCGGGCTCGCTTGCACCTGCCCCTCGGGGGCATCGAACCGTCGGAAGCGGGCACGGCGGCGTGGTGCTCTACGATGCACTTCGAAAGGCCTGCGTGCGCAAGGGTGCCAAGATCTACACGCAGACGCGCATGACAGGGTTTGTTCGCGATGCCGCAGGTGCGGTTACCGGGGTGCTCGCGCAGCAGATACCCGCCGGGTCCCCACATGCCAGCAGGCATGAACAGCTCGCTCAGCGATCAGAGGCTGTGAACAACACGCGGCCCAAATTGGCCTCTAAGCTGCGCAAAATGGCGGAGGCCATTGAGCAGCAACAGGCCGAGGCTATCGAGATTCACGCGCGCAGGGGTGTTGTGCTTGCCACGGGCGGGTTCATTTTCAACCGCGACATGGTGCGTCAGTACGCGCCCAAGTATTCAGCAAACTTTCGCATCGGTTCCTCTGGCTGCCAGGGAGACGGGCATCGTCTGGCTGAGCATGCTGGCGCAGCACTCGATTACATGCACCATGCCACGGCCTGGCGTTTCATCAACCCACCATCAGCCTTGGTCGGGGGGCTCGCCGTGAATGCAGCGGGACAGCGCATCTGCAATGAGGAGACTTACGGCGCGCGTCTGGGCTATGCCATATGTGAGGAGAATGGCGGTAGGGCTTGGCTCATCCTCGATAGCCGAATCCGTTGGGCGGCCCTCAAGCAAATCCTTTTCGGTCGCTTGTGGTGGTTTCAGTGGGGGCCTGCCCTCATGTTGCTCTTCTTCCAAGCCAAGGCCGCAAGATCGCTTACTGCACTCGCGGCCCGAATCGGCCTGCCGGAGCGCGCCCTTGAGGCAGCGGTAGAGATCAACAATCAGAGTGCGAAGGGGCTCATCCCTGACCCGGTCGGTAAGTCGCCCGAGTCACGCGCGCTCATTCGAGGGCCTCGTTTCTTTGCTGTCGACATTGGTGTGGCCAATCCCTTCTTTCCGCTTGGCGCCCTTACGCTGGGTGGGGTTCGGGTCGATGAGGGAACCGGCGCCGTGCTGCGCCCTGATGCAAGCGTCATTCCCGGCCTCTATGCCGCCGGGCGTGCGGCCGTGGGCGTGGCATCCAACCGCTATGTCAGCGGCCTTTCATTGGCGGACTGCGTTTTCTCGGGGCGCCGGGTGGGTCGCGCGTTAGCGCATCAATCTCAAAAGGAACCGACGTGAATCGATTTGAAGGCAAGACGGTGGTTGTCACGGGCGCTGCAAGTGGCTTAGGCCTGTGTGCTGCAAATCGATTTGTTGATGAGGGCGCACGGGTGGTGGGGGTCGACAAGTCGCCAGGCAACTCCGGGCGTTTTGAGTTGATCCAGGCCGATGTGAGTAAGCCCGAGGACTGGAGGCGCGTAGCCTCACACTGCCTCGGCGCAAGTGGACGGGTCGATGTGCTGGTGAACAATGCGGCCATCTTGATTGAGGGAACCATCGAGAGTGCAAGCCTAGACGACTTCCAAAAGACCATGATGGTGAATGTTCAGAGTGTCTTTCTAGGCTGCCAGACTTTCCTCCCCTTGATTGCCCAGTCCGGTGGTGGTGCGATTGTGAACATCGCGTCGATTGCAAGCCTGATGGGTATCGATAGCCACGCCGCTTATTGCGCGTCCAAAGGGGCCGTTGCTGCCTTGACCAAGAGCATTGCTGTTCACTGCAGAAAGTCCCGCAATCGGGTGCGCTGTAACTCAGTTCACCCCGACGGCATCCTGACCCCCATGCTCTTTGCGAGCTTGCCCTCGGGCGTTAAACCCGAGTTCATCAGCACCGAGCGGGATCCAATGAACCGCTTTTGCCCCCCCGATGATGTCGTGGCAGCTATTCTTTTTCTGGCGAGTGATGAGGCCAAATCCATTCAAGGCATTGAGATGCGCGTTGACAACGGGCAGTCCATCATGGGTCGCCCGTAGTGAGGGATTCGATTTATCCCTGATCGTTGACCTGGCCCGCCATGGCTGGCTCGAGCCAGTCGGGGTAAGGGGGGAGCACGCCCCACTCGGCGCGAGGGTCGACCGGGCCAGACACAAACACGGTTCTCATGTGGCTCAGGCTCAGGAAGCCCTCTTTGCCATGGTAGTGCCCCATGCCAGAGGCACCAACGCCGCCAAACGGGGCTGAGAGCATCGCTGCGTGCATCATGGCGTCGTTCACCGAGACGCCCCCGGAGAGCGTGTGTTGCAGGACTCTGTCTTGCTCTGCCTCGTCTTGTCCGAAGTAATACAGCGCGAGGGGGCACTCGCGTGATTGGATATCTGAGATTACCTGGTCAATCTGATCGTAGGCCTGTACCACCATAACGGGGCCAAAGAGTTCCTCCTGCATTGCAGCGGCTTGGGCGCTAGCTCCGATCAATAGGGTCAGCGGCAGCCGACGGTCAGCACCCGAGGTGTCTCCCGCCTCTGCGAGCGTCTCGACCCGAATGCCCCGAGACTGGGCATCAGCGATCAGTCCAAGCAGGCGTGCATGGTGCCTGGCATTGACGACCGAGGTAAGGCATACATTGCCTCGGGTGCTGGGAGCGAGCTGCTGCATGGTGGCCCTCAAGGCCTCAACAAACGACTCGAGCTGCTCACTCGCGACGTAGCAGACATCTGGGTTTACGCAGAGCTGACCTGCGTTGGCGAGCTTGGAAATTGCGATCTTGCGCGCAGCATCGCCAATATCTGCCGACCGTCCAATCACCGTGGGTGACTTCCCACCCAACTCGAGGGTCACGGGCGTGAGGTTTTGGCTCGCGGCCTGCATGATGATCTTTCCGACGCTGGTGCTGCCCGTGAACACCAAGTGTCCCAGCTTGCTGCTGGCAAGGTCTCTGGCCACATCTGCACCGCCTTGAAGACAGGCCAATTCCTCCTCGGAGAAGTTGGCTTGGATGGCCTCTTTTACGACCTGTGCGGTCTTAGGGGTAACCTCCGAGGGTTTTAGGACGATGGGGTTGCCCGCTGCAAGCGCAGAGGACATCGGTGCAAACAGCGTAAAGATCGGCGCGTTCCAAGTGCCGATGATGCCAACCGGACCCTTGGGCTGCACTTGCACCCATGCTCTTGCTCCCATCTGGTCGAAGGGACTGAAGACCTCGCGGGAGCTCGGAGCCATCCACTCCTCAACATGCGCACGGGCATATTTAAGTGGCGCAAGGCTTCCCAGAAGGTCGTTCATGATTGAGAACGCTTTATGTCGATTACCGAAGTCCTCGTGCATGGCTTGAGCGAGGGGGTCACGGAAGTCAACAAGGGCTTTGATAGCCCGAGTGAGGCGGTCGCGACGAAGCGCTGCCGAGGGCACAGGGTCTTTCCAGAAGGCTGACCACTGTCGATTGATGATGGTGTCGGCTGGCATGTCGTGCATCCTTTCAAGGTTCAGAGGTAGAGACATCTTGAGGCGAATTAACACATGTCCGGTACGTGGGGGTATCGTCCTTTTGGGGTAAGACCTTGGTCAGGGTCTCCCACTAGAGTTCAAGGCATGACCAAGACAAGCGCAAGGCCTAAACGCGTCCTCATCACTGGGGGTACCAAAGGCATTGGGCTCGAGATTGTGAGGGCCTTTTCGGCTGCTGGAGATCAGGTGCTCACGACCAGCCGAAAGTTGTCCGAGGAACAGCAGGCCAATCTGGTCGCGCTGGGTGTGCATCACCTCGCAAGCGATGTGAGAGACGCTGAGTCTGTCGAACAGCTGTTTAAGAACGCCGAGCATCGATTGGGTGGCCTGGATGTTGTGATCCACAATGCGGGTGGCAGCCCCTTTGCATTTCACGACCAAGCCTCGCCACGGTTTATCGAGGGTGTATTGAGGCTCAACCTACTGGCTCCGATGCTCGTTGCCCAAAGCGCGTATCGCGCCTTTGTGCGCTCTGAGTCGAAGGGGGTCCTTGTGCTGATTGGCAGCGTTGCCGCCTGTCGCCCCTCCCCTGGAACCGCTGTTTATGGGGCCGCCAAAGCGGGAGTCTTGCACCTGGCGCAGTCACTTGCTGTGGAATGGGGTGACCGAGCGCGCGTGGTCTGCGTGAGCCCGGGCCTGATCGAGACCGAACAGGCCGAACTCCATTACGGCAATCGCGATGGGGTCACGGCCGTGGAGGCAACCATTCCGGCAGGTCGCATGGGTACACCTCTGGATGTCGCGAAGGCCTGTCTCTTTGCTGCATCGAGTGACGCCGACTACTGGTCTGGAACCAATTTGCTGTTGCATGGGGGTGGAGAGTGGCCTGCATTTTTGACGGCCCTCAACACCCCGAAACCCTAATCGACGAGAGGACGTTATGTCAGATGAAGCGATGCCGGATTGGCTCCGACAGGCGCGGTCCCTGATTGGCAAACGCTATGGGCGTGTCCGGGCATGGGATCCTGTGAATCAGCCCATGGCACGACAGTGGGCCGAGATCATGGGCGTCCAGAACCCGGTCTACCAAGACCCTCATCTCGCCCAAGCGGTCCACGGACGATTGGTGGTGCCGCCTGCGATGCTCCAAGTCTGGTGTATGGAGGGGCCCGTTATGAATCACTATGCACCGGGCTCAACAGACGAGAACCCTTATGAGGTCCTCAAGCTCATGGAATCGCAGGGGTATGGGTCCGTCGTTGCTGTGAATTCCGAACTGAGCTTTGAGCGTTATTTGTCTCCTGGCGAGCAGGTGTATTACGTCACTGACCTCCAGGACATCGGACCTGAGAAGACCACAGCACTTGGGGTGGGGTTTTTCGTAACTCTCATCATGACTTACTTTGTTGAGGCCACACCCGGGAGTCCTGATGAAGGCCGTGACGAACGGATCGGCCAGTTGCTGTTTCGAGTATTTAAGTTTCGTCCCGCGGCGGCGCAACCTTCAGCTGCCGCGACGGGCGGGGTTCAATTGCCAAAGGTTCCAGCGCCGGGGGTCAGCGACGACACGCGATTCTTCTGGGAGGGCGCGTCGCAGCACCGTTTACTGATTCAGCGGTGTAAGCACTGTGCAACCTTGCGGCATCCTCCCGGACCTGCTTGCTCCGATTGTCACTCACTCGAGTGGGACACCCTTGAGTCCAAGGGAACCGGAACTCTGTATTCCTATGTCGTGATGCATTACCCAGAGGTTCCGCCCTTTTCATACCCGAATCCCATCGGGCTCATTGCGCTCGACGAGGGCACGCGTCTCATCGCGGGGCTTCGGGGGTTCGATGCGCAGGTGCACCCCATCGGAACCCGGGTTCAAGTGCAGTTCGAGACTGTCGAGACCACCCAAGGGCCTATGGTCTTTCCCTTTTTCACGCCCACCCTTGCCGCGGGAGCCTAACTGTGGACTTCACGTATTCAGAAGATCAACGCGCCATTCGAGAACTCTCCGAATCCTTGTTCGGCGACCATTGCACAGATGCATACCAGGCAACTTGGGACAGGTCCCCCGAGTCCTTTGATCGGGGTCTTTGGGAGAAGCTCACCGCTGCTGGACTGCCTGCGTTGTTGCTCTCGGAGCAGAGCGGCGGGAGCGGGCTCGGCTTGACCGACCTTTCGGTCGTGCTGGAGTCTCAGGGGCGCTTCCTTGCCCCGGTCCCGCTCTATGAACACGCGCTCTCCACAAGCCTACTGGAGTCTGCAGGCATGCTGACCGAGTCAATGGCATCTGGTGCATTCGTTGTTACCCTTGCACTCGACGCGCTTTTGGACCCGAGGGCAGGTGAATCGCGGCTCGACTCTCTTGGCGAAGCGGGCTTTCGACTCAATGGTCTTGTAGCGGCGGTTCCCTACGGTGACCAAAGCGACGGTCTGGTGCTTGCAGTCGATCATGCAGGCGCTGCTCATCTTGTTTACGTGGACCTCAGATCCTCAGAGGGTATAACGCGTCTCGCTGGTCGATCGCAGCACCATCAGGGAATTGCAGATATCCGCTTCGCGAACACGCCTGTGAAAATCTTGCAGTCGGTGTCGGCCGAGCGAGCCCTCGACCGAGCGCTTGCAATGGCCTCGGCGGTAACGCTTGGGGTGCTTCAGGAGCAGGTCCGTCGCGCAGTGTCGTATACGTCTGAGCGTGTGCAGTTTGGTCGGGCCATCGGTACCTTCCAGGCGGTGCAAATGCGCATGGCAGACGCACAAATTGACTTGGAGGTGCTCAAGACCTCTCTGTTTCAACTGCTTTATCGAATCGATCAGGGGCTCGCCGCATGTCCGCAGGCAAGCGCCACAAAGTTCTTAGCGAGTGAGGCAGCGCATCGGGTTGGCCATGGCGCGCAGCATGTCCACGGTGGGATTGGCGTTGATCAGTCCTACCCGATTCATCGCTACCTTTACTGGGCTCGAGCCATGGCAATGCGATTCGGTGGCAGCGGCGTTCATCTTGAACGGCTGGGGGACTGGTTGGACCAGCACGACGCTCTGGGTTGGAAGTACGACATGACGGAGGATGCCCATGCGTCCTAATGTTCGATTGGGAGAAAAGCTCCCGGACGAGATCATTCCCGTGACGGTGCCTTTGGTCGCTGGTGGCGCTATTGCAACCCGTGACTATTTTCCGGGGCACCACGACTTGGAGGCGGCACGCGCACTGGGGTCCCCTCACATCTTTATGAATATTCTCACCACCAACGGATTGGTCCAACGGTATGTTGAAAACTGGGCCGGTCACACCTGCGTGATTCACGTCTTGAAAATCAAGCTGGGCATGCCAAATTACCCGGGGGACCAAATGACCCTCTCCGGTGAAGTGAGAGAGATCCATCCTGAGACGGCACGGGTCACCGTGGAGATCAAAGGACGCAATGGCATGGGTAACCATGTCACCGGCACGGTAGAGCTTAGCTTTATTGGGGGTGCGGCATGAGTGACCGATCATTTCCGTCGGGTCGCTGCGCGATCGTTGGGTTGGGGGCCACAGAGTTCTCCAAGCATTCTGGGCGAACAGAGATTCGTCTCGCCATGGAGGCCACGCTTGCAGCGCTCAGCGATGCGGGTATTGACCCCAAATCGGTCGATGGATTCTCAAGCTACAGCGTCGACAAGGTGCCCGAGTATGAAATTGCCCGACTCTTGGGCGCTGAGTCGGTCACCTTCTTTTCTCAGACTCCGCATGGCGGAGGGGCCGCGTGCTCACCCGTGCTCCAGGCAGTGCTCGCCATTGAGGCAGGAATCGCGAAAACGGTGGTGGTCTACCGCGCGATGAATGAGCGCTCTTGGTATCGGTTCGGCACTGGCAGTTATGGCTTTGGTTCGAGCCCACTATTTGAGAATGTCAATTACGGCTGGGTTATGCCTTATGGATTTCACACGCCGGCGGGGTGGGTGGCCATGTTTGCCCAGCGCTACATGCATGAGTACGGTGCAACCAGTCTTGATTTCGGTCGCATATCGGTCGCCTCACGCGCGTTTGCTGCAACCAACCCGGCGGCTTTTTTCTATCAGAAACCGATCACGCTCGAGGATCACCAGGCCTCAAAGTGGATTTGTGAGCCGCTGCGTTTACTGGATTGTTGTCAGGAGTCTGATGGAGCGGTTGCCATGGTGATCACCGCAGCCGAGCGCGCTCGCGATCTCCCGACCAAGCCCGTATATATCCTTGGCGCTGCCCAAGGAATTGCCGCTGGTCAACAGATCATGACCTCGTACTATCGCCCTGACATCACTGCTTTGCCCGAGATGGACCTGGTCGCACGGCAGCTTTACGGGCAGAGTGGTCTGACCGCAGCAGATATTCAGACGGCAGTCATTTACGATCACTTCACGCCTTTTGTGCTCCCTCAGCTTGAAGCCTTTGGTTTTTGCAAACGGGGTGAGGCGAAAGATTTCATCCGTGCCGGTGAGCATGCTGCTGGAGGGCGGCTTCCCATCAACACCCATGGTGGTCAGCTCGGGGAAGCCTATATCCACGGTATGAACGGCATCGCCGAGGGCGTGCGTCAGGTGCGTAGGGCAGCGGTGAACCAGATTCGAGATGTGCAAAACGTATTGGTTACGGCGGGTACGGGTGTTCCCACCAGCGGACTCATTCTTGGAGCAGAGCCACATGTTCATTGATCTCACGGAACAGCAGCACGCACTGCGTATTCGCATTCGCGATTACTTCAAGTCTCTCCTCACGGATGACGACCGTCGTCAGTTACGTGGTGAGGAGGGTGGTGCAGCCTTTCGACGTATCGTCGGGCGTATGGGCCAGGATGGATGGCTCGCAGTGGGCTGGCCGAAGGAGCATGGAGGGCAAGGCTACTCTGCCACGGAGCAGTTGATTTTTTTTGAGGAGGCCAACATTGCTGGTGCGCCCCTACCCTTCGTCACCATCAGCACGGTTGCGCCCGCACTCATGGAGTCGGGCACCGAGGAGCAGAAGAAGGCCTTCCTTCCAGGTATGGCCTTGGGTGAAATCATTTTTGCAATTGGATACTCAGAGCCCAGCGCGGGAAGCGATCTGGCTGTTTTAAGAACCACCGCCACCCCGGTGGGCGCACCACTCTCCCACTTCCTGGTGAATGGCAACAAACTCTGGACGTCAGGGGCACACGATGCGGACTTTGTCTGGCTTGCTGCTCGCACCAGCCAAGACCTGCCACGCCACAAAGGCGTCTCGATTCTGATTGTCGACACCAAAGCCAAAGGCTTCAGTCACACACTCATCCCCACCACAGCCAACCCAACGGCGGCGACTTACTACGACAACGTAGAGGTCCCTGCCTCCAGGTTGGTGGGTGAGCTTCACGGTGGTTGGAAGCTCATCACAGCCCAGCTCAATCACGAGCGACTCGGGCTCGGTAGCTGGGCAGACAAGATATTTGGACCTTACACCCGCGTATTGCAGTGGGCCAAGGCACGAGATGAGTCAGGTCAACGCGCAATGGATAGGCCATGGGTCCGAGCAGCACTGGCCGAGTGCTATGCGCGGCTTGAGGCTATGCGGTTGATTAACTTTCGCATTGCACAAGATCTAGAGCACGGACAGATGGATGTCTCTCTGGCCTCTGTAACGAAAGTGTATGGCGCCGATACAAGCCTAGATGTGCTGCGTCGGCTGGTCGAGGTGGTTGGCAACAGTGGACTGGTGAGGGCTGGCTCGGCTGCAGAGCGTCTGATGGGGGAGTTGGACTACGAGACGCGCGGTGCCCCCATGCTCACCTTCGGCGGCGGCACCAATGAGATTCAGCGAGAGCTGATTGCGCAGTTTGGATTGCGCATGCCGCGACCCGCGAGAACCTAGGGTAAACGACATCCGGGACTAACGCATTCGGACGATGAATCTCCTAGGCGACGGATCAGTATGTGGAAAGCGCAGCATGCGCCCGACAACTAGGAGGAGACGATGAAGAGTAAGTCCCAGCAGGTGATGAAGGTTTCTGTAGTCGCGCTGACCGTTTCAGCGCTGTTCTCTGGCAGCGCATGGGCGCAAGAGAAGATTGAAGAAGTGGTGGTTACTGCTCAGAAGCGCGAGCAAAAGGCACAGGATGTGCCCATTGCGATCACCGCCATTACGGCTAAAGCAATTGAGGACCGTGACGTCGAGTCTGTCGGTGATCTCAATGGCCTCGCCCCCAATCTACGCACTTCGACGGCACCGACCACTTCGCTGACCATCACCGCCAGTATGCGCGGCATCGGGCAAGGGCAGCCTGCGATTTGGGGTGACCCGGCGGTTGGAATTTATGTGGATGGAGCCTTTGTCGGAAAAAACACGGGCGCCATGGTGGATGTCATTGACCTTGAGCGTATTGAAGTTCTTCGCGGCCCCCAGGGAACGCTGTTTGGGAGAAACACCCAAGCCGGCGCCATCAACTTCATTTCGCGCAAGCCCCTTGGGACACTCGCTGTAAATGCAAACCTTGAGGTGGGCAATTACGGTATGCAGTCCACTCGGGTTGGGCTCGAGCTGCCGAAGACAGGCGCACTCAGTGTGGGTATGGCAGTCAAACGTGAAAAGCGTGATGGCTTGGTGGACGACTCGAACAACCCCGACTCCGATGGTTTTGGTAGTAAGGATCGCACCTCTGCGAGGATCTCTGCGAAGCTAGATATTTCCAAGAATGCGGTGTTGAACTATATGTACGACAACACCGACATCGATGAGACTCCCCGAGCGCTCACACTCTCAAGTCTTGGTAATGGCGGCTCAACCAACTACGGCTTAAATTTCTTTGGAAGGCTGCCCTCTAATGGCGCTGCGCTGGTCAGCAGCGAATACAAGACTTCTGTGCCTGCGGCCAAGGGCTATGAGTATGTTCAGGCCGTCAAGGTTAAGGGGCATAGGCTTCTGGGTGACTTCAATATTGCTCCCAACATGACGCTGAAGTACATCGGCTCATACCGCGACATGGAGTTCACTGACTTCTCGGATTATGGCGGTGGCTATGCGGCGAACTTGGGTGCGGTCATTCCAATGTACGTGGGCGGCCAGAACACCGTTTACGACAACCAGTCGCATGAGGTTCAACTCGTTGGAAGCACAGAGCGCATGCGCTATGTGGTGGGTTACTACCGTTTCAAAGAAGAAGGGGCCGTTCTCACAAAGAATTACGGCATCCTCGCGGGCAACGGTCAATCACGGTCCCGTGCGTCCTATGAGATTTCCACCGATGCGAGCGCGATGTTTGGTCAGGTCGACTTTGATGTAACCAAAGCGTTGACATTAACGGCTGGGTTACGTTCCACAACAGAGGACAAGTACGGCGCGGGCCGAACGCTCGCAGGTGGTGCAGCAACACCCTGGGAGCAAATCACGTTTGTAGTCCCTGGGTCGTCCGGCACGGGCCAGGCAGAGTTCAAGAAAAACACCCCCGTCTTCGCCCTGGGCTATAAGCTCGACGCAGAAACCAATCTCTATGCACGTTATGCCGTCGGATATCGGTCAGGTGGCTTCAATGTTCAATCAAACTCACCGTCCGATCGCTACGAGCCTGAAACCTCGAAGTCCATCGAGGCAGGATTTAAGAGAACCTTTGCCAATGGAAAGGGAGTCTTGAATGTCGCCGTCTTCAACACGACGGTGGAAGATGCCCAGCAGTCCGTATTGCCCCCCGGTGGCATCACACCCAAGTTCTTGAACGCGGCAGAGGCAAGCATTCGCGGCCTCGAGGTGGATGGCGCAGTGAGGCTCTCGAACGACTGGACAGCTAACTTTGGTTACGGCTTTACCAACGGGAAGTTCGATAGCTTCGATAATGGTGGGGTGGATATCGGGCCCCTGGTTGCTTACCCTGGAACGCCTAAGCACAATTTCAACGTGAACCTCACGGGAACCCTTGCGAAGACTTCTGTTGGTCGTCTGCGTGCCCTTGCTGATGTGACATATCAGGCCAAGTCGTACGCCATTGTTGCAACCCCCGGAAAAGCTGCAGGACAGCCTGGCGGTACCTCCCTTTGGGCCACTGAGGTTGCTGAACTCAAGTCTCTGCTCATGGTGAACGGCAAGCTCATGCTCTCCGATATTCAGGCCGGAAAGGGACGTGCGGAGGCCTATCTTTGGGTCAAGAATGCACTGAACAAGCGGCAAGAGAACTACCGGTTGAACCTCGGGTTTGTGGTGTCCTCCTGGACTGAGCCTCGCACCTTGGGTTTGGGTGTGACTTACAAATTTGACTAGTTGTTCTCCTCGAGGTTGACTTTACAAGGGGGGCTCGCCCCCCTTTTTTTATTGGGAGGCATGACATGCGCACGATGGCTCTTTTGCTCTCATTCATTTTTTGGCTTTCATCGACCGCGCACGGGTACTCCTTCCCTGAGCGAAACCCCTACCTGCTCGATTCCGAGAACAACCAAGGCCATTGGAACGACGCGGCCACGGACAGTACGCGGTGGCCTCTCAAGCTCGGTCATTTTCAGGTCAAAAATGTTTCTGATTTGGAGTTCAAGCCTAACGAGGCTCTCGGCATTCCCTTCTATTCCCGGCGCTACCCATCGGGGGAAGATGTTTCTTGGTTCTTCACCGGCTATCGCTTGCAGCGCATCCTTGACGATCAAGGGCGGCAGACCGTTGTAGATGACATTGCACTCGTCCAGCCACCAACTGGCTATCAGGCGGTTCGTCCAGCAGAGCGAATCGAGCAGGGACGGGTGATTGAGTCACTCTTAGAGCAGGGGGACGAGGAGGGCCTCTCGCGCTATCTCTTGAGTACGTCGAATCGGCTCTCGAGTGCCGTTGAAGACCAAGTCCGTGGCGGCATCCTGTACTCCATGGTGGATGTGCAGGGTGGGTTTATCGGCACGAGTGCCAGAGGTATCATCCGCGTCCCTTTGCGGACACCAGATGAGCCACGCTCACAATTTGGTGTGCCGATTCGCATGCAGTTTCCTTCGTCTTTCTTCGATGATGAACGGGTCGCTCGTGCGACCATATTTCCGAAAGATGTGGTGTTTGGGTTGGGCATGACCTTCAATGGTTACATTGTGGTGAGCACGCTGGGCGGGCGTGTCATTACGCTCGATCGACAGACGCTCGAGGTTCGCTCCGAAATGCAACTCCCGCAGGCTGGTGAGGTCATCACCAATAGCTTCGCGACGAGCCAGGAGGCGGGTGGTGGGGCCGTTTATGTGGCGTCCAACATGGCGATGTATCGACTCGTCATCCTGCCAAATGGGGAGATATCTGATCAGGCCAAGGACGGTGCTTGGCGAGAGGCCTACGACCGAGGGGTTCGACTCAAGCGCGGCAAGATTTCAGATGGAACTGGTGCCACACCCACTCTAATGGGATTTGGTCCCGACGAGGATCAACTTGTGGTGATCACCGATGGTGCTGCACAGATGCGATTGCTCGCATTTTGGCGGAATGATCCACCGAGGAGCGTTGATGGACAACCCCGTCCTCGACTCGCAGGTCAGATTCCGGTGAGCTTTGGATTCACCTCCGATGTCATCCAATCTGAGCAGTCGGTCGCGGTCTACGGGCCATACGCATTCGTGATCAACAACATCATGCCGGAGGATGTAAGGCCTCTGCCAACCGGCGGTTCATACCTTCGGGGCTTGCTCGTAGGCGCCACTCGGCAGGGGCCACGAGGGGGTGCGATGTATCGATGGAACAGCACGCTCAGCCAGTGGACTTTGCTGTGGACTAAGCCCGAGATCATGCCGGTTGCCACGGTCCCAATGATCAGCGGACCTTCGCGTGTTGTTGTTGTCAACGCATTTTTATCGAATCGCCCCAAAGAGAGTTTTCATTTGGGCTTTGATCTGGATTCTGGCAAAACGGTCCTGAGCGTAGCTGCCTCTCTTAATCCGGCATTTAACGGGGCCTTCTCTGGTATCAAGTGTGACGATCAGGGGTCGCTCTGGTACTCCACGATGCTGGGCCTTATCCGACTTGACGTCTCCAAGATGGCACCGACAGCATCGCCCACACCCTAACGCGTCTCGTCTGTTTAAAGGATGCGATAGCCCTATCCTTGGTTTTTACTAAGGCCATAGGAGACACGATGAGCTTAAAAAATTCCGCAGCGATTGTGGGATGTGCGCAGTACAAGCCTGAGCGCTATGCCACTGCCCCTCGCATGTTTCACCTCGAGCAGGTGGCCGACCTTGCTCGGCAGGCGTTGCAAGACAGCGGGCTTGCGGCCCACCAGATCGATGGGCTCGCCATCAATGGCCCTCACTTTCATGAGGCCAGCGCCTTCGTGCCTGCGATGGCCGCTGAGTATCTCGGCTTGAACCTCCACTTCGGGGAGGTAGTGGATCTGGGTGGTACGAGTGGGGTTGGTATGGTCTGGCGTGCGGCAGCGGCGATCGAATTGGGTGTCTGCCAGGCCGTGTTGTGCGTCATTCCACAGCGTATGGCCCCTCTTGGCCCTGCCGAGGACCCCAATTGGATGATGAAGGCCATGCGATATGGCGGCCATAGTGCGGTCTTTGGTGCACCCGAGGCTGAGTTTGATTTGCCCTACGGACATCTTGGGCAAAACACGGGGTACGCAATGATTGCCCAGCGTTATAAGGGCATTTATGGGTATGACACCAGAGCCCTTGCCAAGATTGCAGTCGATCAGCGGGCCAATGCCCAGGCAAATCCAGATGCCTTGTTTTTTGGTCAGCCGATCTCCATCGAAGATGTACTGAACTCCCGCATGGTTGCAGACCCGCTGCACATGTTGGAGATTGTCATGCCGGTGGCTGGTGGTGCTGCTCTGATCGTAGCCTCTAAAGAGCTCTGGTCCAAGGCACGGCAACGTCCGGCCGTGATCACTGGATTTGGCGAGCAACTCCAAACCAAATCCCCTTCGTATGCGCCGGATCTATTACAGACCCCGGTCGGTCCCGCATCGAGTCGCGCCTTTCAAATGGCTGGACTCAAGCCGTCTGACATGGATGTTGCGCAGATCTACGACTGCTACACCATCACGGTTCTTCTCACGCTTGAGGACGCAGGTTTTGCTCCGAAGGGTGAGGGCATGCGCTTCGTACAAGAGCACTCGCTTCGCTATGACGGAGACTTTCCGCTCAACACTCACGGGGGGCAGTTGAGCTTTGGTCAAGCGGGATCTGCTGGCGGCATGTCGCAGATCATCGAGGCGGTGCATCAAATCCAGGGTCGATGTGACACGCGGCAGATTGCGCAGTGTCACACCGCATTTGTCTCGGGCACCGGTGGTGTTATGAGTGAGCAGGGCGCACTGATTCTCCAAGGGGCATGACATGGCGCAGACATCGACAAAGCCGCTTCCTCAGCCCACAGAGATTTCAGCGCCCTTCTGGCAAGGGTTGGCGCAGCAGCGGATTCTGATCCAGGCCTGCCAAGCTTGCGGACATCGTTTCTTTTTCTCTCGTCGGCACTGTCCCTCATGTTGGTCCGACGCGGTAGAACATACGGAGGCTAAAGGGCCCTTTCGGCTGCACACATTTACGGTCTCCCGCGTGCCAACCCTGCCTGAGTTTTTTGATGAAATGCCGCAATGCCTTGCGGTGGTCGAGCTCGAACCCGGGGTTCGCATGAATTCCGCGCTTCGTGGGGTTCATCCCGATAGCCTACCCATGGATGCCGCGTTGAGACCCATTTACGTGAATCGCGCTAACCAGACCCTGTTGTATTTCACGACGCTTGATTCTGAGGTCCCCACCATGATCGATGAGGGACAGGACCTGAAAGAGCATTCGGAACAGGACACGCTTACACAAGATCCGGGGCGTCAAGCGATTCACTTCAAAGATGTCACCGCGCTTCGAGCGTTGGTAGACGACGGATATACCGCCTTTAGCAATTCAGTTCTGGTGGATCAGGCCTTGGTCAATACATTCGCTGAACTCACAGGTGATGACTACTGGATCCACACGGACCCAGAGCGCGCACGATCTGAGAGCCCCTTTGGCGGCACCATTGCGCATGGGGCATTGGTACAGGTCCTCATTTCTCGCATGCGCATTCCCTTTCGGCATGAGGTTGTCGGGTTTCAGTCCATGGTGAATTACGGTTCGAACAAGTTACGGTTTCCGTCCCCCGTTCCCGTGGGCTCGCAGGTGCAGGCGAGGGCTCGAATCGTCTCGGTGGAGGAGTTACCCAAAGGTACTCAGGTCAGCATAGAAATGCAGACCTTTGTGAGGGGGTTCGATCGCCCATCCGTGATCAACGAAATTGTTGTGCTGTACATGTGATGAACACGTTGCCACTTGCGGGTGTCCGCGTTGTTGATCTCAGTCGATTGCTCCCGGGTCCCTACTGTTCTCAGCTGCTATTGCAACTTGGCGCGGAGGTCATCAAGGTTGAAGATGCGACCAAGGCAGATGGCGGTGACATGATGCGAAGCCTGGCGCCCGGACGTGACAGGCCGTCTCGTTTCTTCGATATTGTGAACGGTGGAAAGCGGTCTGTTTGTGTAGACCTCGGTCAAGCCGGTGGCCGAGCGTATCTTCATCGCCTGATTGCTGCGAGCGACATTGTGCTGGAGGGTTTTAGGCCGGGCGTAATGGCAAAGTTTGGACTTGACGGCCCGTCATTGATCAAGGCGCATCCGCGCCTAATCGTCTGTTCTATTTCTGGATTCGGTCAGGCCGGGCCGCTCGCGCTTGCACCCAGTCATGACATTAATTATCAGTCCTTAACCGGTGTGTTGCATCAGAACGCAACTGCCAATCAGGCTCCTGTGATCTCGGGCTTTCAAGCGGGAGATCTGGCTGGCGGAAGCCTGATGGCGCTCTCACTGATTCTGGCTGGTCTGGTTCAGGCACAGCGCTCCGGAGTGGGTCAGGTGATCGATGTCTCGATGTCCCACGCGCTGGGTCTGCTTCAGCCCATGATGGCGTTCGAGTGCATGGATTTTGGAGAGGCTACGCCCGCTGGAATGGGCATGGTCACAGGTGGTATTGCGGCCTACAACGTATACGAAACTCGAGATCAACATTTCATGGCGGTTGGTGCCTTAGAGCCAAAGTTCTGGGCGGAGTTTTGCGAGCGGCTTGCGAGACCCGATTTCCTCAAGATTGGTCACGTGTCAGGTGAGCGTGGACGGCAGGCCATTCGCTCTGTTGCAGAGGTCTTCAAGACGCGATCACGCAATGAGTGGGAGCAGGTCTTTGAGCAGGGCGCCTGCTGCGTCACACCTGTCCTCACCCCTTCAGAGGCACTTGAGCGAGGCTTCTTACGCACACGGCTCGATGCTTCAGTTCCCGTGCAGGACGGACCTCGTTTGGGTGAGGCAACGGAGGAGATCGGTCGCCGCTTAGGGTTGACACAGGACGAGCTCGAGCAATTGCGCGCAGAGGGAGCAATCCGATGAGTACGGGGTACAGCCTTGTTGATTACCTTGACGCAGTGGTCAGGGCACATCCGAATCGCATCGCAGTTGTCTTTGGTGATTGCGTCCTTACGTTTGAGGGGCTTTCTGCCCTGTCGTGGAAGGCTGCTGCATGCCTTGCGCAGGCTGGCATTGGAAAAGATCAGACCGTGGGTCTCCATCTCTACAATCGGCCCGAATATATTGCAGCATTCTATGGCGCATGCCGGCTTGGGGCTATTCCCTTTAACGTGAACTACCGGTACGGAAGACAGGAGCTCGCTTACCTCTATGCAGATGCAGAGGTCTCGGCGCTGTTCTGTGAGGATGAGCTTCATGAGATTGCGCAATCTGCGCTCTCGGATGTCAGTCGAGTAGCAAAGGTATGTTCCATTCTCGATCTGCATGCCGCGGACGGAGAGGCTTTTAGGTCTGGCTGCCAAGGGCAAGCCGCCGCCATCTCCGGACATGACTTGTCCTTGCTCTACACCGGGGGAACCACAGGCATGCCCAAAGGGGTCATGTGGAGACACAGAGACCTCTACCACGGCGCACTCGGATCCGGTGCATTATTCCTTCGCTGCGACCCCATCGAGACGCCACAGGCGCTAGAGTCCATGGTGGCGCACATGCCCGAGCTCCGGTATCTCGCCATCGCTCCACTGATGCATGGCGCCGCCTTCTGGTCTGCGCTGATTGGTCTGCATTCAGGGGTTGGATTGGTTTTGCTGCAAGATCGACATTTCAATGCCGAGAGCGTGTTGAATGTGATCGAAAAGGACCGAGTCAACATCCTCGCCGTGGTTGGAGATGCCATGGCAATCCCGCTTGTGGAGGCAATCGAGCGCGAGCCTGATCGCTGGAACTTGTCGTCCCTCTTTCACTTCGGAAATGGTGGCGCCGTGCTCTCTGCAGGGACCAAGTCGCGCATCCGAGCGCTTCTTCCGAAGATCCAGATCGGAGATGGGATGGGCTCCTCCGAGTCAGGCATCCTGGGTACTGGTGACGCACCTCCAGACGCCACTGGTCTTCTCAGAATTCCAGCTCGCGCGGACGTGACCGTTGTGGTCGATCGAGAGCGTTTGGCGCATCCCGGAGAGCAGGGCATGCTTGCGAGGACCGGGGCCATTCCGCTGGGTTACTGGCGTGACGAGGAAAAAACGCGACAGAACTTTGTCACGGTCAGCGGCGTTCGCTATGTCCTGACTGGTGATGCTGCGTTGCTCGACGATGATGGTTCTGTGGTGCTCCTGGGGCGCGACTCGCAGTGTGTGAACACGGGTGGCGAGAAGGTCTTTGTAGAGGAAGTGGAGACGCAGATTAAGACGCATCCCTTGGTGTTGGACTGTAATGCTGTGGGCATTCCCGATCCCAAGTGGGGTCAAAAATTGGTTGCTTTGGTTAGCCTTCGATCCGCAATGGACTCAGGGCTAACAGCCCAGACGCTAGAGGCGTCCATCATTCAGACCTGCCGAGAGAGCCTTGCTGCATACAAGGCGCCCAAGCAGGTCTGGGTGGTTCCTGAAATACCCCGTGGCGCAAACGGCAAGGCGGATTATCAGTGGGCCAAGCGCACTGCAAATGCCATGTCGTCCCGAACCCAAGATGGACCCTAACCGCAAGGTTGCACTGGTTACAGGGGGCACGCGAGGAATCGGACTTGAGGCCGCAAGGCATCTCGCCCGATGTGGCTACCGCGTGGTCATTACAGGTCGCTCAGCATCAGGCGCAATGACCTCTGCTCTAAGCCTGCTTGAGGCTGAGGGCGGAAGTCCGATTGGTCTCGAACTCAACCTAGAGGTGCTCCAAACTGCAGAGTCCCTCATTGCGAGAGTGCTCGGCGCGGCGGGCCGCCTCGACCTCGTCATTCAGAATGCTGTCTATCAGGGTGCTCTCAACCAGCAGCGATTATTCGATCTTCCCTTGGGTCAATTGGACCTCGCTTGGAGAGCGTCCATTACGGCTCCTGTGGCCATTGTTCGTGATGCGTTCATGCACATGCACGGGCAGTCGACAGGCGGCCGAATCCTGGTCGTCGGATCCGGTGCGGGACGGTACGACCCTCCATCCGCAGCCGATCAGGGCGGGTGGGGGTATGTCTACGGAGCGTCCAAGGCGGCGTTGCACCGTCTCGCCGGTGTCATGCTCGCAGAGAGGCCTCAAGGTGGTGTGGTGATCATGACAGTGAACCCCGGGGTCGTGGATACGCCAGCACTCAGAGCAACCCTTGGACTCGATGCAGATCTCGTAAAAAAGTTGGGCGCCCAATCGGCGGGCGCTGTAGGTGAAATCTTTGCATGGCTTGCCGTGCAGGCCCCTTCAGAGCAATGGAATGGTAGGTTTGTCGACCTGCAACGACTCGCTTGGAAGGGGCCCGATCAGGGGCTAGTCTAATAAGACGATGAGCCTGCGGCGGGCACGAAGCAGACTCAAGGGCACATGAGTTTTGAGGACAAGATAGTGCCCCTGCCCCCAGTTGATCAGTTTGTAAAACTTCCTTCAGGCCTCACATTGCACTATTACGACCGGGGTGCGGGTGTTCCTGTGGTCTTTCTGCATGGCGCAGGTCCTGGAGCGGGGGCGTGGGCAAATTTTAGTCAGAATTTCCCAGCGTTTGAGCGGGCCGGTGTGCGGTGCATTGGTGTCGACATGCCTGGCTTTGGGCATTCAGACAAGCCTGAGGATCTGCTTTACAACGACGATACCTTCGATCGAACATTACTCGAATTTTTCGATGCCATCGATCTGAGCTCGGCGATTCTGCTGGGCAACTCGCTGGGGGGTGCCATCTCGCTGCGGTTTGCGCTTGATCATCCGAGTCGTGTCCGGGGGCTCATTCTCATGGCCCCAGGAGGGGTGGAAGAGCGCGAGACCTATTTCCAAATGACCGGGGTGCAGACGATGGTTCAAACCTTTCAGGCTGGACCGATGGATCTCGCGGCCATGCGAAAAGTGATGAGCTTGCAGATGTTCAACCCCGATCGCATACCCACTGGACTGCTAGAGCAGCGGGTCGAGGTGGCTAAGCTTCAACCCTCCACGCTTTTTTCGACCATGCGCGTAGCGAATATGACTCCTCGTCTCAGCGAGATTCAGTGCCCCATCCTGGGGTTCTGGGGGGTGAACGATCAATTCAATCCCCACACGGGTTCACTCAAAATCACACAGGCGTGCGCGCACACGCGCTTTGTCTTGCTCTCCCAATGTGGGCATTGGGTCATGCTGGAGCATCAAGACACCTTTGAGCGGGAGTGCCTGAGTTTTGTGAAGGAGGTGGCAGAGAGATGACTGCCTCCGATCATGCACGCTGGGCAGAGATGCTCAACACGGCGTTGCGTTCGCGTACGCCCATTCGACCGCTTTCTGAGCAAGCGCCGTCGTTGACGATTGACGACGCCTACGAGATCTCACGTGCGTTCTGCAGTTATCGCATTGCTGCGGGAGACCGCATCGTGGGCAAGAAGATCGGTGTCACGAGCGCCGCGGTTCAGCAGATGTTGGGTGTTCATCAGCCTGACTTTGGGTTTTTGCTGGCTTCGATGGATGTCAGCGGTCTTGATTCAGTCTCGCTCTCTGAGCACGGTCTAATTCAACCGCGGGCCGAGGGCGAGATTGGATTTCGACTCGCACGTGCCTTGATCGGTCCAGGTGTGACTGCGCAGGATGTACTCGATGCAACGGAGTGTGTGTTCCCTTGCTTTGAGATTGTCGACTCCCGGATTGAGAACTGGCAAATCAAGATTCAGGACACCGTTGCCGATAACGCTTCCTGCGGGGTCTATGTCTTGGGAGCCCCAGTGGCCATGCCGTTGGGCATGAGCCTTGCAGATGTGCATATGGTGATTCACAAGAACGGTGAGCAGGTTGCTGACGGCATGGGCTCGGCTGTACAAGGGCATCCTGCTCAGGCGGTTGCGTGGCTTGCCAATACGTTGGGCGCCTATGGCATCGAGCTCGGTGCTGGAGAGGTCATTCTCTCGGGTTCGTTGGCGCCGCTCTTGCCGGCCTCCGCTGGAGACTACTTCGTACTGAGCATGACGGGACTCGGCCAGGCTGAGATTCACTTTTCGAGATAGGTCGGGGGAAGAGATGCAACGCGTTCCATGCGCAATTATTGGATCGGGAAATATTGGCACGGACCTCATGATGAAGCTCGCACGGTCAACCGTGCTTGAGCCCACGTGGATGGTCGGCATTGATGAGCACTCCGATGGCCTTGCCAGAGCGAGGTCGCTCGGGCTCAAGACAACCCACGAGGGTGTCCAGGGGTTGGTTCGGGCCACGCGGGCGGGAGAGATCGGGTTTGCTTTTGATGCCACCAGTGCGTATGCGCATGCCGAGAACAGTGCGCTGTTAAGGGCACGTGGTGTTCGCATGCTTGACCTCACGCCTGCAGCCATCGGCCCCTACTGCGTGCCCCCAGTCAATCTTCTCGATCACCTTACAGAGGACTGCTGGAATCTTAATATGGTCACTTGCGGTGGACAGGCCACCATTCCCATGGTGTTCGCAGTCTCTCGGGTGCAATCAGTCCGATACGCTGAGATTGTTGCAACGGTCTCGAGCCGGTCTGCTGGACCCGGTACCCGCAAAAACATCGATGAGTTCACACGCACGACGGCTGGGGCCGTTGCGCGCGTCGGGGGTGCACGCGAGGGCAAGGCAATCATCATTCTGAATCCTGCAGACCCGCCCATCATCATGCGCGACACGATTCATTGCCTCACGGACGATGTGCCCGATCAGGCTGCGATCACGGATTCCGTGAACCGGATGGTTGCGGACGTGCAGACCTATGTGCCTGGCTACCGCCTGGTGAATGGGCCTGTCTTCGACTCAAGCCAAGGGCTTCATCGCGTGTCCGTTTTCCTTGAGGTGGCCGGTCTTGGGGATTACCTGCCCAAGTACGCAGGTAACCTCGACATCATGACTGCAGCCGCCACCAAGACCGCCGAGGTGATGGCTGGTCGTCTCTTTCCACAGGGGTTTTCACAATGACATTGGGTCAAGCGGATCGATTGAAGGGGCGAAAGGTCACGCTCCACGACATGTGCCTGCGAGATGGCATGCACCCTAAACGCCATCAGATCAGCCTTGAGTCTATGCGGGGCATCGCCGCTGGACTTGACGAGGCTGGCGTGCCGCTCATCGAAGTGACGCATGGTGACGGACTGGGTGGCGCGTCGGTGAATTACGGGTTTCCGGCTCACTCCGATGAGGAATACCTCAAGGCGGTGATCTCTGTTGTGAAGCGTGCATCTGTCTCTGCATTGCTCCTTCCTGGCATTGGTACGGTCGATCACCTGCGTATGGCGCATGATCTCGGCGTCAAGACCATTCGCGTTGCAACGCACTGCACGGAGGCCGATGTATCTGAACAGCATATTGGGCTCGGGCGCAAGCTTGGGTTAGATACCGTGGGCTTTCTGATGATGGCCCACATGCTCGAGGCCGATCGGCTGGTCGAGCAAGCCAAGCTGATGGAGTCGTTTGGTGCAAACTGCATTTACATCACTGACTCTGCTGGCTACATGCTGCCCGATGATGTTTCGACGCGGATCTCTGCGGTTCGATCTGCGCTCGACGCCTCAACAGAGCTTGGCTTTCATGGTCACCACAACTTGGGCATGGGTATTGCCAACTCGCTCGCGGCGCTCGATGCAGGTGCTAATCGCATTGATGGTTCAGCTGCTGGGTTGGGCGCAGGTGCGGGTAACACGCCGCTTGAGGTCTTCAATGCTGTATGCGACCGCATGGGCATTCAGACTGGGGTGGACGTCTGGAAGCTCTCCGATGTGGCCGAGGACTTGGTCACCCCGATCATGGATGAGCCCGTTCGCATCGATCGAGAATCGCTCACGCTCGGTTATGCGGGTGTGTACTCATCCTTCTTGCTCTTTGCGAAGCGTGCAGAGGCGAAATACGGGGTGTCTGCGCGAGACATTCTGGTTGAGCTTGGGCGCAAAAAGATGATTGGAGGCCAAGAGGACATGATCGAGGACACTGCAATCAATATGGCACGCGAAAGGGGTACTACCCATGCCTAAGTTTTTTGATGACTGGCGCAAGACCTGTCCGTACTACACGGAGAGTCATGAGGCTTGGGCAGACACCGTCAAGCGCTTCGTAGAGCAAGAGATTCGTCCACACATCGACCAGTGGGAGGCCGATGGAATCTTGCCACGCGAACTTTATTTGAAGGCGGCCGACATCGGCATTCTTGGCCTTGGCTTTCCCGAGGAATACGGCGGCATCTCAGAGGGCATTGATAAGTTCCATGCCAACATCACCGGGGCAGAGCTCGCGGCCGCAGGTGCAGGCGGGCTGCATGCCGGGCTGTTGGTCTTCACCGTGGGGCTTGGAGCCATTCTTGCCATGGGCCCTGAGGCCATGAAACGCCGAGTGGCCCCTGAGGTGCTGTCTGGCCGCAAGCTTTTGAGCCTCGGAGTGACCGAGCCCTCGGGTGGATCAGATGTCGCTGCGCTGCAGACGGTCGCTGAGCGCCATGGCGACGTTTACCGTGTGCGTGGCTCGAAAACTCTGATCACCGGCGGCACGCGCGCCGATTATTTTGTGACGGCTGTTCGAACGGGCGGGCCCGGTCATGGTGGGATCAGCCTCATGTTGATCGAGCGAGATTTCAAGGGTGTGAGCAGCACGAAGCTCGAGAAGATGGGATGGCACTGTTCAGATACAGCGACTGTCTATTTCGATGACGTGGAAGTCCCAGCCGAGAATCTCATCGGCGAGGAGGGCAAGGCATTCGTTGGGCTTATGAGAAATTTCAATGCAGAGCGCATTGGCATTGCGACAACCTCCAATGCCTTTTCGATGGTCTGTCTCGAAGATGCATTGGATTGGGCCCAGCAGCGACAGACGTTTGGTAAGCCACTCGTTCAGCATCAGGTCATCCGTCAAAAACTCTCCTCCATGACCCAGCGGATTTTCTCGACCCAAGCCTGGGCAGACCGTTGCACCCTCTCGCTCCAGAATGGGCAAGACGATGCCGGTGAGATTGCACTTCTGAAAGTACATGCGACGCAGGCTTTTGAATATGTGGCGCGCGAGGCCTGCCAGATTCTTGGGGGTGCGAGTTACGTTCGGGGCTCTCGTGTTGAACGTATCTATCGAGAGGTGCGCCCGAACGCCATTGCCGGAGGGTCTGAAGAAATTATGTTGGACCTTGCAGCCAGGCAGCTTGGGTATTTGCGTTAACCAATTCTGAGGAGGAAAGACATGGCAACCACAAAAGACTACAAGCTCGGCGACTTCACCTTCCCGCGGGGCTGGTTCATGATCGCGACCAGCGAGACCATCAATACCCACAAGCCGATTCCGGTTCGCTACTTCGGCAAAGACATGGTGCTCTTTCGGGGTCAGGCCTCAGGCAAACCGATTCTTATGGATGCATATTGCCCTCACATGGGCACACACCTTGCCAATAACACCACCTCGTATGTTTTTATTGATGGGCATGGCACGAACATCGAGGGGGACGCTATTCGCTGTCCCTACCATGCATGGAAGTTCGATGCGTCGGGTAAGTGTGTCGACATTCCTTACCACGAAGGTCCCATTCCAGAGGCAGCCTGTGTTCAGTCATGGCCCGTTGAAGAGCGGCTTGGTGCCATCTGGGTCTGGCACGATCCCGAGGGGGGCCCTCCAGAGTGGGATGCCCCTTCTCGACCCGAGTGGGACGACGCCGGTTGGGTGCGATGGAAGTATGACGACCTTGGGGAGCTGGCGCAGCACCCCATGGAGATCATCGACAACATTGCAGATTACGGCCACCTTGGCCCCATCCATGGGTCAGAGGTGCAGAAGTACGAAAACGAATTCAAGGGCTACACCGCGACGCAGCGCCAGTGTGGCCCGCATCGCACCCTTGTGGGTGCAGATGGTGTGAGCCCCATTCTTCACACCCTGACCACTTACCATGGCCCCGGTTACCTGATCTCTGACATGACAGGCTACGCAGAGGCGGTGCTGTTGATCTCGCACACCCCTGTGGAAGATGGAAAGGTGCACGTCTGGCATGCGCTCATGGTGAAGTCACAGCACAACCCTGCAACGGAGACGGACGTTATTGGGGCGCGGCAGTTTCAGGAGTCGAGCCGACTTGCGTTCATGCAGGATTTTGAAGTGTGGTCTAACAAGCGGCCCTGCTTCAACGGTATGTTTATTGCCAGCGATGGCCCCTTCATGCGGGCACGGTGGTGGTACAGACAGTTTTACAACCCACGGGAAAAGGCCACTGAGTTTCTCGAGCGGTGTGAGGGCATTTACTCTCCTAAAGGCGTGGCCCCATACCAAACGGCAGAGTCGGTATGACGAACCAGTACCTGGTCACTGGCGGGGCGTCCGGAATTGGCAAGGCGGTTGTCGAACGCCTTCGTTTGCATGGCTCTCGCGTTTTGGTTGTGGACCTTCGCGAGGGGGATATTCAGGCCGACCTCTCAACGCCGGATGGACGTGCGCAGGCGGTCAGCCAAGCCAAGGCCCTTTTGGCAGGTCGGCTTAATGGCTTGGTGCTCTGCGCGGGTCTCGGACCTCATGTCCCCAAGGCCTCAGCCGTGCTGGGCGTGAATTATTTCGGTGCAGTCGCCCTGCTCGATGGCCTCGAATCCGAACTGGCTGCAACCGATGGGGGCAATGCAGTCGTGATCTCCTCCGTGGCAGCAGCGCAGATGCCCTGGAAGAAAAACCCAGTTGCTGGACTCTTAGAGGCGGGAGACGAGGCTGGCGCAGTGGCTGCTCTGAGCCAGATGGGCGAGATGGCGGGCCAGATCGCCTACGCAGCAAGCAAGAATGCATTGACCGTTGCAATCCGCAAACGGGCCGTGGCATGGGGTCCCAAAGGCGTTCGCGTGAATGCAGTCGGTCCCGGTGTGGTGGAGACCCCACTGCTCGAGGGCGGACTCGCGCATCCAGTCTATGGCCCAGCCATTCGAAATTTCACCTGCCCGCTGGGGCGCTCGGGACGACCCGAGGATATTGCGGCTCTGGTGGCTTTTCTGCTCTCTGCGGAGGCAGGGTTTATTCACGGGGCACAAATCTTTATTGATGGCGGAGCCGATGCCATGGCCCGCCCAACGGAGTTTTAACGCATGAAAGTCTTAGTCACGGTAAAGCGCGTGGTGGACTACAACGTGAAGGTTCGGGTGAAGTCGGATGGAAGTGATGTGGACATTGCCAATGTGAAGATGAGCATGAACCCGTTTGATGAGATTGCGGTGGAGGAGGCGGTGCGGTTGAAGGAGGCTGGGGTGGCGAGCGAGGTGGTGGTGGTGAG
>CAMCRF010000011.1 GCA_945877235.1 Bordetella parapertussis
GATGCGAAAACGGTCATCGCTCAATTGGATCGGTGGTTTAATGATTACAACGAGTGGCACCCGCATAAGGGCTTGCGGATGAGATCACCACGGCAGTACATCCGAGCCCATTTGGCCGCACCGTGTCCGGTTTAATAGGGGCAACTCCATACCGGCTGGCGCAGGCGTAAGCGACCTGATCAAGTAGCTTAAGGATAGTTCCACCGTGCACCTTTCCCGAGAAGTTTGCGGTGTCCGGGGTCATGAGCACGGTCATGCTGAGTTGATGCGCGGGAAACTCCACCGTTGTGTTGGCTCCTCAATTTACTCTGTCAAAAAGCTGCCGTAGAACATACGGTGTGATCCCTCCATGCTGGTAATAGGTCACCTCAATACTTGTATCTAGTCGGAGCATCAGCGGAACGCGAATCTCTGAACCGTTCTCATATGTGATGCTGAGAATCACCTCTTTGCGCGGCGTCAGTTCATCTAGACCTAGGATGTCGAAGTGCTCACACCCCGTGAGACCGAGTGACTCAGCGCTATGTCCACAGAGGAATTCGAGCGGAAGTACCCCCGTAAGCACGAGGTTGAGACGATGAATTCGCTCAAAGCTGCTCACGATCACCGCAGATACACCCAGCAGACGTGTTCCCTTTGCAGCCCAATCTCGCGCGGAACCTGTCCCATACTCTTGACCACCGAAGATAAAGGTGGGGACACCCAACTTCTGATAAGTCATTGCTGCGTCAAAGATGGTTGTCTCTGATTGCTCAGGTTGCAGCAACGTGTAACCGCCCTCCCTCACACCACCACTTCGATTCTCCGGCAGCATGAGATTCCTGATTCTGGCATGGGCGAAGGTGCCGCGCACCATCACCTCATGATTGCCACGCCTCGCCCCATAAGTATTGAAGTGTTCGTCTGAAATGCCCTGTGAGAGCAAATATTCACCCGCAGCAGATGCAGGTGAGATAGCACCCGCGGGGCTGA
Source organism: Bordetella parapertussis (assembly GCA_945877235.1). Taxonomy (GTDB): domain Bacteria; phylum Pseudomonadota; class Gammaproteobacteria; order Burkholderiales; family Burkholderiaceae_A; genus Hahnella. Next base: position 973 of record CAMCRF010000011.1, read on the forward strand.
TGTGATCCGTCGTAACCGAGTGTCCAAAAATCGCCAACGCCCGGGCCCCAATCAAAGACACGCGCGGAGGAATAGAACGCTCAAAGTTCTCGAAGAAAGGGGGCTGAAGAATGTAGTTCGACTGTGGCCAGGCAAAGATCTCTCCCTGAGGTGGAGCTAATTCAGCCCATGGCCCCTCTGTCGACCTCTCTCGCCCATAAATAGTCTGAAACAGCTCCGGATCGAACGCCTTACGACTTATTTCCTCAACCTCCTCATCCGAGGGCCAGATATCCTTCAGAAACACAGGAATGCCCTTCTCTGAGGTGCCCAGAGATTCTGTGGTTAGATCAATGTCCATTCGGCCCGCCAACGCGAAAGCAACCACCAGCGGCGGGGATGCGAGGAAGTTCGCCTGAACGCTGCCGTGAATGCGTCCCTCAAAATTACGATTCCCCGACAAAATCGCGCAGCCGACAATTCCTGTCCGACTCACTTCTGCTTCAATTGCAGGGTCCAAAGGACCTGAGTTGCCAATGCAGGTCGTGCATCCATAACCGACGACAGCAAATCCGAGTTGCTCCAGAGGAGTCAGGAGATCAGCCCGCTGTAGAAGCGCAGTGACCGTCTGAGATCCTGGGGCCATAGAGGTTTTTACACGATGAGAAACCCGTAGGCCTAGAGCCCTCGCATTCCTTGCGAGAAGTCCTGCTGCAACCATTACCGAGGGGTTCGATGTATTTGTACAAGAGGTAATCGCTGCCAGTAAGAGGTCTCCGCTCCGCAAATCGCCTGGCGCAGTGGCATGCGAATCATTGAGCCCAAAGCCATCTGGGCGCGGAGCATGCAGCCACTGCCTAAACCGAGAGGGCAATTGCCCTAATGCAATTCGGTCCTGTGGTCGGCGCGGGCCAGCCACGCTTGGCACGACTTCACTCAGGTCAATACGTATGAGCCGGGTGTAATCGATATCTTCTGTTGATGGAATCCCGAGCAACCCCTGTGCGTTAAGGTAGGCACGCGCGAGATCAGTTCTGCGACCCGTCTCTCGGTAGTAAGACAAGGTCTTTTCATCGGGTGGGAAGAAGCCAATGAAGGCTCCGTATTCAGGTGCCATATTGGCGATGGTGGCCCGCGTGGGGATTGACAGGGCTTGAGCCCCCGCGCCAATGAATTCAACGAAATCACCAACCACTCTCTCATTGCGCAGACGCTCTGTAATCCACAATACGGCATCAGTCGATGTCACACCAACATTCAACTCGCCAATAAGTTCGACACCCACCACATTGGGGGTTAACAGAAAGACCGGCTGACCCAGCATGCCTGCCTCTGCCTCAATTCCACCGACACCCCAGCCCAATACGCCAAGTCCATTGATCATTGTGGTGTGGGAATCAGGGCAAACGACCGAGTCCGGAAAAATAATGCCCTGTGATGTGGAAACTCCGGTCGCAAGGTGTTCAAGATTGACCTGATGACAAATGCCAATCCCCGGCTCAATCACCTTCACGCCTCTAAACGCCTTCTCGCCCCACTTTAGAAATTCAAATCGCTCCTTATTGCGCGCGAACTCCTCGGACATATTCCGCATTAGCGACGCCCGAGTACCGGCGTAATCAACCTGAATTGAATGGTCGACCACCATATGGACTGGGACTTGGGGCTCGATAACAGACGCAGGGACACCATTCGCCAACGCCACATCTCTCATGGCAGCAAGATCAGCCATAAGGGGCACACCATTGAGGTCCTGCAAAAGAATCCGCGCCGGTACGAATGGAAGTTCTTCGGTTCTGACTCCCATGGGCTCCCATGAGCAAAGACGGCGCACATGCGAAGGCAACACGCTTACACCATCACAGTTGCGGACCATAGCCTCAAGCAACATACGCAAGGAGACTGGTAAGCGGCGAATCGAACCAAGCCCCTGCTGTTCTAGTGCGTCAAGGAGATGCATCCGCCCAACCTCACCTAGCCCCTCGATCGTGAGGGGTCGAAGTGTTCCAAATCGATCATTCTCATCAGCGTTGATCATGCTCGCGGTCTCCTTGTTGAACGACCTGAGCATGGGACATGGCATGCCTACTGTCACATACCGATTTTTGGTTGGGTCACAAAGAAAACTTATGCCAGCGAGCGCACAGCAACCTTTCGGAGAAGCACCAGGAAGTCCTCTGCCGCGCGAGACCGAACTTGGTCATACGGGCTGATGGCCTCAACAACCAACTCCTGCCTTGGCCGCAGAGAGCGAGCAATCAAACCCGCTGGCCTCATCGCAGCAAAATAAAAGGGCTCGACCAGCGCTATTCCCGCACCGGTCTGCACGAGCCGAATCGCTGTGATCGTCTGACCAACCTGAAGACCAAAGTGGGGAATGAAGTCGGTCCCCGAAAACAATCGGTCTACCTTGCCCCTAAGACTGTCCTGCGGGTCGTAGCTAATGAGGGTTTCTCCATGCAGGTCCTGCGCTTTGAGCGTTCTCTTTCTCGAAAGCGGGTGATTGGCGGGCATGACGCAAAGGATCTCGCCAACCGAAATGCGCTCCACATGAAGTCCGTCGTGAGAGACGGGGCCATAGCAAACCCCGAGGTCAAATTCACGTGCGGCGACTCGGGCAATGAGCGCCGGTGTTTGCAGTGCCTGTATCGAGACCTCAACGTCAGGGCTCTGTCGCCGAAAGAGCGCTACCGCATCAACGAGGTGCCCCGTCGCAAGTGCCAAAGTTCCACCCAAGGCAAGATGGCCACTACGACCGCAAGCAAGGGACTTCGCTCTGCGCGTGACATTCTCGACCCCCCGGAAGACCGACCGAATATCTGGGAAGAGCTGTTCCACCTCAGGTGTCGGCTTCAAGCGCCCCCCTACTCTGCTGAAGAGCTTAACCCCTAGCTGAGATTCACAGTGGGCCAAAGTAGTACTCACCGAGGGCTGCGACACATGCAAAAGCTGAGCAGCGCGGGTGATTGAGCCTGTTTGAAGGATGGCGTGCAAAACCTCAATGTGTCTGAGCTTCATACTTCTCTTATTAATCGGTTGTGCCCTAATTTATCGCACGATATATCCTAAAGTACCCCTCCATAAACAGTTGCGCATTGCGCTCATAAGAGACCGATGGAAACTCAAAATTGCCCGATGAGATCTGACGACCGGAGACGCGTGCACGCAAGATTCCAGCAGGGTTCTCCATCGCCACTAAGTGCTCAGCATATGCTGTTGTAAGTGAACCGAGCCCAGTGGCAACCTGATGTGCAACTGTTCCGGGGATGAGGCACGCAGCGGCCAAGCAGCACCCACCAGTTACTGCCAGAGAAGCATGCGATTCCTGCGGCGTAAAGTAACGTGCAGATATGTGACCGCCATTAGTCGGCTTTGAGACAAGACAGACCTTCGGCACCGTAACACTCGCGGCCAACTCGCCCACAGACATGGGCACGCCTCCACGTTTGAGCTCCATAGCCCTACCAGCCTGTACCCATATCGAGCGGAGCATCTCCTTGGTTTGAGCTTCGGTAGACGCGCCCATGTCCTCGGATCGGATGATGACCATAGGAACAGCCACATCGACGCAACTCACCTCAATGCCGTCGAAGTAATCTGATGTCCGCCCGGTTGGAAGAACGTGACCGGTCTTCGAGCCGACTGGATCTCTTAAGCTGAGCTCAACCCCAGGAAATGCGCCCATAACACCTGGGATCACCGTATCTGCGGGAATAAAGGGCTTACCGCCCGGAGTGCGAACTCGGCAGTCCGTGATAACACCGGTATTGGTGTTAAACACCCGAATATGTGTCAGCGGGTCACTGGGGCTGGTCAAACCAGTGTTAATAAGAAAGAGGGGGATTGCCGCGGACATATTGCCGCAGTTAACACTCCAGTCGATCTCAGAGCGGTCTGAAGACAACTGCGCCAAGGTGCTGTTGAAATCGGCCTCTTTGTCGTCAGCTGGTTCGAGGACAAATACCTTATTGCTCGTAGCGGGTCCACGTCCAAGCCCCGTAATCTGTGTGTTCCCTGCGAACTCACCCTCATCAGGAACACCCATAATTCGACGAATCACCAACTCCCTCTTTTCAGCCAATGGTGCGAGATGCGGCCCCCAAAGCAAGACACCTGTCGAGGTTCCTCCCCTCATGTAACAGAGCGGGACATGCAACACATCGTCTTGAAGGAATGGCTTTGACGATAAAAACGGGCTCACTTCAACGGCCATGGCAGCTCAACCACTCGTTGCAAGAGCCCGGCAGGAAAATTCAACGTGAGAAAGTGACCGAGCAAGACCATAAACCCGATTGAAGTAGAGGTATACGCGAGCGATCGAACCCAGCCCAAGTGAGTACGAAACAATAAGAAGCTGGTTATGAAGAGCCCAAGAGCGAGGATGAACCCCATCAACGCGACAGCAGCAAAGAGAAAGATGAACCATGCGAGCGAGGGCCAGACACTGCTTCCATCGTGCTTCCCCGCGGCGCGCGCCGCAACTTCTTGGTCATAGTGAGCGCTATGGCCTAGCCTCCCTCTGACGATACTCCAGACGAGGTACCCAGAGGCCAGCACCATCAATAATGCCGTTGAGAGCGGGAACACCGCGCCCAGGAATGAGAGCGACGAGGTATTGATGACGCCATACACAAAAATCGCCATGACGACGAGAGCGAAAATCAGCTGAGGCCGGCGCTCTGTGAGATTCATACCCCCCGCATGGCCGACGGGCAAAAGGGGATCATCGCCACGGCTCTTAGTCGTTTCGCCATCCTCTGAGACTCGATTGCGTGTCGACAATAAGATCACGATCACGGTGAGTGCGCCAATGATGAGAACGCCAGGACGCGCTAGAAAGTCCGTTCCATAAAACTGCAGCGCTTGATAAAGATAGGTCTCCACTTGGCCGGAGAGAACAAAGCCGATTAAGAAGGCAGGGCGAGGCCAGCCGAACCGGCGAAGGAAAATCCCCAACAGGCCGATACTGAGCAGCAGCAAAAGATCGCTCAAGTCCCTGCGCGCTTGAAATGCCGCAAAGCAAATGACCATGATCATTGCTGGGGCGATCAGGTTAAACGGGATTGCGGTAAGGCGGGCAATTGGAGACGCGAGCAAGAAGCACAAGAATGCCCCTATGATGCTCGCCATCGCTAGCGTCCAAGCAATGGTGTATGTGAGATGTAGATTTGTGGTGACCATGTTCGGACCTGGTTGTAGGCCGATCAACGCCATACCCGCCAAAAATACGGCCATCGAGCCTGATCCAGGGATCCCGAACAAGAGCGTTGGCATGAGCGCTCCACCTTGAAGCGCGTTGTTCGCCGACTCAGGCGCAATGACGCCCTTAATCTCACCCTTGCCAAACTTGCTTTTGTCTTTGGTCGATTGAACTGCAAATCCATATGCAAGCCAGTCAACCACCCCTCCCCCTAGGCCGGGGATGGCACCAATAAAGGTACCCAATGCGGACGACCTCAGCACGAGGAACCAATTGCTGATGGTGTCCTTCACACCCCGCAGCCAACCTCGTCCGAGCGCGGACTGTCCGGCAATCGGCTTTTGGCGACGCATAAGATCGACCAACTCAGGAATGGCAAACAATCCCAAGCCAATGATGACTAAAGGCACGCCATCCATCAGATATTCGATGCCCAGGCCTAAGCGAGTCTCACCGGTGGCTGGCGCAGCCCCAATTCCCCCAAAGACAATACCCAACCCACATGCAGCAAGGCCACGAACCATGCTGTTGCCCGCGAGAATGCCCACTACAGAGAGGCCCAAAATCGCCAAACTGAAGAGCTCCGCCGTCGAGAGCATGAGGGTGAGCGGCTTAGCGACAACCACAAAGCCTGTGAGCAAAATTGCACCGAATACCCCGCCAAGCAAAGAGGCCGAGAACGCCGCACTGAGCGCACGAGCAGCCTCTCCCTGCTTGGCTAAGGGAAACCCATCGAGGACGGTAGCCTGGCTTGCGCTAGACCCCGGAATACCCATGAGAACCGAGGTGAACGTATCGCCCGTGGGAATAACCGCTACCATCCCGATGAGCAAAGCGATGGCAGATACGGGATCGACGCCATAGATGAATGGCATCAGCAGCGACATCCCAGCAACCCCGCCGAGACCCGGCAGAATGCCGACCCCGAGCCCGATTAAGATTCCCAACAACATAAAGCCGAGGTGCTGGAAACTCATGAGCCCCGCCAGGGCACCCTGCATGGATTCAAACATGTGACATGGCCACTATTCCTGTCCTAGAGAGCCGGTGCAAGCTCAAGGCTTGCACCGTGAGCGAGTTAAAACTTGACGTTGTGATTGGTGGACAGGTGGGACCGAACCATCTCTCTAGCACTTGGATCAATGTTTGTCCCAAGCTGGAACACGCGCTCTGCGTCTGCATCAATCGCCTGCTCATAACCACCCAAAACCTTATTGACACCGGCCTTGTAGTCGGGGTCATTGCGCATATCTCGGAAGGCCTTTCTCAAGGTGGCTACGACATCAGGGGGGGTACCCTTGGGTACGACTAAGGTCTTGTTTGCAGGGATGCCAGCAATCAAGAATGCCTTGGTTGCGTCCCAGTCTCTACCAGATGGCGCCTTTCCTGTCGCCATTTGATAAGCTTCAGCGAAATGTGGTAGGTCGGGGAATGCTGGATCACGCGCCAGATTGCCATTGGAATCGAGGACTCCCCAGCTAAACAAGGGAACGGCCTTACCTGATTCGACCATCGGGACTACGCTTTTGAAGTAGGCCGAAGTCGTCTGAAAATCGAGGGTAGCCTCTCCCCGCTCGAAAGCCAGCCGTTTTTCTCCGCCACCCTTCATTCCGAATACAAACTGCACATCAAGCCCTAGCATCTTGAAGGCGAGCATTGGCACCAGATCCAACGAAGTAGCCCCTTGACTCGCGAAGACCAGCTTTTGTCCTTGCAACTTGGACAACTCCTTTGCCGACTTGAGGCCATACTTGGAGCTAATGTATACCGCCCCTCCAGTTGGGCCCGCCATGATGACTTCCCAAGTCTTGTAGTCATATCGGACACGACTGTCGCCCAAAAGGTAAGGGAACTGCGTTGAGCCTGAGGTTCCCAGGAGGCTAAGCCCGTCGGGCTTGGCGCTGGCTGCGAATTGGTTCGCGCCGGTGATCGACCCGCCCCCTGGCACATTACGAATCACCACCGTAGGATTTCCAGGCAGGTACTTTGTTAAGAAAGGTGCAAGGAAACGTGCCCAAACGTCAGTACCACCTCCTGTTGGGAATGGCACGACCCATTCGATTGTCTTTCCAGCATAGCTAACGCCTTGCGCCCATGCATTAGACGTAAGACCCGTGGCGAAGACAGTTGAGACTGCAGCAAGCTTGAGAGAGTAAGCACCAAAGCGACGGCGGGTATTTTTCAGTTCCATGTGTTGCCCCCAGGGTAGTTATCAATGTCAGGCCAGCATGAAACAAGGCCTTGAAACTGTCACATACCGTTTTTTTGTTGGGTCATAAAAAAAAATTATGCCCAGGGGTTAGTCCCGTAGTGCGAGTCATGGAGTCCAAACCCAACGATCGACCAATGATTTGATGGTCGAATCGCTACAAATAGTCGCTATATTGACCCTTCCCTAGTATCGGTTCACATCCTCCGAAGCCTCAGACGAATCCCCAGGCTTCAAGAAATACTTGCGTAAGCCAACAAACGCTGCAGCAGACACAACCGCAAAGATTGCCAAATCCCTCGCGAGTGAAATCTCACCCGTAAAAAAATGAATCATCGCTACTGGGAGGACGCCAATAGCACATCCGAGAAAGAAAAATGTTCCGGTGAGAATCTCAATGATGACCAGAGCAATGCCAATCACAAGCGTCCACTGGTAGAGCTCAATATCCATCATCTAGGGATGATTCGAGAAGCAACCGAGGACAATGACTCCATGAGCTCAGCCGGCAAAATCACAATCTTGGAGCTCTCGTTGACACCAAGGCTTTCGATGGCCTTGGCCTGAATCTTCTTAATCTCAAAGTTGATGGCGGACTCTCCACCATTGCTGATCGATTTTGCGACAGCACTCACCGCATATGCATCGGCATCCGCAAGCACTCTCTTTGCTTCGGCCTGCTTCTGCGCGGTGTATAGATCGGCGTCTGCTTTAAGTTGAGCCGCCTCTTTCTCGCCCTCAGCTTGACGAACCACAGCGCGTCGATTTCTCTCTGCATTTAACTGCAACTGCATAGCCTTGCGCGTCTCGTCGTCCACCTCGACATCGATGATCTCTACCCTCGAGAGAACAATGCCCCACTCCTCGGTAACAGCGCGCAATTCCTCCTCTATTGCGTCTGATATTGAACGGCGATTGGACTGGACCCCATCAAGGTCTGTCTTACCAATCACACTGCGCACAACGCCCGTGACGGTCGTTTGGATGGCTTGGTCAATATTGTTGATGCGATAGACGGATTTCTCCGCGTGAACCACCCGAAAAAGAATCGCGAGGTCGATGCTAATGGTGACGTTATCAAGGGTGATCGTTGAGATTTTGCTGGTGGGGAGTTGTCGTTCAAGAACGTCTACCCGATGCCGCACAGCCTCAACAACTGGAATGATGATGTGAAAGCCCGCCTCAAGCGTGCGGTTGTAGCGCCCGAGCCGCTCAATGACAAAGTTCTGTGACTGCGGGACGATCTTTATGCCGCGACTGAAAAAAACGATGACCAAGATCAGTACGGCTGCGCTGACAAACTCCATACATTCTCCAATCGGCGGGTTATGTCTCGAGCTTAGACGAAACCGTTGCGGAACTGCAACCGAAGTCATGTGACACGGGGTGGCAGCAAGCAGCTTGAGGGTCTACCCCTTTTGTTGTCCTGTTTCCGGACACTTCGCGAGCAGAGCCGATCAGTCACCAACCAACTCCATCGCCAATTCTCGTGGGTTATCAGTCTCGCTCAGGACGAGAGATCGCCCATCGCGTCAACAACTTGCTTTCTGAGACTTGGTAGGTCTGCCTTGATCGTTCTCCAAACCAAAGCAAGATCAACCTTGAAGTAGCCGTGGGCAAGAAAATTACGCATCTCGTAAGCGAAAGACAGAGGGAGTGCGGGATGTGCGTTCAAAAACGATGGATCAACGCGTTCAATATTTCGACTTGCTTCACCGATGATTTCAAAATTTCGGATCACTGCATCTTGAACCAAACGGTTTGACAAAAAATCATCCTGATTCATTCCGTGGGAGTAGTCCTCAATACGCCGTGTTGCCTCAAGAATATGCTCCAGATAGTCCGCAACTCTAAGGCGGTGGCGACTCATACCGGCCGGGCCTGATCAATTACTGCTTGGCGAAATTTATCGGGAAGTCCATCGGGTGTGAGGACATCAACTCGGATACCCAACAAGTGCCGAAGCTTGAAACGAATGGCACCCAAATCAAATAGGGTAGTTTCCTCCGTAGTATCGACGAGGATGTCGAGGTCACTTTCCTCTGTGTCTGATCCATTCAACACAGACCCAAAAACCCGCGCGTTTGCCGTTCGATGAGAACGGACAATCTCACGAATCTCATTTCGGTGCGCAGCCAATGCCTCGGAGGGTTTCATCACGACGTTTGTTAATGATGTCTAGCACCCTATTAAAGCGTCTACGCTCCTTTTGAGCAAGGAGATAGACGCAGGAGGAAGCCGACTGTAATGGTAATCCTCCCCTTGTTTGGTGGGGCACTTTCAAAGAGGGGATCACCAAGAAGCCCCGGTCGCGATCATGTCGCCAAGAATTTCACAACCCATGGACCGACAAGGGGCAGAAAAAGAGCGCCCAGCACACCGTGTAATCCCATGCCAACACTCGAGAAAGCCCCGGCGTCTGGATGCACTGCAAACGCCCGCGAGGTACCAATGCCATGCGCGGCCACGCCCACTGCGAAGCCACGCGCGGTCCAGTCTTTCATGCCTAGGGCGTTCAGTAAGTGGGTGGCTGTGATTGCGCCAATTACGCCTGTTGATACTGCGTAGACCGCAGTGAGCGTGGGGGAGATCCCCATAGATTCTGAGATGCCCATGGCAATGGGTGCCGTTACGGACTTGGCCAGCATGGGTGTAACAAGTTCTAAGGGCAGGCTAAACAGACTCGCAAGTCCAACGCTGGACACAACCGAGACAACGCCACCCATGATCAGGGCAAGACCCAGTTCTGCAAAGCGCCCTTTGAGTAGATGCCAGCCTTGGGCAATGGGCACCGCCAGGGCCACAGTAGCCGTGCCCAACAGAAAGTGAATAAACTGCGCGCCCTCAAAGTATTGGGCGTATGGCATGTCGATCGCCAGCAGAACACCAGCCGTTAATAAGACCGCTATGGCCACGGGGTTGACCAATGGCGAACGGCCCATGCTCTGATGAGCGAACACGCCCACTTGATACGCCACCAAGGTCAGGATCAGGCTAAAAAGCGGGCTACCACTGAGGTAGACCCATATTTCACGGAGATCCATCAATTACTCGGCTGGCGTCGTGACCGACCGCCGCTTGAGCACGAGCGCGGTTGTCGCCATCGCGAGAAGCACACTGACCAGCAGGACGATACCGATCGAGAGCATGTGCCCCTTGAGCAAAGGCAGAAAGCTCACCACCCCGACGGCTGCAGGAACAAAGAGAAGCCCAAGGTGGGCAGTCAGGCTGCTTGCGACCACTTGTAGGTCTGGGTCGGTTTTCTGGCGCCACAACAGACTGACAAGCAGCAAAATCAGGCCAATCACAGGCCCAGGAACTGGGGACGAAAGCGCACGCGCCACGATCTCGCCCGCCCCCTGGTAGAGCATCAAAATGATTAAGCCTTTGAGCATGTGCAATCCCTTGGCATTCGAGTAGTCAACGCCTCCATCCTAAGGGATATGATGAATGGCCAATGAAACGAAACCCCAACCTCGGCCTCGCGATTGCAACAGTGCTCCTCTGCTTGTCTGCTGGAGCCGCGTTGGCTGCACCAACAGTGCGGTTCATGACCGCGGGTGAGCTCTTCTCAAAGCTCTCCTCCGCTCAGCCCGAGGAGGTGTTCTCAGGCCAGAGTTATGTCATGGGTGTTATCGATGGACTGACCTTGTCGAAAGATGCGCGGGTCTGCATGAGAACGGACGTTGAGATCAACCAAATTGCCGCGCTTGTGCTCGGGCAATTGGCTGCGCGTCCAGACATTCACCGCTTCAATGCCGCCAGTGTGATTCGAGAGACGATTGCGGTCGAGCTCCCTTGCAGGCTCTCTTAGAGGTCCTCATGGAGTTAAACGCAGATTTTGCCGAGCGCGTCGTCATAAACCACCACAACCTCGAGTGGGTGACCAGCCCAACGCCAGGGGTGACGAGACGCATGCTCGAGCGTAAGGGTGGAGAGGTTGCTCGAGCAACATCGATCGTGCGCTATGCCCCGGGGACGCACTTCCCTGCACACGCGCACGATTTCGGCGAGGAGATTCTGGTGCTCGAGGGCACGCTCAGCGATGAGCATGGTGACTATCCGGTTGGGACATACATCATGAACCCCCCGGGGTCCTTTCATGCTCCATTCAGTGAGCAAGGATGCACACTGTTTGTGAAGCTGCGTCACCTGGGCGCAGACCAGCTCGTGCGCGAGCGGGTGGACACCAATAAGGCCCCCTGGCTCCAAGGGCTCGTTGAGGGGCTCCATGTCATGCCGCTCATGCGGCAAGGAAGTGGGTCCACCCTCGTTCGTTGGGGTCCTCAAACCTACTTCAATCCTCACCGCCACTTCGGTGGAGAAGAAATCTTTGTGGTGCAGGGTACCTTCGAAGACGAACATGGAACCTACCCAGCCGGCAGCTGGATTCGTAGCCCGCACATGAGTCTCCATCAGCCATTCAGCCGCGAGGGCTGCACCATCTTCGTAAAGACAGGGCACCTCCACCTTCCTCAGAGTGAGGCACGCGCCTAATGGAAATGGAGAAAGCACGCGAGGCATCCAGCGGCGCGGCCGTTCGTGTTTTCTATGACGGGTCCTGCCCCCTCTGCAGCAAAGAGATTGCGCTCTACCAGCGGCTCGATTCTGCAAAAAAAGTCGCTTGGTGCGACGTCTCCTCACCCGAGCAGGCGCCTCTGCTGCCACTACCGCAGTCCGTGCTGATGGCTCGGTTTCATGTTCAGCCCATACCGGGCGAACCCATCTCAGGTGCACGCGCTTTTCTTGAGCTCTGGAGGCATATTCCCGGCTGGCGCTGGCTATCGGTTTTGCGTCATGTACCGGGCGTGCCGAGCCTGCTTGAGCTCGCGTACGTGATGTTTTTGAAGATCAGGCCAGCGATACAGTGCCGATTGAAGTAGAGGATCATTCCAGCACGGTAGGGTCGCGTCGAATCTCTTCACGAGCCATGGCTTCCCACAGGAACGGAAATCCGTTCGCATCAGGGCGCTGCCCGGTGGCAGTTGCAACAGCGACTGGCAGCGGTACGCCACCGCCAAGCACCTCGACACGCCACGCCATGCGACTGCGCCACTCCAGAGTGATCGCACGCAGGTGAGCCTGACGGATATTTTTAGCAACCAGCAGGACACCATGGTTGGCCAGCAATGCCCACTTATGTTGACCAAGCGCACTGGCCGCAGCGCGGCCAGCCTCTCCGTCCTCTACCGTGCCACGGTACTCGTCATAGACCACTGGATCGGTATCGACCAGGGCCGAGGTCTGATCATAAATGGGCGGCACGCGCCCCACTGCAGACCATACTGAGCCCCACTCGGAATGGTTGTGGAGCACTACGCTGACATCGTGCCGCGCATGGTGGACATCCATGTGCAGGTTAATGGCAGGCGTGATGTTCCATTCGCCTTCCAAGACCTTTCCTTGCGCATCCAGACGCAAAATGTCAGATGCAGTCAACTCGGCCCAGGTGAGTTCCCAGGGATTGGCCAGGAAGGTTCCATCGTCCTGACGCAAGGTGATGTGTCCGGCTATATGATCGTTATAGCCCTCTCGGTGCAACACGCGGCACAGCAGTGCAACCTGCTGCTGCGGTGTGAGGTTAGGTAAAAGTGCATGGCGGCCGGGCCGGGGGGCATAGCGGGCCAGTAATTCGGCGTTCACATCATTCATCATCGTTAACTCCCTTTTGATTCAGAAATGGGTTTGTCGCGCGCAAACACCGATGCACGATGCATGCGCCGCTGGTGCGGCTTGTAGTCGAGGATGGCGTTGTGTATTACGCTGCGGTTGTCCCAAATCACCATATCCCCCACAGCCCAACGATGCCTGTAAACGAACTGCACATGCTGGCAATGAGAGTGAAGATAGGCCAGGATGGCGTCGCTCTCTGCTGCCGCCAAACCTTCAATATGCGTCGTATATGTCGGGCTAATGTAAAGCGCTCTTCGGCCCGTGACAGGGTGTGTGGTTACCATCGGGTGCAAGTGACGCCGGTTCATCTGGATAACTTCCAGGTAGCGCTCGTGCGTCACGACGCGTTGGCGGAGGGCCGCCGTCATTGGGCCATTCATATCGTGCCAGGCGTGTAACCCGCCGAGGTACTGCTTCATTCGCTCGGACAGAGCGTCGTAAGCCGTAGTCATGCTGATCCAGCATGTGTCCCCCCCGCATGGCGGCAAAATTTTGGCCTGCGTCATGGTGACAATGGGCGCGCTGGGCAGAAAGCTCTCGTCGTGGTGCCACATATCAGCCCGGTCGCCCAACTTGGAATCGATGACCGTGATCTGTTCGTAGCCCTCGCCTAGGTTAGGGTAGAAGGTATGAACCTCCGCATGACCGAAATGGTTCGCAATCGCAAGGTGCTGCGCAAGCGTTAAATCGGGCACATGCAGCACGAGCGCTTCGTGCTTGACCAGCGCAGCCTCGAGCGCCTCCAGTGTTCCTGGCAAACACAAGTTTTCAAGATCGAGATCAAGCACTTCGGCGCCGATGGCAGGACCGAGTGAGCAGACAGTGAACGGTGACGACACGACAGTCTCCTTATGAATCCGGAATAATGAGGACGAAAGGTCAACAGGCAAGCGCTTCAGGTACGAACTCACAGAGTTTATGAAGCTCTTACAGCGGACGACAGTCGCATTAGCGCAGCGACAGAAGGCTACTCAACCTATTGATTTACCGATGTAATTCAAACCAAGTGGCATCTCGAGAGGACAGACACTCACATTTCCATGCACACAAAACGCAAGCCGCCCCCTTCGGGCACTCCGAGTTCGTCGGGGCTGCTTCCCGCGCCGCGTAAACGTCCCAATCAGTCGCGCTCACGCGCGCTGGTTGACGCCGTCGCGCAGGCATGTATGCAAATCTTGGACAAAGAAGGCGAAGAGGCACTGACCGTAGCCCGCATCGCGGAAGTCTCTGGCGCAGCCGTTGGCTCTATTTACCAGTACTTCCCCAACAAGGACGCCATCGTTGCCTTGCTTTATGAGCGCGTACTCGACCAGGAATCTGAGCATCTGCTCTTGATGCGCGAGCGGCTAGCCTGCATGCCGCTGAACGCAGCCCTGCGCGAGATCCTTGCAAACATCATCCGTGTCGAGCTGCGGCTTTTCAAATTGAACCAGTCCTTTCACTTACGCCATCATGCAGCCCTGCATCTGGGGATGTGGCGCAGCCAGTACCGAAATGCTGGCGAATTCATCGAAGCCACCTGGTTGCCGCTGCTGCAAATGTATGCGCATGAGGTCAAAACCCCCCACACCGCATTGGCTGCCTATTTACTTGGTCAAGGATTGCGCAGCGTGATCCGGTCTGCGCTGGAAGACATTCCGCAGCAACTCGAATCGCCCGCCTTTCTGGACAGCCTGGTCGCCATGGCCATGGGCTGCTTGCATCCAGATGAATCAGGCGACGCATCAGGCGACGCAATAGGGCGCAGGTGAGACGCTTTAAGAAAACAAAAACGCCCGCATTCGCGGGCGTGATTCTTAGTGGCGGAGAGAGCGGGATTCGAACCCGCGGTAGGCTATGAACCTACACACGCTTTCCAGGCGTGCGACTTAAACCACTCATCCATCTCTCCGCTGTGCTTCACATCAGCCCGAAAGAACAACGGGCCTGCATCTGCAAGCCCGCGATTCTAACAGTTTTAGGCAACCGCTTAGGTGGGCTGCTTGAGCTGCTCCAGAATGGCCGGGTTCTCAAGCGTGGACACATCCTGCGTAATTTCCTCACCCTTGGCCAGCGTGCGAAGCAGCCGACGCATGATCTTCCCAGAGCGCGTCTTGGGTAGGTTGTCGCCGAACCGAATCTCTTTGGGCTTGGCAATAGGACCAATCTCCTTGCCTACCCAGTTGCGCAGATCGTTCGCCATTTTCTTGGCGTCATCTCCACTGGGCCGCGCCTGCTTAAGCACCACGAAGGCCACAATGGCCTCGCCCGTGAGATCGTCGGGACGCCCCACCACTGCTGCCTCAGCGACGAGCGGGTTGGCCACCAGCGCAGACTCAATTTCCATCGTGCCCATGCGGTGACCCGAGACGTTCAACACATCATCAATACGTCCCATGATGGTGAAGTAGCCCGTGTCCTTGTCGCGAATCGCGCCATCGCCAGCCAAGTAAAGCGTACCGCCGAGCTCCTCAGGGTAGTACGACTTTTTAAAACGCTCGGGGTCGCCCCAAATGGTCCGAATCATGGAGGGCCAAGGCCGTTTGATGACCAGTATGCCGCCATGCCCGTTGGGAAGATCGTGCCCGGTCTCATCGACAATGGCCACCTGTACACCCGGGAACGGCAGCGTACATGAGCCCGGCACCAAGGGCGTCGCACCTGGCATGGGCGTTATTACATGCCCGCCAGTCTCGGTTTGCCAGAAGGTGTCGACAATCGGGCAACGACCACCGCCAATATGGTTGTGGTACCACATCCAGGCTTCGGGGTTGATCGGCTCACCCACCGAGCCCAACAGCCGCAGCGAGCTCAGGTTGTACTTGTTGGGATGACATTCAGGGGTCGTCTCTGCGGCTTTGATCAAAGACCGAATCGCAGTGGGCGCGGTATAGAACACGCTGACCTGGTGCTTCTGAATCATGTCCCAGAAGCGGCCCGCATTGGGGTAGGTGGGAACGCCTTCGAAGACAATCTGCGTCGCGCCGCAGGCAAGCGGCCCGTATGCAATATAGGTGTGGCCCGTAACCCAGCCAATATCTGCCGTACACCAGAAGACATCGTGATGCTGAATGTCGAAGGTGTACTTCATGGTCAGAATGGCGTGCAGCAGGTAGCCACCACTGGAGTGCTGAACGCCCTTGGGCTTACCCGTCGAGCCCGAGGTGTAGAGAATGAAAAGCGGATGCTCTGCGCTCACCCACTCTGGCGTGCAGCTTGTGGGCTGATCACGGACCAGATCATCCATGTAGACATCACGCCCAGCCGTCATGGGCACGGCCCCTCCCGTGCGTCGATAGACGACCACATGGCGCACACCCTCACAACCCCCAAGGGCGAAAGCCTCATCTACGGCGGGCTTGAGCGGGATGTTCTTTCCGCCGCGACACTGCTCGTCCGCGGCAATAACAAGGGTTGCCCCAGCGTCCACGACCCGCTCTTGAAGGCTCTTTGCTGAGAACCCGCCAAATACGACGGAGTGAATAATACCCAGGCGTGCGCAGGCGTGCATGGCGGCCACGCCCTCGACAGACATGGGCATGTAAATCAGCGCACGGTCACCTTTTTTGTAGCCCAGGGTCTTGAGCCCATTGGCGAGCTGGCAGACTTTCGCATGCAGCTGTGTGTAGGTGACCTTCGTGACCTCACCGCCGTCAGCCTCGAAAATAATGGCGACCTTTTCGCCAAGACCGTTCTCAATGTTCTTCTCGAGGCAGTTATACGAGACGTTCAGTTCGCCGTCTTCAAACCACTTGTAAAACGGCGCATGAGACTCGTCTAACGACTTGGTGAACGGCTTGTGCCAGACAATTTCTTCGCGCGCTCGCTTGGCCCAGAATTCGCCATAGTTGGCCTCGGCCTCGGCTACAAGCGCGTTGTAGGCCTGCATGCTGCCGATGCGCGCTGTTTTGGCAAAATCCTTAGGGGGGTCGAATACACGGTTCTCGTGCAGGACCGACTCGATCTGACTCGATGACATTGGGGGGTCTCCTCTGATTGATTAATAATTCTTTGGTAAAACTCTACGACATTTCCTTAAGCTCAACAAATATGAATCCCCAAGATCCTCTTCAAAACGGGCGTCTAGCCCCCCTGCCCCGTCTCATTTTTGCGAGCCGTTGGCTTCAGCTCCCGCTCTATCTCGGCCTGATCGTGGCGCAAGTGGTTTACGCGTATCACTTCTGGATAGAGCTGAGCCATCTGCTCCACGGCGTCTTTGCCCCCGCAGAGGGCCAGGCGCCCATGACGGAGGCGGCCATCATGCTCATCGTGCTCGGACTGATTGATGTGGTCATGATCTCCAACCTACTCATCATGGTGATCGTCGGGGGCTATGAGACCTTCGTGTCTCGCATGAATCTTGACCGGCACCCCGATCAACCCGAATGGCTCTCGCACGTGAATGCCTCCGTGCTCAAGGTCAAGCTGGCCACGGCAATCATTGGCATTTCGTCCATTCACCTGCTCAAGACATTCATCAACGCCTCTCAGCTCGACGAGAAAACCTTAATTGCGCAAACCGCCATTCACATTGCATTCTTGCTCTCGGCCATGGCCATTGCGGCCTGCGATCGCATCATGCTCAGCGACGATCTTGCGGCGCTCAAGCACAAGGGTTCCACACATTCACACTAATCCCAGGAGGGACGACCATGGCAGTCATTCAGCAGGACGACTTCATCCAGAGCATCGCTGATGCATTCCAGTACATCAGCTACTACCACCCGGTGGATTACATCACTGCACTGGGTGAGGCATACGAGCGCGAGCAGAGCCCCGCCGCACGAGACGCCATTGCGCAGATCCTCACCAATAGCCGGATGGCCGCAGAGGGCCATCGCCCCATCTGCCAGGACACAGGCATTGCGACGGTGTTTCTGAAAGTCGGCATGAACCTGCAATGGGGCGGTGCCACCATGACCGTAACGGACATGGTGAATGAGGGCGTGCGTCGCGCCTATCGGAACCCCGACAACCCCCTGCGCGCCTCCGTTCTGGCGGACCCAGCGGGAACCTCAAAGAACACCAAGGACAACACCCCGGCAGTCATCCACACCGAGATCGTGGCCGGCGACGCGCTTGAAGTCATCTGCGCGGCAAAGGGCGGCGGAAGCGAGGCCAAGGCCAAGCTGGGGATGCTCAACCCCAATGACAATATTGTGGAGTGGGTGCTCAAGACGGTGCCCACCATGGGCGCGGGATGGTGCCCCCCTGGCATTCTCGGCATCGGTATTGGCGGCACCCCCGAGAAGGCCATGCTCATGGCCAAGGAATCCCTCATGGCCCCGGTCGACATTGCCGAGCTCAGAGCCAGAGGGCCCAAGACCCGCCCCGAGGAAATGCGGCTTGAGCTCTACGAAAAGGTGAACGCGCTGGGCATTGGCGCGCAGGGTCTGGGTGGCCTCACCACGGTGCTCGACGTCAAGATCATGGACTGCCCCACGCATGCTGCAAATCTGCCCGTTGCCATGATCCCCAACTGCGCGGCCACACGGCACATTCATTTCCACCTCGATGGCTCAGGCCCTGCGGTCTTCGACCCGCCTAACCTGGATCAATGGCCCAAGGTGCAATGGACTGCCAATGCAGAAAAGTCACTTCGGGTGAACCTCGACACGCTCACCCGCGACGAGGTTCAGACCTGGAAGCCCGGTCAGACGCTTTTGCTATCGGGCAAGCTGCTCACAGGTCGCGATGCCGCCCATAAGCGCATTCAAGACATGCTTGGCCGAGGCGAGAAGCTTCCTGTCGACTTCACCAACCGCGTCATTTACTACGTTGGCCCGGTGGATGCCGTGCGCGATGAGGCTGTTGGTCCCGCCGGCCCGACCACATCGACCCGCATGGATAAGTTCAGCGAAATGATGCTCGGACAGACCGGCCTCATTGGGATGGTCGGCAAGGCCGAACGCGGCCAAGCCACCATCGACACCATCAAGAAGTACGGTACTGCCTACCTCATCGCGATCGGCGGGTCCGCCTACTTGGTGAGCAAGGCCATTCGTTCCGCCAAGGTGCTTGCGTTTGAAGACCTCGGGATGGAGGCCATCTACGAGTTCGAGATCGTCGACATGCCGGTTACGGTCGCAGTCGACGCGCGCGGAGAGTCAGTGCACGAGAGCGGACCCCGTGAGTGGAAGGTCCGCATCGAGCAACTCCAAAAGGTAGCTGCTTAGGCGCTTTTAAACCTCAGAGGGCAGCAATTCCTGCCTTCGCGATCTGGGCGTCCTCGTTCGATTTCACGTTCGAGACGCCCACCGCACCAATCACGACGCCATCGACCACAACCGGGACCCCTCCTTCCAGCAGGCCCTCGATCTCGGGGACTGTGAGAAAGGCGGTGCGGCCGTTATTGATGACCTCTTCATAGAGCCGGGTCTCACGCCGACCGAGTGCTGCTGTTTTCGCCTTGTTACTCGCGATGTAAGCAGAGATGGGAGGAGCGCCATTGAGGCGCTTGAACCAGAGTGGATGGCCGCCGTCATCACAGATGGCAATGCTGACATTCCAGTTGTTTTTCTCGGCCTCGGCAATCGCAGCGGCGCCCATGCGCTCGCAGTCCTCGGCGGTCAGTGCTTGACGAATCATCATGGCAAATTCTCCAGATCAAAGGAAAGGGGGGGTGACGCAATGATAGATCCCATCCCAATTTCTCTTAATGCATTTGAAAATCGTTCTCACTTGGGTTAAGATTTGATCTCCAGATCCCACAAAAGCGACTACGCCCATGAACACCCTTCGCCGACTGACCCTCACCACTGCCTTGGCCCTCAGCATGATTGGGCCCACCACCAGCGTGCACGCCAACGAGCGTGTATTGAACCTTTACACCGCTCGGCACTATTCCAGTGACGACGCCCTCTACGCAGCCTTCACCAAGCAGACCGGCATCAAGGTCAATGTGGTCAGCGCTGGCGACGAGCCGCTGCTCGAGCGGCTCCGCAGCGAGGGCAAAGCAAGCCCCGCGGATGTGTTGCTTCTGGCAGACGCCTCTCGCCTCGAGCGAGCGGCTCAAGAGGGCCTCTTTGCGCCCGTGCAATCCAAGCTTCTGGAGCAGGCCATTCCCGCCTCCCTTCGTAACCAGAACCTCTGGTTTGGTCTCACCACTCGTGCACGCGTGATCGTCGTTGACCCCCTGCGGATCAAGCCCGATCAGGTCAAGACCTATGCAGATCTGGCCAAGCCAGAATTCAAGGGCATGATCTGCAGCCGCACGGCTGCCCACCCCTACATGCTCTCGCTGATTGGTTCCCAAATCGCCCACCTCGGGCCAGAGAGAGCCAAGGCTTGGGCGCAAGGCGTCAAAAACAACCTCGCGCGACCACCTAAGGGGGGTGACACCGATCAGATCAAAGCAGTGGCCTCCGGAGAATGCACCATTGCCATCACCAACACCTACTACTACGCCCGCCTTATGCGCAGCAACAAGCCAGAGGACCGGGCGATGGTTTCGAAGACCCGACTGGTGTGGCCCGACCAGGCTGGGGTGGGGACACACGTCAATATTTCGGGGGGTGGGCTGCTGCGGACTGCGCCGAATAAAACCCACGGGCAGACTTTTCTTGAATTCCTGGCCAGCCCTGAAGCCCAAGCGCAGTTTGCAGAGGCCAACAATGAATGGCCAGCGCGGGCAGGCGTGAAAGTAAACAACCCTGAGCTCGAGAGCCTTGGAGCCTTCAAGGCAGATCCAATGCCCGTGTCCCAATACGCCTCAAAGGTGCGCGCCGCCCAAGAACTCGTGGACCAAGTCGGCTGGCGCTAAGCCTCTGCGAGGAACGAAAGGATCGGACCCATCTGATCCTCATTCAACAAAGTGGGAGCATGCCCCACCCCTGCAAACTCCACCAGCGTGGCCTTTGGACCACGCTGTGTCATGTCCTCGGCGATCGCCCGGGGTAACAGGTCGCTCTCTGCACCTCTCAGTAGCAGTGTTGGGCATGCAATCGCATCGTAGAGTGGCCAGAAGTCTGCATCTGGCGTGGGTCCGCTTGAGGCGAGCAATGCAGCCTTGAAGGGCGCAGCGATGGCGGGGTCGTAATGCAGCCGCCAACGCCCATCCTCGGTCGATCTGAGCACTGCATCTGTAAGGAAGTCCCACTGATCCTGCGTGTGCGCTCCAAAGGTCACCAGCCGGCTGCGGACCATCGCGCGCGCCTCATCGAGGGTATTGAAGGTTGGCGTCTCGCCCACATAAAGACCAATGCGATCGAGTGCGGCGCCAGAGAGCATGGCACCCGCATCGTTGAGTACCAAGCGCTCAATGTGGAGTCCAGCAAAAAAGGCCTCGCGCTGAGGATGTCCCGCAGCCAACATGGCCATAAGCCCACCCATCGATGTGCCCACCCAAGCGAAGGGCGGGAGCTTGAGCTGTCTGGCCATCTGGGCAACATCAGCGACATACTGACCCATGTGATAGTGCTCTGAGGCCTTGAGCCAATCGGAGCGCCCCCGCCCCACCACATCGGGCATGAGTACGCGATAGCCTTGCGCGACGAGTTTTTCTGCCAAGGGTAGGAAGTCATCAGACACGCGCGTGAGGCCATGCACACAAAGCGCAACCCGCTGGCTCTGGGGGTCCCCGGCCTGTTGAACACGCATGACGTGGGGCCCCGCGGGGCTTGCGCTTGGAATCTCGAGGATCTCGGTTGGAATGAGTCTCTGCATCTGCGACGGTCCTTAAAATAGGGAGCAAGCAGGCTATGCTAGCCCGCAGTCAAAAACCATACAGGAGAACCAAGATGTCCTCGCTCAAAGGCAGAACCGCTCTCGTTACTGGATCGACCAGCGGAATCGGGCTGGGTATTGCCCAAGCGCTTGCTGACCAAGGCGCACGTATTGCCATTAATGGGTTTGGCGATGCCGCCTTGATTGCACAGATTCAAGAAGACCTCACCCGCCGCTCTGGTCATCCCACCGCCCACTACGGTGCCGACATGTCTAAGCCCGCAGAAATCGCAGCGATGATGCAAGCGGCCGCGCAGGACATGGGTTCAATTGACATCTTGGTCAACAATGCGGGCATTCAGCATGTCTCACCCGTTGAGGACTTCCCCATTGAAAAGTGGGACGCGGTGATTGCCATCAACCTCTCGTCCGCCTTTCACACCATTCGGGCGGCGCTTCCAGGCATGCGGCAGCGAGGGTTTGGGCGCATTCTCAATATTGCCTCTGCCCACGGGCTCGTCGCCAGCGCCCAAAAGGCCGCATATGTTGCAGCCAAGCACGGCATTGTTGGGCTCACCAAGGTGGTCGCTCTGGAGACTGCTCAGTCGCCCATCACCTGCAACGCCATCTGCCCAGGCTGGGTGCTCACCCCCCTCGTCCAGAAACAGGTCGACGCGCGCGCCGAGCGTGAGGGTGTCTCTCTCGAGGAAGCCAAGCGAGGGCTGCTCCTCGAGAAGCAGCCCTCTGGTGAGTTTGTTACCCCCGAGCAGCTCGCTGGCCTAGCGGTCTTCCTCTGTTCCCCGTCTGCGGATCAGGTTCGGGGGGTCGCCTGGAATATGGACGGGGGCTGGGTCGCGCAGTAAGTGCCAGAATCGTCGCTGGTCGGATGCACGCTCAACGGCCAGCGACTCACCCTGCCAACGCAATCGCAGAGCACCGTGCAGGTCGGTTCTAAGGAACGGAATGCCCCTCGCTTCAAGCCGTTCGATCACCTCGGGATGGGGATGTTGAAATCGGCCCTGAAAGCGGGACTGGGCAAACACCCAGCCGGGCTCAAGCACTTGGAGCGTATCGACGCTCAGGGAACCCCGACTGCCATGATGGGGGGCCATAAAAAGCAGAGGTCCGCGAGGCTTACCTAGCCAAGGCTGCTGAGACAACCAGTCGGCCTCCGCCTCAGATGAGAGGTCTCCAGCCAGAATGAGCCTTCGACCCGCCGCATCGGTCACCTCCAAAACACAGGAGTCGTCATTACCCGAGCGAGACTCCAGCCTGCGGTCTTCAAATGGATAGAGCACGCGAAAATGCACGCTATTCCACGCCCAGCCGACCCCCCATTCGCAACGAATCTCGCCGCCCGAGGACGGACGGCCACGGCCTAGGAGCTCGTGCGGCTGAAGACTCGTCACAAGGTGGGCCGAAGGGTGAGCGGCGAGGACCTCACCCAGTCCAGACGCATGATCGTCGTCATCGTGCGAGACCATGAGCAGGTCGAGTGAACCGACCGCCTCGGCCTGCAGTTGCGGCAGGACAATTCGGCGCGCGGCGGTGGAAGCCCCCATAGTCGGTCCCGTGTCGTAGAGCATGGCGTGGTCTCGCGTGCGGATGAGCACAGCCGTGCCCTGCCCCACGTCCAACACGGTTATAGACACCTCCCCCTCCTGGGGTCTGGGCTGACCGCCCACGAGCAAAAAAAGCAACAAGCCCCAGCCCAATCGCCTCGCTGCCGGCGAGAGGTTCGAGCGGTGCGGTTGCATGGCCCAGGCCACGCCGCCGCAGGCCAGCACACTTGCCCACAGGGGTGGGGCATGCCAACTCGCCACGGCCCAGGGGTGGTCTGCCATCCAGTTGAGGAGATCCATGAGCCATCCAAAAAGCCCATCGGCCCAGATCAGGGGTGTGGTCAAACCCCATGCTGCGAGCGGAGCACCCACCAACGCAAGCGGCGTGACCAAGTAGGTGACGATCGGGATCGCGACGGCGTTGGCGAGCGGCCCGACTACCGAGATCTGATGAAAGAAGGCAACTGTGAGCGGCGCCAGCCCAATGGTCATGGCCCATTGCGCGCGGCCTGCATCCCAGATGCTATTACTCAACTGTCTCGCTTTCTCCTCCCGCTCGGGCTGCGCAAACAGAAGCCAGACCGCGAAAAACGAGAGCCAGAAGCCTGGGGAAAGTGGTGCAGCAGGCTCGAGCACCAGCATGACCAAGAGGGTGAGGCCCAACACCCCTGCATTGCCAAGCGATCGACCCGCAAGCATGGCAAGCGCAGCGGTGCAGACCATGATGGCCGTGCGCTGCGCGGGGAGGTTGAAGCCAGCAAGCAGTGCGTAGCCGAGCGCAGCGAGACTGGCGACAACTGCCCCCACCGGGGGAAACGGCACCCAGAGTGCGAGACGCAGGGGCGCGACAGAGAGCAGGCGCCAGAGCAGCTTAAAGAGCAATCGGGCCGCGACCGCAAAAAGCGTGACGTGCATCCCCGAAATCGACACCAAATGAGAGATCCCTGTCTGAGCGAAGAGAGTCCAATGCTCGGCAGAGATGACGGCTTGATCGCCCACCACCAGGCCCGACATCACCCCCCAATAGGTCCGTCCCTCCAGGGTCTGATGAATCAACTTGCGAGTCTCGAATCTCAGGCGATCGATCCGCGAGAGGAGGCCCGCATCGTCCTCGAGTCTTAGCGCGGGAGGGTCGCCTCGCCCAGCACGAACGCTACCCTGCAGCATGAGACGCTTACCAAAAGCCCACGTCTCTGGGTCGAAGCCATGGAAGTTGCGTGTTCCAGAGAAATTTTTGAGCCGAACAGGAATCCGCCAGGACTGACCGGGCGCCAACGGAGTGGGCGGTTTCGCCCAGGCGAGACTGATGGTTGCACTCGGGCGAGGACCATTCAAAATCCGCGCCTCGGTCATCCAGACGGGAAAGGCACCCTGAGACTGATTCGGCAAGCCCTCCAACACCACGTCGATTACCCATGATTGACCCTGCTCCTCGGGCCCAAGGCGCTGGCTCAGGGTCTGCTCTGCCCGCCATTTAAGCTGAGCCGCAAAGCCGAAGGCAATCGCCAACAAAACCAAGCACGGCAAACCCCAGTTTCTCAGCCATGCGCGCGCGGGCATTCGCCGCGCAAGCGCCCAAGCACCGATGAGGGCAATCACGATCAGGGCAGCACTTGCCCACCAGAACCCGAAGGGTGGGAGCTGCGGCAGAAGCAAGAGCGCGCAGCAACCCACCAGTGCGGCCACAGCCGCCCAGCCAATGGAGACTCCCATGGCGTTAAGCTATGCGCGGATTGAGCTGGTCAGCGAGGGCAGGAAGGGCCATGCGGGCTGCCTGCGTTGTGGCCTGGGCGACCTCAGCCTCCGAATTCCCACGCAGCTGCGCGAGACAGCGGGCAACCCCAACCACCTGCTCGGGCGTGTTCTGCTGCCCTGGTGTCAGCCAGGCGGGCGGAATATCTGGACTGTCGGTCTCCAGCACAAACGCTTCGAGCGGAAGTTCTTGGGCAAGTCGCCGAATGCGACTCGCACGCGGGAACGTCATGGCCCCTCCAAGGCCCAGGTGAATACCCTGCCGGTGATAGGCATGCGCCTGCTCCGGGCTGCCATTGAAGGCGTGGGCAATTCCCCTTCGAATGCCAAAACGCCTTAGGCCTGCAAGCACCTGATCTTGTGCTTTGCGAACGTGAAGCACCACGGGGAGGTCATAGTCTTTTGCGAGTCGAAGTTGCTCATGAAAGAGGCGTGTCATGCGAGTCCGATCGAGTCCAGGAACGAAAAAGTCCAGTCCAATCTCGCCAATTGCAGCGAGGCGAGGATCATCCCGGACAGCCAGGAGCTCAGTCTTCAGAAGGTCAAGAGCATCGTCTCCTAGACGATCGAGGGAGCACGGATGAAGCCCGAGTGCATACACAGATCTGCTGGACCCATGCGCCCATTCACGCACCCGCAAAAAGTTCGGGGGGGCAACGGCAGGAATTACAACGGCGGCCACACCCGCCCGCTCAGCCTGATCAAGGCAGTGGCCGGGCTGGTCCAGAAAATCCAGGTGGCAGTGAGTGTCAACAAGCACCCAAACACTCTACACTTGCGCCAGCCATGAAAGCCTACCTCAAGCGACGCCTTCCCTCCCCCGAGGAGCTTCAGACCAACCGGTTCCTACGCGTCTTTGGGCCAGCACTCGTTCACCCGGGCGTCTGGCGCCTCACGCGCCGCTCCGTGGCAGGTGGCGTGGCCGCCGGTATGTTCTGCGGTCTGCTGCCACCCCCGTTTCAGTTCGCTTGTGCTGCGCTGGTTGCAATCATCTTTCGGGTCAATCTGCCCGTGGCGGTGTTCACAACGCTCTACACGAATCCGGTCACGCTCATACCACTCTATCTTTTGGGACTCCAGATCGGTCTTTGGCTATTTGAGCACCTCGGAATCCCGACGGGAGGGGGGGCTCAGCCGGGCGACGTATCCCCACCACCGAACTTCGATTTCACCGCGCCACTTGACTCCCTCGGCTCACTTGCCGGCTGGCTCACAAGCCTTGGGTGGCCGCTGCTGGTTGGCGTGCTGCTCATGGCCGTTGTCTTGACCTTATTAGGCTACGCAGTGGTTTACTGGGGCTGGGCCCTCAAGGCCTCGCGCCAGCGCGCAAAGCGAGCACGCAAGCCTCAGCGGGCCATGCTCGTCTCAGAATTTGAGAGCATCAAGGATCGATCGCACCGCCCTCCCAACTGAGGGTCGTGTGTCACAACCACGAGACTAGTGGCCTGAGCGCGCACCCCCTGCATAAGGCAGTCAAAGACCAAATGAGCGGCCTCGCGGTCGAGATTTCCCGTTGGTTCATCTGCAAGCACCAGGCGCGGATTGGTTACCAGAGCCCGGGCAATCGCCACGCGTTGACGCTCGCCCCCAGAGAGCTGGTAAGGCCGGTGACGCAGCCTCTGTAAGAGGCCAACGCCAACCAAAACCGCTTGAGCTCGCTCCAGCGCTTCAGCACGCGGCACCCGACGAATGCGCAACGGCATGGCGACATTCTCGATTGCAGAAAACTCGGGCAAGAGGTGATGAAACTGGTAGACAAAGCCGACCTTGAGATTCCGAATTTCGGCTCGCCTGGCCTCGCTGGCAGCACCCAAAGACTCGCCATCAATCCAGACCTCTCCCGTGCTGGGCTGATCCAGCCCACCCAAGAGCTGAAGCAGCGTGGACTTGCCCGCACCCGACGGGCCCATGATGGCAAGGGTCTCACCGAGCCCTAAGCTCAGGCTCACATCCTGAAAGGGGCGCACCAGGCGACCCGCGTCCTCGTACTGACGGGAGAGCCCACGCGCTTGGAGGACATGCGCTGCGCTAGTCATGCCGAAGCGCCTCCGCTGGTTGGACGCGTGAGGCCTGCCAGCTGGGGTAGAGCGTGGCCAGGAAAGACAGCAGCATTGCAGTCAGGCTGATCTGCAACACATCCAGCAAGCGCAGATCGGACGGAAGGCTCTCGATCAGGTAAATGCCTTTGGGCAGCAACTGAAAGCCCATGAGAGATTCAAGCCCCGCCACCAGCGCATCGATCTGCCATGCGCCCAAACTACCCAGAATGGTGCCGCTCACCACACCCAGCAAACCCAAGGCAGCCCCTTGGATCATAAAAATAGAAAGGATCGACCGTGGCTGGGCGCCAAGTGTTTTCAAAATTGCAATGTCGGATCGCTTGTCCATCACGGTCATGACCAGCATAGACACGAGGTTAAACGCCGCGACCGCAATGATGAGCACCAGAATCACAAACATCATGCGCTTCTCTAGCTGCACGGCTGCAAACCATGCGCTGTTCTCGCGGGTCCAGTCACGCACCTGAATGGTCGGGGGCAGCTGAGTAGACAAGAGTGCGGACACCCACGGTGCCTCGTGGAGGTTGGCAAGGCGCGCCCGCACGCCTGTCATGCCTTGATCTCTGAAAAAAGCCTGTGCGTCGCCCTGCGACACAAACACCATACCGCTGTCATATTCATAGTGGCCAGAAGAAAAGATGCCCACGACCTCGAACTGCTTCATGCGGGGGAGAATGCCCGTCAGCCCTGCACTGGGCTCAGCAGTGACGAGGGTGATGGGATCACCCATTGCGATCCCCATATTGTTTGCGAGCTCACTGCCAACCACGGCACCAAAGCGCTGCTGGCTCAGGCGTGAGAGGTCGCCCGCGCGCAGCGTGCTCAGGCCCTCGCTCACCCCTGGCTCTTGAGCTGGATCAACACCGCGCACCAGCACCCCTTGCAAACGATCCCCCCGCACAGCCATGGCCTGACCACGCGTAAAGGGCGCGGTAGCGACAACGCCCTCGGTCTTGAGCAGCGCCTGCTGGGCCAGCGCGATCGAGGCCTCGCTGGAATCAGATGTCACGAGTTCGAGATGCGAGAGAACCCCCAGCATGCGGTCGCGCACCTGGGTCTGAAACCCGTTCATGACCGAGAGCACCATGATGAGCGCCGCCACACCGAGCGCAATGCCGACCGTCGACATCAGTGAAATGAAACTGATAAACCGGGTTGACCGCGCCCAGCGGCCCGCCGTGATGTATCGAAGTCCGACCGAGAGCTCAAAGGGCATGCGCGGAGTTTGCCATACTCACCTCATGCAAACGCTCCCTTCCCCCGCCAATATCTGGATCGTCGACGACGGACTCATCAGCGCATCAGAGGCGGAGGTGCTTACCCAACGACTGCTGCGTGGGTCACTTCCACGGCCGGCACAAGATACCCTCAGAGGGCTCTTGAAATCCGAGGTACATCGCAGTCAAGGGCAGCTTTGGCCAGGGGTCATGCAGGGTCTATCGCGCTGCCTGGGGCTCAGCCCAGACGCGCTGCCCTGGGCGGCCTGGTCTGCGCAAGCAGATGGGCTTCAGCCCCAAGCAGGGCAATGCTGGGCTTTTCTCACGACGGGCCACCTTCACATGACGCCGCAGCAAGTCCGCCTGCTGCCTTGCGCAAGCCCGGCAGACGAGGCCTGGCAAAGTGCGCTCGAGGCGGGCCTGCGTGAAGGGTTTGAATGCGCCGAGAGCGACCGTGAGAGCCTGCAGCTGCAGCGCGGCCGCAGCGGACAGCTCTACCTGAGCCTTCAGATGCCGCTGGCGGTGGAGGCCATGCATCCAGGGCTGTTGATCGACCACCACCTGCCAGATGTTTTGCCAGAGGGCGAGAGTGCGCTAGCCTGGCGGCGTGCGAGCCAATTGGCGTGCATGCTCACGTACGAGTGGTCCCGAGACCAAGGCTACCCCGATGCACTCTGGCTCTGGGGAGCATGCAGTATCCGGCACAGCGCAAACATCTCGACTAACCCCGTCGATGCAGATGGCTCCAACCCCCTGTGGCTCGCTGGCTTTGAGCAGGCTTGGGGCGAGCATAGACGGCAGCCGGCCCCCCAGGTGCACTGGCGGCCGCTGCCGAGCAACCCTGCCCCAAACCAGGACATGGTGACCTGTTGGGCAGACCACTGGTCCACGTGCCTCTCTGAAATTGCGGCCACAGCGCCAGAGTCGCGCCATGACGGGACGCTGCTGATTGCTGGTCTGAAGGCCCAAGCCTGCGCATGGACGTTTGGCCCGGCTCCGGCCGCCGCTTGGCAACTCGGGATGGGGCGCACTCCGAGCCTCATTGACCTTGCACAGCTGCTCGCCATCAGCGAAGCCGAATGAGACACCGCATCCCCCTCAAGGACCGGCCCCTGAACCATGAGGCCATGGACCGTCTGGTGCAAAATGGTCAGGACCCCATCATCGCCAATCTGCTTGCCCGTCGCGGCGTTGAGAGCGCCGAATCGCTTGACCCTAGCCTTGTGAGGCTACCTCCGCCTCGCGCGCTCTTGCATGCCGAGGCTGCCTTCGCGGCTATAGGCAAGGCCGTCGTCCTAAAGCAGCGCATACTCATTGTGGGCGACTACGATGCAGACGGTGCGACGGCAACGGCCGTGCTCATGCGGGGCCTAGCCCGCCTCGGCGCAAACCCCCGATTTCTGGTGCCTGATCGCATGCGTATGGGCTATGGCCTGACACCGGCCCTGGTCGCAAAGGCTGCCGAAGGCTTTGGAGCGCAGGCACCCGACTGGCTCATCACCGTTGACAACGGCATCTCCAGCCTGGAAGGGGTGAGGGCAGCACAGGCGCTCGGCATCCAAGTGCTGGTGACCGACCATCACCTGCCCGGCCCAACGCTGCCCGATTGCCTGATTCTGAACCCCCACCAGCCAGGCTGCAGCTTTCCCACCAAGCACCTCGCAGGCGTTGGCGTCGCTTTCTATCTGGTTATGGGTGTTCGCGCGTGGCTCGCCCAGAACGCACCGGACCATTTCCCAGGAGACCCGCCGCGCATCGACGACCTACTTGGTCTCGTGGCCCTGGGAACGGTGGCCGACCTGGTCAAGCTCGATGACACCAATCGCCGCCTCGTGCGCCAGGGGCTCGCCCGCATTCAACGCCGGCAGGCGGGACCGGGCATTACCGCCCTCCTCGAAGTCGCGGACCGGGATCCCGCCCAGACCACAGCAGCCGACCTGGGCTTCGCGGTTGGCCCTCGCATCAACGCAGCAGGGCGACTCGCCGATATGACCCTTGGCATGCGCTGCCTCATTACCGACAATCCGCAAGAGGCTCGGGCGCTTGCAAGCGAGCTTGATGCACTGAATCGCGAACGACGACAGATGCAGACGGAGTCGCAAGATCAGGCCGTGCTCAAGCTCACCGAGCTACCCGATCTCACGGAGCGCTACAGCGTGGTGCTGACAGACCCGGAGTGGCACCCAGGCGTGGTGGGACTGGTTGCCAGTCGCATCAAGGACCGGGCACACAGACCGACCCTGATTTTTGCGCCGGACGATGCGGGCAAGCTCAGGGGATCTGGCCGATCCATTCCAGGACTTCACCTGCGCGATACGCTGGAATTCATTCACAGCCATCATGTGGGGCTAATAGAAACCTTTGGTGGCCATGCAATGGCAGCAGGCTTAACCATCGGTGCACATGCCTTCACGGACTTTGCGCAGGCTTTTGAAGACGCTGTGCGCCGCTTCTGCGACCCTGAACTTCTGGAGCCCGAGCTCATGACAGACGGCGAGCTCCCAGCCATCCACCATCACGCAGGACTTGCAGAGCAGATCGAGTTGATGGTCTGGGGGCAGGCCTTTCCGCAACCCGTCTTTCGAAACCGGTTTCGGGTGCTCGGCCAGCGACGCATCAAAGATCGCCACCTCAAGCTCGATCTGCAGCTCGACGGAAGGCCAGCGCCCCTTGAAGCCATCTGGTTTGATGGCCCCGAGCATATTGAACAAGAACCAGAGCTCGCCTACGAGCTGGGCCTCAATCGATGGAACGGGCAGACCCGAGTGCAGCTCCTGATTCGAGCCGTCGCAGGCTAGAATGGCAGGCTATGGAAGCTGAACAACTCAATCAAATCGAGCAGTCCCTGCAAGACATGCAGGCCCGTACCACCGACCTTCGGAGGTATCTTTGACTTTGATGAAAAGTCATCGCGCCTCATAGAGGTTCAAGCCCTCCTTGAGGACCCTGCCCTCTGGAACGACCCCAAGCGAGCCCAAGAAATTGGCCGCGAGAAGAAGTCGCTCGAGACCGTGGTCATCACACTCTCTGAGCTCACCGACGCACTCCAAGACAGCATCGATCTTTTCGAAATGGCGCGCGAGGAAGAGGATTTCTCAGCCATTGCATCGATCGCTGAGGACGCGCAGGCCCTGGGAAAACGGCTCGGTGACATGGAGTTCCGTCGAATGTTCTCCAACCCTGCGGACCCATCGAACTGCTTCATCGACATCCAAGCGGGTGCAGGCGGAACAGAGGCCTGCGACTGGGCGAGCATGTTACTGCGCCAATACCTTCGCTACTGCGAACGCAAGGAATTCACGGTCGAGGTCCTCGAAGAGTCTGAGGGCGACGTGGCGGGCATCAAGTCCGCAACCCTCAAGGTCACAGGCGACTACGCCTTCGGATACCTGCGCACCGAGACCGGCGTGCATCGCCTGGTACGCAAGTCTCCCTTTGACTCGAGTGGTGGCCGGCATACGTCATTTGCATCGGTCTTCGTCTACCCCGAGGTCGACGACTCCATCGAGATCGAGATTAACCCTGCGGACGTGCGCACCGACACATTCCGGGCCTCGGGTGCGGGCGGGCAGCACATCAACAAGACAGACTCTGCGGTGCGTTTAACCCACGTGCCCAGCGGCATCGTGGTGCAGTGTCAAAACGATCGATCGCAGCACCGCAATCGAGACGAAGCCTGGAAGATGCTGAAGTCTCGGCTGTATGAGCACGAGATGCGCCAGCGCATGGCCGAGCAGCAAAAGCTCGAGGACAGCAAGACAGACGTGGGCTGGGGCCACCAGATTCGAAGCTACGTACTCGACCAGAGCCGCATCAAAGATCTCCGTACCCACGTTGAAATTTCTAACACCCAAAAGGTACTCGACGGAGACCTCGATGCCTTCATTGAAGCCAGCCTCAAGCAAGGCGTATAACCATGACGGAAAACGCACTCCCCGCTGAAGATCAGCAGCCCATCGACGAAAACCAGATCATGGCCGAGCGCCGCGCAAAGCTTGCGGCCATTCGAAGGCAGCAAGCCAGCGCGTTTCCAAACGATGCTCACCCAACCCACCGCGCGGCCCACCTTCACGAGCGTTTCGAGGCACACACCCGAGAGACCCTGGAGTCTGAGCGTGTAGAAGTGCGCGTAGCGGGTCGCATCATGTTGAAGCGAGTGCAGGGCAAGGCCAGCTTCATGACCATTCAGGATGCGACCGATCGCATTCAACTCTGGTTCAACGATGAGGGTGTGGGCGCAGCGCAGCATGAATCCGCAAAACACTGGGATCTCGGCGACATCATCGAAGCCCATGGCGTGCTGTTCAAAACCATGAAAGGCGAACTCTCTGTGCGGTGCTCAGCACTGCGATTGCTCTCCAAGAGTATTCGGCCCCTACCCGATAAATTCCACGGCCTGCACGACACCGAGACGCGTTACCGACAGCGCTATGTCGACCTCATTGTGAACCCAGATTCTCGTCGCGTGTTCCTGAGCCGCTCAAAGGCACTCTCTGCCCTGCGTCAGGTCATGGTCGAGCATGGCTTCCTCGAGGTCGAAACACCCATGCTGCATCCCATCCCCGGTGGTGCAGCAGCCAAGCCGTTCATTACCCATCACAACGCACTCGACCAGGAAATGTTTCTGCGCATTGCGCCTGAGCTCTACCTTAAGCGCCTGCTGGTGGGAGGCTTCGAGCGAGTGTACGAGGTCAATCGAAACTTCAGAAATGAAGGACTCAGCCCACGCCACAACCCTGAGTTCACCATGATGGAGTTCTATGCGGCATATACCGATTACCGCTGGATCATGGACTACACAGAGACAGTCCTGCGGGCCGTCGCAACCTCGGTCACGGGGTCTGCCGTGCTCAGCTACAACGGCAAGACCGTCGATCTTGAGCAGCCGTTCGAGCGGCTCACCACCGTTCAGGCTATTGCTCGCCATGCGCCCAACATTCCCGCAGCGGACCTGGAGTCCACAGAGGCGCTGCGCGCCAGGCTCAAGGGGCTTGGTGTTGCTGTTGACAAGGCTCCATTGGCAGGTGCGGGCTTAGGTGCCCTTCAGCTCGCGCTCTTTGAGGAGGTTGCCGAGAGTAAGCTCTGGAACCCGACCTTCATTATTGACTACCCCGTTGAGGTCTCGCCGTTGGCCCGTGCATCGGATACGCGCGAAGGCATTACCGAGCGATTTGAGCTATTCATCACGGGTCGAGAGATTGCAAACGGGTTTTCAGAGCTCAACGACCCAGAAGACCAAGCCGCGCGCTTTCAGGCTCAAGTTCAGGCCAAGGAAGCAGGCGATGAAGAGGCCATGTTCTTTGATGCGGACTATATTCGCGCCCTGGAGTACGGCATGCCGCCCGCCGGTGGCTGCGGGATTGGCATTGATAGGCTCGTGATGCTGCTGACCGATAGCCCCAGCATTCGGGACGTCATCCTCTTCCCGGCGCTGCGCCGAGAAGATTAGGCCTGATCGTCCTCGTCTGCGTCGGCCTTCTTGGTCAAGGAGGCAGGCAACGACTTGCTGGGCATCACACCGAGCGCGCGCAGTTTCTCGCTGCGCCTCACCAGGTTCCCTTTGCCGGTGCTGAGCTTTCCCATGGCGCCTTGATACTCATCGTTGGCCTGCTTGAGCCGGTCGCCTAAGGACTGCAAATCGCCCACAAAGCCTACGAACTTGTCGTAGAGCTCGGCGCCTTGTTTGGCGATGAGCTGAGCGTTTTCTGTCTGCGCCTCTTGACGCCAGAGGTGAGCCACCGTGCGCACCACGAACAAAAGCGTTGACGGACTGACCAGCAGCACATTTCGCTGCCAGGCATCCATGAAGAGGTCTTTGTCATGGTTGACGGCCATCATGAAGGCAGGCTCTACGGGCACAAACATCAATACAAAGTCGAGACCGCTCACGCCGTGCAACGTCTGGTAATTCTTCTCTGAGAGCCCTTTGAGGTGCGCGCGAATCGACTGCAAATGCGTCTTGAGCGCCACCTCGCGGGCATGTTCTGTCTCCGCGCTGGCAGCCTGCTCATAGGCCGCGAGCGACACCTTGGAGTCAACCACCATACAGCGCTGCTCGGGCAGGCGAATGATGACGTCTGGCTGAAGCCTGCGGCCATCGGACTGGGTGTGGCTCTCCTGCACCACATACTCTTCGCCCTTGCGAAGGCCGGAGGCCTCAAGCACGCGCTCGAGCACCAACTCTCCCCAGTTGCCCTGGGTCTTGTTTGAACCCTTCAATGCAGACGTGAGACTTTTAGCCTCCTCGCTCACCTGCTGATTCAGTGCCATAAGCTGGCGCACCTGCTCGGCCAGGGCTGAGCGGTCTTTGCCCTCTTGAACGTAGACCTCCTCCACTTTGCCTTTGAACTCACGGATCTGCTGCTGCAAGGGCGTGAGCATCTGCTCGAGGTTGAGCTGGTTCTGCTGCGTGAATCGCTTGGACTTGTCCTCGAGAATGTCGTTGGCAAGGTTCTTGAACTGCTCACTCAACGACGCTCTTGCCTGCTCAATGAGGGCAAGCTTTTCAGCCGCTGCTCTGCGTTCGGCCTCTAGCTCCACGCGACTGAGCCTCTGGCTGTAGCGGTGCCCAACCAAGGCGCCCAAAGCAAGGCCCATCAGCAGGACAAGAGAGAGAATCCATGCGTCCATCTTAGTGATGCTCTCGCGCGTGATTGATGGTGTAGCGCGGGATCTCCACCACCAGGTCTTGATCGGCGAGCTGCACCTGGCATGAAAGGCGCGACTGCGCAGTGAGCCCCCATGCCCGATCCAGAAGATCTTCTTCGTCTTCCTCTGCAGGCGCGAGCGTATTGAAGCCCTCTCGGACAATGACATGGCATGTGGTGCAGGCACGGCTCATTTCACAGGCATGTTCAATTTCTATGCCATGACCCAACAAGACGCGGCAGAGGTTATCGCCAGGTGCGGCCGTGAGGGTCGTGCCCTCTGGACAGAGGTCGACATGGGGGAGAATGCGAATGGTCGGCATGATAAGGGCAAGGAAAATTAGAGCTGGTCAATGGAGTGGCCGCGCAACGCAGTGGCCACCGCGCGGTCCATGCGACGCTCGGCGAATGGCTCTGAGGCCGCAGAAACACGCGTGAGCATGGCCCGAATAGCCTCGAGATCGGGGCCACCGCAGATGGCGCGAGCCTCGCGCATGATCTCGTCGAGATCGTTGCGCTCGGACGCACTGAGCAGGTCACCGTCTTGTTCCAATGCTGCACCAAGCCCCATGAGCAGCTGTTCAAGCTCGACCTGCTGCTCGCGCAAAGCGCGGACGTGCAGGTCGTCTTTCGCATGAGAAAACGCGTCTTGCAGCATTTGCGCGACTTGGTCGTCTGTGAGCCCATAAGATGGCTTGACCTGAACCGAGGCACTCACCCCCGTGCTCAGCTCCTCTGCCAACACGGACAGCAGGCCATCTGCATCGACCTGAAACGTGACCTGAATGCGGGCTGCTCCCGCCACCATAGACGGGATGCCCCGCAGCTCGAAGCGCGCGAGTGAGCGACACTCGCTGACCAGCTCGCGCTCGCCCTGCACGACATGTATGGCCATAGCAGTCTGACCATCTTGATAGGTGGTAAAGGTCTGTCCGCGGGCAACGGGAATGGGCGTATTGCGGGGAATAACCTTCTCCGAGAGTCCGCCGATCGTTTCAAGGCCAAGGCTTAGGGGAAGTACGTCGAGCAGGAGCCAATCGTCGCCATCGGCGCGATGACCTGCGAGCAGACTCGCCTGCAACGCAGCGCCCAAGGCCACGACTTCGTCGGGGTGAATATCGGCATGCGGCGCTTTTCCGAAGAACGCAGTCACGGCGGCGCGCAGGGCCAGCAGTCGAGTAGACCCCCCAACCAGAACAACACCCTCAATGTCGCTGCGCTCGATACGGGCGTCGTGAATGGCCTGCTCACAGACCTTGAGCGTGCGGTCCAGCAAGGGCTGGGCCAGCGCAGCCAAGCCAGCCGCATCGAGTAGGGCCAAGGGCCGTGATCCATCGTCTCGGCTCCAGACATCGCTCACCTTGGCCTGAGGACCGCCATCGGAGAGCTGCTCCTTGAGCCGCCTTGCGAGCGAGAGCAGCCGTCGCCACTCTCCAGCCGATAGTGCGTCTCGAGACATACCCCAGCCGGCCAGCCAGTGTTCCGCAATGGATTCATCGAGGTCATCGCCCCCGAGCTCGGAGTCTCCACCCGTGGCAACGACCTCAAACACGCCCTGCCTGAGGCGAAGCAGTGACAGATCGAAGGTTCCGCCACCGAGATCGTAGACCGCGTAGAGCCCCTCTCGACCCGACTCAAGCCCGTAAGCCAAGGCCGCTGCCGTTGGCTCATTGAGCAGACGCAAGACATGCAGACCCGCAAGTGCGGCAGCATCTTTTGTGGCCTGACGCTGGGCGTCGTCAAAGTAAGCAGGCACGGTGATCACGGCGCCCACGAGGCTGTCGCCCAGGGCCTCCTCAGCGCGCAAGCGAAGAACGCGCAAGATATCGGCAGAAACCTCTACGGGAGATTTAACGCCGGCATCGGTTCGGATGCGCACGACCCCATCTTGCCCGCTGGCCTCGATCTGATAAGGCACACGCAGCCGCTGCGCGTCCTGGAGACCGCGCCCCATGAGGCGCTTGACCGAGGCAATGGTGTTGTGGGGATCTTCGCTCGCCGCCGAGAGCGCGTCGTAGCCGACCTCGGGTGCGAGGCCAGCGCTGTAGCGCACCACCGACGGCAGCAGGCCTTTGCCCATAAGATCGGGTAGGACCTCGGGCTGGCCTGATCGAACGGCTGCTACCAGCGAGTGGGTGGTGCCCAGGTCGATGCCGACCGCAAAGCGACGTTGGTGCGGCGCTGTGGACTGCCCGGGTTCTGCAATCTGAAGCAGGGCCATTACCGCAACTCCTCGCTGAATTTTTCAATGAACATGAGGGCACGGACCTGCGCTGCAGCCTCGGCTAGGGCCTCATCGTTGGTCTGAGCCAACAAGGCCGTCAGTCGCTCGAGCCCGCTTTGATGGGCCTGAGCGCAGGCTTCCTTGAGCTGTACAAGCTGTACTCGTCGTGCCCCCTCGCCCGCTGAACGAGCGGCTTCCAGGGCCTCGCGCCATTCCATTTGTTGCTCCAAGAATGCCAATGGCATACGGGTGTTCTGCTCGGCATCGACGGAAATGCCCTTGAGGGTGAGCAGGTAGGTCGCTCGCTTGAGCGGCTCGCGAAGGGTTTCGTACGCCTCGTGTATGCGGGTAGACCATTGCAGTGCGAGTCGCTTTTGCGCCGGACCTGCAGAGGCAAATCGATCGGGATGAACGACAGCCTGAACCCGCTGCCGCGCCGTATCCAGCTGATTCAGATCAATTTGAAAATCAGGGGAGAGACCGAGCAATGCGAAATGGTTCTGGTCAAACCTGGAAGGATTCACCGCAACCGCACTCACTCTTCACGTTGGGGTTGTTGAACTTAAAGCCCTCGTTGAGCCCTTCGCGCGCAAAGTCCAGCTCGGTCCCGTCGATATAGGCCAGGCTTTTAGGGTCCACAAACACTCGGACACCATGACTCTCAAACATGGCATCTTCGGGCGCCGTTTCATCTACAAACTCAAGCTTGTAGGCAAGCCCCGAGCAGCCGGTCGTGCGCACGCCCAAACGCACTCCGAGACCCTTGCCGCGCTTCTCGATGTATCGGCTCACATGCTGAGCCGCTTGTTCAGTGAGCGTTATGGCCATGCTTGTTCTTGTAGTCCTCAATGGCGGCCTTGATCGCGTCTTCGGCCAGAATTGAGCAGTGAATCTTGACGGGTGGCAGTGCCAGCTCAGAGGCGATCTGCGTGTTCTTAATTTCCATCGCCTGATCGAGCGTTTTGCCCTTGACCCACTCGGTGACCAGCGAGGACGACGCAATTGCGGAGCCGCACCCGTAGGTCTTGAACCGTGCATCTTCAATGATGCCTTGCTCATTGACCTTGATCTGCAGCTTCATGACGTCGCCACATGCAGGTGCCCCGACCATGCCCGTTCCGACCTGCGGATCGTTCTTGTCCAGCGCCCCTACGTTGCGAGGGTTCTCATAATGATCAATGACTTTGTCACTGTAGGCCATGCCATTCTCCCTGAATTAGTGTGCTGCCCATTGAATGGTGTTGAGGTCGATTCCGTCTTGCACGAGTTCCCACAGCGGCGACATCTCGCGAAGCTTAGCCACCTTGTCTTTCATGAGCGCAATGGTGAAATCGACTTCTTCGACGGTGGTGAAACGGCCCACGGAGAACCGAATCGAGGAGTGCGCCAGTTCATCGCTGCGGCCAAGCGCACGCAATACGTAGGAGGGCTCAAGGCTTGCGCTGGTGCAGGCAGAACCCGAGGAAACCGCAATATCTTTCACCGCCATCAGCAACGACTCGCCCTCTACATAATTGAAGCTGACATTGAGGTTGTGCGGCACTCGCTGGTCGAGGTCTCCATTCAGGTACACCGCTTCCATTTCTGAGAGACCTGCCCACAGCCGATCGCGAAGGGCTCGAATGCGCTCGTTCTCGGTAGACATCTCGAGCTGAGCGAGGCGAAAAGCCTCACCCATGCCAACAATTTGATGGGTGGGAAGGGTTCCAGATCGCATGCCTCGCTCGTGCCCGCCCCCGTGAATGAGGGGCTCAAGCCTCACCCGGGGCTTTCGGCGAACAAACAATGCTCCGATGCCCTTGGGGCCGTAGGTTTTATGGGCAGAAAAAGACATGAGGTCGCACTTGAGCGTACTCAGATCAATCGCCACCTTTCCAGTGGCCTGCGCTGCATCGATGTGAAAAATGATGCCGCGTGCGCGGCAGAGCTCGCCGATGGCGTACACGTCTTGAATCACACCAATCTCGTTGTTTACCAACATGACTGAGACCAATATCGTGTCGGGACGGATGGCAGCTTCAAGTGCTGCAAGGTCGATCAGGCCATTTTCTTGAACATCGAGCAGGGTCAGTGCATAACCCTCACGCTCGAGCTCACGGCAGGTGTCGAGGGTGGCTTTGTGCTCGGTTTTTACCGAGATGATGTGCCGGCCCTTGTCCTTGTAGAAGTGCGCTGCGCCTTTGAGCGCAAGATTGATCGACTCCGTCGCGCCTGAAGTCCAGACCAGTTCCTTTGCATCGCAGTTCACCAAGCTGGCAACTTGTTGGCGCGAGGCCTCAACGGCCTCCTCCGCCCGCCACCCAAAAGAGTGACTGCGCGAGGCTGGGTTGCCAAAATCCTGTCTTAGAAATGGCAACATGGCGTCGACCACTCGAGGGTCAATGGGGGTGGTTGCTGAGTAGTCGAGGTAAATCGGGGTGTTCATGCTTTTGGCCTTGAGACTTAGTGGGCGGACTCGCGCTCTTCGTGGAAAACCACATGGCGAGTGACAGACTGCTTTGCGCCCGCGAGTTTCTGGCGCTGCTCGTCGACCAGATCCTGCAGGGAAATTCCGTCGAGAAAGTCGACCATGTGCCGGTTGAGGCTTGCCCAGAGCTCGTGCGTCATGCAGATCTGCTCATCGTGGCAGTTCTGCTTGCCACCGCACTGGGTCGCATCGAGCGGCTCGTCGACTGCATAAATGATGTCTGCCACCGTAATGTCTTTGCCCGCGCGCGCCAGCTTGTACCCGCCGCCCGGCCCGCGCATGGACTCCACCAGCTCATGCCGGCGCAACCGCCCGAAGAGCTGCTCAAGGTAAGAGAGCGAAATGCGCTGTCTTTGGCTGATTGCAGCCAGGGTGACGGGGCCTTTGTCTTGACGCAGACCGAGGTCAATCATGGCGGTGACGGCGAACCGTCCTTTGGTGGTCAGTCTCATTGCCTATCTCCTGGGTTGCCGATCTTGGGTTACCGATCCTGAGTTCCCGACTAAATTACTCGGGAGCTTACCTTAGCCGATTGTTTTACTCAAGTATTCGGGCAAAAAAAGGAGGGCAAAGCCCTCCTTGGGATGGGGGAACCTGCTGTTAGGCAGCGGCCGCAACCATGCTCGCCCTGCGACGCACCACTTCCATGAGGCCGTTGCACGCGTCTTCGATGTAGTCGAGTGCCTGGTCAAACCCCTGTGGGCCGCCGTGATAAGGGTCGTTGACAGTGGCTGCTTCATATTCGGTGGCAAACCGCATCAGGAGCTGGAGCTTGTGCTGCAGACCACGAGGCGCTGTGCGCTGGAGCAGGGCAAGGTTGTCCCAATCCATGGCCAGAATGTAGTCGTAGTCGGAGAAGTCGCTCATCTCGACCTTGCGGGCCAAGTGGGTGCTCAAGTCGTAGCCGCGCCGCTGGGCAGCGGAGATAGAGCGTGGGTCCGCGGGCTCGCCCACATGAAAGGCGTGAGTTCCGGCGGAGTCTGCCTGTACGAGGTCAGCCAGCCCTGAATTCTTGACCATGGTCTCGAACACGGCTTTGGCAGTGGGGGAGCGGCAAATGTTGCCCATGCAAACAAACAAAACCTTCGTTTGCATACCGGCGAGCTTGTTGAGGACGGGTTCTGTCGTTTTCTTAGGTGAACGGCTCATGGCAGGGGTTCCTTCTAGGGTCGATGTTATGCGGCCTGGCTTGCCTGGCCAGGTCCACGGGGGGTTGGAGCAGCAGAACCCGCAAGAGGTTCCACCTGATCTTGGAGTTGGCCCGCACCAAACACCTGAGCCTTGAGGCGGGCGAGCTGATCTCGAGCCGCAGCCGCCTTTTCGAATTCAAGGTTGCGGGCGTGTTCAAGCATTTGCTTCTCGAGGCGGGCAATTTCTTTGCCCAGTGCACGCTCTGAGCGCTCGAGGTCAGCCGAGGGAAGGGCGTAAGTCTGGGCTCGCTCGGCATCAGAGGCCTGAGAGACCACGCCATCGATGAGGTCTCGGATGCCCTTTGAAACGCCAGCTGGCGTAATGCCATGGGCGAGGTTGTAGGCCACTTGCTTGGTGCGTCGACGCTCGGTCTCTGACATGGCTTTTGACATGGAGTCGGTGATGCGATCGGCGTAAAGCAAGGCCTTGCCGCGAATGTTTCGAGCGGCACGTCCAATGGTCTGAATCAGGCTTCTGTGCGAGCGCAGAAAGCCTTCTTTGTCGGCGTCGAGAATGGCCACCAATGAAACCTCTGGAATGTCGAGCCCCTCGCGCAGCAAGTTAATGCCAACCAATACATCGAATTGGCCAAGCCGAAGGTCGCGAATAATTTCAACGCGCTCGACCGTGTCGATGTCTGAGTGCAGGTAGCGAACCTTCACGCCATGCTCTGACAGGTATTCGGACAGGTCCTCCGCCATGCGCTTGGTTAGGGTGGTGACAAGCACGCGCTCGCGTAGGGCCACCCGCGCCTTGATTTCAGAGAGCAGGTCGTCGACCTGAGTACGGGCGGGGCGGACCTCGATTTCGGGATCGACCAGCCCGGTTGGCCGCACCACCTGCTCGACAACTGCGCCCTGAGAGCGCTCGAGTTCGTAGTCTCCAGGCGTGGCCGAGACAAACACCGCCTGACGCAATCGCGGCTCGAACTCGTCGAATCGCAGGGGGCGATTATCGAGTGCAGACGGCAGCCTAAACCCGTAGTGGACCAGTGTCTCTTTGCGGGCGCGGTCGCCGCGATACATGCCACCGAGCTGCCCGATCATGACGTGGCTTTCATCGAGGAAAATCAACGCGTCGCGGGGTAAATAGTCGATCAGGGTGGGAGGCGGCTCCCCCTCTGCAGCGCCTGAGAGATGCCGGGAATAATTTTCAATGCCTTTGCAAAAGCCCAGCTCAGCAAGCATTTCGAGATCGAATCGAGTGCGCTGCTCTAGGCGCTGGGCCTCCACCAACTTGCCATCTGTTACGAGCTGTTTGCTGCGCACGCGCAACTCTTCCTTAATAGTCTCGACCGCCCGTAGAACGATTTCGCGAGGCGTGACGTAGTGCGAAGAGGGGTACACCACAAAACGGGGCACCTTCTGACGCACACGGCCTGTGAGCGGGTCAAAGAGCTGTAAGGTCTCGATCTCGTCGTCAAAAAGCTCGATCCGTAGGGCAAGTTCAGCGTGTTCGGCCGGGAAAATATCGATGGTGTCTCCGCGCACGCGAAAGCAGCCACGAGAGAAATCGATGTCGTTGCGCTGATATTGCATGCGCACCAATTGCGCAATCAGGTCACGCTGGCCCAGGGCATCGCCCACGCGAACGGCAAGTACCATGGCGTGGTAATCGCTTGGGTTTCCAATTCCGTATATGCAGGAGACGGTCGCCACAATAATGGTGTCGCGGCGCTCCAGCAGGGATTTGGTCGCAGACAAGCGCATCTGCTCAATGTGCTCATTGACCGCGGAATCCTTCTCAATGAAAAGATCCCGTTGGGGGACATAGGCCTCGGGTTGGTAGTAATCGTAGTAGCTCACGAAATACTCGACGGCATTTCGCGGAAAG
Source organism: Bordetella parapertussis (assembly GCA_945877235.1). Taxonomy (GTDB): domain Bacteria; phylum Pseudomonadota; class Gammaproteobacteria; order Burkholderiales; family Burkholderiaceae_A; genus Hahnella. The sequence continues at coordinate 43,630 of CAMCRF010000011.1, forward strand.
AACTCCCGCATTTCAGAGTAGAGCTGCGCGGCGAGTGTTTTATTGGGTGCCAAAACCAGAGCGGGGCGGCCGAGTTGGGCGATGACGTTGGCCATAGTGAAGGTCTTGCCCGATCCGGTAACACCCAGTAGGGTTTGAAAGGACACCCCGTCTTGGATGCCTTGCACCAGGTGCTCAATGGCTGCCGGCTGATCTCCAGCAGGCGCGAAAGATGAGACCAGCTCGAAAGGGCTGGTCGCAGCAGGTTGTTGGGTCGAAACAACAGGGGCCGACATGTTAAGCTTTGAGCCTTGTCATCTAACGGTCACCGGTGGAGTTATCCACAGGGCAATCCGATATTGTCTGTCGGCAGAGCCGAAATTTCCATTCCTTTTTTTGATCCCCAACCCTTGACAAATGGTCATGAACGCATCTCTCTTCGCCCACCTCGAGCAAGCCCCTCGCGACCCCATCCTTGGCCTTACAGAGGCGTTTGTCGCCGACACGCGGGCTGAAAAAGTCAATCTTGGCGTAGGCGTTTACTACGACGATCAGGGAAAATTACCGCTACTTAGCTGCGTAAAGACTGCAGAAGCAACCAGAATCGCAGCTGCCCCAGCCCGTGGGTACCAGCCTATTGAGGGTGCAGTTGCCTACAACAAGGCAGTTCAATCGCTGCTCTTTGGTGCAGAGCACCCATTGCTGACCGCACAGCGCGTGGTCACCATTGAGGCGCTGGGTGGAACCGGTGCGCTCAAGGTTGGCGCGGACCTGCTGCGCAGATTTTTTCCACAAGCCACCGTTGCGATCAGTGACCCCAGTTGGGAGAACCACAGAGCACTCTTCGAGGCGGCTGGGTTCGCGGTCTCAAACTACGTGTATTACGACCCAACCACCCGCGGCGTCAATGTCAGCGGCATGATCCAAAGCCTAAAGGACCTGCCCAATCAGACCATCGTAGTGCTGCATGCCTGCTGCCACAACCCCACCGGCGCAGACCTCACCCCTGACGACTGGGATCAGGTCATCGCGGTCCTGAACGAAAAGCAGCACATTCCATTTCTCGATATGGCTTACCAGGGTTTTGGTGACGGCATTGCCCAAGACGCGCTCTCGCTCAACAAGCTCGCAGCGACCGATCGGCCATTCTTGGTCTCCAGCTCATTCTCCAAGTCCTTCTCACTCTACGGAGAGCGCGTGGGCGCCCTCTCGGTCGTGACGAGCTCGGCGGAAGAGTCTGTTCGTGTCATGAGTCAGGTCAAACGCACCATTCGCACGAACTACTCGAACCCCCCCACACACGGGGGTGCAATTGTGGCGGCTGTGCTTTCCACGCCCGAACTGCGAGCCGGCTGGGAGCAAGAGCTTGGGGCCATGCGCGAGCGCATCAAGGCCATGCGCCTCGGCTTATTGCAAGGCTTGCAGGCAGAAGGCGTAACAACCGATTTCTCATTCGTGACCCAGCAGCGTGGCATGTTCAGCTACACGGGCCTCACCGAGGCGCAGGTCACTCGGTTGCGTGAAGAATTCGCGGTTTACGCGATCAATACGGGGCGGGTCTGCATTGCCGCCCTCAACACGCACAACCTGCCCCGAGTGTGCAAGGCCATTGCCGCCGTGCTGAAAAACTAGCCCGAATGCGAGGGTCAGACGGCGGTCTGGTCCTCAGACGGTTCGTCGTGTTCAGAGTGAATCGATAGCGCCACCAGAAAACGCGACACCATGTTGTAGGCCGCCACGGTGGCGATAAGCTCTACTGTCTGCTGAGCACCCAGCGACCGGGCGAGACGACGCTTGAGCGGTCCCGCAACCTGCACCTGGCGGGTCATCTCTCTTGCCAAGCCAATGACGTCTTGCTCCAACTCCGGGAACAGCCCGATCGGAAAGTTCGCCTCGTCCAGTTGCTTGAGGGCCGCAGCCTGCTCCTCGGTGCCCCCTACCCGAACGTAGATCGGCGCATGGTGCTCGTACTCGTAGTCAGCCCCGTTGAGCACAGCGACAACACACATGGCGAGCTCACGCAGCCTGAGTGGAACACTGAGCTCATTGCGCACCTTCCCAAGAAACACGTTCCAGCCCTCAGCCAAGGCCGGACTGTGTAAGAGCATTCGGTCAAGCTTGAGCAGCTCTCCTCCCCGGCGTTGGCGAATCGCGTCCACCAAGGCCTGAGGCTCGCAAATATCTGCAGGGAGCAGCGGAATAGCGGGTTGGGCGATCATCGTTACACTCCTCAAATGGGCTACAAATTAAAAGAGAGCTTTCTCACACTGCAGGGTGAAGGGGCGCAGGCAGGGCGTCTATCGGTGTTTCTGCGGTTTACAGGCTGTAACAACTGGAGTGGTCGTGAGCAAGATCGCGCCTCGGGACCTGCAGATTGCGCCCGCTGGTGTGACACCCAGTTTGTGGGAACCGATGGCGATGGGGGTGGGGACTTCAGTCTTGAGTCTCTTTTGGCCCGCGTGCAGGCGCTCTGGCCCAACGGTCATCCGCCCTATGTGGTCCTCACGGGTGGTGAACCTGCGCTTCAGGTCGACACCGCGCTCGTCGAAGGCTTGCATCGACTGGGCGCGCAAGTCGCAATTGAGACCAACGGCAGCCTTGCACTGCCCAGCGGCATTGACTGGATCTGCGTGAGCCCAAAGCGGCTGATCTCTGGAGCACCTCAGCCGCTTGCGGTGACGCGTGGAAACGAGCTCAAGCTCGTCCTGCCACAGCCCGGACTTCAGCCCGAGGCATTAGAATCGCTGACTTTCGATCACTGGTTGGTTCAGCCCATGGACGGCCCACATCAAGCTCAGGCGCTCGAAGCTTGCATGGACTGGATCCACGCCCACCCGAAGTGGCGCTTATCTGTGCAAACTCACAAGGCCCTGGGCCTTCGCTAAATATGCTGCTCTACACCACCTTCTGCTTTGAAGCCTCGCATAGCCTGGCCGCCTCCGTGGGCCTGCCACAGCTGCACGGCCACTCTTACTGGGCAAGGGTGTGGGTTGCGTCCTCAGCAGCGCATCCGACACCACTTCCAGATCTTGAACTCGAGGCACGAAAAGTACAGAAGCTCCTGGATCACCAGCATCTCAACACCCTGATGGAGCAAGAACCCACCATGGAAGCGCTGGTCGATTTCATTCGACGCACATGGACAGGGCCCGAACTCAAACGTGTCTCGGTGTGGCGAGAGAGCCTGGGCTGCGGCGCGGAATGGTCAGCCCTTTAAGAACCGAAAGTCACAGCCCTCCTCTGCCTGCGTGACCTGCTCGGCATGTAGTCGCGCGTAGCCTCTCTCGGCGGGCAGGAGTGGCACCGCGACGGGGTTTGCCTTTCTGGTCTCGAGCAGTTCGTCGGAGATCATCAAGTCGAGCGTTCCAGCCATTACGTCCAGACGAATCAGGTCTCCCGATCTTACCCAGGCCAATGGCCCCCCCGCTGCAGCCTCGGGGCTGATGTGCAGCACGATGGTGCCGAATGCCGTTCCACTCATGCGGCCATCCGAGATGCGAACCATGTCCTTGACCCCCTTGGCCGCCAGCTGTTTTGGAATGGGAATGAGGCCCGCCTCGGGCATGCCTGCAGCGCGAGGACCAATTCCCCGCAAGACCAAGACGTCCGTGGCCTGCACGTCGAGCGCCGGATCGTCGATGCGCCTCGAGAGATCTTCCAAGCCGTCAAAGACAACCGCCCGACCCGTGTGCTGCAGCAGGGCTTGGCTTGCAGCCACCGGTTTGATGACGGCTCCATTCGGCGCAAGGTTTCCTGTAAGCCACTTAAGACCGGTATGAGGGTAAACAGGATCTTCGAGAGCACGAATGACCTGTTGTGGAGCGGGTTGTTCCATGGGGTCAAGACCATCGATCAATCGCCCGCCCCACGCCGTGGGCTGGTCTAGGTCCAGCATGGGTGCAAGCACGCGCAAGAGCCGAGGCATGCCGCCGGCCTCATGAAAATCAGGCATGTATCCCGTTCCACCTGGCTTGAGATCGACCAAGACTGGCGTACTCTGCGCAAGCGCATTGAATCGGGCGGGGTCGAGCCGCAGTCCTTGCCTACCCATTATGGCCGCCAGATGCACCAATGCGTTGGTTGATCCGCCAATCGCCAACAGCACACGCAGCGCATGTTCATAGTGCTGCAAAGAGAGCGCCATTGCAGGCGACCTGCGTTTGGCTAGGCCTGCTGCCGCCTCGCCTGTGGTCTCAGCGATGCGAATGCGATCTGCACTCACGGCTGGCGCACTGGCTGCGCCCGGAACCGAGAGCCCCATGGCCTCGACCATGCAAGCCATGGTGCTCGCAGTGCCCATTACCGAGCAGGTTCCGACCGAGGGAACCAGCTTTGCATTGGCCTGCGCAATCTGAATGGTGTTGAGCCGCCCTGCGCGAAAGTCAGCCCAAAGCCGACGACAGTCTGTACAGGCACCGACCCGCTCGCCAGCCCAGGTGGAGGACAGCATGGGCCCCGTGGGCAGCACGAGGTAAGGACGATTGGCAGAGATGGCGCCCATGATTTGAGCAGGCAGCGTCTTGTCACAACCGCCGATGAGCACCACCGCATCCATGGGCTGTGCGCGGATCATTTCCTCGGTGTCCATGCTCATCAAATTGCGAAAGAACAGGCTGGTGGGCGAGGCAAACGACTCATGCAACGAGATGGTAGGAAAGACCATCGGCAGGGCCCCACTGAGCAACACGCCGCGCTTCACTGCCTCAACCAATGCAGGCATGTTTCCGTGGCAGGGGTTGAAGTCGCTTCCAGTATTGATAATGCCGACAATCGGCCGGTTCAAATCCGCATCTGAATAGCCAGCCCCCTTAATAAACGCCTTGCGCAGAAATAAAGCGAATTCAGGGTCGCCGTATTGAACGGTGTTGGCTGCTAAGCCACTAGGGTCTGCCATAAGTGCCTCTTAACGTTGCTAAGCATAGGATGTTGAAAACAGATATTAAAAAAGATTGGAGCACATCCCATGGCCTTTGCCTCAACTCTGCCCGCTGTACTCTCACCTGTCGTCACTCCGTTCACCGAACACGCTCAGCCCGACCTGCCTCGCCTCGTGCGACACTGCCAGTGGCTTCAATCGCATGGCGTTGGACTTGCTGTTTTCGGCACCAACTCTGAGGCCAACTCGATGAGTGTGCGTCAGAAACGCATCGTGCTTGAGGGCCTGGCGAGCGCCGGCATTCCCGGTGCTCAAATGATGCCAGGCACCGGTGCCTGCGCCGTAGAAGATGCCGTCGAACTCAGCAAGGCAGCGCTGCAGGCAGGAGCTGCGGGCGTCCTTATGCTGCCCCCGTTCTACTACAAAGGCGTCTCCGACGATGGATTGTTTGCCTACTACTCGGACGTCATCCAAGGGGTGGCCGATGATCGGCTCAAGATCTACGTCTACAACATTCCACCTGTCAGTCAGGTCGGCCTCTCGCTCGCGCTGCTTCATCGGCTCACTGCGAAGTATCCGAGTACGGTCATTGGCATTAAGGACAGCTCGGGGGACTGGGCCTACACAGAGTCGGTGCTGCGCGCATTGGTGCCCTCCGGCTTTCGTGTTTATGCAGGCAATGAAACCTTCCTGCTCAGAACTATGGCGCTGGGTGGTGTCGGGTGTATTTCCGCCACCGCGAACGTACACCCCGGACCAATGGCCGCACTTGCCAACCATCCGAATGCACTGGACGCGGAGGCCCAGCAGGCGAGGCTCGACCAAGTCCGTACACTTTTTCAGAAGTTCCCCATGATGGCAGCCATGAAGACCACGCTTGCGACGGCGCTCGGAGACCCAGCGTGGGAGCGTTTGCTCCCTCCGCTGGTGCCCCTTACCGCAGACCAACGCAGCGCGTTGGAGCGAGGACTTCAAGAGATTGATTTCTCTATGCCGGGGCTGCCCTCCGCCTGAGCCTGCCTCGCGAGCCTGATCTCATCAGCGAGTAGGTCTGCTGCAGCCAACAACAGGTGCTGGTAACGCATACGCTCAGCCTGTGTGCTGGCCTCGTCCCAGCGGAAAAACCCGCGACCAGTCTTCATTCCAAGCGCGCCCTCCTCGACCTTCTGTCTCAGCGCAGTAGAGGGAGACGCCGCGTTATTGAGGTCCGGGTAAATGGACTCCGCTGCAGCAAGGTGCACATCGAGACCCGCATGATCCCGCTGAAGGCAAGGACCCGCAGCAAGGTAGCGAAAACCAAACCCAAAACGTACCGCCTTATCGATCTCCTCGGGTGTCGCAATGCCTTGGTCTACGAGGTAAAACGCTTCACGCGAGATGGCATGCTGCAGTCGATTCACCAAGAAGCCTGGGATATCGCGCTTCACCATGATCGGCACGCGCCCTGCAGACGTGAGGTCTGCTGCCACACGCTGGGCCACCTGAGGATCAGTCTCGACAGAGCTCACGACCTCTACCCCAGGCACCAAGTGCGCTGGCATGAAGAAGTGCGTGCCGAGCATGCGCGATACGGACTCCAAACCCGAGGCAATCTCGCTGATGGGAATAGCAGACGAATTGCTGCACAGAGGCACATGTGCCGGAACCTCTCGGTCTAGCACTGCAAAAACCTCACGCTTGAGTTCCAAACGCTCTGGGACGGCCTCGATCACGAGCCTGTAATTCGACGATCGCAGGTCTGCCTCAGCAAGATTTTGGACGAATCGCGCACGCCGCGATTCCACACGCATGGCGCGCAGACTTGTTTGCAGGTGGGCCTGGCGCTGCTCATGGCCTCGGACCAGCGGCTCGACAATCGTCACATCCCAGCCGCCAGACATAAAGGCCGCCGCGATGTCGACACCCATGGTTCCACCGCCGACCACCAGCAGCTTGTAAGGAAAGTTCATGGCATCTGGTTCGGAAATTCCCATGCGCGCATGCTACTAAGTGGTTAAAGCGCCCCCAATTGCCGCAATCCCTCTCCGTGGAATTACTGATTCAAAGCCGCGACCTTCAATGGGACTCTTGGGGTCTCTTTCCTCAAGGAGCCTCTGTCATGACCCTTAAAAAATCCCTGTCGGCCCTCTTCACTGTCGGAGCGCTTGCCCTGGCGACCTCCGCACAGGCTCAGAATATTGCAATTGGAACCGGCGGTACCGGCGGCGTTTACTACCCCATGGGCGGTGGCATTGCCGCGGCGCTCTCGAAGCACGTACCCGGCATGCAGGCCACAGCTGAAGTCACCGGGGGGTCTGTTTCAAATCTCCAGCTCATTGCCACTGGCAAGCCCTACATTGGCTTCACCATGGTCGATGCGGCCAAGGATGCAGCCAACGGCGAGGGAAAGTTCAAAGAGAAGGTTCCACTTCGCACCCTGCTCATCCTTTACCCAAATCGCATGCACATCGTCAGCACCACCGCGACGGGCATCAAATCTCTGAAAGATCTGGAAGGTAAGCGTGTCTCGGTCGGGTCCATTGGCTCGGCAACTGAAGTCATGAGCTCACGCGTACTTGAGGCCGGCGGTGTCAATGTACAGCGTGAGCGCCTGAGCGTAGCCGAGTCTGTGAACGCAATCAAAGATCGCAAGATCGACGCTTTCACATGGGTGGGCGGGCTCCCAACAGCAGCTGTCAACGACCTTGCCAACACCCCCGGAACGACCATCCAGATGATCGATCACGCTGAGGTCATCCCTGCCATGAATAAGAAGTACGGGAACCTTTACTACGCAGATGCCATCTCCAAAGACGTCTACAAAGGAATGGCAGCTGACAACAAGATCGCTTCCATTGCGAACATTCTGGTTGCCTCGGCAGACATGTCTGAAGAGACCGCCTACAAGATCGTCAAGACCATTCTTGAGAAGCGCGAAGACCTGAAAGCGGTCCACAGCGAGGCCGCAAACATCAAGCCTGAGAACCAGAAGCAGGCCGCATCGCCAGTTCCCTTCCACCCTGGCGCCTTGAAATACTTCAAGGAAAAGGGCATCAAGGTCGACTAAGCTGTCCTCGACCCCCTTGTAATGTCTGACCTCAGACCCGCCACGTGCGGGTCTGTTTTTATGAGGATTGCTCAACCCCATGTCGAATCGAACCCCCAACACCCCCGACCAAGATCTCGAAGCCGCTGCGCTTCAACAGAAGCTCGACGCCCTTATCGAGGAGGAAGAGGGTACGCAGAGTCGATTCAAAGGTTTCGTGGGCGTTTTTGTAACGCTGGCGCTGGTTGCGATGTCTCTGGTACACCTGTACGCAGCCTACGGCATTGTTCCTGCCTCAACCCTGCGACCTTTGCACGTGGCCATGGTGATTGCCCTGGTCTTTCTGATCTTCCCGGTGTCGCGTCGCTTTCGCGACCGAATCATGTGGTGGGACCTGATTGCAGCGGGCTTCTCGCTGTTTGCGATTTACTACTTATGGACCGGTGGAGAAGACCTGCTCGAGCGCAATACGGCGCCGAGCACTGTAGATCTTATCGTTGGCCTCGGCGTGATTTTCACCATTCTCGAGGCACTGCGCAGAACGAATGGCTGGATCCTACTCACCATCACCTTGCTGTTTCTGGCCTACGCGTTGTTTGGCGATCAACTGCCTGAACCTTGGACTCACCGAGGCTATTCGATCGATCGATTGGTTGGTCACATGTTCATGACCCTCGAGGGAATCTATGGCTCGGCCATCGATGTCTCGTCCTCGCTGATCATTCTGTTCACCATCTTTGGAGCCTTCCTGCAGTTCACAGGCGCCGGTAAGTTCTTCATCGACTGGTCGTTCTCCGTGCTTGGCGGGCGCCCCTCCAATGTAGGTCGCACCATTGTGCTGTCCTCTTTCTTGTTGGGCGGCCCCTCGGGCTCGGGCGTTGCCACAACCGTTACCGTTGGTTCCGTGGCTGGAAAAATGCTGCAACAAATGGGCTACGAGAAAAACGCGGCAGGGGGACTGCTCGCTGCAGGTGGCCTTGGCGCCATTATCTCGCCGCCCGTGTTGGGTGCTGCTGCCTTTTTAATTGCTGACTTTCTGGGCATCACCTACCTCGATGTATTGGTTATGGCGACGATCCCCACCATTCTCTTCTACGCTGGCTTATTCGTCATGGTGGAGATCGACAGCCAGAAGTACGGCATGTCCACCACCGCCGGTCAGGTGACTGAACGTGCCCTCACGCTGGCACTGCGCTACTGGTATCACTTTCTGTCACTCATCTCGATTGTGGTCTTTATGCTTATGGGCTTCTCTCCCATTGCCAGTGTGTTCTGGGCGACGGTGCTGTCTGGTTTTACAAGCATGCTCCGACGCGAGACAGCGATTCTCCCCTGGGAGCTCTTTACCGGCGGAGTCTCTCCGCTCAAGGGCCTCTATGAATCGCGCTTGGTGCAGGCACTTGCAGGCGGCACCCGTGAGGTCCTTGGAATTGCCACCGTCTGCGCTGGTGCTGGCTTGATCGTTGGCGTAGTGACACTCACTGGGCTTGGTCTCAAGTTCTCAAGCATTGTGCTGGACCTGGCTGGGGGCAGCCTATTTCTGACGACCCTCTACACTGCCCTCATTGTCTGGATCGTGGGCCTGGCCGTACCAGTCACCGCCTCCTACATCATCTGCGCCGTAATTGCCGCTCCCGCTCTAATCAAGCTCGGCGTGCCAGACTTTGCTGCGCATATGTTCATCTTTTACTACGCAGTGCTGTCAGAGGTCTCCCCGCCGACCGCGCTCTCGCCCTTTGCTGCTGCTGCAATCTGCAAAGGAAATCCCTACAAGACCACCCTTCAAAGCTGGAAGTATGTTGCACCGGCCATCTTGGTTCCCTTCATGTTCATTCTCGATCCTGCCGGCCTTGGGCTCTTGCTTATGGGCTCATACGAGGCCTTGGGACAAGCGGACTGGGTGATGATTGGCCAAGTCTTTGCCACGGCACTGCTTGGCATTGTGTGCTTGGCCGGTGGTCTTCAGGGTTGGTTTATGGAGAAGACCAACTTCATCGAACGATGGGTCATGATTCTCTCTGGACTGGCCCTCACCTACCCAGGGTGGCAATCAGATATAGCTGGTCTCGTCGGCTTTTTATTGGTGCTGACCTATCAGTTCAGCAAGCGTCGGCGTCGACTAGCCTCTGCATAACGGCTTGGGCAATCGCCAGGCAGCTCGTGAGGCCTGGCGATTCCATTCCAAATAGTTCGACCAGCCCGGCAAAGCCGTGCTCCCTGGGTCCATTGAGTCGAAAGTCTGCCGCAGGCGCACTCAGGTCCGCGAGCTTTGGGCGGACCCCCGAATAACCCGGCTGAACCCGGTCGCGGGTGAGATCTGGCCACCAGCGCTGCACGTCGCGCACAAACGCATCGAGACGCTCGCCATCGACCTGATACGAAATGCTTGCATGGCTGGTCCCAGGTTCTCGCGCAGGAGAGACCGGTCCGAGCCACTCTACATCGGGACCAAACTGCGCCTGACCCCCCATATCCAGGGTCAGGTGGGTGCCGAGCCCTCCGGGCACGGGCACTGGATAAATTAGACGTGAAAATGGTGCTGGGCCCGTCAGGGTGGCGTAGTTCCCCTTGGCGAAGTAGACCTGGGGCACACGACTTCGTGATGGCCCCTCGATGCGCCATGCAACGGCATCTGCATCGAGGCCTGCTGCATTCACCAAGATCCGCGACTCAATCTCGAGGTCACCATCGGGCGAGCCTACCCGGCTAGCCCAAGCACCCGCCGCGGTGGGTGTGGCCCCCAGAAATCGGCTCATGACCGCCACCATGCCGCCCGCGTCTGTGAAGTCGCCCTCGAGCGCATGCATCAGCCCATGGGCGTCAATAATGCCCGTGGATGGCGAGAACAGGCCCAAGCTGGCTCGAAGCGCAGGCTCCTTTGCACGCAAGGCTTGGGCCGTCTGCCATTCGAGGTTGTGAACCCCTGCTCCTTGCGCACGCATGAGAATTTTTTGAAGTGCAGCCTCATCGGATTGCTCTCCAACAATCAGCTTGCCGATCTTGCGGTGCGGGACTTGGTGGCTCACCGCGTACTCATAGAGCAAAGCGCGACCCTGGACACACCACTGAGCCTTGAGAGACCCCTCCGGATAGTAGAGCCCGGCATGAATGACGCCGCTATTGCGGGCACTGGTGCCCGTGCCATGGCGCGATTCAGATTCGAGCACGATGGTGTCTAGCCCTGCCTTGGCTAGAGCACGGCCAATGGCCAGACCAATCACGCCGGCCCCGACCACCACCGCATCGACCCGGTCCACTAGAAGAACGCCTGAATGCCCGTCTGCGCCCGCCCAAGAATGAGGGCATGAATATCGTGGGTGCCCTCGTAGGTATTCACAACCTCAAGGTTCACCATGTGCCGCATCACACCATATTCGTCGGTGATGCCATTGCCACCCAGCATGTCTCTGGCCAGGCGCGCAACCTCGAGTGACTTGCCACAATTGTTGCGCTTAACAATGGAGGTCGCCTCGACCGAGGCAGTCCCCAATTCTTTCATGCGTCCTAAACGCAGCACGGCCTGGTAACCCAGGGCAATCTCGGTTTGCATGTCTGCGAGCTTGCGCTGAATGAGCTGGTTGGCTGCGAGAGGGCGACCAAACTGCTGGCGATCAAGCGTGCACTGTCGCGCCTTATGCCAACAGAACTCAGCCGCTCCGAGCACACCCCAGGCAATCCCGTATCGGGCTGAGTTCAGGCAGGTGAACGGCCCCTTGAGCCCTTTGACCCCGGGCAAGAGGTTCTCTGAGGGCACGAAAACTTCATCCATGACGATCTCGCCAGTAATCGAAGCGCGCAGCCCAATCTTGCCGTGAATCACCGGTGCGGACAGTCCCTTCATGCCCCTTTCGAGAATGAATCCGCGAATCTCGTCTTCATCGTCCTTGGCCCAGACCACAAACACATCGGCAATGGGCGCATTGGAAATCCAGGTCTTGCCGCCAGAGAGGCTGTACCCGCCAGGGACCGATCGCGCACGGGTGATCATGCTTCCCGGATCCGACCCATGGTTGGGCTCTGTCAGACCGAAGCATCCGATGAACTCACCCGTTGCAAGCTTGGGCAAGTACTTCTGCCTTTGCGCTTCAGAGCCAAACTCAAAAATGGGCAGCATGACCAGAGAACTCTGCACGCTAAACATGCTGCGATACGCACTGTCGACACGCTCGACCTCATTCGCAATCAGTCCGTAGGCCACATCGGACATGCCTGCGCCGCCGTATGCCTCCGGAATGGTGGGGCCTAGCAGGCCCAGAGCTCCCATTTCCCGAAAGATCTCCGGCTCTACCTTCTCATGGCGAAAGGCCTCAAGAATGCGAGGTTCGAGGCGTTCCTGACAGTAGTCGGCGGCAGCCTGGCGCGTCATGCGCTCTTCTTCGGTGAGCTGATCTACCAAGAGGAATGGATCCTCCCAGACGAATTTCGCGTGCTTCTGTGCCATGGAGCCGACTTCCTTTCGTGATGTGAGCGCTGGGCGTTTTGACCTTAAACGGAGGCGATTGCGCCGCCATCGACGCGAACCATGGAGCCGGTCATGTAGCTTGCGCGGGTACTTGCCAAGAATGCCACTACATCGCCGTATTCTTGAAGTTCTCCATAGCGACGTGCAGGAATTGTGGCCTTCGAGCGCTTCTCCACCTCCTCGAGGGCAAGCCCCTCTTTCTGGGCGCGGGTCTGGTCAATGAAGGCTGTGCGATCGGTCGCAATGCGACCGGGCAAAACCATATTGACGGTAATGCCCGATGCTGCAACCTCGTTGGCAAGGGTTTTAGACCAGCCCACGAGTGCACCGCGCAGGCTATTGGACATTGCGAGATTTGGAATGGGCGTGATAACACCACTCGAGGCATTGGTGAGCACCCGCCCCCAGCCTTCCGCCCTCATGCTCGGAAGCACTGCATCGGTAATGGCGATGACCGGTGCCACCAAATTATTAAACTGGTCTTGCCACGTTGCAATGGCTTGGCCGAGTGCAGGACTCGGGGCGGGTCCGCCGCCGTTGTTGAACAGAATTTGAATGCCTCCGCCCGCCAGCGCCTGCGCCTGGTCCAGCCGCTCTGAAATGAGATCGAGTTGCCGAACATCCCAAGCAATGGCATGCGACTGGCCACCACTTGCTCGAATGCGGCTCGAAGTGGCCTCGACCTTCTCAAGGGTGCGGCCTGCACAGATCACCACTGCACCCTCTGCGGCGAGGCTCAGGGCGGCCGCTAAGCCGAGTCCCCCCCCAGCTCCGAAGACCAATGCGCGTTTGCCGGTGAGTCCAAGATCCATAGTGTGTTACTCCAGAGTGCTGGGTTGAGAGGATGGGAAGTCTTCAGTGTCGACGCTACTCTGCATGGCAGCATCGTAGCGTCCACCGCAGATGCGATCGGGCGAAAACACGTGTGATAACCGAGCGAGTTGCTCCTCGGTGAGCGCAACGGCATCGGCACCGAGGTTGTCCTCAAGGTGTGCCACGGAGGTCGTCCCTGGAATGGTGAGTACCTCACGCCCTTGCTGCAGACCCCACGCAAGCGCCGCCTGTGCGGGCGAGCAGGCCGCCTCTTGGGCCACATCCCATAAGGTCTGAACAAGCGCACGGTTCTGCTCAAATGCGCCTGGCGCAAAGCGCGGCATTTTATGGCGCATGTCACCTGCGTGCAGCTCGGCAAGCGCAGGAGGTGCGGCCGTTAAAAACCCACGACCAAGTGGGCTGAACGCAACGAGCCTTGTCCCAAGGTCGCGGCAAGCGGGTAGGAGGCCGATTTCAGGGTTGCGCGTCCAGAGCGAGTACTCTGACTGGACCGCAGCAATTGGATACTCTGCGGCGGCACGGCGTAGGGTGGCGCCTGACACCTCTGAGAGCCCAACCGCCCGAATCTTCCCCTGACGCACCAGATCGCCGAGCGTCCCAGCCACATCCTCAATGGGGGTCTGTTTATCCCATCGGTGGACATAGTAGAGATCGATGACATCGACCTGCAGCCGCTGGAGACTCTCGTCTAGATTCTGGCGCAGGGTCTCGGGGCGGCTATCGACTTTGCGCTGCATACCTTGCGGAGTCTGAACGCTGGCCATGCCCCCCTTACTGCAGAGCACGATCTGATCTCGAATCGACTTCACCAGAGGACCAAGGAGGCGCTCGTTAGCGCCATTGCCATAGATCGCGGCTGTGTCGAAGAGCGTAACCCCCAGATCGAAGGCCCGATGAAAGACCCGAGCCGCCTGGACTTCGGAGACAGCAGGCGCATACCCGTGACTGAAGTTCATGCAGCCCAGACCAATGGCCGATGGCTGAAAAGGACCAAGCGCTCGCGTCTTCATACGAGTTCAACGGGCGTCTTTAGCGTGCCCCGAGTGAAAAACTGCTGCAGGTTTTCGATCACGAGATCCTCCATTGCACGGCGGGTCTCTGCCGTTCCACTGCCAACATGGGGCAACAGTACGACATGGTCCATCGACATCAGCGCAGACGGGACACGCGGCTCGTCCGTGAAGACGTCGAGACCTGCTCCCGCCAACTTCCCGCTTTGCAGTCGACGAATGAGTGCGGGCTCATCGATGACCGAGCCACGCGCAATATTGATGAGAAAACCCTCTGGCCCCAGGGCATCGAGCACGGCATCTGAGACCAAGCCTTGGGTCTGCGAGCCGCCAGAGACGGCCACCATGAGGAAGTCTGACCACTGCGCGAGGTTGGCTGGGGAATCCATCCAGGTGTAGGCGGCACCTTCAACTGGGCGACGGTTGTGATAACGAATTTCCATAGAGAAGCCCGCAGCGCGGCGGGCAATGGCGCTGCCAATTTGGCCAAGACCCAAAATGCCCAAGCGCTTTCCACTCACGCGCGTTGCCAGGGGAAATGGCCCCTTGAGCCAGTGACCAGCGCGCACAAACCGATCGGAGGCCGACAGGCCACGAGCAGCATCTAGCAAAAGGCCCATGGCCAGATCGGCCACACAGTCCGTGAGCACATCGGGCGTCGTGGAGACCTGAATGCCCAACTGACTCGCCGCATCGAGATCGATCTTGTCTGTTCCAATGCCTCTACAGGCGATCGCCTTCAAGCCAGGCATGCGACGCATGAGCGCCTCGCTCGCCCCAACAGGAGCCGTGGTGACGAGAGCCTGAACCTCTCGGGCAGGGCCCGACCAGAACGCTGCTGAATCCGGTGCATCTGGCGCCGGCGGAACCATGACATCAAAGTGCTCGCGCAAACGCGCATCGCCTGCGGCCGAGAGCTTGCTGACTTGCACAATACGGGGCTTGGGCACAGTAGATTCCTTTTTTGGTTTGTTCAGCATCTCTAAAAATGAGGGGTGCGTCGATCCTGAAAAGCACTAGCCCCCTCACGTTGATCGGGCGTGCCAAACAGTGACTCAAAGGCGCGACGCTCAAACGCTAAGCCTTGCTCTAGAGGCAAAGACTCAGCGCTTCTGAGGGCGGCCTTGGCAAGCTGCAGGGCAGAGCGGGAACGCTGGGCGAGCAGGTGAGCATGCTCGAGCGCCACTTGCTCGAGTGACGTCGCGGGTACTACGGCAGAAACTAAACCGCTCTGCGCCATCGCATCTGCGCGCGTTCGCAAACCGCAAAGCACCATGCGTGCTGCCTGAGCGTAACCGAGTCTATGCACAAGTCGCTGCGTTGCCCCCCCACCTGGAATTAGGCCCCAACCAACCTCAGGCTGGCCGAGCTCGGCATCTTCGGCTGCAATCAGCAGGTCACAGGCCAGGGCGAGTTCACAGCCCGCTCCTGCCGCTACACCGTGTACTGCTGCAACCACGGGCTTTCGAAGAGAACCGAGAACGCTCCAAATTTGATCTGCGCCCCGCGCACGCAGCCGCTCGGGCGTGTCCTGCGCGAACTCCAATAAATCACCACCAGCGCAAAAGTGCATGCCTCGACCTTGAATTAAGATCACGCGCGTCTGTTCAGACTGATCTGCCTCAAGCAACGCCTGAATGAGCGCATCTCGCATGGCCTGATTCAGTGCATTTCTTGCCTGAGGTCTGTTGAGCCAAAGGCGGGTACACCCCCAGTCAAATGACTCCACTTGAATCAGACTCACGCCCCTGGCTCCCGCAGTGAGAACACCACATCGACCGCAGTGACTCCCGTGCTGTGCACAAACACCGGATTGAGATCCAGCTCTCCGAGCTCATCGCCAAGCGCGGCGCCTATGGCGCTAACCCTGCTGACGAGATCGGCCAATGCTTGAATGTCTGCTGGCTGGGCTCCCCGAAAGCCCTTTAACAACGAAGCACCACGAAGCGTATGAATCAGAGCCATGGCCTGTGAGGCGGACACTGGGCATCGCGCAAAGGTGACATCCTTCAAAACCTCAATCCATACCCCGCCCAGACCGACCATGACCACCGGACCAAAGACCGGATCTTGGCTCAGGCCCACCACACACTCTACCCCTGGACCAGCCATGGCTTGCACCACAACTCCGCGAATACGCGCGGCAGGTGCATGCCCCCTAACGGACTGCAGCATCTGCTCATAAGCCGCGCAGAGCGTTGACTCATCGGAGATCGCCAAGCGCACACCGCCGGCCTCCGTCTTGTGGAGAATATCGGGTGATTCAATCTTGAGTGCCACTGGGGCGCCAAGCGTCCGAAGCGCGCGCACGGCGTCCTCTCCGTTGTGTGCAAGCTGTGCCGCAGCAATCGAAACCCCATGCGCCCGAAGCCACGCGGTGGCATTGATGGTGCTCACCTGCCCGTCCTCAGACTGTGGGAGCGCCTCAAGCTGGACATCAGGAGACTGCGAAGGCGCAGCGCGCTGCCATTCGCTGACAGCAGCCAAGCCCGCGAGTGCCTCTATCGCGGCTTCACCACTGCGAAGCAGGGGAATGCCAAGTGCTGCGAGTCGCTCAATTGCAGCCTCAGGCGCGCCCAGCCAGGCCACGACGAAGGGCTTGTCTGTCGATTGATGGATCTCCTCAAACACACCGGCGAGGAGGTCCACATTTTTGTGCATGAGCTCGATCCAGACCATACCCATGTGCACCTGAGGATCCTCTAGCATGATCCGAAGGCTATCTCGAAGGATGGCAGGCTCGGCCACAAACTGGCCAGTCACATCGATCGGGTTGGTCGCAACACCGAAGCCGGGAAGGCTCTTTGCAATGCGGGCTTGAGTCGACTCAGTCAGAACTGGCACAGACAATCCGAGCTCCATGGCACGATCTGCAGCCTGCACGCCAGCGCCCCCAGATTGCGTGGCAATGGCGATGCCGCGACCCAATGCGGGCGGGCACAATGCAAGCACCTGGGCAAGGTCAAGCATGTGCTCCTCGTTACGCGCTCTGAGAATGCCGGCCTGCCTCGTTACCGCGTCGAAGACTGCATCTTCGCCAGCCAGCGCCCCCGTGTGTGATGCGACTGCCCGAGCGCCAGCCTCTGTACGTCCAACCTTCATTACGACGACGGGCTTGCGAAGCGCAAGAGATCGCGCGCCAAGTCGCATCCACCCCTCGCCATCTCGCAGCCCCTCAAGGTAGCCCGTGCATACCCGAATGCGGGGGTCTTCGATGAGCGCGGACATAGCCTCGACAAAATCAATATCGGCCTCATTGCCCGTGTTCACAAAGAAGCCCAGACCGAGATGTCTTTGTCGGCAAAGCGCTGCAATAGCCGTTCCGAAAGCCCCGGACTGGGTCACGAAACCAACTGGACCGGGTAGGTTTGGGCCATCCGCATACTGACTAAACGTGGCGAGCATGCCGTCGAAGGCGTTCACCAAGCCCAGGCAGTTTGGGCCGCAAAGCAATATGCCCGTCTCACGAGCGGCCCTTGCAACCGCCTCCTCTAGTGCACGCCCAGCAGGACCAGTCTCGCCAAATCCAGCAGAAAACACCACGGCGGCCTGGGTGCCCACAGCAGCAAGCGCGCGCAGGCATTCCTCAACAGACGATGCAGGCAGGATGATGACCGCAAGATCAATTGGACCGGGTATTGCGGAAATAGAGGGGTAGCAGGTAAGCGGGCCAACCTGCGCATATTTCGGATTCACCGGATAGATCGCGCCCTGGTACCCCTTCTCCAACAGGTTGCGTACTGGCCTGCCATTGAGCTTGTTGAAGTCGGCCGAGGCCCCAATGATGGCAACAGATCGGGGCTCAAGCAGCGGTCGAAGCGATCTCATGCTGTGCGCTCCAAGACCACCGCGATGCCCTGCCCCATCCCGATACACATGGTCACAAGTGCGAAGCGGCCATTACGGATCTCGAGTTCGTGTAAAGCCGTAAGCAGCAGTCGAGGGCCAGAGGCACCCAGTGGGTGGCCAAGTGCGATTGCTCCGCCATTTGGGTTAAGGCGATCGTCGGTATCGCTCAGCCCCAAGCCCTCCGCGCACGCCAGGACCTGTGCCGCGAAGGCCTCATTGATCTCAATGACATCGAGGTCTCGTATTTCAAGTCCAGCGCGCAAAAGCGCTCTCTGACTCGCAGGTACTGGTCCAATTCCCATGGTGCGGGGCTCAACCCCGGCGCTAGCAGTAGCAATGACTCTGCCCATCGGCTTAATCTCGAGCGACTCGCCGAACTCCGCGGACCCCATCAGCAGTGCCACGGCGCCGTCATTGATGCCAGAGGCATTGCCGGCGGTGGTGACCCCACCATCGAAGAGCGGCCGCAATCGGGCCAGAGACTCGGCCGTGGTCTCAGGCCGTGGGTGCTCATCCATCAGAATCTCGAGCGGATCGCCACGGCGCGGCGCCAGGCGAATGGGTGATATTTCCCTTCGAAACCGGTCACTCAGCTGCGCCTGTGCCGCGCGACGTTGCGAGCGCAGCGCAAACGCATCACAGCGCGCTCGAGTTAGGTCAAACTCAACAGCAAGATTGTCCGCCGTCTCTGGCATGGTGTGTGCACCAAACTGCGCCTCAATCTGCGGGTTCGGGAATCGAGCACCGAGGGCTGAGTCGTAGATGCGCTGGTCCTTAGAGTACGCCGACTCAGCCTTGGACATCACGATGGGCGCTCGGCTCATGCTCTCGACGCCACCCACCAAAAGCGCCCGCGCTTCACCCACCTCCAGCGCGTGCGCTGCCGACGTCACCGCCTGCAGTCCGCTGCCGCAGTTGCGCTGAAACACCACGCCCGCAGATTCAATGGGCAGTCCTGCAAGCAGCCCAACATGCCTTGCAATACATCGACTGTCCTCTCCAGCCTGATTTGCGCAGCCTAGGTAAACGTCCTCAATGTGCTGGCGCGCTGTGGGATGACGGCTCAAGAGTGCCTTTGCGGTCATGGCCATCAAATCGTCTGGACGAATGGCTGCGAGTACACCAGCGTGACGCCCAAACGGCGATCGGGTTCCGTCGAAAATCCATGCGTGGTTCAGGCGAGGCATGCTACCTCCGGGGTTCTTCGTGCAAAAGTGAGAGGCCCAGCTGCACACGCCGGCGTAGCCATGCACTGGGCCGATATCGGGGGTCGCCACTGAGACTGTGTATGGCTTGCAACACGTTGAGCACACGCTCTGCTCCGAGCTGGTCTCCCCAGGCCAAGGGTCCGATTGGGTAGCCCAGTGCAAGCTGCGTCGCGCGGTCAATATCGTCGGGCGAAGCAACATCCTGTTGGGCCAGATCACAAGCCAGGTTCACCATCAAACTCAGCACCCGCTGCGTCACAAAGCCCAAGCTCTCTCGAATCAGGCTCACCGAAACGCCATCTGCGCCAAGCAGTGCTGCAGCCTGCGAGACCGCATGCGGATCGGCAGAGAGACAGGGCATTATTACGCGCCGTCGCTCAAGGGGCGCAAGGGTCTCGACTGCGATTGAGCGCTCAGCAGGCAGGCCCATCCGACTCACCATGGCGGTTGTGTCCTCGCCCAGAGGCGCAAGTAGCACCAGCGCCTCATCCGAAGGGCGCTGGGTCTGCTCAACGGTTGCGCCACAGCGACCCGCCAGTTCCTCTAGCCATTGCCGCCCGGCGAGATCTGCAGCGGCAATCCAGATGCGTGCGGGCGATGAGATCGAAGGGTTTGAACCAACATCCGCTGCGATACGAGGATCCCCATTGGGCAAGCGCACACCGTCTTCATAGGCATAAAACCCCTGTCCACGCTTGCGCCCAAGCAACCCCGCATCGCGTCGCAGCCCCATCATGACGGAGGGTCTGTATCGGGGCTCTCCAAAATGCTCGCGAAAAAGAATTTCGGTCACGGGCTGGGTCACATCGAGCCCTGTAAGGTCCATCAACTCGAAGGGCCCCATCTTGAAGCCCGCCTGCTCCTTGAGAATCAGATCGATCGTGTGGGGATGCGCCACCCCCTCGGAGACCAGATGCGCCGACTCAATGGGATAGGCTCGTCCCGCCTGATTCACAAGAAATCCAGGGGTGTCTCGCACGCGAATGGCAGTCAAGCCCATGCCGCGAGCCAATGCCTCCAGGGTGCTCAAGACCTCCGGGTGAGTCCGCAGACCTTCAATGACCTCCACCAAGGGCATGAGCGGAACAGGGTTGAAGCAATGAAAGCCTGCAAAACGCTCCGGGTGCTTGAGGCTCGATGCCAACCGTGTAATGGAGAGAGAGGAGGTATTGCTGGCCAGAATGGCATTCGAGGCCACGTGTGCCTCAAGCTGCTGAAAAAGTGCACGCTTCTCAGACTCCGATTCGATGATGGCCTCAATCACGCATTCGCAACGTGTGAACTCATGGATATCGGAGGCCAAAGCCAAACGCTCTCGCCACTGATCAGCGTCGGCTGTGGTGCATCGACCCTTTTCTGCCATGCGCCCCCAGATTTTTTGA
>CAMCRF010000012.1 GCA_945877235.1 Bordetella parapertussis
GCCCCGGCAGCGCGAGCCGCTGAGGCGCGTTGATGGCTGCGCAGCGAAAAGGCATCCATCTCACTGCGGGAGATCTTGAATCGATGGGCCAGGTTTTCTGCGGTTTGTCCCATGGAGAGACCGACCACCGGATCAGTGAGCCCGCGCAGCAGGCTGATGACAGGCTTGAGCGCAGACGCCAGCGGCAGTCTGAGGAAGTGCTGCAGCTTTTGCATGGGGGTGCGCTGGCGGCTGGCCTGGGCAAACCAGCGAACCATCGGATCGTCATAGGTGAGTGGCGAGCGTGAGAGCGCGTCGACACCACCTGCCAACACCAACTGGCTGCGCCCGGTTTCAAGGCTCATCCATGCTGCGTCGATGGCCTGCAATCCAGACGCACAGTTGCGCATGACTGTGTGTGCCTGTACTGCGTGACCGCACCCGAGTCTCAGCGACACCACACGCCCAATATTGGCCTCATCTGCAGACGGGATGGCACAGCCCACAACCACCTCGTCAAGGTCCTTCGCCTCAATGGGTTGCCGCATGAGCAGCGCCCGACCAGCCTGTACCGCCAAGTCGGACGCAGAGAAAGGTCCGGGCGCACCCTTTGCCTTTAGAAACGGCGTACGCGCACCGTCGACGAGATAGATCGGCTTCATGCCGCCTCCTGTTGGGGAATGTGAGCCTTCGTATGAATCTCGAAGGGAAAGTCGTCTACGTGAATGACCAGGTCGCGCAGGCGGTCTCTTTCCTTGAGTTGTGCCACCTCAAACGTGGTCAGCAGGCCCTTGGACAGCGCAATCTCGGTGCGGTTATGGAGCGTCATGGCCAGTTGATCGTCGAATGCGCCAGCCTTCTCTGCCTGTCGCAGCTTGGCCTCGATGGGTTCGGCCTTGAGGGTGGCTTCTAGTGCGGCCTCAAGCGCACCCATGGGCTCATGATCATGCGCGGGCAGGTACACACTCTCGGTGAGTCGATCTCGAATGGCGCTTGGATGCGCCAGGCACTGGGCTGCGCGTTGACGCAGGCCGTCACGTGGGGCAGCCACGGACAGGCCAAAAGGAAAGAGCAGAACCCTCAGAACCCAGGTCAGCGGACCCAAGGGGTGGTTCTCGAACACGCCACGCATGGCGAGTGAGAGATCGGCCTCGAGTGAGGTCAGCGCATGGCGCACAACAGGCTCGGCGTCCTTTGGGTACCCCTCGTCTTGGTGGCGCTTGATGACCGCACTTGCAAGAAATTGATACGACAGAAGGTCGCCTAGACGGGCCGATAGCATCTCTCGGCGCTTGAGGCTTCCGCCCAACATGAGCATGGTGAGGTCACTGACGAAGGCGCTTGCTGCCGACCAGCGGGTGAGCCGTTGTTGTGTGCGCTGAATGAACACAGGGGCGCCGGCTTGAGGTGCCGCGGTGCGGGCCCCAGTCCAGCCCAGTGCAATGGCTCGCAGCCCGTTCATCGCGAGGTGGCGCATGTGCCCCCAGAATGCTGATCCGAACTCAGCCTGCGCCTGACGCAGATCGCCGCTTTGTGCGGCCTGCATCTCCTTCAGGAGGTAGGGGTGGCAACGAATGGCGCCCTGGCCAAAGAGAATTAGGCTGCGCGTCAGAATATTTGCACCTTCCACCGTGATGCTCACTGGAATCTGTTGATATATGCCGCCCATGATGTTGCCGGGCCCCATGCAAATCCCCTTTCCACCCACAATGTCCATTCCATCGTTGACGACGCGTCGTGTGCGCTCTGTGACGTGATATTTCGCAATTGCGGAGACGACGGAAGGCTTCTCACCGAGGTCAATTGCAACTGCAGCAAATCGGCGAGTGGCATCGTTGATGTAAGTGTCGCTGGCGATTCTGGCCAACGCTTCCTCAATGCCCTCGAACTTGCTGATCGGAGTTTTGAACTGGCTTCGCACTCGCGCATAGCCACCCACCAGTCGGGCCGTGAGCTGGCTCATGCCGGCATTCGAGGAGGGCAGGGAGATGGCACGCCCAGCAGAGAGACACTCCATGAGCATGCGCCAACCCTGGCCCGCGCGATCGGGCCCACCAATGATGAAGTCGAGTGGCATGAACACGTCATGGCCTTGAGTCGGCCCGTTCATGAAATAGGTGTTGAGCGGAATGTGCCGCCGCCCGATCTCCACGCCGGGATGGGTGCGTGGCACCAGCGCGCAGGTAATGCCGATGTCGCGACCTCTGCCCAGGAGGTTGTCAGGATCAATAAGCCTGAACGCTAGGCCCAGGACGGTGCAGACCGGGGCGAGTGTGATGTAACGCTTGTTCCAAGACACCCGCATGCCCACGACTTCCTGGCCTTGCCACTGGCCTTTGCAGACCACGCCAAGGTCTGGAATCGAGGCCGCATCGCTTCCAGCCCAGGGACTGGTAAGCGCAAAAGCAGGAATTTCCTCTCCTCGAGCAAGACGGGGAAGGTAGTGTTGCTTCTGAGACTCCGTGCCATAGTGCAGCAGGAGCTCCGCTGGGCCCAGGGAGTTGGGCACCATGACCGACACGGCCAGCGGAGATGACCGCGTAGAGAGACGGGCGATGACTTGGGAATGCGCATACGCGGAGAAACCAAGTCCGCCATAGGACTTGGGAATGATCATGCCCAAAAAGCCCCGATCCTTAATGAACTGCCAGGCCTTGGCGGGCATATCGAAGGTCTCGTGGTTCACCGGCCAATCATTCACCATGGCGCACGCCTGAGGCACGTCGTGATCTAAGAAGGCTTGCTCCTCTGGGGTCAACCGAGGGGCGGTAATGGAACCAAGCTTCTCCCAGTCTGGACTGCCAGAAAATAGGTCAGCCTCCCACCAGGTAGTCCCGGCTTCGAGCGCAGCGCGCTCGGTCTCTGACATGGCTGGCAGTGCCTTGCGAAAGGCCTTAAAAATGAGTCCCGTGATCATGATCCGCGCTCCGATGAAGAGTGAAGGGGGAGGGGGGCCCGAAGCCCTCCCAGAAGGAAGCTCATCAGCCTGGCTTGCAGCTGCTCGATCTGCTGGTCCGCGCGGGCCTTGGTGCGAAGCCCCGCAATTAGCGCAAGCTGATCGGCACCTGCAATGGCATAGGCAGTGGCGCCGAGCATGAAGTGGAAGCGCCAGACGATCTCGGCCTTGGGAACCTGCGGTAGCGAATGAATGAGTGCACGCTTGAATCGTTTGATGACTGCTTCGTGCTCTTGTGCCAGCAGAGTATCAATGAATTTTGAGGGCTCAGTCATGGTTCGGCCCAAGAGTTGAAGAAACACCGGGCCCCCTTGGTCTGGGTTCTGGCCCATACGCAGAAGGGTTCCAAAAAAGGCATCGACAATTTTTGAGGGCTTGATTGGGGCTCCCTGAGCCGATTTCTCGAGCGCATCCAGTGTGCGCAACCGCTCGGCGTTGAGCCAATCGAGCCGCCGCCGAAAGACGGCTTGAATGAGCCCCTCCTTGGAGCCGAAGTGGTAGGTCACGGAGGCAATGTTGGCTCGAGCGTGGGCGGTGATCATTCTGACCGAGGTGCCGTCCATGCCGTGTGTTGCAAGCAACTGCTCGGCTGCATCGAGCAGCCGTAAGGCGGTGGCCGCCTCAGATGCCATACGCAGCGATGAGTGGGGGATGAGTAGGTTCATCTCACTGTGCGAGTAAATTAAACACTTGTTTGAATTGAACGTCAAAAAAAGGGCCATTCACCAAATGACCCCTCTTTCGGGTGGGTTTCGATCACCCTGCCTTTGCTACCACCCCCGCGCCTTTACCGCAGCCACGATCGCATCACCGACGATGGTGTATGCCTTGGGTGTTGGGTGAAAGTTGTCTGAAAACAAGTAGTTGCGCCAATCCCCACCCAGCGGCTTACCGGTGATCGGGCTCGTACCTGCTCCCACCCAAGCTGCAGCAGCCGCTTCGGTGCAGGTCGCTAGGCTATAGATGGGCCCGGTTGCGGGGTCCACCCCCACGGGTGGGCAGCTGGCGTCTACTACGTTCGTGAGCCCGTATTTGCTCGGGTTTTGGATCATGTCGCTCATTTGCTGGTAGCCATTGAAGACCAGCACTCGGCTGTCGCCAGCGAACTTGGCCTCTAAGTTTAGATTGAAGGCATTGACCCAATCGGCAAAGAGACCCTCTAGCGAGGCGCGCGTGGCTGGGCCAGCCGCTCCGAGCTGGCGCTCGAGACCCGTGAGCACGATGTTTAGGCGCGGCGTTGAAGCGACCCGAAGCTGTCCCGCTACCACCACCCGCTGAGCTCCTTTGTCGAGCACGGTGGACTTGATGGTGCCGTGCAAGACCGTGGCCAGTGCAGCCATGTAGGCGGTGCCCACCTGAGCAGGCGCGGTCGCAGGTGCGGCTGCAATCTGCTGAGCGACTGAGGCCCCCAGAATGCTTGAGGTCAGCGCAATAAATTGGCTTGGGTTACCCGTCTGCTGCATAGTGAGGAAGGCCCCAATCAGGTCGGCGGCATCGTTTCCAGCTGCATCAATCACTACCAGATCGGTCGGTTTGTATGTGCCGATGGCGGCTGCAGCGGTGGCCAATTGAACGGGGATGCCGATGGGGCTGGTCGGTGCGGTTGGGTTGTTGACCTTGCCCCCGCCAATGGCGAAGCTCGTACAGCTGGTGTTGTTTGTGAACCCGCCAGCACCGTTGGTACGGAAGAAGGCACAGGGCTCTGTAGCGCCCATGCCCGTCGCGATTGCCGTGGTGAGCACGGGATTAGAGCCCGCTCCTGTCGGCTTGGCGCCTTGAGTTACGGCCTTGGCCCCAAAGGTGCCCGTATCCATTAGGCTATCGCCAAAGGCAACGATGCGAGGGGGGCTGGCCTGTTCGACGGTGTTCTCGCCGCCGCCACAACCGGCCAGTGCCAGCAGGCCGATGAGCACTGCCGCGCTCAGCGAGCGGGCTCGAATAGGGGTGGGGGTGTCGAAGGGCACAGGCATCTCCTTAACGCTCGAGCGTTTACGATTCACGAATGCTGCATTCTCGTGTCAATCGCAGGTGCACATCTAGTTCGGGTAAGTACTGCCTCACCTTGACTCTTAAATTCGCAGACACTTCCCCATATTCCGATTCGTCCCTGAAGGAGGGTTAGGTATGTCACGTCCCGTATTCCGTGCCGTCGCAGCTGCGGTCGCACTCTCGTGCTGGTCCACATCAGCACAAGCGCTTGAGCTCAAGCTCGACAACGGCTGGTCAGGTTCCTTGAGCACGACGCTGACCTACGGCACTAGCATCCGTGCCCAGGATCCAAGCCCGCTGTTGTATAGCCAGGGAAATGGCATTCGGGCAGGGTTTGGAAACGGCGGCAAGGGAGGGTCGAACACAGACTCAGGAAACCTGAATTACGAGAAAGGCGAACCCTTCTCGTCCCTCATCCGGCTCAGTACGGAGCTCTCTGTAAATAAGGGTAAAAGTGGTTTCTACGGACGTGCGCGCGCTTGGTATGACCATGCGTTGACCGAGGGCGACGTAAAACAAGGCAGCGGTGCGACCGGCTACAAGCAAAACGCGCCACTCAGTGATGCAGGCTTCGATCGCCTCGGTCAATTCTCGGGGGCCGCGCTGCTTGATGCCTATATGTACACCGAGATGAATGCTGGCGAGTTGCCGTTGCAGATTCGCCTGGGCAGTCAGGTGATCAACTGGGGAGAGAGCCTTTTCATTCAGGGCATCAACCAAATCAACCCTGTGGACCTGACAACACTTCGCAAACCCGGCACAGAGCTCAAAGACGCTTTCCTGCCAGTCACCTCACTCTTTGCGAATTTGGGCTTGGGTGATGGCCGCTCAGTCGAGGCCTTCTACCAAATGAAGTGGCGCTCAGCCAACGTCGACTCTTGCGGCACCTACTTCTCGCCCGTCGAATTTCAGCTCACCCACAAGGCGGGTAACGCCTGCTCTACTGTGCTGACCACCATTGGCCCCAGCAACGCCGCGTCCATTCCTGCGGGGCTTTACGTACCGATGGTGCAGGGCCGCGCGGGTGAAGATCGTGGCCAATTTGGTGTGGCGCTGCGTCTGCCTGTTGAGAAGCTCGACTCTGAGGTGGGCCTCTATGCAATGAAGTTCAGCTCCCGCACGCCGGTGGTATCGGGCCGATCGGGCTCCAATCTGCGGCAGATGTCTGGGCCCATTGGTGCGGCGCTCAACAGCAGTGGACTGCTTAACCCCATTCCTGCTCAGGTGGCCGGTGCTCGGGCGTTGGGTCTCACCCTGGTCCCTGCCGTAGGGTTCTGGGAATATCCAGAAGACATCCGCATGTTTGGTGTTTCGGCATCGACCAACCTAGCAGGCATCTCGTTGGGTGCTGAATACAGCCACATCCCCAACTATCCCGCACAGATTAACGCCAATGATTTGCTTGCCGCCCTGCTGCGGGGACTGGGACCGATGGGATCAACCGCTGTCGCCTCGAACATGCGCGGCGCAGGGGATGAGGTGAAGGGCTACGACCGCATTAGCCGAAGCCAGCTCCAGGTGAACGGTTTGGCCATTATTCCCCGTGTACTTGGGTCAGCCCAGGCCACGGTCGTGGCGGAAGCCGCTGTTCAGACGGCCGATGTAGGCAATAGCTACACCGGCAAGCGTTACGGCCGAGCATTCATCTTCGGCACAGGTAAACATGCGCTCTACGGCGGTACGGCAGCCGGTAACCCACAGCCTGACGGCGCCGAAAACGATGGCTTCGTGACCGATTCGTCTTGGGGATATCGTGCGCGCTTCCTGCTGGAGTACCCGGGCTTTGCAGGTACATCGGCAACCCTCTACCCACAGCTGAGCCTTGCTCACGACGTCAGTGGTTATTCGGTTGATGGACAGTTCATTGAGGGCCGGCAGACCGTGGGCCTGAGCGCACGAATCAACCTCAATAAGGTTCATAATTTCGAGATCGGCTGGGTGCATTACACCGACTCTGCGAAGTACGACCCCTTCCGCGATCGGGATCACTACAGCATTGTGTTCAGCACGAGCTTTTGAGGCCGCAAGGAGGGTAGATGTTGATGAAGAAATTGAACCGGCGTGATTGGCTCGCCCTCTCGCTCAAGGCCCCCGTGGCAGCCCACTTGCTGCCACGCGTGTCGGTGTTGGGTCTTGCCACGTCCTCTCCGGCTGTGCTCGCTCAGGGCGCCGAGGCCACGGCCACTGGCGCCCTAGCAGGCCCCAATGCCGACGGCAGCATTCCCGCATACGCCGGCGGCCTCACCAAGCCGCCAGCCGGCTGGTCTGCTGACAAGGGCTATGTGGATCCCTTCCCCCAGGACAAGCCGCTCTACACCATTACGGCTGCAAATGCAGGTCAATATGCGGCGCTGCTCACGCCGGGCGTGCAGGCGCTGCTCAAGCGGCAACCGGCTTTCCAGATGCCGGTCTACCAGACGCGCAGAACGGCGGCTTTGCCTGCGACAGCCAAAGGTACGGTTCCCTTTCCCCAGCCCAAAACGGGCGAGCAGGCCATGCAGAATCACCTCAATCGCTATGCGGGTGGGGGGTATGACCGCGAGTACGCGTGGTTCCCCGTGCGAGCAAACGGCGAGTTCTACAAGGTGGGTTATGCCGACACCGTCGTGTATGCCGAAAACTTCACGCCCTCACAGAAGGACAGCGGCCTGCAGTTTGCGTTCATGTCCCGGTATACCGCGCCGGCTGCCTTGGCCGGTACGGTTTACCTGGTTCACGAATTCGAGGACCCCATCAAGAACCCCCGTGCAGCATGGGTTTACAACGCGGGTCAACGTCGCGTGCGTCGCGCGCCCGATCTGGCCTACGATAACGTGGCCGATGGCACGGAAGGCATGCGGGTGACCGATCAGTACTTCGCATTTAACGGTGCACTTGACCGTTACGACTGGAAGCTGTTGGGCCGAAAAGAAATGCTCGTGCCCTACAACACCTATAAGGTGGGTAGTAAGTCGCTCAAGTATGCTGATGTGATCGGCAAGGGCACGGCCAAATCTGACCTCATGCGCTACGAGAAACATCGCGTCTGGGTTGTCGAGGCCACGCTCAAGAAGGACAGCAAGCACATTTATGGCAAGCGCGTATTTCTGCTTGATGAGGACAGCTGGGTTGTGTTGCAGGAGGACTGCTATGACACGCGTGGTGAGATCTGGCGGGTTGGCCTGCATGGGTTTATCCAGTGCTACGACGTGGGCGTGCCTTGGTACAGTATTCAGATGTGGCACGACCTCAACAATGGCAGTGTGCTCATCTCTCATCTCGACAACGAGGTCACCAAGCCGATTCAGTTCGGGGTGAAGGCCAGCTGGTCTGATTTCCAGACCGACGCCTTGCGGCGTCGGGGCACGCGATAGCCCCTGTCTCGCGCCGGCAGCTGCTGTCGGCGCTGTCCCTGAGCCCGGCCCTTGTATGGCCGGGTTTGCTTTTTGCGCAAGGCTATCCGTTGCGTGCGGATCGGGTTCGTTTCCTTGCGCTCACAGGCAATCAATCGGGCGCCTTGCTGGCGGTTGGCGAGCGAGGTGTCGTGGCCCGTCGTGCCTCCGCAGACGCACCGTGGGAACTCCAGCGACTCAGCACCCGAGAAAGCCTTACCGCTGCGGGTCTGCGAGACGATGGATTCGCCATCGCGGTGGGTCACGGAGGCGTTGCGTTTCGCTCCCAAGATGCCGGTAAGACCTGGGAGCCGATGGGGGCCGCACTTGAGACCATCAATCTGAATCGTGATCCATGGCTCGGCGTGGCGCTTGGGCGTCGCGGCGGCGCATGGCTTTTGGGTGGGTTCGGCCTCTTGGCTCACTCAGACGATGAGGGCAAAACCTGGCAACGCATTTCGCCGCTCGAGCCTGAATTTGATCGGCACCTGTATGGCTTGACGGAGGTTCTCGAGGGAGGCTACCTACTCGTGGGAGAGTCCGGCAGCATGGCGGAGTCATTCAATGGACGGGATTGGAAGGCCTTGCGCTCCCCGTACGACGGCTCATGGTTCGGTGGCCTTCAAACGACGGCCGGCTCACTTTTGGCCTTTGGCATGCGTGGCCAGATCTTTCGGCGTGCTGCGGGACAGTCCGCATGGGCAGCGACACAGGGCGCTCAGGCCGCGCACGCATGGGTTGCTGCCACCCAGCTTCGAGATGGCGCAGTGGTCTTGGTGGGTGGGCAAGGGATTGTGGCTGTGAGCCGAGACGACGGGCGCAATTTTTCACTCCAGACCGTCTGGGAGGGCAGTCTCTCTGGCATTGCCCAGGATGCGCGTGAGCAGATTTGGCTCGCAGGCACGCAAGGCCTCAAAGGCTTTGATGCTCAATGGAAACCGCTCGCATGAATCGAATAGAACGTTTCGCACAGGGCCTCGTGCGGCGCAGTCGGCTCTGGCTGGTTGGCTTTACCGTGCTGACCGTCTTTTTGGGCTGGAGTGCCGCCACCGGACTGCGGGCTGATGCGGCCTTTAGCAAAATGATTCCGCTTGATCACCCCTTCATGAAGGTGTTTACAGAGCATGAGGCGACCTTCGGGGGCGCGAATCGCATTCTGGTGGCAGTCGCGCCCCGCTCGGGTGATGTTTACAACGAAGAGAGCCTTAACCTGCTTCGCAAGGTGACGGAGGGGGTGTTCTTCATTCAAGGGGTGGAGCGAAGTTCCGTGACCTCTTTGTTCACGCCCAATGTTCGGTTCACGGAGGTCGTGGAAGAGGGGTTCCGGGGGGGCAATATTGTCTCGGCGGACTTCCAAGGCCGGCCTGAGCAGATCGATCAGGTCCGCTCCAATGTGGCTAAGTCGGACTGGGTGGGCAGAATCGTTGCTCGCGATGGCAGCGCTGCGCTCGTTGCGGCCAGTCTTCAAGAGCGTGACCCCCAGTCAGGCGAACGACTCAATCTTCAGGTCGTTGCGAGGGCACTTGAGGACATACGGAATCGCCACGAGAGCGAAACGCACAGTGTTCATATCATTGGTTTTGCGAAGGCCACAGGCGATATCGCAGACGGAGCGGCAGGTGTGCTGGTTTATTTTGGCGTGGCCTTCTTGCTGACCTGTGTGCTCTTGCTGCTCTACAACCGATCCGTTGCGCTCACCCTCTATGCGCTTGGGTGCGCGATTGTGCCGGTGATCTGGCTGCTGGGTCTCATGCCCTTGCTCGGGCTCGGCCTCGATCCGCTCTCTATTCTGGTTCCGTTCCTGATTTTCTCGATTGCGGTCTCTCATGCCGTGCAAATGACTGAGGCCTGGCGGACTCAACGACTGGCTGGGCTAGACGCGCCTGCTGCCTCGGTCAGCGCCTTCTGCCAGTTGCTCATTCCGGGGGCGGTTGCCTTGTTGGCTAATGCCCTGGGCTTCATCGTGATTGCTCTTGTCGATATTGAGATTGTGCGAGAGCTCGCGATCACCGCCACGCTGGGCGTGACCGTGATGATTCTCTCGAACAAACTGCTGCTTCCGGCTTTTCTGGCACTGCGTGCTGGCGTGCCACCCGCGCGGCGTGAACAGGTTCTGCTTGAGGCGCTCTGGAAGCGGCTTGCGAGATTGGTGCAACTGCCCGTTGCCGTGGGTGTGATCGGTGTCTCGATCGTCGCGTTGGCTGTGGGCGGATGGGTGGCGAAAGACCTGCAAATTGGAGATCTGGGCCAGGGGGTGCCCGAGCTGCGGCCTGACTCCCGATACAACCAAGACACCGCATTCATTACGGATCGATTCGAGATCGGGGTTGACGTGCTTCGCGTGCTGGCGATCGCGCAAGGCTCAGACTCTCCCTGCGTACGACCTGAGGTGATGGATCGCGTTGCTGAGTTTGAATTGCAGATGCGGCAGAACCCCTCAGTGGTCTCTGTTTCGGGTCTTGCAGGTTTCGTGGGACAGGTGTCTCAAGCCTATGCCGAAGGGCACGTGAAATGGAATGCCGTACCTCAAGATTCCGCACAGATTGCCCAGGGCGTGGGTGCAGCGACGCGCTTGGGTAATGCGCTGATGAACCCGGGTTGTGGCGTCATGCCTGTCTCGCTCTACACCACCGACCATCAGGCCTCTACCATTTCGGCGCTAGTGGACGACGTTCAGCGCTTTGCCCAGGAGGCAACCGACTCAGGCGTTCGGTTCGAGCTGGGCTTGGGAAATCTGGCTGTTATGGCGGCAACTAATGAAGTGGTCGCCGCCGCAGATCCCTGGGTTAATGCGGCACTCTTTAGCTCGGTTGCAGTGCTGTGCCTCTTGGCTTTCCGATCTTGGCGCATCACGCTCTGCATTATTCTGCCGCTTGCACTCGTTACCGTGCTGTGCAATGCGGTGATGACCCTGCTCGATATTGGGGTGAAGGTGAATACCTTGCCGGTGGTGGCCTTGGGGGTCGGGGTGGGCGTCGATTACGGCATCTACCTTTTCGAGCGGATTCGACACGCCCTCGATGAAGGCCATGATCTGCAGCAGAGTTTGCTCACGGCATTGCGTGAGCGCGGTGCTGCCAGCACCTTTACGGCCGTCACGATGACGCTTTCCGTCCTTACTTGGATGGGCTCCTCGCTGCAGTTCCAGTCTGATATGGGCATTTTGTTGGCCTTCATGTTCCTGGTAAACCTCCTAGGCGCTATTCTGTTGGCACCGGCTCTCGCAGCCTTCTTGGTCCATAAGCGAACGTAAATGAAGTGGGTCTTAGTGGCCGGATGCCTGATTGGCCTCCTGGCCTTTGGCATTCGGTCAAGCTTTGGATTGTTTGTCGATCCAATCTCAGGCCCTGACGGGTTCGGCTTTGGCCGCGAGGCCTTCGCACTTGGCCTCGCGATCCAGAATCTTGCCTGGGGCGTGGGCCAGCCGATTGCCGGTGCGCTTGCTGATCGATTCGGCCCGTGGCGGGTCATCGCGGGCGGCGGGGTCTTGTTTACGCTGGGCCTTGTGTCCATGACGGTTGCGTCCGATCCGTTTTCGTTTTCTGTGACGGCTGGTCTTTTGATTGGCCTTGGCATGAGCGGAGCCGGACACAACACGGTCTTGGCGGCGTTTGGTCAATTGATGCCTCCCGAGCGCAGAGCTTGGGCCATGGGGCTCTGCACCGCCACGGCGAGCCTTGGGCAGTTTCTCGTGGTGCCCATGGGACAGGGATTCATTGAGGCCTATGGCTGGAGTTCCGCAGTCTTGATCATGGCAACCGCGATGGCCTTTACCCCGCTCATGGCCCTGGGGCTTCGGCCGCGGCCCGCCGCTCGGTCTCATGCGGCGTCGACCGCGGTGGCTCTGGTGAGTACAGCGTCGTGCTTGCCGCAGGCGCTTTCACAGGCCTTTCGACATCAGAGCTATTGGCTGCTCATCAGTGGGTTCTTTGTTTGCGGGTTTCAACTCGCGTTCATTACCGTCCATCTGCCCCCCACGCTCAATGACTTTGGGCTCTCCGCAACGGTCGCAAGCTGGTCGATTGCACTGATCGGGCTTTTTAATGTCATTGGGGGCTACGCTAGTGGCGTGCTTGCGGGCCGTTACTCGCGGCGTGTGCTGCTCAGCTGGATCTATGCCCTGCGAGCTGTTGTGACGGCCGCCTTCTTGCTCTTGCCAATGACCCCAGTAACCGCCTTGCTGTTCGGTGCGAGCATGGGTTTGCTCTGGCTCTCTACTGTCCCGCCAACCATTCAATTGGTGGGGGTGATGTTTGGTAACCGCTTTCTCTCCACACTCTTTGGCTTCGTGTTTCTCTCCCATCAGGTAGGTGCATTTTTTGGTGTCTGGTTGGGAGGCCTTCTTTATGCGCAGACAGGCAGCTACCTCACCGTCTGGTGGGGGAGTGTTGCCTTAGCAGTGTTCGCAACGGTGGTCCATTTGCCCATCGCTGAGCGCCTTGCACACCCGTTGGTCCCCGCCCCATCGCCGCGCGCTTAGCCTACTTGCCGGGCTTGCGTTATTGCTCACACTATTGTGGAGCTGGGTGCAGGGGCAGCGGGCTGAGCCGGTCTCTACACTGGTTTGGGGCCCCTCGCTGATTGACCGGGAGGTCATGGATCTGGGGGTGGCCATGCGCGGACGCCCTTGGTCGGGATGGTGGGTCGTAGAGGCCGATGCCACCGCCCGTGAGGCCTTGCGCGCACAAGGGGCCTGGCTCACCTGGCCAATTCCAGAGTCTGCGGCCCGCATGCCAGGGTGCAGTGGTGAGCTGCCGAGGCTAGACCAGATCCATGGCTCCGCGCAACGTCGGGAACACACGTTTGGGCCCGAAGTGTTCGATCAAACCCCAGCGGGTCATGGTTGAGAGCACGACCGGCTGAATGTGTGTGAGCCGGAGCTCAATGCCTCGTGCCTCCAGGGTCTCATCAAGCGTCTTGATGGCGTCAATTCCGGTGCTGTCGATTGCCAGCAGTGCACTGAGGTCCAGCACGACAATGGGGGGGAAGAGTCGTTTTGGATCGAGAAAGGGCTCGAGTTTGCTGACAGCGCCAAAGAAAAGCACGCCAGAGACCCGAAGCACCTCCACCCGATGATTGCTCAGGCCTTCAGCGCTGAGCTCTGGCTGGGAAATGGTTTCTAGCCGGGTTAGCTGAGACATGCGTCGAATGAAGAAGACGGCTGCAAGTAAGAGCCCCACCTCGACTGCAACCGTGATGTCGATGATGACGGTCAGGGCAAAGGTTGTGAGCAGGGTAATGCGATAGGGGGTGCTGTAAATTTTGAGGTCGCGGAATGACTGCCAATCGCCCATGTTGTACGCCACCACGAGGGCTACAGCGGCCAGTGCAACCAGCGGAATCTGTTCCGCAAGTGGGGCGGCCCCCAGCACAATCACCAGCAAGGTCAGGGCGTGAATGATGCCCGCAATGGGCGTCTTTGCACCTGATCGAATATTGGTTACGGTTCGCGCAATGGTGCCGGTGGCACAGAAGCCGCCGAACAGGGGGCTGGCCATGTTGGCAATGCCTTGGGCCATCAGCTCTTGATTGGGGTCGTGACGCTCTTTGTGCAGGCCATCTGCAACCCGGGCACAGAGCAGGGACTCAATGGCCCCCAAGAGGGCAATGGTCAGAATGGGTGCGAGCAAGAATTGCACGGTAGACCAGTTGAGCTCTGGAAGCTCTGGGCTCGGAATGCCGGTTGGAATGGCTCCGAAGCGATCGCCAACCGTCTCGATGGGCAGGCCCATGAGGCTTACCGCCAGGGTCGCAGCAACAATCGCAATGAGGCTACCAGGCATTCTTGAGAACGCCCGACTCAGTGGCCCCTGTGGTGCTTGATTGCTCGCTGGCCACATCAGGATGATGATCAGGCAGCCCACGCCCATGAGTGTGGTCTCAAGATGTGCACTGGGCAGCGCATGCCAGAGTGCCTCGCACTTGGCGAAGAACTCGGCTGGCAGGGCTGGTCCCTTAAGGCCAAAGAACTCTTTAACTTGTGAGAGGGCGATCAGCACCGCAATGCCACTGGTGAAGCCACTCACGATCGATACCGGGATGAGGCGAATCAGCCCACCCAGCCGAAAGGCCCCCATGGCGACCATGAGCACCCCCGCACAGGCTGTTGCAATCAGCAGGTTGGGCACGCCATAGCGTTCAACAATCGCGTACACAACCACAATGAAAGCTCCGGCCGGGCCACCGATCTGGACAGAGGAGCCGCCCAGCGCAGAAATGAGAAATCCCGCGATGATGGCCGTGAAGAGCCCCGACTGCGGTGGGAGGCCAGAGGCGATGGCAAAAGTCATAGCCAACGGAAGGGCAACGAAACCCACGGTGACGCCAGCGGAGAGATCTGCCAGAAAGGTCTTTCGCGAGTAGCCTGCAAGATGCTCAAGGAGCTTGGGCCTAAAACCCTGTTGCAGACGCGAGAGCAGAGAGGATGTGGATTGCTGTGCCATGATGAGCGGGTGCTTACTCCTGCCAGCATACTCTTCGCTCACGTTCTGTCCATGCTTGGATTCTCCAGTTATGCCGTTACGCTGCTGGAGCTCAAGGCCCTCTGGTCGCTCTCGAACACGGTGGCCGGATTCATCGCCAGCGGCTTCTTCCTGGGTTACATGGTATGTGTTTCGATGTGGAATGCCATGACGGACCGCCGAGATGCGCGTCAGGTTTATGTTGCGGGTGGTTTGGTCACTGCCTGCGGAAGCCTTGGATTTGCTGCGTTGGCCGATGGGCCCGTCTCGGCCTTTCTGTTTCAGCTCTTATTGGGCGCGGGTGTATCGGCCACTTATATGCCCGGCCTTCGTATCCTCTCAGAGCGATTGAGCGGTCGCACGCAGGCCCGCTTTGTCTCGTTCTACACGGCCTTTTTTGGCATTGGTGTTGGGGGGTCTTTGCTGCTTGCCGGCTGGGCCAGCGAGGCTCTCGGGTGGAGGTGGGCCTTTGGGCTCGCATCGATCGGGCCTGTTGCAGCGGTGGCGTTGGTGCTCTGGGCAACACGCGAAGACCCATTCAAGCCCACGCTGGCGGCTCCGGCTGGCTCCTTTGGTTGGTTGCACGTGATCTTTCCGGTCTCTGCTTGGCGTGAGGCCATGAAAGATCGAGCTGTCGCGGGATATACCGTGGGCTATGCCGTGCACTGCCTGGAGCTCTTTGCAGCGCGTTCATGGACGGTTGCTTTCCTGAGTTTCGCAATTGCGCTACAAACAGAGGTGCCGCTCTGGTCCGCCGCCACACTTGCTGCGCTCGTGAATCTGGTGTCGGTGCCATCTTCTATATTGGGCAATGAGGTTGCGATGCGAATCGGGCGACGCGCTTGGATCGTCCTGATCATGGCCTCTGGAAGTCTCGTGGGCGTCATTATGAGCCTCATGGTGGGCCTGCCTTGGTGGATGGTCACCTTGGTGGTTGGCCTTCACTCAATTCTGATCATGGCAGATTCCGCAAGCCTCACGGCGGGCCTGGTTGCATCGGTGCCAGCCCATGTCAAGGGTGCAGCCTTTGGGTTTTACTCGTTGCTTGGATTTGGGGCGGGTGCGATCGGTCCGGCGCTCTTTGGCATTGCGCTGGACTTCGCGGGCGGAGGAGAGCAACCAGTGGCGTGGGCTATGGCCTTCCTGGTCTGCGGACTGGGTTGCCTGGCCTACCCGCTCATTGACCGCCGACTCTTTGGCGGAAGTCCTTTCACGGCCCGTTAGCCCGTATTGCGAAGGCCCGCGGCGACGCCGTTGATGGAGATATGAATGCCCCGCTGAATGCGCTCGTCGTGCTGCCCCTCTCGCCATCGCCGAATCAGTTCGACTTGCAAGTGGTTCAGCGGGTCGAGATACGGAAAGCGATGACGAATGGATTCAGCAAGCACGGGGTTTGTTGCAAGTCTTGATTTGCTGCCAGTGAGCAGGTCAATGGCCTTTACGGTCCTGGCCCACTCTTGCTCAATCAGGCTAAAGATACGCGCGGCAAGGGCCCTGTCTGGAACAAGACTTGCGTAATGACGGGCCACACTGAGGTCTGCCTTGGCCAGTACCATGTCAACGTTTGACACAACCGCCGCAAAGAAGGGCCAGCGGGCCACCATGTCGAGTAAGAGCGCACGGTTGGCCTTGGGCGACTCCGACAGGACGGCCTCGATTGCACTTCCCAACCCAAACCAGCCCGGAAGGTTGATTCGGCTCTGGCCCCATGAGAACCCCCAGGGAATGGCTCTCAGGCTCTCAATGCGCTTGGGTTTACCGCCCTGCCCCGGGCGAGACGCGGGGCGAGATCCAATATTGAGTTCTGCGATCTCCGAGATTGGCGTTGCTGCAAAAAAGTAGTCCGCAAAACCCTCGGTCTCATAGACCACTGCGCGGTAGGCGCGTCGGCTCTCCTCGCTCATGCGCTGAGCAGCCCAGCGGAATGCATCGGGCAGTGCGGCCTCTGCCGGCAAGAGGCTGGCTTCAAGCATGGCCGCCACCAGGGTCTCGAGATTGCGTCGCCCGATGGTGGGATCTGCGTACTTACTGCTGATGACTTCCCCCTGCTCGGTGAGTCGGATCTGGCCATTGACCGATCCGGGCGCCTGCGCGCGAATGGCCTGAAAGCTGGGCCCACCGCCACGTCCGACCGTTCCACCTCGGCCGTGAAAGAGTCGAAGTGCAAGTCCTTTGCGTGAACTGAACAAAGACACCAGCTGTTCCGAGGCCTGATACAGGGACCACGCGCTGCAGAACACGCCTCCATCTTTGTTGCTGTCGGAGTAGCCCAGCATGATGTCTTGTACGCCGCCACTGCGTTTGATGAGGGCCTCAATGCCAGGGAGTTGATAGAACGCACGCATGATGGGCTCAGCCCGTTCAAGGTCATCGATCGTCTCGAAAAGGGGCACCACGATAAGTCCAAGATGACCGCGCGCAAGTGTGCCTCGCATGAGGCCACTCTCCTTTTGGAGCAGCATGGCCTCTAGCAGGTCACTGACGCTCTCGGTGTGGCTGATGATGCTGTGGCGCATGAGTGAGGGGCCAAAGGCCTCACGCAGTTGAGCTGCCTTCTCAAAGATGGCCAGCTCCGAATGCACCAAGTCGCTGTATTGCGCTCCCACGACGCGCAGGGGACGGGGATCATTTAGAAGCTTCACCAAGAGGTTGCATCTGTCAGTCTCGGAGCATGCGCTGTAGTCCGCACAGATCTCTGCTGTGCGCAGCAATTCCCCAAGGGTGGCCTCATGTATGTCGGAACTCTGGCGCAGATCGACGGTTGCAAGGTGAAAGCCAAAGGTCTCAGCGGCACGTATCAGGGGCTGAAGCCGATCCTCTGCGAGGCGACGCCCTTTGTGACGAAGGAGTGCGGCTTCTATTGTGCGGAGGTCATCGACAAACTCAGAGGCATCGACATAGGGAACAGAGGGTGCGACCGCATGTCGAAGGGCCTCTGTGCCGGTGAGCGCATATAACGTCGCCGCAAGTCGCGCATAAACCCCGATGAGCGCTTGACGGTAGGGCTCGTCGCTCCGGTGCGCGCTGGGATCTTGTGCGCGCAGCGCAAGGGCCTCTAGCGCAGGTGTGGCTCCTCGCAGCAGTCGAGACACGGAGAGCTCTGCGCCAAGAGCATGCACCTCGGTGAGGTAGTGGCGCAGCATCGTCTCGGCGTGCCGCTTGACGGAGAAGTCGAGTGTTTCTGCTGAGACATTGGGGTTGCCATCTCGGTCACCTCCAATCCAGTTCCCCATTTGAAGAAACCGGGGCACGCTGCGTGCACCGAGTCGAGACTCGAGCTCGGCATAGAGACGCGGGATTTCAGGGATGAACGTTGTCTTGTAGAAGGACAGCGCATTTTCAATCTCGTCTCTGACCTGCAGTTTCGAGGTTCTGAGCATGCGGGTCTGCCAGAGCTGTGTGATACGCGCGCGCAGCCTGCGGTCATTCTCTTCGAGTGCCGAAGTGCGGCCGGATTGCTCGAGGGCCGTCCGCTCACGCAGCAGGGCTGCGATGTCGCGCTCGGCATCGAGCACACTCTTTCGCTGAACCTCAGTCGGGTGTGCGGTGAGCACGGGGGAGACATGTGCGCGCCTGAGTAACGCTTGCACCTGGTGATGATCGACACCCGCTTGACCCAGGACATGCAGGGCATGGCCAAGAGAGCCCGCCGGCTGCAGCGCATCGCTCAAATCTTGCACGCTCTCCGCCTCTCTTAGGCGAGCCAAATCTTCGACGATATTGGCGAGGTGGGAAAAGTAACTGAACGCTCGAATGACCGTGACCGTCTGTTCCGGCGTGAGGCGCTTGAGTGCTCGGTCGAGTGCTTTTGCGGCTCCGGGTTCACCGCGGCCACGCGTTGCGACGCTGAGCTGGCGAATGCGCTCAACGAGCGCGTACGTCGGCTCTCCCTCTTGCTCTTTGAGAGTGTCTCCGAGGAGACGTCCGAGGTAACGGATTTGGTCGCGAATCAGGCTCATCTGCGCCATGCTAGGGTTAACCCCAGCGCTTGGCAATCACTTTGCCGAGCTCGACCCCCCACTGGTCATAGGCGCAGATGTTCCATATTGCTGCTTGGGTGAACACCTTGTGCTCGTAGAGTGCAATGAGCGCGCCGAGCGTCTGAGCAGAGAGCCCGTTGTCTAAGCTGACCAGGCTGGAGGGGCGTTCTCCCGGGTAGCTGCGATGTGGAGTGAGACGGTTGACCTCATCTGGCTGGAGCCCCTGCGATGCCAATGTGTCACGAGTCTCGGGCTCTGGGCGCCCGAGTGCAAGTGCCTCCTGTTGGGCACGAAGGTTGATGTTCACCACATGCCGGTGGATCGATGCCCTGGGAAAGTCCGGATCATCGTTCTGCACGCCGATGAAATCGACTGGGATGGCCTCAGTGCCTTGGTGCAGCAATTGAAAATAAGCGTGCTGCCCGTCTATGCCCAGGCCGCCCCAGACGACTGGGGCAGTAGCGACTGCACTGGGCTCCCCGTCACGCTGCACTCGTTTGCCGTTTGACTCCATTTCCAGTTGCTGCAGAAAGGGGGTGAAGAGACGGAGCCGGAAGTCATAGCAGACCACGGCATGGCTGCTGGCGTGTAAGAAATTTCGATTCCAAATACCCAAGAGCGCGAGGATATGGGGAAGGTTCTCTGAGCTGGGCGCATTCAGGAAATGTGTGTCCATGTCTGCGGCGCCGCGCAAGAAGTCACGGAATCCACCTGAGCCGATGTGCAGCGCAAGCGGCAGGCCAATGGCCGCCCAAACCGAGGTGCGGCCGCCCACCCAGTCCCAGAACAGAAAGCAGCGATCTGGCGAGAAGCCCTGTGCGAGGGCTAGCGACTCCGATGCCGTTACAGCGACGAAGCATTGCATCGCGTCGGATTCCGGTATGCCACCTGTTCGCACCCACTCCAGGGCGGTGGAAAAGAGTGTCAGGGTCTCTTGCGTGGTGAAGGTCTTGGATTGAATGATGAAAAGGGTGCGGCTGGGGTCCAGCGGAGCCAGCGCCTGCGCAATACACCATGGGTCTGGATTGGAGACGAAGCTCACAGGCAGTGTCGACGCTGCGCCGGGTCCAAGCGCCTCGCAGGCCATGCGAGGGCCCAGGTCTGAACCCCCAATGCCGATGTTTACCACGTGATTGAAGGCAAGCCCGCTTGGGCTGAGCAATTCGCCCGAGCGTACCGCATCAGCAAAGCGAAGGAAGCGCTCGCGCTGATGCGCTACTGCTGCCGTGAGTGTCTCGCCCCAGGGGTGCTGATGTGCTTCGTCGCCACGCAGGGCCATATGAAGCACGGCGCGTCCCTCGGTGCTGTTGATCGGTTCTCCTTGAGCCATGGCACGGGCTTGCCCGACCACGTCGGCCTGCTGGGCCAGGTTGTGCAGCAGGGAGAGGATCTTGCTGTCGACTCTCTGCAGGGAGTAATCGAGCCTGAGGCCACATGCGCTGCTGCTTAGGGATTTGGGTGTGTGAAGACTGGGTGGGTGTACTGCCTGCGCGCTCAGAGCGGACCAGGCGGGGTATTGGGTTGGGCAGGTCATGGTCGAGGTTTTAGAGGGTTTGTGCGCGACGGGTTTCGTCGTTGGCCTGTTGCGCCAATCGGCGCAGCCCGGCCCAGTCGCGCGATTGGACCATACTCGGTGGCGTGAGCCATGATCCACCCACCATGGCTACATTGGGCAGACCCAAGAAGGCGCCAAAGTTCTCGAGCGTAATGCCGCCGGTTGGGCAGAAGCGCAGCTGGGGGAAAGGACCCGCCATCGCGCGCAGCATGCCCAGTCCACCAGCCTGCGTTGCGGGAAAAAGCTTCAGCAGCTCATACCCCTGGGCCATGGCGGACATGGCCTCGGTCGGGGTCATCACACCGGGGACGAAAGGTATGCCGCATGTCCGTCCCGCCTCGAGCAGGGCTTGGTTTGCGCCTGGAGAGAGCGCGAACTGGGCCCCGGCTTGCTTGGCTGCTGTGAGGTCTTCGGGGGTGATCACCGTACCCGCACCGACCACCATCTCCGGAACTGCCCTGGCGATCGCCTCAATGGAGGGAAGCCCAGCGCTGCTGCGCAGCGTGACCTCCATGACATCAATGCCACCCTCCAGCATGGCATGGGCCAGTGGCACAGCCTCCTCGACGGTGTGCAGCACGATGACAGGGAGGATCTTGGACTGAAAGTGGGGCAGCTTCGGGAGACTCATGGGTGTGATCCTGGAGAGGCAGAGAAAAAGCCGAGTGGGCTTGCGCCCTCCTCGGCGGTCGAGATGGCATCGCGAAAGCAAGAGAAGAGGCCACGCCCAAAGGTCGATGCCGCGATATGGTCCGCCTCTGTGAGCACAGGCACTGCGTGAGCACGGGCCTGCCATTCCTCTGCAGGCACCAATGCCTCCAGCCTGCCCGCCTTGCAGTCGAGCTCAATCATGTCCCCGTCTCGCAGCTTCCCAATTGCACCACCGAGCAGGCACTCGGGTGAGAGGTGAATGGCGGCAGGGACCTTTCCGGAGGCACCGGACATGCGGCCGTCGGTCACCAAGGCAACATGAAATCCTTTGTCTTGAAGGGCGCCGAGTATAGGAGTGAGCTTGTGGAGCTCGGGCATGCCATTTGATTTGGGCCCCTGGCCCCGCACGACGGCAATGAAGTCTCGCTCGAGTGCACCCGCTTTAAAGAGGTCTTGCAGCGCCTGCTGGCTTTCGACAACGACTGCTGGTGCTCGCACAACCTGATGCTCAATTGCCACAGCCGAGATCTTTGCCACTGCGCGGCCGAGATTTCCCTGCAGCAGCACCAGCCCTCCATTCTCGGAGAAGGGGCGTGTCGCAGTTCGCAGCACGGAATCATCCATGAATTGCTCAGGTGCGGGCGAGAAGCGCAGGGTGTCGTCTGTGAATTGCGCCTCTTGAGCAAATGAAGCGAGCCCAGGACCCATGATGGTGTGAACAGACGGGTGCAAGAGACCCTCTGCCATCAGGGTCTGGATCATGAAGGGGACACCACCTGCGGCATGGAAGTGATTGACGTCGGCCTGTCCATTTGGGTAGACCTTTGCGATCAGCGGAATGACCTGCGACAGTGCCGAGAGGTCGTCCCAGTTCATTTGGATGCCCGCGGCCTTGGCGATCGCCATGAGGTGAATCGCATGATTGGTTGAGCCGCCGCTGGCCAGCAAGCCAACCGCTGCATTCACTAACGTATGCGTGGTCACCATCTCGCCAAGCCCCACGTTGCCGTGCGCCAGTTCAACCGCCCGCTGCACTGCGTGGCGGGTGAGTGCATCTCGAAGGGGGGTGTAGGGTGGCACAAAGGACGAGCCGGGGAGTTGAAGGCCCATGAACTCCAGCATTAACTGGTTCGAGTTGGCGGTTCCGTAGAAGGTGCAGGTGCCCTGCCCGTGATAGGCCGCCTGCTCGGATGCGAGCAGCGCATCGCGGCCTACTTCGCCGAGGGCATATTGCTGACGCACCTTTGCCTTCTCGCTGTTGGATATGCCTGTGGGCATGGGGCCGGACGGCACGAAGATCTGGGGCAGGTGTCCAAACTGAAGCGCGCCGATCAGAAGTCCTGGGACAATTTTGTCGCAGATGCCCAGGTGCAGCGCACCGTCAAAGACATTGTGCGAGAGCGCCACGGCTGTAGACAACGCAATCACATCGCGGGAAAAAAGCGAGAGCTCCATGCCCTCGTAGCCCTGCGTGATGCCGTCGCACATCGCAGGCACACCCCCTGCTACCTGGGCTGTCGCACCGTGCTTGAGCGCCTCTTCTCTGAGTATTGCCGGGTAATGCTCATAGGGCTTATGGGCTGAGAGCATGTCGTTGTATGCCGTGACAATACCTAGGTTGGGGGCGCGTTGTGCACGAATTGCAATTTTCTCTCGGGCATCGAGCGCAGCCGTTGCGTGTGCAAGGTTGGCGCACCCCATGGAGTCTCGGCGAGGGCGTTGCTTCCGAGAGGCTGCAAGCATTTCCTCGTATCGGGCCCGGCTATGGGCACTGCGAGCCGCGATCGCGGCGGTTACGGCCTCAAGGGTTGGATGGGTCATGCGGGATCATCCTCGAGAATGGTGGTGGAGTGGCCCTGTGCGTGCAGCACGCGAGACACTGGAAGTGCGTTGCTGCATTCGGTTTTGGCGCGAGCAAGTACGGCCCGTTTGCGCTCGCCCGTAATGGTCAGGAGTCGATGCTCAGCCGACAGGATGCCGTTCAGGCTCAGCGTAACCCGATGGAACGGGGCCTCTGCTGGGGGGTGCTGAAGGCGCATAGGAACATAGAGTGAAGCCCCTGGCGCAACGGCGGCAGCCAAGTCAGGTTCGTTGGGGAAGAGTGATGCGGTGTGACCGTCAGTCCCCATGCCAAGCACCACAATCGTTGGCGCATGGCCCTCAAGGCGGTTGTTCGCCTTGGTGGACCACTCGAGCGGGTCTGCGTAAATCGCATCCGTGTCTGGCATAAAGTCCA
The DNA here is from genome assembly GCA_945877235.1 of Bordetella parapertussis. GTDB lineage: Bacteria > Pseudomonadota > Gammaproteobacteria > Burkholderiales > Burkholderiaceae_A > Hahnella. The sequence continues at coordinate 23,179 of CAMCRF010000012.1, forward strand.
GCAGCTCTGCCGCTCTCGCCTGCTTCTGTAAGAGGTGTCTCCGGATCAGCCCCGTATTGCTGGCAGGATGCTGTTGGCCCACGAGTCGCTCATCGACCAGCGCGATGCGCACTTGATCCCATGGCAAGTCCGATTCAGCGAGTGCCTCGAGGAGTGGAATCGGGGAGCGCCCACCCGAGAGTGCCAACGTAACCGTTTGGTGATGTGCTGTGTGGCTGAGGATCCAGTTGTGGAGAATGGAGAGCGCCTGCACGATCAGGTCTCTTCATGCCATGGGGTACCAGCGCCTGCCGCCAGTGCAGATGAGGATGCAGGCCCCCAGCTGCCTGCGTTGTAGGGCTTTGGCGGTGATTTAATTTGGCGCCAGCCCTCCTGGATCTGGTCAATCCAGGACCAAGCCGCCTCGAGCTCGTCCCTGCGCATAAAGTGTGTGAGTCGCCCCTTTACTACATCTACCAGCAGTCGCTCGTAGGCCTCTGCGCGGCGCGCAGTAAACGCGGACTCGAGATCCAGGTTGAGCTCAACAGGGCGTCGATTCATGCCAGACCCTGGCTCCTTCATGACCATCTGCAGCTTGATGGACTCCTCTGGCTGTAGGGTAATGACGAGCCGGTTGGGGTGTGTGTCGCCATCCCTAAAGATGGAGAAAGGCATGTCGGCAAACTCGATGATGATTTCAGATCGCCGAGTCGGGAGGCGTTTACCCGTTCTCAGAAAAAAGGGCACGCCTGCCCATCTTGCATTCTGGATCCCGGCCTTAATGGCGACAAAGGTCTCGGTCTCGCTGCCGCTGGGCACGCCCTCCTCGTCGTGATACGACACACACGGCTTACCTTCGGCGTAGCCCGCGCGGTACTGTCCACGAACGGTGTTTGCCTTCACGTCGGACGGCGTCATGGGGGCAAGACTTCTCAAGACCTTGCGCTTCTCATCGCGCACATCATCTGGGTCGAGCGAGATGGGGGGCTCCATGGCCACAATACAGAGCAGCTGCAGGAGGTGGTTCTGAACCATGTCACGAAGCGCGCCAGTGCCATCATAAAAGCCTGCTCGCGATCCAACGCCAACGGATTCAGCCACGGTAATCTGAACTCCCTTGATGAATGGGGCGCGCCAGAGTGGCTCGAGAATTGCGTTTGCAAACCGCAACACCATGAGGTTCTGAACCGTCTCTTTCCCAAGGTAGTGATCAATTCGGTAGATCTGGTTTTCGGAAAAGACGCTGGCAACTTCCTCGTTGATGCTCTGGGCTGAGGCGAGGTCATGACCCAGCGGTTTCTCGAGTACGACACGGCTCTTTGGCGTCACGAGGCCTGCGGCCTTTAGTCCTTTGCAGATGCTCGTGAACAAAGCAGGAGCTGTTGCCAGATAGAAGACACGCAGTGAATCCGCATCCCCTGCTGAGGCGAGCGCATGGTAGGCATCTGCCTGGGACAGGTCGACTGCGCTATAGCTGAGCCGCGCTTTGAAGCTGCTCCAGTGGCTCTCCACGAGATTCTCTTCGCTCACGAATCCGCGAGAGCGCGTCTCGACCTGGCTGAGGAAGTCGGACTGGCTGAGCGCTTGCCGCCCAACCGCAATGAACCGATAGGGCTCAGGCAGTCGCCCGTGCATGTGCGCCATATAGAGCGCGGGCAAAAGCTTGCGAAAGGAGAGGTCTCCGGTTCCACCAAAGATGTAAATGCAGGTCTGGGCTGAGGCCATAAGGGCAGCTCCCGTTGCGAACAAAGTGTAAGGATGTTACTTTTTGAGTGTAAAAATTATTACACTACCTGGCGCGTTTGCCAAGCCAATTACTGATAACGAATTCTGAGGTTTGACTTGATGTTTTTCAGCCGCTTGCCCAAGCTTGGGCCAAGCCGAATCGCGAGGCCCGTTGTAAGCATGTCAATGAGGGTTAAATGCAGAATTCGAGAGACCATCGGACTGTAGAGGTCGTAGTTCTCGGCATGGTCTGCCACCAGACTCAGGTCTGCGATCTGGGAGAGCGGAGAGTGGCTGCTCGTAATGGCGATGGTGAATGTGCCGCGGGACTGAGCGAGCTTGGTGACCTCCAGCAGGTCCGCACTTCTCCCTGCGTTCGAAATCACCAGCACCAGGTCTTCAGGCTGACAGAGGCTCGCTGTGATCACCTGAAGGTGGCCGTCTCTGTAGGCGCTTGCATGCATACCAAGGCGTTGAAATTTGTGCTCGGCGTCCATCGAGACCAATCCAGAGCTTCCCACGCCAAAAATCACCAGACGGTTACGTCCCTTCAGACATTTCTCGAGTCGGTCCAGAGCCTTTTTGTAGCGCGATTCATCGATCTTGCGTGCAAAGAGCTGCAGGGTTTGGTGGGTGCTTTCGGCCATTTTCTGGGCGATCTCAGTCATGCTGTCGCGCGTGCCAACCGATTGGTGAACGTATGGGACCCCACTCGCACCGAGGCTCTCTGCGAGGCTGAGCTTGAAGTCAGCCAGGCCAGAAAATCCAAGACGCCGGCAGAATCGCACCACAGTCGGTGGGCTAACTCCCACGGCCTGCGCCAAGGATGCTGCCGTACCTCTGCTGAAGCGGGCCGGGTTCTCGAGCAGTTCCTGGGCCAATTTGGATTCGGACGGACTGAGGTCGCCTTGTTGAAGGGTGTGTGCGATCCGCGCCAATAGGGACGATGAGGCAAGCTGCATGTGGAAATCATAGGCTTTTTTGACATGGTGTTGTCATTTTTTGAGGAGGCTCCTTGAGCGTTAATCCAACATCCAGTGCCTCTCGTGAGCCCCTGGTCGCGCTGATTGGTGAGGCCTTGGTTGACCTCATCGAGGAGGTAGATGGCCGTTATCAGGCCTGTCTCGGTGGGTCGGTCTTCAATGTGGGTCTGGCGCTCTCGCGCTTGGGCATAGCACCCCTCTATTTGAATCCGTTTTCGCAGGATGACTGGGGGCAATCGTTTGCAGCGCGCGCGAACGCTGAGGGAATGGCGCTATCACCACTTGGTCCATCCATGCTGCCGACCTCAATTGCGGTTGTAAGGGTCGGGTTCGATGGGCAGCCTCGTTACAGCTTTTACCGCGAGGGTGTTGCCGACCGTGACTGGTCCGCTGAGGGCCTGCTTCAGCTGCTTGCGGTTGAGCCAGGCGATCTGCTTCACACCGGAGGCTTGGCGCTCATGCCCGAAGATTGGCTCAAGCTTCATGCGCTTCTTGGCGCCTGGCGATTACGCGGCGGCTTGGTCTCGGTTGATGTGAATGTGCGAATGGTGGCGGCCAAGGATGCAACGGACTATCGACATGTGATTGGCGATGCGGCAAGCCTTGCGCACCTCCTCAAGGTCAGCGATGAGGACTTGGTCTCATTGGGTGTCTTGTCTCAAGGCGCGGGAGCGGATGCGGCACTTGTCGCCCTGCGTGACTGGCTCCGCCGCGTGGGGGCCTCGCCGCGCCTGACTGTTTTGACGCGCGGCGCAGATCAAGGGTGGTGTCTCACAGGTTCAGGCGTTGCTGTGGCCTATGTGCCTCAACAGATCACGGACGTGGTGGATACCGTAGGGGCTGGAGATTGCTTCTGGGCTGCGTTCATTGGCGGACTTCGTCGCTTGCAGGCGCTCACGGCCACCACGCACGACGCATCCACCTTGGCGCAGGTTCTTCAGTGGGCTTGTGTCGCTGCTGCTCACAATATCTGTCATCGTGGCTGTGAGCCTATTCAGGGGGCAGCACTTTTCAAGGAGATAAACGCATGATGTTTCCATCTTTCACGCGACTGAGCAGGGTCGCAGCATGTCTCTGGCTCTTGGTATCTGCCCCTTTCGGCTCAACTGCGCTCGCGTCACCCGCATCTGGGCCGGCTGGCTCCATTCGGGTGGAGCCAGCGAATTGGTGGGTGGATTTTCAGGATCGACGTCTCATGCTCATGATGCATGCGCCGGGTCTTGCGAGCGCGCGTGTGTCTGCTCAGGATGCTCGGGTCACACGTCTGTGGCAGGAACGCCGTGACAGTCCGAACTACTTGTTTGTGCATCTTGAGTTGGCCCATGGGTCTCAGCCGGGCCCCTTGATGCTTACCTTGGAGCGACCCGGTGCTGCGGCCCAGCAGGTCAAGATTGCTCTTGAGCGGCGGTCCGCCAACACGCCGAATGGCTTCTCGCAGGCCGACTCCGTGCTCTTGATCAGCCCCGATCGGTTTGTGAACGGCGACCCCACGAATGATGCAGTTCCTGGCTTGGGGGATCGGGTAGACCGCAAAGATCCCAACGCACGCCATGGTGGCGATATCGCTGGCATGATCCAGGCGCTCGACTACGTACAGTCAATGGGTTTCACTCAGATTTGGCCAACTCCTGTGCTCGAGAATAGGGCGCCTACTTTTTCCTATCATGGCTATGCCATCACAGACTTCTACGGGGTCGATCCTCGACATGGGAGTCTGGCTGATTATGAGAGGCTGTCTGCTGAGGCGCGTCGCCGGGGTATTGGGCTGATTAAAGATGTTGTGCTGAATCACGCGGGCATTGGGCACTGGTGGGTTAAGGATCTGCCCTCGCATGATTGGTTTAATCGGCAAGGTCAGCCCTTCGCAGAGACCAGCCACAAAAAGGAGGCGGTTATCGACCCGTATCGGTCGGAAGCCGATCTGAGCGCACTGGTTGATCGTTGGTTTGTGGAGAGCATGCCCGATCTGAATCAGCGCAATCCGCTTATGGCGCAGTACCTTATTCAGAACAGCCTCTGGTGGATCGAGACGCTTGGGCTCTCTGGCATTCGCGTCGATACTTATTCGTACTCGGACAGGGACTTTCTCGCCCGGTGGTCTGCGCGCATGGCTCAGGAGTATCCGAAGTTATCGATTGTGGGCGAGGAGTGGCATGGCAATCCGGTCATCGTGTCGCAATGGCAGCGCGGCAAGCAGAACCCCGACGGCTACAAGTCTCACATCTCCAGCCTGATGGATTTTCCGCTCTATGATGTGCTGCCAGAGGCATTTACGGCCAAGGACACTCAGCACGGCCCGGGTCTCAACCAGCTCTATGGGCATCTGGTCAACGACATCCTGTACCCAGACCCGAGCCATCTGATGATTTTTGGGTCTAACCATGATGGCGATCGGCTCTTCAAGAAGCTCAATCACGACCCTGCCTTGGTGCGCATGGCGCTGACCTACCTGGCCACACTGCGGGGCGTTCCGCAGTTCTACTATGGGGTCGAAGCGCATATCGCGAACAAAACGCCTGGGCACCATGGTGAGATTCGTGCAGACCTGCCAGGCGGCTTTTCTGGAGATCCCGTGAATGTATTCACCGGCGCGGGCATGAATGCGGAGCAGCGTAAAACCCAAGAGACCTTGCGCAAGCTCCTAACCTGGAGGAAGGGCTCTGCGGCAGTGAAAGAGGGGCGACTCATGCATTACGTGCCTGATCATGCGGCAGGGACTTACGTCTATTTTCGTTACCTTGAGGGGCACCCGACGGTCATGGTTATACTCAACAAAGGCCCAGATCAGGACTTGTCGATCGACCGATTCCACGAGCGTGTGCGCCCGGGTCATGCAGCGAAGAACGTCATGACTGGCGCGTCGTTCGAGTTGGGCGCAACGCTCAGACTTCGTGGGCGTGAGGCCATGGTCTTGGAAATCACGCCGCCTTCGCAGCCCTAAGAAAAAAGGAACCGAAGCGGGGTGGCAAGTCGCGCGGCCCAGGATGTCTCGTTGTGATCGGTTCCTTCGAATACTAGGCTGCGTAGGTCCCGCGCCTCTGAATACCCTCTGGCCTTCATAATCGCATTGACCTGTCGTTGATGCGTGCCGTAGAGGCCGTCAAGGTTGAGCGTGCCGTGATCCATATAGATGCGGTGCATGCCGGCCAGTGGCAGGTGACGCGCGAGCCAGTCTCGGTAGCTCTGGGCAATGGGTTCTGCACTGGGGTGGGGCTTGAGCAGCAGGTCGGCATTTACGGTCATCGGCCAGTGTGTCGATAGGCACGCCGCTTGTTTCACGCGGGCGGGATACTTGCAGAGCCCATACAAGGAGATGAGACCGCCCATGCTGGAACCCATGAGGCTAATGCCATGGGCGGGTTCCTGGAGGCCCAGCGCACCGAGCGATTCAGGCAGCACCGTCTCCATGAGGAAGGCGAGATACCGATTTGCCAGGCCCGGGAAGTCTGCAGCCGCCGGTGTTCCGCCACGAGAGCCATAGGCCAGGCGCCAGAGTTCAGGGGAGAGCGCTTCCAGCGGGTCTTGTGGCGCATATTCTTCGAAGCGCTGCGATGAGTTGGGTACACCAACCACAACAACCTGCCGAACCAGTCGCTCACTCAAGAGGCGCTCTAGGGTGCGGTCGAGTCCCCAAGGCACCCCCCCATAAGAGTATCCGGGGTCAAAGAGATTTTGGCCGTCATGGGCCATCAACACCTCGTAGGGTTGCCGGCGGTCGAATGATGGGGGAAGCCAGAGCCTCAGGTCCCGGGGTGCAAGCCCGTGAAACCGTGATGGCCTGAGGCTGAAGTGCTGACCCGGCTGGGAGGGACGCTCAAGCCTTGAGGGCAGCTGAGATGCATTAGCAACCGCGGAGGGCAGTGCGGAAAGGCTGGCCAAGGTGACAAGGGTTTGTCTACGACGAAGGTTCATTTTTTGTAGTGAAACTACATAAAAATTGTTGTCTTTGGGTGTCCGGACTATGGTGAGTTCACATTGCCGCACTGCACGCTTGGCCCAATGGTGGCAAGACATGGGGTGTCTGTGTTGTTTTTATGACGGAACCTAGGGTAAGCCCTATCCCTTAAAAAATTTAACAAAATTACATTATCGAGGTGCGCTGGAAGCAAAATTTCCTGACCGCCATTGACCATAAAGAAAAGGGTGAGACATGACACAACACAATCGTAAACGCGTGCAGGGTGCTGCTCACGCGCAATCCAACAAACTGCGGCTGAGCCCCGTTGCGTTTGCTGTAATGGCGGTAATGGCCTCCGGTGCTGCAAGTGCCCAAGAGCAGACGGTCACTGTCACGGGCATTCGGGCATCGATCGAGAACTCGATCAACGTCAAGAAGAACGAGAGCAATATCGTTGAGGCGATCTCCGCGGAAGACATCGGTAAGCTGCCCGATGCAAGTGTTGCCGAGTCGGTCTCGCGTCTGCCCGGTGTTACCTCTCAGCGCAACAAGATCACAGGGAAATCATCGTCGGTCAGCGTTCGCGGCATGTCCCCCGACTTTAACGGTGGACTGCTCAACGGCCGAGAGCAAGCCTCTACCGGCGACAGCCGCGGCGTAGAGTTCGACCAGTTCCCTGCCGAGTTGCTGAATTCGGTCGTGATCTACAAAACGCCAGACGCCTCGCTGCTGGGTCAGGGCCTATCTTCAACCATTGATTTGCGTACCGTGCGGCCCCTCGACTACGGCAAACGTGCGATTGCTGCCAATTACCGCAAGCAGACCACAGGAATCGATTCCGGTGCGGGCGAAGGAGACGGCACCCGCAAGTCGTTCTCGTACGTGGACCAGTTTATGGACCGTAAGCTGGGTGTCGCCCTTGGATTTGTGAAGTTCAAAGATACTGGCGCAGAGCAGCAGCGCTTCAACTCTTGGGGTGGATGGACGCCCGAGGTCGATTACAACGGGGCCAAGGTCAAAGTGCCTGGTGGATTCGGATTTGATACGGAGAAGACAGCCTCCGATCGCGATGGCGCAATGGCTGTTGTGCAGTTCAAGCCCAGCAAAGACTTTGAGTCCACGCTGGACTACTTCGCCTCTGAGGGTAAGTTCGTCGTTTCCAAGAAGGGCCTTGAAGGGCCCACAGGTGGACTCTCCGCTGGCGAGTACGACACCGGTGGTTCCCTGATCAATGCCACGATTGCTGGCGGTGTGGCCACCTCGGGCACCTTCACCAATTTCCGCGGTGTGGTGCGTAACCACGGTGAGGCCTACAACGACTCATTGAAGTCCGTGGGCTGGGAGAACAAATTCAAGATGGGTGACTGGACCGGCACCCTTGATCTGTCGCGCTCAAACGTAAAACGCACGGGTGAGCGTTTTGAGACGACGGCAGGTTTGCCTGCAACGGTGAACAACCCCAACGATACGGTGAGCTTCTCCGGCTTCAATGGCTCGAATTTCGATGCCGTGAAATACACCTTGGGCCTCGACTACTCTGATCCCGCGATCATGAAGTTGACGAACGTGCAAGGCTGGGGTGGTGGCGCACAGGACGGCTACATTGCAGTGAATACAGTAGAAGACTCCATCAAGGGATTCCGCGCCTCGGCTCGCCGTGATGTGGAGTACGGTGCGATTTCTGGTGTTGAGATTGGATTCAACATTTCCGACCGTGAAAAATCCCGTGTGGTTGATGAGGGTGCCGTTCTGCTGTTGGGTAAGTCGGGCAAGGGCGCATTCGCTGACGTCCCCAATCCAGGCAAAACGCAGGCCGGGGGTTCTGGGCTTAATGTGATCACCTGGGATCCCTCCGGTTCGCTGGGGTCGGTATACCAGTCCGCTGGTTGGACACAGGCAGACATTCTGGCCAAGAACTGGGTCGTATCCGAGAAGGTCAGCACGACCTACTTCAAGGGTGACATTGACGGCAAGATGCTGGGACGTAGCTGGCGAGGCAATTTCGGTGTGCAAATGGCACAAACCGACCAGAACTCCCAGGGCTTCTCAACCAATAGCGCCGGTTGCGCAGGCACGCAGTGCACCAAGCTCGCGGCTGAGGGCGGTAAGTCCTTCACCGACTTCCTGCCTAGCCTGAACCTCTCTACGGATCTGGGCAATAACCAGATCGTTCGTGTGGGTGTCGGAAAGGTTCTGGCCCGTCCCAGTATGGCCGACATGAAGCCCAGCTTCGGCTTTGGCTACAGCAACGAAAACCGTCGGTACGAGGGTAGTGGCGGTAACCCAGAGCTTGAGCCCTTCCGCGCGAATGCCTTCGACCTGTCTTACGAGAAATACTTCGCAGGCAATAAGGGTTACGTTGCAGTTGCTGGCTTCTACAAAGACATGGAAACCTTCATCGTCAAGACCGGAACGCCGTACAACTTCGCGAGCCTGCTGACGCCCAACACCACGCAAGTGGGTGCGCCCACGACCGGTATTCTGACCAAGCCGGTGAACGGCAGTGGCGGAAGCATCCGTGGATTTGAGATGTCGGTTTCGGTGCCCTTCTCGATGGCGCTCAAGGCACTCGATGGATTTGGCGTGGTGGTCAACCACTCGAATACCTCGAGCTCAATCAACCTGCCTGCCAGTGGCTTTAACGTGAACGATGTTGGCACCAGCACCATTCCGCTGCCTGGTCTCTCCAAAAAGGTCACGAACGCCAAGATCTACTTCGAGAAGTTTGGCTTCCAGGCTGCTTATGCACGACGCAGCCGGTCCGACTTCTTGGGTGAGATCACGGACTACCAGGACAACCGCCAGCTCACCTACATTAAGGGCGAGGCCATCACCGACCTGCAGTTGGGTTACGGTGTGGAGAGTGGTCGTCTGAAGGGCCTCTCGGTGATTTATCAGATCAGCAATCTGGGTAATGCAGAGTTCAAGCGTTACAAGGAAACGCCTGCGAACATCATCGAGACCATCAAGTACGGGAAGACCCAGCTGATCGGCGTGAACTACAAGTTCTAAACTGATCTGCTAAGCATCGATCCCGCGCGGTGCGAGCTGCGCGGGATTTTTTTTGAGCACAGGAGCGGCACCCCATGGAGATGCAGTCCCCCATTCGAAAGGTGGTCATTGTTGGCGGTGGAACCGCGGGCTGGATGACCGCGGCGGCCCTGTCTAAGGTTCTGCAGGGTCGGTTCGAGATTGAGTTGGTTGAGTCGGACGAGATTGGGACAGTCGGTGTTGGTGAGGCCACCATTCCGATGATCAGGCTCTTTAACCAGATTCTCGAGATCAACGAGGATGAGTTCGTCCGTGCGACCAAGGCTACGTTCAAGCTTGGTATTGAGTTTGTGAACTGGAGCGAGATGGGGTCGCGCTATATCCATGGGTTTGGTCATTTCGGCCGCAAGCTCTGGACGACTGATTTTCATCAGGTCTGGCTCAAGATGTGGCTTGCGGGAAAGGCGCCTGATCTTGAGACCTATTCGATTAATCGCATGGCCTGCCATGAAGATAAATTCATGCGACCCGCCACCGACATGCCGAACTCGCCGCTCAGCGAGATCGTCTATGCCTTTCATTTTGATGCAGGGCTCTATGCGAAATTCCTGCGTCAATACGCCGAGGCACGTCGGGTTAGGCGCAGCGAAGGACGCATTCAGAGCGTAAATCGCCACTCCGCCACAGGTGCGGTCGATTCTGTGGCGCTCGAGAGCGGGGCAGTGGTCAAGGGGGACCTGTTCATTGATTGCACGGGCTTTCGCTCTCTGCTTCTCGGGCAGACACTGGGTGTGGCCTATGAGGATTGGTCCGAGTGGCTTCCAATGAATCGCGCAGTGGCTGTCCCTTGCGAGCCCGCTGGAGCCTTTACACCCTATACCCGAGCAACGGCCCACGGGGCCGGGTGGCAATGGCGCATTCCTCTTCAGCATCGGACGGGCAATGGACATGTCTTTAGCAAGGACTTTATGAGTGAAGATGAGGCCACTCAAATCCTTCTGGAGAATCTCGACGGCCCGGCGCGGGCAGAGCCCCGCCTCATCCAGTTTGTTACGGGCAAGCGCAAGCGCTGTTGGGAGCAGAATGTCATTGCGGTGGGTTTGTCATCGGGCTTTCTGGAGCCCTTGGAGTCCACAAGCATCCACCTCATTCAGACAGCGATCGACAAGATCATCGATTTCTTCCCTCACACCGGTTTTACAGCGCGAGACATTGAGGAATTTAACCGTCAGATGGACTTTGAGTTTCTCTCGGTTCGCGACTTCATCATTCTTCACTACAAGCTCACGCAGCGATCTGACACCCCGTTCTGGGTCAGTCGCCGTGACATGCCTGTGCCCCAGAGCCTGACCGATAAGATGTCGCTGTACGAGAGCTCTGGCCGCATCTTTCGCCACCACACGGAGCTCTTTACCCCAGTGGGCTGGTTGCAGGTGATGCATGGTCAGGGCCTGCGCCCTAGGGGGTATCACCCCTTGGTTGACCTCTACTCCGAAGCTGAGTTGAAGACGTTTTTGGACGGCATTGAGTCCGTCATAGAGAAATGTGTGCATGCAATGCCGGCTCATCGGACCTTCGTTGACCAGATCTTGGCGCATGGTCGCGCAGCGGCGCCATGAGCGTCTCATGCGTCAAGCGCTAGGGTTTGCCCCAGTCACTGATGGTTTAGTTTTATTACAAAATTAGTCAACTGAATATGTAGTGGAGTTTCCGTGTTCCGGCAGATCTGGTTTTCTCTTGCTGTCTTGCTTGGCGCGTCGGTCTCGACCGGATCTGCCTTAGCCTCGGTGCGGGACATCGATCGCAGGGCGGAATGTGCGAAGGGCCCCTCTGCACATCTCATCGCACTGGATCGTCTACAGGCAGGCTCTGCCGCCGTTCGACTCCACGCTCCTGATCAGCTCGAATGGTCCGGTCTCAAGGTCACCGCTCCGGGCGTGAAGATTGCGCTCGTCGTTGGAGCGCCCGGGCAGCTTGCAAAGGACTCCAATGGGCATTTGGTGGGGGTCGATCACCGCGTGGATCTTGCACAGGATGCTCAAAGGCCGAGCCTGCTGCGCTTCGCGCGGGCCATTGCTCCAGGCGAATGGCGAGCCTGGGTGACCGAGCAGATGGCCGCCGTGGTCCTTGGCGAGCAGGGGCAGGTACTTCAGTCCAGTGCAATTCAAATGGGTACCCTTCTCGATTGGGTGTTCGCAGATGCGGCCAGGGCTTCAGCCCTTGGCTTTGCGCCCTCAGAGGGGCAATGGCGCATATGGGCGCCCACTGCCAAGGCCGTTGCGCTGTGCCGTCAATCCGGTGGCAATTGGTCGGTGACTGCCGCCAATTCGAGTCCAGAGTCTGGGGTCTGGTCCGTTCCACATCGGCTTACTCCTGAACCGACCCTTGCGATTGCGCAGATCGAGGTGTTCGTGCCAGGCGTTGGGCTGGTGCTCAACCAGGTCACTGATCCCTATGCTCATGCGTTGACTGGGAATTCGCGTCACTTCGCTCTGATTAGCTTGGATGATCCACGCACCCTGCCCAGGGGCTGGCAAGAGCAGATTCGAAAATCGCAGCGTGTACTCGCCAATCACGACATGGTCGTATATGAACTGCATGTGCGCGACTTCTCTTGGGTAGACAACACCGTTCCAGTCGATGAGCGCGGCCTTTACGGGGCCTTTCGGCACCCTCACAGCAACGGCATGCGGCACCTCGAGCGGTTGGCGAAGGCAGGTGTCACGGATATCCATTTGCTGCCCGTCTTCGACATTGCTACTGTCGATGAACTCGCTTGCGATCCTTTGGCGAAAGATCGCTCCAAAGATTGCTTTAATTGGGGCTACGATCCGCTGCACTTCAATGTACCCGAGGGCGTCTATGCATCGGACCCCGAGAGTCCTTTTGCTCGTATTCGTGAGTTCCGGGAGATGGTTCTCGCGTTGCGACGCATTGGACTTCGGGTGGGCATGGATGTCGTTTACAACCATACCGCTCGATCGGGTCAGGATCTCAAGAGCGTGCTTGATCGGGTGGTCCCGGGCTATTACCACCGACTCTCCGCGACCGGAAAGATAGAGCAATCGACGTGTTGCGAGAACACCGCCACGGAGCGGGTGATGATGGATAAGCTCATGCGCGACTCGCTTGTGCTCTGGGCTCAGCACTACGGCATAGAGTCGTTTCGGTTTGACCTCATGGGGCATCAACCCCGAGGGGCCATGATTCAGTCACAGATCGCGCTCAATCAGGCGCTCGGTCGGCCCATCAACTTTCTGGGTGAGGGCTGGAACTTTGGTGAGGTGGCAGACGGCCGTCTCTTTGCACAGGCATCGCAGCTCAGTCTCTACGGGACGGGTATTGCGACCTTTAGTGACCGTGCCCGCGATGCGATTCGAGGCGGAAGCGCGGGCGACCGCGGTGCGGACCTCGCGAAGCGACGTGGCCTGATTCATGGACAGATCACGCCTGAGGCCATGGATCTTGTACGCCTGGGGCTGGTCGGCAATCTGCGTGAAATCGAGATTCGCACGCAGTCAGGAGCTACACGAGCAGGTGAGGCGATTGTCTATGCGGGGCAGCCCGCTGGCTATGCAGCAAGTGCCGATGAGGTTGTTCACTACGTCGAGAACCATGACAACCACACCCTCTTCGATTTGAATGTCTTGCGTGCTCCTACCGACTGGAATTCCGAGCGACTGGTCCGTGCCCAGCTGCTGGCCTTGGCGACCACTGCCTTTTCGCAGGGGATTGCGTATCTGCATGCTGGGGTCGACATCCTGCGATCCAAGTCTATGGATCGCAACAGCTACGATTCGGGTGATGTCGTCAACCGCATCGACTGGAGCCTGCGTGACAACGGCTTCGGTCTGGCACTCCCACCCCAAGAGGATCACACACAGGAATGGGGATTGATGCAGGATCGACTCCAGTCATCAAGTCGTGTGAAGCCTTCCGCGCGACAGATTCAGATGACCCATCGAGGGTTGTTGGATCTGATTCGTATCCGCAGATCTAGCCCGCTGTTTTCCTTGGGCTCACAGGCCGATATTCAGGCACGCAGTGAGTGGCTTGAGCCGATCAAAGGGGAAGGGCTGATTGGACTTCGACTGCATACCAGAGCCTCAGATGGAAAGCAGGTGAAGAGCCTCGTCATTGCTTTCAACTTTGCCGAGACGGAGGGGAGCATGAAGGTACCGTTGGCAAAATCTGAACGCTTGATACTGCACCCAGTTCACCGTTTACCGCAGGCCGCTGACCCTCGTCCCCGTCTTGCGACGTGGTCGGCTGCAAGCCAGTCCATCACGGTTCCCGCATTGACGGCAATGGTCTGGGAGGTGGATCGGTGAGCGTACTCAGGTTCAGAGCGCTGGCTGTGGGGCTAACCCTCGCCGCTGGAATGTATGGCTCATCGGTTGCGCTGGCAGCCGGTGCTACGCTCACCTTTGCCTGCGGAGCCTCGGCCAACGACCAAGAGTATTGCGTCAAGCACGCCCAGGCCTGGGCCCAGGCCACGGGCAATGTGGTCAAGACAATCTCTGTCTCTCAGAATCCCGTAGAGACCCTCGCATTATTTCGCCAACTCTTTGCGGCTAAATCTCCAGACGTTGACGTCATCATGATGGATGTGGTCTGGCCTGGTGTAATCCAAAAGCACCTGCTGGACTTGAAGCCCTTCTCGAATGGGGTCGAGCGAGAGCACTTCCCAGCCATGGTCGAGAACATGACCGTGGGAGACCGATTGGTGGGCATGCCTTGGTATACGGATGCTGGGCTTTTGTATTACCGCAAAGATTTGCTCGTCAAGTACGGCCGTCCTGTCCCCAAGACCTGGGAGGAGCTCATCTCCACTGCAGAGCATGTTCAAACACAAGAGCGTGCGGCGGGTCGGACCTTCCATGGCTATGTCTTTCAAGGACGCGCATACGAAGGCCTCTCGTGTAATGCCTTGGAATGGGTTGCCTCGCACAACGGAGGCACGGTCGTGAGAGCGGACGGCACGATCGATGTGCGCAATCCGGGATTCATAGCCAGCCTGAATATGGGGAGGTCACTGGTCTCGCGGGTGAGTCCGCCCGGTGTTTTGAACTACAACGAGGAGGACTCGCGGGGTGTCTTCCAGAATGGTGGGGCGCTATTCATGCGCAACTGGCCTTACGCCTGGGGCCTGCTGAATAAGGGAGACAGTGTCGTTCGAGGGCGGGTGGGTATTGCAGCATTGCCAGCCGGAGGCACCAACGGACGACCTGCCGCCACACTCGGGGGGTGGAGCCTTGGTGTCTCAAAGTACAGTCGATTCCCCAAAGAAGCTGCCGACCTCGTGCTGTACATGACCTCGGCGTCTACTCAGAAGAAGCGGGCAATCGAGGCCTCGTTTAATCCCACACGGCCTGCGCTCTACGAGGATGCGGATATTGAGCGAGCCAATCCTTTTATGGTTCAACTCAAAGATGTCTTCGCAAACTCGGTTGCCCGACCGAGCACAGTCACAGCAACCCGTTACCCACGCGTGAGCCAACAGTTCTGGGATGCGGTTCACGAGGTGATCTCGGGCAGAGCTGAGGCGGAGGATGCTGCTCGCCGCCTTGAGGGGCGTTTGCATCTGGTGAAGCGGCAGGAGTGGCGATGAGCGCACACACCCATCGGACCAGAACGGCATGGATGCTGCTCGCTCCGATGCTGCTTGCATTGCTGGTGGTCGTTGTCTGGCCACTGCTGCGATCGTTCTGGTTTGGCCTCACGGATGCATCACTGGATGAGCCAGAGCTCTCCCGGTTCGTGGGGCTTGAGAACTTCGTGGGTCCTTACGGCTTGTTCTTCAATCCCAACTATGTAGATGGGTTTTGGTCCAGTGAGTGGGGCATTGCTATTCGCAACACCCTCATGTTTGCCGCCATTTCGGTGACGCTCGAGACGGTTTTTGGCCTGCTGCTTGCGTTGCTGCTCAATCAGGAATTTGCCGGCCGGCGCTGGGTTCGAACAGCGGTGCTGGTGCCCTGGGCCATCCCCACAGTGGTGTCGGCGCAGATGTGGTCTTGGATGCTTCACGATCAGTTCGGGGTGGTGAACCATTACCTCATGCAGTTCGGAATTCTGCGTGAGGGCCTTGCCTGGACTGCGGATCCGAGCCTTGCACTTTTTTCCGTGATTGCAGTGGACGTGTGGAAAACCACGCCATTCATGGCGTTGCTGATGCTTGCAGCACTTCAGACGCTGCCCAAAGAGATCTATGAGGCCGCGCGCCTTGAGGGGGCGTCGGCGTGGACGACTTTTCGGCAGATTACCCTCCCTCTAATCTGGGGCCCGCTCGTGGTTGCCGTGATTTTTCGTTTGCTTGATGCCCTTCGGGTCTTCGATCTGATTTACATCATGACTTCGAATGGGAGTGCCACCATGAGCATGTCTGGTTTCGTGCGGCGAGAGATGGTTGAAAACGGGAACCTTGGATTCAGTGCGGCCGCCTCGACAGTGCTCTTTCTCATGTTGTTTGGCGCGGCGTATCTGCTCATTCGCTTGACGCGTTTCAAGCTGGTGGAGTCAAAATGAATCGCACACATCCACTCGTATACGTTCTTGCCGCCATGGTGGTGTTGGTGAGCTGCTTTCCGCTTCTCTACGCCGTAGGTGCGTCGCTGAAGACTGGGAGCGCTATCTTTAGCCCTGCACTCTGGCCGAGCAACCCCAGTCTGGATAATTACGTTGGACTGGTCACTGGCAACCAAGCCTTCGGTAGTTATATCTGGAACTCGATTGCGGTCGCAGTTCTGACGGTCGTGATTGCTATGGTCATCGCTGTCTCCGCAGCCTACGCGCTCGGTCGCATCTCCTTCAAAGGGAGGGGTGCGCTGCTCCTCGCAATCCTCGCAGTCTCCATGTTCCCGCAGGTTGCAATCCTCTCAGGCATGTTTGAGCTCATCCGATGGATGGGCCTCTATAACAAGGCGCTGGGCCTTATTGTCCCGTATACGGTTTTTACGCTGCCGTTTACCGTGTGGGTCTTGACCACCTTCATGCGGGAGCTTCCACTCGAGCTCCAAGAGGCCGCCATCATGGACGGGTGCGGTGTAGGGAGGATTATTTTCCAGGTCTTCATGCCCTTGCTGTGGCCAGCGCTGGTGAGCACTGGGCTATTGGCCTTTATTGGCGCCTGGAACGAGTTTCTGTTTGCCTTGACGTTTGTCATCGACGACAGTCAGCGCACGGTGCCTGTGGGTATCTCTTTGATCTCGGGGTCGACCGCCTTTGAAATCCCGTGGGGATCCATCATGGCGGCCTCGGTCATCGTCACGCTGCCGCTCTTAATCTTGGTCTTTGTGTTTCAGAAACGGATTGTCTCCGGGCTCACGGCTGGAGCGGTAAAGGGATAGAACCAATGAAAGGAACGAGCATGCCCCCATGGTGGAAGTCCGCTGTTTTTTATCAGATTTACCCCCGATCCTATGCAGACTCAAATGGGGACGGAATTGGTGACCTAAAGGGCATTTGCTCACGCCTGCCGTACCTCGCGCGCTTGGGGGTGCAGGCTGTCTGGCTCTCTCCATTTTTCAAGAGCCCGATGAAAGACTTTGGCTATGACGTGAGCGACTACAAAGATGTCGACCCCATGTTCGGCACGGTTGCAGATTTCAAAGCGATGGTGGAGGAGTCTCATCGTCTCGGCCTCAAGGTCATGATCGACCAGGTGCTCTCGCACACGTCTGATCAACACCCCTGGTTCAAAGAGAGTCGAGCAAGCCGCTCAAACCCCCGAGCAGATTGGTATGTGTGGGCCGATGCAAAGCCCGATGGCACCCCACCCAACAACTGGCTCTCTATTTTTGGCGGTAGTGCGTGGCAATGGGATACCGGCCGCAACCAGTACTACATGCACAACTTTTTGGTCAGCCAACCTGACCTTAATTTCCACTGTGCTGACGTTCAGGATGCAATCCTTGATGCTGTGCAGTTCTGGTGCGAACTCGGGGTAGATGGCTTCCGGTTAGACACAGCGAACTTCTATTTCCATGACGCGCAACTCAGGGACAATCCCGGCCGCGGAGGTGCATCGGGGAATCCTGCGGTTCAAGATTTCAATCCTTACTCCTGGCAGAAGCATCAGTTCGATAAGTCTCGGCCCGAGAATCTTGCCTTCCTCAAGCGTCTGCGGGAGCGGGTCAACCAGTTTGGCGAAATTGCACTCTTGGGTGAAATCGGTGACGACGATGGCCTAGCGCGCATGATGGAGTACACCGCGGGAACAGATCGACTTCATATGGCCTACAGCTTCGACCTGCTGGGGCCCGATCGCAGCGCGCCGTTCTTTCATGACGTCTTCTCGAAGGTCGAGTCTTATGGAGATGGCTGGGCCTGTTGGGCGATTGCAAACCACGATATTGAGCGAGTCGCAACCCGTTGGAAAGCTGCTGAGACTGGCGGCGCACTGTTGCCGCTGGTCGCCGCGATGCAGCTTACTGTGAAGGGCACGCCATGCCTGTATCAAGGCGATGAACTCGGGCTGCCAGAGGGGGTGCTGAGGTTCGAAGACCTGCAAGACCCATACGGCATCACCATGTGGCCAAAGTTTCAAGGTCGTGATGGATGCAGAACCCCAATGCCCTGGACCGGTTCGGGTTCGGATCTTGGGTTTGGAAGTCAAGCGACCAAGCCATGGCTGCCCGTGCAGGAATCCCACCGAGCGCTTGCTGTCGATCAGCAAGAGGGCAAGGTGGGAAGTACGCTGGAGCAGTATCGGGGCATTCTGGCGTGGAGACGCACGCGTCCTGAGCTGCTCTCTGGCGGAATGGAGCTGCTCCCGGTCCACGACCAGTTGCTCGGCTATGTCCGCACCGGCAATACACATGACATGCTTTGCCTATTGAATCTCTCCGCGCAGAGCGTCACCTTGCAAACGCCTACCGGCTTTGAGTCCTCTCAGGACGATACACCGGCACCCTTCGCGAGACCCCTCACGCAGGCCTCTGAAATCACGCTTTTGCCGTGGAGTGCCGGCTTTTTCAGAAGGGCTCACTGATGTCCCGCCTCCAGTTCAATCATGTCCATAAGCGGTACGGCGACGCACCGGACACCGCGGACACCATTCGAGACCTGCATCTCGAACTCCCTGCCGGTGCATTCAGCGTCTTTATTGGGCCCTCAGGCTGCGGTAAGTCGACGGTGTTGCGCATGATTGCTGGACTAGAAGAAGTCTCTCAAGGAGACATCTCGATCGATGGCGTTCGGGTCAACGATCTCCCGCCAGCCCAGCGAGGCGTTGCCATGGTTTTCCAGAGCTACGCGCTGTATCCGCATATGACGGTTGCAGAGAACATGGCATTCGGGCTGAAGGTCATGAAATTGCCTGCCGCGCAGGTCGCCTCTCGCGTCCATGAGGCTGCGCGCATGCTTCAGTTGGAGTCGTTACTCGATCGGTTGCCCAAGGCCCTCTCGGGCGGGCAGAGGCAGCGCGTTGCGATTGGGCGTGCCATTGTGAAAGAGCCCAAGGTATTCCTCTTCGATGAGCCGCTCTCCAATCTCGATGCAGGATTGAGGGGGCAGACCCGCGTGGAGCTTGCCAAGCTACATAAGCAGCTCGGACAAGTTGCCGCAGTGTATGTGACCCATGACCAGGTTGAGGCCATGACGCTTGCTGATCAGATTGTCTTGCTCCGTGCCGGAGATGATGCGCGCAAGCACGGCAGTGTGGCTCAGGTCGGAAGTCCTATGAGGCTCTACCATCGACCAAACAGTCGCTTCGTGGCGGAGTTCATTGGGTCTCCGCCGATGAACTTGTTTGCTGTGAAGCTCAGCTCCGCAGAGGACCGCTTGGCTCGCCTAAAGTTTGGCGGACACCTCATCGACGCATGTGTCGATGCCCGCAAGCTTGCTCCGGATGCACCGGCTTGGCTTGGTATTAGGCCAGAGCACATGCGACTCGGCGCAGAGGAGGGCGCTGCCCAATTTGAGGCGCGGGTCGAGCACGTCGAGCGTTTGGGAGATGCCAGTCTCGTATATGCACGTGTGGCCGAGGCGGAGACGTCATGGGTGCTCAAAACCGACCTGCCTGCGCCTGCACCAGGAAGCGCGCTAACGCTGAGCTTGCGACCCCAAGATCTGCATCTCTTTGATGCAGACGGGTGGGCGTGTGAGCGAACCATGGAGTTTGCGGAGCTGATGTGAACACAGTCCTTGAGCGCTTGATTGTCGACATTGGGGGTAGCTTTGCGGACTTGGCTGTCGACGATGGCACGCGGGAGTTTCGCGATGCGCAGCGACTTGGATACAAGGATATTGATGGGCCCGAGGCGCTACTCAGAGCGTATCTGAAGGGGCGGCGTGGGGAGCAGCCACGCGTCGCCGCGATGGCGGTTCGGGGTCCCGTAAATGGAGATTGGATTTCCATGCCAGAGCCCGCGTGGAGCTTCTCCGTAGAGCAGACGCGTCGCTCGCTGGGCCTCGATAGTCTCGTCGTGGTCAACGACTTTTCAGCGCTGGCGATGGCCTTACCCATGTTGCATCGCTCTGACGTGCGGCAGGTGGGCGGTGGAGAGGCGCGTGCGCGAGGGGTGCTCGGCGTGCTTGGCGCTGGAACCGGGTTGGGAGTCTCGGGTCTCATCCCCGCCGCGGAGGGCTGGGTACCGTTGAGTACAGAGGGCGGGCATGCGAGCTTTGCTCCGCGCACGGCGCTCGAGAAAGCGGTTCTTGAGGAGGCGGAGCGGCGGTTTGATCATGTCTCGTTCGAGAGAGTCGTATCGGGGGCAGGCCTTGAGCTCATTTACGAGGTGCACATGTCTACTGGAAGGCGACCGCGCAAGTCGCCCATACCCGAGGCACGTGCCATCACTGAACGTGCATTGACAGGCGATCCAGATGCGTGGGTTGCGCTCAATTGTTTTTGCGAAATGCTGGGCTCTGCGGCAGCCAACCTCGCGCTGACCTTGGGCGCTCGTGGCGGAATTTATATCGGCGGGGCGATTGTCCGAGGCATCGGGTCTGCACTTGATCGCTCGGGTTTCCGGGCGCGATTTGAGTCACACGGCCGCTTCAGCGATTACCTCTCTGAAATTCCGACGACGGTCATCCTCAATGAGCGCGCAACGATGTTTGGCGTATCTGCCATTCTTGAGATGGATCTCAGGAGAAGCGGTCGGCTTCAATCGACCGAGTTCTTGGATTTTGTTCGGCGCATGCGCGATGACCTCTCCAAGGCGGAGCGCAGCGTGGCTGACTTGGTGCTCTCGAGGCCCCGCCAAGTGCTCTCGATGCCTGTAAAGGACATTGCGCGCGAGGCCAAGGTCAGTGAGCCTACGGTCATTCGGCTCTGCCGAACCCTTGGCTGTCTGGGCTTGCACGACTTTAAGCTCCGCCTAGCTGCGGGCCTGGCGAGCTCTGCCGCACTCGGTCCGCAGGCCACCCAGTCTGATCCTGAAAATGCCGTGGACCGTGGTGTTCAGGCGCTTGAGGACACGGCCTCAGCGCTCTTGAATTTGCGAGGGCGCCTTCAGGCTGACACCTTGCGTGAGGCTATTGCACATCTCAAGGCAGCGGATCGTATTTGTATTGCAGGCTTGGGTCATTATGGCCACTTGGCCCGTGAGTTCGAGCTGCGGCTCATTCGGCTGGGCTATCGAACCGCCTGCTTCACCGATGA
This sequence comes from Bordetella parapertussis, assembly GCA_945877235.1. GTDB lineage: Bacteria > Pseudomonadota > Gammaproteobacteria > Burkholderiales > Burkholderiaceae_A > Hahnella. The sequence continues at coordinate 44,363 of CAMCRF010000012.1, forward strand.
CTGGGGGCTCTCTGCGGGCGTCCTCGCGTTGAGATCGGGAGATGTGCTCTTGGTGATGAGCAACACAGGTCGAGTCAAATCATTGTTGCAGAGTGCACAGCATGCACGCGATCGCGGCGTGCCCGTGCTGGCAGTTACGACAGCTGGCTCACCACTCGCTAAAATAGTGGACCATGCATTGGTGGCTGAGCATGAAGATGACGTCTCGCAGACCATTCCGATGGCGAGCCGCACGCTGCATCTCATGTTGACCGATGTGTTGTTGATTGGGATGGAGGGCAGGTACCCCCTGAGGCTTCTCGAGACCGATACGAGTCCTGACTAGTCCCAATGAGGGTTGTGAAAAGGGTTTACCCTATGTATCTTTGTTACAGAATATTTGACAAAATTTCGTAATAAACTAACAAGCTGTCGCATCATTCTTGGCAACATTCTTAGGCGATTTAGGGTAGAAAGTCACCGATGAGTTATATCGATACCGACGACAAGGCCAAACGACGGAAAATGATTGGTCTTGCCTCCGTGGTGGGCTTGCATGTGCTGCTCGCCATCGGCTTCCAAATCGCCACCCACCGTGACGGCCAAAAGAAAGAAGAGAAGAAAGTCGAAGCAGTGCTGATCGAAGAGATCAAGCCACCGCCGCCACCTCCTCCTCCTCCGCCACCCAAAACCCCTCCGCCGCCGACCCCCCCGCCCCCGCCTGCCTATGTGCCGCCGGTCGAGGTGCCGGTAAACCGGCCGCCACCGGTCAATGCCGTCCAGGCGACATCTCCCAAGCCCGTTGTGGTGCCGCCGCCCGCGCCCACGCCGCCGGCACCCGCACGCGTTAGCGCTAAGCTCAATGCCTCTGTTCAATGTACGCCGCCTGAATACCCAGCGCGTTCATTGCGTGAGAACGAAGAGGGCGCCGTAGTGCTGCGCTTTCTGATCAGCGAAGCAGGTCAGGTTCTAGAGTCTCAGGTTCAAGAGTCCTCTGGTTTTCGGCGCCTCGACCGCGCTGCAGAGGCTGCGCTGTCTCAGTGCATGTTCTCTCCAGAGATGGTGGACGGTAAGCCCCAGCGCGGCTGGGCAACCATTCGCTATGTCTGGAAGATTCAGTAGTTTTTGCTAATCCCCACCAACGGTACTAACAGGAGTGCAGTGAAATGAAGCGATTGATCTCAACAGTGATGGCAGCCGTGGTCATGGCGGTCATGGCCTTTGCCAGCCTGACCCCAGTCGTCGCCACTGCCCAACAGTCCGCAGCCCCCGCTGCGGCCCCTGCAGCTGCTCCCGCCGCTGAGGCTGCTGCCCCCGCAGCCGCGCAGACGGTTGAGCCCGTCGAGAACCCATATGGCCTCAAGGCACTCTGGAACCAGGGCGACGCAGTTGCGAAGGTGACCTTGGTCATTCTGGTCATCATGAGTATCGGGTCCTGGTACATCATCATCGTGAAGCTGCTCGAGCAGAACAAAGCCTTGAAGTTTCGCAAGGAGGCCGATGAGCAGTTCTGGCCCGCTAAGAGCATCAAGGACGGTGTTGCGGCCATGCACGAAGACAGCCCATTCCGGTACGTCGCTGAGCAGGGCCTCGAGGGGCTCGCCAAGCATGACGGCGTGCGTGCGAACATCGACCTGCACACCTGGGTGTCCATGGGTGTTTCCCGTGCCTCAAACGCCATTTCCAGCAAGCTGCAAGGGGGTCTATCGTTCTTGGCAACCGTGGGCTCCACGGCTCCGTTTGTGGGTCTGTTCGGAACCGTCTGGGGCATCTACCACGCCCTGGTGAAGATTGGCGTCTCCGGCCAGGCATCCATCGATAAGGTTGCTGGTCCTGTTGGTGAGGCTCTGATCATGACCGCCATTGGACTTGCGGTCGCAGTGCCAGCCGTGCTCGGATACAACTGGCTGGTCCGTCGCAACAAAGCCGTCATGGAGAGCGTGCACGACTTCTCCACTGAGCTTCATGCAGCGCTACTTGGCCAGGCTGGCAAGTAATCCCGCAACCCGTTACGTCGAATAGCGAGTCCCACTATGGGCATGAATGTAGGCCCCAACGAGGGCGGAGAAGACGAAGTCGTCAGCGCCATCAACACGACGCCCCTCGTGGACGTCATGTTGGTGTTGCTGATCATCTTCCTAATTACCATTCCCGTGGTGACGACTTCGGTGAAGGTTGAGCTTCCGAAAGAGACCAATACGGTGCGTGAGACCAAGCCCGAGAACCTCATCATCTCGGTCAACGCGCAAGGCAATATTTTTCTCTACGACACGCCGATTCCCAATTCTCAAGCGCTCTTTCAGCGGCTCAAGCCCTTTGCCGTCATGGAGCCTCAGCCCGAGGTCCAGATTCGCGGCGACTTGGACGCGAAGTTTGAGGCGGTGGGCAAGGTGATGTTTGCGCTCCAGCGCGCAGGTATTGCAAAAGTTGGATTCATCACCGAGCCTGCCACGGCTCCCGGTGGGCAGTAAGGAGGCCGATTATGGGAATGAACGTAGGCAACAGCTCATCGCAAGAACCTGAAGTGATGATGGACATCAACACGACGCCACTGATTGACGTCATGCTGGTGCTGCTGATCATGCTCATCATCACGATCCCCGTGCAGCTGCACTCCGTGAACCTCGATATGCCGGTGAGCACTCCACCCAAGCAGAACGTTGAGCCTTTGGTCGTGCGTGTGGATATTGAGCCTGGTGGTGTTGTCCGCTGGAATGGGCGCATTGCAACCTCGCGCGAGGACCTCCTCGAGCTTGCGAAGACCGCAGCCGCCATGAGCCCGCAGCCGGAGATCCACATTCGCGCGAAGGGTGACTCTCGCTACGGCACGACGGCTACTGTGTTGTCCACAGCGAACACAGCAGGCCTCACTAAGATCGGTATTGTTGGCGCGGAGCAGTTCGCCGACTAATTCTTATGTATCTCTCCACTACAGGCGCAGATCCATCGATCTGTGCTTTTCCTCGTGTTGTTGGAGATATTGGCGGGACCAACGCGCGATTCGCTGTGCAAGCAGTGCAGGGCGGACCGCTCGAGCAGGTTCAAAAGCTCGCGTGTAAAGACTTTCCAGGATTCTCGGCCGCCCTAACGCACTACCGATCAGGCCTGGGCCTGTCTGTTAGGGCAGGTGCTTTTGGCATTGCCAACCCGGTCACGGGGCCAGACCTGCGCATGACGAACCACCCCTGGGCATTCTCGATCGAGGCGGTGCGTTCAGAACAGGGTCTGGAGGCCTTGCTCTTTCTGAACGACTTCACGGCCTTATCGCTTGGCCTGGGCCGCATGCGTCGTGAGGGTCTGACGCAGATTGGCGGCGGTTCAGGTGATCCACATGCACCGCTCGCCATTCTGGGGCCTGGCACCGGGCTGGGGGTCTCGGGCTTGTTACCCTCTGCCGGAAATAGCCCACACATCCCCATATCGGGTGAGGGGGGGCATGTCTCGTTGGCCGCTGGGTCCGATGAGGAGGCCGCGTTGCTGGCCATGATTCGCGCCGCCTACGGCCACGTCTCAGCGGAGCGTATTTTGAGCGGCGCAGGGTTGGTTCTGCTGCACAACACCCTTCAAAAGCGAACGATGGGTGCAGAGCACTTGCCGGTGCTGACAGACCCATCTTCGGTGCTCGAGGCTGCCGCGCAGCAAGAGCCGCTGGCGCTTGCGACGGTGCGCCAGTTCTGTCAATTTCTCGCTGGTGTTGCGGGTGATCTCGCGCTCACTCTTGGCGCGAGGGGCGGTGTTTACCTGGCCGGCGGCATTTCGCCCCGGGTGCAGACCTATTTGTTGGAGCCCGCATTTCGTGCTCGATTTGAGGCAAAGGGGCGCTTTCAGCATTACCTCTCGGCTATTCCCATTTGGCTCATCGATGACTCGCTTGAGCCTGCTCTCATGGGTGCCTCCGAGGCGCTCAGTCGTCAGTGGATTTACTCCTGACCGAGTCCGCGTCGAGCCATGACCAGCAGAAGCGCTGCCCCGATCAGCGTCGATGCAATCCCAATACGCAGGCTGCTGACCTCAGCCATAAAGCCCACGAGGGGTGGGCCCAGCATGAATCCTGCCGTGCCGAGCGCTGAGACGACCGCGATGTTGTGTGCGGGTGAGGGCCCCTTGGCACGACTCGCCGCTGCAAACAGAACGGGAACCACGTTCGAGAGCCCTAATCCCGCAACTGCGTAGCCCAGAATGCCCACCCATGGGGCCTCTGTCAGCACGACAGCTCCCATGCCTGCAATCGTGGTGACTGCGCTGAGTCGAAGCAGCGCAAGGCTCGAGAGCTTCGCACGCAGCCAATCCCCGCTGAATCGTCCGGCAGCCATGCAGCCAGAGAACGCGCCGAACGCCACTACGGATACTGACTCACTCGCACCCAAGGTCTCGCGCACGTACAGCACACTCCAGTCGTACGCTGCTCCCTCTGTCAATAGACCCAGTCCAATGAGGAGTCCCAGTGCGGCCAGCGGGCGCCAATGATCTCGTAAAGATGGTTTGGAGCCTTCCGCTGTGTGAAGCGCCGATGCCCAGGCTTTGGTCATGCGAAACGCCTGCCAGCAAAGCACAGAGATGAACACACTGGCCAGCAGCATCTGTAGAAGTGGCGGCGTGTCGAGCAAGAAGAGACCGGACACAATGCCTGCGCCCAGCATGCCCCCGAGACTAAACACACCGTGAAATCCCGACATGAGTGGTCGCTGATGTTGATGCTCGAGTTCACTCGCCATGGTGTTGATGGCAATGTCGAAACAGCAGGCGACAAATCCAAAGATCGCTAGCGCAAAAAACAAAAGGGGTAGCCAGGGGGTGAGTAGCGTGAGCACCAGGCACGCAGCCATGACGGATCCGGTGAGCCATGCGGCTCTTGGGGGACCGAGGTGGTTCACCATACGGCCAGCCTGGGATAAGCCCAGTATGCCCGCGATGCCTGCGGTGATGAGCGCGGTCGCGAGCGTGCCCTCGTCAATGGCGTAGAGGCTCTTTGCGCTGGGCACATGAGCACCCCAGAAACCCATGGAAAGTCCGAGACACAAAAAGAGGGCGCGCAGCCCCCAGGTTATGGACGGGTGTGAGTTGGGCATTGGCGCGGGGGTCTAGAACTTCTCAAATGGGCTCAGGACTCGCCACTGCCCCAAGGGGAGTGCACCCAGAGGAATACGTCCCATGCGCACCCGTTTGAGCGCTAGCACCTTGAGCCCAACCGCCTCACACATTCGACGAATCTGACGCTTCTTGCCCTCGCGCAGGACGAAGCGGAGTTGGTCCTCATTCTGCCAAGAGACTTTTGCAGGCTTGAGTGCTTTACCATCGAGAGCGAGCCCGTGCTGAAGCAGCCGCAGGCCATCGGGGCTGAGGCTGCCTTCAATTCGCACCAGGTACTCCTTTTCAATGACGGAGTCTTCGCCAATCAGGACCCGTGCGATGCGCCCATCTTGGGTCAGCACCAGTAGGCCTGTGGAGTCGATGTCAAGCCTGCCAGCTGGGGCGAGGCCTCGGGTCTGGATACGGGGCGCTCGAGCGTTTGAGGGAGGCGCTTTCGGATCAAACCACTGACGATCGGGAGTAATCAGGCTCACTGCCGGCGGGTAGGCGTTGTCATCGTCGGCATGCGAAACGTACCCAATGGGCTTGTGCAAGAGCACGGTGACCCGCTGAGATTGCTGCAGCTTGGCCCCCTTCGCTAATTCAACGGTCTGTGTTGGCAATGCCCGTGTGCCCAGCTGGGTTACCGGTTGACCATCCAACAATACGAGTCCCTGTTCAATATACTGGTCTGCCTCCCGGCGAGAGCATAAGCCTCGGTCCGCGAGCAGTTTAGAGACGCGGATTTTCCCATCGTGATCTGAAGAGGCAGGGGCGTTGTTAGTCATGTCCGAACGTGAGCATACGCAAGTTCAAGTGGTTTGGCTCAAGCGGGATCTTCGTCTGGAAGATCACCCGGCGCTCACGGCTGCCGCTCAAAAAGGCCCTGTGCTTGTGCTTGTTTTGTATGAGCCGTCTCAGTGGAACGCGCCCGACGCCAGTGGGCGACACGCGGCTTTTTATCTCGATACGCTCAGAGGATTCATTGAAGCCTGCCTGGGGCAGGGCTTTGCGTGCCTTGTCGAACGCGGCGAGGCCGTGACCGTGTTGAGCGCATTGCGCGAGCGCCTGGGTGCCTTCACGCTCTGGAGTCACCAGGAAACGGGAAACGATTTGAGCTTTAGCCGCGATCGAACGGTCCAATCATGGTGCCGCTCTCAAGGCATCGTGTGGCATGAGTTGCCTCAAAACGGCGTGGTGCGTGGGCCGCTTGACCGCGATGCGTGGGGGCGTATTTGGGTTCAGCGCTTTGAGCCCGCTCGGCTTCCACCTGCTCAAGCACTGCACCCAGAGCAGGTGACCCTTTGCAAGCACTGGCGGTTACAGGTGCCGGATTTCTCGGGATGGTTACTCAAGGCTGCCAAAGATCCCTGCCCGGGGCGACAGCAGGGTGGTCGCACGCTGGGCTTGGCACTACTCGAGAGCTTCCTCAATGGTCGGGGTCTGCACTATCGCAAACACATGAGTGCGCCTGGAACCGGTGAATTTGCGTGTTCACGGCTCTCCCCGTTTTTGGCCTGGGGAGCGCTGTCGATCGGCGAGGTGGTGCACGCCGTATGGCAGGCACGTCGTGATTGGCTTCAGGAGCGGGGTAATCCGGATCAGGCCCAGATGTTGGCCAGTCTCAAGAGCTTTGAGAGCCGGCTGCATTGGCGGTGCCATTTCATTCAGAAACTGGAGTCTGAGCCGGAGCTTGAGTTTCGTTGCCTGCACAGCGCCTATGAGGGACTGCGACCCGCTGAGCCCCAGATGGATCGCCTTCAAGCCTGGATGGAGGGGCGAACCGGTGTGCCGTTTGTAGACGCATGCATGCGCTCTTTGCAAGAGACAGGGTGGCTAAACTTTCGCATGCGCGCCATGCTGGTGAGCTTTGCCAGCCATCATCTGTGGCTGCATTGGCGCGCGCCTGGCCTTCATCTGGCTCGCCTCTACACCGACTACGAGCCAGGTATTCACTGGCCTCAGATGCAAATGCAGGCGGGAACGACCGGCATTAACACCATTCGCATGTATAACCCCATCAAACAAGCTCAGGATCAGGATCCAGATGGCAGTTTTGTACGTCGTTGGGTGCCGGAGGTTGGCACGGCGGAATACCCGGTACCTGTCGTCGACCTTGCTGAGGCTGCGCGCATTGCTCGAGAGCAGGTCTGGTCTGCTCGAAGGGGGGCTGCCGCTGCATCAGAGGCACGCGCGATTTTTCTCAAGCATGGAAGTCGCGCACCTAGCCGGGACCGAAGCCCCGGCCGGAACAAACCGGCAACCAAGCAGCTTGACCTGTTTTAGTGGAACTGACTTACCGATTGACGTCCACCACGAGGCGCCCGCGAATGTCGCCCGCAAGAATGCGAGGGGCAGCCTTGAGGGCTTGTGCAAGCGTGATCTCTGTGGTCATGGCATCAAGCTTGTGCAGGTTCAGGTCCCTCACCAACTGGTTCCATGCAGATTCACGCTTCTCGCGTGAAATCGTGACGCTGTTGATGCCATAGAGGCACACGCCTCGCAGAATGAAGGGCGCGACTGTGGCTGGAAAATCAAGCCCTTGAGCTAATCCACAGGCTGCAACTGCGCCGCCGGAGCGCGTTGCCGCGCAGGCGTTGACCAAAGTGTGGCTTCCGACACTGTCGACCACAGCGGCCCAGCGCTCCTTCTGCAGGGGCTTCCCTGGGGCGGAGAGCAGGGCTCGGTCCATCACTTCAGATGCGCCGAGTGCCTGCAAGTAATCCTTCTCTGCAAGGCGTCCCGTGGAGGCAACCACGCGAAAGCCGAGGTCGGCAAGCAGGGCAATAGCCACACTGCCCACGCCACCGGCAGCACCCGTTACCAGCACCTCGCCGTCAGAGGGGGAAAGCCCGTGTCGTTGAAGGGCTTGCACACAGAGCATTGCGGTGTAGCCGGCGGTTCCAATTGCCATAGCCTGGCGACTCGTGAGCGCTGCGGGACGATGGATGAGCCAATCACCCTTGACTCGCGCCCGTTGTGATAGCCCGCCCCAGTGACCCTCGCCAACGCCCCACCCGTTTAGGATGACGCCCCGGCCCGGCGAAAAGTCTGGGTGGTCGCTCTCAAGGACCGTACCGGAGAAATCAATACCCGGCACCATCGGATAGCTGCGCACCACGGGCGCGCGACCAGCCGGTGTGCCGCCCGTGATGGCAAGCCCGTCTTTGAAGTTGATGGTGGAGTAGTCGACTGAGACCAGAACATCACGATCACCGGTCTGGGGAAGTGCGCTTGTTTCAAGTGCCGTGATCGCGGCCTTGGGGCTGGCGTCCGGATTGTCTTTTGTGAGCAGTATGGCGTTAAACATTCAGGCCCTCATTTGAAAAAGGTAGCATGTCATCACTATGCCAGAGCCAACCCGCGTTTCATTTGAGTTCCCCCAGCAGAATGCGCTGGGGACAGTCTGTACGGCCTCCGCCTGGGCCAGAGTGCCCCACGCAGTCTCGGCTGAGCACAGGCGTCCCTTGATGGATGAGATTGCCAAACTGCTCAAGGTGCGACATGCCACTTTGGTGGCTCACTACTACGTCGATGGCTGGATTCAGGACCTGGCATGGGAGACCGGGGGATTCGTCGGGGACTCCCTCGAGATGGCCCGCTTTGGTCGCGATGCAACCAGTGACACGCTGGTTGTGGCGGGCGTCCGGTTCATGGGTGAGACGGCCAAGATTCTCTCGCCACACAAGACCGTGCTCATGCCCGATCTGGAGGCCACCTGCTCGCTGGACCTCGGTTGCCCGCCTGCTGACTTTGCTGCCTTCTGCGACGCCCACCCAGATCGAACTGTGCTCGTCTATGCCAACACCAGCGCAGCGGTGAAGGCGCGAGCCGACTGGATGGTCACCAGTTCATGTGCCTTGGCCATTGTTCGTCACCTCCAGGAGCAAGGCGAGAAGATTCTGTTCGCCCCGGATCGTCACCTGGGTCGTTACATCGCAGACCAGACCGGCGCCGACATGCTGCTCTGGGAGGGCCACTGTGTGGTGCACGACGAATTCAAAGCGGCTGAACTGGCGGCTATGAAGCAAAAGCATCCCGACGCAAAGGTGCTGGTTCATCCCGAGTCGCCAGCATCCGTTACAGCGCTGGCAGACGTGGTTGGGTCCACCACCGCGCTCATCAAGGCGGTGGCCGAGAGCGACCATCAGACCTTTATCGTGGCGACTGACCAGGGCATCTTGCATCGCATGCGACAGCTTGCCCCGGGAAAGACGCTTCTAGAGGCACCGACGGCAGGCGCCAGTGCCACCTGTAAGAGCTGTGCAAACTGCCCCTGGATGGCCATGAACGGCCTCGTCGGCATCAAAGCATGCCTTGCGCATGACGGAACGCCCAGCCCCTATGAAGTCTTGCTCGATTCGGCCATAGGCGCTCAGGCCTTGCGTTGTGTCGACCGTATGCTGGCATTCACAGCCGCGCATCCCGAGCGGCTCGCACAGGCGCAGCATGGGTTTGTCCGTAATTTGGGCAGCGCCTGAGGCCCCTTTTATGCAGACGATCTGGGATGAGAATGAAGATCTGCATCGTGCACGGGCGCGCAACATTGCCGACGCCCTGCGTGAAGACCTTGGAACGGGAGACTGGACCGCGATGCTGGTTCCGCAACGTCTCGTTCGGGCGCAGCTGGTGGTTCGTGAGGACGCCGTACTCTGTGGCCAGGAGTGGTTTGCGGGCTGCATACGGGCGCTCGATCCGCAGGCGCACCTTACCTGGGCTGCCCAGGACGGTGCCCGCATGCGCGCCGATCAGGTGGTCTGCACCATCTCCGCGCAGTCCAGAGCACTGCTCACTGCAGAGCGCGCAGCTCTTAATTTTCTGCAGACGCTCTCGGCGACAGCGACCCAGACTGCGCGGTATGTCTCTGCAATTGCAGGGGCGTCTCCAAATCCCCGCGGCTGTCTGATTTTAGATACCCGCAAGACCCTGCCCGGCCTGCGTCAGGCCCAGAAGTATGCTGTCCGAATGGGCGGAGGGGCCAACCAGCGCATGGCACTCTGGGATGGGATTCTCATTAAGGAGAATCACATTGCTGCGGCAGGAGGCATCTCCCAAGCCTTGCAGGCGGCCCGCGCCCTGCTGAGTTCCCACGCCTCCGACGGCACGATCAGCCTTCAGATCGAAGTGGAGACGATTGCGCAACTGCACGAGGCGCTGCGCGAGGGGGCTCAGAGCCTGCTGCTCGACAACTTTTCACTGGAAGGGCTCAGAGACGCGGTGGCTCAGACCTGGTCTTTTGCTCAGGCAGAGGGAAGAACCCCGGCCCTATTAGAGGCCTCGGGTGGGCTCTCGTTAGATCAGTTGCGAGCGGTGGCGCAGACGGGCGTGGATCGAATCTCGATTGGTCGACTCACCAAAGACATTACCGCCACTGATTACTCTCTGCGCGTCGTTTGATGGGTGTCAGAATGGTCGGATAGCTCACACCCCAGGGCTCGGGATAATCTCGGCTGTAGTGCAGGCCTCGGCTCTCTTTTCTGGTCAGTGCCGATCGCACAATGAGCTCTGCGCACTCGAGAAGGTTTCGAAGTTCGAGCAGGTCGCGACTGATGCGGAAGTTTCGGTAGTACTCGTTGACCTCCTCTTTGAGCAGGTCGATTCGGTGTAGTGCGCGCTCGAGTCGGCGTGTGGTGCGCACAATGCCAACGTAGTTCCACATGAGCAGCCTTAACTCGTCCCAGTTGTGAGAAATGACCACCGCTTCATCAGCATCCTCGACCAGGCTTTCATCCCAGGCCAATAATTCAGGTTCATCGGTGCGCAGGTGCGCACGAATGTGTTGAGCGGCTGCTTTTCCAACCACGACGCACTCAAGCAATGAGTTGCTGGCCAGACGGTTCGCCCCGTGCAGTCCCGTGTACCCCGTTTCACCGACTGCATAGAGACCGGGTAGGTCTGAGAGCCCACAAAGGTCTGTGACGACGCCCCCGCAGGTGTAATGCGCAGCGGGAACAACTGGAATGCATTGCTCAGCCATATCAATACCCAAGGCCATGCAACGTGCGTAAATGGTGGGGAAGTGCTCTTGGAGAAAGGGGCGCCCGAGATGCGTTGCGTTGAGGTGAACGAAGTCCAAGCCGTGGCGCTTCATTTCGAAGTCGATGGCTCGCGCGACGACATCTCGTGGTGCGAGTTCCGCTCGCGCGTCGTGCTGCGGCATAAACCGGGTTCCGTCCGGCAACTCGAGCAGCGCGCCCTCGCCTCGGAGGGCCTCGGTGATCAGAAATGTCCGATCGTCGGGGTGGTAGAGGCAGGTGGGGTGGAATTGGATGAACTCCATATTGGCCACTCGGCAGCCTGCTCGCCATGCCATGGCAATGCCATCGCCGGTGGCGGTCTCGGGGTTGCTGGTGTAGCGATACACTTTTCCAGCACCACCCGTGGCGAGCACGACTGCTCCCGCAGCGATGGCCTCTACTTGTTGTGTTGCGAGGTTGAGTGCATACACCCCGAAGCAGCCCTGCGCGGGCTTGGGCTTGCCAGCCTCGCGACGCCCCGCAAGGTGTTTGCGAATGATGAGGTCAACGGCCATCCAGCCTTCCATCAGTTCAATATTGGGATGGGCTTTTGCTTTTGCGAGGAGCACGTCGTGAATCGCTTTCCCCGTGGCGTCGGCCGCGTGGGCAATGCGTCGATGGCTGTGCCCCCCTTCCTTGACCAAATGCAAGCCCTCTGGGCCCTGGGGGTCCGCGGTGAAGGGAACCCCTTGGTCGATGAGCCAGTGGATGGCTGCAGCACTCTGCTCTGCGATGTGCCGTGCAACAGGCTCGACAACCAATCCGGCACCGGCAACCAGAGTGTCGTGCACGTGAGACTCGATGTCGTCTGACTCATCGATGACGCCCACGATGCCGCCTTGGGCCCAGGCCGTCGCCGACTCCTCGAGGCTGCGTTTGGCCAGAATCTTGACGGGCATATGGTCAGCGGCCTCGAGTGCAACGGTGAGACCAGCGAGGCCGGAACCAATGATGATGAGCGGTGGAGTCATGATGAAGGGGGGGGGAAGAGGGGGCCTGCAGCACCGAAGGCTGCTCCCTGAACCGAGGGTTCAGGTGGGCGAGGTCAGAACGGTTTCGGGTTCATCCGACGAGGGACGCTCACGCCCACCGCACAATTTCCAAGCCCTGCACACAATTATTGGTTCAGAGAAATA
>CAMCRF010000013.1 GCA_945877235.1 Bordetella parapertussis
TCATTCTTGTTGCCCAGGTATTTGTCGTGGGCCTTGGTCTGGTAGTTGTGCTGCACCACCTGGACGGCCTTGGTCTCATCGCGCAGGGCCCAGAGCTTGGCCACGTCGTCTAGGCAGATCATGTCGCCATCGGCAAAGATGGCCCAGCCGTCGAAGTCCATGAGCCAGGGGGTCAGAAAGCGGGAGTAGATGAAGGCATTGCTGCCATCGGTGTGGGTCTCACTGAAACCCTTGAGTGCACCCAGGACCAGCGGCGTGAAGCTCACCGGCGCGGAGGCTTTTTCTAGAATGCTCTGGCAGAAGGTGTGATAGGCCACAGCCTCACGCTGATCAAATCCAATGGCAATGCGAATCATGATGTCTGCTTTCTTCTTGAATGGGGAGGATCACTTGGCTTGAGCCAGTTTTCTACCTGAAGTGCCGGCACGCGTGTGAATTCTCGAACGTTATTTGTGACGAGGGTCAAAGATTCACTTCGGGCATGGCCCGCAATATGCAAGTCGTTTTCGCCTATCACCTTGCCCTTGCCCACCAGCACAGCCTGAATCGAACCATAGTGAAAGGCCGCCTTGTCCTTGTAGGGCAACACCACGAGACGGCTGCAGAGGTCCTCAATGTGGCGAAGGTTTTGCAGCGATGCTTGGCTGCGCTCCGCACCAAACACCAATTCACCGAGAGCGATGGTCGAGATTGCAATCTCTGCGGCGTGCGCATTAAAGGCTTCCAAGAGGGACTCGGGGCGCCTATTCATGGCGTAAATCACGATGTTGGTGTCAAGCAAATAACGAATCATTCGAGTCCGCCACGAACCTGAGGTGACTGTGTTCCACGCTCCATGTGCAATTCTTTCGGTAGTGGTGAACAGTCTCCAAAGAAGCTGTCCCAGAGCTGATCTACCGGTGTAATCACGCGCTCCTGCCCAACTACTCTCACCTCGACCTTCTTCACATGATCAGGGAGGCGCGCCTCTGAGGAAATACGCACGGCTTGAGATCGATTACTCCTGAAAACGCTCGAGATGGCCATTGAATGAACCCTCCTTTGGGTGGGATATCCCTATTGTTATCTCTCAGGGCCCACCGCAAACCACTCATTGACCTGCCGCATCAAGTCCTCATCGGCTGCACCCACGAGGGAGCGAAGACGGATCCAGGCCAGAACGGTCTGATAGCGGGCCTTCGAGAGGTCCAACGCTGCCTGAAGCTGCTTTTGCTCTGCGGCCAAGACATCCAGAGAACGCCTCGATCCAGCAGCGAAACTTCGCGCATTGGCGATGACCGCTTCATCTGCCGAGGACTTTGCTCTTTCCAAAGCCCGAACCATCGCAATGCCCTCTTGGATGGCTGTGTGCTGCTGTCGCACCTCAATCTCAAGGGCGTTGCGGGTCTGTTCCAGCAGCTCTTGAGCGGCAGTCATCTCTGCCGCCGTCTGGCGAATTCTTGAGGATGGAATTCCTCCTTGGTACAGCGGAACCGTCAGCTGAATACCAATGGCCTGGGTTTGGGTTTTCGAATTGACAAAGTAGGCATCGTCACTGCTGCTGCGTGAAGCCTGCACCACGAGATCTAGGGTGGGAAAGCGCTCGTACTTTGCAGCAGACGCCGAGATTTCTGCTGCCTGCAGCCGTGCTGCGCGACTCTGAAGCCTCGGAGCCTGAGCTAGCACACGCTCCAGCCAGGGCGTGAGCGGGCCGGGCTCGAGCGTTTCAGGTTGAAAGCGGGTCAGGGAGAGGGCGGCAACGGACTTAATTGATCTGCCAAGCTGTGCCTCGAGCTCGACCTTTGCTGTGAGCACTGCTCGGCGGGCCTGAAGTGCGGTCGCTTCGAGACGGTCGACCTGGGCCTGGGTTTCAAGAATATCGGTTCGAATGCCTTGCCCGGCGGCAAAGGCCTTTGTGGCAGCATCGAGCTGCACACGCGTGCTTTCCAGCTGACGAGTGGTCAGGGCCAGCTGCTCCTGGATGAGTAGGAAGTTAAAGTAGGCGCTGGCATACCGGTCCGCCAGAACCTGCCGTTCGGTTTGAAGATCGGCCTCAACACCCTGGACCTGTGCCTTGGCTTGATTCAGGCCAGCCCAGAGTTTGGGCTGATAAATGGGCTGACGCACGCTCAGGGTGTCGCTCTCCGAGAGGTAAGACTGGCGGGGCTGGTCGACTCCATTGTCGGTTCGCCGTTGCCAGAGTTGGTAGCGTGTGGAGGAGAGCGAGGCATTGGGCAGAAGCCTGGCCTGCGACTGCACCACGGCCTCGCGCTGCCCCTCTGCCGAGGCCTGTGCGGCCCGAAGCTGGTGATCGTTTAAGGCCGCCAGCTGAAAACCCGTTAAAAACCCGACCGGCGCAGGAGAACTCGCATAGACATTGGTCCCAAAGGCCTGGGCGACAAACGCCAAGCCTAGGGCAGTTGCACGAAGGATCATGGGTTACTCCTCCCTCATGCTGGCATTGATTCGACGCGTCAACGGAGCGGCCAAGTACTCCAACAGTGTCCTGCTCCCGGTTTTGACCACGACCTGAACCGGCATGCCAGGCTGCATTTGTCGTTTGCCCAGGAGCTCCATTCCGGAGGGTGTCACCGACACCCTCGCAAGATAATAGGGCATGCCCGTCTTGGGTTCCGTCAGGACATCCTGCGAGACCGACTCGAGTGCCCCCTCGACCACCAACTGAGGTGCGTGCGAGAAGGTCATGAACATGATGTCCACGGGGTCACCCGGCCGAATACGGTCAATGAGATTGGGCATGACCTGAGCCTCGATGATGAGCGACTCACGCGCGGGCACAATGTCCATGATCTTTTGCGCCCCTTGAACCACGGCCCCTGCCGACCCCACCTGCAGCCCCACCACTTGGCCATCTGCTGGCGAGTAAATACGCTTTCGCTCCAAATCTCTGCGCGCCAGAGCCAGCTTTTCCTCAGCGGCCATGATTTCGTGGCCCAGTTGCAAGACACTCTGCTCTGCTCTCACTTTCTGGGTTGCAAGTTCCTGAAGTGCAGACTCGAGCTCAGAGATTCTGCGCTCCATGTCAAGTTTCTGGTTTACCGGCGCATAGCCATCTTTAACCAGGTCAAGCAGGCCAGCATATTCTCTCCTAAGGAGCGCCAGCTGCGCCTCTCGGTTTGGTCGGAGCTTCTCATAGCCCATCACCATGGCTTGCTGCCCTTTGAGATTCTCTTTGAGAGCAGCAAGGCTTGAGATTGAGGTTTCGACTTGTGCCCTGGCCGTGCTATCACCCAGGCGGAGCAGAAGTTGCCCCTCCTTCACCAGGTCGCCCTCGCGCACGAGGATTTCTGCAACCGTACCCCCTTCGGGGTGCTGGACCGGTTTGCGCTTGGTGTCTAGCACCACCGTTCCCATGGTGGGAACCCCCTCGTCGAGAGGCACAACAGCCGCCCAAAGCAAAAAACCCCCGAACCCTACCCCAAGCACCCAGAAGGCGAGCTTCGAGAGCCGGGAGGTGTCGGAGAGCTTGGAGAGTTCTGGGTCAATGTCTTCTTGGCTCATGGTTGAGATCTTCCTGCCTGTATTGTCTGAATGTGCTGAAGGAATTCCTCCCGACTGCCCGAATAACCGATGCGCCCTGCCTTCATGTAGAGCACGCGATCGGCCACCTGAAGCACCGAGGGCCGGTGACTGATGAGTACCACGGTGGCCCCCCTGGACTTGGCGTTTCTGACCGCTTGCAAGAGTGCGAGCTCGCCTGCCTCATCGAGGCTGGCATTCGGCTCGTCGAGCACCAGGAGTTTGGGGTCTCCATAGAGTGCCCGAGCCAGGGCAACCCGCTGACGCTGCCCCCCCGAGAGATGCCCCGCCTGTTCCCCGATGACGGTGTCATAGCCTTGAGGCAGCCTCAGCACGAACTCATGAATACCCACGGCAGATGCCGCAGCAATCACGCGAGTGGGATCGGGCTGACCCAGGCGTGCGATGTTTTCTGCCACCGTGCCTTTGAACAGATCTACCTCTTGGGGCAGGTAGCCTAAGGACTGTCCGAGGCTATGCCGATCGAGGTCCTCAAGTTTTTGATCTCCAAGCCAGAGCTCACCAGTGGTCTGGGGCCAGATGCCCACCAGCACCTTACCCAGGGTGGACTTGCCCGCCCCCGAGGGCCCCAGGACCACAGTGACCTGCCCGTTTGGAATGTCGACATTGACGTCTGAGAGGATGGCTCTGCCTTCTTCTCCGGCCTGCACCGAAGGCGCGCGGGCCGTGAGCCCTTTTAATCGGATGGACTCCTCTAGCCTTGGCTGCGCACCCTGCGATTCCCAGGGCGGATTGTCTCGGAGCAGCTCCTCTAAACGGTCCAACGCGGAACGCGCCATGGCAAAACCCTTCCAGCCCCCCATGAGCGCATCAACTGGGGCCGTGGTTCTGCCCATGAGCAGACTGGCTGCGATCATGGCCCCCAGAGTAATTTCGCCCTCAATGGCCAGAAGCGCGCCCGCGCCCAGTGCCAAGGAATTTAAGAGGTAGCGGATTTGCTTGGTGCTGGCATTCATGCGCTCTTGCACCTCTTCGGAGTGGGCTTGACTTTGAAGAAAGCCCACCTGCTTAGACCACCATCGGCGCTTGAGGTTGGGCACCATCCCATGGGCCTCAAGCACCTCTGCATTGCGCAGCTTGGTGAACAAAAAATTGTTTAAGTCACGCTCTTCCTCGATGGTGGTCTCCACCATGTCTTTGGTCAGTCGAGTGGACCAGACTGCAAGGGCCACCAGAAAGACCAGAAAACCCACCGCCAGCCAACCCAGCGCGGGATGCAGCATGAACATGACCGCCAGATAAAACGGTGTCCATGGGCCATCCAGAAATCCGTTCAGGCCGGCCCCCGTCATCCATTGGCGAATGGCCGCAAGATCACTGAAGGCCTGCAGGGGATTGCGGTTCGAGGCCTTCAGACGCTCACTGAAGAGCGCCTGAAAAATGGGAGGGCTCAGGGCCTGATCAATGCGAACGCTCACGGCATTGGTGATTCGGCTGCGAAGGTACTCCCCTAGAGCCTGCACGCCGTAGAGCACCAGCACAATGAGCGAGACCACCAACAGTGTGATTTCGCTCTGGCTGATCATGATGCGATCGAAGATCTGCAGCATGTAGATGGTGGGCAGCAGCATCAGCAGGTTGACCACCGCTGAGATCAGGACCAGCGTGATCAATTCACCCTTGAACTTCTGAAGCATGGCGCGGGCAATGGTGTTCATGCGCTGGGCTTGGCCTTCATTTCAGAGAGAACGGTTTGGGTGGGACCAAAGACCACCGGCTTGCCCTCCTTCAGAACCAATAGAAGGTCGGAAGTCGCCAGAATTTCTGGTCGATGCGTAATGAGCACCAGGGTGGCGCCTCTTGCTTTGGCTTTTGTCATCGCCCGCGCGAGCGCGTCGTCTCCGGCGGTGTCCAGACTGGCATTGGGCTCATCAAGCACGATGAGCTGGGGGTCTCCATAAAAAGCCCGAGCCAGACCAATGCGCTGGCGCTGGCCGCCCGAGAGCCGGGCGCCATCCGCACCCAGTTGAGTCTGAAGGCCCTGAGGCAAGTCTGCCAAGACGGTGTTGAGCCCCGTTTGTTCAATGGCGCTCGCCAGCTTCTGTTCATCCACATCGCCAAATCGGGCGATGTTCTCGGCCACTGTGCCGTCAAATAGCTCTACATCTTGGGGGAGATACCCCAGATGGGGGCCGAGTTGCTCTTTCGGCCAACGCGAAATACTGGCCCCATCCAGCCGAACCTCGCCCAGCCGAGGGGCCCAAATGCCCGTGATGAGCCGAGCCAGGCTGCTCTTACCGGACCCGGAAGGGCCCACCACAGCCAAGACTTGACCGGGCTGCAGGGTGAAGGAGAGGTCTAGCAGGATGGTGGTCTTGGTGCCCGGGGCCACGACGGTTGCGCCCTTGAGTTCGAGCTGACCCTTTGGGGGCGGAAGCTCCATGGCCTCGGCTGGGCCTGGAATTTTGGCCATGAAGTCGCGAAGGCGCTGAAGGCTGTCGTATGCCACTGCAATTTGCTTCCAGCTGGTGATGAGCTGCATCATGGGGCGAATGGCAATGGCTCCAATGAGCTTGGCCACAATCAGCATGGCGCCCGCAGCGGGGCTCAACACCCCGATGAGCGTGAGGAAAGTGCCCACGCCCAAGAGGGCGGACCCCTGAACCAGCATGACCATTTTGGTGCTGGCCATGCCCAGGCCTTGGACATTGGTGGCCTGCGCCTGCTTGATGAGATACTGCCTCTGAACCATTTCCCAGCGGGCCTGCACCGCAGCCTGCATACCCATGGCTGCAACGGCCTCCGCACTTCGAACCGTCTCGGACGCGTAGGTGGTGGCTACTTGGTTGCGTTCCATGGCGTCCGCCATCACGGGCCGGACGGAACGTTCGGTGACAAAAGAGATGAGAAGGCTGAGTAACGCCCCGACTAGCGATAGGACTCCCATGACCGGGTGAATGAAGAAGATGAGACCCAGCAGGCAGAGACCAATGGGGGCATCCAGGATGACGCCAGCCGTTGGGGAGGCCAGAAACTGGCGCACTTGCCGAAAGTCTGTGAGCGCCATTTTGGCGCCCGGAAAGCCTGCAAGGTTCGCCTTGAAAGTGGCATCAAAGACCTTTTGCCCCATGCGTTCCGCGAGTCGAACGGAGGCGGCAGAGAGCACCCGCTGGCGAACCCACTCGAGGGCCGCACTCATCATCAGAAAGAGCACGAGGAGCAGGGTGACCATGGCGAGCGTCCATTCACTGCGGGCCGTGACCACAGGCCCATAGACCTCCCGCATGTAGGCGATAGGCGTGAGCGCTAAAAAGCCCGTGAAGATGGAGATGAAGAAAGCCAAAACCACATAGGGCTTGAGGCTGAGCAGGGCCTCGTCTAGCTCTGGGCGCTTGGCTTTCATTGACTTGCTCCCGCTTCAGACTTCACAAAGAACACCAGGCTAAAGCCCTCGGCCCCGCGCTGCAGGTGGATCTCTTTGAGCTCCCCGCCCTCAAAGAGCTGTTGTACCTCTGCAGAGATTTTGAGATTCGGGCGCAGCCGGCCCTCCAGCGTGAAGATGGAGATCTGGCCATTGGTGAGGCTTACGGTGCGGCGGTCGAGCACCACCGGCAGCGCTGCGCCAAAAGACTCGGGCTTGAGTGGACTGGGGTTTGACTTGGCCGCAGCACTCACCACATAGATGGCGTTACTCACAAGCTGTGCCCCTAAGTCTGCAAAGGCCTCGCGCACGGGCTTGTAGGCCAGGTGGTGAAGGGCAATTCGGCTAAAGCAGCTGTGGCTAATGGCCACCTGGTAGGTGGCTTGGCAGGCCTGAGCAAACCGAACCTGCAGCGCAGACAGGCGCTTTAAGCCGGGTTCATCAAGGTTGAGGGGGATGGAGAGCCGCTGCATGCGGCGCAGTGTAGCAGGTTTTCATATAGGAGGTCATATATGAAACAACTCCGGGCTATCTGACACCAGGTTTTGATAATCTCAAGCCGTCCGGATTCTTTAAATTTACCATGTCCTGCCCATGGGGGGAGGTCGACTAAACCCAAGACTTTTAATTCCGAAATGTAACCCTAACGAGAAATCTACGGCAAGCCGGCCACGTTCACCCCTCCTTCCGAAGAACGAGCATTTGAGGGTAGTACGAAAGAGACCCTAATTGAAGTTGTCTAGCGTCAGTTGCCCTCATGAGGGCGTCAACGAATGCCACGAAAGTAGACCTTCGATTCTCGGTTTTCAGTCCCAAATTCTTTAGCAAAGACTCCGAATAATTTGGGTTATAAGTACAGGCAATGTCTTCGACGACATAGAAGCCCCCAGGCTTGATGTTCCCCCACACCTGATTAAAAGTCTGAACAATATGCTCAGCCACGTGACTTCCGTCATCAACAAAGATGTCAAAACGACGCCCCTCAAACGTCGATGCTTTTGTGGCATCACCAATCACAATCTCAACGTTAGGCATGTCGCCGCACAAAGCTTGACATTCCGATCGAATATCAAAACCAACAATTTGTGATTTCGGTAGATGGTGAGCCCACATGCGTAACGATGCGCCGCATGCAACACCAACCTCCCCGATAACAAGGTCGTTGGGAGAAACTCTATTCAAAGCCTCCTCAAGGATCCTGGAGTATATCTTACAATAGTTATGCTTTATTCCCCCCTTATCGCTCCCAAAAAGATTGGCAAGGCCAGTCAAACTCAATTCGCTCAAGTCTACTTCACCGACATCAGGGATGTATTCTTCTGGCACAGTGGAGTCTAGGTAGCGCCTTTTGCCACCTCTTGAATTCGGGTCAGTGGAAACCAAATTTTTCCCCTTTGTAGTTGACCACCAAAAAATGTGTAATTACAAGCATAATTCTTCGGGCTTCAGAAACTCATGACGTTACACGAAAGTCTCGTTAAAAAATCCATTCATACCAAAAGATTCAACCGTTAGAAGATAAAATCAAAAATATCCCAAACCCCCTGGAAATGCTCGCCTAGAAATACGGACCTCAAACCCAAATCTTAGTGAGAGAAGTGGGGCTAGTGAATATAAAAACCTTGCCCGGTTGGAAGCTCCACCACGGGGTTCAATCTTTCCTTTGATATTACCCGATCGATTAATTCTTTGGTGTCACTATACCTAGAAAACCCATAGTCATCAAAAATTACATGAGCCCCCTTGGTTAACTTTGGCAATATGGCTTGAAAGGTGGAAGCGTCTGCTTCGGCATCATTGAGGTCAATGTGAGCCCATGAAACATTTGACGGGACCTTTCCAATCAAACTCGAGGGTAAAATACCCTTTATGACCTCGAAATCACAAAGCCCCGCTAATCGAGAACAGACCTTTTCATGTAAACCTGGACCATGTTCAATCTTGCGAGCCTCTATGGGGGGGTCATCAAAGATATCGGCTGCAATGACACTCATATGAGGAAACGGCATACAAGACCTCGACCGTAAGGATTTGATGTATCGGAGTGCAACTTCTAAAGTTTCTCCGTTATAGCAACCCAAATCCATTATCGACCCGGAATAATCTGCTCTTATGTTCATACTCCAACAAAAAAAATAGGCTCTCCATAGCCTAGCCCTTAACACCTCCGAAGCCTTACAACTCACTAGTGCATCGATGAAATCCACATCCTCCAATAAAGATAAGTTTCTGTAAAATAGAATTAGATCGTCTCCAAAAAACGTATGCAATGGAACTTTTCCACCATGAACGGTTTGTATTTTTTCAACCACCTGTTCTTGAATTTTCCTTAGGAATACGCCCTCCTTGCTTTCCCGGTATTGTTTATTGAAATATTTTATTACTAAATTTATTCGTCTTTTCATTTTTTCGCATCAATTTCCGCTAGATTATAAATTCTTTTATTTGGCTTTTCTTAAAAACCAAATCTATTATTCGGGATTTTTATTGTTCTGTCTATTTTTCGTTTTTCTAGCATTATCGAAAATTGTGATAATAATTATGTAGAGCGAATTATTTCGATTTGAAACTGCTCGCATTTGAATTTAGTTTTATTTTTCTAGCGTTGCGGGTTTTTCGGGGTTTTTGAATCTAGCTTGAGCTTTTGATTATTTTTTAGATTCAATGCAATAGATGTGATGTTAAATTTTAACCTTTGCGTTGCTCCTCGATTAACACTTTTGCATTTTACTTCTGAAAATCGCATCAAGCTCACAAGTGAACCAATCTATCAGCCCAACTTTTCCTCGGCCCCTTAAGGTGCAACACAACCGTTCGCCTACACAATGCGGGCGTAACTTCCTGCTCGCTAATCTGAGAGAGGTTATAGGCTGAGCAAGGCAAATAGACAACCCTTGGCTGGCAAATCTTGCTCATTTCGCTTGCGTACACCTGCCCCCCTTGGCCTATTGAATTCACTGACAACTGCCCCCCTCTCCACCGACGCAAATTCGAGTATAACTTCGCGAGGTGTGCGCTTGTCTCAATGGATAAGTAGCTCGCCACATAGGAATCGAATACGCTCTGAACGGCACCTCGGTTCCGATTGTTCGCAAAGATAACCCCTTCATTGATGGGCATTTGCCCAATGATGTTCCTATGCGTAAGGCCCACGTCAAATTGGTTGGCAAATAGATTGTGTATGGGGCGCAGCAAGAATGCATCGCTGTCCAAAAAAATAGTGGGCTGGTCAAAGAGTCTGCTCCTCACATACGCAGCCATGATCATCACGCGCTCAAACATGGGTTCACGCGCGTTCACGCCGAGCCTCGATATGTGAAGCCGGCCGTTTGGCTCAAGGTCGCTCAGGAAGGCCCCGTCCGTCAGCAGAAACACCCTTGACCTTGGGTTGGTCTTTAGCGCAATGTCTATGTTCAACCGAATCAAGGTCTCGTAGTCCACCTTGTCGTGGTCTATGTTCCGGATGTCCGGCGCCTTGATTTCCCCAGCGTCCGCGGGAATCTTCACATGAAAGATCACCACGTTGAGGTTTCCGGGCTCAAGGTCTTTATGTGGGTCACCCAAACTGTTTGCGCGTTCTTCAATGCGCTGGTCCCACTCAGCGGGCAACTCTTCTGTGTACGCCTCATTCGCCAGTCGGACTCCTTCCCGAACCAGCGCAAAGGTCTCTTCGGTCCAGACGGGTGGCTTCATGCCTCAGCCTCCAGCCATTCTCCCAGCACAATCGTGGCCCAGAGGGCGTTCATATTCTTTGGCGTGTGCTCTGCCCAGCCCTTCATGTTGGCCTTCCCCGCCACCCGCCGTTGAATGGCATTTAGCGCCGAAGTCGCGCGAGCCGCCAGCGCATTCTGGTCTTGTGCCAAGAACTCCGCAGGCATGCCGAAGCCCTTCTTCTCCAGCTTCGCCACATGCGAAAGACCTAGCCGATTGCAGATCTCCCTCAGAACAGGCTTCATCAACTGGCCGCTATAGAGAAATCCGTGCGGAAGGCGACTCGCCAACTCTAGCGCAGCCTCCGAGAAGAAGGGTGTGCGTACCTCCAGCGATACCTGCATAGACATTCTGTCGACCTTGGAGAGCACTGCGCCTGGCAGGTAGCTCTTGAAGTCCACATAACGGATGTCCATTTCCGGGCGGGTGGGCGAATACAGGTGAACCGCTAAGTCCTCGAGTACATGCTCTGCGCCACCTGCAAGTGGCCCACATATGTCCTCCACTTGGCTGGGCGTAAAGACGGGGAGCCGGTGAGTAAGATACCAACGAAGTCCATCCACTGCTCGCGGGTAGAGATCTTCCCCTATCTGCTGATTGAGTCCAGGGTAACGCTGGTATCCCCCAAAGAGCTCGTCTCCTCCATCGCCACCAAGCGCCACAGTCACCTCGGTCCGAGCGTGCTTGCAAAGCAAGTAGGTGGGCACGCAGCTTCGGTCTCCATTGGGCTCATCCATGCTCGCTATCAGTTCCCGAGACACATTGCCAATGTCCTGAGCCTTGAAAATATGGGTCTTATGATTGGCACCAATGAGCTTGGCTGTGCGCTCCGACACCGGGTGCTCAGACTTTGGGTCGCCTGCGAAGCCAATGGTGTAGGTGTTGATCTGAGTACCAAAGTGCTTACGAACGAGTGCAGCCGTTAATGTACTGTCTACCCCGCCCGAGAGGAAAAAGCCCAGTGGCACATCCGACATGAGTCGTGCCTCTAGGGACTGAGTCAGAATCTTCTCCGTGACCTGCACCACCTGCTCAAAGGTCTTCGGGTGCTCTGGAATTTCAGAGGCATGGGGGTCCCAGGAGAAATGCGCATACTCCCTGGGGGCCCGCCCTGGTTCCACCACTAGGAAGTGGCTAGGCTTGAGCTTATAAAACCCCTCATAAATGGTGAGGGGCGCTGGAACATACCGCATCATGAGATACGTCGCCAAACCCGATGCATCGAGAGAGGGTTCAGTTCCCAGTGAGCGCACCAGCGGGCGCAGCTCGGATGCAAAGTAGAGTCCATTGGGCTGCAGGGTGTAGTAAAGCGGCTTCTCTCCGGCGCGATCACGAACCAGTAGGAGCCGGCCAGTGTTTGTGCTGTAGAGGCCGGCTGCGAACATGCCATCTGCTTGCCGAAGGAACTCATCTATGCCCCAGACCTTCACCCCATACAGGAAGACCTCAGTGTCACTGTTGCCCTTGAAGCGAACCTGGTGTTTGGTCTCCAGGATTTGGCGCAGCTTCTTGTAGTTGTAGAGCTCGCCGTTGTAGGTGATTACCCAATCTGAGTCGCTGTCAACCATGGGCTGCGCGCCCGCGTCACTGAGTTCCACAATGGCCAATCGGTTATGGCCGAAGACCGCGTTGTGGTTTGGGCTCACCCAAAGCCCTCGGGCGTCGGGCCCACGGTGGTGCTGGTGCTCGAGTACCTGCTGAATCACACTGACCGCTATGTTCTTGGCAGCATCAGTGTCGTTGTGATTTAGATTCGTGTTGAACCAACCTGCTATACCGCACATAGCACCCTCGAATTCTTTGAGGCACTATAGCAGAGCCGTGGATTGGTCTCGATTAGGTACACAGTTGACCTTGATACACACCGCATGGCCTTCAAAGGTCAGGGTCGGAAAGACCCTTTTAGCGTCAAACTGTTCGCGCTCATCCGCCGCATCAATGCGGGCGTAATCTCGGATCAGCATCACGGCATTCGTCGCGGCCACATACTGGTCCAGGGCCAACAGCGTATCTGTCGACTTTTTTGCTCCTCCCAAAATGAAGGTCAACGCATCTGGCCGGTCTCGTCCCGCTAGGGCATTTACATTTTTTTCAATGGCGCTGGAGAGTTCGGCATAAATCTCCGCCAACAGACCTTCACGGGGAGGCATCTTGGAGACGCCTCTTGGTGCATACACGCGTGTGGTGGTTGCATTTGCGCCGGATCGGAGCCAAACCAACACAGCCGCACTGGTCAGTTGTTGGTCTGCGATGACAATATTCTTTTGCTCTGCCTGAATCCCAGAGGCATAGAGGTCAGCTAAGGCGAGAAAAGTTCGAATGGTGTAAGGCACGTTGGCCGCACCCGCAGACTGCAAGAATGCATGGACGGGCGAGAGCTGTGATAGGTGATAGTCCTTCCTGCCCATCAAGAGGAACTCTTGGTCGGAGATCACTGCCTCTTGACTTGGCAGATGCGCCTTTAGTGTTTTGTACAGGCTCATAACTTCATTCCATTCTTGACCCGCTCCACGAAGGCCTCCATCCCCTCTTCCTTCTCCATTCGATGAATGTTGACACTCGGATAAGCATACGATGGCCCTACATCCGTCGACCAGATAAAGGGGGATTGATAGCTGCTCAGCAGAAGTTCCACCTTCTTTCCACTGGCGGCTGCAAAGTGCACCATGGCCGTCGATACCGACACAATATGATCGCAGGCTGAAATCAATGCAAACCAGCCGTCGATGTCTTTTTGGAAGTCAACGCCCGAGATAAATGAAACCGGAAGTTTGTTCTTCGTCGCCAGTTCCTTCTCGGCCGCTGTGTCACCATATTGAAGGCTGACAAAGCGCACTCCCGGCATACGGAATAAGGGCGCGAGCGCCTCAAAGTCTAGGCTCTTGGTGCGTTTCTGACGCTCCCAGTATCCACCTCGCCATGATAGGCCGATGATCTTATCCTTCGGGTGGTGCTTTAGGATGGCCGTCTTGTATTTCGTAACCAAATCCGGGTTCGGAACAAGGTACGGGAACTCTGTCTGACCAAAGGCCGAAATGCTCGAGCGGTACCTCTTCATGAGCGAGCCAATGGGATAGAGGCCATTGATCTTGTGCGTTTGCGCCGCAAATACACCGGCCATGGTGAATGGATAGACCTCTAGCGTGGGGAAGCTGCGTTTCAGGACCGGCACCATGCGTTGCTCTGCAATGAGGACGAGCTTCGGTATGTCCCTCATCGCCTCCCTTAACGTACTGTAGAACAGCACTTGGTCGCCTAAACCCTGCTCTGCACACAGGAGGGTCCATTTGTTCGGGTCAAGATTATCCAGGTTGAGAAGCCGAGGAACAGCCCTCACCTGTGCAGGAAGCGGTCGTCCGACTTTACCGATCTTGTCCTCAAGCCCCGTTTCATACAGTTCCCATGCCAACTGAAAGTTCTTGAGCCGGAGCTCTACAAAGGACCAGTTCCACCGGAGGCCCATATTGTTTGGAAGGGTCTGATCGGCTCGTGAGAATGCCTGACTCGCAAGCGCTGGATCCATCTCAGAATATGCGTCGGCGATGGCCTTCTGTGCCTCCGCATTCTCGGGAAACAGTTCTCGTGCCCTTTCAAGCTGCGCGATCGCCTCTACGGTTTGGAGGTCTGCCCTTAGGAGGGTGGCATAGGCCACCAGGACCTTCGCCTCAGGTGAATCGACCTCAGCGAAAGGCTTGAGCACTCGATGGGCGTCACCGTGGCGGTCAGACTCGGAGAGGCAGGCGGCCAGGTTGAGTGCAAACTGAAGGTGCTTAGGGGCTCTCTGATGAGCCTTTTCCGCGTAGGGCAGTCCTGCTTTGTGCCGCTTCTCAGAGATGAGGAGCTGCGCATAGTGGCCGTTTGCGAGGATATTGTCTGGGTCAGACTCTAGGGCCTTTAGGAAAAAGGTCTCGGCCTTCTGATGCTCCCTTGCCTTCATAAACCCAATGGCGCGCATGGCATTGAGCTCCCCGGCTGGGAGTTGAGCGGATCGGACCAACTCGTCGTATTCGACAAACTTCTGCTCCTGGAGCAGTTTGTCTAGATGCTTACGTTCGATCGTCTTCTTCATAAAAAAATCGGGGGGGCAAAGCCCCCCCGCTCAACATACACCTTCCTCTTATGGCCTTAGATGCCGAAGTCGCCGTCGAACGTGCCACTCACACCGTTGATCTGATTACCCGAGAAGGTGATCAGTGTGGTGTAGCTGGTGGACGATACGAACACATCGCCCCCCGCATTCGACGAAGCCTGGAGCAGCGTGAGCTGAGTACGGTCGTTGTCCGTGTCGTACCACAACACGAGAACCTCTGAGCTGGCGCCGATTTCCTGCGCACTGTCATAACTAATATCCAGTGAGCCGCCATCAGCCAGAGCAGTCAGAACATCCGTGAACTCATTCAGACCGGCCTCATCGATGACGATGACATGGGTGCCCGCGGACACATCCGCACCTGCAGAGGCTAGTACAAGCGACGCGCCAGCAGCTGAGACCATGAGTGCATTCAGATCGTCACCAATCGCGCTTCCCGCCGCAGTTCCCATACCCAGCGTGAAGACGGCACTGTTGAGGCTGATGGAGTCATCCGAGCTCGACCCGAAATCAAAGCCATTCACCGCAACACCTGCCGCGGATGCAACGAGTTCGATAGTGTCGTCGTTGTCTCCGTCATTCAGGTTGATGATGGTGGCCGGGGCAGATGTGGCATTGCCCAAGTCGCTCACGATCACAGTGAGAGCGCTTGCGCCCACTGTGGCATCTACAGTCACACTCGTGTCATTCGCGGATCGCAGGTCGATGGTCACGGCTGCCGAAGCCTCTTCAATCGTGATGTTGCCAACCGTGGTTGCCGAACCCACATCAACTATCGTCGTGCCTGTAGCAGCGTCCGAGATCGTGATGGTACCGATTACAGAGGCATCTGAGAACGTTGCGCTGTTGTTGAAGCCATTCAACGTCACGTTACCAATGACATCGAGGTCATCCAGACCGTCCACTACAAACGCGCTACCTCCGATGGTGACGGCACCAATCGAGGAGTCTCCACCGACAGTCAAGGTTGCGCTACCGGCAGCATTGCCATTCACTGTCAAAGATGCGATTCCGTTGCCACCAGTTGCAGAACCCGTAAACGCCAGGTCGTTGAAGGTTCCAGCGCCAGAGATCAAGATCGCTCCGATGGTCGTATCTGCTTCGAACTGAGCACTGACCTGAGCAGCATCACCTGCATTCAGCTCAACAGAGGTAATGGAAGCCGAGACTGATGTGATACCGCTCGCATCGATCGTACCTGCTGCACCCACGGTGATGACGACTGCTCCGATGACACCGTTCGCACTCATTTCACCAAGTACGATGTCTGCCGAGGCACCGCCAACCAGCGTGATCTCAGTGATCTGAGTATCTGCCGAACCAACTGCCGTGACCTCAGCACTACCAATGGTGATCGTGCCGTCCTGGCCAACCGCTAGATCGAGCCCGCCCAATGAGGCACTGGCGTTGAGATCGCCGATGGTGATATTGGCGCTCAAGCCACCAACACCGCTGATCAGGCCGACCGTCGCGTCAGTGTCAATGTCTGAAACAGCGACCGTGGAACTCGCCCCCACATTGAAATCTAGGGAGCCAAGTCCCGCGGAGCCCGTGATGTCTAGGGTGACGCTGGCAGACCCGGTGGTACGGACGTCGATTGTACCAATCGAGCTGACATTCAGGTCCAGATCGACTGTCAAAGCGCCGTTTCCGTTGACATCGAGGGTCGTCAACGCGGATGCGTTGATCTCACCACCAGCTGAGTTCGCGAGACTTCCGTCATCCTCGATCGTGAAGCTCAAGGTTCCGATGGTGTCCGCCACGTCGATGCTCGAGAATGAGACTGCAGACGCAACAACGGTGAAACTGGTCAGTGTGTCCGCTGAAATGTCCTCAAACCGGAAGTCACCGTCTGCGTTGACAGTAAACGTTGCGATACCCGACACAAAGTCGATCGCACCAGCAGACACCGCATCTCCAGCCAAAGCGATGGTCGTTGCGTCGCTTCCACCATCAATGGATGCCAACTCCACTACCTCAGTTCCCGAAACTCTTAGGGTTGAAATATCACCTGCGGCCACAATTGTGCCGACATCAATCGAGGACGCAACTCCATCAATGGCAAGCGACAGCGTGCCACCAGACACTGCAGCGAGTGTTGCCGAGCCACCAACGCCCGCTGACACTGTGATTGACAGTGCACCACCCGCTTCGATCTCCGTTGCGATGATTCCCGCCGACTGGCCTCCAGCCAATTCGATAGTGGCCGCGTCAACTGAATCCAGATCTGCAAGGGTAATCGTTCCTTGATCGCCAACATCGAGATCTACATCCGAGAGAACACCGCCGGACACTGCTCCCATGGTGATTTCTGAAAATGCACCGAGATTAACCGTGAGCGTGGTGATTGTTCCCGAAGCCTCCGTGGTGATGGTGCCCGCGGAGAAGGTTGCGTCCGAGCCACCCACTGCGTTAATACTTGCAGAGAGGTTGAACCCGTTGTTAATCACCAAATCTGTATCGGTCAGGCTGAAGTTGCCGCCGCTTGTCCCGTAGGTTACATCGACTGTCAGAGAGGCGGCCGCGGCCTGCGTAACGATTGAGACGCCTGAGACACCTGCCTCGGCGCCATTGGCGACGGTGGCGGTGATCGACAGGCTACCGGACGTGCGTACCGTGTCGTCCAGAACCGCCAGTGTGGTTGAGGAGCCGTCTGCAGTCATGACAACACTGTCAATCCCGGATGCAACGATGTCCACAACCTCAGCCTGCGCATTCGTTGCGTTGATGGTGAGCGTCTCAAGTCCAGTTGCGGTAAGCGTTGCAACGGACGCAGAACCATTCGTTGCGTCGATGGTGACCGTGTCACCAGAGGCCACGTTTAGATTCGTCACAGTCGCGCTCGCGCTTGATGCAGCCAAACTTACGGTGTTAATCGCAGCACCCGTCACCGTGGTGAAGGTGATGTCTGCCCCGCTTGCTGTGATGTCGACAGAGGTAGCCGTAGACAGCGTGAAGTCTGTGACGCTCGCAGACTGGCTATTGCCGAAATCGACATCGACGGATGTGGCTCCGCTGACGACCAAAGATGCAGTGGCGTTCGCAGAACCGAAGTCGAGATCAAGGTTTCCTGCGCCAGTGGCGAAGTCAAACCGCATGGCGCTGACATCGGCGATTGTGACGTTAACGTCAGATGCGTAGATGCCCGACACCGTGAGCGAGGCACTGGCGTCGCCAGTGATCGAGACCGTATCCGAGATGCCAGAGACGTTCAACACCACAGCAGAGTCCTGTGCTGAGACATTGATGGTGGCGATCTCGAAGTTGTGAACACCATCCAGTGCGTTGGTGGTCGTTGTTGCACTCGCTAGCTCCGTAATGATCGTATCGGTACCTGCGCCACCGTCGACCGTATCGGCAGATGAGAGTGATCCCGTCGCAAATGTGATGGTATCGCCTGAGTTTCCACCGGTGAAGGTCGTGGTGTCCGCTGCAGAGACGGTGTAGGTTGCAGCACCCGAGTAGCCAGAGGCGTCAATTGCGGAAACCGTGGTGTTTAGGAGATCTAAAGTGAGCGCGCCATCACCAACAATGTCGAGCGTTCCGCCCATCGCACCGGCACTGATGTTCACGCCAACAGTACCAGACACGGTAAGGGTCGTGCTCTCAAACTGCTCAGTGTCGGTGAATTCAAACGTCACGCCAGTGGCGCCCTCAACCCTCAACCTGAGGTTATCGGCAGCACCGGTTAGATCACGCCAATCAAGCTCAACCGTCGTCGTGCTCTCAAGAACAGAAATCTGTGTCGTTGCCTCGAGATCCTGCAGGGTGAGCGTGTGGCCCGCAAACGAATCACTCAACACGGTGATGCCGCTCACACTGTCCCAATCTTGGGTGTCGATGGTCTGGCCTGTGCGAAGCTGAATGTTAACGTTCTCGACATTCTCAAGGATGGTCACGCTTGGGTTGGTACCGTTTGCACGGATAAACAGTGTGTCTTCACCGCCCAAGCCATCAATGTAGTCGCCTGAGCTCAGCGTGACACCTGCATTCCCTGAGAAGGTATCTGCAGACTCAGTTCCCGTAACCAAATCACCCTCAGCCACCGTTAGAGTGCCAGCGAATGTTTGGTCTTCAATGTCCAGAGTGGGCGCGATTGCTGCTGTGACTCCATCGTAGACGAACGCAACCGAGAAAGACTCATTGCTGTTGTCGGCTGCAACCTCCTGAAGATTGTCATTTACCACGGAGATCGTGATAGTGGCCTGACCAGAGCTGTTGAACACAGCCTGGCCCTGGAGACCCTGAGCGAAATCTGCTGCCGTGACCCCGCTGACAGGGTTAATCACATAGTCCAGGACATCACCGAACGCGCGCTCGGTATTGGTGATGGTGTATGTGACGGTTGAACCCTCGTCCACGGAGGTGACTGTGCTCGCTGCCACAGAATAAGCAGAGGTGACTGTGAGATTAAAGGTCTCTGAAGCCGTCGCCCCATCGGCGTCGGTCGCGGTCACAGTCACAGCAGTTACGCCAATGGCGGCCACGTTGGTGGGAGTTCCAGTAATAACACCCGTGGTTGCGTTGAGGGTTGCCCAGCTCGGCAGCCCGGCAGCCGTGTATGTCAGCGCAGCCTGTGGAACTGCATTGGTGCCCGCAGCGATGTCCACGTCACTAAAGAAGGGTGCCACATTAAGAGTGAACACATCCTCCTGCTCGACAGTCTGAGCAGCGATGTCTGCTCCAACAGGCGCATCGTTGACCTGCGCGACGCTGACAGTAACTTCCTGGTTGACCGTAGAGCCAGAGGAGTCAGTGACGGCGATAATAAAGCTATCCGTACCGTTGAAATCTCCGGTCGGGACATAGGTTCCGTTACCTGTAGCATCCACCGTGACTGTGCCATTAAAGGGATCAATTGCTACCGAGTAAGTCAGCGTCTGAGGCGCGGCATTCAGAGTGACGTCTGTATCCACGTCGGTTGCCGTGACGGTGAAGGTTGCTGTTGCACCCTCATTTGTCGTGACGGCCTGTGCTGCGGTACTAAGCACCACCGCGTCGTTGACCTGAGCGACGTTTACCGTGACTGTCTGAGTAGTGGACAGTCCTGCCTCGTCCGTTGCGGTGATCACAAAGGAGCCCGAGCCATTGAAGTCGGCTGTGGGTACGAAGCTGGCCACACCCGAAGCGTAGGACACGGTGCCGTTGGTCGCAGACCCTACGCTGACGGTGATCGTGTCATCGTCAATGTTGACATCGGCCGTGGTGACAGTAACTGTGGCCGTTGTGCCTTCGTTGGTTGCAACGGTGGAGACCGCATCAATGGTGGGGGCAACGTTGTTCAAACTCACATCGCTGATCGTTCCGGTAGCGGTAACGGCAGGCGAGGTGCCGATAATCTTCGCTGTAACGGTCTCCGTTCCCTCTGTGGAGCGATCGCGAATGGTCGTCAACGTAAGAGCTGCCACACCGTCGGCATCAGTCGTGACGGTTTGATATCCGGTGCCGCTCGGAGCAGTGTAGTCCACACCAGCCGTCGCGGAGCCACCAAGCTCAATGACGTATGACGTGTTGGGAGCACCGTTGATGGTAAAGGAGAGCGCGTCGCCTTCGTTGGCCATCGGGCTTGTGATGGTGGGCTGCAGGACGCCAACAGACACAGTGCCCGTAACGTTGACATTCCCGTCTGTCGCCACGTAGGTGACCGTTGCAGGCCCCACATAGCCTTCATCAGCGCTGAATACCAACATGCCGCTCTGGATACTCACGGTGCCATTCTCTGCCGTGGCAGTTACCAAGGAGAGCGTGTCACCGTCGACATCGGTGTCATTGGTAAGCACGTCGATGGTGATCGTGTTACCACGAACGACGGAAGCGGTGTCAGCGGCCACAACAGGGGCATCGTTGGCGCCAGTGATGGTAACCGTTATGGTCTCGGTATCAGTTGCCACGCCGTCAGTCACCTGGAAGGTACCAGTAACGGTCTGGGTGTCACCCGAGCCAAGGGCGTCATAAGTGGCGGCGTCGAATGTGAAGGCCCCATCCGAGGTCACGGCGAATCCAGTCGCACCCGCTACCAAGGAATAAGTCAACGTGTCTGCGTCGACATCTGTCGCCACGAGGGCTCCAGTTAGCGTTGCGTCCTCAGCCACCGACCCCGAAGCGGCAACCGCCACAGGTGCATCATTCACTGCTGCCAGGTTGATGGTCACGCTTTGAGTGGCGGTGAGCGCCCCGTCAGATACCGTTACAGTGAGAGTGTCGGTCCCATTCGCGTTTTCCGTTGGGGTGTAAGTGAATACGCCACCCGTACCACCAGACACGACGCCCTTGGTTGCTCCGGCCGCGGTGTAGGTGAGGGTTGTATTTGCATCCACATCGGAGCCAACAACAGTAAAGGTGAGCGAGGTATCTTCTGTTCCGGCCACTGACTGTGTTGCCGTGACGGTGGGAGCCTCATTCACATTGGAGACAGGAATGGTGACGGCCTGTGTAGTCGTGAACACTCCGTCAGATGCAGCAACGGTGATGGAGTAACTGCTCTGCGCTTCGTAGTTGGCGGGATCTTTGATCGAAACCACACCCGTCGCGGAGTTGACGGAGAACTTCGCAGCATCCGTACCACCGATGCTATAAACCAGGGCTGATGTATCGATGTCGGTTGCAGTGATCGTGTACACGGCGGCGCCACTGACGCCATTTTCAGCGACTGCTTCTCCTGTCGCTGCCGATGTAATGGTCGGGGCTGTGTTGTCGTTATCAACGATCGTCGAAGTTGAGGTGACGTCTGCCGCCAGGTCCTCACCAAAGAACCGGAGTTGTACGGTCTCGCTGATTTCGTCGATGGTGTCGTCAACAATCACGACGTTGACCAGTGCAACGCTTTGGCCTTTTTCAATCACAACTGCGCCTGCGGTCACTTGGAAGTCGTCACCTGCCGTAGCGGTGCCGCCCACGATCTCGTAGTTGATCGTGGTGTCTTCTGCGGCGGGTTTGTCAAGGTTCAGGGTAAAGAACAGCAGCTTGGTTCCAGTGTCGCCCTCAGTGACGGTAGAGGGAGAAACGGTGAGCGCGTATGTCACGGGCGCAGGGTTTACAACCGCATTAATGACGTCCGCAATCTTGGCAGGGGTGGAGACATCCGTATCCTCATCAACGCCAGCCACCACTGAGCGAAGGACGGAGAGGTCTTCTGTATCGACCAGCATGGTCTCGGTAAAGTACTGGGCCACCGCAACCTGGTTCGCCATTTTCTCGGAAGTGGCGCCCCACTTGGCGTCAGTCACGGGCTTGGCAGCCAGGTTTGAGAAGATTTGATACACGACATCGCCGCGTGAATAGCCAGAATTAATGGCTGCCACAATATCTGCGGCTGCTTCAGCTTTTGCCGCGGCAGTGGCGCTGTCGCCGACAACGTTTTCAACAATCTTGGCAGCGAAAGCCGCGTTGGTCAGGAAGGTGGGGTACACAGAGGTGAACTGGGGCTTCTGCGTAAACACATTGACGATGTCTTTGACCGTCATGCCCGAGTCGCTCGCCGCGGCCAGTTGGTTCATGTAAGTCACGCCTGGGGCAGCGCCAAAGGCGACAACGAAGAATTGGTACAACTGGGTTGACGTCGTAGCTGTGAGAGCCATTAAAAAATCTCCATGGTGGTGGATGAAATAAACGAACCGGTGGCCTTACCACCGACTTGGGATGAAATGTAACACGGTGCAAGTGTCTTTCGTGTGACCCCTGTCACAAAAAACTTCAGAACTCACCAGGCCTGCCGAAACACCAAAAAGGCGCCAGCGTCCTGGTAGTTGAATAGTGGAAGGTTGGCCCACCTTCGAGTCAGGTGGATCTGAATCAAGACGCTTGCCCTCTCGGAAGTCCGAGCCAGAAGGTGTTCAGCTTGAACATGGGCCGTGAGCAACTCACGTCTCGCCTTCTCCTCTAGGAACTCACTGTAGCCGGTGACGTCCCTGTGCGCACTAATTGTCGACCAAATCTTTGATTTTTCATTGATTTTTGTAATGACCCTCATGCCCACACGCGTCTGATCTGGCCCCTGTTTGATGGCCCATTCATGCTCCATAAACCCAGCCAGTGTGGCCTCAATACCCCCCTTTCGATGGGCCCAAATCGACGTGTCCCATCGAGCGGTCAGGCTGCGTTTTTCCTGATCAGTGCTGTCGTAAAACTGGGTGGACAAGCGCGTTTCAGCTCCCGTCCAAGCAGCAAATAGGGCTCTATTTTGGTCTCCAAACGGGGTTTTCTCTGTCGTAAACCCTAAGGAAACAATACCTTGAGACACGTCTTTTATGTTGTTTGAAAGCAACAAACGACCGGCAGAGCGCTTGACACCTCCCAAAATGAAATGAGCGTGCGCCTCCAAATAGAGGCCGCTGACGTGGGTCGCTTGAGTCGAGGCGCGCAACACAGGAGCAGAGTCCACCTGGTCCTCCACAGGGAGTTCCAGAACGCCTCCAGGGAGGGTGAGCAGCAGACTAGAGGCAGAGGTCCCCGCAAGCGGGTTGTGCTGATAGCCCAGGGCAACCTCTGTCTGCCCCCTCCAAGCAACTGGCGCAGGGGTTGTACTCTGCAGTGAGCGACTTAAAGCCATAAGTCGATCGCGGTAGGGCGCAGGCGTCCGAGGGTCAAGAACGAGGCTTTCAATGAATAGCAGAGCTGCCTCCACGCGCCCCCGACTGGCCAACAAGAGCGCAAGTTCGACTCTGGCCTCTGCATGCTCAGGTTGGTACATGAGCGTTCGCTCTAAATAGAGCTCAGCCTGCTGAAAGTCATTTGAGGCAAGCGATGCGCGCGCAGCCTCAAAGGCCTTGTTGGCTTCATCCAGCGGATCAAGTGCCGATGCATCGGACACCGAGAAGAGCCCAGCCATTAAGGCCGCGATAAACCCGCGCAACAACATTAAACGCCCGGTCGAATCCGCTGCCAGCGCGCGAGGGGCTTGGGTTCCGGCTGCTCCGGAAGTACAAAGTGCCCCAACTCAATGAGTTCGCCGAGAGCGTCTGGGCCCCACTGATGAGCCAATACAGGCCCAACCACGATGGGAGCAGCAAGTTCCTGCCCCAAGGCCACCATGGCCTGAACGCTGTCCACCACAGGGCCTAGCATGAGCGGTCGACGACTCCCTTGACTACCTGCAATCGCGAGCAGATAAGGGCCAAGCTCTACCGCCATTTGAAGGGACAATGGGGATTGCACCGTCTCGTTGGATTCAAGCAAGGGCTCAAGGTCTGACCGAATTTTTAGCAAAACCCCAGGAATGTCTGTGCCCTTGGACAGCGTGATCAGCACCAGATCTCCTTGCCGCTGCTCGAGACTGCCCTGGTAGGGGAGCAGTGCCCGATCCAGCGTGGTGAGCAGCCCGTGAATGAACGCCAGCGCCCTGAGTGAGTCAACTGACCCGGTCCATCGGTCTAGACCACGAACCTGAACCCCCAACAAAACGCCCTCTCCAGGACGCCCCAGGGCTTGCCCGTTCGGGCTTTGCTGCGCGACCTCTTGAGCGAGCGACTTGGGCAGAAAGCTCTCCAGATGTAGGGCCAATCGACGAGTCTGCCTGCGTTGCTGATCGATTTGAACCAACAAAAAGAGACCAGCTCCAGCCACGAGGGCCAAGGACTGAGGCAGAACCAGAATGATCCTTCCAGCCGAGGAGGCTAGGTAGGCCACCCCGAAAGGTGCAACGATGAAAAACACCAGAAACAGCGCAAGCCCCCACCACCGCCGAGGCTTGCGAACGAATGGAATAGCCGCGCTGGCAAACAGCATCGTCAATGCGGTTGTAATCCAAGCAGCACCGACCGGTTCAAACCGCCATCGTTGCTGGAGGGACGCATCCAAGAGCTCTGCATGAACGCTCACCCCTGGTGCATGAGGGTGAAAAGGAGTAGCCACCGCATCGCCCAAACCCACGGCACTGGAGCCTAGCAGCACCATCTTGCCTCGAAGCAAGCCCTCGGGTGCTCTACCAGCCAGCACATCGGCTGCAGAGACGCTCGACCATCGGGAGTGCGAACGCGAATAAGGAATGGGCATCCAGCCGCGGGAATCCAAGGGAAATCGGTAAGCACCCACTGAGACCCAGGCCGCTGGCCCCCAGGGTGAGCGTCCCTGCTCAATGCTGAGGGATTCCTTGGGGCTAGTCGCGAGCGCTATGGCCAGCGCGAACTGGGGAAAGGCCTGACCTGAGTCGCAAATCACTGCCGGGATCTGACGCAGTCGACCGTCTTGATCGGGAGTGGCGCTTAAGTGACCAGCCTGCACGCTTGCGCCCAAGCTCAATGCGGTGCCGAGATGGCCATACACCTGAACATCTCTGGCACATAACCGCTCGCTCGGCTTTAGGCCCCTCCATCCCACTCGAACGCCGACCTGAGGGGGGATTGCGACTTCTGAATCGAGGACCAAAACCTGCCCGAGCGTGAGCGTACCTGCGGCTGCCTCAATCTGCTGTCGCCATATAGAGTCGCCAGTCTGCTCCTCGGCAAAGAACATGTCCCAGGCCTGATGAGCCACACCCGCCTGACTCAACCGCTGAGAGAGTTCTGCAATCAGCGGGCGCGGCCATGGCCAGGGGCCCAGCATTTGGAGGCTGCGCTCGTCAATGTCGACCAGCACCACCGAGGAAGCGACCTGCTCTGATGGCATGGCTCGAATGAAACGGTCGTGAATCGAGCGATCCAGAGCGATGAGCGCTGCCCAGTGGCTCAATGCCCAACAGAGCACCCCAACAAGAGCCAGAAGCGCAGCCCAGCGGGCCCACCCCATAGGCTGAAGAATCATGGGCGGGCGCGCCAGAGCGTAATTCCGCGAACCGTTCCGGAGGAGACTTCTTTGGAAAACAGGGCGCCCGCCTCCTGCCCGTCACGAGAAACTGCTCCCGCCACACGCGTTGCACCGTTGATAGCGGTAAATAGGCCCTCATCGTTCAGACGCCCACTCGCAACGATCTGAAGATCGCCAGTTGCAGCATGGAACACACTGAATGTGGAATCGAACACGCTGCGATCAAAGTTGATCGAGAGCGTTGCTGATCGAAGCTCAGCCATAGAAGTGGTGGTTGAGCCGAGGGCTTGAAAACTCGCCTCTCCAGCAACGTGTTGATAGGACACCTCCCCTCGTAGACCTGGGTCGAGTGGGCCAGTACTGCCCTGACGCCAGAGCGCATATTGGCCAATCTCACCGACCGTAACGTGGCGCCCCGCGGACGCGTCCTCGTAGGGGCGCGGCAGCTGAAAAGGTAGGTCGGTGGCTGAACTGAATTTTCCCCAAACCAACTGAGTAGGCAACTCAACAACAGGGGGCGATACGACTGTCGTCGGAGCGCCCACCGTCCCGGTGGTGGCCGATTTTTCATCGAGCGTGTCATTGGCTCGAACCGTCGCCAAATCTGTCCCCAGGGCTGAATTTGAAGCATAGGACCCCGTCGTTGGCGCTGCAGGAGCTGCGCTCGCCAGTTCCATGGGACGAGCAGTCTGCGCAGTTCCCTTGCCGACAGATTCCGACAAAGTCGCAACCTGAACGGATGACAGGCGTGCCATTTGAATCCCAAAGAGCCGCTCCAATTCCTGAGGTTGCACTCCCCGTTTCTCGAGCACGCCAGCGGAGGTCAAACTGGCGAACCTTTGGGAGTCGACATCACTGAGGCTTGCAATCGGACTACATTCGCGCGAATCCGCGGTCCCCGCACAACCGTTCCCCAACGGGAGTATGACAATCGTCCCCTGCTGAATGAAAGTCTCGATGGCCTGGTCACTGGCCTTTGCGAGGAAATCCGTTCCACGCACGCCAATCGCGGCTACGGGGGTATTGAGTCGGTACCGCTCGGGATACTGCCTCATGGCCGACCCAGAAATCTGTCGCATTGCGCCCTTGACGAGCTCGAGGCGAAGGTCAGCAGGCTGGTCTACTGTGGCAGTCCGATACCGCGTGATCTTCAACTCACTGTCAGCGCGCAGGGAGAGTCTCGCCTCATCGCTAAATACCAAGAGCGCCATGGCGTCAGGCCCCGTAAGCAGCCTGTCTCCCTCGAATAAGGCCTGACCCATCGCTACCTTGTGAGGTTGCGCCCCTCCGGCCTGTCGAAAGACGGGACCAACTGCCAACCCCACAGAGGCAACCGGCACCCCTGCCAAAGCACGCGCTCCCGAGTTTGGAACCCAGGCGCAGGCAACCAAGCTAAACCAAAGGCTAAACTGCATAATGCGTTGAATTTTCATGAAAGGACCTCGCGCGCTGAGGTCAACAGTTTAAACCCTACCCGACGCGCATCGCCAGTCCCTATGCCGGTTTCCTCGATTGCTCTTCAGCCCATCCCTTTCTTTGCGCAACTCTCTGAAGAGAGTCGCCATTGGGCGGGCGAGCAGATGGATATTTTCTCCCTCAAGCGCCGGCAGGCCCTACTCAGCGGCAAGGGGCCGTTCAAAGGATTGGGAGTGGTCTTGCAAGGGAGGATGCAAGCCATTGACCTGACGCTCGATGGCCGTGAAGTGGCATTAAAAACCATCGAACAAAATGGGCTCTTCGGACAGGAGGACCTATTGGCTCTTCGGAGCATCGGACTGACATGGATGGCGCCCACAGCGGCGTCAGTGGCCGTTATGAATGAGCGATCGGCGAGAGCTTTTATGGAGCTCCCCGACGTCCTGCACGCCATTGCGGTGGAAATGGCGCAGCAACTGAACGATCAGCTCCAATGGCAAAAGATTCTAAGTGCAACCAACGTCACGGCCAAGCTCGCCAACTGGATCGTCTTTGCGGCGCAAGGGCGTCCTCATGTCGAGCTCCCCACCCATGCTGAGGTTGCCTGGCGGCTCAACACCACCCGTGAGTCCGTGACTCGAGTTCTTCAGCGACTACAAGCCGAGGGGGTTTTGGTCAGAGACGGCACCCATTGGGTGGTTCGCCACCCAGCAGCACTCAGAGATCTCGCCAGGGGTGGAGACAAATCGCAGTGACAGTGGACAAGCCTATTTTGGAAGTTTGGCGGGGACTTGCTGCCATCATGGTTGTACTCGCCCACTACGGGCCAGCTCTGACCTGGCAGGGCCCTGTCACATCACTCTCTTTCACCGGAGTGGATTTTTTCTTTGTCATCAGTGGGTTCGTGTTCGGCCCGGTACTTTTCGGTCAATCGACTCAGAATTGGCTTGCCTTTGGCGTGCGAAGGGCCACGAGGATCCTGCCTGCATACTGGCTCGCGCTTGCTGGCTATGTGGCTTTGCACTGGCATCAACATCAATCGACTGGCCCTTGGGGGTTGCACCTTCTTTTTTTACAACTTGAGAGCCGAGAAACAGCATTTGCTCTGAACCCTGCATTTTGGAGCCTAGTCCCTGAGGTGCAGTTCTACATGGCAATGCCTCTTCTGGTTTGGGTGATTCGAGGATCGGAACAGAGGCTCTGGCTCATCATCATCGGGGCTCTAAGTATGAGAATTTGGCTCTCCCTTGAGGCGGATCGAGACGCAGCGAACTGGGCTTTCCTGATGCTTCATCAGTTACCCGGCATGCTTATCGAGTTTTTGATAGGGACGCTCGTTTGGGCTTGGTCGAGATATTGCCATCAGAGCATCGTCCCACTTTTGTGTGGCTTGAGCGGGTTTCTGGGCTGGTCCCTTTTGGCCCTCTGGTTTCACGCGGAAGGAAATGGCATTGAGAGCCGAACGGGCGTTGCTGGGGCGAGTCTGCTGGCCTCCATCTTCGCCGCGAGCATGGTGTTTTTCTCACTACGGGTCAGAGCATCTTCGGCCATGAGAATTTGTGGTCGGTGGCTCGGGGGACTGAGCTACCCACTCTACCTGCTACACCTGGGCCCTCTCATGGTCTGGCCACACCAACCAGCACTTGCCCTTGTGGCCAGTCTGGTGATCGCCCTAGCCACCCATTTATTCTTCGAGGAGCCCCTTCGGGCCTGGGGCCGCCAGATCAGTCAACACATGAACGCTCGGTCAAAACACGTCCGTTGACCAGGGCTCGCACCACCCAGACACAGCCGCCAACCATTGCGGACTCAGGTCCGAGAGCTTGACCTGGCTTGCAATCATCTGGGGCTCATTTTTCACCGGACCGAAGCCTCGATCCCTCCAGGCTTGGCGTTGCCAAACTCTGACTGGAAAGGGCAGCGATGCGCATGCATCCAGCCCAGAGGACGCCACGCACCAGACCTCGCCATCGTTCCAGTTGGTCGTGACTGCCCATTGAGAGCCTTCCGTCCAAAGTTGGTAGGACCCCTTTGCCCTGATCAGGCGCCACTCCAAATAAGCCAAGCTCCAAATCGGGCCAAGCAAACGATCGGGGCGCTCGGTTGCTGAAATAAGTTCCAATTCCCTCTCGGTCCAGCACGCTGCGCTGAAAACTGAGCGGTCAGGGTCCGGATGGACGGTGTCTACCCAACACCCGTGAACCTGGCGATAGACCCCCAATCGTTGACCTAATCGAAATGGGCGCAGCCCTGCGAACCCATAGGCAAAAACTGACTTCGCGAGGGGACCGAGTTCGTCCGAAAGCGCCGTGATCAGAAATTGAAACACGGACTTGCGTTCGGTTCCCATAAATCCCCGCCACTGGGGATGAACCATCACGTCCATGACTTGCAGGACGGGTGCGTGGCCCAAAAGGCCGATACCTGGCCATATGATGAACCCCAAGTGCCCAAGCGGCTCATCCGTCCTGTCATGGCAAACCAAAATCTGGCCTGCTTGTGCGGGGCTCGGCGGAAGATACTTGTGCCTCCAAGTCACCTCATCGATGGCATGCCCAAAGACAGTCCTAAAGAGCACGCTGAGCGCGTTCCAGTCGCTCATGCTCGCCCTACGAACCTTGAGTGCAGTCAATCGATCGACCGGCCTGAGAGCCGATTCAACATTAAACGAAGCGGTTTACTCCATCGCCAGAGCCGTGTTCCCAAAACAGAGGACAGCCGAGCCCGCTCCTGGGTCAGCGCGTCAGACAGTGCTTGCCTCTGATCCAACACCGCTTTAAGTTGCTGCTCATAGCCGACGGTGAGATTCTCACGAGAGGTAAGGAGCTCTTTGAGTTGCTGCTCATAGCCCAAGGCCAGCGTCTCGCGAGAGGCGAGTAGTTCTTGAAGCTGCCGCTCATATCCTTGAGCGAGTTTCTCTTTGGCTGAGAGGAGCGCCTGAGTGCTCTCCTCATATTGAGACTGCGCCCGGGCGAGCTTTTGGTTTAACTCCCACACCCGCTGTGTGGACTGGGCAAGGGCGCGACCATGCCAAGCGAGCGCCTGTGTGAGAGGAACCAACGGCCGGATGTGCGTCCGCTCCTCAAGGATTCGGATGTGCCAGTCTTCCCAGAAATTCTCGCTCTGAGGTTCTGTAAGGCCCGACCCAGCGTCAAGCTTTCGGTAAGTAGCACTGACTCCTGAGCAATGAACAAAGGGCCCATACGCGGCAAGATCAAGCCAAAAAGACCAATCTTCCAAGACGGGCAATTCGGACCTGAACTGAACCTGCTCCTTGCGAACCGTTTCAAATCGAAACAACGCCGCATGAATGGGAATGTAGTTGGCACCCGTCAGGCGCTCTAAGGACCAGGGCTCATCGTATTCTGCAATCTGAACACCCTCAGAGTTCAGCACGCGAACACCACCGTAGGCAACGACAGCCGAGGGCTGCTGGCTCAATGCGGTCAAAAGCCTTGACACATGACCAG
Source organism: Bordetella parapertussis (assembly GCA_945877235.1). GTDB lineage: Bacteria > Pseudomonadota > Gammaproteobacteria > Burkholderiales > Burkholderiaceae_A > Hahnella. Next base: position 30,329 of record CAMCRF010000013.1, read on the forward strand.
GCTCGATGAGGTCGTCGTCATCGAGAAAAAGGGCGAACTCGCCCCTTGCTCTCGATAATCCCTCATTCGCAGCACCCGAACGGCTCAAACAATCGGTGCGGGCATCGACCAAGACGGTCTCAATGGCCGGATAGGTCTGAGCTGCAATGCTGTCTAAGGCCTCTTGAAGGCTCGGACGACCGATGGTGCGCACAATGACGCTGACAAGGGGCAGTTCAGAGGGACTCATGGCTAATCCAAGCCGTTGTCGGGTGGAGAGCACATCACATCGAGCAGCGGCAGGCCCAGAACGCAAAAGGTCTTGGTGAGTGAGAAGAAAATAGGCCTCGACGGCTTGAGCAGGGCCCGGAAAGCCGTGCGCGCGTAACTGCCCCAAGGCTTGCGCCTGCAGCCTGTAATCCTGAAACCCCTGTTGGCTCACAAAACAAGTCATTGCCTGCGTTTTGAGGCCCAGCACGCTAGAGATGTCAACGAGATGGCTAGGCACCATGGGTGCCGCAGCCTCATAGAACAGGAGGTCACATCCGAGCTTATATGAGGCCGCCATACCCGCGAGTGAGACCGCTTGATGGTCAGGGTGAGGTTCGGACAGCGAGGGCAGCAACAAATGGGTCGGACAAAAAGGTTGCAGTACCTCAACAAGTCTCTGCACAAGGCGCTCGTTGTAGCGCAGGGCGCGGTCCTCAAAGCCCCAAAACTCAGGCTCACCCAAACCAAGACACTTTGCTGCGGCGATGGACTCTGCCTGACGGCCATCTTTGCTCAAGCCTGGCTGAGTCTGCCCATCCGTAAGCACTATTGTGCGAACATCACGCCCATGCAGAGTAAGCATGGCCATCAACCCGCCACAGCCCAGCACCTCGTCATCCGGATGAGGCGCGAGGCAGACGACTCGTGTCAATCCCTCCATGGGCAGCGGGATGCGTCCGTAATAAGCGAACTCTTCAATTCGATCTAGCATGCGTAAGAGTCTAGCTGAGCAATTTCCTGGCTTGCGAGCCTTTTATCGGCGCCTCCCCATTCCGAGGGGGGCTCGTGCCGTCGCGAGTAGGCTGCTCTGGGGGATTGAACAGCGATTGCGGACTCCACCCCTGGGCACAAAAGTAGCCGCCCATCATTCCGATGCTCCGCGCCCAGGGGGATGCAATAGACGCAGGCCGCAGCAGGACGTGGTGGTCTTCGCCATTATTGACTGGCATTTTCGTTTCCAGAGGCCCCAACAACTCGCTCGTGAGCTCGCCAGACATGGCCACAGAGTCTTCTATCTCACAGTCAACCTCACCCCCGCGCATCAGCCCGGCTACGCATGTGAAGACATTGAGGCAGGCATTCAGCAAATAAGCCTGCATATCAACGCACCACTGGTGATCTACACCCAGAAAGCATCTGCAGATCAATCGGCTTGCTTAAGAGCGGGGCTCGCCAAACTGAAGGCAGAGGTGCAAATGGGTCCCTGTATTCATCTGGTTCAACACCCGTTTTGGGCCCCCTTAGCTAGTTGCTATGCCGACGCCCAGTTGATCTATGACTGCATGGATCACCATGCCGGGTTTCATGCAGACGAGTTCATTCACGCGGAGGCCGAACAACAATTTATTCGAGAGGCTGACCTCTGCGTGACCAGCGCCACAGCCTTGTGGAACGCAGTGCAGCCTCTTGCCAGGCGCACTGTTCTCATTCGAAACGCAGGGGACTCGAATCATTTCTCAGATGGCCAGATGCAGGGCTTGCCAATGCCGACTCAGCACACCGTTGGATATTACGGTGCCATCGCCGACTGGTTTGATCTAGAGGCCTTGAGAATCATGGCCTCCTCATACCCCAACATTCAGTTCGAACTGATTGGGGATGACACCGTCGGTGCAGCACTGCGGTTGCGGAGCTACAAGAACGTGTCGTTTCTCGGTGAACAGCCCTATGCATTACTCCCGGCGCTCATTCAACATTGGAGCTTGGCCCTCATTCCCTTTCAACGCATTCCGCTGACGCTGGCGACAAACCCGGTGAAAGTGTATGAGTATCTGGGTGCAGCGAAAGCTGTTTTGGCCACTCGGCTTCCGGAACTCGAGCCCATGACCCAAGATTTGCCGAATTCCCTCTGGCTTGCAAATCGTTCAGAGGACTTTGCTCATTTGCTGCCTCAGGTGTTACAGCATGAGGAATCACCAGAGGCGCTTCATCGTAGGCTAGAGCGCGTCGCGTTTGCCCAGCAACAGACCTGGGAGGCGCGTGGAAGAGACCTTCTGGCCGCCATTCAAGCGCCTCAGCCACCCAGAGTCACTGCAATCGTGGTTTCGTTTAACCAATGGTGCCTAACCGAACGCTGCCTAGAAAGTCTCTGTCAGAGCGAGACTCTTGAACCACTTGAGATCATTGTGGTGGACAACGCATCCTCCGACGAAACGCCAGAACGCCTGCGCGCCTGGGAAGACAAGCAGCATCAGTTAGGTCGCCCTCACCGCGTGCTCTTGCTTGAGAAGAATCGAGGCTTTGGCGGCGGCGTAAACGAGGGCCTTCGTCTCGCTCGCGGCGAATTTCTGGCTATTTTGAACAACGACCTGGTGCTGAGCGACGGCTGGGCCAGATGCCTTCGCCGACACCTAGAACGAGACCCTGGTCTAGGGTTGATCTGCCCAACCACCAACCATATTGGCAACGAGGCGCAAGTCTGGCTTCCCGGAAGCACACCAGAGTCCCTACTGGCAGCGGCTCACCTTCGCTGCCTTGAACATGCTGGAGAAAGCATTTCGCTCCACGTAGCGGCATTCTTCTGCGTCATGATGCCGAGAAGAGTTTTTGAAGCGGTTGGTTTTCTAGATGAATCCTATTTTCCCGGTTATTTTGAAGACGACGACTACTGTTATCGAACACGGGCAGCAGGCTTTGAGATTGCCTGCGCAGAGGACGCATACGTGTTTCACGAGCTTTCAGCCAGTTTCAATCTTGAAGGTCGAGAGAAACGCGACGCGCTGCTCAACCGGAACCGCAAGATCTTTGAATCAAAATGGGGGCCATGGAGACCCCACCAATACCGCTCCGCGAGCCTTCCCCCTAAATGAAGCCGCTGATTTTTGTCGTTATAGGAACTCGCCCAGAGGCGATTAAGTTGGCCCCGGTGGTACTTGCACTCAAGTCCATGGTAGGTCTTCAGACAGAAGTGGTGCTCACAGGTCAGCATCAAGATATGGCCGGGCCCATGCTTTCTCTCTTTGGCATTCAATGGGACCACGATCTCGCGGCCATGCAATACGCGCAGAGCCTCGCGGGAGTCACAGCGCGAATTCTAACCGGGCTAGACGAGCTTCTCGTGGCTCGCGAGCCTAAGCTGGTGATCGGTCAAGGAGATACTGCGAGTGTATTGGCCGCCAGTATGGCCAGCTTCTTTCGGCAGATTCCATTCGCGCACGTGGAAGCTGGTCTGCGCACCGGTGATCGCTTCATGCCGTTCCCAGAGGAAATGAATCGCGTGGTCACCAGCCGATATGCCACGCTGCACTTTGCGCCTACCACCGAGAACGCCCGGTTCTTGATTCTGGAAGGGGTCAAAACAACAGAGATTTGGGTGACAGGAAATACGGTCATCGATGCCCTTTTTCAAATATTGACTCGGCCAAGACCCGTTCTGCCTACACGTGATCGGCCATTTCTTCTCGTGACCGCTCATCGTCGAGAAAACCAGGGTCCTCCCATGAGGTCGATTTGCGATGCGCTTGAACGGATTGCCCACGCGCACCCAGAGCTGGATGTGGTTTTCCCTGTTCATCCTAATCCTGTCGTGCGGTCTGTTGTCCATGAACGATTGAACGCGATAAAGAACGTCCTTCTGTGCCCTCCCCAGCCTTATGACGTCTTCTGTTGGCTGATGAAGGAAAGCCTGCTCATCCTCTCGGATAGCGGCGGCGTTCAAGAAGAAGCCCCCGCATTGGGCAAGCCCGTTCTCGTGCTTCGAGAGGAGACTGAGCGCCCCGAGGCGGTGGCAATGGGTGCAACCCGGTTGGTCGGCACCACTCAGGACAGCATCGTCAACGAGTGCGAGCGGCTTTTAACCAGTCCAGCTGAGTACCAATTCATGTCGAATGCCGGTTCTCCCTATGGGGATGGCAAGGCCTCGGAAAGAATCAGCGAGGTGATCCGACTGTTTCTCTCTGCGGAGCACGTTTAAGCAGAACGCCCCCAGCCTCGACGGTGACGACATCAAACCAGCCACCGTAGTCCGCCATATCAATGGGAAAACGTTGGGTGTTGACCAACAAGAGTCGGACCTCCAACCGGTCAAGATGCCCAGCAACCACCTTGGCTGGACCCATACGGCACTTGTCTGTACAGACGATGAACTGCGAATAGCGCCCCGGACCGAACCAGTCTCCCATCACCGTTCCATTGAAAAAATAGATCCCATTCTCAAACCCAACCTGCACAAGCTTAGCCGGCATGGAGGTCTCGACGGCTTGATGAGCGGCTTGATATAGGCTGTATCCAGTCCTGCCCTGGAGCCATTGGCCCCAGGCCGTGAGCCGAGCCGGTGCGTCCACCCACTCCGCTTTGGTGAATGGAACCAAAATCAGCATTTGTGCAATGGCCAGCACTCCGACGTGTCGAGTCCATTTCGCTCGCTGGATGCGCCTCAGCATCCGCTCAAGCCCGAATCTCCAGAGGGTCACGACTGAGAGAAGACAGCCCAAGCCTATTGCAGGTGCCAAATAGCGCTCCACCTGGCCAGCCTTCATCCAGAAGACAACATAGCCCAGAAAGGCGAACCACCCGAGCCCTAATCCACGATCTTTGCGAAGCAGAAAGAGACCAGCGAACAGTGCGGGAAAGATCCAAATCACCCCAGCCTTCTCAAAGGCGGGCCACAAGGGCAGCAGACCTGCACCAACACCGTGGGTCGCCTGCTCGGCCCGCTGGCCTGCGAGGTCTTCAGCGCTCCAGAGGTAATGTCCCACCCTATCGCCAAGTAGGGGGTGGAAAGGGTCTGCGCTGATGACAAGTGCGCGCAAGTACCAGCCTGTACCGGTGAGAAGGCACCCAAGCAGGATCCAGCCTATTCCTCGGCGCAGGCCAGCGTGAAGCAGGCAAAGGGTAAGCCAGCCAATGGCCCAGACCAACCCGAACAACTTCATGCTTGCCGCTGTGCCGAGTAACCACCCACCGATAAGAAACATTCCCGGATGGTCGACACCTGAGATCTGCCGCTTCTGAGCACTCAATATGAGCATGAGCACCAAAGCTCCGCCGAATGCCATCGACGCAAGCCCAAGGTCTGTGTAGGCGTAACCCAATGTTGGCATCACGGGCAAGAGAAGAAACGGCGCCATGCACGTCAAGAACCCAGCCAGAGGTGAGACCAGCCAATGCCTAGCTGCCCCATAAAGCCCCAAGAGCAGAAGCCAAAGCGGCCAGGTGGAAAACATCTGAGCAAGCAGTTCCCCTTGCAAATATAAGCCCTGGGCCATGATGAGATTCATGTGCTGAGGGAAGAGAGGAAATCTGAGGTGTTCTGCAACGGGTAGCCCACCGTTTTCAAGATAGAAGCGGGCTATGGGAAGGTGAAAGCTGGTGTCATCCCAATATCCAGGTGCGCGTATTGCAAACTGCAGGACATACCCCAGCGTAAAGAGAGCCAGTGCGATCTGTGGCAAAAGCTCGGTGCTCGAGACGCTCGTTGTGAGCCGAAGACCACGAAACCCGTAAAACGCCAATGGGAGGCAGGCCACCAGTACCCATCCCGGAAACAGGAGCCCTACTGCACCGGCCAAGAAAAGTGCCATGAGCTGGCCAGACCAGCCTAAACCCATCAATACAAAAAATCGGAGATGCAGATTAAAGTGTGTCCAAACTGACTCTGCTTTGAGGGCTTTCAGCATGCCTAGCCCCATCAAAGTCCAGAGTGCCATGTGCAGCAACATCCAGCCCAGCGCCAACAGCAGGTCGTGCCAAAGTGGAATGTGCATCACTGCCGTTTCACGCAGGGCCTGAACCCCAGGGCTTTCTGTAAAGGCCGCCGAGGAACGTTGGAGACATCGAACCCGATGAATGCGAGCACCAATTGAACGCCGAGAAGAATGGGCAGAGCGGCCAGCATGACCGTCCCTGCTGGGGTCGCGACTCCCAAAGCGGCAGACTCGACCCAGGCCTTGAGTCCAAAACCGATTCCTCCAAACATCAAAACAAGGCCTAACGGCAGCTCAAGCGATGCCAGCGACATGTCCCGGAGGTAGTAATTGTAAAAAATACGCTTCAAGAGGTTACGCAAATGTTTCCAGCTGAACTCAAACAACACGCGGGAGATACGAAGGTTGCTCTGCTCTTGCGCATACAGCGCCTCCATGGGCACATCGACCACCACTGCACGAAGCGTATTCAGACGGAACAAGAGGTCTGTCTCGAAAAAATATCGACGGGCGATTTTCTCCAACGGAAGCCGTGAGAGTGCTTGTGCCTGAATAGCCGTGTAGCCGTTGGTAGGATCAAAAATATTCCAATAGCCCGTCGAGAGTTTGGTGAGGAGCGAAAGTCCAGCGTTGCCCACCAGCCGAACAACAGGCATGCCCCTGAGGTTTTCGAGTGCGTAAAACCGGTTTCCCTTGGCATAGTCTGCCTCGCCGTCAATCAATGGGCGAACGAAATGCGGCAGGAGCTCTGGTGCCATTTGGCCGTCACCATCGATTTTGACCACGACATCTGCCCCTGCCTTCAGAGCTTCCGCATAGCCTGTTATGACGGCTCCACCAACGCCTTGGTTCTGTTCATGGAAGACAACCCGGACCCTTGGGTCGTGGCAGTGCTCTTGCACGTGATTTCCAGACTGCTGCGGGCAGGCATCGTCAACGACAAATACGCTGCTGACCTCAGGCCCCATGCGAGCCAATAAGGGGAGGATGTGATCCCTTACCCGATAGCAAGGAACCACCACTGCGATATGTGGGCTAGATGAAGTTTCCGGAGACAAATCCTGCGAGCTCATAGTTGTTGACATCCTTCAATACGCCAACGCGAATGATCTCGTCTTCTGTGATTTCGTCAACTCCATCGCCAGATTTGTTGATGATGTACCAAATGGAGGTGTCGCCCGTAACATCTGCTGTCATCAGGACCAGTTTCCCTGCGGTGGTGGGATTTGCAAAGTAGGTACCAAACAGGGCAGCAATGGATGTTTCGTCATCTTCGGCATCTGTAAGCGCCATCAGAATATCGCCATTACTCCAAGTGGTGGGAGTTGCAGAGGCGGCTTGGTTCGTATCAACGAAAGTGAAGTTTCCCGTCCCAGTTTGCAGCAAAAAATCACTGAAATCCAGAATGTCTCCGTCTGTGCCCGGCGTGAAGTCCTCTAAGGTCACGGTCCCTGACACACTCTCCTTGAAAAACACAACCGTATCCTGTCCATCACCCAGGGTAATCGTGTCAATTCCCCCATTTGAGGTGATCGAGTCTCCAAATGGAGACGCCTTGATTGTGTTGTTTCCTGAAGTGCCCACGATTCTCGTTATGTAGTCAAAGTCGTCTGCATCGAGACTGCTCATGCCAGACAGGTCTACATTTAGAACATCAGTGAGATCTCCTGAAACAGGCTCGACCGTCGATTCATTATCAGTGATAGTTCCTTTGACGAGATTGACCTCGAAGTCTCCAGTAGGCGTCTGGGAGACGGTAAGCGTGTCCGAAGAGACGGTTGGCCAAAGATCTCTGAACTCAATGGAGAGGTTGGTTCTAACTGCATCAACAGGCGTTGTGCCGCTCGAGAAGTTCGAAGCGGTAAAGGTGACCGTCAAGTTCGAGATGGAGTTTGTGGGCGCGTGGGCCGAGGCTGAACCACTTAATGTGAGGCTCGCTTCCACATCAGAAACTTTGACCAAAGTTGCGGTCAACCCAGTAGGCACATTAGAGACTGTGCCAATCTTCGCCCCGACCGTTCCGCGAAACGTATCTCCAGTCAGCGAAATAACAAAACTTTCTGTAAACTTACCTGAGTTAGTACTCGCTTCAACTAAAGTGTTGGTGCTGTAACTGACGAGGGATCCAGTCATGTCAATCGCCCCTACATCCTTCAAAACTCCCACCTGTCTCACCTCAGACTCTGAAATCACACTCGCACCGGTGCCAGAGGCGTTAGTCACGTACCAAATTTTCGTGTCACCTGTTACGTCTCCGGTCATCACGACCAGCCGGGCAGCAGTGGATGGGGATTGAAAATAATCATCAAAGAGCGCGGCAACATCCGAGGCGGTCATACTGCTGGATCCCAGAGCAATAAGCCGATCTCCAGAGGTCCACGCGATTCGACTGTCTAGAGCGCCTTCGTTGGTATCGACGTAACGAACACGACCGGTGGAGCTCTGAGTCAAAAAAGCCGAAAAATCCAGCGAGTCCCCCCCATTGAGAGGGTTAAAGTTCTGGATCGTTATGAACCCACTGGTCGACGAATTGAAGAATTTGATCGAATCAGAGCCCTCACCCAGCGTCACGCTGTCAATCCCCCCTCCTGGGGTAATGACATCACCGAGAACAGAGGCGACAAAACTATTGGCTTCCGTGCCACCGATTACTGACACGGTGTACGAGCTCTGCCCCAAGCTAGGCGATGGAATACTAGACAAATCCACAGAAGTCGCGGAGCCGAGACTGCCACTATACGGGGAGATGGTCGTTCCACCTTGGGTGACAGAATCCTTGGTCAGGTCCACCACCAGATTTCCCAGAGGCAAATGTTCAAGAGTCAGAACTCCGCTCTCCACAACAGGCCAGATGTCTCTAAAAACTATGCTAAACGATTGGGTTGAGCCGGTTCCGGGGACCAACGCCGATAAGAAACTGTCCCCCGTAAGTGTTAACTTGGTTGCGCTGGTTGAATTTAGGGTGGCATGTGCCTGTGCATTTCCGGTCAGGGTAAGCGTTGCTGTGTAGTCGCTAGATTTGACAACATTTCCAACCAGCCCGGATGGCACATTTGTGAGGGTCCCAAGGCTTGACCCAACGCTACCGTTGAACTTGTCCCCAGAGACTGTGATCAGGATTGAAGCGTCGATGCTTCCATCGTTTTCACTTGATTCCTCAAGTTTGACCGCGCTATATGTCAAACTAGCTTGACTAGCGCCAGCCTGAGTGTCTGTGATGCCATCCACTACCGATCTGAGGACTGCGAGATCAGTTGAGCTCTGAAGCAAAGTTGAGGTGTAGTAATCCGCTGCAGCCACCTGATTGTTCATCTGCTTCACCAGGTTGCCCCAGGTAGAATCCGTAGTCGACTTTGCCGCGATGTTTGTAAAGACGTTGTAAATCACATCTCCGCGGGACATTCCCGAGGCGAGTGCTGCCACCACATCGGATACCGCGCCAGCCTTTGCCGTCGTTGAGGCCGAGGACTTGACTACATTCTCAATGAGCCTCTCAGCAAACTGCTGGGGGGAGAGAAAGCCCGGATATACCGAAGTAAATTCGTCTTTGGCGGTAAAGACATTCACAATCTGCTTCGTAGTCATTCCAGCAGAAAGCGCTTCGTCGAGCTGATTCATATAGTAGACGCCGGGGGCTGCGCCAAACGCCACAATGAAAAAACGATACATCTCCGACATCTGCGTATTGGTCATAGCCATTGAAACTTCCTTTCGATCCTTTGATGCGATTCCGCCCGGTTCCACGGTGTACATTAGATTTCGGATGCGACGCTTGAAACTTTAGGGAACTGGCTCTCCCTGTTAGTCAATGTATATTTATTTCTCTCCCATTCCCTACTCTGGTTTAGATCAGCGCCCGCAGGCATTTTTTCGTTGGGCGCAGGATCAACTGTCCAGTGAAGGCCAGAGTATCGCTTGGGTCAACCCTTACCCTACGCGACTGCCCTACCCCTCTGACTTAGCCCGGATATGGAAATGCCCAACATGCAAGCTTGACTTCGCAGAGCCTGGCCCCCTCAGACTGAACCCGAGAGCGCTGCCACTCGAACCGTTCGGCTGGTTTCATGCGACCTTAAGAGCACAGCTTCGCCCGACGCTGAAGCAACTGATACAACTCAAACCACGCGGGATTGTAATTGGCAAGCCATCCCTACTAACGCTAGATCTGCTCGACCTTCTCTCACCGAGCACCCCCGTAATCTTTGACGTCATGGATCACTTGCCCGCCTTCCTTTCTGGTCGATCTGCTCGATGGATGCATTTCCTCATGGAGCATCACCTCTCTAGAGCACAGACCGTCTGGTTCAGTTCTCAACGCCTCAGGGATATGTATGCCACTATGCTCACCTGGAATACCAAGGTTCACATCGTCCGGAACGGGATTGATTCAAATTTGTTCTCCGCTCAGGGGTGGGCGCCTGAGCGGAAGCGAGAAAAAGTCGTTCTCGGTTACGTGGGTACCATTGCGAACTGGTTCGACTGGGAGGCCATTCACCAGTTGGCGCTGAGGTATCCAGAGGTAGAGATCCGTATCTTCGGGCCGATAGAGGGTCGACTGAATCGCTGCGCTAAAACCGCAGCGAAAAACATCAAGATCATGGGCACCTTCGAAAAGTCGCGACTCCCATCCATTTTGTACGAATTTGATGTAGGACTGATCCCATTCAAGGTGAACCCTCTCACTGACGGTGTAGATCCATTGAAGTATTACGAATATCGTGCTGCCGGTCTTGGCGTTATTGCAACGCCCTTCGGAGAGATGTCTTTTAGAGGGGCTCAAGACGGCATGTGGCATTTTGATGACCCTCTCGCACTTCAGTCTGCTCTATTGGAGACAAACAGACTAAGAGAAAAACCAAGATTGCTCTCAGAACTTGTGTCTATGGACTGGTCGCAGAGATTCCGCGAAAGCGGATTCGAAGAATGGATGCGCGCTAACGCGTAGACCAGTCACCTCTCAACCGGATGACGCCCTGCTCGAAGCCTTCAAAATCAACGCGAAACTCACTCACCGGATCAATCCACTCATAGACGTGTTGTGATCTCTCGCAAAGTAAGTACACGCCCACTCTGTACAAACCCGAATTGAGAGGAACATCAACGCACTTGAAGAAAAAAGTGCCCGCTCGAAGGATTCTCCCTCCGTGGGCCGGGCCCGAAAAATGGGTCGCTAAAATGCGGCCCGCCTCTGAGGAAAGGACGATTGCAGCCGTCGGAGCAGTATGTTGACCTGAACACGAAAACTCGATTTCAGCCGAAACGCAAACTACATCTGCCCGACTGAGTTTCAACACTCGGAAGTCTGGGGCCCCAAACTTTGGGAGCGGGGAACCCTGCACCGCCACCAAGGCCCGAGCGATCCGAAAGGGGCTGTCCATCCTTGGTCCCAACCCCTCGGGTTTGTCCTGCATTCGATCATCAAGAAAGGCCTGATAGCCTCCCAGCACCACCTTGGTGGGCCCAAGCGCCTCCGCACGCCCCTTGTGCAGCCAGAGTGCGCGGTCACAGAACACCTCCACGTGAAAAAGCGTGTGAGAGCAGAACACAATCGACGCCCCAGCCTGCTTGATCTCCATCACGCGATCA
>CAMCRF010000014.1 GCA_945877235.1 Bordetella parapertussis
GATGCGAAAACGGTCATCGCTCAATTGGATCGGTGGTTTAATGATTACAACGAGTGGCACCCGCATAAGGGCTTGCGGATGAGATCACCACGGCAGTACATCCGAGCCCATTTGGCCGCACCGTGTCCGGTTTAATAGGGGCAACTCCAAGGACATTTGGCACCCCGAGAAAGATATCTATTGGGGATCCGAAAAGGAATGGCTTGCTTCGACTCGATATGAATCGTCTGGCGACGATCGAACGTCGCTTGAGAACCCATTAGCAGCTGTCCAGATGGGACTCATTTATGTCAACCCAGAGGGCGTCAATGGTGTGCCCGATCCCTTGCGCACCGCGCATGACGTGCGCGTTACGTTTGCCCGAATGGCCATGAACGATGAGGAAACCGTTGCCCTCACCGCTGGCGGCCATACCGTTGGCAAATGCCACGGCAACGGCAACGCGGCTGACCTCGGCCCCAGCCCAGAGGGCGAAGAACTTGAGGAGCAGGGGCTTGGATGGATGAACAAGAAGGGTCGCGGCATTGGCCGAAACACGGTCACAAGCGGCATTGAGGGCGCCTGGACAACCCACCCAACGCAGTGGGACAACGGCTACTTCCACCTCCTACTGAACTACGACTGGGAACTCAAGAAGAGCCCTGCAGGCGCATGGCAGTGGGAGCCAATCAACATCAAGGAAGAGGACAAGCCAACCGACGTCGAAGACCCATCAATCCGCTACAACCCCATCATGACCGATGCGGACATGTCCATGAAGATGGATCCCGCGTATCGCAAGATCTCTGAGCGCTTCTATCAAGATCCTGCCTACTTCTCAGAGGTGTTCGCGAGAGCCTGGTTTAAGCTCACCCATAGAGACATGGGCCCCAAATCGAGATATATCGGCCCAGAGGTGCCCAGCGAAGAGTTGATCTGGCAAGACCCCGTTCCCGCAGGCAGGGGTGACTTTGATGTTCAGGCCGTAAAGTCCAAAATCGCTGCGAGCGGCCTCTCGAATGCAGAGATGGTTGCAACGGCTTGGGATAGCGCTCGTACCTTCCGCGGCTCAGACTTCCGCGGGGGAGCCAATGGAGCGCGTATTCGCCTGGCGCCTCAGCGAGACTGGGAGGGAAACGAGCCTGAGAGACTCTCAAGAGTCCTGAGTGTGCTCGAGGCCATTGCTCAAGACACGGGTGCGAGTGTTGCCGACGTGATCGTGCTGGCCGGAAATGTCGGTATTGAGAACGCTGCAAAGGCGGGGGGATTTGACATCACAGTGCCCTTTAGCCCGGGACGGGGTGACGCCAATCAGGAGCAGACAGATGTCGAGTCTTTCGCTGTCCTCGAGCCATTGGCAGATGGCTTTCGCAATTGGCAAAAGAAGCACTACGTTGTGAAGCCCGAAGAGATGCTGCTAGACCGCGCGCAGCTCATGGGGCTTACTGCCCCGGAGATGACCGTCCTGATTGGCGGCATGCGGGTGCTCGGCACCAATCACGGCGGCAGCTCACACGGCGTCTTCACTGAGCGGGTCGGCGTTCTCTCGAACGACTTCTTCGTTCATCTGACGGACATGCGCATGCACTGGAAGCCAACCGGGCGAAATAGCTATGCGCTGGTCGATCGCGCATCTGGTCAAACACGGTTCACAGCGACACGGGTCGACCTCGTCTTCGGTTCAAACTCGATTCTTCGCGCGTATGCCGAGCTTTATGCGCAAGACGATAACCGCGAGAAATTTGTCAGGGACTTCATCGCGGCATGGACCAAAGTGATGAACGCAGACCGATTTGACCTAATGACGTAGCGGCTGCATCTGCCCCACCACCTTCAGCAAGATGCGGTAGGTATCGCGATCGAACTGAATCTGACGCCGGCCTGCGAGGCAATCCTCCAGGTCGGCCTCGGAGTGGGCAGTGCCTAAATAGGCCCAATCTTGGAAAATCAAAAGCGCCTCGCCCTCTCTCAAATAGGCCGGCCCAGCAAACGGCCAGTCACGCACCTTCATTTTTGAAAGCGCAGCCATCACCCGAAGGTGGTGACGCTCAGGCGATTCTCCGCCCTCACAAGCCCCCTGGCATTTCTTGAGCTGACGCCCAAAGCAGGCTTCGCCATGCTTGCGCTTCTCAACACCCAATACCGCCTGGCAAAGACCATGTTCTTCACAGAGAAGGCGCAGACTGCGTCTGGCCTCAGTCATAGACTGAAAAAGCCCATAGGCGCGCCCGGACTGCTCTGGCAGCGCTTCATCAATCGAGAGCGGCTGAACCTGAGGAAACGCCTGGGGCGTATCGAGCACGAGCGTGCAGACATTCTGATTCAAGCGAAGCTGCCGGTTGTGCGTCGGCCGCATCGACTTGACCAAGTCTGCCTCCAACAGCAGGGCACTAATTTCTCCGGTGGTCTCTCGCCACTCCACACGGCGGACCTGTTGGGCAAGGCTGAGCTCCTTCGACGATCGGACATCACTTGAGAAATGCGCGAGCACCCGCGATCGAATGGTCTTGGACTTGCCGATGTAAATGGGCAAGTCATTCTCACCATAGAAGAGGTAGACCCCGGGTCCGGCAGGTAAGTCGGCCAGCAGGCTTGCATCCAGGTGGGAGGGAAGGCTTGGGCGCCCCAGAAGCTCATGTACAGCAGCGTCGAGCTCCTCAGGCGCAATGTCACGCATGAGGATCTGCCAGAACTGCAGCAACAGATCGGCATCGGCCATCGCCCGGTGCCGCCCCTGCGCCTGAAGCCCATGCCTTGCCGTAAGTGCGTCGAGGTTGTGGCGCGCCTCCTTTGGAAAGAGCTTTCGAGAGAGCTTCACGGTGCAGAGTGTCGGCGCCCGGAGGTCCTCCCCTGCCGCCAAAAACCCCTGTTTGATAAAGGCATAGTCAAACCGCGCGTTATGGGCCACGAATACGCGTCCCGCGAGCCGATGCTTCAACTCTGGAACCAACTCCTCAAAGAGCGGAGCATCGGCCACCATCTCGTTGGAGATGCCCGTCAGCCCTTGAATAAACTCCGGAATGGATCGTTGAGGATTCACGAGTGAGGACCAACGCTCAACAACGCCATCGTCCCAGGTGATGACCGCAACTTCTGTAATGCCATCTCGACCTGGTGTGGACCCAGAGGTCTCAATATCGACGAAGGCAAGCATAATCGGAGTGTTATTCAGCACAGGAGCAAGTATGTACGACCTCATCGTAATTGGCGGTGGCTCAGGCGGGGTGCGCGCAGCACGCATCGCTGCTCAGTATGGGGCTAAGGTCGCGCTCATTGAGGAATACCGCATGGGCGGCACCTGTGTCATTCGAGGCTGTGTGCCCAAAAAGCTCATGGTTTATGCCAGTCGGTTCCCCACAGAGTTCCAAGAGGCCCAGGGCTTTGGATGGACTGTCGGTCCGCAATCCTTCAGTTGGTCTACGCTCAAGGAGAACCGTGACCGCGAGGTGACCCGTCTTGAGGGCATTTATCGGAGCAACCTCGAGAAGGCTGGTGTCACCATCCTTCAGGGCAGCGCACGATTATTGAGTGCCACCGAGGTTGCTTGCGGGCCGGAGCAATCCGTATCGGGTAAAACCATTCTTATCGCGACCGGCGCCCACCCTGTCACCGACACGCAGATTCCTGGGCACGAGCTCTGCATCGATTCCAATGATTTTTTTCTGCTCAATGAACAGCCCAAGCGCGTTCTGGTTCAAGGTGCGGGGTACATCGCGCTTGAGCTCGCCTGCGTCTTGCAAAACCTGGGTTCTAGCGTGCACGTGGTCTACCGAGGTCAGAGAGTGCTTCGCGGGTTCGATGAAGAGCTGCAAACCCATCTCGAGGAAGAGCTAGCGCAATCCGGTCTCACCCTCCACCCGGAGAGACGCATTGCTCAGATCGAACGCGTGCCGCAAGGATTGCGCGTGTCGTTTGATCATGGTGAACCGATAGAAGTAGATGCGGTTCTCAAAGCGATTGGTCGAAAGCCAAAAACCGAAGGACTCGGCCTTCAGGCGGTTGGGATTCACCTCGACCACCACGGTGCCATTCCCGTTGACGAAGACTCCCGCACCGGCATTGCAAACATCTTCGCGGTGGGAGATGTCACCAACCGGGTCAACCTTACCCCCATGGCCATCCGCGAGGGCCACGCGTTCGCAGACACACAATTCGGCGGCAAGCGTGTCGTCGTTGATCATCGTCTGATTCCAACCGCGGTTTTCACCACGCCCGAATTGGGCACCGTCGGACTCACGGAAGCGGATGCGCTGCGCGATTATCCCCAGCTCGATGTCTACGCCACCCGATTTCGGCCCATGAAGGCCACCCTGTCTGGCCATCACAGCCGAATGTTTATGAAGCTGTTGGTCGATCGGGCCAGCGATCGCGTGCTTGGCTTTCATGCGTTGGGGCCAGACACTGGCGAGATGGCGCAGCTCATGGGCGTTGCCCTTCAGCTCAAGGCCACAAAGGCATCTCTCGACGCAACGCTGGCCGTTCACCCCACGGCCGCCGAGGAGCTGGTGACCATGCGCTCGCCGACGCGCAGGCATAACTGGGAAGGCTAGGAGTTCGAAAGCCCCAACACACGCTGCGCCCGCAGTAAGACGGGTTTATCCACCATTTTTCCGTCAACCATGAGTGCGCCCACGCCCGCACCGGAGGGCCCGGCATTGCGCTCAGCATCGCGCTCCGCATCACGCCATGCCGAGACCACGCGTTCTGCCCACGCCCTCGTTTGCGCATCGGGCGAGAAGGCCTGCACGACAGGAGCGAGTTGTGCCGGATGAATGCAGAGCTTCCCGCCAAAACCGAGCGACTTTGCGTGCCAAACATCCTGTTCCACGGCATGCGCCTCAAGCGATTGGGTGACGCCGGCGATAGGTGGCGGCAGCTCAGCCAGACGGCTTGCCAAGGCCAATTCGAGACCAGCAAGGTCCAGCGCGAGCCCAGGCCCATCAACCCCAAGGTCAAACCCGTAGTCGAGAGAACCAAATGCAAGACGTGTCACACCGCCAGCCTGCGCAACTTCTTTCGCCTGACAAACACCCCGAACCGTCTCAATCAAGGCAATCAACTCGCGCTCGGAGCCAGCATCGCGGAGCGCGTCGAAGTCTGCAGTCGACTCAGCCTTGGGAAGCATCACGCCAAGCCACGGAAGGGACTCAAGCCAACGCAAATCCTCTGCGAACCATGGGCTTCGGACATCGTTGATACGCACCATCACGCGCGTCTGCGCGCTCAGCGGTATGGATTGCAGGAACGTACCAACCGATGCACGCGCGGCCGCCTTATCGACAGGAGCCACTGCATCCTCAAGATCGAGAATCACCACATGGGCAGGAGTGTCCCAAGCCTTTTGAAATCGATCGGGCCTGCTTCCTGGGACGAAGAGATAGGTGGTGGGCATCTTAGGAGCACGTCGCGCGCAGGGTGGCATTGGCGCGCATGGTGACGTACCCCTCATGGTCCTGAGCCCAAAGTGCGATCGAGCGACCGTCGGCGCTTGACGCGCCGCACACGGCGAATGGATGCAGATCAAACAATGGCCGCACCGCCTTAAACGTAAAAGCCTCAACCACTGCGTGCGGCAGCTCTCGGCGTACGAGTTCAAGCAACAGCGTCGCCACCAGGGGCCCATGGACCACGAGGCCCGGATAGCCCTCCTCTTGCGTTACATACGTTCTGTCGTAGTGAATGCGATGGCCATTGAAGGTGAGCGCGCTGTAACGAAACAACAAAACCGGGTCGGGTTGAATCTCTCGCATCCAGAGGGCAGTCAACTCCGCTCGCTCTGGCGCGGGCCTATGCTCCGATGCCGACTCCGCGTCCCGATAGACAATGTCGTGAAACTCTACAAGGGCGGGGTCGGCATCTGCACCACCGAAGATCGCGTGCTCTACCTTCACAAACACAAGTGGCCCTGTGCGACCCTGCTTCTGCGTGACATCGCGAATCGTCGACACACGCCGCACCGCCTCGCCCACCTTGAGCGCCCGCTGAAATTGCAATTGCCCACCCGCCCACATGCGACGCGGGAGGTTGACTGGCGGGAGGAAGCCTCCGCGCCGCGCATGGCCGTCTAAACCAATCTCAGACTGGGAATGCAGAGGCAGAAAATAGAGCCAGTGCCAGAGCGGAGGAAGTGACTCGGAAGGTCCGGGCGCTGGGAGATTACTGTCGAGCGTGGCACTGAGTGCGCGCACGGGTGTCGAATACAGCGTATCGGCCACAGTCTCACTGCGACCAATCCAGTCTTGCAGCGAAATTGGAGGGTTGGCAATGGGGTCCGTGGCCATGGCCTGCGACGCTATTTCGAGTCCCGTTCTTCGGGACGCTTCGGCTCAAACGGGAAGGCACTGGTGACCTCCCCCTCCTTTGCCGGAATGCGAAGCGAAAGCAGCATGGTGACCGCAAGCGTCACAACGGTGAAGCCCAGCGACCAGGCAATGGGAATCTTGTAGAGGTCGATCAGCAGCATCTTGACGCCAATGAACACCAACACAATGGACAGCCCGTAAGAGAGCAGGTGGAACTTCTCGTGCATGCTGGCCAGGAGAAAGTACATGGCGCGCAGACCCAAAATGGCAAAGACGTTCGACGTCAGCACAATGAACGGATCCGTGGTGATTGCAAAAATGGCCGGAATGGAGTCCACCGCGAAGATGACATCCACAATGCCGATGAGCAGAATCACCACAAAAAGCGGCGTGGCCATCTTCACGCCGTCTACCCGGGTGAAGAATTTCTCGCCATCAAAATTTGGGGCAATCTTCATGTGGCGGTTGATCCACTTGAGTGCCGGGTTGTTCTCCAGATCGGGCTCCTGCCCAGACGCCCACCACATCTTCACACCGGTAAAGACTAAGAAAGCGCCAAAGAGATACATGATCCAATGGAACTGCGAGATAAGCCATGCACCGATCAGAATCATGATGGCGCGCAGCACGAGCGCCAGCAGAATACCAATCATCAATACGCGCTTTTGGAACTCGGACGGTACCCCGAAGAAGGTGAAGAGCATGAGGAAGACAAATATGTTGTCCACCGCGAGTGCCTTCTCGACCAGGTAACCCGTTACGAACTCAAGGGCCTTCGCGTCGGCAAGCTTCTTGGCATCGAGGTCTTCTCCAGTTCCACCGAGGTACCACCAGAGCCAGCCCACAAATACAAACGACACCGCGACCCAGACCAGAGACCAGATGGTGGCCTCTCGTATGGAGACAGCATGAGCCCCCTGCTTATTGAGCGCGAGAAAATCGATGACCAGCGCCACGACCACAAAGGCCGCAAAGAATGACCACAACAGGGGAGTGCCGATGGTGAGCATGCAGAAGACCTTCTAAATGGGCTGCCGCATTGAATCAGACTGCTGACATGAGCGTCAAGTAAACCCGCCTTGCATCCAGGCGCGACGTATCAGCACAAACCCGATAGCTAGGATCAGAACCGAGGCAACACGCTGAACCATCTCACGTGACAGCCGAGTGTGCAGCCGATGTCCAATATGCAAACCGAGCAAAGCAAATGGCAGGAGCATCAGAAAAGTCACCACGCGATCCATCACCATAAGACCGGTGATCGTGAAGACAACAGCCCGAATACCCGTAGAGGCCAAGACCATGTTCGATAGGGTTGCACGATAGGCCGACTTATCGAAGAGTCGATGAGAGAGATAAATCACGTAAGGCGGGCCTCCCACGCCGAACAAGGTTCCCGTGACACCCCCTGTAAGGCCGGATACCGGGGCCCACCTCTCGCTCACGGCCTTGGTGCTGCCACGCTTGAAAAGCGCATAGGCTGCATAAGACGACAGGAAAAGTCCGAAGGCTGCCAGAGTTGCCGCTCCGGGCAGGCTCACCAACAGGGTTACGCCAGCCACAGCGCCCAACACAGAAAACGGAATCATCCATTTCAGCTCTCCCCAAGAGGCCTCACGCGAGAAGCGGGACCCAAGAGCGAACGAAGCAGACACATCAAGCAACACGCAGACCGGCAAGACGAACTCTAGCGGCAGCAGCAACGAGAGCAGGGGCACCGTAAACATCGCCGCACCGAAGGCGGTGATGCCAAAGATGACGTAGGCGAAAGTCACGACCAATCCAGCGATGGCCCAGGTTTCGAATCCGATCGGAAACGCAAACTCCGTTACCAAGGAATCGATTCGCCTTTGTAGTCAATGAAGCGAGCGCGAGGGCCGGCCTCAAGCGAATCAAGCGCATTGAGCAGCCCAGACACCGATTCATGAGGCGTCAGGGTCTGGTGGCCGGACGAAAATGGCGACGAGAGCTTAGAGACGACAGTGCCCGGCTGAAGTGCAGCAAAGACCGCAAATGGACGAGTGCGATGCGATTCAATGGCGGTCGTCTGAAGCAGCATATTGCCGGCTGCCTTGGAGGCCCGGTATCCGTACCACCCGCCCAACTGGTTGTCCTCAATACTCCCCACTCGGGCCGAGAGCACTGCGAAGATTGACCGCTCCTTGGACGCTAGCAGCGGCACAAAGGACTTGAGCACCAGTGCGCGACCGATGGCATTGACCTGAAAGGCACGCGCTAAGCCGTTCGAGGAGACCTGAGCGAGTCGCTTCTCGGGGCCTTGGCCATCAATGGTGAGGGCGCCCGTCGCGTCCACGATCAGGTGGAAGGGCCCATGGGGGGCAACAGCCGCTGCAGCCGAGGCAATCGAGGGCTCGTTTTCGAGCACCAGGGAAGGCGTCGAGGAACGACTCAGGCCAATCACACGATCGCAGCCGCGCATGCCCTCAAGCGCCTCGTTGAAGGCACCGCCAATGGCGCCAGTGCTTCCGATGACCAGGGCCCGAAATGGAATGGGGAGTGAATTCATAAGCCATACTAACGCGCACGATGAAGATTCAGACGCTTTTCTCATGGACATACGGTTTGCTATTGCTCGCGGGTCTTGCCCACGCAGCAGACGCGGTGGCGGCCGAAGTCAAGGTCGCGGTGGCCTCCAACTTCACTGCGCCCATGAAAGTGCTCGCGCGCGAGTTCGAGCTGGCGACCGGGCACACGGCGTTGCTCGCATTTGGGGCCACGGGCCAGTTCTACGCGCAGATTAAAAACGGCGCCCCATTTGCCCTGCTCCTCTCTGCGGACGACACCACACCGGCTCTGCTTGCTCAGGAAGGCCTTGCGCGGGCCGAGAGTCGCTTCACCTATGCCATGGGCCGTCTGGTGCTCTGGAGCAAACGCCCAAACCTCGTCGATCGCGATGGTCAAGTCTTAAAAACCAATCGCTTTCAGAAGCTAGCCATTGCAAATCCCAAGCTTGCACCCTACGGTGCTGCAGCCATGGAAGTCCTCAATCGGATGCGCCTTTTTACCTCACTTGCTTCAAGGATTGTTGAAGGCTCAAACATCAGCCAGGCCTATCAGTTTGTTGCCTCCGAAAACGCGGAGCTGGGCTTTGTGGCGCTCTCGCAGGTCATAGAGCATGGAGAGATGCGTGAGGGTTCTGGATGGGTCGTGCCCAGCAATCTGCACGCACCGATTCAACAAGATGCCATTCTGTTGAGCCGCGGCCAAGACCAGGAGGCGGCCAAGGCACTCATGAACTTCCTGCGCTCTGAGCGCGCCCGTGAGGTGATCACCTCATTTGGCTATGCAGTCGCACCTTAGCGCCGAGGCCTGGCCGGCCATCGCTCTCACCCTTCAACTCGCCAGCCTCACGACGCTGGTGTTGCTGCTGATTGCCACGCCGCTCGCTTGGTGGCTCTCGCAGACCAAGTCCCCCTGGAGAGCGGGCGTGAACGCGCTGGTCACGCTGCCCCTCGTGCTTCCCCCCACCGTCTTGGGCTTCTACCTGCTTGTGCTCCTCGGGCCTCAAGGCTGGGTGGGGTCTATCACCCAGTCCTTGGGCGTTGGCCTGCTCTCCTTCTCATTTCCCGGGCTGCTCATCGGTTCGGTGATCTTCTCCCTGCCCTTCGCGGTACAGCCCATTCAATATGCCTTTGAGGCCATTGGACCTCGCCCACTGGAGGTGGCGGCCACGCTTCGCGCGAGCCCCCTTGATCGATTCTTCACTGTCGCGCTTCCACTTGCTAAGCCAGGCCTGTTCACGGCTGTGGTCCTGAGCTTTGCCCATACCGTGGGTGAATTTGGTGTGGTGCTGATGATCGGCGGGAACATTCCCGGAGAGACCCGGGTGGTCTCGACCCAGATCTTTGGGCACGTGGAGGCCATGGAGTACACCCAGGCCCATTGGCTTTCGGCGGGCATGGTGGGCTTCTCTTTTCTGGTTTTAGTCCTGCTTGCAAGGCTCAAACGCGCATGAGGATCCGCCTGCAACTGAATCGGGACGCGTTCTCCCTCGACGCAGACTTGGAACTCCCAGACCGAGGGTTCTCGGTCATCTTTGGCGAATCGGGATCGGGCAAGACCAGTCTATTGCGCTGCATAGCAGGACTCGAGCGTGGCCAAGGGCACATCTCCGTCCCGAACTCGACGTGGCAAGAAGACACGCAAGGTACCTGGGTCCCCACTTGGAAGCGCCCTCTAGGCTATGTGTTTCAGGAGGCGAGCCTCTTTCCCCATCTGAGTGTGCGGGCGAACCTAAACTATGGGGCCAAGCGAACCCGTACGGCCACCGCCCAAGCTGCGCTCGAGGCCGCTACTTCGTTACTGGGCATAGGTGCACTGCTGGATCGCGACCCAGCGTCGCTCTCTGGTGGTGAACGTCAGCGCGTGGCGATTGCGCGGGCACTCGCCACCGACCCAAAACTGCTGTTGCTCGATGAGCCACTCGCCTCACTCGACATGAATCGCAAAGAAGAGGTCCTGCCCTGGTTGGCCCAATTGCAAGAGCGCCTCGAGATTCCAGTGCTTTATGTCACGCACTCCATGCAAGAGCTCACGCGTCTTGCAGACCAGGTGGTGCTGCTGGAGTCAGGTCGCGTTGCGGTTACCGGACCCGTTCAATCCACCTTGTCAGACCCCGAGTTTGCGCGCTGCGTAGGCTCAGAGGCGGGCTCGCTTCTGGTGGGCAAGGTGGCCGGATATGATCGCCCCTATGGGCTGTTGAGCGTGCATGCCGGTGGGCTTCAGCTCTGGTGCGGTGGGTCTGAACTGCCTATTGGTAAAGAAGTTCGGGTGCATGTCCGTGCAAGCGATGTGAGCGTCAGCCAGGTTCAGCCGCTGGCGGGCTCGATTCAGAATGTATGCCAGGCCAAGCTTTTGAGGCTAGAGCCAGACCGGCACCCCTCACATTGCCTCGCTGTGCTCGAAGCACAGAGCACGCGCCTGCTTGCCCGCATCACCCGCCGTGCAGCCGATCAGCTCAGTCTCTCACCGGGGCAATCGGTCTGGCTACAGGTAAAATCCGCCGCACTCGTCGGTACTTAACAAGTTCTTACAATGGAAGCACTCCTGGTTTCAACCGGCGTTGTCGCGCTTGCAGAAATGGGCGACAAGACTCAACTACTCGCCTTCTTACTGGCAGCCCGATTCAAGCGCCCGGCCCCCATCATTCTGGGTATTTTTATTGCCACAATCCTCAATCACGGACTCGCGGGCGCCATTGGGGTGTGGGTCACTCAGACGCTCAGCCCTGACCTGCTTCGTTGGGTACTCGGTGCATCGTTCATTGCCATGGCGGTCTGGACCCTCGTCCCCGACAAAATCAACCCCGAAGAAACCACCGTCTTTCAGCGGTTTGGGGTCTTCGGCGCCACCTTAGTGACCTTCTTCCTTGCCGAAATGGGCGACAAGACTCAGATCGCGACCGTGGCCATGGCAGCGCATTACCCTGAAGTGGTCATGGTGGTTATGGGCACAACGCTTGGTATGCTCATCGCCGATGTGCCTGCCGTGTTTATTGGCGACAGGCTCTCGGCTCGAATCTCGATGCGGCTGGTGCGATCGATCGCTGCGGCTGTCTTCTTGGCGCTGGGTGTCTCAGTCCTGCTGGGTGACTTGTTGTTCTGAGACGCTCCAACTCTCTTCTCTCTAGGCGTTAACTCATGTCGATTCAGTTCCCGCTGCGCATCCTCCTTGTACTGATGCTCTCCCTCCTTCAGCCAGCCTTTGCGCAGTCCACACTAAGGGTGAGCACCATCCCGGAAGAAGCCGCCACAGAGCAGCTTCGAAAGTTTGGCCCGCTCACCAAATACCTCGAGAGCGCGCTCGGCATGCGTGTGGAGTTCACCCCAGTAAACGACTACCCCGCAGCGGTCGAGGCTTTGGTCAACAAACAGGTCGATCTGGTCTGGTTCGGTGGATTCACCCATGTTCAGGCACAGCTTCGATCAGGCGGAAAAATCGTTGCCATCGCGCAGCGTGAAGAAGACACCCGATTTCGATCAGTCTTCATCGCAAGAAAAGATTCGGGTATTGGAAGCCTCTCCGACCTCAAGGGCCGCCAGTTCAGTTTTGGGTCCCCCTCGAGCACTTCGGGCAGCCTGATGCCGCGCTCTTTCATGCTCCAAGCTGGCATTGATCCCGAGCGAGACCTCAAGCGAGTCGCATACTCGGGCGCACACGACGCAACGATTGCATCGGTCGTGAGCGGCCGGGTCGATGCCGCAGCGCTTGACATTACGGTGTGGCAGAAGTTTGTCGAGGCGAAGAAGGTCGACACCACCAAGGTCGATGTGTTCTACACCACCCCACCCTACGTGAACTACAACTGGTCTGTTCATGCAGACATGTCGCCCGCACTTCGCGAGCGCATTGCACAGGCCCTGTTTGCACTTGATCCGAGCACCCCAATCGGAAAAGAAATCCTCACCCTGAATCGGGCAAGCCGATACATTCCGACCAAGTCCGAAAACTACAGCGGGCTTGAGAAGGCCGGTCGGAGTGCCGGGTTGATTAAGTAAGCAACGCACGCCATGCATGTAACTCTGACGGCTGCCTCCGGCTGTCATCTCGCGGCTAAGCCTGGAGCTAGGCCCGCCGTGCGCCAGGTCTCGCTTCGCATTGAAAAGGGCGAGCAGGTCGCTGTCATTGGGCCCTCCGGAGCCGGAAAGACCACGCTACTGCTGCTGGCTGCTGCCGCTCTTAAACCCTCCGAGGGACAGGTGCTGCTGGCAGACCAAGACCCATGGACTGTCTCGAGCACAGCGCTGCTCGCCATGCGTCGCCAGCTTTTCTACGCGCCACAGGTTCCACCGCTCCCCCCGCGCCAAAGGGTGGTAACCGCGCTCAATGCGGGACGACTTCCCTCCATGACACTCTGGGGTAGCCTGCGAGAGCTCATGTTTCCAGACGACATCGAACCCGCGCTAGAGGCCCTGCGGGCCTTCGATCTTGAGGAGAAGCTGTGGGAACGGGTCGACCGACTCTCAGGCGGAGAACGCCAGCGCGTGGGACTCGCGCGGGCACTCATGTCGCCAGCCCGGCTGTGGCTGATTGATGAGCCACTCTCTGCACTCGACCCAAGGCGAGCAGAGCAGGCCATACACACGCTCACACACACGGCTAAGCAAAGAGCGGTCACGCTGGTCACCAGCCTTCATCAGGTGAGTGTGGCCAGATCGGCCTTTCCCCGAATCGTTGGGCTCAGGCATGGCGAGTTGGCATTTGACCTGCCCTCTGATCAAGTAACCGATGCGCTGCTCTCGGACCTCTATGCAAACGAGGAGCCCGTTGACACGGTGCCCATCGAGCTGCCCACCGCGCCAAAGATTGTTCATTGCCGCTAGTGGGTCCAGCCAAGGCCAATTGCGCATGAGTAGAGACCCCGCATGGCTTGGCCGCGTATTTTGGATTTTGGCTGCAGCAGCCTTGCTCTGGCCCGCCTTGGTGGTGACCGAGTTCAGACCATGGGTGTTCTTTGACCCAGAGAACCTACGCGTCACTGCAACCTTTATTCGCGACTTCTTTCCGCCAGCGCTCGAGCCCGAGTTTTTGTGGCTTGTCCTCGGAGAGGCCTGGCGCACGATTGCCATTGCCACAGCCGGCATGACGCTCGCACTGACCCTGGCCGTTCCGATCACGCTCATGGTCACGCGCGCACTGTCCATATCGTCCCTGAGCGGCGAGATGGGTCGCATACCGTATGCCGTGCGACAGGGCTTGCGCTGGCTTCTCATTCTTCTGCGCAGTATTCCCGAGTTGATCTGGGCACTGATCTTCGTGCGCGTGGTTGGGCTTGGCCCTGCGGCAGGTGTGTTGGCCATTGCCCTGACCTATGCAGGCATGCTGGGTAAGGTGTACTCAGAGATTCTAGAGAGCGGTAGCACCGCGAGTGCAACCGGGCTGCTGCGCAATGGCGGTAGCCGAATGCAGGCATTCCTCTATGCGCTGCTGCCGCAGAATGCCTCGGAGCTCACGAGCTACACCGTCTATCGGTGGGAGTGCGCCATTCGGTCCTCTGCCGTGCTGGGCTTTGTTGGAGCGGGCGGCCTCGGGCAGCAAATGGACACCTCAATGCGCATGTTCAATGGCGGGGAGGTCGCCACCATGCTGATCGTTTTCGTTGCCTTGGTCGGCATCGCGGACTTGCTCAGTGCATGGCTTCGAAGGGTCATACGATGAGGCCGCAGATGCCTGAAAACAGAACCTGGATTCGCTGGAATTGCTCGGTCTGCTGGGTTAGCTTTGGGCTTATTGCCTTGGTCATTGCGAGCTTCTGGTCCCTGAACCTAGACCTCGGTCGACTCTTCTCAGTCGATGGGATCACACGCATCGCAAAGTTCGTGGGTGAGCTGACCACTCCCAACCTAGATGCTGCATTCCTGTGGCGTATTGCGGCGGCGGCGCTTGAGACCATTGCCATGTCTGCCTTTGGCACCGTGCTTGCAGCACTTCTCGGACTGCTGATTGCACTCGCTGCCTCTAACCGTGGCATAGGCTCTGGCATCGTGCGGATCGGCCTGAAGCTCCTCTTAAATGGGCTTCGGTCGATCCCAGAATTGATTTGGGCTGCACTCTTGCTGATTTCTGCCGGACTTGGGCCATTTGCGGGAACCCTGGCGCTTGCTCTGCATACTACCGGTGTGCTGGGCAGACTGTTTACGGAGGCGCTCGAGAATGCACCGACAGAGCCCGACGACGTTCTGCGCATGCAAGGGGTTGGAGGCACGCAAATATTCTTTTTTGCAACGCTCCCAACCCTGCTGCCGCAGCTTGTGTCTTATAGCCTTTATCGGTGGGAGAACAACATCAGAGCCGCAACGATTCTGGGTGTAGTTGGTGGGGGTGGCCTGGGGCAGATGCTGTCGTTCCACATGGGACTCTTTCAGATGCAAGAGACCAGCAGCATTCTGCTCAGCATGATTCTGCTGGTGATTCTGGTCGATGCGCTGTCGTATTGGGCGCGACAGAGAATCGACAGCGCCTAGGCAGTGTCTCGCCGACGGCCTAACAATTTGCTCGCCGATGATCGGCGACAGATGCATCACTGAATTTCATCTCAGGGTCTCTGAGAGCGCGATGCTTGGTGACGCGGCCTTTCATGCGCTCGCGCCACATTCGGAAAGAGCTGGGCTTGAGCTGCCTGCGCATGAGACGAATGACATCGGACTCTGACCAGCCCGTTCGCTCATAAATGGTCTCGAAGGCAGTGCGATCCTCCCATGCCATCTGAATGATGAAGGACTTATCGCCATCGGAGAGACCAAGGAGGCGTTGAGAAAACGTGTCTGCCAAAAGGGTAGCTTTCGAAAAATAGGTGGTAGTGTGCCTCAATCATGTCGCAACCCCTCTCTGATTACCTTCTTCGCGAGCTGCGCTCTGACCACGCTGGCGAGACCGGTGCGGTTTACATTTACAAGGGCATAAAGACCGTTGCGAAATGGCGCAAAGACACGGAGCTGATTGCCTTTGCTGATGCACATGGCGCAACGGAGGCCGACCACCTGCGCGAGGTGTCTGAATGGCTGCCGGCGCCCCAACGCAGCCTTCTTTTGGGCCCTTGGCGCCTTGCGGGATGGCTGACAGGCGCCCTCCCCTGCCTATTTGGACGCCGTGCGGTTTACGCCACCATTGCTGCGGTTGAGACCTTTGTGGACCAACACTACCAACAGCAGATCGATCACCTCAGGGGCTCGGGTGGGCCAGAGGGCTTGTTGCCACTCTTGGTCAGGTGCCAAGCGGACGAGCAGCATCATCGCGATGAGTCTGCTGCCCTAGTGGACGCCGCGCCCGGCATGCTCTTGCGCACGTGGTGCTGGACAGTTGGATGGGGTTCGTCTGCTGCCGTTGTGTTGGCCCGCCGGGTGTAGTGACTGCCCAGAGATCAAGACCATTGAAATCTGCCTCCGAAAGTTGCCGGTGCGGTCTGGCAACGGATCCCTGGGCGTGCGCTTGACGCTTGATGCTGCTGCGAGTGCGCGTCTGCGCAGCGTGGGTTAGGCCGACAATCGTTTGGTATGGAGTTCGCTCACCAAAAAACAGGATTCGCTAGCGCTGGTACACAAGTCGAACGACCCTTCAGCGGCGACCATGATTTATCCTTGAGGGCCAACCCAAGCCAGCCCTCTGGCTGTCGGAGGGGGAACGGTGCCATCGCATCCGCTTCACTCACAGGCTGAAAACCAACCTTGTTGTAAAAGTTTGGGTCGCCGTATGTCATTGCTACGTCTACGCCGGCCTCACGCATTAGACTCAGGCCATATCCAATCATAGTCTGCCCAACGCCGGTACCCTGGGCGGTGGGCACAACAGCTACAGGCGAGAGCAAGAAGATCTCTCGCGTGTCATTTTCAAACCTTAGTCGTGTGAAGACACAGCCAGCGATTAGCGTCCCGTGGGCCTCCGCCGCAATGGCATAGATATCGTTTGGGGCGGTGCCGGACAAAAGGTCCTCGACGAGCCCCGCAATTAAATCACCCTCATCTGCCCCCTCGGAGTCTGTGAAAGCTTGCCGAAAGCTTTGTACATACGCCTGCTCCCGACTCCTAGAGACCAGACGGAGCCTCATGGATTCGCCTCAAAATCAACAAAGACGCGATTCATGTTGGCCCGGTGGAGCTCGGCAAAGTTCGCCAGATGCATAAACTGTGAGGGCTGGGCGAACTTATCTAGGGTCTCGCCAATGGAGTCCATATTGCGGGCTGCAGCGCCCACGTTGCTGATCAGAAACGCATAGTAGTCGCCCGTCTCACGCTTGGCTTGGGCGAGGTCGGTCACCCTTCCGTGACCCGGTACAACATATTTTGGATTGAAGGCAACCAGGCGCTCGAATGCTGCCAGTGCCTTGCGCACACTCGATTGGGGTAAAACACCCAAGATCCGGTCCACGTAGACCAAGTCCCCAGTAAACATCACCGAGGCGCTCGGAAAGTAGATCATGGTGTCACCAGGGTAGTGGGCATTCGTCTCAACCCACTGAATGCGCACACCGTCGATGGTGAGCGCTGCCTCCGGTGCGGAACTGATGTCAGTGGCATACGCTGGATTAGTGCCAGACAGCTGTGGGCCAACAAAGCGCTTTAATGAATCGATTTGCTGCTGAGCCGATGCACGCTGAGTCTTTACGGTGCCCGACATGGCATACACGCGGGCCCCCTGCTTAGCGAAGTACTCGTTACCCAGCCAACGGTGATCCTGTGACCCAGTATTTAGAACCCACCGAATGGGCTTTGGTGTAACGACTCGGACTGCCTTTTGGAGCATGGCGGCACCGTGTTCACTGGCCCCGCTGTCGATCAAGATGACACCAGTCTCGGTCACGACGAACCCGTAATTTGCATTTAGACCTGCATTGGCCTCGCTGCGTTGCCCCAGAGGCCCAACGATTGCATAAAAGTTGTCTGTAATTTTGGTGGCTCGCGGAACATAAATTTGCTCGGCACCAACGGCCGATGCGCTTAGGGCAAGCAAGAGGACCAGGAGACTTTGGGACAGCAGACGGAACATGAATGGGCCTTTCAATGAGGAACCCAAGGTCGTGGGGGGTGCAGCGGTATCTTGGGTTGAGAAGAGGCCGCACATTTCGGGTTCTTAGTTGATAAATCGAGGCGTGGGCGCCCCCTATCACTCCTTGGCCTCATCGTTACCCTTCCTTACCTAGGAGAGAATCACAGTCGCGATGCACCCCTTTTTTTAAAACGAAATAATTGTAAGACTGCTCACCGCCGGACGGAGTCGTGTGAACCTGCGCCTCTGAATAAACCAGGTCGAACCAAGGAGAGAAGTCCTCAATGATTTCGCTCAACCCACAACGACGCACCGGTAAAGAATTGCACATTTCCGGGCCGTCTGGCGCGAATGTACCCAGTACGACAATTCCTGTGGCGGCTAGGAATTGGTGAGCCCTTTTGACATACACCTCCCGATCGGCCTTTGCTGTGAGGAAGTGGAACACAGCGCGATCATGCCAAACGTCATACCCCGATTGGCGCAGCGACGGGCAGTCCAGTACATTTCCGATCACGCTGGTAATTGCCTCATCGCCATTCAATCTTGAGCGCGTGATCGCGAGCGCCTCAGCGGACAGGTCCAGCAGCGTGATGTCTAAACAGCCATCTTCAATCATGTGATCCGCAAAGACGGATGCCCCGGCACCGACATCAATGACCGCAGCTTCCCTCGCTGGAACGGACAGGTAACTCATCACCAGCCGACGAGAGGTATCGAGCGAGGCGGCATACCATCCCAATGCCTCGACTGGCTTGGTCTGGTAGGCGGCAATCCATTGTTCGGCCGACTTCACAGAGATCGTCGCTCCATTGAGATCGGCCTCTTCATGTTGGTCTTCAGTGATTGGTGTTTCTGGCTCGCGCTACTTGCCGGTCTTGATCACATCTTTGAGCTGATCAAATCCTGGTCTCACGCTGGTGTTGAATAGCTTTCCTGCCTTTCCATGCTTGGGCGCGCCGTCCATCTCTAGCTGATCAGCAATCTGCATATTGGTGTTGCATCGGGTCCCTGGCGGGTCTTGTTGGACAAAGACCAGAACTTTTTGGCCGTTGACCTCAGAGGGAACTGGCGGTGCTGCGGATTGGGCGAATGCAAAACTGGACCAGACGACTAGCGCGCTTGCGGCTAGACTGGATTTAAAGGTAGTTTTCACGTTCAGCGCCCCCTTTTGATTAATGATTCAATTGATTTATTGAATATTAGAGATTAAAAAGCACCGATGATTCAAAGTCAAGCCTTCAAACCCCAGTTGTTTGAGCAGTTCGCCCGAATTGGCCAAGCCCTTGCCTCTGGGCCTCGCCTTGAAATCCTGGAACTCTTGATTCAAGCGCCTAGGAATGTCGACTCCATCGCTAAGGTGATGCGGCTTCCCATAGCAAACATTTCGCAACACCTGCAAACACTCAAGCAAGCAGGGCTGGTACGCGCGGCGCGAGAGGGCCGCATGATGATTTACAGCGTGAGCGGCTCAGATGTCATCGAACTCCTTTTGTTACTGCAAAAAATTGCCAGAGATCGATTCGCCGAAATCGATCGGCTCGTAGATGCCTATCTCAACAGCAGAGATGACTTAGATGCACTCTCAGTCGATGAGGTACTTGCTCGGGCACGCAAAGGCGAGGTTGTGATTCTTGATGTGAGACCCCGCGAGGAATATGCGGCAGGGCATCTCAAGGGCGCACTGAATCTAACGCTTGAGGAGCTCGAGGAGCGACTTGCTGATCTGCCAAAAGACAAGACCATCGTTGCATACTGCCGTGGAACGTACTGCATTCTGTCGTTTGATGCCGTCAAATCGCTGCGCGAAAAGGGCTACAACGCCAGACGCGTAGCCGACGGCATTCCAGAGTGGCTAGTTGCCAATCTAAAGCTCGTTAAAACCAAATAACGTTTTCATCGAAGCTCTAGCCACACTGAGGAAAAGGGGAAGACCGAATTTTTCGCGCGCCAGACTCTCCAATCGAGTGATTTCAATTGATCTGAAAAGACCACGCTATCCATGCCGTCGACCTGGGTCACGACCTCAAAGGCATACCCCCGCGCCTGCCTGCGCCTATCCAACTACTTCGCAAACTTGGCCACACGCTCACCATAGAGCCGGGCGGTCTCAAGGTCACCCGCGTTGACCTCATCGGCGCCAGCGTCCGAGGGAGTCTGCATCATGGCGCCTGCGAACGAACCGACGTAGTTCACATCGTCGCGTTTTGCAGCCTTGGCATTAGAGGGCATGAGGCCAGTCCCCACCCATACGCCACCATGTTGCATGGCGAGCGTAATGAAGTAATGAATGGTCGAGTGCTTGTCCCCATTCATGGTGGCGGAGTTGGTGAAGCCCCCGAACACCTTGTCCTTCCACTTTTGAGTAAACCAGGCCTTCGAGCTTGCATCTGCAAACTTTTTGAACTGCCAGCTAACCGAGCCCATGTAGGTCGGTGACCCCATGATGATGGCGTCTGCTGCATCGAGGGCGGCCCACTGGGCCTCGGTGATATCTCCATTGGCATCAATGGCAATGAGCTCCGCCCCCGCACCCTTTGCAACGGCCTCTGCCTGCTTAGCGGTGTGCCCATAGCCACTGTGATAAACCACGACAACTTTTGACATGCTGAACTCCTTTTAGGTTGAGTGAAGATCAAAGACCAAAACTTCTGCTTGCGTTCCCTGTAACACCTCCAGTGACGACTCTTGTTCCACCATCAATGCGTCGCCCGCTGAGAGCGCGATGCCATTCACAACGAGGCAACCCCGAATGAGGTGCACATAAGCTTTTCGATGCGGTGCGATGGCATATTGAGCCTGCTCAGCGCCATCGAAGAGGCCCGCATATATCGACGCGTCGGCATGCATGCTGACCACAGCATCAGACCCGAAGGGCCCTGCAATCTTGAGCAACCGGCCTCGCTTGTCAGCCGGATGGATTGCGCGCTGCTCGTAGCTGGGGGTAACACCTTGCGCACTGGGTTCAATCCAGATCTGCAGAAAATGGGTCTCAGCGGACTTCGCGCGATTGAACTCGCTATGGGTAACGCCTGTACCGGCAGACATGCGCTGGATATCGCCTGGCGGAATGGTCTCGATATTGCCCATGCTGTCCTTGTGAGCCAGCTCACCAGAGAGGACATAGCTAATGATTTCCATGTCGCGATGGCTGTGGGTGCCGAACCCCATGCCGGGTGCGACCCGGTCCTCGTTAATGACACGCAGATTCCCCCACCCCATAAAGGCAGGGTCGTAGTAGCTCGCAAACGAAAAGGAATGTGCACTCTTGAGCCAGCCATGATTGGCCTGCCCGCGCTCTGAAGATTTGCGTGATGTGATCATGAGCGCAGTCTATTGGCCCAAAATACCCTAATAAACATGTGCAAAATGAACACTCTGTTTACAATTTAGGAACAATGGACAAATTCCAAGAAATCCATGTGTTCGTGAGCGTTGCCGAGCAAGGCAGCTTTGTATCTGCAAGCCAATCGCTTCGCATGTCGAAAGCGGCTGTCTCGCGGCATGTGTCTGAACTGGAGAAGCGGCTTGGCGTGCGGCTTATCCACCGCACGACACGTAGACTCTCGCTCACACCCGAAGGCGAGATCTTTCTTGCACGATGTCGAGAGATTCTCACCAGCATCGAAGCATCAGAGGACGAGATCCAGACGCATCGTTTAACCGCCAGTGGCACGCTGCGCGTGACTGGCCCTGTGAGTTTTGGCATCAAGCACTTAGCGCCGCTGTGGAGTGACTTTCTGCGCGAGTATCCGTCGCTCAAGCTCGAGCTAGAGCTCTCTGACCGCGTGATTGATCTCGTAGATGAGGGCTACGACCTCGCCATTCGCATCGGTCAGCTGAGCGACTCTACCCTGATCTCTCGCACACTCACGCGCACACGGCTGGTTCTTTGTGCATCGCCAGACTATTTAAGTCGACGCGGCGCCCCCAACCATCCATCGGAACTTGCTCAACACGAGACCTTTGCCTACAGCCTGCTCTCTACTGGAGATAGCTGGCGGTTCATGGGACCCGATGGCGCTGTGGATGTGCGCGTGACGGCCCGCATGCGATCAAACAACGGTGACACGGGCGTGGAGGTCTGCCTGCGTGGCGGAGGCGTTCATCTCTGGCCTACTTTCCTAATTGAAGATCATCTCAGAAGCGGAAGACTCATTGAGCTGCTGCCCGAGTTCAGAGCACCCACCCTCGGGATCAATGCGGTTTATCCGAGTCGAAAACTCGTCTCACCCAAGGTGCGGGCCGCTGTCGAATTCCTGGAAACGCGCTTGGGCCAGAGCAGTTGGGCCAGTATCTAGGCAAACGTGCAAATGACTTCTCGCGTCATCTCCCTTGCAAGCCTTTTAGCACTTGCTGTTTCCATCACCTTCCATGCCCTGCTCATTGGGGGCATTAACGCCCTGCTGCTCCATGAGAAGGATGAGGATAGCCCCCCACTCAAGACCGTGGAAGTGATCATGATTCCTGAGTCGAGGCCAAAGGTCACGAGTACCCCTGCCCCAGCCAAGCAGTCTCCTCCCGCCTCGATGGATGCGCCTCCCCCGCCCAGCGCAGAGGAATGGAAACTCGCCTCCACTTACACCCTTAAAAATAGCAAGCGTTACAGGAATGCCTGGGGACAGCAGGTTCGCAGCATGATGGGCACTGCAGTTGAAGGACCCGACCAGGGCGTGGTGCGATTTGAGATTGAGATCGCACCCAGCGGGAAGGTTGTGCGAGTAGACACCCTCTGGACCACCTCCGAGAGGGCCGAGACGCTTGCAAGAGCCGCGATCGCCAAGTTACCGCCTCTGCCACCAACGCCAACCGGAAAGCCGCTTATCTTTGAGAAAACAATCTCATTTCAACCGTTTGAGTCTGGGTGGCCACCCATCTATAAGTTCGATTGCCTTCCCGACCCGCCCAAGCCTCCGTACCCCTGGGCCTGGGATGGCGTCTCTCCTCCGAATCCGCCCGGATACGATGCAGTGAAGCGCATGAAGGTTGAACCTGCCGCCCCTCGCCCGACCGAATGTCCCGATGCACCAGAGGATTCAGTTGAAGCGGAGGCTGCAGATATGCAGCGCCAGTTTGATATGTGGGAATCGAGCAGACTCGACACGAAGCGTTGAGAAATGGGGGCAGGAATCGAACAGACGGTTAAATTCAGGCATAAAGGCGTTGAGCGCTTCTTCAGTTCCGGCTCACGTGCCGGTATACAAGCCGCTCATGCCCCGCGCCTAGCTCGGCAACTGGCGTCTGACTTTTGCGTTTGAAAACGGCGATGCCATCCTGGCGGACTACCAGGATTACCACTGAGGTGATCATGAGTTCAATTTTCAACCCCCCACACCCCGGCCTCACTTTGAGGGACGACATCCTGCCCGCCCTGAATCTGCAGGTCGGCGAAGCAGCCACCCAGTTGGGCGTGGACCGCACGACGCTCTCCAAGGTTATCAATGGACGGGCCGCCATCAGCCCGGCGATGGCACTGCGCATCGAACGCTGGCTCGGCCGGGATCAAGGAGGCGCAGCTGAAGTGTGGTTAGCGCAGCAGGCTGCGTACGATCTTTGGCAGGCGCGTGCGGCGGCGAAGGCGAGCAAGTCGCTCTCTTGTATCAAGACACTCAAGCTTCGGACTGCATGAGGCTATGAAAGGAACATATGCTGACATTCACCCCCTGTCTGCTTGGGGTGAGACATCCTTCGTCTACAACCCTAGTCGAAGGCACTAGCCTTCGTTTATCTCCGGATGTCATCCAACGCTGGAGGGCAACTGGGCCTGGCTGGCAAACTCCTATGGCGGGAGCTCCGCCCGATGCTAGAAACAGGCCTTGCAACGGGCATGTTCCCGAGTAACAACAAGATTAAAGGGGGCCTGCGATGTACATTCATGTGTATACAAATCCTGCGGGGTCGCCTAAGATGTACGTGTACATCCAATCACCACCCAAAGAGGCCAGTCATGGCGAACACCAAACTGTTCAAGAACGGCAACTCGCAGGCCGTGCGAATCCCCTCCGAACTTGCTTACAGCAGTTGGGATATCGAACTGGTCATCGAGCGCCAGGGCGATGAGTTGCGCATCCGGCCTGCCCGGCGGCGGATGGGCGACGTGCTGAGCACGTTTGCGCAGTTCTCACCTGATTTCATGAGCGAGGGACGCGGCCTGAGCATTGAAGGCGAACGCGAGCCGCTATGAAACCCAAATTCATGCTGGACACCAACATGTGCATCTACCTGATGAAGCATCAGCCACCACAGGTTCGGGCACGCTTTGCCGAGTGCTTTGTTGGCGACGTGGTGATCTCGGCCATAACCTTGGCTGAACTCGAGTTCGGGGTGGTGATCTCGGGTGAGTCTCAAGAACACAATCAAACCCAGCTCAATAGCCTACTTGAGGACATCTTGGTTGCGCCCTTCGAGGCCGGCGCAGCGCGGGCCTATGGCCCGCTGAGGGCAGCGAACCGAAAGCGCAACAAAAACGCGCTTGACAAACTGATCGCGTCACATGCTCTGTCGCTGGGGGTGACGCTGGTCACCAATAACGAGGCCGATTTCCGGAGCTTCGCTGGCTTGAACGTCGAGAACTGGGTCAGCAACCACTGATCAACATCAATCGATTTCAAAGGCACACGTTCAAGCCATTGCCAAGCAGCCTTCCCAGACGAAGCGCCATCTCGGCTGACACGCCGCTGCGCTCGGCCAACACCGAGTGCAAGGTCTGGCGGGAAACGCCCATGCTACGGGCGAAGGCGCTGACAGAAATGCCCGGCAAGCTGGGCAACACATCTTCCCGAAGGACGGCTCCGGGATGGGTTGGTATACGTTTACGCATCATTTACTCCCAGTGATGATTCTCAAAATCTAGCTTCACGGCATTCTCACCCTGCCATTCAAAGCCTCTGAAGTCCTTTGTGCTTGGACCACTCAATCATGCAACGAGATGTAAAGGTGTTCTTTACACGTTGCAAGGGAGTCTTTCACCTGCCGTATCCGTAGTGAACAGCTTGGTGCTAGCTCATGTGGCCATGAGCAAGTTCGTGCTAGTAATTGTGGCGGGTCAAAGGGAATTGTTCAACTAACTCGCTCAGTTTTCAGACCGCCTGTTTTTGGTGGAGTCGGGGATTCGAACTTGCGATCCCAACCTCTTTACAGATACCTATTATTGTATATACAATAACTCATGCGGATTCTTTACGATCCAGGGAAACGTGACAAGACCCTTGTTGAACGCGGACTTGATTTTGAAGATGCGGCGATAGTTTTCCAAGGCGTCACCGTTGAGATTCCAGACGAGCGTAAAGAATACGGTGAAGTGCGAATAATCTGCTTCGGACTTCTCAAGGGTCGCACCGTAGTCATTGGGTATACACCGCGTGGCGCGGATCGCCACATCTTCAGCATGAGAAAGGCAAACGATCGTGAGCAAACCCGTCTTGCGCCGTACCTCGGGCTCTGACCTCAAGCGTGTCGATTCGCATGTGATCAAACCTCATGAATACAAGGAACTTCCCGAACTGACCGAGGATATGTTGGCTCGAGCGACACTGAGGAAAGGGGGAAGACCAAAATCAGTGAATCCGCGGCAAATGATTAGCCTTCGTTTACCACCGGATGTCATCGAACGCTGGAAGGCGACTGGGCCTGGCTGGCAAACTCGTATGGCGGAAAATCTAGCGAAGGGACCCTCAACACGGGCAAAACAGACCGCCTAGCAAAACTCTTTCGCTGGACGTACAGATTGGCCGAGTTCGAATCCTGTGGCGGGGCAGGAATGATGGGGTTGCAAACAGCCTCCGGTCAGGAGGTTTTCCGTTTTGGGTAAGCGGCAGGATTCGAACCCGCCAACCGAACTTGTGCCGTTTCTGCCTGATCGACCTCGACATGCCCTCGTGTGATGCGAAGGGCCTGACCGGAGGGTCGGTACGGCCTTGCGCTCACAAGGGGTGGGCAGACTCATGCTGGACAGACGTACGGCCCAAGCGGACCACTTGCGTAACTGTACGTCTATGACGTATACTGTTTCGTGCTTTCCATCTATGAAACCCCCACGTTTGTGACCGAGGCTGACAAGCTCTGGTCAACCGAGGAGCGGCTCGAATTCATTGGGTGGATCGCGGGTGAGCCGGAAGCCGGCGCCGTCATCAAGGACAGTGGTGGGTGCAGGAAGGTTCGATGGTCGCGGCCAGGCACCGGAAAGAGCAGTGGCGTCCGGGTCATCTACTTCACACGGCTGGCCGCCGGGGAACTGTGCATGCTGCTCGTCTACCCGAAGTCGGCGCGCGACACGATTCCTGGCCACATCCTGCGCATGATTCGAAAGGAACTGGAAGATGGCATCGAACAAGAAGGTTAGGAGTGCAACGAGCGAGGAATCGCTCGGGATGAAACTGCTGCAGTCGGTTCGCGAGATGAAGGCCCGCAACTTCGCCAGGACCACTGAAGTGGCTCCGAACGAGGTGGCGCTTGCACGCCAAGGCACGGGCCTATCGCAGGCCGAGTTCGCAGCTGCCCTGAGTATTTCCAAGAGAACGCTGCAAGAGTGGGAACAGGGGCGTAGGTCCCCTTCCGGTGCCGCTCAGGCGTTGATTCGCATTGCCAGCAAGCACCCAGACGTGGTGCGGGAAGCGTTGGTGTGATCACCGATGATCATCCAAGCTCTGAACGATGACCATGCTTTTGCGTTTCAAGCCCTGCGCCTGTTCGGACTCCGGGAGAGTCCGACCTCCTTCGGATCGAGTTACGAGGAAGAACACTCCCGCACGGACCCGCAGATCGTGGCGCACCTTGTCGGCTCGCCGGAACGCAAGTTCTTGGGGTGCTTCAATGACGCTGAATTGGTGGGAGTCGTGGGTGTCGGCCGTGAGCAGTCGGTCAAGGAACGTCACATCGCGTTCGTTCGAAGTATGTACGTGACGCCCACGGCTCGAAGGCAGGGCGTAGGCCTTCAACTCATGCTGAATGCGATCGCTTGCGCAGCAGCCTGGGACGGCGTGGAGCAAATGACACTTTCAGTGACTGCTTCGAACCACGCGGCCGTAGGCCTGTATCAGAGCGTTGGGTTCGTGGAAGTCGGTCGCATGCCACGAGCCCTGCGAGTCGATGGCGTGTACTACGATGAACTGAACATGGTCCGCATGATCAACCCGGCCTAACTGCAAGTCCAAGAAGACTCGAAGACCGCTTGGAAGCCGCGGTGGGCGCGAAGTGAAAAGGTGTACTTGAATCTGCTCTGCTCGAAGCCGGTATGCCCCGTTTGACAGAGGCAAAGCTCCTGACTTTTTCGACCTCGGTACGGATCATCAGCAGTCCACGGTCATCGCCAAGCGCTTGATTCGGCGGAGTTTTTCAAACTTGCTCAGTCAGGAGGTCCAGAGAGAGTTGCAGTCTCTGCGAGGTCGGTGACCCGATGGATAGAAGCTTCCTTGATAGGCTCAGTACGCCGCGGATCTGAAAATCTGAATCAGATCAACGCCCTGCGAGAGCCGGTGTGTAGCTAGGGAAAGTTGCAGAAGGCAACTTGGCGGAGAGGGTGGGATTCGAACCCACGGTACGGTTACCCGCACGCCTGATTTCGAGTCAGGTACATTCGACCACTCTGCCACCTCTCCGAAGCCCGGAAGTATAGCGCTTAAAATGCGGCATGCTCTCCATCGCTCCCCCAGTACTCAAAACCCTTCGTCTGCTTGGTTACGGCGGCCTCATTCCCTTCCTAGCTCTGGCCATGATCTCGCTTCACCAAGAGGCGCCTGCCCTTCAGGAACTTGCCCGCCAAGGCCTTGCTATCTACGCAGTCGCCATTCTGAGCTTCGTTGGCGCGGTCTCTTGGGGAGTCGCATTGGCAGCGCCAGACCTCACAGACCGGCAGCGCAATGCCCTGCTCGTCTTTAGCGTGGTGCCCTCCCTGTTGGTCTGGCTGTTGTACTTCCTGCCCGAGGGCAGCCTGCGTTGGCTTGCCTTCGCAGGTCTGACCCTGGTGGTTTTCCTTGCAGACCGCACACATGGCCGCGCACTGGGCTGGCCCTCGGAATGGCTCAAGCTGCGCATGAACCTAAGCCTCATTGTGGCCGGCGCGCTCATTGTGGCCGCCACGGGCCACAGCAGCTAACCAACTCACGCAAGGACGCGCCCAAATGAACATTGCCGTCATTGGCTCAGGCATTGCCGGCGTAACAGCCGCCCGCACCCTGCTCGACGCGGGCCATACCGTAGATGTCTTTGAGAAAAGCCGCGGCCCTTCTGGTCGCATCAGCACCAGACGCAGCGAGTCCTGGCAGGCCGACCATGGCGCCCAGTACTTCACGGCCAAGCAGCCCGACTTCCAAGCCCAGGTCCAAGACTGGTGCCAGCAGGGGCTGGCTGCCGAATGGCAAGGCCGCATCGATAACCAGGGGCCTCGACGACCCATACCGCGCTATGTCGGTGTTCCCCGCATGAATGCACTCGTCACGGCACTTGCAGCGCAACTCAAGCTTCACACGGAGTTCACCCTCACAGAACTCCTTCAGGACGGGCAACAATGGCAGCTGATCTCCAAGGAGCATGGGGTCCACCCGCAGCGCTTCGATGCAGTCATCCTGTCCATTCCAAGCCCTCAGCTCAAGCCATTCCAGCATCACTTCCCAGACCCATGGCGCGAGGTGATTCACGGCAACACCTATTCTCCCTGTTGGACCGTCATGGCGGGCTACACCGAGCCGCTCACATTGAATTTTGATGGACGCTTCATGGACGAGCCCAGCCCTCTGAGCTGGGTTGCCCGCAACCACTCCAAGCCCGGTCGCACAGGGCCAGAGACCTGGACCCTGCATGGCAGTCCTCGCTTCAGTACTGAACACCTCGAAGACGACCCCGCCCCGGTCACCGACACACTGGTCGCAGCCTTCTGCGCGGTGGGTGGACGCAGGCCTGACTGGGTTCAAACCCACCGATGGCGCTACGCGCTGGCCACCAATCCACTAGCCCCTGCCGAACAAAGCCTCTGGAGTCCCGACCTGAGGCTGGGCCTGTGCGGAGACTGGTTATCGGATGGACGGATTGAGGGCGCTTGGCGCAGCGGGCTTCACTGCGCGAATAAATTGGCTGAAAGATCGGCATAGCCGATCGGGCTCGGTCAACATGGGCGATTCATAGGTCCAGCGAATCCGAGCACGATTGAACTGAGCCTGCGTCTGCAGGCACTGAAGCGACGAATCGGCACTCAGAGCCACACGCTGGGGCAGCTGCTCCAAGAGCGCAGAAATCTCACCGGTCCACACCACGTCGCAGATGGTCTGCATGCGTTCAGCCACAAACCGCCAGCGCCGCTCCGACCACGGGCGCCTTGCATGCTCAGCCAGATGAAGGAGGCCCACTCGCAGCACATCCGGCTGAGATCGGCCTGAGAGCGCCCACGGGTGCACCAACTCCACGCCAGAACCAGCCTGAGGGCGGGCAAGCGCCGCAGGAAGGTCGCCCTCACGCAGAGGCACGGTTGCTGGGCAACGGGCAGACAGGCTTGGCTCGGACTGCGCGAACGCGTGTCGTTCGGCATGCTGGGCCATAGACTCAAACCGCCTGCGCCCAGGCTCGTCTTCGCCGCGGGCCATCAACTCCAGGTGCTCATAAGTGGTATCGAGCGGCGTGCCCGTGCAGTGCCATGCCGACGGCGCGTACTTCGCCACGTTCTCGGCATTGAAGAGGTAGGGCTTGCTGCTGAAGGTGCTCCCCACCCACTGCCAGGAGAGATGGTTGGACGCTAGGTCTCCGTCCAGCAAATGGCCGTACATCCAGTCGGCCCCTGCCCTCCAGTGCACATGGCGCAGATGCACCACATAACTGGCAAGCCACATGCGCGCATGGTTGTGCAAGTAGCCTGTGGCGTAGAGCGTGCCTACCGCCTGATCAATCACAGGCAAGCCCGTGCGGCCCTCCCGAATATCCTGGGGTAGTTCCGCCGCATATCGAACACCAGGCACCCCTGGGCGAATATCCTCAAAGATGCGATCGCCGAGGTGCGAATGGACGTGATGAAAAAACGCTCGCCATGCAAACTCTGAGTAGAGTTTGTCGTCGGAGCCCAAAGCGTGATTCGCTCGTACCCCGTTGACTGCATCTTGCAGGCCTAAGAACCCATGGGTGAGATAAGGCGATAGGTAAGACACAGCGCCACGCAGATGATTTCTGGTGCGCGCATACTCGGCCGGGCGGATGGCGGCAAGCCGCGCCTGCCAGGCCTCATCGGTTGGGGGAAAGTCCTGCCCGAATGCGTTCACCCGAGTCTGCTCACTCCACCCATGTAGGGCAGAAGCGCCTCTGGTACCACCACAGTGCCATCGGCCTGTTGGTAGTTCTCCAGCACAGCGACTAGGGTGCGGCCCACGGCAAGTCCAGAGCCATTCAACGTGTGGACAAACTCGTTCTTAGACTTTCCGCCCTCCACCCGCTTGAAGCGCGCCTGCATGCGGCGGGCCTGAAAGGCCTCGCAGTTACTCACACTCGAGATCTCTCGATAGGTGTGTTGGGCGGGCAGCCAAACCTCGAGGTCGTAGGTCTTGGCTGCACCAAAGCCCATATCGCCCGTACACAGCAGCATGACTCTATACGGCAGCCCTAATCCTTGCAGAATGGCCTCTGCGTGGCCGACCATTTGATCGAGCGCGGCATAGGACGCTTCAGGCCTTACCACCTGAACCATCTCGACCTTGTCAAACTGGTGCTGACGAATCATGCCGCGGGTATCGCGGCCGTAGGAGCCGGCCTCGCTTCTAAAGCATGGGGTGTGGGCAGTCAGGCGCATCGGAAGCTGAGACTCATCGAGAATCTCGCCCCGCACCAGGTTGGTCAGAGAGACCTCGGAGGTGGGAATGAGGTAGAGCGACTCACCCTCGCCTTCTTGACCGCCCTTCTTCGCCGCAAAAAGATCGGCCTCAAACTTGGGCAACTGACCCGTGCCGTAGAGCGAATCGGCATTCACAATGTAAGGCGTGTAGCACTCGGTGTAGCCGTGCGCGCCGGTTTGCACATCGAGCATGTACTGGGCAAGCGCGCGGTGCAGCCGCGCAATGGGTCCCTTCATGACCGTAAACCGCGACCCAGTGAGCTTCACTCCCATTTCAAAATCGAGCCCAAAGGGCGCCCCAAGATCGACATGGTCCTTGGGACTGAAGTCGAAGGCAGCAGGCTTACCCCATCGGCGCACCTCAACATTGCCATGCTCATCATTGCCGACCGGAACGGACTCATGGGGAAGGTTTGGAATCGAGGAGAGCCAAGCCTCCATGTCGGATTGAATGACCGCAAGCTCGGCCTCAGCGGCACTGAGCTGGTTGGGCAGGTCAGCAGCCTGAGCCATCAGATCAGAGGCGTCCTCCCTTTTGGCCTTGGCCTGACCAATTTGTTTGGAGAGTGTGTTGCGACTGGCCTGAATCTGCTCGGTGCGCACCTGAACGGACTTGCGTCGTGCCTCGAGGGCGTTAAAGGTCTCGACATCGAGCACATACCGACGCGCCGCGAGTCGATCAGCGACCTGTTGGGTGTCTTTGCGAAGCAGTTGAAGATCAATCATGGGAGCCTTGGTGAGATTGGTTGCGCCTGCGCAGCTCGGAGAGCTTGAGCGCGATTTTACTTTCAAGCCCACGATCCACGGGCTGATAGAACTGCGGCGACGGATTGAGCGCCTCGGGAAAGTAACGCTGGCCCACCGAAAACGCGTCGGGCTCGTCGTGACTGTAACGGTAGGCCTTATTGGAAGGCGCATTGCGCAGATGCTCAGGCACGGGCAGGCTGCCACCCTGCTTCACGTAGGCCTGCACCTGGTTCCAGGCCACATAAACGGCGTTGCTCTTGGCGGCGACAGCCAGAAAGACCGTAGCCTCGGCCAGGGCAAGCTCCCCCTCGGGGCTACCCAGCCGCTCATAGGCCTGGGCAGCCGAGATGCAAACATCCAGCGCTCTTGGGTCTGCCAGGCCCACGTCCTCAACTGCCATGCGAATCAGCCGTCGTGCGAGGTAGAGCGGGTCTGCACCGCCATCAAGCATGCGCGCAAACCAATAGAGAGCAGCGTCTGGGTCTGACCCACGCACCGCCTTGTGAAGGGCCGAGATCTGGTCGTAGAAGGCATCGCCGCCCTTGTCGAACTGACGCACCAGGCTGGGAAGTTGGGCGCCAAGCCACTCGGGCGTCACATGAAATGAGGGCTCTGGTGCTGCAGCAATCACCATAGACACCAGATTAAGTAGCCGACGCCCATCCCCGTCGGATGTCCGAAAAAGCAACGCACGTGATGGCTCATCGATGGCGAGACCCTGCCCTGACTCGAGTGCCAGCGCCCGATCAACTAAGACCTGTAGCGACTCTGGCCCGAGGGGCTGTAAACGGAACACCTGCGCCCGCGAGAGCAGTGCGCTATTCACCTCAAAGCCAGGGTTCTCTGTAGTGGCCCCAATGAAGGTGAACAGACCCGCCTCGACATGCGGCAAAAAGGCATCTTGCTGCGCTTTGTTGAACCGATGCACCTCATCCACAAACACCACGGCAGAGCGCCCCTGCCCCAGCCAAATCTGCGCCTGGGCTACGGCATCGCGAATCTCCTTCACCCCACCCAGCACGGCCGAGATCGTTAGCATGTCGGCGCCAACCGCCCTTGCCAAGAGCCGCGCCAAGGTTGTCTTGCCGACCCCAGGCGGGCCCCAAAGGATCATGGAGGGCAGTGCCCGTCTCTCAACCGCCTTGCGAATGGGCCCGTTGGGGCCGAGCAAGTGATCTTGCCCCAGCACTTCACTCAGCGACTGCGGGCGCAGCCGCTCAGCAAGCGGAATCAAGGCTGAATCACCTCGGTTCCCGCGGGGGGCGTGAACTCAAATCGGCTGTCTGCGATGGGCTGGTTTCTGCGAATCGACTTCAAGCGCACGAGGCTGCGACGCCCAAGCCCATCGGTCAGTTCGAACTGGGTGATCTCACCCTTGTCGTTGAGGCCCACCTCGAGGCTTGAGGCCGAGCTGCCTGCAGATGCGTTGGCGCTCCGTGGCGTGAGCAAGACCCGCTGCAGGCCAGACTGGCTGGGCAGAGCACGCATCTCGAACTGGCGTACAAGGGTTTGAGCGGCCTCGGGTCCGGCAGAGAGCAGCAGCCCGGCGGGTGTTGCATCGAGCGCAGATTCGAT
Source organism: Bordetella parapertussis (assembly GCA_945877235.1). GTDB lineage: Bacteria > Pseudomonadota > Gammaproteobacteria > Burkholderiales > Burkholderiaceae_A > Hahnella. The sequence goes on from CAMCRF010000014.1 coordinate 32,911, forward strand.
GGGGCGCTTGGTGAGCTGCGCGAGATCGGGGTCGTAGAGTAAGAAAATCTTGTCTCGAATGATCTGGAGCTGGGCATACGGGCTCTGAATTTCCCATCGAAAACGACCAGGACGCTTTAACAGCATTTCACCCTTAAAGGTCTGAACTCGGCCGCCCCGCCCGCTCTGGAGATGCTCGAACTGCGCAGCTAACGTAAAGGTGCCGGCAAGGTAATCGACCAGCGCTGCCTGGGGGCCCGCCTCAACCAAGACCACATCGCCCGTGGCTCGCGCAGGGGCCCACGCGCCTAGAGCCAGCATAGCGCCGGGCACGGCACGCGCAATGAAATTACGCCGCAAAACATCTTGAGGCCTCATTCGCCACCACCCTGACTGGGCACCAGAATGTCGCGATTGCCATTGGTCTGCATGGGGGACACCACGCCAGCCTGCTCCATAGCCTCGAGCAGACGTGCTGCGCGGTTGTAGCCAATCCGCAGGTGACGCTGGACCAAAGAAATCGAGGCGCGACGATGCTTGAGCACAATGGCTACCGCCTCATCGTAGAGGCCATCGGCTTCCCCTTGGGCGTCGGACTTATCGCCGTGCATGTCAATACCCGCTGTGAAGCTGCCACCAGACTCTGTGGCGCCCTCGAGGATGCTGTCGTTGTACTGGGCGCCGCCTTGCTCGCGAAGATGATTCACCACCCGAACCACTTCCTCATCGGCGACAAAGGCCCCATGAACCCGCTGCGGAAGTCCAGAGCCCGAGGCCATAAAGAGCATGTCGCCCATACCCAGAAGCGCCTCGGCACCCATTTGATCGAGGATGGTGCGCGAGTCAATGCGGCTTGAGACTTGGAAAGAAATACGCGATGGAATATTCGCCTTGATGAGGCCTGTGATTACATCGACCGACGGCCTTTGGGTTGCCAAAATAAGATGAATGCCAGCCGCTCTGGCCTTCTGCGCAAGCCGGGCAATGAGCTCTTCCACCTTCTTGCCCACCACCATCATGAGGTCGGCCAGCTCATCAATGACCACCACGATATGCGGCAGTGGTGCCAGCGGCTCGGCTAAGCCTGCCTCGATCTGCTCGGGATGATCGAGGGGGTTCAGAATGGGCTGGCCTCGGCGTAGGGCATCTTCAACTTTGCTGTTAAACCCCGAGAGGTTGCGGGTGTTGAGCTTGCTCATGAGCCTGTAGCGTCGCTCCATTTCGCCAACACACCAATGCAAGGCGTTGGCGGCCAACTTCATGTCGGTGACCACGGGCGTGAGCAGATGCGGAATGCCCTCGTACACTGCGAGCTCGAGCATTTTGGGGTCGATGAGAATCAAACGAACCCGGTCTGCCGGGGCGTGATACAGCAGCGACAGCAGCATGGCATTTACGCCTACGGATTTGCCCGAGCCCGTGGTGCCTGCAACCAGCAGGTGCGGCATCTTGGCAAGGTCTACAACGGTGGGTGCGCCGGCAATATCCTTGCCCAATGCCAATGGCAGGGAAGCCCCACTGTCTTGAAAGGCCTTCGAACTCAGAATCTCGGAGAGGCGAACCGTCTGGCGCCGTGGGTTGGGCAATTCAAGGCCCATGAGGTTCTTGCCCGGAATGGTCTCAACCACCCGAACCGACACCAGCGAGAGTGCGCGCGCAAGGTCTTTTGCAAGGTTCACGATTTGTGACCCCTTCACACCCAGCGCGGGTTCAATTTCGTAGCGGGTAATGACCGGACCCGGCTGAGCACTGACCACCTTCACCTGAACGCCAAAATCGGCCAGCCGAGACTCAATAAGACCAGAGGTGTAGGTGAGTGTCTCGGGCGATACGGCCTCAGAGGCCTCGGGAATGGGGTCTAACAAGGCCAAGCCAGGCAGCCCAGCCTCGGAGGGCGTGAGCTCCTCAAACAGCACGGGCTGGCGAATGGCAGGGGCAGGCACCTGAGCCTTGGGCGAAGGCTGTACCGCCACCGCAGGAATCACCTCAAGCGGCTCAGGACGCTCCTTGCGTTCGTCAGCCTTTCGCTGGAGCCGGGTTGCGCGCGCTTCGGCTGTGGTCTCACCAAGCTGACGATCGCGACGCGCCTCGATCTGCGAGCGAGCCCAGGCGGCCATGGCTTCCGTGCCTTGACCGACCAGCTCAAAAGCCTGAATCCAGGTGAACCCAAAAAACAGTGAGAGGCCAGTGAAAAAGCCCAAGAGCGCAGCGAGTGTCAGTCCGGTAGGGCCCAACAGCCACTCAAGCGCGCCGCCGATGAAGCTGCCCATTGCTCCCCCGGGAAAGGCTTCGAGCATGCCCCAGACCATGCCGCGTTGCGCCTCAAGCGCTGAACTGAAGGCGAGCACCACGACAAAGCCAGCCCACTGGGCGGTTCGCAGACGAATGGGGCGGACCTCATCGTGGGTAGCGGGCCCACCCGAGTGGCGCTGCCGTCTGCCCTGGGCTGCGCGCAGGGCCCTCGCGGTCATGAAGAGCCCCAGCACACCGAGCCAGAGTGCGGATCCGCCCATAAAAAAGAGCAAGACATCTGCCAAGGTGGCTCCAAGTCGGCCAAACCAATTCTGTGGCTCAGTGGCCGTGGTGCTCTGGAACCAGCCAGAATCTGCTGGTGAGAAGCTCAGCAGGGACAAAATCACGAGCAAGCTGGCAGCGAGCCAGACGATCCAGTACACATCCGACAGCAGGGCCTGGACGGCAGGCGCAAGCGATGACGTTGCGGCGGAGGGCTTTTTTCGCGTGGCGGAGGGCCGACGCTTAGGGGTTTCAGACAAGACCGGCATTTTATAATTGTCGTTTAATTCGAAAGCGCGCGCAGCGCTTCCTGCTCAACCTCCTCCTTCGGGGCGCCCCATGTCCGTACATCACTCCCTCATCATCCTTGGCTCCGGTCCCGCCGGGTACACGGCAGCGATTTATGCCGCACGCGCAAACCTCAAGCCTGTGCTCATTACGGGGCTGCAGCAAGGCGGTCAACTGATGACCACCACCGATGTAGAGAACTGGCCTGCAGACCCGCATGGAGTCCAGGGCCCCGATCTCATGCAGCGCTTTCAGGCGCACGCCGAGCATTTTCAAACGCAGCTCATTTTCGACCACATCCACACCACTGCACTCGGTGAGAAGCCCATTCGGCTGGTTGGAGACTCGGCCACCTATACCTGCGATGCGCTCATCATCTCCACCGGCGCCTCGGCCATGTACCTCGGCCTTCCCTCTGAGCAAGCCTTTATGGGCAAGGGGGTTTCGGCCTGCGCAACCTGCGATGGCTTTTTCTACCGTAACCAAGACGTCGCTGTTGTTGGTGGGGGAAACACTGCCGTTGAGGAGGCGCTCTACCTGAGCAACATTGCCAAAACCGTTACGGTCATTCACCGACGAGACCGCTTCAAGGCCGAGCCCATTCTCGTCGACCGTCTGATGGCCAAGGTGCAAGAGGGCAAGGTCCGCCTCGAGCTCAATCAGGTGGTCGACGAAGTACTTGGCAACGAGTCAGGCGTTACAGGTCTCCGGCTAAAGGCGCGCGAGGGGTCAACCACCAAAGACCTCACCGTGCACGGCCTGTTCGTTGCCATTGGACACTCCCCAAACACCCAGATCTTCGAAGGCCAGCTCGAGATGAGCAATGGCTACATTCGCACCCGCAGTGGGCTCGACGGCAACGCGACGGCCACAAACATCCCTGGGGTGTTCGCTGCGGGCGATGTGCAGGACCACATTTATCGCCAAGCCATCACCAGCGCTGGAACGGGCTGTATGGCCGCACTCGACGCGCAGCGTTACCTTGAAGCGCTCCACTCCGCCGCCTAACCAGGCAGACCCAGATGGGCGCGCCCTCTTTCTGGAGGCCGCTCGGGGCGCCGTGCGCGTGCAGCACAACCAGCACCCCAGCCTGCTCAATCGGCCCAAGCCGCTCCCCGTTCCTCGGCAGCGTCTTGCCGACGAGGCCGAGGCGCTAGAACTCAGCCGGCTGTCCGATTTCACACCCGATACGCTGCTCGATAGCGATGAGGGTCTGTCCTTCGCCCGAAATGGCATTTCGGCAGACACGCTGCGAAAACTGCGCAAGGGACATTGGTCTCTGCGCGCGGAACTTGACCTCCATGGCCTTCGCACAGACGAGGCCCGCGAAACGCTTGCCGCGTTTATCAAGGACTGCCACAAGCGAGACCTGCGCTGCCTGCGTGTTGTTCACGGCAAGGGGCTCGGCTCGGCGGGCCGAGAGCCCGTACTCAAGAGCAAAGTGCGCTCCTGGCTGATGCAGAAAGAAGAGGTGCTGGCGTTCTGTCAAGCCGCCGCACATGAGGGCGGCTCAGGCGCACTCATGGTGCTCTTAAGATCGAGCCTCTAGGATCAGAGCAGGCTAGAGTGCAGCCTCGCCGGTCTCGCCAGTGCGAATGCGCACAACCTGATCGACCGTGGTGACGAAAATCTTGCCATCGCCGATGCGCCCCGTGCGGGCTGCGTCCACAATCGCCTCGACAGCGCGGTCGGCCATGTCGTCTGCGACCAGGGCCTCAACCTTGATCTTGGGCAGAAAATCAACCACATACTCCGCGCCGCGATAGACCTCGGTGTGGCCCTTCTGGCGTCCAAAGCCTTTGACGTCGGTAACCGTGAGCCCAGAGAGTCCCAAGGCAGCCAGGGCCTCACGCACCTCATCGAGCTTAAAGGGCTTCACAATTGCAGTGACGAGCTTCATAAGAAAAACTCCTTTTCATGGAACCGGTTGGTGAGCGGGAACCGCCAGTCTCGGCCGAAGGCGCGCGGGGTAATGCGCGCCCCTGGAGCAGCCTGGCGCCGCTTGTATTCAGAGAGCCTCAGCAGACGAAGCACCTGCTCTAAAACCTCTTGGGAATGGCCTGCTGCAAGGATTTCAGAAGACGACTCTCCCAGCTCCACAAAGCGCATCAGAATGTCGTCTAGCACCTCGTAGGGAGGCAGGCTGTCTTGGTCGGTCTGATCGGGCCGAAGCTCGGCACTGGGCGGGCGCGTGAGAATGCGCTCTGGAATGGGGGTGGGCTGACCGAGCTCTGCGGCTCGGGCATTCCGGAAGCGGCTCAGGCGGTAGACCCAGCCCTTGAGCAGGTCCTTGATGACTGCGTAACCACCCGCCATATCGCCATAGAGGGTGCAATAACCCACCGCCATCTCGGACTTGTTTCCGGTTGTGAGCAGCAGACGACCTGTCTTATTCGAGAGCGCCATCAGTAAAACGCCCCGAATACGCGACTGGAGGTTTTCTTCGGTGAGATCGGGGGCTCGCCCTGCAAACACTGGCGCGAGCGTGGCTTCAAAGGCGTTGTACGCAGGGCTAATTGGCAGCTCGTGTAGCGTCACGCCCAGAGCTACTGCGCAGGCCTGGGCGTCGTCTATGCTGATGGCCGCCGTGTACGGCGAGGGCATCATGACAGCAGTAACCTGATCGGCACCCAAGGCATCGACGGCAATGGCAAGCGTCAGAGCGGAATCAATCCCGCCCGAGAGTCCAACGAGCGCCCCCTTAAACCCATTCTTGTGAACGTAGTCACGCGTGCCCAAAACAAGCGCTTGGTAGGCCTGCTCAGGCTCGGAGAGCGCCGGCGCTGCATGACCCGCCAACAATGCTCCGGCCGAATCGAAGTCGAGCATGAGGAGGTCTTCAGAGAACGAGGACGCTCGGGCCATGAGGTTGCCTTGGCCATCGAGCGCAAAGCTGTCTCCGTCGAAGATGAGCTCATCTTGTCCGCCCACCAGGTTGCAAAACACCGAGGGGATGCCATGCCGGCTCACATGCTCACGCACGACCTGCAGGCGCTCCGTAAATTTATTCAGGTGAAACGGAGAGGCATTCATGACCACCAAGACCTGGGCCCCCTCTGCGCGCGACATGGCCGCCGCCCTGGGGAACCAGACGTCCTCGCAGATTACAACGCCAATGCGCACCCCTTGGGCGTCGAAAACAACCGGGGCGCCGTCGGGGACAAAATACCGCTGCTCATCGAAGACCGCATAATTGGGCAACTCGAGCTTGCCGTATTGAGCGACCACCCGCCCGGACTGCAGCAAAGAGGCCGCGTTACAGATCT
>CAMCRF010000015.1 GCA_945877235.1 Bordetella parapertussis
GCCTCGATCCAGGCCATTGCTGCTGCAACCCCCAGCCCGTCCTCCCGTTTTGTGTCGCAGGCGCTTAGCAAGAGCGATCGGCCGGAGCTTGCGAGTGCACGGGTGGTGGTGAGTGGGGGCAGAGCCCTGGGCTCGGCTGAGCAGTATCAGGCGGTGCTCACGCCGCTGGCGGACAAGCTCAATGCGGCGCTGGGTGCTTCGAGAGCGGCGGTGGATGCGGGGTATGCGCCCAATGACTATCAGGTGGGGCAGACGGGCAAGGTGGTGGCGCCGCAGCTCTATGTGGCCATTGGGATGAGTGGAGCGATCCAGCACTTGGCGGGGATGAAGGACAGCAAGGTGATTGTGGCGATCAACAAGGACCCCGATGCGCCGATCTTCCAGGTGGCTGACTACGGCCTGGTCGCCGACCTCTTCACCGCCGTGCCGGAGTTGGTCGAGAAGCTCTCAGCATGAGTGGGCGCATGCATGTCCGCGAGGCCGTTCAGGCCCGCCATTCGGTTCGAGCGTTTCTCAATCAGCCCGTCCCCAGAGCGCTCATCTCCGAGATTCTTGAGGCAGCCTCACGTGCGCCCTCTGGCACCAACATCCAGCCTTGGCAGGTTTTTGTTGCAACGGACGACGCGCTGGTCTCGCTCAAGCGCGCGTTGGTTGAGGCCTTCTACGCTTCGCTTACGGGTGGGTTCAAGGCCGAGGAGGCCTACCCGTATTACCCCACGGAATGGTTCGATCCTTACAAGAGCCGGAGGAAGGCTTTAGGGCTGGACCTCTATGGAAGGCTTGGAATTCCTAAGGAGGATCAGCAGGGCATGATGGCCCAGACGGCGCGGAATTTTCAGCTGTTCGATGCCCCCGTTGGCCTCTTCATATTCTGTGATGCACGCATGGGGCAGGGTGCGCTCGTAGACTGCGGCATGTTCGCTCAGAACATGCTTCTCCTTGCAACCGAGCAGGGTCTTGGCAGTTGCCCACAGGCTGCGCTCAACCCCTTTCACACGGTGATTCGTGAGGTCTTGCAGGTCCCCGACCATCTGATGATGGTGTGCACGATTGCGCTGGGGTATGAGGATAAGGCCCATGTTGTCAACACGCTCTCTACGCCCAGAGCACCCGCTGACGAGTTTGTGCATTTTCGAAGCACCCGAGTCAGTGCACCTTAAGTTCCCGATGCACCCGAATCGCCAATCAGGAGGCCTTTTGATGTTGATCCGACTCACTGCATTTTTAGCTGCGAGCATTCTGGGTACTCACGCATTTGCGGCACCCGCTGCCCAGGCCACAGAGCGCCCCAACATTCTGGTCATTATGGCCGACGATGTTGGACCCACCAACGTCAGCGCTTATTCGCTCGGTCTCATGGCGCCGACGCCACAGATCGACCGAATCGCCAAAGAGGGCAAGCTTTTCACTGATCACTATGCGGAACCCACGTGTACTCCGGGTCGCGCTGCATTTATCACGGGTCAGTATCCGATTCGCACGGGTCTCACCACCGTGGGTCTGCCTGGGTCGCCGGTCGGACTGCGCAAGGAGGACCCCACCTTGGCCACCGTGCTCAAGCCATTGGGTTACCGCAGTGGTCAGTTTGGTAAGAACCATCTGGGAGACCGCAACGAACACCTGCCCACCGCCCATGGGTTTGATGAGTTCTTCGGAAACCTCTACCACATGAACAGCGAGGAGGAGCCAGAGCAGCTCGATTATCCAACCGAGCGTATGGCCAAGTACAAGCCGAGAGGGGTCATCCATTCATTCGCTGGTGGGCAGATTGTCGACACCGGCCCGCTTACCCGCAAGCGCATGGAAACTATTGAATGGGAGTTCGTCGACAAGACCAAGCGGTTTATGCGTCAGTCCGTTGAGGAGAAAAAACCTTTCTTTGTATGGTTTAACTCCACACGCATGCATGTCTACACCCATGTCGTGCAGAAGTATCGAGAGAGAGCCGCAAAGTGGTCTACCGAAGATGATGTTTTCGCCGCGGGCATGATGGAACTCGACGATGTCGTGGGCAGTCTTCTCAGTGAGCTCGATCAGCTTGGAGTGTCCAAAAACACCATCGTGATCTTTACCTCTGACAACGGACCCATGTCATCCTGGTGGCCCGACGGTGGGACCACGCCTTTCAAGGGCGAGAAGTCCTCATCCTGGGAGGGTGCATACCGGGTTCCCACGCTTATTCGGTGGCCCTCGAAAATTCCTGCCGGAACCATTTCCAACGGCCTTCAGAGCCATATGGATTTGTTCTCTACGCTTGCCGCAGCAGCGGGTGTGCCAGACGTTGCGTCTCAGCTCCGGGCAAGCCACAAGGTCATGATCGATGGTGTCAACAACCTCAAGCATTGGACCGACCCGACCGGGAGCACGGAGTCTGCCCGAGAGTCGTATGTCTATTACGTAGAGAACTCGATTATTGGTGTGCGCTGGAAGCATTGGAAATCGGTCGCGCGCGCAAGGGACGGCTTCTTCGATGCCCCAAAGCAGGCGTACTACCTCTTTAACCTGCGCATGGATCCTTTCGAGAAGCACCTCGGTCACAAAAACAATGAGCTGGCGATGCGAAAAGCTTGGGTTGGCTCCATGCTTCGCGAGGTCGTAGAGGCACACATTGGCTCGCTTCGCGAGTTCCCGCCCAGACAAGCAAGCAACTCTCTGACTGCCGGATTCGAGAAAACCAAGTAGCGCCATGCATCAGCGGTCACGTCGTCGCTTCGTTGGGCTCTGCGCGGCAGGCTTCAGCAGTTTTGCCAGTGTCGGGCTCACCCGCGAACGGGGCCAGGAAAGCGTGCTGCTGCGCGGAGGTCGCTTTCAGATGGGATCGGAGAGTCGTTTCGCGAAGCCTAATGAAAAGCCTGTGCATTGGGTGGAGGTCTCCGCTTTTTCAATCGATCGCACGCATGTCACGAATCGGTCGTTCGGGCAGTTTGTTCAAGAGACTGGATACGTAACCACCGCGGAGTTACCCCCCAAATGGGAAGACTTGGCCCCCCAACTTCCTCCGGGTACACCACGCCCGCCCCCTGCGGCCCTTGTCGCAGGGGGGATGGTCTACGTTGGCCAGAGCCGGCCGCGGCTCGAACAAGAATATCTGAGGGCCTGGGCCTTTGTTCCCGGCGCAAGTTGGCGTAAGCCCCTGGGCCCTCATTCGGGCCTCAATGGCCTAGAGGACCACCCGGTAGTCCAGGTCTCTTATGCAGACGCTATGGCGTATGCGCGCTGGTGTGGACGCAGCCTGCCCACAGAAGCTCAATTTGAATTTGCCGCCCGGGGCGGTTTGGCACAGAAAGATTTTTCTTGGGGTGACCGGTTCCGTGACGCTGATCAGGATAAGGCTCAGACCTGGGAAAACGACCGACTCGGAGGACGCACCACGGCTGTGGGCTCTTTCCCGGCCAATGGCTATGGGCTCTTCGATATGAGCGGGAATGTCTGGCAGTGGTGCGCTGATTGGTATCGATCCGATGTCTTTGTGCAACGAGCGAAGTCTGCGCGCACGACAGTGAACCCTCTTGGTCCATCTTCAAGCTACACCGAGGAGGAAGAGTGGGGAGGCGCACCTCCCCAGGCCCCAAAGCGCGTGATCCGGGGGGGCTCATTCCTTTGTCATCGTGATTACTGCATGGGCTATCGGCCCAGTGCGAGAAGGGGCATGGACCCCTTGTCTTCCATGTCACATGTTGGTTTTAGAACCGTTTCGAGGTAGAGGAGATTTTGGTGTCCCAAGTCTGCATTTTTGATCATGTTCGAACGCCTCGAGGCCGAGGAAAGCCCGATGGAGGCCTGCATGAGATCACGCCGGTTCAGCTCGCGAGTGCGCCACTGAGGGCCCTGATCGATCGGCAATCCATCGATTCATCCGAACTCGGTGAGGTGGTGATGGGCTGCGTTGTCCCAGTCGGTGAGCAAGGCGGCAACATCGCTCGTATGGCTGTGCTCAATGCCGACATCGACCAACGTGTTCCCGCCACCCAAATCAACCGATACTGCGGCTCCGGCCTCGAGTCTGTAGCCCTCGCAGCAGCCAAAGTTCAGGCTGGCCACTGCGAACTCGCCGTCGGGGGCGGCATTGAAATGATGTCCCGGGTCCCTATGGGCTCAGATGGCGGCGCATGGGCACAAGATCCTCAGGTCGCTGCGAAGACAGGGTTTGTGATGCAGGGTATTTCCGCAGATCTGCTTGCGAGTTTGCAGGGCTACTCTCGTGAACAGCTCGATCAGGTCGCAGTCCAGAGTCACCAGCGTGCTGCAACGGCGTGGCAGGAGGGGCGCTTCAACCGATCTGTCGTCCCAGTGAAAGATTTTATTGGGCTGACCGCTCTCGATCGAGACGAGACCATTCGGCCTGACACGAGCCTTGAATCCTTGGCGGCGCTAAAGCCTGCATTCCTCGAAATGGGGCAGAAATACGGCTATGACGCGATTGCCTTGAGGAAGTACCCACAGCTCTACAACATTCAACACCATCATCATGCTGGGAATAGTTCAGGCATTGTCGACGGTGCCGCGGCGGTACTTGTTGGCAGCGAAGCCGCAGGCCAACGGCTTGGCTTGCGGTCTCGCGCACGCATTGTGAGTTATGCGGCCATTGGCTCAGAGCCCACCCTTATGCTCGATGCGCCCTCGCATGCAGCGGAGCTCGCCCTAAAGCGAGCTGGTTTGTCGCCCTCAGACATAGACCTCTGGGAAATCAACGAGGCCTTCTCATCGGTTGTGCTTACTTTCGTTCATCGCATGGGCATTGCAATGAATGTTGTCAATGTTAATGGTGGTGCTATTGCCATGGGGCATCCCTTGGGGGCGAGCGGGTCGATCCTCCTCGGGACACTGCTCGACGAGTTGGAGCGACAGGACAAGTCTAGAGGCTTGATCACACTCTGCGTCGCTGCAGGCATGGGTGTGGCCATGGTGATTCAGCGAGAAGGGCTCTGAAATGACAGCGCATTCCATTCGACTAGAGATCGACACGAACCATATTGCTCACCTTATTCTGGACACGCCAGATCGGAGCATGAATGTCATTGATCAGCAGTTTCTCAATGACCTTCACACCCATGCTGCCACGATTCGTGACAACAACGCTATCTGTGGTGCCATTATTCGAAGTGCAAAGAGCGCCTTCGTGGCTGGCGCTGATCTGACCACTATGGAGAGCAATCTTGACCAGATGCATGCAGATTGCATCGAAGTTGCCTTCGAGAAATTTTTCTCACTCTCGAAGGCCATTCGCGAGATTGAACTGCTTCAGAAGCCGGTTGTAGCCCTGATCGATGGAGCGGCCATGGGTGGGGGGTTTGAGCTCTGCCTGGGGTGTCATCGACGACTCATGTCGGACAGCAGTCGCTCCTCGGTGGGTCTGCCGGAGGTTCAGGTTGGGCTGCTTCCCGGCGGCGGTGGCACCCAAAGGCTCATTCGTATGTTGGGGATTACCGCAGCGCTGCCTTGGCTCCTTGAGGGTAAGTCTGCTGGACCAGAGGCTGCGCTCAAGGCTGGTCTTGTGGATGAAGTCATGCCCTCGGAGCAATTGATTGCAGCGGCCACTGCGTGGATTCTTTCCGGCCCCAAGACCATCAAGGCTTGGGATGAGAAGGGCTTTCGGATCCCCGGCGGGGGGCCGACAGACCCGCGTGTAGCCCCTGCGTTTGTGGTGGGTAATGCCATGCTCATCGCAAATACGCAGGGCAATATTCCTGCCCCGCTTGCCATTCAGAGCTGCGCATTTGAGGGTGCTCAGCTGCCGTTCGATCGGGCGCTGCGCGTCGAGGTCAAGTACCTGCTCGATATTTCGCTTAATAGCCCAGTCTCAACCAGCATGATCCGAACGCTCTTTCTGAGCAAGACGCGAGCAGAGCGAGGCGCGAGCCGACCACAAGGACAGCCGCCCTCTCAGTTTCAACGGATTGGAATTGTTGGCTCGGGCATGATGGGCATTGGCATTGCAAAGGCTGCGGCGAGGCGTGGGCTCTCAGTCAAACTCATGGATCAGTCCCTTGAGCGGGCGACGGCCGCTCGCGAGCAGATTCGAGCGGACTTTCAGCGTCAGCTCGATCGGGGTCGCCTCTCAGCTGACGCTATGCAAAAGGCGATGAGCTTGATCGAGGCCGTCGGCTCACATGCTGACCTCTCAGATCGCGAGCTGGTCATCGAGGCCGTGTTTGAGGACCTGGAACTCAAGCAGAATCTGGTGCGCAGTCTGGATGCCCATGTCTCATCCACCTGCGTTATCGGGACAAATACCTCCGGTCTTCCTATTGCGCGCATTGCTTCAGCGAGCTCCCATCCGGAGCGCGTGATCGGGCTGCATTTTTTCTCACCCGCAGACCGCATGCCCCTGGTGGAAGTGATCCGTGGCCCCAAGACAACAGACGCCTGCCTGGCACAGAGCATTGACTTCACCCTACAGCTTAAGAAGACGCCGATTGTCGTGCGGGATGCGAGAGGGTTCTTTACGAGTCGATTCATTGGCGCGTTTGTCGACGACGCGATTGGTATGGTCGCTGAGGGTGTGAGCCCTGCACTCATCGAGAACTGCTCGCGGCAAGTCGGTATGCCAGTGGGCCCACTGGCCATTACCGATGAGCTCTCCATCGAACTCTCAGTGCATGCGGGTGAGGCCCATCGTAAAGTCTACGGCGAGGCTTACAAGGAGGGGCGCTCGGTTCCGGTGCTTCGCGCGCTGTTTGAGCGTGACCGAATGGGTAAAAAGGTCGGACGGGGGTTTTACGACTACACAGAATCTGGCAAGCAGATATGGCCCGGTCTCGCGGATCTCTACCCCCAGCGCGCGACACAGCCCGATCCCGAGTTGCTGCGTCAGAGAATCCTCTATGTTCAAGTCATTGAGGCACTGAAGGCAGTCGAAGAGGGCGTCTTGACCTCTGCTGCAGATGGTGACATCGGTGCCATTTTGGGTGTTGGTTTCCCGGCCTACACAGGAGGCCCATTTTGCTTTGTAGATGCCGTTACCCCGGGCGTGTTTGCTCAAACCTGTAACCAACTGGCAGATCAGTTTGGTGAGCACCTCAGGCCGCCAAAGATTCTGATGGAGATGGACCGGTTGGGCCAACGCTTCTACGGCCCCATGGCAAGGCAATTTTCATGAGCGACCTGGTATTTGATTTCATTGTGGTTGGTGCAGGCTCAGCGGGTGGGCAGCTTGTCTCCGAGTTGACTCGCTCAGGCCAACACCGCGTGCTGCTGATCGAGGCCGGGGGAAGCCACAAAGATCTAAAGATTGACATGCCGGCCGGATGGGGTGCGCTGGGCAATGACCCCAAATTTAGCTGGGGCCATTGGACTGAGCCCGAGCCCATGGCTCACGGACGCCGGGTTTCTATTCCACGCGGTCGGGTTCTGGGTGGCTCTTCTTCGATCAATGGAATGATCTATATCAGGGGGCAGCAGTCCGACTACGCTCGTTGGGTTGAGGAGGGCGCTCATGGTTGGTCATGGGAGGAGTTGCTCCCAGATTTCATTGCGACAGAACATCAGCTTGATCTGCACGGAAACGCTCACGGCACAGGGGGCTCACTGACTGCGGCAAGCCTGCGCTCAGTGCATCCAGTTTCAAGGGCTATGGTTGAGGCAGCTCGATCTGCTGGATTGGCCCGGGTCGATGATTTCAATAGTGGCACTGCAGAGGGGTGCGGACTCTATCAGGTGAACGTTCGCGAGGGACGGCGAGATTCCATTGCAAGAAGAGCGCTCGAGCCAGCACTTACCCGTTCTAATCTGGAGCTTGCAAGTCATGCGCTTGTCGACTCTATTCTCTTTCGTGGAAAACGCGCTGTCGGTGTGCGCTATAGACGATCAGATGGGAGTGTTACTGAGGCCCATGCTCGAGCAGAAGTCATTGTGTGTGCAGGAAGTCTCGAGACTCCGGGCCTCTTGATGCGCTCGGGAGTGGGGCCACCCGATCAGCTTCAGGCGCTCGGCATCCCAGTGGTGAGCGCCCTTCCTGGTGTCGGGCAGAACCTGCAAGACCATGCAGTTATTCCAATGGCGTTTCGTCTGCGAGCTGGGACACCGAGCCTAAATCCATCTTTTCGGGGATTGGGTTTGATCAAGAGTGTCTTGCAATACCTCTTGCTTCGCAGTGGCCCCATGACGACCCCTCCTGCAGAGTTTGGGGGGTACTTTCGCTCAGATCCCGCTTTAGCCCATACAGATGTACAAGTCTTTGGTCTGCCCGTGACGGGAGATATTGAGTCGGTGCTTAAGGGAAAGCAGCCGACCACAGAGGCTCAGCCCGGTCTTACGCTGGCCCCATATCAGGTACGTCCCTGGTCCAGAGGTTCCGTACAGTTGGTAGACCGTAATCCACAGACCCTTCCGAGAATACAGGTGAACTACCTCTCCGATGCGCGTGACCAAGCTGTGGTGGTGAGTGCGCTGCGCTGGCTGAGGGGTATGACAGCACAGCCTGCCCTTGCATCGCTGATTGATCATGAGCTGCAACCGGGCCCAGAGAGAGTCCGTGATGAGGCGCTTTTGGATTGGGCTGGCCAGGTGCTAACAACTGGGCATCATCCCGTGGGAACCTGCCGGATAGGACCTTCCGACGACCCCCGCACAGTAGTTGATGCAGAGCTTCGCGTGATAGGCCTTGAGGGTTTGCGGGTGGCCGATGCCAGCGTGATGCCAAGCCTCATCAGCGGCAACACCAATGCTACTTCGGTGGTGATTGGGCACCGCGCTGCGCGATTGCTCGCTCAGTCTGCGCAAGGCTCAGCTCGAGCCTAATCATATGTTCCGCGTAGACCAGCGCTTCCTGGGTTGGTTTTGGTGTTGATACATGTTTTGCATATATCTCTAAGCACGCTCTCAATGCCTTGGGAATGGTTGGGTTTGCCAGCCAGATCCAGTCAGCAAATTTGATGGCAAGTGGGCTGTTGGATAGAGAAAGGTGCTTTGCATGCGCAATGGCCTTATCGAGCCCACCTGATAGTCTGATGATCTCCTCTGCTTGAAGGGTCAACGGCGCAGGGCTCCAGTTCGAGGGAATATCATCCCACCAGCCGCTGTGCTCTTTAATCACCATGCGGGCAATGTCTTTTACTGTCACATATTGCTCGCGTGCATCGTGATCGTGCCGATACTCCTCTGCCAGCGTCACTCCGTCTACGACCAGATCCTGCCGAGTGCCCGCATTGAGACCGTCAAGTACCTGTTTGACGATTGAGTCGAGCATGTCTGCTTGTCTTCCGAGCCTTCGAGAAATTGTTGCTCGATCTGTCAGTGCAGGTCCGTGCATGGGAAGCAACAGGCCGGAATTGGTTGCAGCAATAGCCCTGAGAGCATGTGCCCAATCGCTCGCAAAGCGTACCCTGCGCTTGCCATTACCAACATTGGGTAGAAAGTCTTGAAAGAGGTCTCCGGTTACCACCAGCTGCCGACTCGGCATGTGGACCCAGAGGTGATCTTCGGTCTCACCTTTTGCATGTTGGAGGTGGATCTTCTCCCCGCCCACTTCAAGCGTGAGGCGCTGGTCGAAGGTCAGGGTGGGCCGGATGGCATCCGACCAGCTTCGGGGGACATCCTCCGGGAACTGATTGTTGTTTCGAGCAATCAGCCCAGCGGTTTTCATGTCGTATTCGAGTTGCTCGACAAATCTATTCTGGGCGATGACCCTCGGCCGCATTCCTGCGGCGAAGAGGGCCCAGGCACCAAAAGCATGGTCAGCGTGGTAATGGGTGAAGATCACGGTATGAACCGGCTTGTCGCTCAACTGTGAAAGGGCCTCGACTAGGGCAGGGCCAGCGGGTGCGTACCCACTGTCGATGAGTACCAAACCTTCATGAGTCTCTAGCACCACAATATTCACAAAAGGAAGACGCAGAAGCCATGTCTTCGGACCGTGCGCTTCTACCCTCAGTTTTTGCCGAGCATCCGCAATCGCGGCAGCATCTGTGCGGCTGTACATCCGATTCGCGATCGCTGCGGAGAAGTCTGCGCCGCTGAATGTTCCGCCACGAAGGATGGAGGCCCTGAGCTCTGGGTTGGCGCTCATGACCTTTGCGCGCGCGGCCTGATAAGAAGCTGCAGAGCCCGTTGTTCCTGCAGATTTTGATTCAGCAGCCGAGGCGGCAGATAGCGCTCCAAGCGCCCCGAGGGTAATGCTCGAGATGGCTGCGATGAGGGGGTTCACTGGGCTCCCATTGCCTCTCTTTTGAGTCTTGCGATGATCGCTCTGGCGGCCTCTAGGTGAAGCGAGTCCGTCTCACTCGCTGATGGGCTGGGGTGGCTTCCTAAGTGAATGATCACCAAATCATGCTCTGGGTAGACCGCGAGTCTTTGGCCAAAGGCGCCCCCCATGTAAAAGTGTTTGGGATAGGCATGGTGGACCCAGAACTGGGCGCGATAGCTGTGGTTTGGGCGCGCCCCTCCCCTCCCACTCTTGTTGAAGGCCTCTTGAGACCCACCATCGGCCAAAGCGCTTGCAACCTCCCTGGGGATCACCTGCCCGGCGCTGTTGGTTTGCACGCCTTTTAGAAGGGCCAGTCCCAACTTTCCGAGGTCAGGAAGACTCGCATTGAAGCCGGCGAAGCTCACCTCAGTTCCAGCAGGATCCAACATCATGAAGGCGTCCTCTTCTGCGCCCAACGGTTCCCAGAGTCGCTCTTGAATCCAGTGAGACAGAGATTTTTGTGCCGTCCTCACGTTGATCCATGCAAGTACATCGGTCGCGGGGCTTCGGTACCGAAATGCGGTACCACGAGGCTCTGGATCAAGCGCGTTGAGCGACGGAAGCATTGCAAGGATGCCGGAGGGATCTCTAGGGTCGCGCAGCTGGGGAGCCCATCCCATGGCACCAACGTACCGAAAAATATCCGACTTGGGGTCGGTGTAGACCTCGGTGAAGCGAACGCCGTCAGTCATATCGGCTACTTGCTGAACGGTTGCTTCTCCCCAGGCGCTTGAGGCCAACTCAGGGATCAGGGACCTGACTGACTGCTTGGGATCAAGCTTTCCCTCTGCGATCAGCATCATGGACATCAAACCCACGAACGACTTGGTTGCTGAAAAAAGCAGGTGTTGCTTCTGCGGGTTCATCCCATTGAGATACTTCTCCTCAATGACCGAGCCCCCGTGAATCACCATGATGGCATCTGTATGGGCCAATCGAGCGTAGTCGGTCCAGGTCAGATCCTGCCCTTTGCCGGGAACGGAAATCCGAAAGTCTGAAAAGACCTCCGGTCGCAATGCTTTGGGCAGTGGCTTTGGATTTGCGCTGCGCCTGACACGCCGCGTTGGAAAGAGCTCCTCAACATGCTGAAAGGACCAGATCTTTTGGGGATAGGCCTGCCAGTTCATGATGTGAACCCGATTCGCCTCAGTCGGCGGGAAGCCCTGCATCAACTGGGTGGGGTCGATGTTCTTGGATGTGTCCGCCGCGCTCAGGGTGGCTGGAGCGCACAGGCATAGGGCGAGAAGCGCGAGGGTTTTTTTCATGGATGCAGTGTTTCGCGAGCGGTAGACGCAGACATCGTCACTCTGGACGATGGCGACGACTGCGATGGCCAGAACACTCACGCTCATGGAGCCATGCTTTAGCCTCTGCCCGAATGAAGACCAGCGTCAGCTGATAGCGGCGCTGGATCGCAGACTAAGCGATGTTGCAAACCCATGGGACATTCAAGATGTCCTGTCGGGCCTTTGCGAGCTGGGTCTGATGGGCGCACAGCTACCCGAGGAGCGCGGCGGGCTGGCGCAGTTACTTCCAACCATGGCGCTGATCCACGAGCGCTTAGGCTTCTGGCGTGCGCACCCAAGCGTAATCGAGGAAACGGTGATTCCGACGGATCTGGTTGGGATCCGCAACTCGAGCCAGTATGCGTCGATGCCCAACTCACTTTGTCTCGATCAGGCCATATGGTCGGGTAAACCCACGGCCCATGGCGCACCGCTGAGTGCCTCAGGACGATGGCGGGTATCCGGGAACATCGTGCTGCACAGACATCCATCGGGTGCGGATGGAAGCCTTATTTTGTTTCTTAAGCCCGAGGGCACAGTGGCCTTTGCGGAAACAAAGATAGACGTTGCCTTGTCCGCCCGGCACACCATGCCCCTGCAGCCTGACCTGATCTCCGTCCAACTTCATGATCTTGAAGTGGAGGGGCAGATGGAAGTCCCAGCGCTACTCGCGCTCCGCCCAAGGTGGGCCGTGCTACGTGCTGCAGAACTTGTGGGGTGGGCACAGTCTGTCCTTGATCAGTGCGTCAGCTATGTCCATCAGAGAGAGCAGTTTGGTGGCCCTATTGCTCGGTTTCAGGCAGTTCAGCATGCACTCTCTCGGATGTTGGTGTCGGTAGAGGCCGCTCGGTCGGCAGTATATGGCGCTGCATGTTTGATCTCGGTCCATCATGACGATGCCAATTGGGGTCATGCGGCTCACGCCGTGTTGGAGTCACGGAGTGCGGCGCGGTTTTGCACCCAGGAGGCTATACAGGTCCATGGGGGAATGGGCTACACAAAGGACTGTGGGCTTGATCGACCACTGCTCACCGTGTTTCAGATTGAAGCGCAGTTGAATCAGATGATCGACTGGAATAGAGCCATCCGCACATGAACCTCTCCGAATCTCCCGACTTGATCAGTTTTCGCTCTCACGTTCGCGCATGGATGCGCGACCATTTTGTTGGTGACTTCACCCAACTGGAGGGGGTGATCGGACCCGGATCGGAACATTTTGATTGCGCCTTGGCGAAGGCGTGGGAGAGAGAGATTGCCGCAGGTGGATGGATTGGGCTCACATGGCCCACATCCCACGGAGGCCGAGCGCTCCCCTTGGCCTTTGAGATGGCCTTCCAAGAGGAATACGTGAGGGCCGGAGGCCCTGGCCGGCTTGGGCATATCGGGGAACACCTGCTCGCACCGACCCTCATTGCTGAGGGGACCGATCAGCAGCGTGCGATGTTTCTGCCACCCATCCTGAGGGGAGAGGAATTCTGGGCACAGGGCTATTCCGAACCCGGGGCGGGCTCTGATCTTGCGAGTGTCCGAACCAAGGCGACTCGCAGTCCCACCGATGGGCGATGGCGCCTGTCGGGGCAGAAGGTTTGGACCTCATGGGCACGCGAGTCAGACTGGGCGTTCGTGCTGGCGCGATGCGACCCCGACTCTCTGCGGCACCGAGGGCTTGTGTTGCTGATGGTTCGATTGAATCAACCAGGCGTCAGTATTCGCCCCATTCAGCAGATCTCGGGTGCTTCCGAGTTTAATGAGCTTTTCCTCGACGATGCGATTGCGGAGGCTGACGCCGCCATTGGGCAGCCCGGGGATGGCTGGCGCGTAGCGATGGGGCTTCTGGCTCACGAGCGCGGTGCCTCCACGCTTGGACAACAAGCCCAGTTTGTGAAGGAATTCGATCGACTCACGGGCTTTCTCAGTCGAACTGGTCTTGATGAGGATTCAGCCGTACAGGAGGAGTGGGCTCGACATCAGGCCAGACTTCGTACGCTGCGATTTCATGCGCTTCGGGTGGCATCGAGCGGAGTCTCTGAGGAGGGTAAGCGCGCCGCCGCTGCTGCCAAGTACCTCTGGTCGAATTGGCGTCGTGATGTGGGTGATTTTGCTGCGCGCTGTCTGGCCCGTGTCCCAGTGATTTCTGAGAAAGAGGCCCAAGTAGTGAGCTACCTAAAATCCCTCTGGCTCACCTCGAAGGCAGACACTATCTATGCAGGAACAAACGAGATTCAATTGAACCTCATTGCCCAACGGGCACTGGGCCTGCCAAGGCCCTCATACTGAGGGCCTTGGCAGCTTCAACCTACCACTTCAGTGTGGTTTGAAGTGTGACCTGACGTGGGGGCGTGTAATAGCCCTGAGTCAGGTTTCCGAATCCAGGACCGAAGTCGATTCGATTTGTCTGATGCTCTTTGTCGGTGAGGTTCTTGACTGACAAAGACACCACGCCGTCTACTCCTTTTCCAAATGAAATCTCACGCAGGCTCAGGCGTGCATTGATTAATGCATGTGAACCAACTCGAGTGTTCTTGGCGACTGCAGCCATGGGATCAAACCCGGGGCCAGACTCGGCGAGTTGGAATGGGTAGAGGTAGTAGCTGCTCTTGAATCCCACCTCAAGCTGCCCGAAGAGTGCGCCAAATCCAGTATGAGCTAGGCGGCTATCGAGCGCCAGATTCGCGTTGTGCTTTGGTGCGTGAATGAAGGCACGGTTATTCGCAACGTTCGCGCCTTTATCGATGAACTCATCGTAGCGACCATTGAGATACCCATAAGAGAACTGGAGCTTGGTGGCTGACGAGAGCTGGAGCACACCATCAACCTCAACGCCATCAACCTTTGCCTTTCCAGCATTTCGGATGACTGAGGCCGCAGCGCCCTCGGCTGTAAAAATGGCGAGCTGCATATCGTCAATCTTATTGCTGAACCCGGTGAGATTCAGTAGCCCCTTACCATTTAGGATTCTCGACTTAAGGCCCACTTCAAGACTTTGTTGGGTTTCTGGTTTGAAGGCGGTCTGCACTTCCTTCACGTTGCTCGCCACGCCTTCTGGGGTGGGGTTTACGACGCCGTATTCACCATTAAAACCCCCACTCTTGAAGCCCTCCGCGTATCGCGCGTAGATCGTTTGGTTCGCATTGAGCTTGTAGCCTAGGGAGACCATAGGCGTGGTTGCGCTAAACGTCTCTTCTGCGGTGGTCCCTGCAGGTACCAGGGGAATGAACGGATCACCAAGTGCGGTGTTAAAGCCCAATGTGCGGGTGATCGACTTCTTTTCTTCCGTCGAGCGCAATCCGGCCGTGAGCGTCAAGTTAGGCTGGATTTCAACGTCTGCCTGGCCATATATCGCATTCGATTCAGTGGTAAAGCCATAGCGTGAATCAAAGTTAAACGTACCGAAGAAATACTTCTGCGGATTGTTGGTGAAACCCTCATCCTCGAAGCGATAGAGCCCTGCGACATAATTTACGCCGGCCCGAGAGCCCGTCCATTGGAGCTCAGCCGAGGATTG
The DNA here is from genome assembly GCA_945877235.1 of Bordetella parapertussis. Classification (GTDB taxonomy): domain Bacteria; phylum Pseudomonadota; class Gammaproteobacteria; order Burkholderiales; family Burkholderiaceae_A; genus Hahnella. The sequence goes on from CAMCRF010000015.1 coordinate 14,975, forward strand.
GTCGTAGTCGGAGAGGCGCTGCGTATGGGCCACTAAGAGGGGAGAGCCATCCAGGTCGAGTGCATCCTCCCAAGTCATGCTCCGACTGGAGAGGATGAGCTTTACGCGGTCTGTTGAGCTCGCGGCCAAGTCGGCCGTCACGGTGTGCCCTTGCACTTTTGAGAGCTCGAATAGTTCACCATCGACGGAGGCGGTCTTTTGTCGGGTTGTGAAGACATAGTCCGCGAGGAACGGAAGGTCCGAGCGAACCAACTGCGAGTGGGTTGGTGTTTGGTCTACTTTTGAATAATCGAATCGATAGTCCAGAGAAAAGTCTTTGCTGGCAGCGAGTGTGGCGGCAAGCCTAAAGCTGGTTTCGTCAGCGCCATTGAGGTCAGACACGCTGCTGCCTTTTTCCGTCTTGACCCATCCATCACGTTTTTCTTGACGGAACCCGATCCCGAGCTTGAGCGCACCCGCAGCGGGAAGATCCACCGATGCTTTCACGATGCGCTCAGAGTCTGTGCCAACGCCGACCGAGGCCTCAGCTGCAAACTCACCGAGCGGCTTTCGGGTTACAAAATTGATCGCGCCTGCGAGTGTGTTTCGACCGTAAAGGGTTCCCTGCGGACCACGGAGGGCCTCAATACGTTCGAGGTCAAGGAGCTTGAAGATTGAGCCTTGGGTTTTTCCAATGTAGACGCCGTCTACATAAATGCCCACGGCGGTGTCCCAGAAGAGGGCGGGATTTGTAGTGACGCCGCCTCGGATGGCGATCTGAGATGCCGTTGAGTTTCCGGGCGTTTTGGAGACCATCAGGTTTGGCGCAAGGCCGGAGAGGTCTGAAACATCCTCGAGCTCACGATTCTGGATGTCCTGTGCTGTCAGGGCGGTGACGGCGATTGGAACCTCTTGCAAAGGTTGTGCGCGCTTTTGCGCTGTGACCGTAATTTCTTGAACGTTTTGTGCAAATGCAGCGCTCGGTGCGATCGAAGCGAGCGCCGCCGATATCGCAACTGCGAGGTGCTTGCGGGCACAAGGTGTGGCGTGGCGTGGAATGTCGGGCATGCTGAGTCTCCTTATAGTGATGCCACACTAGCAACTCCGACTACGGGCGCATGGTCCGTTTGAACGAGTAAGTGCGGTTAGGAGTAGATTCACAACATGCAAACTGAGCGCAGTTTTTTAGGTCAGACATTTCTGGTCACGGGGGCGACCTCGGGTCTGGGCGCGCACTTCTGTGCAGCGCTCAAGGCTCAGGGGGCTAGCGTGATCGGTTTGGCGCGTAGAGACTGTTCTGGCCAACCCGGCGTAGACCTCTCCATTGTGGCGGACATCTCAGATGCGGCTGCTCTTGAGGCGGCGGTTGTGCATGCGATCGGGTTACCGGGCGCGGCCAGGCGAATTGATGGCGTCATCAACAATGCGGGCATCGCAGTCACTGCGACGTTGGAGCAGACCTCCCCAGAGGCAGAGGCGCGTGTGCTGGCAACTAACATCTCAGGCGTGACCAACATGACGCGCACGCTGGTGCCCTACCTCCGCGCGCAGGGGGGCGGGCTCATCGTCAATATGGCCTCGGTGCTGGGTATTCTTCCGGTCAAACAGGTGGCGACCTATGCAGCAACCAAGGCCGCAATTATTCAAATGACGCGCTCAGCGGCGATTGAGTTGGCCCGTGATCATATTCGGGTGAATGCTTTAGCCCCAGGCTATGTGAGAACCGAACTCAATGGGGATGTATTGGATGGCCCCGCGGGGGAGTCCTTAAAGAAGATGACCCCTCTGCGGCGTTTCGCGAGGCCCGATGAATTGGAAGCGCCCCTTTTCTTTCTTTTGGACCCCTCGAACACCTACATGACGGGGGCGGTTTTGGTTGTGGATGGTGGTATGAGCGCAGGGTTATAAGGTTATGGATTTTCAGATCTCAGCCGAGCATCAGCACTTGATGCAGAAAATCGATCACTTCGTGCAGGATCGATTGATTCCCCTTGAGCAGAACCCCGAGAGCTTTGATGCGCACGACAATGTGCGCGAGGACTTGCTTGAGGTCCTCCGATCTGAGGTCAAGGCGATGGGCCTCTTCTCTCCCCAAGCACCGCGGGAACGTGGCGGGATGGGGCTCACGCCCGTCGGCCAGGCGTTGCTCTACGAGCGCATGAACCGATCCATCTTCGGGCCCGTTTGCTTCAATTGCGCTGCGCCTGATGATGGCAACCTCACGGTGCTCTCTAAAGTGGCCACCCCGGCGCAACAGGACCGCTGGCTGCAGCCCCTCATTGACGGGCGTGTGCGATCGGCCTTTGTGATGACAGAGCCGCACCCGGGAGGGGGATCAGACCCCTCCATGATCCGCACGCGCGCAGAGCGTGTTGGAGATGTTTGGCGTGTTCACGGGCACAAGTGGTTTATTACGGGTGCGGGCGTGGCGAGTCACTTCATTCTGATCGCCAAAACAGGTGAGGGCAGCCGGGATGGTTTAACCGCATTTGCCTTCCATCGAGACGATCCTGGTTGGGAGATTGTTCGGCGCATTCCCATCATGGGGCCCGAAGAGCATGGTGGGCACTGTGAGCTGAGGTTTGATGGCCTAGAGATTCCAGATGAACATCGACTCATGGGTGTTGGGCAAGGCCTCAAGCTGACCCAGATCCGTCTTGGCCTTGCACGCCTGACCCATTGCATGCGCTGGCTGGGTTTGGCCCAGCGATGCCTTCAGATTGCGACCGATTACGTGGCCATGAGAGAAGGCTTTGGCATCCGCCTGGCCGACCGGGAGAGCGTACAGATGCAGCTGGGCAAGGTAGCCATGGCCATCGATACGGGGCGACTTCTGACCATGCGCGCAGCCTGGCGACTTGAGCAAGGCGGCAAGGCCCGCCCCGATATTTCCATGGCCAAGATTCAAGTCGCTGACACGCTACACCTCGCAGCCGACACGGCGATTCAGCTCTGTGGCGCTCGGGGCTACAGCAAAGACACTCCGCTCGAGTGGATCTATCGGTATGCGCGTCAGGCGCGTCTCGTCGATGGGGCGAGCGAGGTGCATCAAATGGTGATTAGTCGTGCGGTTCAGTCTCAGGGACCATCCTTTTTTACCTGGGGGCCGGGTGCAGACTAGCGAGCTGCTCGAGGAGTTACGCCCAGTCGTGGCGGCAATTCTCAAGCAACGTCCTCTCGAGGAACAAGACCTCACTCTTACAGGGGCTGCACGCATGGCGGGCGGGGCCATCAATCAGAACTTTCTGGTCGAGCTCTCATCTGCAAGTGGCCAGACGCAGCAGTGGGTGTTGAGGCGCGGTCAGGCGAAGCCCGTCCCTGGTACACACGACAGAGCAACCGAGTTCAGGCTGTTCGATTTCGCGCACCGCGCTGGGCTCTGTGTGCCGCAGCCTTTGGGTTTGTTGGAGGTACCTGGTCAATCGGTTAGCGCCTTTAGCAGAGCGCAAGGCGAAGCCGATCCGCGCAGCGTTATGGCTTGGCTCAAGACGCTCCGGGAGCGAGACCCTGCTGCGGCAGATCGGTTTGGCCACGGCGCTGTGCGTGAGTTTGGAGAGCAGCTCGGCCGACTTCACTCTGCCAGTCTTCAACCGCAGGGATTGAAAGAGCTGGAAGCATTGCTCGGACCTCGGCCCGAGAGTGGCCTCGATGCAGCACTTACAGGGCTTCGGGCGAGCATAGGTCTGCTTCATGCGCCTGCGAGTTATCTGCGCTTTGGCGTAGACCAGCTCATTGCAGATCGCCCCGCGCGTCCAAGTGTCGTGCCAGCAGTGCTCTGCCATAACGATTTTCGACTTGGCAATCTGATGCTTCACCTACCGCAGTCCCCCGACGCAGCCCCTGCCTCGTTGCTCTCTGCGGTCCTCGACTGGGAGTTCGCATTCTGGTCTGACCCCATGGCGGATATTGGCTGGTTGACAGCGCCGTGTTGGCGTTTCGGGGGCGAGGCCGAGGTGGGCGGCATCGGTCTGCTGAGTGCGCTGCTCGAGGGCTACCAGTGCGCTGATCCCGGGGCAGCGCTTCCAGTCGATGAACTTCCCTATTGGCAGCGGTTCGCGCAGATGCGTTGGGCCCTCATTGCGGCCCAGCAAGGGGAGCGGGCGGTCCCTGGGGAGCCCGAGACGTTGGAGCTGCGGGTGACTGGGGCGATGGCGGCAAGCCTTGCGCAGCCCGTTGTTGAGCACTACCTGGGACACCGGGTAACACCTCAGCCAATGCCTGAGTTTCAAGCGCAATGGGGCCACGCACGAGACTTGCTCCAGGCGGCTTCACACCACTTGCGCACTCAGATGCCAACCGACATGAGTTCGCGCGCGCGCTACGGGAGCCTCATAGCCTCAAACGCCATACGGCTCGCATATAACCATCTGCTGCTCACCTCGGCCAAAAGAGATCACCCCGAGGGAAATCCCGTGGAGCTTGAGTTGGCTCAAGACCTCGCAATTTGGGGGTTTCGGGGTTTCCCCTGACGCACCAGGTCCATGATTCGCCATGAGCGTGGGTTATAACTCGTGCTTATGACGCAAGCCCACGACCTTGTTATTGAGACACGCGGATTGACCAAGGAATTCCTTGGGTTCGTTGCCGTGAACAATGTGAACCTCAAGGTGCACCGTCATACCATTCACGCCATCATCGGGCCCAATGGTGCGGGTAAGAGCACCTGCTTTAACCTGATCACCAAATTTCATCCACCGACTGCCGGCCAGATCATTTTCAACGGGCAAGACATCACGGAGCACTCGCCCTCTCAAATTGCCCGCGAAGGCGTCGTGCGGTCGTTCCAAATTTCCGCCGTCTTTCCCCACCTTACAGCCCTTGAGAACGTTCGGATTGGGCTACAGCGAACGCTCGGAACCACCTTCCATTTCTGGAAAAGCGATAAGACCCTTCAGGTCCTCAATGACCGAGCCATGGAAGCGCTCGAGCAGGTGGGTTTACAGGACTATGCCGACGAGCTGGCGGTCAATCTTCCTTATGGACGCAAACGTGCACTTGAGATTGCAACCACGGTGGCCATGAACCCAGAGGTGATGTTGCTCGATGAGCCCACCCAGGGCATGGGGCACGAAGATGTGGATCGCGTGACCGCGCTAATCGCGAAGGTTGCGCAGGGTCGCACAGTCATCATGGTGGAACACAATATGCGGGTGGTCTCCAACATCGCCCACACCATCTCGGTATTGCAGCGTGGGGAGTTGATTGCGGAGGGGAATTACGCGACCGTCTCCTCCAACCCGCAGGTCATGGAGGCCTATATGGGTGCCAGCGATACTGAGCTCCAAGGACACTAGCAGACGATGAGCCTACCTGTTCTCGCCATTGAAAATCTAAATGCGTGGTACGGCGAATCCCACGTGCTTCATGGCATCAACCTCTCCGTTCAGCAGGGTGAGGTGGTGTGTCTGCTGGGCCGTAATGGCGCAGGTAGGACCTCTACCCTGCGGTCTATTCTGGGGTTGACCGGCGCACGCACGGGCAGCATTCGAGTGAATGGCCGTGAGGTGATTGGAATGCCTACACATGAGGTCGCGCAACTCGGCATTGGATATTGCCCTGAAGAACGTGGCATTTTCGCAAGCCTCACCTGTGAGCAGAATCTCATGCTTCCGCCGAAGGTTGGCGCTGGCGTTGCGCTCACACTCGATGAGATTTACAGCATGTTCCCCAACCTGCTCGAGCGTCGAAACAGTCCGGGCGGGCGTTTGTCAGGCGGTGAGCAGCAAATGCTTGCGATCGCTCGCATTTTGCGCACCGGTGCCAATCTGCTCCTGCTCGATGAAATCACAGAGGGCCTTGCGCCGGTCATTGTCCAAAAGCTTGGACAGGTGGTTCAGACCCTTCGGGACAAGGGCTTCACCATTGTGTTGGTGGAACAGAACTTTCGATTTGCCTCAAAGCTCGCTGACCGCAATTACGTCATCGAGCATGGGCAGGTCGTGAAGACCGTCGCGAGAGATGAACTCGAGGCGAACCAAGAGGAACTGAAGTCTTTGCTTGGTGTTTAGGTGTGAACAACCCCTCAAAAATTGGAGACTGCTATGAACCGTAAGACCCCGATCGCTGCGCTCGTTGCTGGCCTGATGGCCGCGGCGGGTGTTGCCGCTCAGGCACAGACTGTGTCTGATAACGAAGTGCGCATTGGCGTGCTCACTGACCTCTCTGGCATCTATTCAGCCATTGAAGGTCCAGGTGCTTTGCTCGCTGCGCAAATGGCTGTGAAGGATTTCGGCGGTAAGGTCCTTGGCAAGAACATTGTGGTGACTTCTGCTGACACCCAGTCCAAGGCAGATCTCTCCAGCTCGAAAGCCCGCGAAATGTTCGAGAAAGACAAGGTCGACATGATTGTGGGCAATGTGTCCACAGCATCCGCCTTGGCTGCCATGGAAGTGTCCGAGCAGTTTAAGCGCGTCGCTATTGTGACTGGTGCGGCCTCCCTTCCGATCACTAACGAGAAGTGCACGCCCTACAGCATCCATTACGTCTACGATACTTACGCGCTGTCACGCGGCACCGGCAAAGCCGTGGTCGACACGGGCAAGAAGAACTGGTTTTTCGTAACGGCTGACTATGCCTTCGGTCATACCCTCGAGCGCGACACCTCCGAGGTGGTGAACGCGTCCGGCGGCAAGGTCATGGGTTCGGTCAAGCACCCCATCAATACGACTGACTTCTCTTCGTTCTTGGCTCAGGCTCAGGCTTCCAAGGCCGATGTCATCGGCCTCGCAAACGCAGGTGGCGACACCATTGGGTCTGTCAAGCAGGCTGCAGAGCTGGGCATTATGGGTTCAAAGCAGACGGTTGTTCCTCTGCTTATGTTCATCTCCGATGTGCAAGCCCTGGGTTTGAAGCAGACAGCTGGCATGAACTTTACAGTGGGCTGGTACTGGGACTACAACGACAGCAACCGCAAGTTTGCCGAGCGGTTCATGAAGGAGTTCAAGGGTAAGGCTCCCACCTCGGTCCAAGCCGGTGTCTATTCCTCCACCATGCAGTACCTCAAGGCCGTGGAAGCCACCAAGACCGATAACGCTGACGCCGTGATGAAGCGCCTGAAGTCCATCGAGATTGACGATGGCCTCTTCAAGGGCAAGATCCGCGCTGACGGAAAGTTTGAGCACGACATGTATCTGCTGCAGGTAAAGGCGCCCAATGAGTCCAAGGGCCCCAACGATGTGGCAAAGGTCGCGAAGGTGATTGCAGCGAAGGATGCAACCCTTCCCATCTCACAATCCAAGTGCAAATTGGTGAAGTAGTTCCATGTTTGAGCTGCTCGGAATCACTCCTCAAGCCCTCACGGCTCAGCTTCTGATTGGGCTGATCAACGGGTCGTTCTACGCCCTACTCAGTTTGGGCTTGGCGGTGATTTTTGGGCTGCTCAATGTCATCAACTTCACCCATGGCGCTCAGTACATGCTGGGCGCCATGTTTGCATGGATTGGGCTCACCCAGCTCGGCGGCTGGATCGGCATGCCCGAGTTTCAGTTGAATTATTTTGTGGCGCTTATCCTGGCGCCACTGCTGGTTGGAGCCATGAGCATCGTCATTGAAAAGACCATGCTCAAGCGGCTCTACCACCTGGATCACCTCTACGGGCTTTTACTGACGTTCGGCCTGGCCCTCGTGATTGAGGGCTTGTTTCGGCATTGGTATGGCGCATTGGGCAACAGCTATGAGGTGCCTGAGGTCCTCACTGGCGGACTTCGTGCGGCGGGAATCTACCTCCCCTATTACCGACTCTGGGTCGTTGCGTTGGCTTTGTTGGTCTGTTTTGCGACCTGGTATTTCATTGAGCGCACAAAGCTGGGAAGTCTGCTGCGTGCGGGAACAGAGAACCCTCGCCTGCTGCAGGCCCTGGGTGTGAACGTGCCACTCATCATTACACTCACTTATGGGGCCGGTTGCGCCTTGGCAGCCTTTGCGGGGGTCATGGCCGCACCGATCTACCAAGTGACTGCAGTGATGGGATCCAATCTCATCATCGTGGTATTTGCTGTGGTGGTGATTGGCGGCATGGGCTCCATTGCCGGCTCGATTGTGACTGGCCTTGGGCTGGGGGTGGTCGAGGGCCTTACCAAGGTCTTTTACCCACAGGCCTCATCGGTCTCGATCTTCGTGATCATGATTATCGTGCTGCTCATCAAGCCCGCCGGTCTCTTCGGAAAAGTCAGGTAAGGAACACTGCATGAACCTCTCACTTTTCCAGAAGATCTCGATTGGCATCTTCGCGCTGCTGCTCCTGGTGCCCTTTCAGAATGTGGTCTACGACCTATTCATGATGAAGGTCTTTTGTTTCGCCATTTTCGCCGCTTCACTCAATCTGTTGTTGGGTTATGTCGGTCTGCTCTCCTTTGGACACGCTGCATTCTTTGGGTCCGCAGCGTATGTCACTGCCCACGCCATGAAAGAGTGGGGTGTAACGCCAGAGATTGGGCTTTTGCTGGGTGTGGCTACCTCGGCGGCGATTGGCTACGTATTCGGTGCGCTCGCCATTCGTCGCCAAGGCATTTATTTCGCCATGATTACGCTTGCGCTCGCTCAGGTCATTTATTTTTTAGCCACCCAGCTGCCCTTTACGAACGGAGAAGATGGCATACAGGGCGTCCCGAGAGGGCAATTGCTCGGCTTCATCGATCTGAGCAGTTCGACTGCCATGTACCTGTTTAGCTTGGGGGTCTTTGCAATCGCCTTCTTGTTGATCATTCGCATTGTGAATTCACCCTTTGGCCAAGTCTTGAAGTCCATACGAGAGAATGAGCCCCGGGCCATATCACTGGGCTACGACGTGGACCGCTACAAGCTCATCGCCTTCACGCTATCGGCTGGCTTGGCGGGCCTTGGTGGAGCGCTCAAGAGTTTGGTGTTGCAGCTGGCTTCCTTGGGTGATGTCTTCTGGCACATGTCTGGTGAGGCGGTGCTCATGACCATTCTCGGTGGCATTGGAACGCTTTGGGGTCCCATTGCCGGAGCAGCCATCATCGTGAATCTTCAGAATTATCTGGCCAACTTGGGCGGGTGGAGCACCATCGCCACCGGAGCCATCTTTGTGATTTGCGTACTTGCCTTCCGAAGGGGGGTGGTTGGTGAACTGGCCCACCGCCTGAAAATAAAGCTTTAGGAGAGGTTCGGCAGTCGATTTGCAGCATTTTTGCAACATAGACACAATTCTGTCATCTGTCTGATAGACAGTAAGGGAGTTAATGCCCCCCACGACAGAAAGAGGATGTCCATGTCACAGTCCCCCCTATTCGTTCGATCCGCGCTCGCGCTTGCCGTCGCAGCCAGTCTGACCCCCCTCGCCATCGCACAGAACACCTCCTCCTCAATGGGCGGTCAGGTGCTTGATGCAGCTGGAAAGCCCGTTGCAGGCGCCTCTGTGGTTGTTACCCACACCCCCTCGGGCACACGTAGCGTTGCCATGACGGATGCGACCGGTCGCTTTCTGGCGACGGGTTTGCGGGTCGGTGGCCCCTACACCGTGACGGCGACGAAGGACGGTCAGACGGCAAAAGAGGACAACCTCGTACTCAAGCTCGCTGAGCCCCTCGAGCTGGCCTTAACCATCGGCGCTGCGCCCGTTCAGACGGTTACAGTGCTCGGCCAGAAGGGCTTTACCGACCCTCGCTCGAATCGCTTCGGTGCCGGTACGAGCTTTAGCCAGTCCGATCTCGAGAACTTGCCAGGCTTTGGTCGTGACCTTCAAGAGGTTGCGCGCCTCGATCCGCGTGTCAGTCAGGTGGACAAGTCCACAGACAAGATTTCTGCCCTTGGCCAGAACTTCCGTTACAACACCATCACCATTGATGGCGTGGGCGTATCCGACCCCTTTGGTCTGAGCTCAAACGGACTGCCCACTCTCAAGCAGCCCATTCCTTTCGATGCTATTGACTCGGTCCAGGTCAACGTCTCGAACTTTGATGTGACGCAGTTCGGCTACTCGGGCGCAAACATCAATGCCGTGACCAAGTCCGGCACCAACAAGCTCTCGGGCAGCGTGTACTACGCACAGCAGGACGAGCGTATGGCTGGCGACCGTGTCACCAATGTCAGCACTGAAGCGACCGCCAAACAGGCCGACTTCAAGGTCACGAACACGGGTTTCACGCTGGGTGGCCCGATCATCAAAGACAAGCTCTTTTTCTTTGTGAATGCAGAGAAGTTCAAGGATTCCCGCGCAGGAACCCCTCAGTACGGCCCTGTAGGCAGCAACCTCATCAACATTGGAATTACCCAGAGCGATATTGAGAAGATTCAGTCGATTTCCAAAACGACCTATGGATTTGAAGCGGGCAATCTGGTGCCCTCCCAGGGCGAACTCATCTCCGATTCGGTAATGGGTAAGATCGACTGGAATATCAATCAGGACCATCGTCTGACGCTGACCTACAGCGACACCGACTCGAATGAGCCGCTTTACTACGGCATGGGCTCAAGCTCCCTGAGTCTCACGTCCTATTGGACGGCTGAGTCGAAGAAGTTCAAGACCAACACCGTTCAGGTCTACTCCGACTGGTCTGACAACTTCTCGACGGAGTTCAAGCTTGGCAACCGCACCTATGACAAGGTGTTTGCCAATAACTCTGCTGCCCCCACCATCCAGATCCAATTCGAAGGCTCGGCTCCCGCAGGCTCTGGCTTGACCTCATCGGCAAACCGTTCGGTCTACCTGGGTACGGAGCAGTTCCGTCACTACAACATCCTCAAGACGGACACCCAAGAGCTGTTCCTAGCCGGTACCTACACCATGGGCGCACATGAGCTGAAGTTTGGCGGCACCCACGAGACCAATGATGTCTTCAACGCATTCCTGCCCCAGTCGAACGGTGTTTACCTGTTTGAGTGCGATGAGCGCTTTGCCTATACCAGCTTCTCTGGTGCGGTTACCTGTTCGAACGGCGCAACGGCAGCACTTGCTGCGCTCGAGAACTTCCAGAAGGGGCGCCCCAGCTCTTATACGGTTCGGGTACCCCAGGCAGGTCTGACCCTGGATCAGGGCGCTGCGGAGTTCTCTTATCAGAACACGGGCTTGTTCTTGCAGGATACCTGGCGCGTGAGCCGCGACCTGACGATTCTGGCAGGTGTTCGTATGGACAAGCAGACCACCGACGATCGCCCGCTCAAGAGTGTTGCAGGGGCCCAGCCCCTAGTGGCTGGCAACCCCGCGACCAATACCAATCAGACGGGCGGATTCGGTCGTGACAACTCAGCGATCAACGATGAGATGACCTTGGTGCAGCCGCGTTTTGCCTTCACTTGGAACCTGCGCGATGCCATGCAGAGTCGGGTTCGCGGTGGCTACGGCCTCTTTAAGGGCGGCGCTCCCACGGTCTGGTTCTCGAACCCTTATTCAAACACGGGCGTTCAAACCTTGTTGGCCAGCTGCTCTGGTACCGGTGGAAATGCATGCCCCACCTCCGGCCTTGCAGTCACTATGGATCGGACCAAGCAGCCAACGCTTGCGGGCTCGCCCCCGATTCCAGCGATTGACTTCAATGACGGTGGGCTCGAGTTGCCCTCCATCTGGAAGGGCAATCTCGCATACGAGGCCACCCTCAAGGATGGTTATGTCGTGTCGGCCGAGTACATTCGTACGGACACAAATGCTGACATTTACTTTGAGCACCTGAATCTGGGTCCCGCCACGCGCGTTGGTCCAGATGGCCGTCAGATGTTCTTCAATGCCGCAGGCTACAACGGCTCGAGCTACTCGGTGGCCTCCAATGGCGCGGTGAGCACGATCTCATCTGCGGGTGTTCAGACGAAGTTTCTACGTAACCGCTCCTTCGATAACGTCATCCTGACCAAGAAGACCGACAAGGGATACGGCAATACCGTAACCCTTGCGCTGGCCAAGCCCGCGGCCGGTATGGGTTTCGGCTGGAATGCCTCATACACCTACAGCGATGTTCAGTCGGTGCATGATGGCAGCTCATCGGTGGCTTATTCCAACTGGCGTTATTTCCCCCGCCTTCAGGCCAACGAGGAAGAGCTGGCTCGCTCACGCTATGAGATTCGCAATCGCGTGAATCTGGGTGCGACGTACAGGACTAAGCTTTTCGGCAACCTCACCACGAGCTTTGGCATCTTTGCTGAGCACCGCACGGGCTATCCCTACAGCTGGACCTTCTACAACGATGCCAACGGTGACGGACAGGCTGGAAATGACCTGCTCTACATCCCCAGTGCACCCGGTTCAGGTGAAGTGGTTTTTGCAGCGGTCGGCAACATGTCTCCTGCCGAGTCTGAGCTGGCCTTCTGGAATGTTGTTAATAGCGACAAGGGCCTGCGTAACTTCAAGGGACAGGTGGTATCGCGCAACAGCAGCACCGCACCTCGCGTCAATGTGATCGACTTCCGCATGAGCCAAGACGTTCCGGCATTCAACGCTCAGCATCGTGCCTCGGTGTCGTTCGACATTTTCAATCTGGGTAACCTGCTCAATAGCAAGTGGGGCCGCACGACACAATCGGTCAATGAGGCTCGTGAATTTGTGTCTTATGCCGGTATGACCGCAGATGGTCGTTACATCTACGCGGTGGGCACGCCTGAGAGCCTTGCACTTCAACAGTCCAAGAACGAGTCGCAATGGGCATTGCGCGTTACAGCGAAGTACCAGTTTTAACGACCGACTGGGTTCTGTAATGCCCAGACAGACCCCGGCCCTCGAGCCGGGGTTTTTCTTTAGGTGAGCATATGGAGCGCAAAGCCCATGAAGCAGAGGCTCACCACAACAATGCCAACTGCCGATAACTTCGGGTGCCGTGTGAAGGTTGACTTGAGTTGGGTACCCGCTTTGATGAGCATCCAGAGATAGATAAGGCTGCAGGTCTGTACGACCAGTCCAAGCACTGTATAGGCCAGTGCAGGCGATGGTGCATCAACCCGCACAAACTGCGTGAAAAAAGCGAGAAAGAATAGGATTGCCTTGGGGTTTGTGAGCGAGAGGCCAAGCGCCTTCCAATAGGGGGCCTGTTCCGAGGCGCCCGAGTGTGTGTGAACCTCTGTCTGGAGTGTGTTCGATTGCTGTGGCGCGTACCGCCATTGGACCAATCCTGCTCGGAGTAGGCCAACACCAATCCAACCAAGGTAGATTGCCCCCAGTGACTTCACCGCCTCAAAGGCGAGGGGAAAAAGAACCATCAGAGACGCCGCGCCGGAGGCTGTAGCCACCATGAGCAGGGTGTCTCCGGTAAAGATGCCCCATGCCGCGCGCCAGCCTAAATGCGGGCCCTCGCGCGCAGCTGTGGTGAGCACATACAGAGAGTTTGGGCCCGGTAGCAGCACCACAATGATGGTGCCCAACACAAACTGCCAAAAGCCTTGGATGCCCAGTTCGGTCATTTAGGGGGGCGCAGGCTTGCCCATGCGGCTGCCGCAATAATAAGTAGCCCGCCGATCCATTCATGTGGCGGTGGCGTCGTACCAAGGATCAGCGCCGCGGAGGCCGCTGCGAAGACGATCTCTGAGAGCATGAGAAGACTGGTGACCTGCGCTGGCAGTCGGCTCGCGCCAAACTGAAGTGCAAAGTTTGCGAGCGCAAGCCCGATGATGACCGCGGGTAGCCACACGAATGCATGTGAGCTTGCCGTCCAAGGAGGGCTAACGGACCCCAGGCTCTGGCCAGGCCAGAGCTGCAAGCCGGTCAGGCCAGCCATAGCCAACAAAACGAGGAGGGGTACGAGACCTGAGCCAGCAAACATCATCCAAAGCCTCGCCGCTTGGCTCTGATGCTCCGCTTTGCGCAGCAGTACGTTAGCCAACCCAAAAAAGAGTCCGCCGGCGATGGCGAGCAGATCTGCTGCCCCGCCTGTGCTTCCCACGCCGCCCAACACAATCACGGCCCCCCCAAGCGCAAGCAGCAGGCGTGCTGCACCCTCTAGCCCAAGTCGCTCATGCAGGAGCCATCTCGCAAAGCATGCCGACCAGACGGGCATCAGGTAGAACAAAAGCACCACCCGCACGACGTCGCCCAGCGCCAGGGCCCAGTTAAAGCAAGTATTCGTCAAGCCATAGCACAGAGCCATCGTCCAGAGCGGATTGCTCCAGTGAAGCTGCGTGCGTATGGTCTCCCGATGCATCAGGAATAGTCCTAGTGTGAGCGCAGCATATGCGAGCGCCGTCGCCCATAAAATAGAGAGACCATGTGCCTCCATGGCCTTGTAGGGTATCCAAGACAAACCCCACAGCCCGGCATTCATGACAAGTGCGAGGTGAGGAAGGGAAAAGGGAGTCAAGATGATTGAGATTCGGCGGTCAGAGGAGCGAGGATTTGCGGAGCATGGCTGGTTGAGGTCGTTCCATAGTTTTTCATTTGCAGACTACTACGATCCTCGGCACACCCAGTTTGGAAACCTCCGCGTCATCAACGAGGATTGGATTGCACCCGGCAAGGGTTTTGGCACCCATCCGCATCGCGATATGGAGATTGTGACCTATGTTCTCGAGGGGGCACTCGCTCACAAGGACTCGCTTGGCAATGGAGCGGCGATCCTCCCGGGCGATGTGCAGCGCATGAGCGCAGGCACGGGTATTGCGCATAGTGAGTACAACCACAGCCAGACCCAGACTACCCACTTGCTTCAGATCTGGATTCATCCCGCTGAGCGGGCAATTTCGCCTGGCTATGAGCAGAGGCAGTTCTCCGATGACGACAAGCGTGGACGGCTCCGATTGGTTGCATCGCCGGATGGAGCAGAGGGCTCCGTTACTTTTTCCGCGGACGCCCGAATCTTTGCAGGGCTCTTCGATGGTGAAGAGGCGACAAAAGTCTCATTAGCGCCGGGTCGACTGGGCTATGTGCACATGGCACGGGGTCAGGCGACCGTAAATGGGTGTGCTCTGAACGCTGGCGATGCAATAAAACTTGTCGACGAGTCAGAACTCACCGTAGCAGGCGGCATGGGGGCGGAAGTGCTGTTCTTCGATCTGGCGCCCTAGCGGGCGGGGCCCTTGGCTTTCATTCAAATGTCATCTTGCGTGGGTACGGTCATGTCTTTGACACAAACCAGAACAAGAGACCACGATGAAAGCAAAACTCCAGCAACCAACCCTCCGCTTGATCACCGTCGCAGTCCTGAGTGCGACTCTCTCTGCCTGTGGGGGCGACGGCAACAACAAGGTTGACCTCAGCTCCTTCAATGCGACAAACCTCGAACCCACGCCCAGCAGCCTGAGCCTCGCCAAGGTGGGGGGTTACTCCACCAACGTGTTCGCCGAGGGCGGTGCAGAGATCACCTCCTTCGACCCTGCGAGCGCCCGTGCATTTGTGGTCAACGCGAAGGCTGGGACAGTCGATGTCTTGAACCTGGTCGATCCCACCAAGCCTGCCAAGGTTGGCGAGATAAAAGCCTCTGCCTTGATTGCTGGCGGAGAGATCAACAGTGTGGCCGTAGCCAACGGGATCGTAGCGGCAGCCATTCAGGCGCCTGTGAAGACTGATCCTGGTGTGCTGGCGCTCTACCGTGCCAGTGACCTCGCTCTATTGTCGAGCGTCGCAATTGGCGCAGTGCCCGACAACGTAACGTTCTCCCCAGATGGAAAGACCGTATTGGTCGCGAATGAAGGGGAGCCCTCAGATGACTACCAGATTGATCCAGAGGGTTCTGTGAGTGTGGTCGATGTATCGGACCCAGCCAAGCCGGTTGCCAGGACAGCGGGCTTTGGTGCGTTTAACAGCCAGGCTGCTGCGCTCAAAACGAAAGGGGTCCGAATCTATGGTCCGAACGCAACCGTAGCCAAGGACCTAGAGCCCGAATACATCGCAGTCACACCAGACAGCAAGACGGCTTTCGTCACACTGCAAGAAAATAACGCGCTCGCGAAGATCGACATTGCGACCGCGACTGTGACGGACATTATTGCCCTCGGCTACAAGGACTATGGCCGCGTGGGTAATGAGATCGATGCGAGTGATCGTGACTCCAAGATCAACATTCAGGCGTGGCCTGGGGTGTTTGGCATGTACCAGCCCGACACCATTGCGGCTTACTCTGTTGGTGGCAAGACCTACCTGGTGACAGCGAACGAAGGAGATGCTCGTGCTTGGGGTGAGGACACCAGTGCATATTGGTCCGGCGACACCACAAAGGGTTTTGTCGAGGAGTTTCGGGTCAAGTATGTGATTGACAAGAAGGGCTGGTCGGGCCGCGCCGGTGATGACCTCCCCCCTCAGCTTGCTGCAATTGCTAAGGGTGGCCTGCTGAACCCCGAAGTCTTCGCATACTGTGGTGCAAAAGCGGGGGATCCCGGTAAGTGCCGCGATGATGCTAGCCTGGGTCGACTCAACATCACCTGGACTCAAGGCTATAGGACGAACGCTCAGGGCCAGCCGGTGCTCTTTAACGCGTCAGGGGTCGAGGATCCTGCAGGCGATCGTTTGATGTTTGACAAGCTTTACTCCTATGGTGCCCGTTCGTTCACTATTTGGAGTGATCAGGGCCAGCTCGTCTGGGACTCCGGTTCAGAGATTGAGAAGTTTCTCGCCAGCGATGAGTGTAAAGCGGGACCTACGCGCACCATTGCCTGTAAGGACTATTTCAATCAAGGTCACGATGAGGGCAACGCCTTCGATAGCCGCAGCGATGCAAAGGGCCCTGAACCCGAGGGGCTTGCTGTCGGCCAGATCGGGGCAAAAACCTTCGCCTTTGTCGGACTGGAGCGGATGGGCGGGGTGCTGGTCTATGACATCACCAATCCGGCTGCACCCAAGCGCGTGGACTATTTGAATACGCGCACCGACTGGGTCCTCGATCCTGAAACCAACCTCTCCAAGGTGGGCGACCTCGGTCCGGAGGGATTGCACTTCATTGCTGCGAAGGACTCGCCCAATGGAAGGCCCCTGCTGCTGGTCGGCAACGAGGTGAGCGGTTCGACTGCGGTGATTCAGCTCAACCTTAATTACTAATCACTCTCGAAGTGCGCGTCGGAGAATTTTTCCGACGTTGGTCTTCGGCAGCTCGGTTCTGAACTCGATCTGCCGAGGCACCTTGTAGTTGGTGAGACGCTCACGGCAATGGGCCAGCAGGCTTCCTTCCGTGAGCGTAGGGTCCTTTCGGACAATGAAAATTTTGACCGCCTCGCCAGTCTGGGCGTCTGGCACGCCAATCGCAGCAACTTCTTGAACACCCGGGTGTTCGGCTACCACCTCTTCGATCTCATTGGGGTATACGTTAAATCCTGAGACCAGGATCATGTCCTTCTTGCGGTCGACGATATAGACGAAGCCCCTCTCGTCCATGTAGCCCATATCTCCAGTCTTGAAGAAGCCATCGGGCGTGAAGATCTTGGCTGTTTCTTCCGGCTGATTCCAATAGCCCGGGGTCACCTGGGGACCTGAAATGCAGATCTCACCGACTTGTCCATGGGGCAGGGAGGCGCCGTTGTCGTCCCGAATCTCGACATGCGTCGAAGAGATCGGAAGGCCAATGGATCCATTGAACTCCCGCGCTGTTAGGGGGTTGATGGTTGCAGCAGGAGAAGTCTCGGTGAGGCCATAGGCCTGGGTGAGTGGGCTACCGGTCACGCTCTGCCATCTCTCGGCCACCGGCTTTTGAACGGCCATGCCACCACCTAGGTTCAGACGTAGCTTGCTGTGATCGAGCTTGCAAAACTCTGGGTTGTTGAGCAGCGCGTTGAAGAGCGTGTTTACGCCTGTGAATACCGTGACCGGATGCTTCGCCCACTCCTTAACAAACCCTGGAATATCTCTGGGATTGGCAATCAAAAGATTGCGTGCTCCGAACATCATGAAGGTCATGCAATTCGCCGTGAGCGCAAAGATGTGATAGAGCGGCAGGGCGGTAACGATGAACTCTTTTGCAGGTTGAATCTCGGGCTTGATCCAGGCCATGGCCTGCAGCACATTGGCCGACATGTTGCGGTGGGTGAGCACCGCACCTTTGGAAGTGCCCGTGGTGCCGCCGGTGTACTGCAGGAAGGCAGGATCGTCGAGGGTGAGGCCTGCACCTGTGGCCAGAGCATGGGCCTTGGCTTGGGCGCTCTGCACCCCGATGCTGAGCGCCTTGCGAAGGGAAATGGCCTTGGGAAGTGACCAGACGGGCACCAGCTTTTTCACGTGTCGCACGACGAAGTTCACGATCGCCCGCTTGGGGTAAGGCAGCATTTCCGCAAAGGGCGTAACGATGACATGCTCAACTGCGGTACCTTCTTTTGCCTTTTGAAGGGTATGTGCAAAGTTCTCGACAATGACGATTGCCTTTGCGCCAGAATCTTTGAGCTGGAAGTGCAGTTCACGCGGGGTGTAGAGCGGATTGCAGTTCACGACAACGCACCCGGCACGCAGGGTGCCCATCAGGGCAACCGGATACTGCAAAAGGTTAGGCATCATCAGCGCCACACGATCGCCCTTTCGCATGCCCACACTGTGAAGCCAGCTTGCAAAAGCCTCGCTCTGAGAGAGCAGCTCGCCGTATGTCATGCTGTGCCCAAGACTGATGTAGGCCGTCTGAGGAGCAAACTGGGTGCAGGCATCTACCATCATCTGACCGACGGGTTTGGCCTGCGATAGGTCAACTTCTGCCGGTATGCCCTTCGGGTACTGTGCTAGCCATGGCTGGTTCATGAGGGTTCCTTCTTCTGCGTTCGTAGTCTCGCGTTGCGATGTAAATCGTGCGTTCAACGGTGGCGTAAACCTGCTGATCGGCACCGACAAGGTCAATTGTGAAAATGTGTTCTATCGCTTCCTCCGCTCGAAGTCGATGCTGGATTTCCTCAAGGAGGCTTTGCGGAACTTCAAAGCGCGCGCGCAGGTGTTGGGTGGCTGGGCGCCGGTAACGAATGCTGGCAGCCTTGTCCCAGACCACGACATGCTGTGGCCCGAGTGCATGCAGGAGCATGATCGGGTGCGGGCCGTCAGTCACTGCAAACAGGGACCCACCATAGAGCGAGCCATTTGCGTTTCGGGTGCGCCAATTAAAGCGCAGCTCTGCCTCCATGGAGAGCAGATCTCGAGCCACCCAGAGCAGCCGTCCTCCCGTTCCGCGAAACGCAGGAAAGAGATTGAAGCCAATCCGCAAGACCGTCGACCGCCAGCGAGAGGGCAGGCGGTCGAGCAGCGTCATTGGATTCATCCGCGGGACCAGTGCAGGGGGCCGCCTCTGAATGGGGGAAACCCAGTACCGAAAATAACGCCGGCATCTGCGAGGTCTGCGTCAGCGACAACGCCCTCTGAGACCAGGCGCTCGGCCCGCTCGACCAGTGGCCGAAGAAGTTGTTCGGCAAGCCCGGAGGGCGTTTGGCCTGCGTAGGGCTGGCGGCTTGAGCGACCCTGCGTCCAGGTGTAGAAGCCCTTGCCAGTCTTTTTACCCAGATCGCCTGAATCGACCTTTGATTGAAGGCACCGAGGCGCCGGCTGGCCATCAGACGCCAGGCTCTGGCCGGCAGCCATTGCAATATCCAGTCCTACCGTATCGGCAAGTTCAAGGGGCCCCATGGGCATGCCAAAGTTTTTGCATGCCTGATCAATGGCCTCCGGGGAGGTGCCATCGTCGACCGCACGCATAGCGGCCAGCATGTAGGGCGCAAGCACGGCATTGACCAAGAAG
Source organism: Bordetella parapertussis (assembly GCA_945877235.1). GTDB lineage: Bacteria > Pseudomonadota > Gammaproteobacteria > Burkholderiales > Burkholderiaceae_A > Hahnella. Next base: position 34,516 of record CAMCRF010000015.1, read on the forward strand.
CCGGGTGCGCTCTTGACCGGGAGGGGCAGTTTGTCGAGTCCCTTGACGAAGGCCAGGGCGCGGTTGAGCGCGATGGGGTCGGTCCGGTTAAGGCCAATGACTTCGACCAACGGAAGCTGAGCCACTGGATTAAAGAAGTGAATGCCCACCAAACGTTCGGGACGCTGCAACACGGTGGCAAGATCCTCAAGGCGCAGGCTTGAGGTGTTGCTTGCGAGAATGGCATCAGGCTTGAGTCTGGGCTCGATGGACTGAAAGAGCGCATGCTTGGCTTCGACGCTCTCAAAGATGGCCTCAATCACAAGGTCCGCTTTGGAGACACCATGTCCTTGCGGATCGGGCATGAGGCGATCGAGTGCCGCACGGGCGCACAGTGGATCGCGAAGCCGTTTGCTAAAGACCGCGGCGGCTCTGGAGAGGGCGGGCTGAATGCGCGCAAGAGACTGGTCTTGCAGTGTTACCGTGTGGCCGCGCAATGCGCACCATGCGGCGATGTCTCCGCCCATGGTGCCTGCTCCGACGACATGTACGTGCCCCACCTTCGGCGCATCGCTCTTACCAAAGCCTTTCAGGCGCTCTTGAAGAAAAAATACGCGCACGAGGTTTGCCGTGGTGGGGGAGAGCACCAGAGCATCGAGTGCCTTGGGTTCGCGCAGGCTGTCGCCATCGTGCTTGAGCCAGCAGTCAATGATGGCGTAGGGGGCTGGGTACTGATCCTGGCGCACTTTCTGGGCTACGGATTTTCGTGCCAGGTGGGCCACGATCAAGCGCATAGGCCCCCAGTTCATAAGGGCGTTAAGCCCTCGGGCTTGGGCACGGGGCTTGTTGCTTGCCAGCAGCCAACGCGCCGATGCCTCCGCAACTCGAGGGGCAACAGCTAAGTCCACCATTCCCATACGCTTGGCTCTTCGGGCGTCGACCGTCTTGCCGGTGAGCATGAGGTCAAGCGCGGCCTGAGGTCCTGTAAGGCGCGGAAGGCGTGCAATGCCTCCCCACCCTGGGAGAATGCCCAGCATCACCTCAGGCAGGCCAAGCTTGGTACCAGGTTCATCCACCGCAATGCGATAACGACAGGCCAGCGAGAGCTCGAGACCTCCGCCGAGGCAGACGCCTTGAATCAGTGCGAGCGTGGGAAAGCGCAGTGCGGCGATTCGGTTGAATAGGTGCCAGCCCCTGGCGACGAGTTCCCTGGCTTGCTCGGGCGTCTTGAGGGTTGTGAACTCTTCAATGTTCGCGCCTGCAATAAACCCATTGGCCTTGCCTGAGCGAATGATGAGTCCCTTGGGTGGGTTCGCCTCGAGTCCATCGACGATCGTCGTGAGCTCGGCCATGGCCTCTTTGGAGAGCGTATTGAGTCCAGAGCCGGGGGTGGCGATGGTCAGCCACGCCAAGCCCTCGGTGTCGTGCGTGAGCGTCCAGTTCATCAGAGTGCCTCCACCAGAATGGCGCCGCCTTGCCCGCCGCCAATACAAATCGCCGCGAGGCCACGTTTAAGGCCGCGGGCACGCAGTGCTTGAGCCAGGTGCAGCGTGATGCGCGCGCCTGAAGCACCAACTGGGTGGCCGATGGCGACAGCGCCACCATCGACGTTCAACTTGTCTTCATCCATGCTGCCAAAGGCAGATTGCAGTCCGAGATGTGCTCGGCAGTAGTCCTCGCTCTCCCAGGCTCGCTGGCAAGCCATGACCTGGGCAGCGAAGGCCTCGTTGATCTCGATGAGATCAAGGTCCTGCAGGCGCAAGTTGTGGCGTTGAAGCAATGGCGTGGCTGCGTGGACAGGGCCGAGACCCATCTGCGCCGGGTCGAGCCCAGCCCATTGCAGGTCGGTGAGTCGAGCAATGGGCTTCAGACCGAAACGACAGACGGCCGCGTCCGTGGCGAGAAGCACCATCGCTGCACCGTCGGTGACTTGGGAGCTGTTACCGGCCGTGATATTGCCAGCAGGCTTGTCGAATACCGGCCTGAGCTTTGCAAGGCCCGAGAGGCTCGCATCTGCGCGTACGCCGTCATCCTCCTCGAAGGTGTCGCCCTTGTGCGAGACGATCGGAGCAATCTCTGAGAATGCCCCGGCAGCGCGAGCCGCTGAGGCGCGTTGATGGCTGCGCAGCGAAAAGGCATCCATCTCACTGCGGGAGATCTTGAATCGATGGGCCAGGTTTTCTGCGGTTTGTCCCATGGAGAGACCGACCACCGGATCAGTGAGCCCGCGCAG
>CAMCRF010000016.1 GCA_945877235.1 Bordetella parapertussis
TTCAAGGCTTTTCACCGATTGCCCAAGGAACGTTCATTATGGTCGTCATTCGACTTGCCCGCGGTGGCTCTCACAAGCGCCCTTTTTACCACGTCGTTGCAGCCGATTCTCGCAGCCGGCGTGATGGTCGCTTCATTGAGCGCGTGGGGTATTTCAACCCCGTTGCACGCGGCAATGATGTCCGCCTGAACCTGTCTGTTGATCGCATCGAATACTGGCGCAGCCACGGGGCTCAGCTCAGCCCTCGTGTGGCCGAGCTTCTGAAGTCGTTTGCGGCTCAGGGTGCCAGCACCCAGGCTTAAGCGCCTTGGGCTTGAGCGTCGGCTCTCCAAGCTCGGAGATCCGACGCCTGAGCCGACTCGGGTAGCTCCGCTGCCCTTCGTGCCCTCCGGGCCCCCTCATTTCACCCCACTCGGTCTTGTCGTTGGGCCTCTCGGCCTCGACGGACGCTTGCGTGTGCGCAGTCTGCACCCCGACGGTGTCGACGCCTCCTGTCTGATCGAGGCCGATCGGCTGTGGTTCAAGCGCTCCGCACGCCAATGGATGCAACTCAAGGTCAACCAGGTTGAACCCCACGGCAGAGACCTCAAACTACTGTGTTATCAAGTCGAGCAGCGCGAGCAGGCCGAACAGCTCAATGGGGCCGAGGTGGGGCTTGACCGATCCGACCTCCCAGAGGCATCCGATGATGAGACTTACTGGATTGACCTCGTCGGTCTCTCTGTGGTGAATCTTCAGGGCGAGCGGCTCGGTGCCGTCGATCACCTCGAGACCAATGGTGTGCATGATTGGCTGGTCGTAGGCCCGCACTGGATTCCTTTTGTGGAGGCCTACGTCAAAGATGTCCGGGTCTCTCAGGGAACGATCCAAGTCGACTGGGATCCCGCCTGGACGGAGTGAAGCGTGCGCATTGATCTCATCTCCTTGTTCCCGGGTTTCTTTGACCCATGGCTCCAAACGGGGGTCTGCAGTCGGGCGATTACGCAAGATCGCATGCAGGTTCATCGCTGGAACCCACGAAGCTACACCCACGATGTGCACCAGACTGTCGACGATCGACCCTACGGCGGGGGTCCGGGTATGGTCATGTTGCCAACCGTGCTCTCGGACACCCTTCGGGCGGCCCAAGAAAACTGTCAAGCGGCATCGGTTCCGCTTGGGCCCGTGGTTCTGCTCTCACCGGCTGGACGTCGGCTCGATCAGGCCTGGGTTGAGCGTATGCTCGCGCCCCAGCAGCCTCGCCAACTCACGCTCATCTGTGGCCGTTACGAAGGTATCGACCAGCGGTTTGTGGACCAATGGGTGAATGAGGAGCTGAGCCTGGGAGATTTCGTTCTCTCTGGAGGAGAAATTCCAGCACTGGCTGTTCTCGATGCATTAGCCAGGCGGCTTCCAGGCGTGCTGGGTGATGCGGACTCTTCAGAGCAAGATTCCTTCATGAATGGGCTGCTGGATCATCCGCACTACACTCGGCCCGAGGTTTTTGGGGGCCAACGCGTGCCAGAGGTGCTTTTATCTGGACATCATGGCAAAATAGCGGATTGGCGACTTGCGCAGGCTCAAGCCCTTACGCAAGCGCGGCGGCCGGATTTATACAGTGCCTACCTCGCCAACCGAAAAAGCGACACCAAGTAGATTCACAGACCAGGTTAGAAAGATCAGATTTGCCATGAACATCATCGCCCAAATCGAGCAAGACGAAATTGCCCGCCTGAACAAGTCGGTTCCCGAATTCTCCCCCGGTGACACCGTGATCGTCAGCGTCAACGTGGTTGAGGGCACGCGTAAGCGTCTCCAGGCCTACGAGGGCGTTGTCATTGCCAAGCGCAATCGCGGTCTGAATTCCTCCTTCATCGTGCGCAAGATTTCCGCAGGCGAGGGCGTTGAGCGGACCTTCCAGACATACTCCCCTCTCATCGCAAAGATCGAAGTCAAGCGTCGTGGCGATGTCCGTCGCGCAAAGCTTTACTACCTCCGCGATCGCTCCGGCAAGTCTGCGCGTATCCGCGAGAAGCTGCCCGCGCGTCGCACCCGCGCCCTCATCGAGGCCGTCGGCACCACCGCGCCCGCGGCTGCTGCGGAAGAGTCACAAGACTGACTTCCACCCGCCGTCCGGGGTTCGACCCTCGCGCCTCAGAGCGCTTGGTGCTTCCCCGGACTGCCGTTTTACCCCCTGAGTTTTTCCAGTTTGAGCGGCTCCGGCCGCTCATTTTGTTGGCTCAGCAATCGCAAGGGCGATTCCCCGTGTGGGCGCCGGAGCAGTGGACCGACCGAGAGGCTAGACTCTCGAAAGACCCCCAGCCTGCTGCGGTGCTCATGGCCCTCATTGAAAGAGGCCACCCAGCTACCCCAGCGATGGTGCTCACGCGCCGCCCCGACTCCCTACGCCACCATCCAGGGCAGGTGAGTTTTCCTGGGGGGCGGGCTGAGGCATCGGACCCCAACCTCATTCACACCGCCTGCCGTGAGGCCACCGAGGAGTTGGGTGTACCCACCGAATACATCGAACCGCTCACCTGCCTGCCGCAGTATCAGACCGTGACGGGTTTTCAGGTCCAGCCTGTCCTCGCGCTCATCGCCCAGCATGCTCGATTTTCACCAGATCCACGCGAGGTTGCACGCGTGTTCGAGGTGCCGCTCAGCTTTCTGATGAACCCTGAGCATCACGAACACCGTCAACTGGTGCATGAGGGTGAAACCATTCGCTTCTTCGCAATGCCCTACGAAGACGAGTTCATCTGGGGTGCGACTGCAGCCATGATTCGAAACCTGTACCATTTTTTCTGTGCGCTCTACGAACAATCTCGCGATATACATCCATGACCCTCATTAGCCTTCTCTTTGCCCTACTCATTGAGCAGGTGAGGCCCATTCGACATGGCAACCCCATCCATATGGCGGTCGATGCCTGGCTGGTGCAAATCAAGCCCACTGGGTCGGACATGCGTCGCGCGTGGGCGGTGTGGATTTTGTTGGTTGCGGGTATTGCAGTAGCGAGCCTGTTGGTGCTTGGCTTGCTGCAATGGGGTGGAGGGGTGTTGCAGTCCGCTTTGTTAGAGCTGCTGTTCACTGTAGGTGTGCTCTACCTCACCATGGGCTTTCGGCGCTTCAGCCATTGGTTTCACGACATTCAGTCGGCATTGCGTGCCAACGATCTGGTCACCGCACGATCTGTGCTTGCCCGCTGGGTGGAGGCCTCTGGCGGAGACTCCGTAGCCGAGGCCGCCTCGCGTGATGGGAATGCAAGCGAAGTCGCACGTGAATCGATTCGGCTTGCACTGGTCGCCGCTCAACGCCAGGTTTTTGGTGTGATCTTCTGGTTCGTGTTGCTGCCCGGGCCAGCCGGTGCGCTCGCTTACTGGTTGAGTGCGAGGCTTTTGAGCTGCTGGGCAGGGCAGGGCAGGGGACTGCCAACCGATGCCGCAGGCCGCGTTGCTATGACCGCCTATCGCTGGTTTGACTGGGCTCCCGTTCGCGTGACGGCCGCCATCTTTGCGGTGGTGGGCAACTTTGAAGATTCCGTTGCCATGTGGCGCGCGCGCGCAACGGCTGCTCCCGGCTCCCGAGACGACACAGATCGTATTCTCCTGGCCTCCGGTGCAGGGGCTATGGGCTTTCGCCTCTCTGTGCCCGACGCACCCGCAGGCTACACCGGCTTGGAAGAGGCCGACCTCAACGCTGCTGCGGCACCGGGAGGCTACGAGCCTGATCTGCGCGAGGCCGAGTTCTCAAGCCTCGACACGGCAACTGGGCTTGTCTGGCGTGCCATTGTGATGTGGTTCTTCATGGTGCTGCTCTTTCACCTGGGGCGTTGGTTCGCATAGGAGCCTACCCCTACGAGGCACTCGCCCCCCGAATGAGCGCCAGCCAGGCCTGGCGCCGCCGCTCGAGGCGCGGGTTGGTATCACAGGCAGCCCGGACCCCACAGTGCGGTTCGTGATCGTGCTGACAGTTCGTATAGCGACAACCCTGCGGAGCAAGCGTCTCCCATTCTGGGAAGACAGCCATCAGGTCTTGTGCCGTGATGTGTGAAATGCCAAATCTTTGAAAGCCCGGGGTGTCAATAATCCAGTCCTTGCCAAAGGCATAGCCACGGCTGGCTGTGGTGGTGTGCTTGCCCGACTGCAGGGCCTCAGATACCGCCTGCGTGAGTGCATCTGCACCGGGCACAAGTGCATTGAGCAGAGTGCTCTTGCCCATTCCCGATTGCCCTGCGAGGGCAATGCTGCGTTGCTCACCCGGCGGCCAGTTTTGCAGGTGCTCCATGAGGGGGGCTAAGCCCTCTGGCGTCTTGCTGCTGACCCTCACGCAGGGCCAAGTCAAGGGTTCGCTGGCGGGCTGTATGGCTTCAAGCAGGGCTAGGGCCTTATCTCGGTCGTGTTCTCTGTCCCATTTATTGAGCACCAGCGTGAAGGGAATGGATTGATTCACGAGGCTGCCCATGACGCGCAGTGCGATTTCTGGGGAAAAACCGGGGTGGCCAGCCAGCAAGATAAGCACCCCGTCGACATTTGCAGCCAAGGTTTTCTCCTTGGGTCCCTCTTCTCGATAAAGCCGATTTTGGCGCGGTAGAACGGCGATCACGCTTGGGGGATTGGTCTGAAAGTCCACTGTAACCAGGTCGTTTGTATAGACCTGAAGCGCGCGGCCCTTGAGCGTGGCCAGTTGATCTCCGTGCTCTGCACTCTGCACCCAGGCAAGCCGTCCGTGCGCGCTCATGACACGAGCGGTGTGGGCAAGAGGCGCTAGAGTCATGCCACGCATCATCCCACAGTCAACGCGCATGCGATCATCACACTTATGACACAAGCAAATGAAAGCTATCTGGTCTGGGTCGACATGGAAATGAGCGGCCTGGACCCCGAGTCCAATCGCATTCTTGAAGTGGCGATGGTCGTCACAAACTCCGACCTCGAGATCCTATCCGAGGGGCCTGTCTTGGTGGTACACCAGACAGAGGCCCATATGCAGACCATGGATGACTGGAACAAGTCCACGCACGGGCGCTCCGGCCTCACGGAGAAGGTTCGGCAATCGACACTCAGCGAAGAGCACGCTCAAGCTCAGCTCATCGCATGGGTGAGTCAGTGGGTGCCCCCTGGGAAGTCACCCCTATGCGGGAATACGGTGCATCAGGACCGACGCTTCATGGCCCGATACATGCCAAGTCTGGAGGCGTACTTTCATTACCGAAACCTCGACGTCAGTACAGTCAAGGAGCTCGCCCGTCGCTGGCACCCGGAGGCATACAAAGGCTTTACCAAAAAAGGCGCACATACGGCGCTGGCCGACATCTTGGAGTCAATCGAAGAGCTGCGTTATTACCGGGCTCAGTTCTTCAGGCTGCCCTCAAGCGCGTAAAGCGAAAACCGCTCACGATCGGGTCGGCTCTGAAGCCGCGTGTCGCTCCAGATGGGATCGGCGAGGCCGGTGAGGTGCAAGGGAGAAGACTCGGCGTGGTCATGAGCAACAAGCAGATAGGGGCAGTCTGAGGCACGCAGCGGGGCGATCTGATACGCAAGCACAATCGCCTGACTCACGCGGTCCTGTGGCAGGGTCTGAAAGCAGCCAGACCCCCTCGCCACAGATGCGCGCAGGCCGTCTGCAATGCGCCCATAACCGCGGTAAAGGTCGAGTGCCGGGAGCCAGAGCGTCATCATGAGCAGCCAAACGAGGGTGACCCCTCCCGCACTCAGCGCAACGGGGCGCCAGAGCCTTGTTTGTGTGCGACGAATGCGCCAGAGGACCAGCGCGAGCCAAGAGCCGCTTGCCAACACACCGAGCAGAAAACCGAGGGTCTCGGGCTGCGAGCCGGAGAGGCCCGGCGCAAAGAGTGCCGCCCGCTGAGCGAGGCTTGCCGGAAACTCAGAGTAGAAGGCCGTCCAGTAGAGCCAGATGAGGGCTGCGAGCGCAGAAAAGACCACCACCGCAAACCAATCGAGAACCGCCACAAGGCCGCGTGGGATGCTAAGCAGACCAAATGCGCCCAGCACTGCGAGCGGGGCTATTGGCAGCAGCCGGGTTGCGTCCGCGTCGCCAAGGCCCAAAAAGGACGTCACGAGGAGACCAAGCAGCAGGGCTGCTGGCATACGAAGATGGCCATGGTGCAGGTGGCCCAATCGAAAGGACTGCACGATCAGTCCCAGCAAGAGCGGCCAAGCAGGCCACCATGTCCAGGCCCAGACTTGTGCTGCTCTGAGCGGAGATTGGGGCGAGAGCGTGAGTTGCTGGGACCACCAATCCAGGGTGCCGACTGGATCGAGCAGCAGACCCAGCGCGCTATAGAGTGCAACCAGCCCAATGGCGAGAGCGAGCGCAGGCATGAGGACCGCTTTGCGCACCAGTTGGAAGGGGTAAATGCGGGCATAAATCAGCGCAAGTCCGATCGCGAGACCTAGGGGCGTTTCGGGACCGTCGGTGAGTCCGAGGGCGGCAAGGAGCACGCCGAGTTGGATGGCACTTGTGCGGGGGGCCTCTGGGCTGCGAGCCACGACAAATAAGAGCCAAGCGAGAAGGGCAAACGAGAGCGCAGCACTCCCCGCCTCATGCCAGCGTGCAAAGGCCCCCAAGCAGGCCAGGGCGACAAGCAGCGCGCAGTCGCCGAGGGTACGTCCAAACTGAGTTGCGCTCGGCCCAAGCCCGAGCGGATCGAGGGGTTGGGCCTCTCGTCGTCTGGCCAGTTGGTCTGTGGCGCGCCAAGTACCCCAAAGCCCAAGTCCCACACAGAGCGCAAGCACAATACGACAGAGGTCGTCGAACCGATCGGGTGAGATGCCTTCTCCGGTGAGGGCGACGCTCAGGAACTCGAGTGGCAGCGCCAACAGGGCCATGAGCAGGGGCATGAGGGGACCCTCGCGTCCGAGGGCAGAGCCCGAGAGCTGGGGCCAGAGGGGCATTTGGCTTGCGCTTGTTGGGTCGAGCCAAAGCACCAGCAGTTCGCGAGCGAGCGCAATGCCCAGAAGGTCATCACCGCGCCAAGGTGCGTGGCCAAACAGCCCAGAGAGCACCGCTGCAAGGGCAAATGCAACGAGTAACCATTTGGGGAGGCTGCCTGCGGCACTTGCCGCGAGACCTGGTAGGGGACGTGACAAGGGGGCGCTCATGGCATGGGCCCCCCGTCTAGACCACAGAGAGCGTTATTCTGCTTTGGCCTTTGCAGTACCGCGCTTGGCACCGAACTTCTGGCGGAACTTCTCGACGCGACCGGCGGTGTCCATCATCTTCTGGGTGCCGGTGTAGAAGGGGTGGGACTCGGAGCTCGTGTCGAGCTTGTAGAGCGGGTACTCTTTGCCGTCTTTCCAAGTGATTTTTTCCTTGGTGCTGACAGTCGAGCGGGTGACGAAACTGAAGTCGTTGGACATGTCCAGGAATACGACTTCGCGGTAGTTGGGGTGAATGCCCTCTTTCATGGTGCAAGTTCCTTACAGCGCTGAGGCTGCAGATCGGGTCTGTCGGATCGGTCGCCGGCAGGTGGCAATGTCATGTGCCGCATGCTACGTGCCTAAACCGCGCAGTATAACCTAACCGCCACGTTTCATCATGTCAAAGAATTCGCCGTTGTTCTTGGTCTGACGCATTTTGTCGAGCAAGAACTCCATGGCCTGGATCTCGTCCATGTCATGCAGCAGTTTGCGCAGGATCCAGATCTTCTGGAGCACGTCGGCCTTGATGAGCATTTCTTCTTTACGCGTGCCCGACCGATTGATGTTAATGGCCGGATAAACCCGTTTCTCTGCTAGGCGGCGCTCAAGGTGCACTTCCATGTTACCCGTGCCCTTGAATTCCTCGTAAATGACCTCGTCCATGCGTGAGCCCGTCTCGATCAGTGCCGTGGCGATGATGGTCAGAGAGCCACCCTCTTCAATGTTGCGCGCGGCGCCGAAGAATCGCTTTGGGCGGTGCAAGGCATTGGCGTCCACACCGCCGGTGAGCACCTTGCCAGAGGTGGGCACCACGGTGTTGTATGCGCGGGCTAGACGTGTAATGGAGTCCAAGAGAATGACGACATCTTTCTTGTGCTCCACCAGGCGCTTGGCTTTTTCAATGACCATTTCCGCAACCTGGACGTGGCGCGTTGCGGGTTCGTCGAAGGTGGAGGCTACGACTTCCCCGCGCACGCTGCGCTGCATCTCGGTCACTTCTTCGGGGCGCTCATCAATGAGCAGCACGATGAGGGTGACGTCGGGGTGATTGGCCGTAATAGCGTGTGCGATGGTCTGCATCATGACCGTCTTGCCGCTCTTAGGGGGAGCCACCAGCAGGCCCCGCTGGCCCTTGCCGATGGGGGCAATCATGTCAATGATTCGCCCTGTGATGTTCTCCTCGCCCTTCATTTCGCGTTCAAGATGAAGCGGCTCATCGGGGAAGAGCGGGGTGAGGTTCTCGAAAAGAATCTTGTTTTTCGATGCTTCGGGCGGCTTTCCGTTGATCTGGTCCACCTTGACCAAGGCGAAGTAGCGTTCGCCATCTTTGGGGGTTCTGACCTCACCCTCAATGGCATCTCCCGTGTGCAGGTTGAACCGTCGGATCTGGGAGGGGGAGAGGTAGATGTCGTCTGTGCTGGCGAGGTAACTGGCCTCGGGAGAGCGCAGGAAGCCAAACCCATCGGGGAGCACCTCCAGCACGCCGTCACCGAAGATCTGCTCGCCGGTTTTGGCCTTCTTTTTCAGAATGGCAAACATGAGCTCCTGCTTGCGCAGGCGACTTGCGTTCTCGATCTCGAGCGAGGCGGCTAGCTCGACGAGTTGCGTTACGGGTAGGGCTTTGAGTTCAGACAAGTACATGGCGGGCAATCAGTGGGAGAGATTCAGCGGCAGGACGCGCGCGAGGGGGGCAGACGGTTGGGGTGGTTGAAGGGGCAGCCTGTGGAGGGCGGCTGCCCGTGGGGTGTGGCTGAAATTTAGAGGTGGCTGTCGATCCAGGCTGTGAGCTGGGACTTCGCGGCAGCGCCAACTTTTTGCGCAACGACGGCGCCGTTCTTAAAAAGGATGAGGGTTGGAATGCCGCGGATACCGTGCTTCGCGGGGACTGCCGCATTCTCGTCTACGTTGATTTTGGCAATCGTGAGCTTGCCTGCGTAGTCTTGACCGATTTCCTCGAGGATGGGAGCAACCATTTTGCAAGGGCCACACCACTCGGCCCAGAAGTCCACCAGCACGGGGAGATCGGATTGAAGAACATCAGCTTCAAAGCTGGCGTCCGTGACGGCTTTAATGTGAGCGCTCATAGGTATGAAAGTGTGTAATCAGTGAAACGAGAGGTCTTGGAGTGGGCACGCGCCTGGGTGGCTGCACCAGGATCAGAAACTGATCGAGTGGTTTATCTGCGAGCCAGAATACCATAGCTGTATGCAAACCGCTCAGGAAGCTCTCGGCCAGGAGTTGCGGGAGGCGCTGCTTTACTGGAATGCCCAATGCGAGACGGAACGCGCATCCGCCCAGGCGTCCCAGTTTGCCAGACCCCACCTCGACGCTGATCTCGACTTAACCGGGATTCAGGGCGTCATTCTGACTCGGCCGGAGCTCGGCTCCGTGTTTCATGCGCGCATAGCCCGTAGGCCCCGTCTGGGCCCCCTCCCCGAGGCTGGCACCCTCGAAGATTGGGTCGCGCGCGCTCGATGGCGATGTGCGTTGCACTCGGCAGACGCTCCGCGCACCGAGACACTTCGGGCGTTTGAACTCGCTGAGGCGCTGCGCACGGCGCCTTGGATCCGCCGCACATTCGGTGAAAGCACCCGAGGCTTGCTCGACCTCGCCTATGACTGGGTTGCGCTTTTCACGCGATGGGATTGGCTGCTTGCGGCATGGCGGTTGGGTGGCGCTCCGCAGCACCGCTGCGCAACGGGGGGCGACCCGCTTGAGGGCTTGCATGCGTTGGTCACCGTCTATTGCGCGCAGACCGATCCACTCGATCTGCCACACTGGCTGGCTGCCCGTACCACAAGCATGAGTGTGCTTGCGTGGCCCGGCAGTACCTTGCCGAGGTCGGTCATGGGCATTTTCGGTCAGGGGCCGATTGATGCCGAACATGTGGCCGCCGCGACGGTGCTCTGCGGGGGGTCACCGATTTTTTTGCGCCATCCCATTTTCGATGAGCCTGAACCTCAGCCCGAATCTCACCCCATCATGGCGGCGTGGCCTGAATTACAAGACCTTTGCGCGGGGCGCGTGCCACAGCCCGAGGCATGGTCATCTCTGGCCAGCCGTCGCCGGCAAGTGGAGGCGCAGGGCATTCAGGGCCCCCTTCCGGTCTTGGAGTGCTTTGAGGCACCTCAACTTGAGTCCGCAGTCGATCATGCGATTCACGTCGTCAAGGCGCACCGCGACGAAAGTGGGGCCGCGCGCGTCGCAGTTGTGGCTTTTGATCGGCTCATGGCAAGGCGGCTCACTGTCAAGCTGCAACAACAGGGGCTCACGGTTGAGGATCCCTCTGGCTGGGCGCTCGACACCACTGCGGCCAGTGCACCCCTCGACGGCCTTCTCGACCTCGTCCAGCCAAACTGCACTCCCCAACAGGCCTTCCACTGGCTCACGCTACCAATGGTCCAGTCGGTCCTGGGAACCCAATCCGATGCACTCGCGGATCTTTATCGGGGGTTCCGAAAGCGCCTGCCGAACGCATCGGGCTTTGAGGCACTTCCCGCGCATCTGAGGCAGATCCTTCTGCCTTTGCAGCAACTGACCAACGGCAAGGCCCCCCAGCCCCTAGAGGTCTGGTTGGCGCTGGTTGAGTCCGCACTCAGTGAACTTGGGCTGGCAACGGCCTTGGCCTCGGATGCGGCGGGCGCTCTGGTCTTGGCAGGCCTGCGGCAGCTCAGCGCAGACTATGTGGGCACTGGGGTATTGCCCACCCGGCTGCGTTGGCTCGAGTTCAGAGCCGCACTCTCGCGGAGGCTCTCGTTGGCGCGGCTGCCCCTCAGAGATACCCTTCGTGCAGAGGTTCGGTTGGTCAGCCTCACGGAGGCAGCCCTCGATCATGGCTTTTGCGCAGTCATTTTGTTGGGCGCTACCGAGGGACAGATGCTGGCCCCTCTGCCCAGCCCCTTGCTCTCTCGCCGCCAGATGGATTTCGCCTGCGCCAGGCAGCCGGAATCTGTCGATCACGCCATGGCGCTATCGCACCTATCCAACATGCTCTGCCGGGGCACGCACCTGGTCTGCATTGGGGCACCGGCTCAAGCCGGTTCGCAGGTCCGTTGGGCCTCACCGTTGGTCCGACTGCGCGCTGTAGTGCCGTCTGCCATGCGGGTCTCTTCGCCGTGTGCGCCTGAGGAGGCGTCCCCCACGATAGTGCCGATTCAAGCGCCTCCCCAAGTGTCTGCGCCGCTGCCTGCTCGCATCTCCGTGACCAGCCTTCAGTCACTTGCGGTCTGTCCGCTTCAGTTTTTCTGGCGCGCTCAGCTTGAGCTCACGGGTTGGCGCCCGCTTGCTGCCACCGAGGGCCCGGCAGAGCGTGGCACGCGTCTGCACCAGGTCGCTGAGGCCGTGCCTGAGCGCCTCAAGCAGCCCAATCCCCCCACAGATGCCGAGGGGTGGCTGACTTTTCTGCTCGAGACGCTATCAAGCCGATTGGGTGGGCAGGAGCCCGAACTCGCCTCCCAGATTGAGCTTGAGCAAAGGCTGCGTGCACTTGCACATTGGCTGGCGTCTCCCAGCCTGCCCCTGCCGATTGCGGCTGAGCGTCCGCTTGAAGGCGTGCTTGCGCTGAGTGGGCAGGCTGTAAAAGGCCGTGCCGATTGGCTCTTGGCCCAGGGTGTCATTGATCTCAAAACCACTGATCCAGCCTCTTTAAAAAGCGACATCAAGAACGCGCGCACAGATTTGCAGCTGCAGGTCTATTACCACCTGCTCACGGGCAATCCCACCGCGGAGACGCTCGCATCGCTCGCACTCCTCAGTGTGGGGGTCGATCAGGTTGAAGCCATCGAGGTCAAGCCCTCTGCGCCTCTCGTGCAGAAGCTCGACCAGACGCTCACGCGCATCGCCCAAGGCGCGCCGCTCGCAGCGCTCGATGCGCAGGGCGAGGGCCTTGCCTGTGAGCGCTGCCCCGCGCGCGGAGCCTGTCGGCCTCAGGAGTGGTCTGCTTGAGGCCCATGACCGCCGAATTGGCCTGCGACCCCTATCGCTCGGTGGTGGTTGAGGCCTGTGCGGGCAGCGGCAAAACCTGGCTGCTCACAGCCCGCATCGCACGCGCGCTTTTAGAGGGCTGCTCGCCGGGAGGCATTCTGGCGCTCACCTTTACCAACAAGGCCGCGGAAGAAATGCAGGCTCGGGTCTGGCAGGCGCTCGAGAGTTTGAGCCAGGCCAACCCTGCAGACGTCCGTGCGCAATGCATGCAATGGGGCGTTCCGGAGGCGCGGCTTGAGGCCTGTGTTCGGGCTGCACCGCATGTCTTTGAGCGGCTGCTCTTGAGTCCAGAGCGCCCCTTTGTGGGCACTTTTCACGCATGGTACTTAAGGCTTCTCGCGTCTGCGCCCATGGGCTTTGCTCAGCTCTCTCGGCTCTCGCCGACGCAGCGTCCCACGCTGCTGCGACGGCAGGCCTGGAGGCGCTGGACAGAGCAGCTCAGTCGCTCCGATCGCGATTTACTGGGTTGGCTCAGTGCAGCGCTAGGGCCCTCTCGGCTCTCAGATTCGCTCTGGTCTTGCGTGTCCTGGATGCGGCAGGTGGAGGCTCACCAGGTGGGCGGTTGGGACGCACTCATGCCTGCTCTCACCCCCGAGGATGCGCGGCGTGAGAACGATCGCGACACCGGTGACTGGGTTGCGTCGGTTCAAGGATTGGCCCAAATGCTCGCCAAGGCCTTTGGCGCACTTGGAGAAGATCGACACGCACATGCGCAGGCGTTTTTGTCCCTAACCCAGGAAGGGAACCCTTCGGAAAGCATCTCGGCTCTGGAGAGATTGTTGCTCGCCGCCGAGGCCAAAGCGCCGGCAGGCCAACGGTATAAGCGCCTGCGAGCGAAGCTTGTGCGAAATGCCGACCGTCGGGCCTGGACTCCCCTTGCTGAGGATCCAGAGGCGTTATTGGGTCGTTTTGTCGAGGGTTTGACAGCACTGGCCCAACGGCAGTCGCATCGCACCCAACAAGCCCGCCAACATGCACTCATGCAGCTCGCCCGTGGACTATCCTGCGCCGCGGAGGCCACCTCCAGTCTCACCGACGAAACCGACTTTGACGGCATCGAGGCGGCAGTGCTGCAGCTGGTCCAGTCCGATGATGGCCTCGAGATACTCACTCGGTGGGACTGTCGCACTGAGCAGATCCTCGTCGATGAGTTTCAAGACACCAGCCCAGCGCAATGGGCGTTGCTGCGCTGCTGGTTGGAGGCACACGTGGGTGCAGAGGCTCCGCAGGCAACTGCCCCACGCGTTTTTCTGGTCGGTGACCCTAAGCAGTCGATCTATCAGTTTCGCGGCGGCGATCCACGAGTATTCGAGGCTGCGCGTGCCTGGCTATCGGAGCGCTATGAGGCCCAGGTTCTGGCTGCTGATCAGACGCGACGGTGCGGCCAGGCGGTGGTCGATCTCCTCAATGGGGTCATGCCGGGGCTCATGAACACCACACAACATCCCGACCGATATCGGCCCCACCAGACGCTTGCTGAGCAAAAGCTTGGGGGAGTGTTTCACCTTCCACTGGTTCCCAAGACGCGAGCCTCGGAGCCAGAGAAAGCCGAAATCGACTGGCTCGCGCGCGATTGGCTTGCTGAGCCAAGACGGCCGCGCGTTCAGTCTCCACACGTCGAGGAGGGTCAGCAGATTGCTGCCTTTCTAAGACATATGCATGAGCGTGGGCCCTGTCTGGATTGGTCAGAAATGCGGGTGCTGGTGCGTGCGCGAACGCACCTGCAGGCCATTGAGCAGGCCCTCACAGCAGCGTCCATTCCGTTTGTGAGCGATCGCGCCGGCGGGCTGCTCGAAGATCCTCTTGTGCTCGATCTGCTCGCCCTCTGCCGGCTCATGGTCTACCCCTTCTCAGACCAAGATTTTGCGCATGTGGCCTGCTCGCCGCTCTTTGAGTGTCCCGTGCAAGACCTGCCCACTGTCTTCTCCGCCGCGCGCGCTCACGGGATCAGTGGCCTGGATTACCTCGTTTCCTCAGGTGCGCCCTCGGCCCTCGCAGGGCCGTGGGCCGTCATGCGCGAGCGCATGCTCGACTGGGCAGGCTTGGCCAAGGTGCTTCCAATCCACGATTTCCTCAGTCGAGCCGTTGATCAGTCTGGGCTTGAAAGCACCCTCGCGCGTCGCTTGCCGGCAGTCCAGGCCGCGCAGGCGCGGGCCAATCTGGATGCGTTTCTCGGGTTTAGTCTTCAGTGGGAGGGTGGGCGACAGCCCAGCCTGAGCCGCTTCGTACACGACCTCGAAGACAGGCGTCTTGGTATGCAAGATGAACAGCCCGGGCTGGGCATCCCAGACCAGCAATGGAATGCGGTAACCCTGCAGTCATTGCATGCAGCCAAGGGGCTCGAGTCCGAGCTGGTTGTCCTTGCATGCGCGGCGGCAGGCAGTCGCACCGAAGGTGCCTTGCGCTGGATCCCTGGGTGGTCTGACGCACGCGATCGCGTTGAGTCGCTCGATGCCTGGCTCTCGCAAGACTTGCTAAGCCCCACACAGCTGGCTCGGCTCGAGGAACAGCGTTTGGAATCAGCGGCCGAGACGGCCAATCTGCTCTACGTGGCGATTACCCGGGCGCGTCGCTACCTTGCGGTCAGCGGGGTGGAGGGAGATGGGCAGTGGTACTCCGTGGTAGCGGCTAACACCCCCATGTGGGATCTCAACGCGCATAGAGAGGAGCCCACGCGGTCATGATGCTCCCGGAGTCGCTGGCACAGCGCCAAGGTCGCGCGTTTCATGCCCTGATGGAGGCATGGAGGCTGCTGGATCAAGATGCAGCGCGACCCGCTCAATCGCTCGTTCGACAGCCGACGTGGTGCCAGATTTTGTCTCGCTTTGCCCTCTCGTTGGACGAACAGACCCAGGTCCTCGAAAGAGCACAGCGACAGCTGCAAAACCCCGATATGCGCACGCTCATGGGGCTCTCTGCGCTGGGGGGCGCATGCGAGATTGCAGGCGAGTTGCTCATCGAGCGCGAGTGGCTCACGCTCGATGGTCAAAGGTTTCGACCCGACTGGGTCTGGGTTCAGCCGGCGCAAGCTATTCGAGTCATAGACTGGAAATGGTCGGTGCAGGCGAGCGAGATATCCGATTACACCGCGCAGCTTCGCGGCTATGCCTCCCTCATGAGCCATCACTTCCCAGCGCGAGCGGTCGAAGCCCTCATCCTAACCTCGCTCGGAGAGATCTGGCGCCTCGAGGCACAGGGCTTGGTACACTGCCAATCGGCGGGCCGCCCCGCATTGTGAGTTCGTGAACCTGGTCAGGTCGGGAACGAAGCAGCCACAGCGGAGCCTTGCAAGTGCCGGGGGTCCGGCTCGCCCCCTCTTCCACACGGCCGATCTATGTCCAACCTCCTTTTTGACGACCTTGCCCCACCTGCCCAGAGCCTGAGCCCTGTGGTGTTGGCGCGCAAGTACCGGCCGCGTCAGTTTGGGGCCGTGGTCGGCCAAGACGCTGTGGTCAAGGCCCTGCAGCACGCGCTGCGCACGGGTCGCATGCATCATGCCTATTTACTGACCGGTGCTCGCGGCGTCGGAAAGACCACGATTGCGCGCATCCTTGCCAAGGCGCTGAATTGCGAGACTGGCGTAACCGAAGAGCCGTGCGGGCAGTGCTCGATCTGCCAGGAAGTCGATCGCGGTCGTTTTGTGGACTACCTCGAGGTAGACGCTGCCTCCAATCGAGGCGTAAACGACATACAGGAGGTGCTCGAGCAGTCGCGCTTCTCGCCCACGTCTGGCCGCACCAAGGTCATCGTCATCGACGAGGTGCACATGCTCTCAGGCCACGCATTCAACGCCATGCTCAAGACCCTAGAGGAGCCCCCTGAACGGGTGCTCTTTGTGCTCGCCACGACGGACCCGCAGAAGATCCCCGTCACTGTGCTCTCTCGATGCCTGCAGTTTGGGCTTAAAAACCTCAGGCGCGATGCGCTCTCAGCGCACCTTGCATTCGTATTGGGTCAGGAGGGTGTGGTGTTTGAGCCCATGGCTATGGAGGCACTCGCGCGCGCTGCGCGAGGGAGCGTGCGCGACGCACTCTCACTCACCGATCAGGCCATTGCGCATGGGGGTGGGTCTGTTACCACGCAGGCTGTCGAGCAGATGCTGGGCCTGGTGGGTCGAGAGGCGCTCCTGGCGCTTGCTCTGGCGCTGGCTCAGGGGCGCCCTGCCGACGCAATTACGGCCGCCGAGGCCTTGATGGCCTCCGGCGCATCAGCCGATGCCGTGCTCGATGACTTGGCTCGGCTCTATCACGAGCGCATTGTGCTGGGGGTACTGGGAGAAGACCCCAGCGCCCCGCCCGAGCCTGAACTATTGGCGCTCTCGCAAGCCTTGACCGAAGAAGATGCACAGCTCGCCTATCAGATTGCCACATTGGGCCGTCGCGATTTGGTGCTCGCGCCCGATGAGCAAACGGGCTTACAAATGACCATTCTGCGCATTGCTGCGTTTACGCCCGAGGGGCCCGCCGCCCCACGGGTTGCGCCGAGGCCCAGTGCGGCCCCGCTCCGTGCGCCAGCCGAATCAACCACCGCGGTTCCGCTCTCTTCCGTCACGCCCGAGGCGTGGCCCGAGATCATGAAAAAGCTTCGGCTCACCGGTCTTGCACGTCAGTTTGCGCAGCAGTCGGCGCTGCTGAGCTGCGACCCCGCCCAGGGGCGCACCATTACCGCGGCCGTGCCCATTGCTGCACTCGCCGACGCAGAGCTCATCGAGCGGGTTCAAGCGGCGCTCTCCGATCTATTGGGTCAGGGCATCCGCCTGCGGGTCGAGGTCAGAGCAGCAGAGGCGCCCACCGCGGCCATCCAAGATGCCGCCGTAGCCGCCGAGCGGCAGTCCAAGGCCGAGCAGGCTGTGGCCCAGTCCCCTGTTGTGCAGGCCTTCATTGAGGCCTTCGATGCCACGCTTATTCCGGGCTCCGTTAAATGGACAGGGCCTGACTCCAACACCCCCCCTCAAGCATAAGGAGCTCCATCATGATGAAAGGACAACTCGCTGGTCTGATGCGTCAGGCCCAGCAGGTACAGGAGAAAATCAAGAAGGCGCAAGACGCACTCGCCGACATGGTGGTCGAGGGCCAGGCGGGCTCTGGTCTGGTGAAGGTCCAGGTTACGGGCAAGCACATGCTCAAATCGGTGACCATTGACCCCAGTCTCATGACCACTGACCCCGACGATCGTGAAACCCTTCAAGACCTCATCATTGCCGCAGTCAACGATGCGTCTGAGCGGGTAGAGCAGGAGAGCAATGCCCGTATGTCGGCGGCCACGGCTGGCATGCCGCTGCCCCCGGGCTTCAAGTTCTAAACGCGCCGAATCAAATCCCCTTGGCTGAACGCGCGCTCACCGCCTCACCGCCCACCCTGCTTGCGTTGGCCGACGCCTTCGCGAGGCTCCCCGGCGTGGGCCCCAAAACAGCACAGCGCATGGCGCTTCACCTACTGCAGCACGATCGGCCCGGTGCAGAGTTGCTGGGCAGAAGCCTCTTGCAGGCACTCGAGACTATTGCCCACTGCAGCCAGTGCAACACCTTCACCGATCAGCCCATCTGTGGGCTCTGCTTAAGCGACGATCGCGACCCGAGCGTGCTCTGCGTCGTCGAGACTCCGGCCGACCTTATGGTGCTCGAGCAGACTCAGAGCTTTCGAGGTCAGTATTTTGTGCTCATGGGTCGACTGTCGCCGCTCGATGGTGTCGGGCCCCGAGACATTCACCTTGAGCGACTGCTCAGTCGTGCCGCCGATCCAAGGGTGCAGGAGGTGTTGGTGGCCACCAATTTCACTCCAGAGGGGGAGGCCACCGCGCACGCGATTGAAACACTCCTCACCTCGCAGAGTTGGGGTGCTCAAAAGCGGGTCAGCCGACTTGCGCGGGGCGTTCCGGTCGGGGGAGAGCTGGAGTATGTGGACTTGGGCACGATTGCTCAGGCCGTTCGAGACCGTCGGCCTATTGATTAGTGATAAAAACAGGAGAAAGTCATGGATCTTGTCCACTGGTGTCTGATGATCATGGGCATTCTGCCCATTGTCTGCGCCGGTATTTCCAAGGCGGGTGCGCGCAGCTACGACAACCGTAATCCGCGCGAATGGCTGGCCGCGCAAGAGGGCTACCGAAAGCGTGCGGTCGCAGCGCAGCAGAACAGCTGGGAGGCTTTCGCCTACTTCACGGCCGCAATGGTTGTCGCCACCGCCACCCAGGCCAATCTTGACGGGCTTGAGAACCTCACGGTAATCGTTGTCTTGGCAAGGATTGCCTACATCGTTTGTTACGTGGCTGACTGGCATCTCGCACGCACCTTCTGCTGGACCGTGGGCTTTGCAGTGACGACCGCCGTCTTCTTTGCGGGGCCTCCTTTATAATTGGCGAAATCGTCAAGGAGTCTCGCGTTGCAGCTCAGTCAGCTGCTGGCCTCGGCGCATGCCGACTCAGCCAGCCCCAGTGTTTTGCCCCCAGTTTCGCGCCTCCCTGCTGTTCTTGCCCTCGCCGATGGCACCCTCTTCGAAGGGGAGTCCATTGGTGCGGCTGGCCAGACGCAGGGCGAGGTGGTCTTTAACACCGCACTCACGGGTTATCAGGAAATCCTGACAGACCCAAGTTATTGCCAGCAAATTGTCACGCTGACCTACCCCCATATCGGCAACACGGGCTGGACGCCCGAAGACGACGAGTCCTCCGGTATTCAAGCGGCGGGCCTCGTCATTCGAGATGTCTCCCCGATTGCCTCTAACTTTCGCTCTACGGAGACACTCCAGCAGGCGCTCCAGTCTCGCGGCATTGTAGCCATCAGTGGTGTCGATACCCGAGCCCTCACCCGTCACCTCCGCGATCACGGCGCCCAACCTGGCGCGATTGTGGCTGCCACGTCGGCCTCTGAGAGCCTCGATGGCCTGCGCACGCGGGCCCTTGCAACGGCCCGAGGCTGCCCGAGCCTGGTGGGCCAAGACTTAGCCCAAAAGGTCAGTACAGCCCAGCCCTATGCCTGGGCAGAGAGCGTGTGGGATCTGGGCCATGGGCATCTTCCCGCGCCTGCGCCGACACACCATGTGGTCGCATTCGACTTCGGTGTGAAGCGCAACATCCTTCGGCTCTTGGTGGCCGGTGGCTGTCGTGTCACGGTGGTCCCTGCAAAGACCACGTTTGAAGACGCCATGGCCCTCAAGCCCGACGGGCTCTTTCTCTCGAACGGCCCTGGCGATCCAGAGCCCTGCGACTACGCCATCTCAGTTGCTCGCAACGCCATGCAGGCTCGCGTGCCGCTCTTTGGCATTTGTCTGGGGCACCAGATCATGGCGCTCGCGGCGGGCGCCAAGACGCTCAAGATGAAGTTTGGCCACCACGGTGGCAACCACCCCGTTCAAGACCTTCGCACCAAGCGCGTCTTCATTACCGCCCAGAACCACGGTTTTGCCGTGGATGCTGACAGCCTGCCCAGCCACCTTGAGGTGACCCATGTATCGCTCTTCGATGGGTCTATCCAGGGGCTGCGTCACACCAAAGCGCCCGCCTTTTGTTTCCAAGGGCACCCGGAGGCCAGTCCTGGCCCGCACGACATTCTTCCCCTGTTTGAGCAGTACTTTGAGTCCATGAGAGCCCGGCATGCCTAAGCGCACCGATATAAAAAGCATTCTGATCATCGGCGCAGGCCCTATCGTGATTGGGCAGGCATGTGAGTTTGACTACTCCGGCGCACAAGCCTGCAAGGCCCTCAAAGACGAGGGCTACCGCGTCATCCTCGTCAACAGCAACCCGGCCACCATCATGACGGACCCAGGTACGGCCGATGCAACCTACATCGAGCCAATCACCTGGCAAATGGTTGGCCACATCATCGAAAAAGAGCGCCCCGATGCACTGCTGCCCACCATGGGCGGCCAGACCGCACTGAACTGTGCGCTCGAGCTCGCAAAACATGGCGTGCTGGAGCAGTTTGGTGTGGAGCTTATCGGTGCCCGCGAGGAGGCCATCGAAAAGGCTGAAGACCGCCAGAAGTTCAAGCAGGCGATGACCAAAATCGGGCTCGATTCCGCGCTCTCAGGTATTGCACACAGCATGGATGAGGCCTGGCAGGTTCAGCGTCGCATCGCCGAGGCGACCAACAGCGCCGGCTTTCCCATGGTGATTCGTCCCAGCTTCACGCTGGGCGGGACGGGCGGCGGCATTGCCTATAACGCAGAAGAATTCGAGACCATCTGCAAGCGTGGCATTGAGGCTTCACCCACCAATGAATTGCTCATTGAGGAGTCGTTGATTGGCTGGAAAGAGTACGAGATGGAGGTTGTGCGTGACAGCGCCGACAACTGCATCATTGTCTGCTCCATTGAGAACCTCGACCCCATGGGCATTCATACGGGCGACTCCATAACCGTCGCCCCAGCGCAGACCCTGACCGACAAGGAATACCAGGTGATGCGAAACGCCAGCATTGCCATTCTGCGAGAGATTGGTGTCGACACTGGCGGCTCGAATGTGCAATTTGCCGTGAACCCTGAAAACGGGCGGCTCATTGTCATCGAGATGAACCCCCGGGTTTCCCGCTCATCTGCGTTGGCCTCCAAGGCCACTGGCTTCCCCATTGCCAAGGTCGCTGCCAAGCTGGCTGTGGGCTATACCCTCGACGAATTGCGAAACGATATTACCGGTGGTGCAACCCCTGCCTCCTTCGAGCCCAGCATCGACTATGTTGTGACTAAGGTGCCGCGGTTTGCCTTTGAGAAGTTCCCCCTGGCCGACAGTCACCTCACAACCCAAATGAAATCGGTGGGCGAGGTCATGGCCATTGGGCGAACCTTCCAAGAGAGCTTTCAAAAAGCATTGCGCGGTCTGGAGGTTGGTGTCGATGGCCTCAATCAGAAGACAGTTGATCGAGAGCGCATTGAGGAAGAGCTTGGCGAGCCTGGCCCCGAGCGCATCTGGTACGTGGGCGATGCCTTCGCGCAAGGCTTTTCTGTGGAAGAGGTGCGCAGCCTCACCAAGATCGACCCCTGGTTCCTGGTGCAGATCAAAGAGATCGTCGACCTCGAACTTGCGCTCGAGAAACGCACCCTGGCCGACCTCGATGCAGAACTCATGTTTGCGCTCAAGCGCAAGGGATTCTCCGATCGTCGCCTGGCCTATCTGCTCGACACCACAGAGGGTGAGGTGCGCAAGGCCCGTCATGCAGCGGGTGTACGTCCGGTCTACAAACGCGTGGATACCTGCGCCGCTGAATTCGACACGACGACCTCTTATTTTTATTCCACCTATGAGCGGCATTGCGAGGCGCGGCCCACCGACCGAAAGAAGGTGATGGTCCTGGGTGGCGGGCCCAACCGCATTGGTCAGGGCATTGAGTTCGATTACTGCTGCGTACACGCCGCACAGGCACTCCGCGATGATGGCTTTGAGACCATCATGGTCAACTGCAACCCCGAGACGGTCTCAACCGACTACGACACCTCCGATCGTCTTTATTTCGAGCCCCTCACGCTCGAGGACGTGCTGGAAATTGTCGACATTGAAAAGCCCGTCGGCGTAATCGTTCAGTACGGTGGGCAGACTCCGCTCAAGCTCGCTAAGGCACTCGAGGCAGCAGGTGTGCCCATTGTGGGTACCTCGCCCGAATCGATCGATATCGCCGAGGATCGTGAGCGGTTCCAGAAGCTGCTGCACAAGCTTGAACTCTTGCAGCCGCCCAACCGCACGGCCCGTAACGAAGAGGAGGCGATGCGCCTCGCCCAAGAGATTGGCTACCCGCTCGTGGTCCGGCCAAGCTATGTACTGGGTGGCCGAGCCATGGAAATCGTGCACGAGCAGCGCGATCTCGAGCGCTACATGCGCGAGGCTGTGAAGGTCTCGAACGACTCACCTGTGCTCCTCGACCGATTCCTCAACGATGCGATTGAGGTCGATGTCGATAGCCTTTCCGATGGTAAGCAGGTGCTCATTGGCGGGGTCATGGAGCATATCGAGCAGGCGGGTGTTCACTCAGGCGACTCAGCCTGTAGCCTGCCGCCGCACTCGTTGCCGGCCGATCTCATCGAAGAACTCAAGCGCCAGACCATTCTCATGTCTCGTGCACTGAATGTCATTGGCCTCATGAACGTGCAGTTCGCCATTCAGAAGGGCACCGTCTATGTGCTGGAGGTTAACCCCCGCGCCTCGCGCACGGTCCCCTTCGTATCGAAGGCGGTCGGCCAACCGCTGGCCAAAATTGCAGCACGCGCCATGCTAGGCAAGTCCTTCGAGGAGCAGGGCTACACCGGTGAGATCGTGCCCGATTACTACTCTGTGAAGGAGGCTGTGTTCCCCTTCGTGAAGTTCCCCGGCGTCGACACCATTTTGGGACCCGAAATGAAGTCCACCGGTGAGGTTATGGGTGTCGCGCCAACCTTCACCGAGGCCTTCGTGAAGTCGCAGATTGGTGCGGGCATTCGACTGCCCGATCCAGCGCAGGGCGGTGTGGCCTTTATCAGCGTAAAGAACAGCGACAAGCCGGCCATGATCCCCGTAGCCCGCATGCTGCTGGATATGGGCTTTAAGCTCTTGGCGACCCGAGGCACGGCCGCGGCCATTCAGGCTGAGGGCATGGCGGTGCGCGTCGTCAATAAGGTCACCGAGGGGCGTCCCCATGTGGTGGACATGATTAAGAACGGTGAGGTCTGCTTCATCATCAATACGGTCGAAGAAAAGCGCACCGCCATGGCGGACTCACGCTCCATTCGCACCACGGGCCTCGCACAGCGCGTCACCACATACACCACGATGGCGGGCGCGCATGCGGCCGTTGAGGGCATGCGTATCATGACCAGCAGCCTCGACGCCTATGATTTGCAAGGCCTCCACAAATCCACTCTCAGGGCCAAGGCCTAAAGGACATCCATCCCATGTCGTCCACACCGCTCACCATCGAGGGCGCAGATGCCCTTAAACAAGAGCTCTCGCACCTGAAGCACGTTGAGCGCCCGAGCGTCATCAACGCCATTGCTGAGGCGCGCGCTCAGGGCGATCTCTCCGAGAACGCAGAGTACGACGCAGCAAAAGAGCGCCAGGGCTTCATTGAGGGGCGTATTGCCGAGCTCGAGAGCAAGCTCTCCACGGCCCAGATCATCGATCC
The DNA here is from genome assembly GCA_945877235.1 of Bordetella parapertussis. Classification (GTDB taxonomy): domain Bacteria; phylum Pseudomonadota; class Gammaproteobacteria; order Burkholderiales; family Burkholderiaceae_A; genus Hahnella. The sequence continues at coordinate 23,212 of CAMCRF010000016.1, forward strand.
GAAAACCCTCGAGCGCGATGGTCGGGTGGTGTTTGGCGTCACAGTCGAGCTCGAGGACCTCGACTCCGGCGATAAAGTCCAGTACAAGATCGTCGGCGACGACGAGGCCGACCTCAAACTCAACAAGATTTCCATCTCGAGCCCGATTGCGCGGGCGCTCATTGGAAAGTCGGTCGGCGATGTAGCCACTGTGCACGCCCCTAGTGGGTCACGCGAGGTGGAAATCCTTGAGGTGCACTACCTCTAAGCCTGCGGCGCCGAGTGGCCAAGAATAAATTCAATGCGGCCTGGCTGCAGCGACACCTCACAGATCCCTACGTCAAGCAGGCCCAGATCAAGGGGTACCGCTCGCGTGCGGCATTCAAGCTCACCGAGATAGACGAGAAAGACCGACTCCTGCGGCCCGGCATGACCGTTGTCGACCTGGGCTCAACCCCAGGCAGTTGGAGCCAGGTGGTGAGAGAGCGGCTGTCTGCAAAAGGTAGGCAGGGTATCGATGGCCGCATCATTGCGCTGGACCTCTTGCCCATGGACCCCATCGCCGATGTCCAATTCCTGCTGGGCGATTTTCGCGAGGAGGTGATTGAGCGAGAGCTCTCTCAAATGCTCGAGGGTGAGAAGGTAGACCTTGTTTTATCGGATATGGCCCCCAATATGTCGGGTGTGGCGGTTGCAGACGCTGCTCGCGTCATGCATGTCTGCGAGCTGGCGCTTGAGTTTGCGCAAAAACACCTCAAGCCACAGGGGGCCCTGGTGGTAAAGACCTTTCAGGGTAGTGGCTTTACGGAGTTGGTTGCTGAGTTCAAGCGGGTTTTTAGGACGGTCCACACCAGAAAGCCGGGCGCCTCGCGCGCGGAGTCGTCGGAATTGTTTCTGGTGGGCAGAGATCTCCGCGTGGTGTGAACCTTTGCCGGACTCTAATGTCCGACTGCAACACTGGGTTTTTTGGCGTCAACGGCTGCTTGGTGTAGCCTGATGTCTTGGAAAGGAGTGCCTTGTGAACAATATGGTGTCAAAAATCGCGATCTGGGTGGTCATCGGCCTGGTGCTGTTCTCACTGTTCCGACAGTTTGAGGGCACGCAGTCGCGCGGAGTCGAGGTGTCTTATTCCCAGTTTATGGAAGAAGCCAAACAGGGGCGTATTCGCACAGCCATCATCGATGGCAGAACCGTGCGTGCACTCACCACTGACGACCGTTCCATCACCATCAATGCTCCGCAAGACCTCTGGATGGTCTCCGACCTCATGAAGTACGGTGTGTCGGTCTCGGCCAAAGCAGAAGAGCAGCCCTCTTTGCTCATGAGCATCTTCGTCTCGTGGTTCCCCATGTTGCTGCTCATCGGCGTGTGGGTGTTCTTTATGCGCCAGATGCAAGGCGGCGGCAAGGGTGGCGCGTTCTCCTTTGGCAAATCCAAGGCACGCATGCTCGACGAGAACAACAACCACATCACCTTCGCCGACGTTGCAGGGTGTGATGAGGCCAAAGAAGACGTATCGGAGCTCGTAGAGTTCCTGCGCGACCCGTCCAAGTTTCAAAAGCTGGGCGGCCGAATTCCGCGTGGTGTCCTTATGGTTGGCTCCCCAGGAACGGGTAAGACTCTGCTTGCAAAGGCCATTGCGGGCGAAGCCAAGGTGCCGTTTTTCTCCATCTCCGGTTCGGACTTCGTTGAAATGTTTGTGGGTGTGGGCGCGGCCCGGGTTCGCGACATGTTCGAGAACGCGAAGAAGCAGGCACCCTGCATCATCTTCATCGATGAAATCGATGCCGTTGGACGTCAGCGTGGTGCCGGACTCGGCGGCGGAAACGACGAGCGCGAGCAGACCCTCAATCAAATGCTCGTCGAAATGGACGGCTTTGAGACCAACCAGGGCATCATCGTCATTGCGGCCACCAACCGTCCCGACGTGCTCGACCCAGCCCTATTGCGGCCCGGTCGCTTCGACCGTCAGGTGGTCGTGCCTCTGCCAGATGTGCGCGGGCGTGAACAGATCCTGAATGTACACATGCGCAAGGTGCCTATCGCCCCCGATGTAAAGGGCGACATCCTTGCGCGCGGCACACCCGGCATGTCCGGCGCAGACCTCGCCAACCTGGTCAACGAAGCTGCATTGTTTGCGGCGCGTCGGAACGGGCGCCTCGTTGAAATGGAAGATTTCGAGAAGGCCAAAGACAAGATCCTCATGGGTGCAGAGCGTCGTTCTATTGTCATGCCCGAGGAGGAGCGCAAGAACACCGCTTACCACGAGTCCGGGCACGCCCTGGTTGCTCGCCTGCTGCCCAAGACCGATCCCGTGCACAAGGTCACCATCATCCCGCGCGGGCGTGCGCTCGGTGTCACCATGCAGTTGCCTGAGGGCGACCGCTACAGCATGGACAAAGAGCGCATGCTCAGCACCATCTCAGTGCTCTTTGGTGGCCGCATCGCAGAAGAAGTCTTCATGAATCAAATGACGACGGGCGCATCGAATGACTTCGAGCGTGCCACCGGCCTCGCGCGCGACATGGTCACCCGCTACGGCATGACCGATAGCCTCGGTCCCATGGTTTACGCCGAAAATGAAGGCGAGGTGTTCTTGGGTCGTTCCATCACCAAGACCACCAACATCTCCGAGGCCACCATGCAGAAGGTCGACTCCGAGATCCGCAAGATCATCGATGAGCAGTACTCGGTAGCGCGCAAGCTCATTGAGGACAACAAAGAAAAAATGCATGCCATGGCCAAGGCGCTCCTAGAATGGGAGACCATCGATGCTGAACAGATCGACGACATCATGCATGGTCGCGAGCCCCGGCCACCGAAGCAGAGTGGCTCTGGCGGCAGTGCCCCTTCTGCGGGTGCTGGCAGTGCAGGTATTGCCCCCGACAGCGCAGCTGCGCCGGCTTAAGCACCCATGGCGCTAGGCCGTACCCCAAACGGGCCCGAAGAGGGCCCGTTCTCATTGGAGCCCCTGCAGCTTGGGCGGTTTCGCATGCCGGCTCATCGCCCGTTGGTCATGGGCATTCTGAACATCACCCCAGACTCGTTCTCGGACGGCGGGCTCCATGCAAGCCTCTCGCTGGCGCTCGATGCAGCCCATCGCATGCGCGATGACGGTGTCGATGTGATTGACGTGGGTGGCGAGAGCACGCGACCGGGTGCGGCGCCTGTGAGTCCTGCCCAGGAGGCCGATCGTGTGCTGCCAGTGCTTGAGGCGCTCCAGTCTCTGGGGGTTGCACTCTCACTCGATAGCCGCCGGCCCGAGGTGGTTGAGGCTGCACTCTCGATTGGTATCGATATGGTCAATGATGTCTCGGGCTTTCGGGACCCTCGCATGCAGGATCTGGTTCCGCGGCTGGTGGCCTGGGGTGGTTCAGTCTGCGTAATGCACATGCAGGGCGAGCCGCAGACCATGCAGGCAGATCCCCAGTATGTCGATGTGGTGGCCGAGGTCTTTGGCTACCTCATGCAGCAGCGTGCGTTGCTCATGGCCAGAGGTCTGCCCAGTGAGCGGATCTGGCTAGACCCAGGCTTTGGGTTTGGAAAGACCACCGAGCACAACCTCGCGCTGCTTCGAGGCCTTGCAGATCTCTCTGCCCAAGGGCCTGTTTTGGCTGGTTTGTCCCGAAAGCGCATGCTCGCAGCGCTGAGTCAGCGTAAAGATCAGCCCGCCGAGCGGCTCGGCGCAAGCCTAGCAGCAGTGCAGACCGCGGCCATCGGTGGGGCCTCTATGGTTCGCGTTCATGATGTAAAGGCCACGGTCGACTATCTGCGGGTTCTGCACGCGGTTCAAGGGCACTCGCCCGCGCTCGACTAGAATCCCTCCATGGCAAGAACCTATTTCGGCACTGACGGAATTCGCGGTCGGGTTGGGCAGCACCCTATTACGCCTGAGTTCACCGTGCGTCTGGGTCTTGCCGTCGGCCTCACGCTTCGTAAACACTTTGCTCGGCCTGCGGTACTGATCGGCAAAGACACCCGCATCTCGGGCTACATGCTCGAGGCAGCCCTCGAGTCTGGATTGGCCGCCTCAGGTACCGACGTGGTGCTTGCTGGCCCCATGCCCACGCCAGCCATTGCCTATCTGGCCAAGACGCTGCGCCTCTCCGCGGGCGTTGTAATCAGTGCCTCACACAACCCCTTTGAAGACAACGGCATCAAGTTTTTCAATGGCGAGGGCGAGAAGCTGCCTGATGCATGGGAGGAGGAGGTTGAAGCCATGCTGGCCGGGCCGCTGCCCTGTGCCGCGCCAGAGGCCTTCGGCAAGGCGCGTCGCCTAAACGATGCGGCCGGCCGTTACATCGAATTCTGTAAGAGCACCTTCCCAGCCCATCTGAGCCTGAGGGGTTTGAGGCTGGTGGTCGACACCGCGCACGGAGCCGCCTATCAGGTGGCGGGGGCGGTCTTTCACGAACTGGGAGCCGAGGTCGTGCCTATGGGCCACCAGCCTGATGGCCTCAATATCAACCGCGAGGTTGGCGCAACCGCGCCTCAGGCTATGGTGCAGCGGGTGCTGTCGGAGGGGGCCGACTACGGTATCGCGCTTGACGGCGACGCCGATCGCCTGGTCATGGTCGATCACGCAGGCCGCATGTACAACGGTGACGAGCTGCTCTACGCCATCGTTCGGCATCGTATCAAGCGTCATGGTCGTGCGGACTTGGGCGGCGTCGTAGGCACGCTCATGACCAACCTGTCGCTGGAAAAAAGACTCAACGAGCAGGGCATTGACTTTCGTCGCGCGCGCGTCGGGGACCGTTACGTGCTTGAGCTCCTCAAGGAGGCGGGCTGGCAGTACGGGGGCGAGTCTTCGGGGCACATACTCTGCCTCGATCGCCACACCACAGGCGATGGCACTATCAGTGCGCTTCAGGTGTTGGCCGCCGTGGTCGACCTTCAGCGTTCCCTTGCCGACCTGATCTCCGACCTCACGCTCTGCCCTCAGGTGCTGGTCAACGTCCAGATCCCGCCGCACTTTGACTGGAAATCCCACACACCCTTTCAAGTGCGCCTCCGGGAGGTTCAGGACCTGCTCCTGGATCGGGGTAGGGTGCTGGTGCGCCCCTCGGGAACAGAGCCCTTGCTGCGCATCATGGTCGAGGTGCCAAACGCCCAAGAAGCACAGGCATTGGCCCAGTCCCTCGCAGGGCAACTGCCCTGCGCGTAGCAATCGTGATTTGTCACAGAAGCGTCATATTCCATCGGTAGTCTCCCTGATGACGCAAGGCTTTGCGTTGTCAATCTGTCCTTTCACCGATAAACCAAAAGAGGCTTCTCTTATGCGTAAAACTCTCATCTCGTCGCTGATTGGTGGCGCCGCTCTGGCCTTCTCCATGACTGCAGCTGCTGCCGATATCACTGGCGCTGGCGCGACCTTCCCCTATCCCATCTACGCCAAGTGGGCAGAGGCCTACAAGAAAGAAACCGGCAACGGCCTGAACTATCAGTCCATCGGTTCCTCCGGTGGCCTGCGTCAGATCCGCGCCAAGACTGTGACGTTTGGTGCGTCCGATGCCCCCGTTGGTGGTGCTGATCTGGATAAAGACGGCATGGTCCAGTTCCCCGCAATCATTGGCGGCACGGTGCCTGTGTTCAACCTCGACGGCTTCAAGCCCGGCGAGCTGAAAGTAACCGGTGAGGTCCTTGCTGAGATGTTCATGGGCTGGATCGTGAACTGGAACGACCCTAAGCTCGCTGCACTCAACCCCGGCAAGAAGCTGCCTGACCAGACGATTACGGTCGTGCACCGCGCTGACGGCTCCGGCACAACCTTTAACTTCACCGACTACCTCACCGTTGCCTCCAAGCTCTGGGCTGAAAAGGTTGGTCGTGGCGCTGCAGTGAAGTGGCCCGCTGCCTCCTCCGTTGGTGGCAAGGGTAACGAGGGCGTGGCTGCAAACGTGAACCGTGTGAAGGGCGCGATCGGCTACGTGGAGTACGCCTACGTCAAGAAGAACAACATGCCTTTCATGCAGCTTCAGAACAAAGACGGCAAGTATGTTTCTCCTGACGACAAGACCTTTGCTGCTGCTGCTGCTGGCGCCGATTGGTTCTCGGTTCCCGGCATGGGCCTGTCGATCGTGAACCAGCCCGGTGCAAACACCTGGCCCATCACGACTGCCTCCTTCATTCTGATGTACAAGAACCCCACGGACAAAGCCGCATCGCGCGATGTTCTCAAGTTCTTCGAGTGGTCGTTCAAGAATGGCAAGCAAATGGCCCTCGACCTTGACTACGTGCCCCTGCCCGATGTGCTCACCAAGCAGATCGCGGACAAGGTCTGGTCACAGATCAACAACAAGTAATTCAGCTGTACTGCTGTGACGGTGCCGACCCTTCATGGGTCGGCATTTGACATCTATAACTACATTTTGGGAAGCCCTGATATGAGCGCCGTTGACGCCAGCCCAGCCTCTTCAGACCGCATGCACGCCATTGTTCGGCGCCAAAAGCTTGAGGACTTCCTGTTTCACAAGATCACATGGTCGTTCTCCATGCTGGTGTTGCTTGCACTCGCGGGCATCTTGATCTCCCTTCTCATCAACGCTTGGCCCGCGTTTCAAAAGTTCGGGGTGGAGTTTATTTGGCGCATCGAGTGGGACATCATCAATGAGGAGTTCGGTGCCCTCATCGCCATTTACGGCACCCTCATGAGCGCAGCGATTGCGCTTCTCATAGCGGTCCCGCTCTCGTTTGGCATTGCGTTGTTTCTCACCCAGACGTGCCCCGTGTGGCTCCGGCGTCCATTGGGCACAGCCGTTGAGCTCCTGGCGGCAGTGCCCTCCATCATTTATGGCATGTTCGGGCTGTTTATTTTTGCGCCCCTGTTCGCTGAGCACGGGCAGCCCGCCTTGCAGTCCACCTTGGGCCAGATGCCGCTTATTGGACCTCTGTTTGGCGGCGCCATGAACGGTATCGGTATTCTGGCGGCAGGCATCATTCTGGCCTTCATGGTGCTGCCCTTTATTGCGGCGGTCATGCGCGACGTATTCGAAATCGTTCCTCCCATCTTGCGTGAGTCCGCCTTCGGTGTGGGATGCACGACCTGGGAGGTGGTTCGCTACGTGGTCCTGCCCTACACGTCGACCGGTGTGATTGGCGGCATTATGTTGGGCCTTGGGCGGGCGCTCGGCGAGACGATGGCGGTCACTTTTGTGATTGGTAACTCCCAGCGATTGCTCACGTCGCTCTTTGCTCCGGGTACCTCGATTGCTTCGACACTCGCAAACGAATTCGCAGAGGCCGGTGACTTTCATCTCTCCACGCTCTATGCGTTGGGCTTCTTGCTTTTTGTCATCACGTTCTTCGTGCTTGCGGGCGCGAAGCTCCTCATCCTTAAAACAGAGCGCGCCAAGGGCTCCAAGACCTAATCGATTGGGAGAAGACACATGGATCAAGCACTCTATCGCCGCCGCAAGCTTGTCAACCAGATTGGGCTCACGCTCTCCATGGGCGCCATGGCGCTCGGTTTGTTTGTTTTGCTCTGGATTCTCTTCATTCTCTTTAAAAATGGATTCGCTGCGCTGGACTGGGCTATGTTCACCCAGTCCACCCCGGCACCAGGATCAGAGGGCGGCGGTCTGCTGAATGCAATCGTTGGAAGCCTGATGATGGTCGGGGTAACAGCCTTAATAGCAACACCCATCGGCATTTTTGCGGGGGTGTATTTGGCCGAGTTCGGTGATAACAACAAGGTGGCCGAGGTCACTCGCTTCGTCACGGACATCATGCTCTCTGCGCCCTCGATTGTGCTGGGCCTTTTCGTCTATGCCATTCTGGTCGCTCAAGTGAAGCATTTCTCGGGCTGGGCTGGAAGCCTTGCTCTTGCGCTCATTGCAGTTCCCGTCGTGTTGCGCACCACAGAGAACATGCTGCGTCTCGTACCAGGAAGCCTACGTGAGGCCGCCTTTGCATTGGGCGCCCCGCGTTGGAAAGTCGCGACCTTCGTTACGCTGCGGGCCGCCAAAGCTGGCGTGATCACTGGACTGTTGCTTGCCTTGGCCCGGATCAGCGGAGAGACGGCTCCCTTGCTCTTTACGGCCTTGAACAATCAGTTTTTCTCGACAAACATGAACGCACCCATGGCGAACCTTCCCGTGGTTATTTTCCAGTTTGCGATGTCTCCTTACGACAACTGGGTGCGCCTGGCCTGGGGTGGTGCGCTGCTCATCACCATGACCGTTTTGGCTTTAAACATCATCGCCCGCGTGGCTTTCCGTGAAAAAGTACAGGCTTAACTTCAAGGACCTTTCCAAATGACGTCAAACGCACAGACAAACGCCATCGAAGTTCGGAACCTCGACTTTTTCTATGGCAAGTTCCAAGGCCTTAAGAAGGTGAGCCTGGATATTGCCGAGAACAAGGTCACCGCTTTCATTGGACCCTCGGGTTGCGGCAAATCCACGCTTCTGCGTACCCTGAATCGCATGTACAGTCTCTATCCGGGCCAACGCGCTGAGGGCGAGATCAACCTTTACGGCCAGAATATTCTGAGTCCCAAGCAGGACCTGAACCTGCTGCGCGCACAGGTGGGCATGGTGTTCCAAAAGCCCACGCCGTTTCCCATGTCCATTTACGACAACATCGCATTCGGCGTAAAGCTCTACGAGAACCTCAACAAAGCGCAGATGGACGAGCGGGTTGAGTGGGCGCTCTCCAAGGCCGCCATTTGGAACGAGGTCAAGGACAAGCTAGGGCAGAGTGGCCTATCGCTCTCTGGTGGCCAGCAGCAGCGCTTGTGTATTGCTCGGTCGGTTGCTGTGAAGCCGAAGGTCATTCTGCTCGACGAGCCCACCTCAGCACTTGACCCCATTTCGACTGCCAAGGTTGAGGAGTTGGTGCACGAGCTCAAGACCGACTACACCGTTGCTATCGTCACGCACAACATGCAGCAGGCTGCCCGCGTGTCAGATTTCACGGCCTACATGTACATTGGTGAGCTAGTGGAGTTTGGTAAAACAGACGAAATCTTTATTAAGCCAAAGAAGAAAGAGACCGAAGACTACATCACGGGTCGCTTCGGCTAAGGTATACTGCGTGGCTCTCGGGGTGTAGCGCAGTCTGGTAGCGCATCTGCTTTGGGAGCAGAGGGTCGGGAGTTCGAATCTCTCCACCCCGACCATCAACTCA
>CAMCRF010000017.1 GCA_945877235.1 Bordetella parapertussis
AATGACACTGCTGCGGGTTTTACCCCGCCTGGCCCATCAGAGAACCAGTGCAGCGCCCGCCGGGTTTAAGCGGCGAGAGCGAAACGCTCGTCGTTGGCGTTTATTAATGTCCGAATGGATTTACGAGGGAATCGGTCCTCGGTATGCCCTGCGCTCCTTCACTACCCACGTCGAAACCAGGTCGGCCCCATGTTTCGTATGAGCATTGAGTATGGCCTTATGGCGGGGGCTGTCAAGTCTTTTGCAGCTGGCTCAGTGCAGCCTGTAGTCGCTCCAACTCCACCTGCGCTCCCGGACTTACGCGGCCCGCCTTGAGGCTGAGCGCCTCAAAGTTCGGGTCATCGGCGGGCTCTGGCACTGGATTCATCGGCTCAGGCGCTGGCTCCGCAGCCGCGAAAGCAGGCTCGGGACGTTTGGGGGGCAGAGGCTGGGCGGGCCGTTTAGCCCTGGACACGACCCAGAGGGCGCTCGTGAGCAAGATCCAGATGCCAGTCAGGCTGATCCAGCCTGCGGTCAACGCCGATGCACTGACCTGTTCAGCCCATAGGATTTCACCGAGTTCCGTGCCAAAGCTGGACCAAGGCAGCGATGTGATTGCGCTCTCAACCGAAGCCCCATCCAGAGCCACACGAGAGGCCAAGGTCAGTATGAGTAGAACGAGATTGATGAGTAGGGCGAGTAGATTTGTCCACATGTTGTTACAGTATCACCATGAGTAACGAGTTTGAGCTCCCGACCGAGGGCATCAAGATATACAGCCCCCAGAAGGGCTGGCACGACCAGCCGAACCCCGGTGAGCAGGACAATGGCCCCGATCAACCGGATCAACCTCCGCCGCCACGAGAACAGGTCTCATCCTTTGTTCAAGGCGAAGCCTCGGGGAACCAAGTGCAACTCGCCCACGATCAGGCTGCGGCACTCGCTCAGGTGGGGGGGTCTCTTCATGCGCTCTTCGAGGCTTTGCAGCAGCCGCTGCTTCCTGCCAATGTAATTGACGCTGGTCCTAGCTGGCGCGATGTGGCCGATCTCAGTCGCTTCATGGAAGACCGATTGGCGGAGCGTGACGAGCTGCTTGATAGGCTCAAGGCCATTGAGGACGATATTCGCCGCGCAAGGGGCGGATTACTTGAGGCGCTCGATGTGCTCGCTGCTCAGGAGCAGCGCAACCTTGAGGCTGCTCAGGTCCGAGCCGACGTGTCTGCCATGGCGGCAAAGGTCATTGCCAAGCGATTCTCAGGCGAAGATCGCCTCGACTAGTCTTTTCTTCCGAACAGTTTCGAGACGAGGCTCAGGTTAGGGCGAGCAGGGGTGATGCCGTTGGCAACTGCAGGCTCATTGACCGGCTCATTGCGTTGATTCCCGCCTGTGTTTGGAACAATGGCCGGGCGCCCGACCTGAATAATGGTTTTCTCCGCGGGCGCATTCCGAATGGCTTTGTCGATTTCGACTTTATGTTTCAAACCCGAGTGTAGCGAGGGAATGCCTGTCTTTTGCGGATCGAACACATCTGGGCGAGCGCCTCGGGCTTGGTGAATACCAATGGTTTGCTCAATTGCGCGACAGAACGCCAGGAATGAATCGCTGAGTTTCTGATTGCGATGGTGCAGCAGGAATTTCTCTGCGAATGCCCGCTTGGCATCGACCGAGTCGAGCAGTGGCGGGGTGAGCACAAATGAGAACGGAAAGCGCTGCGATGAACGGTGCACCATATTGACCTGGTCCAGTCGTACGCGGCTCGGTGCCAAGACAAGGGTCGGTCGATAGCGAGTGCTCTCAAATACCCACTGATGCTTTTGAGCGAACTCGATGGTGGTGATGAGTTCAACCTCTGACACTGCCGAGGGCATGATCACCAGGTCGAATTCAAAAAAGAATTCGCTGTCAAGGCCGTCGTTCCATGTCAGATCGGCCACAACGATGTCGTGGTCGGGCGTAAGCAGGCGCATCTGGCGGCGCAGTTCGATCAGCACCCGGGCAAAGCCCTGCTGCTGAGGCAAGGCAATGTTGCGGACATCGACAGGGTTATCGGTGGTCCCCAGCTCAACTGCCTTAACCCAGCGGCTCGACGAGGCTTGGCTGTCGAAGTCGAGCAGGGCCGTACGCTTTCCTCGCCAAGTGGCAAAGTAGTGGGCGAGATTGGCTGAAATCGTGCTTTTGCCAACGCCACCTTTTTGATTCGTGATGAGGATTCTGATCATGGTGTCCGTTCCATTCAACTCTAGAGTCGAGCGGTTGGCCTAAAACTATAGGGTTCCGACCCTACTATGGACAAGGAGTTTTCATGGAAATTCATCGAAATCTCATGATTTTGACTGGACACAGTCGCGGTTTAGGGGCCTCTCTGGCGCTCAACGCCCTAGAGCAGGGATTTGAGGTCATCGGGATTGCACGCGGGATGCTTGCCACAGAGCACCCGAATCTCCGACAGATTCAGGTCGATCTTGCTGATCCCGACGCGGTTTTGTCCGTGCTTGTGGGCCTTGAGCCTGACCTGCACCCAAATCGCCTCACGCGCGCTTGGCTTGTCAATAACGCGGGGCTGCTGGGTCCCGTTCATCGGGTTGGGGGTCAAGAGGCTCAAGATATTTCCCAGGCGGTCGCAGTCAACCTGCAGGCGCTGATGCTCATTACCAACTGGTTCGTTGAGCATGCCTCAAATGCCGCCGACCGTCGGGTGGTTCAGGTCTCGAGTGGCGCAGCCCGCAGCGCCTACGTAGGGTGGTCTGTGTATTGCGCAACCAAGGCGGCTGTGGACCATTACGCAAGGTGTCTTGCGCTTGAAGCCCAGGCGGATGGCCCTGCCTTTGGTCTCAGAATCTGTAGCCTTGCACCTGGCGTGATTGACACCGATATGCAGACTCAGGTGCGGGCCAGTGCCCTGGCCGAGTTTCCCAATCGACCGCGATTCGAGGCGCTCAAGGAGACGGGCGGGCTGGCAACTCCGCATGCCGTTGCAGAGCAGCTTCTGGCCTATATGGGTTCTGAGGCCTTCGGAACGGAGCCTGTCGCCGATCTTCGCTCGCTTAACCGGTAAAATGCTCGATTAGTCAAAATATTCGATTGCTGAGCCCCCATGGATTCGTTCGCCAAAGAAACCCTGCCCGTTAGCCTAGAGCAGGAAATGCGCCGCTCGTATCTCGATTACGCCATGAGCGTCATCGTTGGGCGGGCGCTGCCCGATGTGCGTGACGGCCTCAAGCCTGTGCATCGGCGGGTGCTTTTTGCCATGCACGAGCTCAACAACGATTGGAATCGCGCCTATAAGAAGTCTGCGCGTATCGTGGGTGACGTAATAGGTAAATATCACCCACACGGTGATTCCGCCGTCTACGACACCATCGTTCGCATGGCGCAGAACTTTTCTTTGCGCTACATGCTGGTCGATGGCCAGGGTAACTTTGGTTCTGTCGATGGCGACAATGCAGCGGCCATGCGGTACACCGAGATTCGGCTCTCAAAAATCGCACATGAGCTGCTCGAGGACCTCGACAAAGAAACAGTCGACTTTGGCCCAAACTACGATGGCTCCGAGAAGGAGCCACTCATCCTCCCCGCCCGCATCCCGAACCTGCTCATCAACGGCAGCTCCGGCATTGCCGTGGGCATGGCCACCAACATTCCCCCGCATAACCTGACGGAGGTCATTGCCGGGTGTCTCAAGCTGTTGGAAAACCCAGAGGTCAGCATCGACGAACTCATGGAGCTCATCCCAGCCCCCGACTTCCCAACTGCCGGCATCATCTACGGCATTGAGGGTGTTAAGCAGGGCTACCGCACCGGGCGCGGCCGCTGCGTCATGCGGGCAAAGACCCACTTCGAAGAGATTGATCGCGGCTCGAGGCAGGCCATCATCGTCGATGAGCTGCCGTATCAGGTGAATAAGCGCTCATTGCTCGAGCGCATTGCCGAATTGGTCAATGAGAAGCGGCTTGAGGGCATCTCTGACATTCGCGATGAGTCCGACAAATCGGGCATGCGCGTAGTCATCGAACTCAAGCGTGGTGAGCTGCCAGAAGTTGTGCTGAACAACCTCTACAAGAACACCCAACTGCAAGACAGCTTTGGCATGAACATGGTCGCGCTCGTGGATGGCCAGCCGCGCACGCTTAACCTCAAGCAGATGCTCGAGGCGTTCCTTGCCCATCGTCGTGAGGTCCTCACACGCAAGACCATTTTTGAGCTTCGCAAGGCACGCGAGCGTGGGCATGTATTGGAGGGCCTTGCCGTAGCGGTCTCGAACATGGACGAGATGATTGCGCTCATCAAAGCCTCCCCAACTCCTGTCGACGCGCGCGAGTCGCTTATGGCCCGCAACTGGGATGCGGGTCTGGTACGAGAACTGCTGACACGTGCCACTGAGACCACGGTACCAGAGGCATTCCGGCCCGACGGACTCTCTGCGGATGTGGGCCTGAACGAAAATGGCTACCGCCTCTCCGAGACCCAGGCGCAAGAAATTCTCCAAATGCGCTTGCAGCGCCTGACCGGCCTTGAGCAAGACAAAATCGTCTCCGAGTACAAAGAAGTCATCGAGAAAATTGCCGATCTGCTCGATATTCTCTCGAAGCCGGCGCGTATTACTGCCATCATCCAAGGTGAGCTAGAGGCCGTTGGAAAGGATTTTGGAGACGCCCGACGCTCTGTCATTGAGCCCAATGCTGAAGAGCTCAACACTGAGGACTTCATTACCCCTCAGGATATGGTCGTTACGCTCTCCCACACTGGGTATATCAAGAGCCAGCCCCTTTCTGAGTATCAGGCCCAGCGCCGAGGTGGGCGCGGCAAGGCCGCTGCGGCAACCAAAGAGGACGACTGGATAGAGCAGCTCTTTATTGCCAACACCCATCACTCCATTCTGGCCTTCTCTAACATGGGCCGCGTCTATTGGCTCAAGGTCTGGGAGGTTCCACAGGGGTCTCGTGCCTCACGTGGCAAGCCATTGGTAAATGTCTGGCCGCTCGAGCCGGACGAGAAGATCACCGTTGTATTGCCCGTGGCCCAGTTCGACGACGAGCATTTTGTGTTCATGGCAACCGCCATGGGAACCGTCAAGAAAACCCCGCTCTCTGCTTTCTCTCGGCCATTGAAGCGTGGAATCATCGCTTGCTCGCTGGACGACGGTGACCACCTGATTGGTGCTGCCCTCACCGATGGCAAGCACGACGTGATGCTCTTCTCCGATTCAGGCAAGGCCGTTCGTTTTGCAGAGTCCGATGTGCGCCCCATGGGCCGAGAGGCGCGCGGCGTGCGCGGCATGCAGCTTGAAGAGGGCCAGCGACTCATCAGCATGATCGTGGCGGAAGACGAGTCTGCCTTCGTGCTGACAGCCACCCAGAACGGCTATGGCAAGCGCACACTGATTTCCGAGCACACCCGCCACGGCCGTGGCACCAAGGGCATGATCGCCATCGCCTCCAGCGAGCGTAACGGCAAGGTGGTGAGTGCGTGCCTGGTTCACGAATCAGACGAAATCATGCTGATCACGGACAGGGCTGTTGTTGTGCGCACACGGGTCGCTGAGGTGCGCGCACTGGGTCGTGCCACGCAGGGCGTAACGCTCATCTCTGTTGATGAGGGCAGCAGCCTCGTGGGCGTTCAGCGAATTGCCGAGCCTAGCGACTCAGAAGAATCAGAGTGAGCACGGTGGTGAGCACGGCAATCGTGCACACCGCCAGCAATACCATCGGCCGCCACCCCAGCACCTGAAGCTCAGACAGGCTGGTTTTTACCCCCAGACCTGCAACGGCAAGCAGAATAAGCGTCTGGGAGAGCCACCTTCCGCCCTCCAGCAGGGCAGGGGGGAGCAGGGCCAAATTGACGAGCCCGAAGCAGAGAAAGAATCCCACCAGAAAGAACGGAATGAGTGGCCTTCGGGCCCCATCTGATGGGGTCTGGCTCTGGGTGCGAAAGGCCACACCAACAATCAGAACCAGGGGTGCGAGGAGTGCAACGCGCAGGAGCTTGGTGTAGCTCGCCATCTCGCTTGCCCCCGAACCTCCATAGACCATGGCTGCGCCGACCACTTGGGCAACATCGTGAATGGTTCCACCAAAGAGCAGAGCCGCCTCGACCGGACTGAGGGCAAGCGCGTGCGCCAGCATTGGGTAGAGCACCATACAGGCTGTTGACAGCGCGGTGACGCCAACAACTGTAAAGAGCGTCATACGCTCGCGCTCTGGCGATTGTGGCAGGGCTGCTGAGAGCGCCATGGCCGCAGACGCTCCGCAGATTGCAACCGCGCCACTGGTGAGCACGGACTCTGCTCGGGTCTGGCCGAGCCATCGGCCCATGAGCAGTCCAATGCCCAGTGTCACGCTCACGCCTGCCAGCACCAACACGAACGGCAAGGCGCCCATCTCACTCACCATATCCAGCCCCAGACGCAGACCCAGCAGGGCTACGCCAATCCGAAGCAGAGTGCTAGTTGTCCACTGAATACCCTTCACCAGGGGCGATCCCTTGAGCAGGCTGTTGAAGGCCATCCCCAATAAGAGGGCGTAGAGAAAAAGAGGACCTCCGTAAGACTGTGAGATCAGGGTTGAGGCAGCTGCGATCACTGCACAGAGGGCGAGGCCTGGGAAACGCTCGCGCAGTTCGGATACCCTTGGGGGATGAAGAATCGTCATGGCCGCATGAGTCTACGACGGGACCTGCGTTCATGACGGACGCACTCCTACAAGTATTTTTAATGATCACCGTGGGCATCGCGGTGGCTCGCGTTGGCTGGGCAGAGGAATCGCTCACCCAAGCCTTTTCGGGTCTGGTGCTTCGGGTGTTCCTACCGGCCCTGCTGTTTCGATCAATGGCGCAGGTGCGGTTCGAGTCCCTCAGCTTTGGGCCCATTCTGGGTTACCTGCCCGCGTCCTTTCTGTTGTTCTGGTTGGTTTTCTGGCTCATTCGGCGTTGGGGCAGACTCCTTGGACTTCTGGCTGCGCAGGGTCATGACACGCCGGGGGGATATGCATCGGCGGTGGCGATTGCCGCGGTTTTCTCGAACACCGTGATGATCGGCATTCCGCTGGTCAAGCTCTTCTACGGGGCTGAAGGCCTCGTGGTACTCCTCACCGTGATCACGCTGCATTCGCTGGTGCTCATGGGGTCGGGTGTCATTGCCTTCGAGTCAAGCGTTCATGGGCGCTCGCGCCGCAGTCGATTGCTCACCATTCGCCATCTCTTTCAAACCGCGCTCTTGCATCCAGTGGTCATTCCCGTGTTCGCGGGCGTTGCCTACAGCTACACCGGCCTTGAGCTCCCCGTGGTCATCGACGGAACGCTTGCCGCGATGGGTCAAGTTGCAGTGCCTGCATGTCTGGTGCTGCTGGGTGCGTCGGTCTATCACGCAAGGAATCAGCTCCAGCCCCGCGGCATTGGGCCGGTGCTGTTTTTTAAGCTGGTGGCCCACCCAGTGGCCGTGTTTGTGGTTTCGCGCTGGGTATTTGAACTGCCAGACCTCACCGTAGCAGTACTCACCACGATGGCCAGCCTGCCGACTGGGTCGAATCCCTATCTTTTGGCTCAGCGCTACAACCAGGGTGTCTCGATCAGTGCCACCGCTGTGGTCGCGAGCACCGCATTGTCCGCAATTTCGTTACCCTATGTGCTTTCACTTTTCGCGTCATAAGGAAGATTCTCGTGGCCGCTCGACCGTATAACTTTGCTCCTGGACCTGCTGTGCTACCTGATGTGGTGCTCGAGCGTGCGGCTGCCGAAATGCTCGACTGGGGCGGCACAGGCATGTCCGTGATCGAGATGAGCCACAGGGGGACGCATTTTGAAGGCATTCACCAGGCCGCGCTCGATCGCTTCAAGCGGCTGTTGAATCTCCCGACCTCGCACAGCATTCTCTTTATGCAGGGCGGTGCGACTGCGCAGAATGCCATCCTTCCATTGAATCTATTGGGGCAGAACCCAAAGTGTGACTACGTGCATACGGGCCATTGGTCTGCCAAGTCCATTCAGGAGGCTAAGGCCTATGGCGATGTACACGTGGCGGCCTCAGCCGAAGCTGCGCGCGGGGCAACCATCAACGGGACCGGTGCCGATTGGCCTTCCTTCGGATATGTGCCGCCTGAATCCGAGTGGCAGGTGCGCGCAGATGCCGCATACCTTCACATCTGTGGGAATGAGACCATTGGAGGCGTGGAGTACCCCGAGTTTCCCGATATGGCCGGCTTGGGGGCACCGAACGTCCCGCTTGTGGTGGACATGTCCTCACACATCTTGTCGCGGTGCATGGACTTCTCCCAGATTGATCTCGCCTACGGCGGGGCACAGAAAAACATCGGTCCCTCGGGTCTGACCTTTGTCATTCTCAATCATGAGGTGCTCCAGACGCGCTTCCCAGCGCCAATGCAGCACTGCCCAACCGTTTTCGACTATCGCAGGGTGCTCGATCAGAATTCCTTGCTCAACACGCCCAGCACCTTTGCCATCTACATGGCCGGTTTGGTCTTTGAGTGGCTTGAGGACCAAGGCGGGGTTGAGCAAATGGAGCGAGAGAATACACGCAAGGCAGCACTGCTCTACAGCACACTCGACGCCTCTGATTTTTACAAAACGCGCGTCGCCAAGGCGGCGCGCTCGCGCATGAACGTGCCGTTTTACTTGCCTGACGATCGGCTTTATCCCCTCTTTCTCGAGCAGAGCAAGGCCGCTGGCCTTCTGAACCTGAAGGGCCACAAGGCTGTTGGGGGGCTGCGTGCAAGCCTTTACAACGCCATGCCGTTTGAGGGTGTTGAAGCCCTGGTCTCGTTTCTGCGCACCTTCGAGAGGGAGCATGCATGACACCTGAGCAACTCAAAGGGTTTCGGGATCAGATTGATGCCTATGACGATCAGATCATTCCACTGCTGATTGCACGTTCGAAGGTCGTTCAGCAGGTGGGCCTCAACAAGCACAAGGTGGGTGCGCCTGTCTTCCGACCCGAACGCGAGGTGGCCATCATCGAGCGCATGTGCAAGGTCAATCGTGAGCTCGGCGGTCCGCTGCCCGATCAGTCCATTGCCGCGATTTGGCTCGAGATCATTTCGGGCTGCCGTGCCCTTGAGCGGGTCATGCGTGTCTCCTACTTGGGGCCTGCTGGTACCTACAGCGAGCAAGCTGTGCGCACGCTCTTTGGCCACCGGGTCGAGGGTATTCCTTGTGCGAGCCTCGATGAGGCCGTCGCGCTCGCAGAGAAGGGGGATGCGGATGCAGCCTTGCTGCCGGTCGAGAATTCAATCGAGGGCACTGTGGGGCGAACCCTTGATCTATTTCTCCAGACAAGCTTGCGCATCAGCTCCGAGATATCTATACCCATTCACCACGGCCTGCTGAGCCAGGCCCCAAGCCTCTCGGATATTCGCCGAGTGGTTGCGCATGCACAGGCGCTTGCCCAGTGCCAGCAATGGCTGCGGAAAAATATGCCTGGGGTTGAGCAGCTCGCAGTTGCGAGTAATGGAGAGGCTGCGCGAATGGCCTCCGAGGACAAAACCCTCGCAGCGATTGCGGGTCAGACTGCGGCACAGCACTACGGCCTCAAAACCCTGGCCGAGCGCATCGAGGACGACCCGAGCAACCGGACTCGATTTGCAGCCTTGGGCAACTTCACGCCTGACGGATGTGGCGTGGATCAGACTTCGCTGATTCTCTCGGTTCCCGACCAGGCCGGCGCAATGCTGTCGCTCATTGAGCCCATGGCACGTCATGGTGTGTCCATGAAGCGTTTCGAGTCGCGCCCCGCGCGTCAGCGCAGTTCGGCAGATGGTTGGGAGTACTTCTTCTATGTCGACCTGGTGGGTCACCAGACAGATTCAAACCTCGCGCTAGCGCTTGCCGAGATCCGCGCGCGCGCGAGTTTTTTTAAGGTTCTAGGCTCTT
Organism: Bordetella parapertussis; assembly: GCA_945877235.1. GTDB lineage: Bacteria > Pseudomonadota > Gammaproteobacteria > Burkholderiales > Burkholderiaceae_A > Hahnella. Next base: position 9,859 of record CAMCRF010000017.1, read on the forward strand.
ACCCTCTCTTTGATCGACTCACGGTGCCAAGCCATGCATAACCCCGCGCTCCCGTTTGTTCAAGCCATTGCGCCTTACCACGGTGGTCGCCCCATCGCAGAGGTCGCGCGTCAGTTCGGCCTTGCCGAAGACCAAATAGTGAAGCTCGCCTCTAACGAGAACCCCCTGGGTATGAGCCCTCGCGGACGCCAGGCTATGCTTGCGGCTAGTGAGGATCTTGGACGCTACCCAGACGGCAATGGCCACGACCTCAAAGCTGCATTGGCCAAACGATTCGGGCTCCCATCGGACTGGATCACCTTAGGCAACGGCAGCAACGACATTCTCGAGCTGGTTGCTCGTTCGTTTCTAACTGAGGGACGAAGCTCACTTTTCTCCGCGCATGCCTTTGCTGTGTATGCCCTTGCAACGCAAGCCACGGGGGCTCGGGCGATTGTGGTGCCCGCGAAGGCGACAGACCTCGGTCACGATTTAGCGGCCATGCGTGCTGCGGTCTGCGATGACACCGCTGTAGTCTGGGTTGCGAACCCCAATAACCCCACAGGTAGCTTTTTGCAGGCACACGCGCTTGAGGCTTTCATTGCCGAGATGCCTCGTGAGACGCTGGTGGTCCTTGACGAGGCCTATGTCGAGTACTTAGACCCCAGCGAGGCGATTCCGTCATTTGAATGGGTGGGGCGCTACCCCAACCTCGTGGTGTCCCGGTCGTTTTCGAAGGCCTATGGTCTTGCTGGTCTGAGAGTAGGGTTCGGAGTGGCCCAGCCCTGGGTGACCGATTTGCTCAATCGGGTTCGTCAGCCCTTTAACGTAAACAGTCTTGCCATGGCTGCTGCGGCAGAGAGCCTTTTCGACGATGAGTTTCTGGGCAGGACTGCGACCCTGAATGCCCAGGGCTTGGCTTTCTTGAGCGAGGCACTGCGCGCGCGAGGGTTCAACCCGCTGCCATCAAAGGGTAATTTTCTGCTTGTCGACCTTCGGCCACGATTAGAGCCGAGTGCGGAGCGCCCCTCGGTGGGTGTTTGGCTCTTTGAGCAGCTCATGGCTCGGGGGGTCATTACCCGGCCTGTCGCCAACTATGGCTTGCCGCATCACCTGAGAATCTCGATTGGCACACGAGACGAACTCATTGCATTGCTCAAGGCGCTCGATGCCCTTCTTGGCTAATTGGCTTTTGGTGGCAGGCGTTGGTCTCATGGGAGGCTCAGTCGCCCGAGCAGCCCGGAACGCCTCGCTTGTGCCGAAGATCTATGGCCTAGATCCCGTAAACGGCCGTCAGGCGGCCTCTCTGGGCCTTATTGATGAGGCATTTGCCGACATGGCTCAAGCCGATGCGCGCTTGCGCACGCAGGAGGGCCCTGGGCTCATTGTGCTGGCCGCTCCCGTCCCAGTGACTGCAGCTCAAGTACACGCGGTTGCCGCGCATTGGAGGCCCTGGGGGTGTCCTTGGATAACTGAGATTGGCAGCACCAAGACGGCTTGGATTCGCGCCCTTGAACACTTGCGCGCCCGTGACCCGGAAGGGGCTGAATGTCTGGTGAATTGCATCTCGAGCCACCCAATGGCGGGTTCCGAGGCGCATGGCCCTAGCGCAGCGCGAGGCGACCTCTTCCAAGGTGCGCGGGTGCTGCTTTCCAACTTGCCTGAGACTAGCGCATCCACGGCATCGGTATGGGCATCGTTTTGGCAATCTCTTGGTGCACAGACGCATGACCTTGGATTGGAAGACCACGATCCTCTGCTCGGCGCGATCAGTCATCTGCCCCACGCGATCTCATTTGCCCTTGGTGCGCAGTTGGCGCAGTCTGCGCATGCATCGGATGCCCAATGGCTGCACGGCGGTGGTCTGCGTGACACGACCCGCATTGCAGCCTCCGACCCAGCGCTCTGGGCCGATATTCTGCTCGACAATCGCGCATCACTGGGCGGACTCATCGCAGACTACCGGCTGCAGCTCGAGGCCATGTCGCACGCGCTGCAGAGCGGAGATCGGGAATCACTGATCGCACTGCTCGAGCGGGCGGCGCAGTGGCGTCGGGGTTTTCAAGACGCTACTCGCAAACCGCAGTCCGCATAGGAGCGCATTGGTATGGACATCACTCTCGACCTGCGTGACGGCGCCTGCGGTTCTGTTCAACTGCCCGGAAGCAAGAGCTTTTCCATTCGCGCATTGCTGCTTGCGGCGTGTGCCCGAGGCACGACCGAGCTGCATGGCCTGCTGCGCTCGGATGACACCGAGGTCATGATTCAGGCGCTTCGCCAATTGGGCGTTCACCTCGAGCCTTCAGGGGCAGTCTGGTCTGTTCAGGGGTGCTCTGGTGCACCCGATCGTCTCGGCAGTCCTGAACAGCCGGTTCAATGTTTTGTGGGCAACTCTGGCCTGACGATTCGCACCTTGCTGCCTGCCGTGGTTGCGTTTCTCTCGATTGCCAAGTCCACTCGGGGCCAGGAGGGGTGCGTGGAGTTTTCGGGCGTGCCGCGCATGCACGAGCGCCCAATTGGTGATCTGGTGGATGGGTTGCGGCATTTGGGCGCTCAGATCGACTACCTGGGGGTTGAGGGGTTTCCGCCGCTTCGCGTGCGCGCTGCTGCGCTGGTGCCAAGCGAGTCTTGGCAGGTGAAGGGCAGTACGTCCAGTCAGTTTTTAACGGGCCTCTTGCAGGCTGCCCCTGGGCTCGCCCAGCAGTGGCAGCGTTCGATTGAGATCCGAGTACAAGGCCCGTTGATTAGTCGCCCTTACGTGGATCTCTCACTTGCTATGCTGCGCCGCTTTGGCGCACAGATTCACGAGCCGACGCCGAACTGCTTTCGAGTTGAGCCAGCTCAAGGCCTGATCTCGCCTGACGCACTGTCTGTGGAGGGCGATGCATCCTCTGCCTCCTACTTTATGGCTGCTGGGGTCTTGGGGGGAGGGCCCATTCGAGTGGAGGGGGCTGGGCGCGAGAGCCTGCAGGGAGATGTCCAGTTTGCTCATGCACTCGAGGCCATGGGCGCGCAGGTTCGTTGGGAAGCCAACGCCATTGAGGTTCAGGCGCCAATCGGAGGGCTCTCGCAGCTTCGAGGCGTGGATCTGGACTGCAACCACATCCCTGATGCGGCCATGACGCTTGTCCCGCTTGCGCTCTATGCTCAAGGCTCCACGCGCCTGCACAACATTGGGTCATGGCGCGTGAAGGAGACTGATCGCATTGAGGCCATGGCTGCAGAGGCTCGCAAACTTGGCGCACACGTCGAAACGGGCCCGGATTTCATTGTGGTTCATCCGCCCTTGGTGTTGAGATCCGCCTGCATACACACCTACGACGATCATCGTGTGGCCATGAGTTTTTCTCTGGTCAGCTTCCGGCACCCAGGAGATCGCCTCGAGGCGGTGCCCAAGAGGACGGTCACCATCCTGGATGCCGTCTGTGTTGCAAAAACATTCCCCGACTACTTTGAGGTGTTCGCCGATGTCTGTGCACGTGCCGTTCCTGTTGTTGCCATCGATGGCCCTACGGCCTCTGGCAAGGGGACGGTGGCTGCGCGGGTAGCCCGTGCTCTGGGCTTCGCATACCTCGATAGCGGTGCGCTATACCGACTCGTGGCCCTCGCGGGGCTTCGCGCCGGGTTGGATCCCTCGGACGAGTCAGGCCTCACGGCCATTGCCTCCAACATGCAGGTTCGTTTTGACTCTGGCCAAGTCTGGATGGCTGGCGAGGACGTCACCTTGGCGATCCGAGACGAGAAGATTAGTGTGCGCTCCTCTCAGGCCGCTGCCTTACCCGGGGTCCGTGCCGCCTTGCTTCGTTTGCAGCGCGACTTTGCCCGCCTGCCTGGCCTCGTGTGCGATGGCCGCGACATGGCGTCTGTGGTGTTTCCGCAAGCGATGACCAAAATCTTCCTAACGGCCGACGCCCAGGCGCGTGCGCGCCGCCGATACGAGCAACTGCGTGCACGTGGCGAGCCTGCGGACCTGCAAACGATCACGGACGACCTGCGTGCCCGTGACGCCAGGGACTCCCAGCGCAGCGTGGCCCCACTCAAATACACGCCAAACGCGGGCGTACATTACTTGGATACGACTGAGCAGGCCGTCGAGGAATCCGTGACGTCAGTCCTTGCCTGGGCGAACACGGATTTAAGCCGTTGATCAAGCTGGACTTTTGGTCTATATTCTGGGGTTCGGGGCTGTGTATTGAACCCAAAGCACTGGGCTTAACACACGGCTAATCGGCAGGTCGCGGCAAACGCGCCCGCCATAACTCCGCCGAGGAACGTCTTCGGCGTGTCATTGGAAACCCTCTTACATGTCATTGTCTACCCAACAAGGCGCCCCTGCGCTTGAGTCGTTTGCTGCATTGTTTGCTGAGTCAATTGCCCGCCAAGAAATGCGTGCGGGTGAGGTCATCACCGCCGAGGTGTTGCGCATCGATCAAAACCACGTGGTGGTGAATGCGGGCCTCAAATCTGAAAGCTTTATTCCTGTTGAAGAGTTCCTGAACGACCAGGGAGTTCTGGATGTTCAAGAGGGCGACTTCATCTCTGTTGCTATTGAGTCTCTTGAGGATGGCCGCGGCGAAACCCGCCTCTCCCGAGACCGCGCCAAGCGCTTGGCCGCATGGGTCAGCCTTGAGCAGGCACTTGAGTCCGGCGAAATGGTCACCGGCACCGTAACCGGCAAGGTCAAGGGCGGCCTCACCGTCATGACCAACGGCATCCGTGCATTCCTGCCCGGTTCCCTGGTCGACACCCGTCCCATTAAAGACACCTCTCACATCGAGGGTAAAACCCTCGAGTTCAAGGTCATCAAGCTCGATCGCAAACGCAACAATGTGGTGCTCTCCCGCCGTGCAGTGGTCGAGAATTCCATGGGCGAAGAGCGTGCCAAACTGCTCGAGACGCTGGCCGAAGGCTCCGTCGTGACAGGTGTGGTCAAAAACATCACCGATTACGGTGCGTTCGTGGATCTTGGCGGCATTGATGGCCTGCTGCACATCACCGACATGGCATGGCGTCGTGTGCGTCACCCGTCCGAGGTGCTCAACGTCGGCCAGGAAGTCACCGCCAAGGTGCTTCGCTTTGACCAAGAGAAGAACCGTGTCTCATTGGGCATCAAGCAGCTCGGTGACGATCCTTGGGAAGGCATCGCCCGTCGTTATCCGCAGGGCTCCCGCCTCTTCGGAAAGGTCACCAACATCACCGATTACGGTGCATTTGTTGAGATCGAACCCGGTATCGAGGGTCTCGTGCACGTCTCTGAAATGGACTGGACGAACAAGAACGTGAACCCCGGCAAGGTGGTTCAGGTGGGCGATGAGTCCGAGGTCATGGTGCTCGAGATTGACGGCGAGCGTCGCCGTATCTCCTTGGGCATGAAACAGTGCCGTGCTAACCCCTGGCAAGAGTTCGCTGCGACGGTTCAAAAGGGCGATAAGGTTCAGGGCCAGATTAAATCCATCACCGACTTCGGCGTGTTTGTGGGCCTGCCCGGCAACATCGATGGCCTGGTCCACCTCTCCGATCTCTCGTGGAGCGAGACTGGCGAGGAAGCTGTGCGCAACTTCAAGAAGGGCGACGAGGTCGAGGCCGTTGTGCTCGCCATCGACGTGGAGCGCGAGCGCATTTCATTGGGCATCAAGCAGATGCAGGGCGACCCCGTCACTACGACTAAGCTCGAGAAGGGCGCCGTTGTGACCGGGACCGTCAAGGCTGTTGACGCGAAGGGTGCAACCATCTCCCTGGGTGACGATGTCGAGGGCTATTTGCGTGCCTCGGACATTTCCCGAGATCGCGTTGAAGATGCCCGCACGCATCTGAAAGAGGGCGACACGGTCGAGGCTATGGTGGTGAACGTTGACCGCAAGACACGCTCGATCAACCTGTCTATCAAGGCAAAGGACAACGCAGAGGCTGCGGACGTCCTTCAGAAGATGGCGGCAGAGGGTGGCAGCAGCTCTGGTACGACGAACCTCGGCGCGCTGCTCAAGGCCAAGCTTGACGGCCAGTCTGAGTAAGCGGTCTGCGTAGTCACTGAAGAAAGCGGCGCTCGGTTATGACCAAGTCAGAGTTGATTGTTCGACTGACCGAGCGCCTTAACAATCCGCTGCTGGGTGTCAATGCCCAGTTGGTACAGAAGGATTGCGAAGTCTCTGTGAGGCTGCTGCTCGATGCCATGGTCACTGCACTGGTTGAGGGGCAGCGCATCGAGATTCGAGGATTTGGAACCTTCTCGGTGAGCGAGCGCCCACCGAGAACGGGCCGAAACCCCAAGTCTGGCGAAGAGGTGTTGGTTCCTGCGAAACGCGTTCCGCACTTTAAGCCCGGAAAAGAGCTCCGTCAGCGGGTCAATCGAAACGCCGCTGGATGACTTTCGACCCTGTTTGGCTGTTGGCATTACCCATGCTGTTTGGCTTGGGCTGGTTTGTCTCGCGCTTCGACCATCAGCAGGATCAGCATCAAGAAGAGGCGCTTCTTGAGCCGCTCAGTCGTGCCATTCACGCTATGCTTCAACGCGATTGGACCGCTGCGGAAGACGCGCTCATACAAGCCCTTCGTCACAACCCCGACGCCATCGGGTTGCAATCTGGTGTGGGCGTCGTTTTGAGACTCAAAGGCGAGCCTGACCGAGCCATTGAAGTCCATCAGGCACTGCTGGCCAGACCCCAGCTCTCAGTGGCTGATCGACAGTCCATTGAGTTGGAGCTCGCCGAGGATTACCGAGCGGCTGGCATCTTGGATCGCGCAGAGCATCTCCTCAAGGGGCTCACCCAAGGAATGTGCGCAGAGCAGGCCCACCGAAAGCTCTTGGCGCTGATGCAGCGTCAGCGACGATGGGCAGAGGCCCTGCAGAGTGCAGACTGGCTGGCGCATCGAGACTCCTCCGATCCATCACTCAACCGACTCCGGTTTCACTTTCATATGGAGCTCGGTCAGCGAGAAGCAGCATCTGACCTCCTGCCGGACCATAATCGGCTCCAAGCCGATGCGGTTCTAGCAGCCGGCCCATATCAATGTCGTGAATGTGGCGCGAAGGTATCGCGTCACGCTTGGCAGTGCCCGGCTTGCGAGTCTTGGGACTCCTTACGCGCGCTGACTTGACTCAGTTGAGCGTGGCGCATTGCGCCTGCGCAGACCGCGAGCAGCACTGCGTAGAGTTCCACTCGATTCATCATCGAGAGCATCGAGTCTGTGAGACCGAAGAGTAGGTATGTACTCAGGACGACCAATCCGAGTCGTGCCATCGGTGATTGCTGGGCGTGGAATGCGTAGCCCAAGCCCAGAGCGAAAAGGAGTAGTCCCGCAAGGCCAAATAGACCAAACATGGCTAATTGCGTGAGTACCTCGTTATGCGCATGCACTCTGCCGGGTTCCATGTAACCGAGGGCTGCTCTTGCATCTAGGGCAGCGAGGAACCGTTCTGGCCCCGCACCTATGAATGGAGCATGTGACCAGGCATGGATCGCCTCTCGCCACATGTCGACCCGCGCCGCTATGGACAGGAGTTCAGCCGGCGGCGGCGCCTCAGATTGAAGTGCAAAGCGCACTCCCTGAAAAACAGGGGTGAGTCGCTCGACAACCTGAGGACCGAATGCTACTAGTAAAAGCACGCCGAAAGCGCTCAAGACAAGCAAGTGCCTCACGGACAGCGTGAGGCGCATGGGACTTGTCATGAGCATGTAGCAGGCCATCGGAAGCGCAAATAACCATCCGCCTCGACTGCCAGAGGCCAGCGAGGCAATCAGCCCTGCGGCAAGTCCGAGTTTCAAAAGCAACGGCAGCCTGGGGCTCGCCTTAATTGATTCCTGATGGAGGAGTCCCCAAAGAGAGATGAGCACCATCAGAAGCGCTGTATTGCCAAACACGATTGGGTGGCCCGCCTGCCCAACTGCGCGGCTAAAACCCTGAGAGATATCCCACACAGCAGCAAACCCAAAAACGACGGCGCTCCAGCCTGCAGCAGTGAGCAGGGTCTCAGTTCTGAGGCCGACAATGCGAAAGGCGAGAAAGATGGGCACTGCGAGTAAAAGTCGCAGGGGTCGATCGAGCACCCACAGACCGCCCTCATGGATTAAAAGGCCTAAGGCAGTGGTGACTGGAACGGCAGAGAGTGCCGCAATAATGATCCAGTCACTTGAATGCATCGGCTCTCGTTGGCTGCTGAATATGATCCATATTGAGAGCAAGAGCGCAATGGCAAATCCTGCTGCGGGGGCGCCCCTCCAGACGGGAAATGCCACGATGATTAGCAGTGGGCAGATTGATAGGAGTCGAGATAGAACCATGGTGCGCCAAGTGTAAGATGCCCAGCAGACCATGACATCAAATCGCAGAACCCTCTCCGTCCTGATGATTTGCAAGAATGAGGCCGATCGGATCGAGGCGTCACTTGCGTCTGTTGCTCAATGGGCAGATGAAATCATTGTGCTCGACAGCGGCAGCACCGATGGGACTGCCGACATCGCCAGACGCTACACGGAGCATGTCTGGATCACAGACTGGCCGGGCTACGGTGCCCAGCGCAACCGAGCCCTTGAGCGTTGCACGGGGGAGTGGGTGTTGTCCCTTGATGCGGATGAGGTAGTGACAGCGCCGCTCAAGGCCCAAATCGATCAAGCCCTTACCGATCCGCAGCTCACTGCTACGGTGATCAAGTTTCCTTGGCGAACCTATCTTTTTGGTGAGCCCATCCTGCGCGGTCGCTACAGTTCTCCTCAGGCGAAGCTCTTCATCCGCGAGGGCACCCGCTACAGAGACCACTTGGTGCACGAGTCTCTGCTGATGCCTGTGCGCAAAGAGCTCAGACTCAGTGGCTACCTCGACCACTACTCCTGGCGAGACTACCAGCACCTTCAAGCAAAACATCTTCAATATGCTCAACTCCTGGCGGTGCAGAAGCACGCCAAAGGCGCCAAGGGTTCCCTGATGTTCGCCACTCTGCGCTTCTTCGTAGACTTCTTTCAGCAGTACGTTCTCAGGGGCGGCTTTCTCGATGGACAGCGTGGGTTTCTGATGGCGGTGGTACTTGGGCAGTACGCGTTTCACAAGTACGCAGCGCTCTGGGTTATGGATCAGAAATGACTGCGCCCAAGGTCATCCTTGTTGTTCGCCTGTCGGCCATGGGTGATCTGGTCATGGCGTCTGGTTTTGCTCAAGCAATGCGTGTGTCCTACCCGAAAGCCCGACTGGTCTGGCTGGTACAAGATGGGTTTGCAGATGTCGCGGCGGTCTTACCGGCGGTCGATGAGGTCGTCGTGTGGCCCAGAAGGGTCTGGCAGCGTTTGTTCAGAGCGCGCAAATGGTGGGCGCTCTGGAGAGAAGTGACCGCCTTTCGCGCAACACTCTCTGGATTGAGGGCCGATTGGGCCATTGACTTACAGGGTCTACTCAAAAGTGGACTCATGGTGCATTGGAGTGGTGCCCAACGCCGCGTGAGCCTCGGTGGGCGAGAAGGCTCTCGCTTCTTGATGACCGAGGTAATTGATCGAGGGGATGGAAGACCGGCAGATCAGGCCGATATGGGTGCCGAATATCGCGTCATGGCTCACGCCTTGGGTTGCCCGGACCCCCTTGCAGCCATGCCACGGCTCGCGCTCCCCCCCGAGAGCCTTGCGCGCGCGCAGCAGTGGCTGCAAGCAGCGCGTCCCCAGAATTGCATCGTTACAACGCGACGGATTGTGCTCATTCCGTTTACGACAAGGCCTCAGAAGCACTGGCCAGAGGCCTACTGGACTGAGCTCATCCAAGGCCTATCCTCTGACCCAACCTGCGAGCTCGTGCTCCTCGGTGGGCCCTCAGATTCCGACTCAGCGAGGCGACTCCTTGCGAACGCACCTGCAGTCCTCAACGCCGTTGGGCAGCTTTCAATTCAAGACTCCTTCTCTGTGCTGGTGAGCGCAGATGCGGTCATTGGTGTCGATACGGGACTCACGCACGCAGCGCAGGCGCTCGCACGCCCGACCGTTGTGATCTTCGGATCGACCATCCCGTATCAAAAGCGGCTGCATCCCGCAGTGGAGATTCTCTGGTCGGCTCGCAGCTGCTCGCCCTGTGGCCGAAGGCCCACCTGCTCGGGCCGATTTGATTGCCAGCGTGATATCACGCCAGCCGTGGTGCGATCCGCCTTGGCGCGCGCGCACGCATGAAGATTCTTCATATCGAGGCGGGCCGCCACCTCTATGGCGGTGCGAAACAGGTCCTTCACCTGCTTGAGGGGCTAGCTCAGCGCGGACATGAGAATGTTCTTGTCTGTCCAGGCCATGCTGAGTATGTGCAGCAGGCTCGCCGCTTCTCGCGTGTGATTTCAATGCCTATGGGAGGCGACCTCGATATTGGACTCTATGCGCGTCTTGTGAGGACCGTACGCGAGACGCAGCCTGACTTGATGCATGCTCACTCTCGTCGGGGAGCTGATTTTTACCCAGGGTTGTGCGCGCGTCGGTTGGATATTCCCGCTGTGCTCTCAAGGCGCGTGGATAACCGAGAGCCTGTCTGGCTCGCAAGGCTTCGGGCCCGTCTCTTCGATCGGGTTGTCGTCATTTCAGAAGCCATCGGGTCGGTTCAGCGGTCTTTGGGTGTCCCGGCTGACAGGCTCGTTTGCATAAGAGATGCGATTGATGCGGAGCCCTTTATGCAAAGCATGCCCAAGCGCGTTTGGCGCGAGCAGCATGGGCTCCCAGAGAGCGCCATGGTGTTGGGGATGGTGGCGCAGTTCATCCCGCGGAAAGGGCATCGCGTGCTGCTGGAGTCACTGGAGCACTTGCTGCCCCGTCATCCCGAATTACATGTCGCGCTCTACGGGCGTGGCCCCCTGGAGGCCGATATTCAAGCGGACGTGCGTGCGCGCGGCTGGGAGCAGAGGGTGCACTTTATGGGCTTTGTTGACGATCTCGCTCAACAGCTGGGCGCGCTCGATCTCATGGTGCACCCAGCTGCTGCCGAAGGGTTGGGCGTATCGCTGCTTCAAGGTGCCGCCGCGGGATTGCCCATTGTGGGAACCGATGCCGGTGGCATCCCAGAGGCCGTGCAAGCGGGCGTGACTGGGTTAATCGTCCCATCGGGTCGTGCAGACGCGCTTGGGCAGGCCCTGCATACACTCTTGGAGAATGCCCAGATGCGCAGTGAGATGGGTGCAGCGGGCCGAGCCCGCGTCGTACAGAACTTTTCGGTAGAGACCATGGTGCAGGCTCACATCGCGCTCTATCAAACTCTCATGGAGTCTAGACATGTCTCAGGCTGAATCGTCTGCTTTTTACGGTCTGCCCATTCTGGTGGTGGGCGACGTCATGCTCGATCGCACATACCGCGGTGCAGTTGAGCGCATCTCCCCCGAGGCGCCCGTTCCGGTCCTGAGAGTTCAAGCGCAGGACGATCGCCCGGGCGGCGCTGCGAATGTTGCGCGCAATCTCTCAGCCATTGGGGCGCGACCGGTCTTGCTCGGTCTTGTAGGGGATGATGAGCCTGGTGCGCGGGTACGGTCCTTACTGGCTGCAGAGGGCGTTGAAGAGGCCTTGCTGGTCGCCCCCGGATTCCAGACCACGGTCAAGATGCGCGCCATTGGACGTCAGCAGCAGCTGCTTCGGCTTGATTTCGAGGGGCAGCCATCACAGGCTGTCATGGCAGACAAAGCGGAGGCCTTTCACGATCGGGTGCAGTCTGCGTCGCTTGTGGTGCTCTCCGATTACGGAAAGGGCGCTCTGGGGCATTCATTTGAACTGATTGCCGCGGCCCGCCATGCAGGCAAGCGCGTGCTCGTCGACCCCAAGGGGGAGGACTATGCGCGCTACACGGGGGCAACCTTGCTCACACCGAATTACAGCGAGTTTGTTCAGGCGGCTGGCCGACCGAGCTCAGAGGCGGACATGGCAGAGCGTGCCCATCGGCTCTGCAAGCAGTTGAGTCTTGAGCATCTCTTGGTCACGCGAAGCGAAGATGGCATGACCCTCTTCACGCCCGGTCAGCCGGCTTTCCATGTGGCTGCCGAGGCACGAGAGGTCTTCGATGTTACGGGTGCAGGAGATACCGTGATTGCAGTGCTTGCCGCCGCCTGGGCCGGGGGTTTGGAGCTTCCGCGTGCGGTCCGCCTGGCAAACGCGGCTGCAGGCATCGTCGTTGGGCGTCTGGGAACCGCAACCGTCTCATGGGCAGACCTTCAGCCGATGCTCTGAGGTCTTTGCTGCTTCTAGGCTCTGGGTTCCTCAACAACCCAGGAGATTCGTGTGATCCATACTTTTTCCCATCGTTCGTGGCTTATGGGCCTCGCCCTCGCAGCCCTGCTCGGTGTCTCGACTGCCGACGCATCGGTCAATGTGAATCAAGCCAGCCGAGCCGAACTCGAGGCGATTCGCGGCATAGGCCCATCGATGTCAACTCGAATTCTTGAAGAGCGTGAGAAGCGGGGACCATTCAAGTCGCCCGCGGACCTTGCCAAACGTGTCTCAGGCATTGGTGAGAAGACACTGAAGAAGTTCCAAGATGGTGGCTTGGTTGTTCCCACTGCTCAACGACCAGAACCTCCGTATGCCAAAGGCGCGGATGCAGCTCAGCCTAAACAACGTGTGCACCCAACCGCCGAGAGGCCCGCTCGCCGAAAAGACTAGACGCCGGAAACTTCAGAAGACTGCCTAAAATGGGGAATGACCCTTGCGTCTTCCCCACCACCTCGGATTCCCCCCGCCTCGCCTGCGCGTTCCTGGGGGGCTCTCTTATCCGCCTGCTGGCGGCTAGCCCGCTTCGATAAACCCGTTGGGACGCTCCTATTGCTGTGGCCCACAGCCTGGGCACTCTGGCTGTCTGCCCAGGGCTTTCCGGATCCTCCCCGGCTATTGGTGTTTTTTCTGGGCGTGGTCCTCATGCGGGCGGCTGGGTGCGTGCTCAATGACCTGGCCGATCGGCGATTCGATGGCGCTGTAAAACGCACCGCACTCCGGGTCCTCGCCCAAGGAGAATTGCGCGTGCGAGAGGCCGCAGGCTTTGCGGTTGCGTTGTTGCTGCTTGCTGCGGCACTGCTCTTATTTCTGAATGCCTTGGCCATAGGGGTGGCCCTGCTTGCGGTCGTGACAGCCGCTGCCTACCCATTCTTCAAGCGGTTCTTTCCAGTGCCTCAGGCTGTCTTGGGTGTTGCCTTCGGGTTCGGAATTCCGATGGCCTTCGCCGATACGCTGAATGCCCTTCCTCTTTTAGCCTGGATCGTATGGGTTGCAAACGCGCTCTGGGTGCTGGCCTATGACACCGCCTATGCCATGGTGGATCGGGACGATGATCTTCAGCTTTCGCTCAAGAGCAGCGCCATTACGTTTGGTACCTGGGACTGGACAGCAGTTGCGATTGCGCAGCTCGGATTTCTGCTGCTGATGTTGGTCATTCCCCTCATGGTCCCTCTCGGTGCCATCTACCTCATCAGCTGGCTTGCTGCGGTGGTGCTCTCATGGGCCTTGCTCAAGCGGCTCCGGTCTCGCAGCCGTGAGGACTCCTTCTGGGTCTTTCGCCGGAGTCATTGGGTTGGTGCCATCCTGTGGGCAGGTATGGCTATGGACTTTGCGTTGCAGGCGCTGTTCTAGTCAATGGCCGAGCCGAATTGACTGAGCGTTATCGACTGAGCGCCTGGCCACGATTGCGGGCAGCCTCAAGGGCAGCGATCACCGTCTCGCGAAAACCCCTGGCCTCAAAGACTGCGAGCGCCGCAGCAGTCGTTCCCCCTGGAGATGTCACGCGGGTGCGAAGCGTCTCTGCCGAATCTTCAGACTGCGCCATGAGCATGCCCGCTCCTGCCGCGGTGTGGCGGGCCAGCAATGCCGCCTGAGCCGCACTCAACCCAAGAGTAACCCCTGCCTGCGTCATGGCCTCTGCAAGGAGAAAGAAGTAGGCTGGACCCGACCCCGAGACCGCAGTCACTGCATCGAGAAGGTCCTCATCCTCGAGCCAGAGGACTTCTCCGACAGACTTGAGTAGGTGCTCCGCCTCGAGCCTTCGATCTTCTAGGACCTCTCCACGGGCGAAGAGCCCCGTAATGCCCCGTCCGATCAGTGCGGGCGTGTTGGGCATGCTGCGCACGATTCGGGGATGCCCGACCCAGGTGGAGAGCTTTTCGGTATTGAGCCCGGCAGCAATGGATAACAGCACAGAGCCCGAGAGCCATTCGGGTCGCACGGCGTGGAGTTCTCTCAAGGCCGTCTGCGCGACCTGCGGTTTGACGGCGAGCAGCAGCCAGTCCGGTGGTTGGGCTCCCTGATCAACTGCGTGGAGTGGCAGCACGTTCAGGGCAATGCCCGCAGCCTGTGCCAGAACCTCGCTCTGAGCCAGAAGCTGCTCACGCACTGTCTCGTTGGGCTCTACGACAGTGACCCTTCGGAGTTGCAGGGGCTGATTGGGTTTTCGCAGGAGCCCTTGGATGAGCGCCTGGGCCATATTCCCGCCGCCCAGGAGCGCCAGGTGGAGCCCGGTTGGGTTGATGCCGATTGGGTTGGTACCGATTGGGTTGGTTGTGTTCATGCCAGGGGTCCTTTGAGAAGGCTGCGCCAACGTACCCCGAGGAGGGTGAGGCAGAGCCCATAGCTGGTGAGGGCCAAGACGAGTAAACCAGAGAGTGCACCCACGCGCGTGAAGGGGGTGGACTGCCAGGCCGCCCAGGGAATAGGGAGGGCGAGCCACGCAAGGAGCGCCCCCATGACAGCGGCGGAAACAAGAACCCGAAGGCCGAGGAGCATCCAGCCGGGATGGAGTCGAAAGCCTGACTTGCGAATCAGGAAGGTGAGTAATAGCCCCGCGTTGACCCAGGCTGCCAAGCTTGTGGAGAGCGCGAGACCCGCATGCGCGAGGAAGGGGACGGTGATGACATTAAGCAGTTGGGTGACCACGAGCGAAACCAATGCAATCTTGACCGGGGTGCGAACATTCTGCTGCGCATAGAATCCGGGCGCGAGGACCTTGACCGCGATCAGCCCCAGCAGCCCAAAGGCATAGCTCTGCATGGCCCAGGCAGTCATAGCCAAGTCCTGTGCATCGAAGGCGCCGTAATGAAAGAGGCTTGCAGCGAGCGGTTCGGAGAGCACCCAGAGGCCCACCGATGCGGGTACGGCGAGCAACAGCACGAGCCTTAGACCCCAGTCCACCAGGGCATGCGCACGCTCAATGTCTTGCGTGCCAAATGCTTTGGAGAGCGTTGGCAGCAGTACAGTCCCCAGGGCTACGCCCAGCATGGCAGTGGGGAACTCCATGAGTCGATCTGCGTAAGATAGCCAGGAGACGCTGCCTGCCTCAAGCCGGGCGGCGATATGCGTATTAATGACCAGGCTGACCTGCGCCACCGATACGGCAAGGCTCGCGGGAAGCATGAGGGTGAGAATACGGCGAACGGGCTCTGAGGCGAGTGCCGCTCGGGTGCTGCTGAGTGGCTGCCGGAGCAGGGCGGGGAGCCCTCTGAGGAGTCCGGCTCGATGAAGTCCATAGGCCTGAACCCCCAACTGGAGCATGCCTCCAATAAGCACAGCAGCCACCAATGCCCAAATCGGCTCGTCGAGTTGAGGCGCGAGCACAAGTGCGCAGCCAATAAACGAGAGGTTCAGCAGCACAGGCGTGAAAGCGGGCAGTTTGAAGCGCGACCAGGTGTTGAGCACGCCAGAGGCCAGTGCCACCAGCCCAATCATCCAGATATAGGGAAACATCCATCGCGTCATATCGATGGTGAGTTGCTCGCGCGGGAGGTCGCCGCCGTACCCGCCAGTCATCAGCAGTACGAGGATGGGCGCAACGGTAATACCCACCAGCGTGATGACACCAAGCGCAAGGAAAAGAAGGAGTGCAACTTGGTGGGCCAGCGCGAGCGCGACAGCCTCTCCGTCGCGGGCCTTGGTCTGCCCCAAGACAGGCACAAAGGCTTGGGAGAAGGCTCCCTCGGCGAAGAGGCGTCGCAGCAGGTTGGGCAGGCGAAACGCAACGAAGAATGCGTCGGTGGCCGCGCTGGCCCCGAAAAGGCCGGCCGTGATGACCTCGCGGATCAGCCCGGTGACGCGAGACAGAAGGGTGAAGCCACTTACCGTGGCAACAGTCTTGAGCAGATTCATAAGCTGAGCTATAGTCTAGGGCTTTTGCCGTTTTATGGAACCAAAGGATCAACATGGCCAACTCAGCATCCGCTCGTAAGAGCGCAAGAAAAGCTGCCGCCCGTCGTCTGTCGAACGCTGGACTTCGCTCGTCTTACCGCACCGCGGTGAAGTCGGTGCGCAAGGCCGTGGCCGCTGGTGACGCCAAAGCAGCCCTCGCAGCCTTCTCCGCCGCCTCGAGCGTTATTGACCGCATCGCGGACAAGAAGATCGTGCACAAGAACAAGGCCTCGCGCCACAAGAGCCGTCTGGCCTCCGCATTGAAGGCCATGGCTGCCGCCTAAGTTGTCGTTAGGTGGGTGGGGTGCGCGCACCAAAAAGGGCGGACCCCACACGTATCCAAGTGACCCCTTCGGGGTCACTCGCAGCAATAGCCTGCTCTAAATCCGCGGACATGCCCATCGAGAGTACGTCGAGGGCCATGGGTTCGACGAGGTCCATCGACCGATAGAGTTCCGCATTGATGGCCCGCTTGAGGGCCCTCAAGGCTTGGAAGCGGGCACGGATCAGTTGGGCGTCCTCCGATGGCTCGGGAATGGTCATGAGGCCCCGCAGTCTTATTCTGCCTGTGGCCTCGGCGACTGCCGCCACATCCAGGGCCAGCTCAATTGCCTCGTCGGGGGATGCCCCAGACTTGGAGTCCTCACCGCTGAGGTTAATTTGCAGACAGACTTGCAAGGGGTCTAGCCGCTCTGCGCGTTGCTCAGCAAGTCTCTGTGCGATTTTGAGCCGATCCACGC
>CAMCRF010000018.1 GCA_945877235.1 Bordetella parapertussis
AGGGGGCCTGCAGCACCGAAGGCTGCTCCCTGAACCGAGGGTTCAGGTGGGCGAGGTCAGAACGGTTTCGGGTTCATCCGACGAGGGACGCTCACGCCCACCGCACAATTTCCAAGCCCTGCACACAATTATTGGTTCAGAGAAATAAGACCCCCGAGCCACAGGCGTTTTCAGGATATCAGAAGGGCATGGAGTTCAGCACTGTTTTTAGCAAGGGCATCAGCGCCCCAGTCGTCGACGGGACGTTCGCTTGAACAAAAGCCAAAGGCAGCCGCAATGGTGTGGCAGCCCGCGTGATAGCCACTGAGGATGTCACGGTAGTCGTCACCGATGTAGACCACTGATTCGGGCTTCAAGCCCAGTCGCTCGCACGCGAATCGAAGCGGTTCTGGGTGAGGCTTGGGAAAGGCTGTCGTGTCCCCCGACACACAGATCGCCATGCGCTGCTCAAGCCCCAGTGCCCTGACCAATGGTTGGGTGAATCGCTCGAACTTATTGGTGACCACTCCCCAGGGCACCCCAAGTCGTTCGAGGTCGTTGACGATGGGCTCAAGTCCGTCCATAAATTGAGTCTGCACTGCCAGAGCAGATTCGTATCGTTGGAGAAACTCCTCTTTGAGCGGCTCGAACTCCGGGGTGTTCCACTCGACACCGAATGCCTTTTGAATTAGGCCTCTCGCGCCCCGCGAGGCACATGGGCGCAGCTCTGCAATGGGAAGGGGGTCGAGGCCGCGTGCACTACGCATGGCGTTGGCAGCACCCCCGAGGTCTGCAGCCGTGTCGAGTAATGTGCCGTCGAGGTCGAACAACACGGCGCGCTGTGCTTGTTGCGACCAAACGGCCTTCCAGTTGCTGCGCGGCGTGGGGTGAGAGAGCTGATCCGCGAGGAGGTCGGGGTTCATGCTTTGCGAAACGCCATAAGGTAGTTCACGTCAGTGTCGCGGCCCAGAGCATAGACCTGTGTTATCGGGTTGTAGGTCATACCGATGAGCTCGACGAGTTCTAGTCCTGCATTGCGCGCAGCCCGCCCAAGCTCAGAGGGCTTGATGAACTTGCTGTACTCGTGCGTGCCGCGTGGCAAGAGGCGCAACACATACTCCGCCCCCACGATGGCAAAGAGAAAGCTTTTTGGGTTGCGGTTGAGCGTTGAGAACACCACCCAAGCGCCAGGTTTTGCAAGTTTTGCGCAGGCCTCGACAACGGATTGAGGTTCGGGGACGTGCTCGAGCATTTCCATACAGGTCACCACGTCGAACTGTTCGGCCTCACGTTGAGCCATGTCCTCGGTCGAAATCTGCTCGTATCGAACTGTCACGCCAGATTCGAGCCCGTGGAGCTGTGCGACCTTGAGACTCTTTTCCGCCAGGTCGATACCCGTGACGTTGGCGCCCTTTCGCGCCATGGCCTCCGCAAGAATGCCACCGCCACAGCCCACGTCGATCACATGCTTTCCCTGCAGAGGAGAGAGCCCGTCAATCCACTCTAGCCGTAAGGGGTTGATCTGGTGCAGTGGCTTAAATTCGCTGGTGGGATCCCACCAGCGGCTGGCGAGTGCGCTGAATTTCTCCAGCTCAGCCGGATCGAAGTTGCTGTTCCCACTCATTTGCTGAGACGACTCCCAAGCAATTCAACCTCGACCCGACGATTCTGAGCCCGGCCTTCGCGGGTCCTATTGGTGGCGATGGGTTTATCTTCTCCGAAGGACTCCGTCACGATGACCGCGGGCGAGATGCCTTGGGAAACCAGGAAAGCCTTGACTGCATCTGCCCGGCGCTCGGAGAGCTTTTGGTTGTATTGCTGCGTGCCCACAGCGTCTGTGTGTCCTTCCACGCGCACCTGTTCGATGGTGGCGCCGCGCGCCTGATCGGTCATGGCTTTGAGAGCGGCCTCACCCTGGGGCTTGAGTGTGCTTCTGTCGAAGTCAAACAGGGTGTCTGCGCTGAGTTTAAGTGCCTGTGGCGTAGGTGCAACCAGGGGAATTTGCGGTCCTGGTGGAAGCGTTGCCTTGGGTGCGGGTGCAGGCGCAGCCTCGACGGCCTTGGGTACAGGTGCGGGGGCTGGCTTTTTGATGAGTTGGGGATCGCAGTCGGCTGTGGCGAGCGCAGCTGTGAAATACCCCGCACGAACGCATTGTCCGGATCCGTCACGCACAACAACCCCCTGGCTGTCGCGCCAATAGGCGCTTCCAGGCTTTGGCTCGGGAGCGCTCGCGAGCGCATGCGAGGTACAGAGGCTCAGGAGTCCTGCTAGCAATACACGCGTTGGATGTGGCAGGTTCATGTTGAGAGCACCTTATTCGGATTGAAGAGGTTTTGAGGGTCCAGAGCGGTTTTGATCTGTCGCATCAGCCCTAGTTCCAGTTTACTCTTGAGCCGCGCAGCCTCGTCACGCCTGAGTTGTCCCAATCCGTGTTCTGCACTGATGGACCCAGACATGGCATTGACCTGGTCGTGCACGCAGATGCGAATTGCATCTTCATGGGTGTTGACGTAGTCCGCGAAGACTGCATGTCGTTGTGCCCGATCGAGGCCGCTGCCGAGCGCCTCGGGCACTGCAATATTGAAGTGCAGGTTCCCGTCGCCCAGGTGTCCGAAGTTCGATAGGCGAAGCCCTGGCCATTGGCTTTGCAGGTCGACCTTCATGCGATCGCAGAACGCTGCAATGGCGGAGATGGGCAGTGAGATGTCGAACTTCACCTGAGGCCCGTCCTCAGCGCCAGCGAACGTAATGTGCTCTCGCAGATCCCAGAAGGACTGAGCCTGGGAGAGACTCTGGGCCACGATGGCGTCACTGACGAGGCCCTCTTCAATTGCATCGGAGAGCACCTGCTCGAGTTGAACCCGGCCCTCTGCCTCTGATCGTGGATGGGAGATTTCAAGCAGCACACAGCAGTCCTGTTCGGTGCCGAGCGTGCTGGGCTTGGCAAACTGAGGAAAGTAGACGCTGACCGGCTGCATGGACTCAGGGGTCATGAACTCAAAGCCCGTCAGGTTGGCGTCGCATTGCGCTTGCGCACGTTGAAGCAGCTGAACTGCTGTCTGAGCGTTGGGTACACAGGCGAGGGCTGTGACCTGTGCGGCGGGCTTGGGGTGAAGGGCGAGCACCGCACCCGTGATGATGCCCAGCGTCCCCTCCGCGCCAATAAAGAGATCTTTCAGGCTGTAGCCGGTGTTGTCTTTTCGCAGGCCACGTAACCCATTCCAGATTTCCCCCGAGGGCGTGACCACCTCAAGGCCAAGGCAGAGCGCGCGGGCGTTCCCGTAGCGCAGCACGGCCGTGCCGCCTGCGTTGGTGGAGAGGTTGCCGCCAATGGTGGCTGTGCCCTTAGCAGTGAGGCTTAACGGAAAGAGGAGGTCATGTTGGTCTGCGGCCTCGTGCACGGACTGCATGGTCACTCCCGCATCGACTGTTATGGTCTTGTTCTCGGGGTCAACGGATCGAATCCGGTTCATCCGCGAGAGGTTAAGGATCAACTGACGGCCAGAGGCGTCGGGCGTTGCACCTCCAGAGAGACCTGTATTGCCACCCTGCGGCACGATGGGCACCTTGTGCTCGCAGGCAAGCCCCACGAGCGATGCCACCTCTTGGGTGGATCTTGGAAAAAAAACACCGAGTGTCTTGCCCTTGAACTTGTTACGCCAGTCTTGGCAATAGGGCGCTGCATCGTCCCCAAGGGACAAGGGGATATTCGGGTGACGCACCGTGACAATATCAATAAAAGATCGCATGATGAACTCCGTGCAAGTCTTCCTACCTAAATGGCCATCTTCGCATGGGAGTCTCTGGGTCCTCGGGATCGCCCTCGCTTACATTGTGGTCTGGTGGCTGAATTCACTGGCCCCCGCGTTTCTGGAGGTGGTCGAGGATCGGGTGTCGCTGATTCACCTGCCAGCCTTCATTCGGGTTGCGGCCGTCATGATTGGCGGATTTGCAGGCTGGCTGGGTATTTGGCTGGGCTCAGTCGTTCTGTCGCTTCAAGTCGTGGGCGATGCACCCTCGGTGGCCGTATTGCACGCGTCTGCCACAACGCTCTCAGTCGGGGTGGCTGCTGTCGTGGTGGCGACCTTCCTCGGCAAGCGCTCAGGCTGCCTAAACTCCATCAACCTCAAGAGCATGCTGCTCACGGCTACGGCAGCGGCGCTGCTCAATGCAGTTTTGCACAGCTGGGTGTGGGCGGCGCAGGCAGTGACACTCACCCAGGCGCAGTTCTGGATGATGGTGGCCGGGGACCTCGGCGGAGTGGCCCTGGGCTATTTGATCCTGCGCTGGGCTGTGCGGCTTTTTAAAAGACGCTCGCCCTAAGCTGTGCAACACTTGCGCCCATGACGATGGAGCCCCGCACCCTCGAGGAACTCAGCCGAGAACGGCACAATACCCACGTACAGCATGAGGAGCCGCCCGAAGGAGGCGCCCTCTCCATGCTGAACCCGCCTGCCCAGCCTCAGCCGCCCGAGTCACCCGTTGCGACGCGGCCATCGTTGTGGAATCGGTTTCGACCCGTCTTGCAGGCGGTGAGGGGGACTAGCCGAAGTGGCCTGATCGCAGCGGGGGCCCTGTCCTTTTTCGGCGGTGTGGTGCTCATGAGCGATTCAGTCCGAGAGGGCTATAAGGCGTTTTTGAGCGCGGTTACGCCACCTCCTGCCCAGCTCTCGGTTCTGGTTACGCTCAAGAATGAGTGCCCTTATGCGGACGAGGCTTTCATGGCTCAAGTCCTGCCCAGCGGCGACAGCGCAGAGTTTGTTCAAAAGAAGGCAAGGGTGGTGGCACTGGATGGCCAGCGCGTGCAGGTGGTTGCCAATAGCCGCTACCCGGGCTTTCATTTTGAGAGCAAGTGGGAGCCTGTGGCGCCCGAGGTCACGATCATTGCAAACTGCGACAGCCCAGAGGAACGACTGCGCGCAACCGCAGAGTCGATTCGCAACAGCCTTAAGTAGCAAGCTCCGCAACCATCTCAATCTCCACGCAGGCACCCAGCGGAATCTGAACCGCTCCGAAAGCACTGCGTGCATGGCTACCGACTTCTGGGCCAAAGACTTCAGAGATAAGCAGGCTGCAGCCGTTGATGACCAGATGCTGATCTGTGAACGTTGAGGTCGAGTTCACCAAGCCCATGAGTTTCACAATGCGCTTGACCTTTCGAAGGTCCCCACCCGCTGCGACCTGAAGTGTTCCCATGAGGTCAATGGCGACTGCGCGCGCTGCGGCTTGGCCGTCCTCCAATGAGAGACCTGCTCCCAGCTGACCGGCCCATGGCTTTCCATGTTGTTTGGCAATGTGCCCAGAGAGAAAAATCAGTGAGCCCGATTGAACAAAAGGCAGGTAGGCGGCCGCGGGAATGGAGACCGGGGGAAGGGAAATGCCAAGTTCTGCGAGCTTGTCATAAGGGTTGTGCATGAAGTCCACCATAATGGGTACATGAAACTTCGCATTGAACAGGTGAATACCGCCTCAGAGCAAGCGATTCAGCATGAGCTCACCGTTGGGCTGTTGTCTGAGCAGGCTTTAATCTCTCCTAAGTACCTATACGACGACTTGGGCTCTCGGCTTTTTGAGGCTATTACGGCGCTGCCAGAGTACACACCCTGCAGAGATGAGCGGGCGCTCTTTGATGACACTATCGAAGATATCTTGCATGGCGTACCTAGGGGCGCAGCGCTTATTGACTTGGGCGCAGGGAGTTGCAGAAAAGGAGCCATGCTCCTCAATCCGCTTGAGACCAGCCATTATGTAGCGATCGATATCTCCACCACGTTTCTGCAGGGATCTCTTGAATTGATTGCGCGAGATGCGCCCCGAACGCAGATGACCGGACTTGGACTGGATTTTTCAGAGGGACTTCCGCTTGGGTTGCTGGATCCCTTCATTGAGGACAGCGGTCAACGCATTTTTTTCTATGCTGGTTCCAGCATTGGCAACTTTCACCCAGGGGAGGCAAAGGGTTTTCTCTCGGGTCTTGCCAGAGAGCATGCTGCTGATGTCCTTTTGATTGGCGTGGATTTGGTCCGAGACGTCTCTGAGCTTGAGCTGGCCTATGACGACCCACTCGGCGTAACCGCGGCATTTAATCGGAACCTGCTTTTGCATTTGAACCAGCGCCTTGGGACGAACTTTAATCTCTCGGACTGGAGGCATCGGGCACTTTTCAATCAAGACCACAGTCGGATTGAGATGCACCTTGTTGCCCAATCGTCAACGGAGGTAAGGTGGGGTGCACATGCAAGGCGGTTCGTGCAAGGTGAGTGCATTCATACGGAAAACTCATACAAATACACACCCCAGACATTCCAGTCACTCCTTGAATCGTCGGGCTACGCTCGAGTGCGAGCAACGATCCATCCCAGTGGCCGATATGCGATCTATACGGCCTTTACCGAGCGAAACCCCGCGAAGACATCGGTCCGATAGGGCTTGTAGAAATTTCGGAACCTCGCGTCCTTGAGAAGCGGGTTGGTGATCCAGCTACAGCCCTTGAGCACCCGATGGTCGCCAAACCAAGGGGCGGAGTACTCTCTATAAGGGTGTGAGGAAAAGCCTTCGAAGGGCAGAAAGGGGTCAGACGTCCACTCCCAAACGCGGCCCCACTGCATGCCTGCCCGCGCCCCCGCCAGCCACTCGCCCTCTGTTGGGAGCCGACGGCCAGACCACTTGCACCATGCCTCAGCTTCGTGAGCACAGACCAGCATCATGGGGGTCTGCTCTGGAATGATGACCCACTCACCCTGCCATTGACGCCGCAAATGTTGGCCATCGTGCATGAGTTGCTTGGGTCCGCTCGCGTTGTGCGTCTGGCGCCACACCCAACCGTCCTCGCTCCAGAGCCGAGCATCCTCATAGCCGCCGTCGCTGACAAAGCCCCAGTACTGACCATGGGTTACGGGATGTAGGTCGATCTCGCAGGTCTCGACATGGAAGCGCGCTCGGCCCCCCTCGTTATCAAACCAGAAGCTACGGGTATCAGGTTCTTGGCAGATGCTCTGGGCTGCCACGGTCAGGCGGCCCTCTGAGATGGATGGCGCATCGAAGAGGTCAGTGAGTTGTCGTCCGGGCAAGGCAAGGCCCAGATTGACGCCAGTCATGCGAAAAGCCTCTGCGTGCATGAGTTCATGCGCAAGCGATAGGCGATGAAAGTAAGGATCAAGGCCTGCTTGCGTGTCTTGGGTGAGTGCCTTCAACGTCGCCTCGTGCGACACCTCTAACCCCTTTGTAATCAAGCCTTGAGTGAGTTCGGGGAGATCCCATCGCTTGCTGTGGGCAAGTACTGCTGAGTTGAAAATCTCATCGACCAGCCCTGAATCGCTCGTTTGATGGCCACCACCTGACGCTAATACACCCCGTGCGCGGTGCTGATTGCGCATGGTCCAGTATTCGTTAAACCATGCCACGTGACCAAATTCCCAGAGTGGAGGATTGACGGACTCTAGCTTCGGTACGTGCCCAAGCGCGTGCTCCACGCCAGTCATCAGGGATTCGAAGAGGCTCACCGTCATGGTGTGCGCCTCTATACGTGCATCAGACAGATTCTGCCCTTGCAGGGTTCTCAGTGAAAGTGCCATGAAGAGAGTGTAGATTGTGCGCATGACTCATGTGGCGCTGATCTCCTCGCCTTTTGGCCCTGAGACCCAATCCGGGAACTGGAGAACAGCCTCCCGTTACGCGGTGCTTCTCGAGCAGGCTGGATATGTCGTAAGACTGATCGTCGGCATGGGTGATGACGAGGATTGGCGGGGGGTCGATGTCGCAATTGTCCTTCATGCGCGTCGCAGTTTTGCCGTGGCTCAGCGGGCTGGGCGAGATCGGATTCCGTATTTGGTGGTGCTTACGGGGACAGATCTCTACGGAGATCTCGGGCCGAATGGTTCCGCTGCTGATCGATCGGTGTGCATCGATACGTTGCGCGGCGCGCGTGCCGCGATTGTTTTGCAACACGAGGCCAAGGGCTCGCTAGAGCAGGCCTTGAGAAAGTGGGATGTTCACAGCTGCCCCATACACACCATTCTCCAGACCAGCAGTTGGGCACAGGATGCTGAGCATGAGGGCGGGGCTGGCACCACGCGTTGCCTCATGGTCGGGCACATACGACCTGAGAAAGATCCCTTGACCGGCATACAAGGGTTTCTGGCTGCCCAGGCCGTCTACCCGGAGCTTCGTTTGGTCCACCTCGGAGGAAGTTTGGACGAGGCCCTCTCACTGCGCGTGCATGACCTGGCGCGTAAGCACCCCGACGTGCTCAGCCTACAGGGAGTCGTTACGCATGCCTTTGTACGCGATTGGATGGGGCGTTCTGATGTCCTGATTCACCCCTCGCGCTCTGAGGGCGGAGCGCTCGCGATTGCTGAGGCTATTGCACGAAGCCTGTTCGTTCTGGCAAGCAGCATTCCAGGCAATTGGGGAGTGTTGGGAGGAGACTACCCAGGCCTGTTTGAGGCTGGGCAGCCTAAGGCGCTGAGCGACCTTTTGGTGCGTCTTCAGCAGGATACGAGGCTATGCAACCATCTGCGAGAGGCCTTGCATGTTCTGCGTGCCAGGCTTTGTAACCCGCAGGCGGAGTTGAAGGCGCTGGTTGACGCGATTGAGGCGTCTGCGCTTAAGGCCTCTGCGCTTAGTCGACCTTGACGAGTGCTGGTCCGGCCGCGACAGAGCCGATCACGACGCCCGTAAAGCCCGACTCGGCGAAACACTTGAGCACCTGCTCTTGGCTCTCTGGAGCGCAGGACACCAATAAGCCACCGCTGGTTTGTGGGTCGGTGAGCAGGGCTTGGTCCGTAGGGCTTATCGAGGACCCAAGCCTAATGTTTTCACCGTAGCCTGCCCAGTTACGGCCAGAGGCACCAGTGACATGTCCTGCCTCAGCAAGCCGGCGTGCCTCCGGCAGAAGGGGAACCTGCTTCCAATCAATTTGAATGGTTGCTTGGGCCCCCTTGGCCATTTCCAGTGCGTGTCCGGCGAGACCAAATCCAGTGACATCCGTGATGGCATGCACCCCATCAATTCGAGCGAGCGCCGCGCCTGGCTTGTTCAGGCGTGTCGTCGTCCGAACCATGACCTGGTAGTCAGCATCGGTTAGCAGCCCCTTCTTAAGGGCGGCAGAGTACACCCCAACGCCGAGTGCCTTACCGAGGATGAGTAGGTCGCCTGGCTTGGCATCTGCGTTTCTCTTGAGATGCTTCGGATGCACCAGCCCAATGACGACCAGGCCATAGATCGCCTCCACAGAATCGATGGTGTGACCTCCTGCGATTGGAATGCCTGCATCTATGCAGGCCGCCTGGCCACCGTCAAGGATTTTGCCAATGGTTGCGGTGCTCAGTACGTTGATAGGCATACCAACAAGGGCAAGCGCCATGATGGGCGTTCCTCCCATGGCATAGACATCTGAGATGGCGTTCGTCGCTGCAATGCGTCCAAAGTCGAATGGGTCGTCCACGATGGGCATGAAAAAGTCTGTGGTGGCGACAAGGGCCTGTTCGTCATTGATCTGGTAAACGGCGGCATCGTCTGCGGTGCCAATGCCCACAAGCAGCTCTTTGGGGATGGGCATGGAGGCCGTCCCTTTCAGAATGTCCGAGAGCACACCAGGGGCGATTTTGCAGCCACAACCGCCGCCATGAGAGAGGCTGGTGAGTTTGGGCTCTGAGGAGTAGTCTGTTGGCATGAGTCGAGTGAGAATCTGGTTGGGGTTGGGAGGGCTGATGATCTTGGCGGGATGCGCAACACCGCAGGAGCGGGCCATTCACCGCTATTGTAGTTCGTTGGCCAATACACAAGTCCCTCCTCAGATTGTGATTGAAGAGGTCATGCGTCAGGTCTGGGTCGGGGACCGCATAACCGGGTACCGCGAAAAGTGCACAGCCACCAAGCGAACCAAAACTGAACGTGACAAAGACGGAAAAGAGCGAGAGGTGGTGGTGGAGGAACGCGTGTGCCGCCAAATCCCAGTGCTCGTGCCGATCTACGAGCCGAGATGGGTGCGCGAGGAGACGGATCTCAATGCTACAGAGCGGCGGCGTGTTCGCGCGCTGTGCGAGGCCGACGCCCTGAGCGCAGGTATGTTTAAAGACGTACGCGACTAAACCAGATACGGGCGCGAAGACCCCAGGGGGTCGTATAGCCCGAGGTGCTGCTGAGGACCCTTCCTTGCCGGTCAATAACGAGGAAGTAGGGCACGACGGAGGCCCCCAGCGCTCGGCTCAACTCTGCATCGGGGTCGGCGAGCGTAAGCCACTGAAGCCCGCGTTGGCTGAGCGTTTGCTTAACCCGATCCGATGTTCCCGATTGCATGGCAATGGTTACGACAGGCCTCTGGGCTTGCAGTGCGTCGATGGTGCCTTCCTGAAGCTTGCAGATAGAACACCACTCTGCCCACACATACACACCGACCATTGTGTGGGACTGGTCGATCGCTTGTGCGGAGATCCATTCCATGAGCGCTGCAGGAGCCTGGTCCGGGGTGCCTCGGGCCTGCCAGGCTTGAATACCAAAGAACAACGCAAAGGCGAGGAACAGCGTGGGGAGATGGCGTCTCAACACAGGTCTGTCCGCATCCAATATTTTTGAATCCCAGGGGCGAAATCGCCAGCCTCGTGGAGAACGCGAAACCCATGCCGTTGGTAAAACGTCGGCGCTTGAAAACTAAAGGTCTCTAGGTATACGAGAGTGCAGCCTCTCTCGCGTGCGGCTTTCAGAAAGGTCTGAAGGAGGTTTGCTCCCAGTCCTTGCCTGCGCTGCCCTGGGTCGACCCAGAGTTGTTGAATCTCCGCACAGTCGCCCCAGGTGCGACCAATGAGTCCACCGAGCACCCGGCCTTGGTCGCCTTTGACGACCAGAGAGAGGTCTTGTACCTGATCAAGCGGTGCTGATGTCTTGTTGTGTGCATCGAGGCCGCGGTCGATCTCAGCTCGGTCATTTGCAGTTAAAGCGAGACTGACGATGGTCGAGACCATGGAAGGCTTACAAAGGAAGGCAAGCTCGAGTGCGTTGAATGGTGGGGTGGGAGGGACTCGAACCCTCGACCAACGGATTAAAAGTCCGCTGCTCTACCGACTGAGCTACCGCCCCGACGCAAGTGAAGCCAATAATTCTAAGCAACTCGGGGTTTGAGGTCAAACCGGAGTGCGAGAGCCATCGCAAGCAAGACAAAAGCCATGATGTTCATGGGCGCAGTGGAACCAAGGGTTTGCGTGAGCATGGCAAATATCAACGGCATGCCAACCGTGCCAATATGCATCATGAACATCCGGAGCCCGAGGGCTTGTCCCCGCAGACCCTCGGGCGTGACCTGGTGAATGGCAGAGAGAAGCATGGGTTGCACGCTCCCGAGTGCGAGTCCAATGACTGCAGAGCCCACCATCAGTGTGAGTGTGGTCGGGAGCCATTGATAGGTGGCAAATCCTGCGCCAGCAACCAGGGCTGCGATTTGAATGACCCTCGTTTCTGTGATGTGCGTGGACCATCGGATGATCACAATGCGCACCAGCACCGTTGCCGCGGAGAATGACGAGAGTACGAGTCCAATCTCTGTCGCCGTGAGTGACCGGAAGTGACCTACGATAGGAACCACAAAGCTATGCGCATCCCAAGAGACCGCCATGAGCAGGTTCACCAAAAGCACCATGCGGATTGCGCCCATCCGAAAGAGCTTGAAGGCTGACCAGACCGATGTGATTGGACGTGCCTCATCCCTGTGCGGAGTGGGCACTTCAACATGCACGAGCCAAAGCGCGATAGTGGGGAGGACCGCTGCGCAAAAAAATGCGGCCGAGAACCCAACATGGTCAATCAACAGTCCAGCAGAGACGCCGACGGTTGCACCGGCGAGGGCTGGTGCCAGAGCAACCCAGCCGTAAATGCGCCTGAGGTCGGCGTCACCTTGCGACAGGCTGCCGATGACGTGCTGAAGCGCTACCGCGTTCATGGATACCCCGCCTCCCACGATGAGGCAGGCTAGGGCAAGACTCCAGATGTTGGTCGACAGTACGGGCAGCATGGCCCCCACGACCGTCAGCACAATCGCGATCTGAGAGGGGCGCTTAAAACCGATCCGATCGGTGAGGTGTCCTGCCCAGATGGACAACCAGAGCGGAGCGAGGCTCATCGTCATCAGCAGTAGGCCCACCGCCCACTCACCCATCCCTGCTTGGAGCACCCAGAGGCTCGCCGTGATGCGAAGGGTCACAATGCAGGCGCTCATCAGCAGCAGGCAGGCGATCAGGCGAGTGATGTTGGATTGGCGCATAGGGAATGTTGCGCAGGCTAGCAGAGCCTGGCACTTTTTGGGTTTGACCTGGTCAGACCGACATGAACATATTCACCCCCTACATTCCCAATCGCGGCCGCCGAGCGGCGCTCGCTTCCGCAACAAAACTCGGCTTCGGCGTTGCCGTTGCAGGCGCGTACTCTCCCGTTCTGCAGGCTCAACAAACACCGCTTCCCGCTCAAACGCTTGCCGATAGCCTGGAGCATCCTTGGGCGGTTGCATCATTGCCTGATGGTGGGTTCTTGATCTCGGAGCGGCCCGGACGTCTGGTCCTCATTGACGCCAAGAGGCAGCGCAGGGTGATTTCGGGTTTGCCAGCAGTTCACGCCTCTGGGCAAGGGGGCCTGCTTGATGTTGCGCTCTCCCCCGCGTTTGCCACCAACCGTCTTGTCTTCTGGTCTTGCTCGGAGAAAACCGACGCGGGAGCCCGCACGGCTGTCTTTCGGGCCGAGCTCGATGGGACAAGCCTGCGTCAGGTTCAGCGTGTGTTTGGCCAGAGGCAAGATCCCTCGGGGCGCTTGCACTTTGGCTCACGGCTTGCCTTTATGCCCTCGGGCCACCTACTCATCAGCACGGGCGATCGGTACAGCGAGCGCGATCAGGCGCAGAACCCAAACAGCCACCTCGGCAAGATCATTCGCATTCACGCAGATGGCTCGATCCCGCAAGACAACCTCTTCGCTCAGGGGGGCGGGGCTCCCGAGGTGTTCAGTCTCGGTCACCGCAATGTGCAAGGGCTCGCTGTACATCCGGTTACCGGCGAGGTGTGGGCGCACGAGCATGGGCCCCAGGGAGGAGACGAGGTGAACCGCATCGAGGCCGGGCAGAACTACGGCTGGCCGAGGGCAACCTTCGGTAAGGAGTACGTCACTGGATTTTCAATCGGGGAGGGTACAAGGCTCGCCGGCATGAGGGACCCCCTCCACGTCTGGGTTCCGTCCATCGCGCCCTCCGGAATGGCGTGGCTTTCGTCAAATGCGCCAGGTCTCTGGGCCTCTGCCATGGTGGTCGGTGCGCTCAAGGCCAGAGCGCTCGTTCGCCTAAGCCCAAATGCAGCGGGTGGTTTTGCTGAAACGCGCTTCAAGCTTGAAGGGGAGCCACGTATTCGCGACGTTCGATCCGCAGGGGCCAGCGCTTTGCTGGTTCTTACAGACGAGTCGAAAGGGCGGCTGCTGCGAGTAGAGTTACAGGCATGAACCCCACGGCTCAATTGGCTGCCTTTGCAGCAAATCTCTCCCCATCAGACATCCCCGAGAATGTCTTTCGTCGTTGCGAAGATCTCCTTGTCGACTGGGCAGCCTCAACGCTGGCAGGATTCAATGCCCGCCCGGTTACAGCCATTCGCGAGATTGTGCTCTCCCAAGGCCCCGCGAATGGTCCGAGCGAAGTGCTTGGAAGTTCACTGTCCTCCTCGCCTTATTGCGCGGCGATGGTCAATGCGGCGGCTTCTCATGTGGTCGAACAAGACGATCTGCACAACGCCTCTGTCTTGCACCCCGCCACGGTGGTCTTTCCCCCAGCGCTTGCAGCTGCCCAGGCGCATGGCGTCTCCGGTCGTGCATTTCTAACGGCCTGTGTAGCGGGCTACGAGGTTGGCATTCGCGTCGGCGAATTTTTAGGGCGCTCGCACTACAAGGTCTTCCACACCACTGCAACCGTTGGCACGCTTGCTGCGGCGGCTGCCGTGGGTCACGTTTTAAAGCTCTCGCCGGAGCAAATGCTTCATGCCTTTGGCTCAGCGGGCACTCAGGCCGCGGGGCTCTGGGCCTTCCTAAGAGACGCAGCAGACTCCAAGCAGCTGCACACCGCTCACGCAAGTGGCGCTGGCCTGCTCTCGGCTTATATGGCTCAACGAGGCCTCACGGGTGCCCAAGATATTCTGGCCGGAAAACAGGGCATGGCCGAGGGTATGTCGTCCGACGCGGACCCACGACGGCTGACCGAGGGATTGGGGGCTCGATGGGCGCTTCTGGAGACCTCATTCAAGTACCACGCCTCCTGTCGACATACACACCCCGCAGTCGACGCACTCTTGCAGGTCATGCATCTCCATGCTCTTACGCCGCACAACATTGAGTCTGTGGTCACACATGTCCACCAGGGCGCGCTTGACGTACTGGGGCCGGTTACCAACCCGCAGACTGTTCATCAGAGTAAGTTCTCGATGGGCACCGTGCTGGCGCTTGCCGCACACCATGGATTTGCTGGCCTCGATGAATTTGAGGCGCATTTTCAAGATGACGACACGCTGAGTTTCCGTGATCGGGTGCGCATGGTGCTCGATGAGGAAGTTGATGCAGCCTACCCAGCCCGATGGATTGGCAAGGTCACGGTCGTGACGCGCGATGGGCGGACGCTCAATGGTCGGGTAGACGATCCTAAGGGGGACCCAGGGAACACGCTCTCCCGCGCTGAGTTGGAATCCAAAATGTTTCGGCTTTCTGAATACGGTGGGCGCATTACGGTCGAGGAGACTCGGGCGCTCCTCGATCAGATCTGGAAGATTGAGACGGTTGAACGGGTGAGGCGATTGCTGCCTTCTTTGATGCCAAGACCGGCCAGTTCCTCTGGATAGTTACCGTGTTCCGGCAATCTCGATAGGTTTTCCACAACCTTCATCAACGCATCCAGCACATGGTTTCCTGCGTCTGTGCGTTGGGTAATTTGTTGCTCACCGCATCACTCCGCAGGGTTGGCGAATGACCGTAACCAGGGATCGAGGTGGGCAATATCAAATGTGCCGGACTCGAACATCCGCATCATTTCGGAGTAGACCTGCTTCGGCGCGCGCCACACGTGCCAGCCATTGACGCGCAGGAAGACGTCGGCCGCGGCAAAGGCGATGCGCTTGTTTCCGTCCACGAACGGATGGTTGATCGCTAGACTTTCCATCAAGGCGGCAGCCTCAGCCACGATGTCTTCGTAGTAGCCCGTCTGCGGCCGGAATAGTGCAGCCTCCAGTGCCCCGGGATCTCGCACGCCCAGAGCGCCGCCATACCGCTGCATCAGTACGCTGTGCATGCCTAGCACATCGGCGACGGTCAGGTAGTCGCGTGCCACGTGTTACTTGGCGAGGTCGCGGTAGAGGCTGTCGAATTCCTCCAGACTGGATGCGAACGCGGTCATCACATGGCGACGGGGGCGCTCTTTCTGCTGCCGGTCGATGTAGTCGCGCAGGGCATCATCGAGAACCGCTTGGAACTGGCGTCCCTGGCTTTCTGCGATGTGGCGCAATGCCGCGAGGACATCGGGCGCGGCTTGTGAGGAAAACTTTTCGCGTGCGGCTGCGGTCATGGCTTCTCCGTCATGATTTATCTTGACGCTTCATGATAAAGCAAGATTGGTTGACCACGAACCCTCGCGCGTAAGTGATTGAATTTGAACGACCACCCGCAGCGCATCCGCGCGCTTACCCGGGGAAACGTACAAAGAAAAAGGCCCAGAACCAGGTCTGAGCCCTTTGTAATGGTGGAGCCGGCGGGAATCGAATAATCAGTCTAAATATATGTAGAGATTAATCTTGTTAAAACGAAAATGTAAAGATACCCCGAAATATACCCCAACGCATGCAATCCTCCAGTTTTTCCCCTCTCTAGGAGATTAATCTGCAAAGCAATTGATGCGATCACCATAGGGGTTTCTTACGATTCGGCATCGAATACTACTAGGCTGTGAACTAGGCGGAGCTTGCCTCGGTTTCCCTGCTTCCTGAAGCGCCTGACCAAGAGCTTGGAGTGCAGCAGCACGCCTCTCCAACTCTTGTTGTTCTAATTGAATCATCTGCACGACCGTTTGCAAATGAGGCTCACAGCTCTCCCCTCTCTGAGCGACCACCGTCAAGAGGGTGCTTCTGTTCCGATCAGAAGTTCCGGGCGTAAATGCTTGTTTGCAAAGTTCAAGCGTGCTCAGCTTTGCGGCATATTGAGGGTTCACTGAACATCCGGCCACAACATTTGTAGCTAGGAAAATGGCAGCCAAACGCAAGTTATGGTTAGAACAAAAATGCTTAGAGGGACTGTCGCTCATTTTAATCTCTATCTTTTGCCATTAGTTATCCACAAATATACAAGGTAGTTTTTATGGTGCGGTAAAATTTCTCCGGTGGTGTTTAACCACAGCCAGCTTAGTAGAAGTCCAGCAGAACACGTCCAAGCCTATCGGCCGACATTCTCCGTGACCACATGAACAGCGGCACTCAGTCCAACGAGTCTCTCGTTGAATTCTTGTGTCAGGTTCGTCGTTGAGTCCTCTCGGAGAGCGTCGAACCCATTTATAGAGGTTAATAAATGGAAAGCCGGAGCAAGTTTTACCGTCTATATCAAATTATCGGAGATGCCTCTAGGGGTGTCCCGCCAATCATTCCTATCTCTCGTTCGTCCTGGTACGACGGAATAAAAGAGGGGAAGTACCCGAAACAACTCAAGCTCGGCCCTGGCACCGCTGTATGGCGGGCTGAGGACATTCACAAGCTCGTGGAGGAGGGTATCCATGAGGGTATGTAAGTGTCGAGTCGAGCGCCTTTGCCTCTCCTGTAAGAGGTTCCGAGACCATCAGGTTGAAATCTTCCTCCGCAAGTCTCTTTGGGGACCAACGCACGACGGGAGGCTAAATGCTCTCTGAACAAGTGCTGAGCGCTACCTTAAACAACGTTCAAGTGACGTTGACCAAGGCTAGTGATATTCCCCCGTCATCCATATCGTGGGTTTGGGACGGCTGGCTCGCTCAGGGGAAATTCCATGTGTTGGCAGGCGTACCCGAGGCGGGAAAGACGCAAATTGCTCTGGATGTAGCCTCAAGAATTAGCAGGGGCGACACGATGCCAGATGGGTCCGAGGGTCTTGCA
The DNA here is from genome assembly GCA_945877235.1 of Bordetella parapertussis. GTDB lineage: Bacteria > Pseudomonadota > Gammaproteobacteria > Burkholderiales > Burkholderiaceae_A > Hahnella. Next base: position 17,097 of record CAMCRF010000018.1, read on the forward strand.
GGCTCGGCAATCATCTGGAGCGGGGAAGATGACCCCAATGACACGCTTGTTCCGAGGTTGATCAGATCAGGAGCCGCACTAGATAGGGTTCGAATCATTACGGGCACAAACAAGGGCCCTTTCGATCCGTCTCGGGACATGGGCTCTCTTTTGCTGGACTCTGATCTGCTTGATGACCTCAGGCTTCTTATCCTCGACCCTGTCATCAGCGCAGTCACCGGTGACAGCAATCAAGCGAATCAGGTTCGCCGAGCCTTGCAACCTATTGTGGACTTTGCAGCGAAGACAAAGTGTGCCGTCTTAGGTATCTCGCATCTCACCAAGGGGACATCCGGTCGAGATCCACTTGAGAGAATCACTGGGTCAGGTGCCTTTGGCGCTGTCCCACGAGTAGTGTGGTTTGCGAGTAAGGGTGCGGAACAGCGGATTCTTTGCCGAGTGAAGAGCAATATCAGCGAGAGTGGCGGAGGACTCCACTACTCGGTGGTGCCTAAAGCTATTCGATCGGGAGTCCTGGTTTCGGGAGTGGAGTGGGGGCAACGGTTGGTTGGAAGTGCCGTTGAACTAATAGGCGGGAACGAGTTCTCTGATCCCGATCTTGCGGCTGCGAAAGAACTCTTGATTGAGAGGCTCTCTTTGGGTGCGGTCTCCTCCAAAGACATTGATCAAGAGGCCAAGGACCTTGGGATAGGCCGATCAACCCTCAATCGAGCCAAAAAGGCCCTGAAAGTGACGTCGAAGAAGTCTGGCTTCAAAGGGGGATGGGTTCTTTGCCTCCATGAAGAAGCCGAAGAATTCGAAGAATCGAACACAGCTTCTTCGGTGTCTTCGCAATCTTCGGAGGACAGACATGACATTTAAACCTGGTCAGTCGGGGAACCCATCCGGGAGACCGAAAGGAATTGAGGACAGAAGACTTGCCTTGAGAAGAAAGTTGGAAAGTCGATCTGACGAGATCTTGGATGTTGCAGTAGATCGAGCCTTGGGTGGAAGCGACTCCCTGCTTGCAGCTCTGCTGTCCCGCCTCATCCCCACTGTCCGATCAGAGACCACCGCTGTAGCCGTCAGTTGCGTTACCGAGGATGTTCTGGAAGGGCGAGTGTCGCCAACCGCTGGCAAGGAAATATTGGAGGTCCTAACCCTTCAGTCCAAGTTGACCGTCATGGAGGACTTGGAGCGTCGTGTGAGTGAATTGGAGAAAAAATGACGTTACGAAAGCGAGTTCAGAGGCTCGAGGAGGCCTCAAAATCAAAGATTCCAAGGGTTGTCTTCAAATTGCCCCATGAGACTGTTGAGGAGGCCGTTAAGCGGTGCCTGCAGGGTACTGCTGATGAGTCAAGGCGAACTGGCGATGTGATTGTGTTCAAGTGGAGCGACTGAATAAATCTGGAGATACCAGCGGCTGCCTGAGGTGAAGATAGACTTACTGCGGCTCAACTGCTCCTTTGCACGGGCCCAGTGATTCTCCAGTGATCGGTGAAATCCCAAAAAAAGCGTTGGCAGCTAGTCGCTCTGCGACCTTTACCTGTAGCCGGCCCGAGTTCGTTTGAATCACCAGCCTCGGTGCAGGCGACATTCCATCGTAAAAAAAATTATTGAATAAGAGCATACAACTTCCCTCTGGTAACCCATATTGCTGAAGAGTCTGTGCTCGATCCGTCGCAAGTACATTCAAAGACAATTTTTCCTTGGGGAAGAAGTCAAACGATCTCTTAACATCGGGCGTCAGAGTTGATAGAACGAGAGGGACACCACCTCTAAGGTGGGTCGCAGACATCTCTTCCCCCGCTTTAAAGCGAAACCGCATGACAAGCATCTTGAAGGTGAGCGAGCCACTAGAGGTCACTGCTAGAGGCTGTGTGTCCCCTACACGAACCAACAACTCATCTCCCACCTTGAACGCATCTTGAAAAGAGAACTTGATCTCTACAGCGTTTCCGTGTGTGTTGTCGAAACGACTTTGAATCTTTGAAGCTTGTTCTACGGTTAGTGCGTGCGAATAAGAGGTAAGTAATGCCAGGCTGGCAGTGATAAGGCCTCTTAGGGCAACTCGACGCATTGATGGATCCTTTCGAAATGGAGCGCTAGATGAAATATCTACGTTGGGTATAGTTTAGTGGGGGAAATCACCGAACATACGCATAACAAGTCGGAAGCGGACTCCAAACCTCCACCCTTTTTGACCAAGATTGAGCCAGCCAAGAAAAATGCGATTGAAACCTGTCCCGAGATTTAGCTATAACCTCGTCCGAACTCTGCTTAGCTTCGGCCTTCTGACATTCCTTGGTGTTCCCATCGCAAACGCTTGGTTCATTTTTATTCCTGGAAGCGTAACAAGCGCTATTTCAGATGCAATTACTGGAGATCGAGGGGAGCACTGCGTGACTCGTGGAGCGCAGGTCGGCGATGTCGTCTCCGATGTGGCAGGGGGCCGTTGGCGAGTGGAGAGTGTTTCTGGCGAGTCAATACGTTGCGGTTCGGACAAGCCGATCAGAGCGATGCTTGTTCCGCTAGGTGCTCAACAAGCCCCAAGAAACGAGACCATTCAGAAGTCCTCCTCAGTTTTACCTGGCCGTTACGTTCCGTCACTAGGTTCCGAGTGGAGACAGCTTCAGGTCTCTGCAAGCCAAAAGGATCGTGGTGTGAGCAGCAGATATGCCCATATCTCTGGCAGTTGGGAGCTGAATCTTCAATCTGCCTCTCGTGTTAGCTATGCGCTTTCAGCATGGTCATTCGCTAATTTCGCCAGTACTTTTCCACATGGACTAAAGGATTTCAGCGAGACGCCAATTCAAGAGATCGAGGTTGAAGGCAAGACCATCTACCTAAGAGAGCGTCAGGGGAACGACTCAACAAACGGGATGACTCGACTCTTGTGGGCAGTATTTGCCACTGACGATGACTATGTTCTGCTGGAGCAACGGAGTCCGGCGAGCGAGTTCGATTCCAAAAGGGAGAGGATGATGGCTTTGTTAAGAAATCTCGCTTTGGGGCGATCTGTGTCATTTGATCAAGCGGCACCATCTGGAGCTCTGAGCCGAGAGACGGTGGATGAAAGGAGTAGCGTCAATGATAAAGCTGAGAGAGCCACTCCCCCCGTTTCGACGCCTCAGATAGGGTCTGATCAGCGAGATGTAGCCTCTCGTCTGCAAAAACTTCGGGAACTCTATGAAAAAGGACTCATAACCTCGAGCGAGTACGAGTCCAAGCGTTCCGAGATTCTTAAATCGTTATAGGGGGGGCTTCGCCTTTATCCAGTCTTCAAGGAGAGCGAGTAATCTGCCCACCTCTGCATCATCTCCCGCCTCTTCTCAAGGTGTGTGGTGCGGTTGTAGGCCCTCCCAAGCGGGCCCCAAGCCCTTCTACCCTCTTGGTGCTCAATTAGGTCTGCGACCACCTCTAAGGACTCCTCTAGCAGGGTTCTGGCGGTTGCTCTGAACCCGTGGGTTGTTGCCTCCTCCTTTGGGACCCCGAGAGAGCGCAGGGCTAGCCTCAAGGTGTCAATTGAGATCGGGCGTGTGAGGGGAGACCGCTCACCGGGAAAGACAAACGGACTGAAACTAGTGAGTGGGTGAAGATCAGAGAGGATCTCTATTGCCTGCCTCGGGAGTGGAACGATATGAGGGGTTTTGGTTTTTGAAATTACAAAGCGCCACTCGGCTGTTTCAAGGTTGATATCCGCCCAGAGCGCATGAGTGAGTTCGCTCGGTCGGACAAGCAGTAAAGGAGCAAGGGCGAGCGCAGCTCGTGTTTGCGGCTGACCTCGGTAGCCGTCTATCAGTCGAAGTACCTCCCCGAGTCTCTGAGGATCTGTTATCGCTGCTCTATGGTTGACTCTTACTGGGGTCAGCGCCCCCTTCAGGTTAGCGCAGGGGTTGAACTCGCACCGACCTGACTGAATGGCGTAATCGAAGACTTGGCTACAGATCGACTTCGCTCGGTGGGTGGTGTCAAACACCTCCCTCTCTTCGAGTTTTCGGAGTACGGCCAGGACGTCAGGGGGTTTGATGCTAGTGATGGGGAGTGACCCAATCTTCGGCCAGACCTCCTTCTCAAGAAGTCTGCGCATCCTTTTTGCGTGATTTTCTGACCACACTCTCCGCTGCTTCGCCAGAAACTGATCTGACAAGGACCTGAAGCTGTTGTCTGCGGATTCCTTGCCAAGGAGCTTTCCACGCTTTCTCTGCTCCGAGGGGTCTATCCCCTCTCGGAGTTGGAGGAGAAAGGCATCTCGCTCCCTCCTCGCCATAGCAAGGCTAACCTCTGGGTACCTGCCGAGGGCGATCGTCTTCTCTTTGCCCAAGAAACGGTATTTGAACCGAAAGAGCTTTGAGCCCTCTGGTTTGACCAACACGAAAAGCCCTCTGTCGTAGAGCTCCTTGTAAGGCTTCTCTTTATGCGGCAAAGCCTTTACCGATGCGTCCGTGATCGCTCTTTTGGGGTATCGTGCCTCGCCTGGAGTAGACATACCCCACAATCTACCCCAACTTCCCTCTGGAATCCATCGGACCTTTTCGGATGCCAGAGGATGCTACATTGGCTTCTAGGAGCCATTTTCTGAGGGATTCCATACGACGCTGGATGCCCTCAGATTACTTTTTGGTGGAGCCGGCGGGAATCGAACCCGCGTCCGCAAGTCTTCCAAAGACAGTTCTACATACTTAGTCGCTTTACTTGGATTTAACCGAACTGATTAGCCAAACGACAGGCCGGCAGTCAGCGATCCGCTTGTTTTAGGCACCCAACCCACGGCTTGAGGGGTGACGATCTGATGTGAATGACACTGCTGCGGGTTTTACCCCGCCTGGCCCATCAGAGAACCAGTGCAGCGCCCGCCGGGTTTAAGCGGCGAGAGCGAAACGCTCGTCGTTGGCGTTTATTAATGTCCGAATGGATTTACGAGGGAATCGGTCCTCGGTATGCCC
>CAMCRF010000019.1 GCA_945877235.1 Bordetella parapertussis
TCCTCGCTGCTTCGGTCCCCAGGCAACATCCAATACCGATACGCCTCAGCCAACTGGTTCATATACGTCACACCAGGCGCAGCATTAAACGCCACAATGAAAAACTGATACAGATCATCCGGTAAATCCTCATACGACGGACTCTCCTCACGCTCAATCACCACCACCCGATCCAAAAACTCTAACTCCTCCACATCCACCAACGTGTCCGTGCCCAGTTCCCCAGTTACGTCACTGACCGTCCACACACCCGAGGAAAAGGTCACCTCAAACTGGGAAGCCTCCCTCCACCAGAACACGGTGTCTGTCCCGCCGGAACCATCAATTCGATTGTGTCCAGCATTTCCGATCAGGCGATCTGAGTAGGGCGTGCCCACCAAGTTTTCGATCAACGTCCCAAAGTTCACCGTCATTTGTCCAGCGTCGGTGATGTGGTCTCCTTGACTCGGACCGACGAAACCCCAGTCTCCTGGTCGTAGAGACAAGGTTGCCCCCTGAGAGAGCTTGGCTCCAGAGACAGTGTCGAGCCCTCCACCATCCCAAATAAAGTTGTGTGTGCTTGAGCTAATAAAGTAGGTGTCATCTCCCGCTCGCGTTGTCGGGCTGGGGCCATAGAGGTATTGCAAAGCCGCCACATCAAGCACTGCAAATCGAAAACCCGCAGAGAAGACATCCTCCGTGTAGGACATCACTGTGAACTGGGTCGTATCCTCTTTGAGGGGGAGATATGGGCCTTCATCCCGCCCACCCAGGGAATCCGGATCAGCAAACGGGTGTTTCAGCCCCAGTGCATGCCCGACCTCATGCACCAGCGTTTCGGCCCAGAAAGAGCCCTCAATCAGCGGGACCCCGGCAGCCTCATTGCTGATAAACACATCGGAACCGTATCCATCTACCCAGGGGCCATAGGCATATCCCCCACTGTCTGTTTGAAGGTTGTTCGACATGCTCATGGTAGCGAGTTGCATCGGGGTATCCGACTCTTCAAAACGAAGATTAATCACTTCCATCAGTGACTCAAGGAACCCTCGTGCGTGACTCATTTGTTCAAGCGTAAAGGGCTCCCATCCACTGAGGTCATCTCCGCTTAGGTAACTCGGGGGGGACTTGGGAAAATGAAAATACATCGTCTGCTCAGGCGCCAACAGTCTCTGAAATTGGCCCCCAGCGCCGCTTGAAGACACCAGTGCGTCGAGCCAATACGGTAGAGGCATCGCCGCATGGAGGTATTGAACCTGTTCAATGTCGGAGGGAAGCTTGACTCCATCGGTGAGCACCACTGCTCGGTCCTCTCCACCATCGTCCCTCAACAGGTCAAATCGGCTCCTAATCAGGTAGATGTCGTCTCCAAGGCCACCCAACAGCGTGTTCTCGCCAGCCCCTCCATCAAGCACATCATCCCCATCGAGACCAAAGAGCCAGTCATTCCCCGCCCCCCCTAAAAGGAGATCGCCCCCGAATCCACCAAAGAGCTCATCGTCACCAGCACCACCGTCAATTTCGATTGGGCTGAAGTCGTCGTTGTAAAACCAGTAAGTGCCCCGTGCGTGATCCGTGACAGCGCCATTGACTCGGTCGTTTCCATCCTCTCCGTAAACCACGTCGCGACCACCTTCGGTACGAATGATGTCGTCACCAGCTCCGGCGTAAACCCGGTCATCTCCTGCCATGGTGACGATGTAATCGTTGCCTGAGCCTCCATAGATCTCGTCGCTCCCCAGCCCCCCTGCCACGAAGTCCGCTCCAGATCCGGCAAAAATGAGCTTGTCCCCACTGGGAACTTCCCAGATGACGTAGTTGTCCCCAGCCGAGCCAATGCCGTAACCCCCAATTAGGTCGTCACCATCGTCGCCAAACACCACGTCGGCCCCATCACCCATACGAATGATGTCGTTTCCATCTCCTCCCCTCAGGAGATCATTGCCCAAACCCCCATGGAGCCAGTCGTCGCCATCGTTACCCCAAATGACGTCATGACCATTTCCGCCAAAAAGCGCATCGCTGCCGCTTCCCCCCTCTACGGTCTTGTCGCCATTAGAGACCCACCACACCCAGACCGAGCCATCCGCACTCTTCAGAATGACATTCACTGAGTCACTTCCGGAACCAAGGAAGACCTGGTCGGCCCCATCGTCCGTCACGACTAAATCGTCACCCAATCCGGCGAAAATCACGTCTGCACTGGGCGTGCCATAGATCTCGTCTGCTCCCACGGTACCGTACAGTTCAGCCATCCATCACGCTCCTAGCCCTCGGGCTCTCTATTGCGTTAAACACTATAGGCGAGCTTTCGCGAACGTAACAAGCACGCCATCACGACGAACCAGGGCACTACACCCACCAGCAACATGGCCAACCTCTCGTGCCCCATCACAAGGGCGCTCAGAAAGAGGCTCAGGGTAAGTGCCAGCTCGATCAAATAGAGCTTGAGCGAGAGCCCATATTGACGAATGACCACCATGCCGTAGTTGGCCATGGAGAGTGCAGAGAAGGCCGCCATGCGAGCAGTGGCGCCCAGCAGCGCCCAGAGGCCCAGGGCCTCACTGGTCTGCAAGCCTTCAATCATCTGCTGCATGAGCCAGGCGCTCACGACCGCCAAAGGCATGCCCGTCACACAGACCAGCAGAAAGAAATAAGCCGCTCTCTCTAGGCGAATCGCCTCCTCACGACTTCGTTCACCCGCCATCAGGATGGCGTTAGGGGCCCACGCCAGCATGAGCGCAATAAAGAACAGACTGTTGAAGGGCTCGAGCATGCGGGCCACGCGCCCCCAGTCTCCAGCCAGCTGCGGGCTACCCAGCCAACGAATGCCCATGTGGACCACGGCATCGGCAGCGTACTTGGTGACCAGCCCAGCCATGATGGGGGTGCCCAGGCGCAGTGCGGGCCCCAAGAAACTCCAGCGAAGACACCTGCCCATGAGCGCGAGCCGCCCAGGTTTGACGGCCCACCAGAGTAGGCCCAGCATGACCGCGGACATGAGCGCGCCCACCAGCATGACCAAGAACAAGCCGTCCAGACCAAGGCCAGAGAGCCCAAGCAACACCAGCGCCGAGGCCGGCACACGCGCGATACTCATCCAGGTCAGCCAGTGCAGGCGTCGACGAATGCGAAGGTCCGTGACCAGCAGCATCTGTAGGTTTCCAAAGGTCATCGAGATTGGCAGCAGCCAGAGCACCTGAAGAGACTGCCAATGGCCAGAATAGGAAAGAGCCAGGAGCGCCAAGGCCACCACAATGCCTGCGGCGAAACCCGTTGCGCCGAGAAACCACATGCCCGCGCGTAGCGACTGACGTTGGCGGGCGAGGCCAGGCAAGTCCACCACCATCTGCATATAGCCGGTTTTGAGGCCCCACTGGCTGGCTGCACCCACCACCACCATGGCTGCGGAGAGCACGGCCCACTCCGCGTATTCCAGGCCAGAGAGCTGATCTGCGATGAGGCTCAGGCCGAGCAACCCCTCAATAATCCCCGCCAGAGACCCCAGCGCAAAGAAGCCCCAGTCCTTGAGAACTGCCTTGGGGCCTGAGATTGAAGCCTTGGCCCTCGCTAAATCACTCGCTGAATGAACCAGATTAACCCCAAGCTTGCGAACGACCACAGAACCCAGTCTCTGGATTTCGAGCCATATCTCTCAATCTGAGACTGGGGAACAAGTTTGAACGCAAGAAACAAAGTGAGCGCAATGAATATCTGACCTAACTCTATCCCTAGATTAAATCCCAGAATGGTCAACATTGGGGATGACAGAAGGTCATTCACAAAGAGAGTGTCTGGGCTCATCGCTGACGCAAATCCCAACCCATGGATTAGTCCAATGCCTAAAATGACAAGCGATTTAACCCCGAGTGAGGCCTTTTTTTGCCGTAGTTCCCATAGCGCCAGCACGAGAATACTGGCTGCAATCGAAGCTTCGACTATGTCGGGTGAAATGACCACCCAACCCAGAGTAGCCAGCGTAAATGTGAGCGCGTGAGAGATCGAAAAAGCCGTGAGCAAAATGAGCCAACGACGAAGATTCACCCCAGAGATAAGCAGAGTGAGGAGAAAGACCACATGATCCAAGCCGAACAGAATGTGCTCCAGCCCCAGCGTAACCGACCTTGAGAGCTTGAGATTCCATGGTACAAACGCCTCTGCCTGTCTTCGGGTGGGCGAGAGGAGTACCACGTCAACGTCCTCAGATAAACCCTCCTGCCGCCTTACGATGTCCAGCCTAAGCGTTTGAGATTTCAATCCGGGTTCCCATGCATGATTTTCGATAGACAGCATCTCCACGCTGAATGGAAACTCCAATAAAGCAGTTAAATGAAGATTCAACGAGCGGCTCGAATTCGACGAGTCCAATGGAGCCAGAACGAGCTGAGTCTGAACCCAGCGCGGGAAAACTCGCTCACTCCCCCCCACCGGTGTGGACACCAGCATCTTTTTGACAATTCGAGACTCGTAAACGGTTTGCTCGCGGGTGAAAGACTCTGCGGAAACCTGCTCAGCCGGTCGTACCTCCGGAAATGCTGAGAGAGGGAGTGTCAACTCCAGTCTTACGAAACGATCCTGTATAAAAACCGCACCCACGCCGACTGGGAGTTGATGCCCCCAAGACGACGGAGAGACAATGAGGAGGAGAAAGCCAAGACTGCCCAGCCTCCAGAGGCTGCCCTCCATAAGCTCACTGATTTCCTACGTACCGATTCCGTTGAGCAGCGACGAGGGGAGACCCTCGACTGGTGTCCCAAAACTCAGGAATATCGTTGATTCGGCCGGCCCACGCCCCTTTCATCAGGACAGCAAGGGCGTAAGAAGCGCCATTAAGGGATGTGGCAGCCTCCGTATGAGCATGATAGTGATAACCGATTCCATCGTGATCGTGGGCACCAAATGCATCTAGAGCCACCGAGTGCCCCCTGAGACCGGGATAATCACTGACGTATCGACCAAACAGAGCAATACCATCAAAGCCGAAACCAATGAGTGGAGGATGCGCCTGACCCACATAGTCTCTTAGGTTATACAAGGCGAGGCCATTCGGGAGCGCACTAAAGCTATCTGCGTGGTAATGAATGCCCATTCCCTGCCCGACGTGATTGCCATTGGAAGTGAGTTCAGCGGCGGCTTGGGAGGGGATAAGGTTGTTGTTGTAGGTGGGATAGATTTCCATTCCGTCAGCTGCGATGCCGACGTTTGAGATGCTGGCGTAGTTGTACACATCATTCGCCACCTTGTTGCCCGCCTCTGAATTGAGGGTCTTGAGCATCGTGTTTTCGGTCAGTGTCGAAACCTGCCCATAGTCTCGCATTGGAATCTTCATGTGAAAGACAGCTGCAACCGAACTTCGCGTTACACGGGCCTTTACATAGTCACTCCCCCCTTCTCCAGGCGGTCTCGCAATGTCTAGCAATCTGCTCGGACGATCAGCAATGGAGTAAGTGGCAATTACCATGAAAGGGTGTCGGGTGAGATTGTCTGGTCCAATCTCGTTTGTGAAATAAACATATGGAACCGTGTTCATTCCAAGCACACCATTCGCGATGCCATCGGCGGCGCTGACATTTGAGAGCAAGCCATTGCGGAAAGCTTTATAAACCTCCACGCCATAGCGCAACCTGCCGCCTTGGTCCTCTACAGATGCTTGAATGGCGGCGAGCTGGATGTCTACGTTTGCGCTCGTTTCTGCACTGTTGCCCCCATTGACGACGACTTGACCGAAGAAAGCAGTTTTGAGGTCTTTAAGGATCTTCCCCGTCAGGCCCAGCATCGAAGAGAGAATGTCAGTGACGAGACCAGATATGGTCATCCTGGCATTAGTAACCGCTGCAGTGCCATCTGGGTTGAATGCACTCGGGATAGCAACGTCAATTGGAAATCCGAACAAATATAGTGGAGAAGCTTCACTGATGCCGGTTACAAGTTTGAGTTCATTTGACTTGACCTGAACATAGTAAGACGAGGAGCCCGGGAAGCTGGTGTCAAGCGAGTGACTGTAGTCAGCAATACTGTAGTTATAGCGCTTGTTTACTTTTAAGATTCCCGTACTTGAGTCATAGCTAAAGCACAAATAACCATATGCCTGCTTGGCTGCGCCCCAATTGTTTCTGAGCTTGAGGGTATTACTGTCCGAAAGATCCACATCTAAGGAGTAATTTGAATGGAGCTCCGAATCCAATCGGAAACAAGACCCATCGCTGTCAGCAACCGCCTGAAACGTTTTAATAAAATAATCGTTATAAGTTGTCGTAGTCCCAAGCGTTGATGTCGTGACCGCATAAGTGGGGTTCGCACCCGATCCCACAGAAAGAAAATTCGTTGACGTGCCCACGCTACTCGAGTTCGCAATCAGGTAACGCCCGAGATGGGAGAGCGTGTTTCCAGCACTGAGTGCGGTGGTCGGAGTGTAGCGCTCACTTAAAATCGTTGAAAAGTTTGCTGGCGTTTTGTATGTCCAAGCGCATGTGCTCTCTGATTTGCTGCTTCTGGCACACTCAGATTGCGCTAGGGCTTGGCTTTTTGGCTGGTCATCCCCACACGCAGAAACTGTAAGCACCATCAAACCCGCAACTAAAGCATTACGACAGCATGTCCCAAAGATGGTGGCCCTGGGCACTCTTGTGATTAGAGATACCACGAGCTGCCTCCCAGATAATCCCCTGGTTGCTGATCCCAGGCCAGTCGAGTCTCCGGGTCAATCAAAGCCTCTGGTGGTGGTGGCTCTTGTAAGTCCTCATCCTCAATGCTCAAATCGTACTGTGCGATCAGGAATGACTCATCTGCTACCGCACTGGCCTCACCGATTAGTCCCGCAATCGCCAATGCGATGGCTTTGTCGCTAGTGCTCACATCACTTCCTGGGGAGATGGCGGACAATACAGACTTTAGGGTTGCCAGATCTGTGGTGCTCTGGCTCATGGTCTCTGTGTAGGCTTTCGACACAGCAATTTCATTGGCAAAAAGCCTTGACGTGCCACCCCAATCTGAGTCGGTCGTCGGTTTCTTCGCGAGATTGCCGAAGACGGTGTAAATCACGTCACCGCGGCTCCAGCCGATGTCGAAGGCTGCCTTGATGTCAAGCACTGCTTGTTGGGTAGCGGCCTCCGATGCACTGCCCTTCACGATCTTACTCACCAAGGTCTGCGCCAAAGCGAGGTTGTCCAGCTCGAGCGGATAGAGGTCGGTAAATTGGGACTTGGTAATGAATACATCGACCACCTGCTTGACCACCTCGTCACTGGACTTGTCCCCAGGAAGCATCCAATATCGATATGCCTCCGCCAGTTGTTCCATGTAAGTCACCCCTGGCGCTGCATCAAACGCCACCAGGAAGAACTGGTATAGCTCTGTGGGAAGATCGTCGAAGCTCCCATGCGCTTTACTCTCCGTGATGAGGCGTAGGTCGGAGAACACAAGGAATTCGCAGTTCGTGACGGTATCTAGGCCAAGCACTCCCGACTTGTCCTCCACCGTCCAGATTCCACTCGCAAAGGAAACCGCAGCCTCGGAGAGGCTGCATTCAAATGCAGCAATGTCGACTCCACCACCACCGTCAACGGAGTCGTTGCCGGCCGCTCCTTCAATCCGGTTGGTGTAGGCATTACCGATGATGGTGTCGTTCCCACTCCCACCCACTACGTTTTCAATCACTACAGTGTCAAAGATAAAAATGGTCTCTGGGTTGGTGTAGTCCGGGGCAGAATTGATGACACTCAGATCCTCGCTACGCATAGAGTAGGTAATCGGGGCTCCGATCTTGCTCCAGCTACCCGGCACCAAAGAGACATAAGCGGCATCGGATCCGACGATGGTGATGGTGTCTTCTCCACCCGCATCGTAAAGCGTTTGATGGTATTGGCCGCTCATCGAGAACGAGTACGAAGTGTTGTCTGCGTTGTGAGCGGTATTCACACCGTATAAGTATTGGGCGGCAGCGATATCCCATCTCATAGGGGTGGTGGGTGCAAAGTCAGCGTAATAACTCTGGCCATTGATGCAAATCACACCTGCAATCTCGGTGTAGGCCATGACCATGGATCGGGTGGACTCACTCGTGAGGGTGTTGTCGCCTATGAACTCAAGCACGACAGGGCTGGACGGCCAACCATCTACGCCAGCCATACCAGTGTCATGAGGGTGTTTCAGGCCTAATGCATGGCCGACCTCGTGAAGCAGCGTGAGGTAATTCTGCGAACCTGGTGCCCACCCCTCAGGAAACAAAAATTCGGCATTCATCCAGGTATCGCCGGCAATATCGCCGCTGTCGGGAAAATTCGACACCCCAAAGGTGCCCACACCAAGCCCAGTGGAATTGGAAAATGCAAACCGTAGAGTTGCAATAAGAGGGTCACTGGCCTCCGTGAATTCCAGGTTTGCGACTTGTGACCAAGTAGCCAGGATGGATCGAGCGGCTGCTGCGGCTTCCGAAGTGAAGGCCGAAAAGCCAGCTAACAGGGTTGCTCCGCCGCTCTCCGATGGGTCATCGCTCGCGTAACTCCCAACGGTATTCGCTGTGACAACAAAATGGAGTTCGGACGTGGGAAACGCAAAAGTTATTGACGCACCTTGACCCGCGGCACTTGTCCCCCATTTAGACCCGACCAGCAGGGCATCCAATGTTTGGACACCAGAAAGAGAAACTTTGGTCGCCGTCGCCATAAGGGAGTATCCATTGCCATTTAGCTGCCCATAGTATGCACTAACTGGGCCCGATTAAGCGCCGCGCATACGCAGCCCATTGAGCACCAATGGCCGGCACGGTGAACTGCGACTGAATCTGTAATTGCGCCGCCTTAATCTGATCAGTATATGCGCCTGGGTTGGCCATCAGCGCCGTCGCTGCGGGCGATCCGATGGGCGCGAAATAATTCGAAAATGGCAGGTAAGACTCCAGAGGAGTCGCAACCACTGGAAGGCCCATGGCGAGGCTGGTCAGGAGCCGTCCTGGGCTGGCCCCGTTCTTCCTCTCGTCAGCAACATTACTGGGGATCACTGCGTAGTGAGCCTGCGCTGCTGCCTTGAGCATGGCATCGACTGACCATTTCCCCAAGCTGATGCTCATGTTTTTCGGCCCTCGCGCAGACGCCGCGTCCACCACTTGTTGGGCTGCATGATTGGTGAGAATGATTAACCGGTCAGGTGCCGCATCGTGCATTTCCTTGGCCATAAAATCGAACAGGTAAGGCAGATTCGAGTTGTGACCAAACCAGAGTGCCACCTTCTTTCCGCCGGTGTACTGACGAACCGCCTGTATAGGAACCTCGACCGGCTCAGGGATGATCTCCAGCGGACCATTCCACCGGCCATCCAGATGCGACTTCATCTTGGTTGAGGGGACCACCATGCCAGAAACCATGGGCTCAATGGTGCGGTAGAAGTCACCCACCACATTGGGGTTGGAAAAGTGATGGTCGGTGTAATCCACTACCAACGGGCACCCGCGAGCGTGAAGTGCTTTTATCTTTTCAAGCCAGATCCCCCAACGCGTGCCGCCGTCGTCAAGAAACTGGCCAGTGTTGCTATCTGGGACAAACTTAGCCATAAACACCAGACTTGGCTGGCACCAAGGCTCACGAAAGTTCAAGGGTAAGACTGGAATACCGGCCTCATTCAGCCCTTGGATACACACTCCCGCACGCATTCGGCTGCTGGCGAGCTCCGTTTCAAACAACTCGCTGTGGTCGTTCGTGCGTACGTTCGAGACCAGCCAACCAACAGAGGGGAGGAGTCGACTCATGGCCTGTAAGCCTCCAAACGCATGTCGCGCGGTTCTCTGAGTTTGAACTGTGCGGGCCTTTGACGAATCTCTTTGAACCCCGCTTCATGCATCACCTCGGCCAGACTCTGCGGCGTGAATAGCCATTTGTGCATCATATGCTCGTCCTTCCATGAGGGATCGCCATAGAGCGGCCACATGGTCATCTGTCCTTCCCGGCCAGGGCGAGCACCCTTCAAAGGATTTTCGAGTAGGGCTTTACACGCGCTCAACAAGTTCGGAGTCTCGAGAACAATTTTACCCCCAGGCCTGAGCACTCTGAACCACTCCTTTAGCACACCCAAAACCTCCCAGCGATGAACATGTTCGATAACATGCACCGCCAAAACTTCGTCAACCGTTTGATCCTTAAATGGCTCGAGTACCCTGATATCGCAGACCACATCTGGCTTATGTCCAAGCCGGCTTTCAACGATATCAACATTTATATAGTGGGGCAGATGCTTATCGCCGCAACCGAGATTGAGTTTAACAAGAGGATGTTGATCTGCCATTAGGCCACCTTATGGTCGAGTAAATCGAACAGGCTCAGAAGCCCCTTGGGCTTACCGTCCTCGAGGCAGACGAGCCGGCTCACGTGGCGCTTTTCAAACACCACGAGGGCCTGCGAGGCGAGTGCATTGACGTCAATGGCCAGCGGCGTGAGGCTGGCGACTTGGTCGAGCGTGAGCCCCGCCAGAGAGCCAAGATTGTCTTTGGTTTTGACCAAGAGCCTGCGAAGGTCTGCGTCGGTGAAGATGCCTGCCAATTTGTCGCCATTCAAAGCCACCACCGCACCGATGCGTGAGGCCGCCATTTCCGACACCGCCTCTAGCAGGCTGGTGGACGCAGGCAGGTGCGGCACCTTGTCGAGTGGCTGCATGACATCCTGCACCCGCAGGTAGAGCCTGCGGCCCAGGGCGCCAAAGGGATGCGTGCGGCCGAAGTCTTCTTGCGTAAAGCCTCGGGCCTGCATGGTGGCCATGGCCAGTGCATCGCCCATGGCGAGCTGCACGGCCGTGCTGGCCGTGGGGGCCACGCCCAAGGGGCAGGCCTCCTTCTCAATGAAGCAGTGAAGCAGAATGTCTGCGGCCTTCGCCAGAGAGGACTCGGCCTTTCCGGCCATGGCCACTACTTGTGTGCCGTTGCGCCGTGCTAAATGAGCGAGGTTCACGACTTCATCGCTCTCCCCACTATGGGAGATGACCAGCAGCACATCTTGCGGGGTGATCATTCCTAGATCGCCATGGCCTGCCTCGCCTGCATGCACAAAGAAGGCGGGTGTTCCGGTACTGGCAAAGCTGGCGGCAATCTTCTTGCCAATGTGGCCGCTCTTGCCCACGCCACTGACCACCAGCCGGCCTTGGCAGGACAGGATGGCCTGTACTGCACGCTCGAAGGGCTGACCCAGAGCATCACGCACGGCCAGGATGGCAGCCGCCTCTGTGGCAAGGGTGTCACGGCCGGTGCTGAGGATGGTGCTCAACTCAAGGCTCTGCACTGGGATCTCCACTTAAACGCCCATGCCCTGGTTGATACGCTCGTGCGCCTGATGCCAGACGTCGCTCATCTCCGAGTGTGCGTAGTCCTTAAAGCAAGGCGTGCCCAGGGTGTAGTGCAGCAGGCTCGCTTGATAGTTGTCTTCATATTCGGTGGTGAGCCAGTTCCACTCCTTGGGCAGCGC
>CAMCRF010000020.1 GCA_945877235.1 Bordetella parapertussis
TGCCCATCATCGAGCTGCCTTGGATGCCCCACCAGAACCGACAGTCCACCCAATGAAGACAAATCTGCTGCCAGCTGCTCGAGAACGGCCTTTGAACGCCTCAGGAATGACGGCCTCAAGAGCAGGTCCTCTGGCGGGTAGCCCGTGAGTGAGAGCTCTGGCGTCACCATGACATGCGCGCCCGCTGCATGAGCCTGCTGTGCCGCTGCGAGAATTTTCTGTGCATTCCCGTTCAAATCGCCCACGCAGGCATTGATTTGGGCTGCAACCATCTTGAGAGTCATACATGAATTATCGCACGCAGGTCCTCGACGGCTTTGCCGAACTCGCGCCAGAGCAATGGCAGGGGCTTCAACCGGATGCCGCCCAGAACCCATTCGTTGCCATTGAATGGCTCAAAGCCATGGAGTTATCCGGGTCTGCTGCAGCGGGCTCAGGCTGGCAGGCACGCCCGATCTTGGTGCGAGACGAGGCCGGGGTGGCCGTGGCTGGCGCGCCACTCTATTTGAAATCTCACAGCTACGGGGAATATGTATTCGACTGGGCCTGGGCAAGGGCGGCGCAGTCTGCAGGCATGAGCTACTACCCCAAAGGACTGGTAGCGAGTCCATTCTCCCCGGTGCCGGGCCCGCGGCTCTTGGCTCGCGACCCTATAGCCCGTCAGGCACTCGCCCGAGGGCTGACCCAATGGGTCGCGGAACAAGGTCTGAGCTCTGCTCATCTGCTCTTTGGACACGCCCACGACCATGCCGCGCTGGAGCAAGCGGGCTGGCTCACGCGGCTCGGAGTTCAGTTTCACTGGCAAAACCGGGGCTACCGCGACTTCGAAGATTTCCTCGATTCCCTCACCCAACCGCGTCGCAAAAAGATTCGCGCCGAGCGCAGGAAGGTGCGGGAAGCGGGGGTGCAATGCTCGGTGTATTCAGGCAGTGAGATCAGTACCGAGCACTGGGCGTTTTTTTACCGCTGTTACTGCCAAACCTACCTCGAGCACGGCAACCCGCCCTACCTCTCGCAGGGGTTCTTTGAGGCCATTCGAGCTCAGATGCCAGAGCATCTCGCCTTGGTCGTTGCATCTGCGAGCATCTCAGCCCCTCATGCGCCAGAGCCCATCGCATGCGCGCTCATCATGCTGGGCGAACAGGGCCAGGTCGCCTATGGTCGATACTGGGGGGCGGTAGCCCACCTGCCCTGCCTTCACTTTGAGGTGGCTTATTACACACCCATCGAATGGGCGATTGGCCAAGGCCTCCGTCGTATCGAAGGTGGAGCGCAGGGCGAGCACAAGCTATGGCGGGGATTTGAACCGGTCGAGACGCGCTCGTCGCACTGGGTTTCTGACGAGCGTTTCAGAGTGGCCGTCGAACACTTCCTGGCCCGCGAGGGCCAGGGTATTCAGCAATACCTATCGGAACTAGACGATCACTCGCCCTTTAAAGACTCAGCCTTGTAGCGCTCGTATCCCGAGAGCACCTCTTGCTTGGCAGACTCGGGGCCTTCCCAGCCCTGCACCTTGACCCACTTGCCCTTCTCAAGGTCTTTGTAGTGCTCAAAGAAATGCTGGATCTGAAGCAGGCGCTCAGGTGCGATGTCTTCAGGTGTTTTCCAGTGCTTGTAAATGGGCAGCACCTTATCAATGGGCACTGCAAGCACCTTGGCATCGCCGCCCGCTTCGTCGGTCATTTTGAGCACGCCAATCGCGCGACACTGAACAACCGCACCCATGGCCACAGGGAATGGGGTTACGACCAGCACATCGACCGGATCGCCGTCGTCAGAGATGGTCTCTGGCACGTATCCGTAGTTACAGGGGTAGTGCATGGAGGTCATCATGAAACGATCAACAAAGAGGGCTCCAGTGTCCTTGTCGACCTCGTACTTGATGGGGTCGCTGTGGGCCGGAATTTCGACGATGACATTGAACTCCTCGGGAAGCTTTTTTCCCGCGGGAACGATGGTCAGTGACATGTGGTGTTCTCCCTGTAAGTAGATGTCCGACGGATTGTAAGGGATTCCCCCAATCGGTCCCTGCACCTGAATGCGCCCAGACTCAGTTCACCAATAACTATGAACCGGAGAGGGCTATGTCAGACGGAATGATCCTTGCACTTGTGTGCGGCGTCATCGCGGTGGTCTACGCGCTGGTGTCGAGCCGCTGGATTCTCAGCCAGCCAGACGGCAATGAGCGAATGCGAGAAATCGCAGCCGCCATTCAAGCTGGCGCATCAGCATACCTAGCTAGGCAGTACAGAACGATTGCCATCGTAGGCATCATTATTTTCATCCTGATCGCGGCCATCCCCGGGCTGGGAATGGCCACTGCACTCGGCTTCGCACTTGGCGCGGTGCTCTCGGGCGCCGCAGGCTTTATTGGTATGAACATCAACGTGCGCGCAAACGTGCGAACGGCCGAGGCCGCACGCGGTGGCATCAACCCTGCGCTCGACATTGCTTTTAAGGGCGGGGCCATCACGGGCCTTTTCGTTGTGGGACTTGGCCTAATCGGTGTGACGGGCTTTTACGCGATCATGCGGGCCCAAGGTGCAGATATTCATCACTCCTTACAGCCACTGGTTGGGTTTGCATTCGGTGCCTCGCTCATCTCCATCTTCGCCCGACTCGGCGGCGGCATCTTCACCAAAGGTGCTGACGTGGGCGCAGACCTGGTTGGCAAGGTTGAGGCCGGCATTCCAGAGGACGATCCACGCAACCCTGCAGTCATTGCCGACAACGTAGGAGACAACGTTGGCGACTGCGCAGGCATGGCAGCAGACCTATTTGAGACCTATGCAGTGACGATCATTGCCACCATGCTGCTGGGTGCACTCACGCTGAGCAGCATGGCGGAGGCCGCTGCGATCTACCCCTTGGTACTTGGAGGGGTCTCTATTCTGGCAAGCATCGTGGGCTGCTACTTCGTCAAGTACTCGGGCAGCGGCAAGATCATGAATGCGCTCTACAAGGGTCTCATCGTTGCAGCGCTGCTCAGTGTGGTGGCGTTTTATTTCGTCACGGACTGGCTGCTTGGTGCCGACATTGCTGCCGCTGGGCATAGCGTCATGAATCTCTGGCTCTCTTGCGTGGTGGGCATTGTGCTCACGGGCGCCATGGTGATCATTACCGAGTACTACACGGCCACAGAATACGCACCGGTGCGACATGTCGCTCAGGCGTCAGAAACGGGACACGCAACGAACATCATTGCAGGCATTGCAGTGTCCATGAAATCTACCGCCTGGCCGGTCATTGCCGTGGTGCTGGCGATTCTGGCCTCCTATGCGCTAGCAGGCCTCTACGGCATTGCAATCGCGGCCACAGCCATGCTCTCTATGGCGGGCATTATTGTTGCGCTCGATGCCTACGGCCCCATCACCGACAACGCGGGTGGCATTGCCGAGATGGCGGAGCTGCCTCCTGAGGTGCGGGCCGTAACAGACCCGCTCGATGCCGTGGGCAACACCACAAAGGCTGTGACCAAAGGCTATGCCATTGGGTCTGCTGGGCTAGCGGCGCTGGTGCTCTTTGCCGACTACACCCACGCACTCGAGGGTGCGGGCCAGGCTATTCGCTTCGACCTCTCGGATCACATGGTGATTGTTGGGCTCTTCATTGGCGGCCTCATCCCATTCCTCTTTGGTGCCATGGCTATGGAGGCGGTGGGTCGCTGCGCAGGCGCGGTGGTGACCGAGGTACGTAGGCAGTTCAAAGAGATTCCGGGAATCATGGAGGGGACGGCCAAGCCCGAGTACCACAAGGCGGTCGATATGCTCACGGCTGCTGCCATTAAAGAAATGATCATTCCCTCACTGCTGCCCGTGATCGTGCCGATTGCAGTAGGACTTATTCTTGGTCCAGTGGCACTTGGAGGGCTGCTCATGGGCACCATCGTGACCGGCCTCTTCGTGGCGATCTCGATGTGCACGGGCGGTGGCGCGTGGGATAACGCCAAGAAGTACATTGAAGATGGTCACCACGGAGGCAAAGGCTCCGACGCTCACAAGGCCGCGGTCACGGGCGACACGGTGGGTGATCCCTATAAGGACACGGCAGGCCCTGCGGTAAACCCGCTCATCAAGATCATCAACATCGTGGCGTTGCTGATCGTACCGCTGCTCTAAGCGCTTTATGCCGTTGGAAGCAGGCGGCCAGACTCGGCCGCCTGCGAGGCTACCTGCCTGTAGCGCTTCGCCTCATCAAGCTGTCCCTGCTGCTCGGCAATCTCGGCCAAGAGCAGTGCCACCCGGACCGAGGGCCGAATGGAGAGAGCTCGCTGTAGCGCCTGAGTCGCCTCGCTGACGCGACCGAGCTTGTGACACAAACGCCCCTTCGCCCAAGCCAGCTCAAACCGCTCCGCGCGGTTTACAGACCACCGTTCAACCTGCAAGAGCTGCGATGCAATGTCGTCGTCACAGTCTGCGTAGGGCTCCAGCAGCGCGTCGTCCCAGTCATGGGCAAGCACAGACTCAATGAGTTTTCGCGCCTGCCTGGGCTCACCCACGCGCAGCCACGCCCATGCGACCCGTTTCGCGGTGCTCGGAACAGCTGCTTCTTCTCCCGAGAGCAGCCCCAGTGCCGCCCGCACCCGCGTGGTGTCGGTTCCTGCGTCGAGCAATAGCGCATCGAGTGCGCGCTCTCGAATGGCCCGTGCATGCATGGATGCAAGGGCCTTGCGGTTTTCCAGAAGACGCACGACACGCAGCACCTCGGACCAACGGCCGGTCTGTTGGTAGGCCTTCATGAGAAGGCGCATGGCGTGGACATGCTTGCGATCGCCCGCCACCAGGGGCTCAAGCACGCTGAGTGCCTCTTCGCCCTGGTGATCATCGAGAGCGAACTCCGCACGGACCAGCGCCTGAATCTGGGGGTGAGCAGGTTTCTCTCCCGGCGCAGCACTCAGCCGGGCCATCCACTGGTCTCTGAGGGCTGGATCTCGCAAGGCATGGGCTGCTCTGGCCGCGAGCGAGGCCACCATGCGCTCTACAGGATGACGCGCATCGGGCATGTCGTGGAACTGATCAATGTAGGCCTGGGCGGATTTGGTTACCCGCGCAAAACGACCCTCCTCGAAGTCGAGCACAAGATCCGCCATGGCGGCAACCCGATTCCGCTCTCGGCGTTTCTGTCGCATGCGCTCCCACCAGCCGGGAAGCCCACCCAAGGCTGCCAGCAGCCAGAACATGGCGTATAGGACCGCTGCAAGTCCGACCGCAGAAAAGATGGCGGTCGAGAGGGCCATGTCGATGCGCCAGTCAGACCACCAGATCGAGACCGCGCCTCCGTAGGACTGAATGGCCATGACCATAGCAATGAGAATGGCCAGCGCCAGCGCCAAACTCAGCAGGCGAATCATGGCTGTTGCCCGAGCAGGTCGCTGATCGCCTGCGCCTCGGCGACAGCGCGCAGCACGTCGGAGTCTCGGGGGTCTAGGGTGCGGGCCATGAGCAGCGTAGCCTGTGACATATCGACCCGAGCGAGCTCACGCTCGCCCATCTGAACCGAGAGTCGCGCTGCCAACAACCGCTGCTCGATCTGCCGCTTGGCAAGCTCGTAGCCGGTCGCATCGAGCTGAAACCGCTCGCTGTCTGAGAGCTTTCGAATGAGGAAAAAACTCGAGAGGGTCTGCCCAACCGACTCAATCCAGCTGGTGGCTTGTTGTGGACCTGGTGCCCCCTGAATGGTGGGCGGGGCGAACTGCGTAGGCAAACCCTCAATCTGCTCACTCAAGTCTTGGATGCGAGTAATGACACGCAGGTCAGTGGCATTCAGGCCACGAGGCGCTGATGCGGCGCTCGGATTCGAGAGGCCCGACCCGTAGGCTTGGCCAGTCTCGCTGGCGTCGGAATCGGGAGCTTGTCGCTGGGCGGAGATGACTGGTGTGCTCACGGGCTCTGTCATCCAGGCCATGAGGTCGGGACGAAAGAGTGCCGCAAGCTGCCCCAACACAACCCCCACGACCACGCCAAACACCAACATCACCAGCGCCCATCGCCGAGACGCAAGGCCTCGGCTCTGGGGTGGGGGGGGCGAATGACTCGCCTGGAGCGCAGAAAAATCTTCTTCTCGGGACATGGCGTGGCCTGTTCTGTCGCTATTCGCTTTTGGAGATTCGGTCCAAGATGGTCGACGGTGTGAGTCGATCCACCATGACCCATCGGGCATTCGGGACCGCCGCGCGCACGGCCTGCCCAATGGCCGGGTGATGACCGATCCAGTTCACCGCATCCAGATCAATATTCTGCAACGCAAGCCCAGTGGCCGCAGGTTTGGCCATGGTTGAGGTCGTGATCAAGACCCACCAGGGTAGCTCGCTCTTGGGCAGAGCCGGCATGCGCTCTGCAGCCCGCGTGTATACCGGCATGCGCAAGGCGCGCAGCCCACCAGACATCAGCTTCTGAGCCAACTCGGGTCGGTTGTCGGCCCCTTCAAGCAAGACCACAAGCTCGCCCATGCGAGCCTTCTGGTTGATCAGGGGGGCTAGCTTATCGACATCTCCCGAAGGACCTGCTGTCAGCACGTCTTTCAGATCGGCCGGTGCAATCCCTGCATGAACCAGCACACGCGAGAAGCCCTCAGCAGTGGCGTCTCCAATAGCAGCGAACTTGAACCGACGCCTGCGCGATGCCAATGCAGCGCCGAGATCGTGCAGCTGGTCAAGGGCATAGTTGGCCGAGGGGCTCGTCGAGACCAGCCAAATTGGGCGGGTCTCACCAGGCGGGTCCATGTCGTTGAGGTCACGAACCAGTGCACGCTCGGTCACATCGGACGCAAGTCGCATGACCTGAAGGGGAGAGGAAATAACATTCACCCAGTAGCCCTTTGCCGCATTGGCAAGGGACTGTGTCCAGGCATCTGTCTGCCCCTCCCAGACTGGCCGTGTCACCAGAAGATTCGCGAGCATGACCATGGGTGTGGGAACCTACTGTTGAGCCGATAGCGTCTGAATGATTCGATCTGCGCCTTGAGCGCGAAGGGCTTCGGCAGCCGTTGCACCCAGTGCCTCAGGATCGGGACCGAGCAGGTCCACAGCACAGAGCTGAGTGCCATTCGGCATTGCAATGCGCGCACGCAGGCGCAGCGTGGGGCCATCGCCTTGCTGCTCGCAGAAGGCAGCCAGCGGCACCTGGCAGCTGCCGCCTAGCGCACGCGAGACTGCCCGCTCAGCGCTGACCTCCCGCCAGGTCTGCTCGTGCGCCAGGGTGGCAATGAGCGCACGCGTTGCCGTGTCGCCCGCCCGAATCTCGATGCCGAGGGCTCCTTGTCCGGCAGCAGGCAACATGCTCTCGGGAGGAATGACCTGACGAATGCGGTGGGCAAGACCAAGTCGCTTAAGACCTGCAGCCGCGAGAATAATGGCCTGCATCTCGCCGCGATCGAGTTTGCCCAGCCGAGTGTCGAGGTTGCCCCGCAGCGGCACAATGTGAAGGTGGGGAAAGCGTGCGCGCAGCTGGGACTCGCGGCGAAGCGACGATGTGCCCACCACCGCGCCATCCGGCAGCGACTCCAGGCTCTCGAACCCGGGTGAGACAAAGGCGTCGCGGGGGTCTTCCCGGACCATGACGGCGGCGAGCTCGAACCCTTCGGGTAGCACCATGGGTACATCCTTGAGCGAATGCACTGCGAGGTGTGCCCGGCCCTCGGCCAGGGCCGTCTCGAGTTCTTTGACGAACAACCCCTTGCCACCCACCTTGGAGAGCGACCGATCGAGAATCTGATCGCCACGGGTGGTCATTCCCAGAATCTCAACGGGCTGGCCCGAGGATGTCTGCAGCAGAGACTGGACATGTTCGGCCTGCCAAAGCGCAAGCCTGCTTTCACGCGATGCGATAATCCACATAGTCCCCCCAGTGTAATGGAAGCCATGAGCAATCCTCTCGAAAACAAGCAATCGGCCTGGTCAGGTCGGTTCAACGAACCCGTCTCTGAGCTCGTGCAGCGCTACACCGCCTCGGTTCAGTTCGACCAACGCATGGCGCACCAAGACATTCAGGGCTCGCTCGCCCACGCAGACATGCTCCACCACGTCGGCCTGTTGAGCGATCAGGACCTCGCCGACATTCAACGCGGCATGGCCCAAATTCAGTCTGAGATCGAAGCGGGCCGATTTGATTGGTCCATTGCGCTGGAGGACGTGCATCTGAACATTGAGCGCAGGCTCACGGAACTCGTGGGCGACGCCGGCAAGCGGCTTCACACGGCGCGCTCTCGGAATGACCAGGTCGCAACAGACATTCGCCTTTGGCTTCGGTCTGCCATCGATGAGGTGCGCTCCGCCCTGAACGCCTTGCGTCTGGCCCTGATCGAGCAGGCTGAACGCCACGCCGACACCATCATGCCGGGCTTTACGCACCTCCAAGTGGCACAGCCCGTGACCTTCGGACACCACATGCTGGCCTACGAGGCCATGTTCAGCCGAGATGACGAACGGCTCGTCGACGCGCGCAGGCGTGTTAACCGCCTACCACTGGGCGCTGCCGCACTCGCGGGCACCAGCTACCCCATCGATCGGACCAGGGTTGCTCGCACCCTGGGGTTCGAGGGGGTATGCCCCAATTCGCTCGACGCCGTCAGCGATCGGGATTTCGCCATTGAGTTTACGGCGGCAAGTGCACTCATCATGACCCACCTCTCGCGTCTCTCAGAGGAGCTCATTCTCTGGATGACCAGCCGGTACGGCTTTGTGAGGCTGCCCGATCGGTTTTGTACCGGCTCATCGATCATGCCGCAGAAAAAAAACCCGGACGTTCCCGAACTTGCGCGTGGCAAGACCGGACGGGTAACAGGTCACCTGATGGCATTGCTCACACTCATGAAAGGCCAACCCCTGGCCTACAACAAGGACAACCAAGAGGACAAAGAGCCTCTCTTCGACACGGTCGATACGGTGCTCGACACGCTGCGGGTGTTCGCAGAGATGATCGCAGGCCTAGAGCCGCAGCCGGACGTGATGCGCGAGGCCGCCCTCCAGGGATACTCCACCGCGACAGACTTAGCGGACTATCTCGTGAAGAAGGGTCTGCCTTTTCGCGACGCACACGAGGCCGTGGCGCATGCAGTGCGCGTCGCCGTTGAGCGCGGGTGTGGGCTAGAAGACCTACCACTCGAGACGCTACAAGGCTTTTGCAGCCTGATCGGTCCGGATGTGTTTGGTGTTTTGGAGCTCGAAGGCTCCGTGGCCGCACGGTCTCACCTGGGAGGCACAGCCCCCTCGGCCGTTCGGGCCGCCGCAGCCAACGCCAGGGCAGCCCTTACAGCACAGAGCAGCTAACGCTTCTTTTGCGGGGGCAGGTCGGTGCAGGCCCCTTCAAAGAGCTCGGCCACCATGCCCAATGATTCGCCCAGCGTGGGATGCGGGTGAATGGTCTTGGCAATGTCTGTTGGGTCACAGCCCATCTCAATGGCCAAGGCGAATTCGCCAATCATGTCACCTGCATGGGTGCCCACAATCGCACCGCCCACCACCTGATGCGTCTCGGCATCGACGAGAATCTTTGTAAAACCCTCGTCTCTGCCATTCGCGATGGCCCGCCCTGACGCGGCCCAAGGAAAGACGGCCTTTTCAATCTTCATACCCTTGGCCTTCGCCTCTTCCTCCGTTACCCCCACCCAAGCAACTTCAGGGTCGGTGTATGCCACAGAGGGAATCACGCGCGCATCAAAGAAAGACTTCTGTCCAGCAGCAGCCTCGGCCGCTACGTGCCCCTCATGCACGGCCTTGTGCGCGAGCATGGGTTGGCCCACGAGGTCTCCAATCGCAAAAATATGATGCTGGTTGGTGCGCATCTGCTGATCCACGGGAATGAATCCACGCTCATCGACGAGGACTCCGGCCAGATCTGCTCCAAGCGCTTTTCCGTTCGGACGACGCCCAACAGCCTGCAAGACAAGGTCATAGCGCTGCGGCTCAGCGGGAGCATCGCCCCCCTCAAATTTCACATAGACGCCATCTTCCTTGGCTTCCGCACCCACGGTCTTCGTGCCAAGCCAGATATTGTCAAAGCGATGTTGGTTGTACTTCTGCCAGACCTTCACCAGATCACGATCTGCACCCATCATCAGGCCGTCCATCATCTCGACCACATCCACGCGCGCGCCCAGAGTGGAATACACCGTGGCCATCTCAAGGCCAATAATGCCGCCTCCAATCACCAGCATGCGCTGCGGACGTTGACGCAACTCCAGCGCGCCCGTAGAAGTCACCACGCGCGGGTCTTCGGGCAGAAACGGCAGCTTCACTGCTTGAGACCCTGCAGCGATGATGGCCTGCTCAAACCGAATCACCTGGGCTTGGCCTGAGTTTAGGCTAACGCGAAGATGATGCGCATCAATGAAGGTGCCCACCCCATGCAGGACCTGCACCTTGCGCGCCTTCGCCATGCCGGCAAGCCCACCGGTTAACTTACCAATGACCTTGTCCTTATGCGTGCGCAGCTTGTCAAGATCGATGGTGGGCTCGGCGTATGTCACGCCGAGATCCGCAAAGTGACGGGTCTCGTCCATGACCGCCGCCACATGCAGCAACGCCTTAGAGGGAATGCATCCCACGTTCAAGCAGACTCCGCCCAGGCTGTCATAGCGCTCGACCAATGCCGTCTGAAGCCCAAGGTCGGCAGCACGAAATGCCGCGGAATACCCCCCCGGCCCAGCACCCAGCACCAACACTTGAACGCTCAGGTCAGCGGCAGCGCCATAGGCCGCGGCCGGCGTGGGCGCCGCTGCTGCAGCCGACGCTGGGGCTGGGGCTGCAGCCGGTGCGGGTGCTGCGGCTAGTGCTGCAGCCGATGCCACCTCACCTGCCACCTCAATCATCCCCAACACACTGCCCTCGCTTACCTTGTCGCCCACCTTCACACTCAGCGACACCAGCTTGCCCGCATGGCTAGACGGAATCTCCATCGAGGCCTTGTCACTCTCCACCGTCACCAGGCTCTGCTCCACACCCAGCGCATCGCCCGCCTTCACCA
>CAMCRF010000021.1 GCA_945877235.1 Bordetella parapertussis
AGCGAAGATCGATATTGTTGACAAGTTATGCCTGATGGCCATAGCGAGTTGGAACCACCCCTTCCCATCCCGAACAGGACCGTGAAACGACTTTGCGCCGATGATAGTGAGCTTTCGCTCGTGAAAGTAGGGCACCGTCAGGCACCCCATAAGAACCCTCACCTGGTGTCCAGGTGGGGGTTTTTGCTTTTCTAGGCCCAACCTCTTGGAGTAAGACCTCATGGCAATCAACACCAAAGTTCAAGCTGACCATAACGCGCCACCCATTACCCGCATGCTTGCGGAGTTCGCCATTCAGCACCCGTCGCAGGGCTGGGACCAGGCTGTGGAAGACCAGGCCCATCGCACCCTGGCCAACTGGCTGGGCTGTGCGATTGGTGCGTCCAGTCACGATAGCGTTCAGGCGGCATTGGCGGCTGCGCAGGTGCTCGATCCTGCCCCCCAGGCTGCACTCATGGGGCGTACAGAGCGTGTCGACATGGCGAATGCGGCGCTCATCAATGGCATCTCTTCCCATACCTTTGACTTTGACGACACCCACCTCAAGACCATCATTCATCCCGCAGGGCCCATTGCTTCGGCGCTGCTGCCGCTAGCAGAGCGGCTGGGAAGCTCAGGGCGGGCAGTCATCGACGCCCTCGTGATCGGAGTGGAAGTGAGTTGCCGGGTGGGCAATTGCATGTACCCACACCACTATGACCGCGGCTGGCACATCACCGGCACCACCGGCATGATTGGCGCTGCTGCTGCCTGTTCCCGCCTACTTGGCCTCACCGTCGATCAAACCCAGATGGCCTTGGGCATTGCCGCCTCGCAGCCGGTTGGCTTGCGCGAGCAGTTCGGAAGCATGACCAAGCCCTTCCATCCCGGCGCTGCGGCAAAAAATGGCCTCATGTCTGCCCTCTTGGCGCAGAAGGGCTTCACCGCATCGAAGCGCGCGCTCGAGGCGCCAAGGGGCCTCATTCAAGCCATCTCCGACAAGCACGACTGGGCCGAAATCACCGAAGGTCTAGGCACACGATGGGAGGCCGCACTCAACACTTACAAGCCGTTTGCCTGTGGGATTGTCATTCACCCCAGCATTGATGGTTGCGTCCAGCTGCGCAATGTGTATCAGCTCCAGGCCGAAGACATTGCATCGGTCACCCTCAAGGTTCACTCACTGGTCATCGAGCTCACGGGAAAGAAGACGCCCCAGCTTGGCCTGGAGGGCAAGTTCAGCGTCTACCACTCCTGCGCTGCCGGCATCATTTATGGTCGAGCCGGCGAGCACGAGTATGCAGATGCCTGCGTTCAAGACCTGCGCGTCATTACGCTTCGCGACAAGATCACGGCTGTGGTCGATGACACCATCAGCGAGGCCTCGGCCGACGTCACCATTCAGACCACCGATGGCCGTACACTCCATGTGTTTGTCGAGCATGCCATTGGCAGCCTTGAGCGCCCTATGTCTGCAGAGCAACTCAAGGCTAAGTTCACGGACCAGGCCGCAGCCGAAATCGGTGACGAGAAGGCCGAAGCTGCCTGGTCTGCCGCCATGAGTCTCGCAGCGTCGGCGAACATCCAGCCTCTGTTGAAAGCCGCTACCCGTTAAGGCGAGCTGAGCGCTAGGGCTTGAGCCGCGGGCGCAGTCCCGCGGCATGAATGCGATCGCGAAAGGTGGTGGCTTCGCGCCGGATGTTGGCGCGGGCAGCCTCGAGCTCACGAATAAAGCCCGGGTCGCTCACCAGCTCCACGTAACGACGCACGACGGCTGCAGGCTCCGCGTGGCAGTCTGCAGCACCCTGGTTGTAGAGCGACATCCCCGCAGCCGAGATCTGCTCGATGTTGGGCGTGCGGTCGCAGAGGTCAAAAGACAGATGCAGACTGTGGGAGCCAGGCGTGGTGCACCGATGCGGAACCCCAGCACGCAAGTAAAGCAAATCGCCTGGGTTCATGACGAACTCCTTGAGCACCGGCCCCATCTGCTGTTCGGTGAGAGGCGAGTTACCGTGATAGCGCCTGCGCTGGGGCTGATGCACCCGCCATCGCTTCTGGCCGGAGACCTGTATCACCAGCACATCGTCGCTGTCTCGATGCCCACCGTAGGCCTCATTGCTCTGCCTTGAAAAAAAGGCCTCGCAGTTACTCAGCGCACAAGGCATTAGCTGGTCGATCTGTCGCACAAGCGCGTTGATGGTCTGATCCTGCAGGTCTAGGCCCTCAAGCACCACCGATGCACCCTGCTCGAGCGCCTGAACCAAGCGGCGCTTATCAATGAACTGAAGCCGCTTCTTCTGTACCGTCTTCCACATCTGATCGTCAGCAATCGGCACCACCTGCCCCTTGAGACTCACTTGAAGCCATTCTGGGCTCAGCAGTGGGTTGGCCAGGAGTGTCTCAAGCCGATCAATTGAAAAGAGCGCGTTCTCTGGCAGAAGGCCAGGCGCGAGCTGAAGGACCTGCTCCTCATTGGCAAGGCTCGCCTTGAGAAAGGTGAGGATCGCCGGAAAGCGCGATGCAGCCTCAGTGCCCTTGGGGTAGGGAAGATCTTGCGTGGTCATGGCAGCATTCTAAAAAGAAAAACCCCCGCACGGGGCGGGGGCTCTCTGTTCTGAATCAAATGCAGCCGAGAGGCTGCAATTGATTAGAAGCGGTGGTTGACAGCCAGGTACAGCTGGTTGGTCTCGGTGCCGTCCTTGTCGGTCGACACATAGCCGAGGTAACCGGTGGTGCGCTTGGAGAATGCCTTGGAGAGGGCGATCGCCATCTTGTCGGTCTCGGAAGCTTTGGCGGCACCAAAAGCGTCGGTTTCGAAGTTGCCGTACATGCCATGAACCGTCAGGCCGCCGCCCAGGGGAGCAGATGCGGAGACGATGGTGTTGGTCAGGTCACCCTTGCCGTCGGTCTCATTGGTACCGTAGACGATGGTGGCAGCCACGGGGCCGAAGTTGTAACGTGCGCCCATGGTGGTGGCCGTACGCTCAACGCCTTTGGCGTCCTTGTCAGTGGTGGTACCGAACTGGAGGTCGATCTTGGAGACCTGTCCGCCAACGTAGAAAGAGGTGGTCTCGTTCACGCCGCCGTCTTTCAGAGCCGTACCGATTTCAACGTGGAAGCCGCCGATCTTGGGGGACTTGTACTGAACCGCGTGGTTGATGTCCGAACCGATATCAATGCCAGAGAACAGACCGATGTTGCCGATCTGGCTCATGTTGTCGATGCCCTCAGCATTGGTGATGTCGAACTTACCGACCTTGATCGCACCGAAGGAGCCCTCAAGGCCCACTTCAGAACCACGGTTGAAAGCGGACACGCCAGCACCGGTCGAAGCGTCCATCGAAGCCTCGAGGCGGAAGAATGCCTTCAGGCCGCCGCCAAGATCTTCCGTGCCACGGAAGCCCAGGCGGGAAGAATTAACAACAGAAGAAGCCAGCTTGGTAACGGAAGCTTTGCCGTCGGTGTCTTCGTTCAGGATGCCGGTCTCGAGGTTACCGTAGACGGTGACTTGAGCCATTGCGGGAGCGGCGATCAGGCCAGCAACTGCGGCAGCGATCAGATGCTTTTTCATTCAATATTCTCCTAAGAGGTTTATTTGTGATTCACGCACCACACGGCAACGCCGGGGGCGTCACTTACGACGTGGTGAAGGTGAGTATGCATCCCTTCAGAGAAGATTGTTCATGCCGATTCCTTTTCGATGACATGTAAAGGCCAGTTTGTGGTGTATTTGCAACACGCTGGGTGCTTGCAGTTTCTATTGGATGCCGCATAATTGAGGGCTTTCCTCCAATGGTTGGAGGAAATACAAACACAAGGGCTGGGCCAAAAACCCAGGAAAAGGAAAACTGTGAAGACCTTCGTCGCAAAGCCACTGGAAGTGGTGCACGACTGGGTGGTTGTTGATGCCACCGATCTCGTGCTCGGCCGTCTGGCCTCTGAAATCGCGCACCGCCTGCGCGGCAAGCATAAGCCTGAATTTACCCCCCACGTCGACACCGGCGACTATGTGGTGGTGGTCAACGCGGACAAGATTCGCGTTACAGGCTCCAAAGAAACCGACAAGAAGTATTTCCGTCACTCAGGCTACCCCGGTGGAATCTACGAGACCACCTTCGGCAAGATGCAGGCCAAGTTCCCCGGCCGCGCGCTCGAGATTGCCGTAAAAGGCATGTTGCCCAAGGGCCCGCTCGGTTACGCCATGATCAAGAAGCTCAAGGTCTATGCGGGCGATAGCCATCCGCACTCGGCCCAGCAGCCTACTCAGATCACCATCAAATAACCGACAGCAAAGGACAATCACATGGTCGGCGAATACAACTACGGAACGGGTCGGCGCAAGAGCTCAGTGGCCCGTGTGTTCATTAAATCTGGTTCAGGCAAGTTTCTGGTCAATGGCAAACCCCTCGACGAGTATTTCGCTCGCGAGACCGGTCGCATGATGGTTCGCCAGCCGCTGAACCTCACCAATCACCTCGGCACCTTCGACATCATGGTCAACGTGCATGGCGGTGGCGAGACAGGTCAGGCAGGTGCCGTGCGCCATGGCCTCACTCGCGCACTCATCGACTACGATGAGACCCTCAAGCCCGCGCTCTCCAAGGCCGGCTTGGTTACGCGCGATGCCCGTGAGGTTGAGCGTAAGAAAGTGGGTCTGCATAAAGCACGTAAGCGCAAGCAGTTCTCCAAGCGTTAATTCAACGCTTGTGCGCCAGAAAACCCCAGTGCCTACGCCTGGGGTTTTTTGTTTCTGCGTGTTCTTTTAAGCGGTAAGGCCGGCGCGCTCGTCGCAGCCCAGGTGCAGATTCATGTTCTGCACGGCAGCGCCACTTGCGCCCTTGCCCAGATTGTCCAGGCAGGCCATCAATATGGCCTGGGTCTGACTGGCGAACACGAAGAGCTCAACCCGGTTGGTGTCATTACAGCGTTGGCTATTGAAAAAGCCATGGGCGAGCACCTCGGGGTCGCTCAGGGGCATCACCCGTATGAACGCTTCGCCGGCATACCGTGCCGAGAGACACCCATGCAAGGCCTCTCCCGAACTGCCTGACCTGAGCGCGGTCATGGGCAGTGGGATGCTCACGGTCAGGCCCTTGTAGAAGGGGCCCACAATGGGCATGAAAATGGGCGTCGCCTGAAGTCGGCTGTGCATGGTCATTTCGGGCAGGTGCTTATGGCCAAGACTCAGTGCATAGGGCCTGGGTGCCATCAGCTCGGGGTCGCCACCCGCCTCGTACTGCTCAATCATCTTCTTCCCGCCGCCTGAGTAACCGGTAATGGACGTTGCGCTCAGGGCTTGTGCTGGGGAGATCAATCCTGCATCCACC
>CAMCRF010000022.1 GCA_945877235.1 Bordetella parapertussis
TCCTCGCTGCTTCGGTCCCCAGGCAACATCCAATACCGATACGCCTCAGCCAACTGGTTCATATACGTCACACCAGGCGCAGCATTAAACGCCACAATGAAAAACTGATACAGATCATCCGGTAAATCCTCATACGACGGACTCTCCTCTCGCTCAATCACCACCACCCGATCCAAAAACTCTAACTCCTCTACTTCCACCAACGTATCCGTGCCTTCCGTTGGCGGTGGCGGGTAGATGGCAATCACCGGTCCAGTAAAGGACACAGTCCAGGCTCCCCCTCCCAGATACTCCACGGCATAGTCCTGGGCGTTCGCGCCATAAACTGCTGTGTCACGTCCAGCTCCGCCCTCCAGACGGTCGTCGCGCAGTCCTCCCATCAGCCGGTCGTCACCTGGACCCCCGACGATTCGATCCACCCACTCGGTTCCCGCTAAGGTCTCACCCCCGAGACTCTTCGCCTGCACCAAATTCGGCTGAAGGGTCGGCGTCCACCCAGAGGGGAAACGCTCGTCATTGCCTGCACCATCGGTATAGACGGCCACGACCCGCATGCTCAGGCCCACCTGCTGCGCTGAGAGCGTGAACTCCAATCCCGCTCCAAGCTCTGAGATTTCACCAGAGGCATCCCGGCCCTCCCAAACGTATTGGACGTCACCCAACCCGTCTGCATCCGAGAAAAAGGGATTCGCAAGTAACGCCTTCCCCTGATTTAGGGTGCCAGAAATGAGCAAGGAGCCCGTTGGGGGCTTGTTCGGGAGAAACTCAACGGTCAGATCCATCACGTCTTTGCCGTTGTCAAAGACCAGCTTTTCAATGTTGTAGAGCTTGCCCTTAAACGGAGAACTGGCGCGTGAGATCGACTCTACGAGAATCGCTCCGTCCTCTTCCTGCATGATCACGTAATCAGTGCGCTTGGAGGTACCGAGGCGAAGTGTGTCTGTACCACCGAGTCCATCAATGGTGAGCACTGCTGCCCACTGGATCAGCCAGACATCGTCTTTCTCTGTGCCGGTGTAAGTCGTCATTGCACGATCTGCCCATCAATGTCGACGGCAAGAAATCGGAAGCCGCTTTTCCTCAAAACTGGCAAGCCTTGCTGCTCCAGCAACATACTGACAGTGCAGACTGTGCCGCTCATGAGGGCGAGAGGGGCGACCACGCTGACCGTCTGCCAAAAAGCCACTGGCCAACCGGTCTTGGCACTGAGCAGGTGACTATAGGGCTTGCCATCGATCCATATTGCACGCTCGTAATCACCACTGGTGGTTAAAGCCCCAATTTCCATCGGGATATGAGCCAACATTCGGTTCTGTATTCGTGGGTGTTGAATGCCGATCATCCATTGACTCCCATCGGCCTTAGGTCCAAAAAACCTCATATCGCCGGCGAGATTGACGTACCCATGTCGAACCCCCAAAGACTCCAACAGAGCCGCAGCACGATCCACTGCATATTCTTTGCCAAAACCCCCAAAATCAATCTCCATCCCTACCCTTGGGAGCCTGATGTGCGTCGCACTGACCTCCACTGCTGACCAACCAATCAGGGGAAGGAGCGGTTCAATGTCCTCCTGACTTGGAAGGCTTCCAGACTTAAAATTCCATGCCCGCCTGAGCACACCCGAGGTCATATCAAAGACCCCCCGGCTCTGTTCGTACATCGAATGCGCATAAGCCAGAAGCTGGTGGGTCTCCGAGTCAATCTCAACTGGTTCTCCGCCAGCACCAGCATTGATTCGAGAGACCACGCTCTGTGGTAGGTATCTGGAGTACTTCTGCTCGATGCGCAGAATCTCAGCAATCGCCTGGCCAGCCAGTTGCTGAGCCTGCGACTCCCCGAGACCATCGATGACGATCTCACATGAGGACCCCATAGCCTTAAAAACGATATGACAAGCCGACATGGGTCATCCTTGCGTAGAAATGCTTTAGACCGGGGCTGCCTCCCCCAGGCTTCCAATTGCTTCGCTGCTCGTATCGCTCGAACTTGAAGTCCACACTCAAATCTTGAGTGATTGCTCGAGAGAGTTTGAGCCCGACCGTGAGGGCTCCAAATGCAGACACTCGAGTGTCCTCAGAAAATTGTGCCCATTCCTGAGGAGGGTTTGGCGGAAATGGGAGCCCCGGAGGTCCTGCATCCACATAGAAGCGCGCCTGACTTTGAGCATAGGCGCGCAGGCTTGGAGTGATGGTTAGCCCCCAAGGGCCCGGCATCACCCACTCAGCAGACACCGTGTGCGAGCGAATACCCCAGTCGTCAGTGGCCCATCGAGCACTGGTCCGCAGGGTACTGTCGAGCCTCGGGATGTGATGGTTCCATCGCGCAGCCAGGGTGGAGACGGTGCGCTGGTTGGGTCGTTGGTCATAGACCTTATAGGGGTCTGACAAATAACCCGTGCTGCGAGACTGGCCCAGGTTGATCTGCACCAGGTCGTTACGGGTGAGGACCTGTGTGAGAGAGAGCAGCCAGGCTTTCACCTGTTTGGTCTCGTTCTGCACAATGCCGTTCACCGGGTTCACGGTGTCGTTGTTCACGGCATAACCCAGAGACCAGGTGGTGTTCTTGTCATCCGACCAGCGGCTCACCTTGGCACTCGCGCCACGGGCCACATAGTCAGACTCGCTGGAATAGTTCAGCCCAGCAGACACACTCTCCTGAGTGCCCACATAGGTGAGTTCCACATCGCCCGCGTTGCGCTCATCTTTGAACTTCACCAGCGCCGAGCTGTGGAATGCAGGCGAGGCCCCAGAGATGGCGTCGGTGATAGCGCTGGCGCCAAGAATGAATTCAGACCCCACAGGGGTCTTAAGCATGACCGTGGTGGCATAGACCCGCACCCGCTCTGCGCCCGTTTGACCATCGAGGTAGTTGAGCCACTTGAGAGAGAACTCGGCCCGCTCGGGCACCGTTTGTACCTGTGCATGAGCCGCAAGGGGCACACAGAGTGTGGCGCTGGTGAACGCCAAGGCCGAGGTGAGACGCTTAATTACAGCCACATCCCCCTCCTCCAACCCCGTGACCACCAGAGTGTGACTCCTTGCTCACATAGACATGCTCGGCCATTTTGGACTCCAAGGCATCGGCATCCAGCGCCATGTCGGGTCTCGCCAGGTTGCCCTTCTGCCAGGGCTTCACAGCCTCGGGTGCCGCACAGCCACTCAGGATGAGGCCCACGCATGCCATGGTAAGCAACCGGGAAAATGAGGAATGACGCTGACTCATGGAGACTCCTTGAGTAGGGCCTCGACTTGAGCGCGAAGGGCGTCTTTGTCTCGCTCTCTAAAACCCGCATGGACATGACGGACCTGGCCCTTTCGGTCGATGAGCACCGCCGTGGGCATGGCCTTGACCTGGTATTGCTCAGGCGTCTGGCCCTTCGGGTCGTAGGCAATTCTGAACTGGGCAGGCGTGGTCTGGAGGAATCGGTCGGCTGCAGCCCTCTGCTCGTCTAGGTTCACTGCCACGATGACCAGCCCCTTGGACGAGAGCTGCTGATGCAGTTCATTCATGAAGGGAAACGACGCCTTGCAGGGCGCACACCAAGAGGCCCAGAAGTCGAGATAAACCACCTGACCGCGAGCCTGCTCAAGCACCACCTGTGGACTTGCAAAGATGGACTGTGAGAAGAGCAGACCCAGGGCCAAAGTCAGTATCGCTTTCATTTTGACTTTATGGGCGATCGGGAATCATGTCTTGAATACTGCCAGGTTCAGGCTTGGTTTGAATCCGGGCACGCGGAGCCGCTGCTCTGGCCTGAGCGGACGGCGGCCGTGATGGACAGATGCGCGTTTCCGCGAATGACAATGCAGCCGCGAGCAACCCCTCTTGAGGATGTCCCAAAGGCATTCGGACATCGTCCGGCACCGAGCAGGTGGGCGAAAATCCATCGAAGTACCCTCCGAACCCAAGACGGTTCACCGATGTGAAATTAACGAGACTGAACGTGTTCCCGCAGTTTGCAGTGGGAGATGACCCCACCGGCTTTCCACAGGTGGTCTCCCCAAAAACCGTCACCTGCACTCCAATGCCCCGAAGACCATTGATGAGTTGCTCACTGGCCGAACACGTTCTGCGTCCAGCGAGCACCATCACGCGGGTCAAACCGGACCAGCCTCCTGGGTTAGAGAAGGTATAGCGCTGGTTACGATTAGACTGTTGGGCGTTGTATTTGAGTTCTGCGTAGACCTGGCCCTGCCCGTATGAACCAGCCACATAGGACGCGAGTCGCCCTCCAACAGACACCAGGCCGCCACCGTTGTAGCGCAGATCAAGAATCACGTCAGAAACGGCCTCCTGACGGAAGCGTGCGAAGGCCTCTTGCAGACGGCTCTCCGTTTGACTGGTCATGCTCTGGACATAGACATAGCCCACCGCACCTCGCGAGGTCTGGAACACCTGCGGATGTTGCACTGGAGTCAAATAGAACAATGCGGACGTCACCGTCACCGACCAGACGTCGTTGCCGCGCTTAAGAACCAAACTCAGTTGTTCGCCCTCCGTCATCGCGTTCAGTGCGGAAAAATCGTCATTTGCGACGGCCTCGGAAGCCAATTGATTGTTCATGGCCAGGACCTCGTCTCCACGACGAATCCCGGCATTCGCGGCAGGAGACTTGGGCTCGACATAACGCACAAAAAGCGGAGCGTCACGCTGGCCTGCCACCTCCAGCCCTGCCACCGACACCCCATAACCCAAAGTGATGCCCTCGCCGTAATACCTCGAAAAGGTCTCCGTGGTGGAGTAGCTACTGAATCGGTCTTTCGGGATTACGGTGTTTCCCTGAAACAGCAGGCTGTCCCAATAGGTTCGCAGAGAAGTGAAACCGTCTGGCGAACGATCTGGAGTGAGGTCATTCCAGAGGTATGTGTTCCGGACGTGCTGACGCAACCAGCTCTGCTCCTCAGCCAGTGGGCAGACACTTGGGCTGGGATTAGACGTCTCAGTGCCAGTATCCACCACTGGGGGTACAGCTACCTCCTGCGTCAACGGGGACGGGCTGTCGCCACCGCCACAGGCGCAGAGACACAATACCGTCAAGCCCAACACCAACGTCCTCATACTCATACCCCACCTGGCCCGAAGATTGGGCTGTTGATCCACGGATCCCACACCGATACCGGCTCCGGCCAACTCAGCCCCTCAGGCTCAGGCCCTTGCCCCATCAACCCCCTCACCGCTAGGGCCACCGCATCCTCCTGCGTGAGCACCTCAGACCCCTCACTCGTAGCCTCCAACACCCTTCTTAACGTCACCAAGTCCGTCGT
>CAMCRF010000023.1 GCA_945877235.1 Bordetella parapertussis
TGAAGCTGGGGCAGAAGGTTGACGAGGGTGCCCGCCGTGCCCAACAGTTCTGGCTCGAACAAGGATTGAATGACGAGCTGCGGGTAGGCGGGATTGGAGGCTTTGAGAAAATCCTGCACCTGATCTGCCAGATAGAAGGTGTTCACCCAAATATGGCTGGGCGAGGGCCCTCGATTCAAGAGATCAAGCCAGTAGCCCATCAAGGGTCTGCCCAGCACCGGCACCAGGCATTTAGGCGTGTTCAACGTGAGGGGACGCAGGCGGGTGCCCTCTCCCGCAGCCAGAAGTAAGGCCTGATAAAGTGGATTCATATGCAGAGTATTCACGAAAAAGCCGCAGCACTTCGCAATCGTCTACGAGGCCAAAAAGTGGTCTTTGTGGCGGGCAACTTCAACATTGTTCACCCCGGCCACCTCAGGCTCATTAACTTCGCCAAGTCTTGTGGCGAGGTTCTGGTGATAGGTCTTTTTTCTGACGAGTCGCCTGGGGTGATCGTGGGCTTTGAGGATCGGCGTGCAGCCTTGATGGGTCTGGAGTCTGTGGACGAGGTCGTTCCGTTGGGACCAGATGACCTTCTGGAGTTCATCAAGGTCTTCCAGCCAGAGGTAATGGTGAAGGGCAAGGAGCACGAGTCCGAGCTCAACCCCGAACTGGAGGCAGTGAAGGCCTACGGAGGTCACTTTTTATTTAGCGCAGGGGATGCCAGATTCTCCTCTCAGGACTTGATTCGCAAGGAACTCTCCGAGCCGGGTCGGTTTATGCTAAGGCAAGCCAGAGAATTTTTAGCCGCTCGTGAGGTGAAGGTGGCGAAGCTGGCAGAGCGGGTAAGGAACTTCTCGTCCCTAAAGGTATGCGTTGTCGGCGACCTAATTTTAGACGAGTATGTTTACTGCGATGCGCTGGGGATGTCTCAAGAAGACCCCACCATTGTGGTCACGCCGGTCGAAACGCGAAGGTTTGTGGGCGGTGCGGGCATCGTGGCTGCCCATTTGGCGGGGTTGAGCGCAGAGACGCACTACCTCTCAGTGGTCGGTGCCGATGCCGCCGCTGACGAAGCGCGTAAACGCCTGGTTGCGTACGGTGTTCAGGCCAGACTGATTGCCGATGAAAGTCGC
Organism: Bordetella parapertussis; assembly: GCA_945877235.1. GTDB lineage: Bacteria > Pseudomonadota > Gammaproteobacteria > Burkholderiales > Burkholderiaceae_A > Hahnella. Next base: position 1,116 of record CAMCRF010000023.1, read on the forward strand.
CCTACCATTCTCAAGCAGCGGTTTCGTGCGGGAAACAAGACGCTGCTGCGGGTGAGTCACCTTCGATCACACGACATTGAGAAAAGTTTACAAGTGGACTTACTGCATGCACTCTCGGCTGTTATCAGGTCCGTGGATTGTGTGGTTTTTTCAGACTTTAACTACGGGTGCTTGCCACAGGCCTGGGTGGAGGAGGCCATCGCCCTCTGTCGCGCAAACAGAATCCCATTTGTGGCTGATAGCCAAGCCTCCTCGCAGGTGGGTGATGTCTCTCGGTTCAAAGGTGCAAGTCTGATTTCTGCTACCGAGCGGGAGGCACGTCTTGCGGTGAATGACTTTAAGTCTGGTCTTCAGAACATCGGGAACCGGCTGCTTGAACAGAGCCAGACACGAAACCTTTTTTTAAAGCTCGGTGCAGAAGGTCTCTTGGCCATCACCAAGCATCCAGACTTCAGAACTGGAGGGCTTCCTGCGCTGAATGCCAATCCAGTGGATGTTGCCGGTGCAGGGGACGCCATGCTTGCAGCCTCCAGTCTCTGCCTTGGTGCAGGAGGAAATGTTTGGGAAGCGGCTTATTTGGGCTCGCTTGCGTCCGGGATACAAGTGTCACGTGCGGGGAACCTCCCCATCCAGCAGAGTGAACTGATTGAGACGCTGACTCGATACTAAAATGTGATTTTCGTCACATTTTGGGTATGATCAGACGATGGTTGATTTCAATTCCAGTTCATGACCCAAAACGCTGACGAGCTGCAGGGAGTCATTCGCGCCCTCAGGCCCTATTTTGGGCTCGCACTGTTGGTGTCCGTTTTTACCGGGCTGCTGACACTCGCTCCAATTGGATACATGCGAGAGGTTTACGGCCCAGTGGTCACCGCTCGTAGTGAGTGGACACTTGCTTGGGTCACACTCCTGTTGATCTTGGCTCTTGCAATGGCTGCGGTTTTGGATTGGGTTCGACAACGCATCCAGTCTGCCGCCTCCGTTCGATTCACCCAGCTGCTGGGTGGGCGAGTATTCGAGGCTACGTTTGACGCGAATTTGCAGAGCCTCAGCGGGTGTCGCCAAGCGCTGCCAAACTTTCGCACTGTTCGAATGTTTATTTCCTCGCCAACCGCGGGCGCTCTCCTTGACGCTCCAATTGGCATTTTGATGTTGGGGCTAATTTTCTTTATTCACCCCCTCATGGGCTTCATGTCGCTGTTTGGAGCCATGCTCTCCCTGTCGATCAGTCTCTTGACTGAACGCAACATGCGACCAGTCATGACAGAGGCGATTGAGCAGAGCAACCGCGCAAGCGCTTACGCTGCAGACGCGATTCGGAACGCAGAATCCACCATTTCCATGGGAATGCAATCCTCAGTCCTGAATCGATGGAGATTGGTGCAAGACCAGTACCTACTCAAGCAGGCAAAGGCGACAAACCTCCAGAGTCTCGGAATGACGACGACTAAGTTTGTCATGCTGCTGCAGGGGTCCGCCATGCTCGGCGTGGGCATGTTTCTTACGCTAATCGGGGTGTTGTCACCTCAAGCAGGTGCGATGTTAATCGTTGCGAAGCTCATCGGCGCGGTCGCAATTCGCCCGATGATGCAACTGATCAATTCTTGGAAGATGGTCGCTACTGCATGGGATTCCTTTGTATTTCTTCGCGGGTTCCTCTCGAAGCTTCCGCAAAGATCCAAAGGGATGTCTTTACCTCCACCCAGGGGCCATCTGGAGGTGAAATCCGCCTCTGCATCCCCCCCAGGAAAGCGGGATCTGGCGCTGACCGATCTCACGTTCAAAGTGGATCCAGGACAGCTGTTGGTGGTCGTGGGTCCTTCAGGCTCCGGCAAGAGCAGCCTCGCACGACTCATTACAGGAATCTGGGCGCCTAGGCTTGGTGAGGTGAGGCTCGATGGGGTCAGCGTGCATGCATGGAACAAGGATGAACTCGGGCCTTATCTCGGGTATCTGCCTCAAGATGTGGAGCTATTTGATGGTTCTGTGGCTGAGAACATCTCCCGTTTCGGTGACCTCGATCCGGTGAAGCTTTCTCAAGCGGTGCAGGATGCTGCCCTAGCGGACCTCATTTCACAGCTTCCCAACGGCCTCGAAACCGAATTGGGTACAGATGGTGCGCGTCTCTCAGGAGGCCAGCGCCAGCGGATTGGTCTTGCTCGCGCGCTCTATGGGAGTCCGTGCCTTATTGTGCTCGACGAACCTAATGCAAACTTAGATCAGACAGGAGATGAGGGCTTAAGTCTTGCCCTTGCCCGAGCTCGAGATCGGGGCGCAACCGTCGTCCTGATCACACACCGCCAAGAGGTGATCGCGCAGGCAGATTTACTGCTCGTGATGCGAGAAGGTCGCCCATTGGTCTTTGGCCCAAG